>NZ_LXYI01000043.1 GCF_001650875.1 Sulfitobacter sp. EhC04
CGACACCGACACCGACACCGACACCGACACCGACACCGACACCGCCGGACCCTGAACCAACTCAGCCGACAAGCCCTACCGATACACAAATGCCCGGCGAAGCGCCGACACATCCGGCCTGGGTTAATGAACCGAACCTGACCTTGACGCGCCGCCCAGGAGACCTGAACGCATCAAATACCCCGGACATGATCCGCACGACAGGCAATGCGGATGGTGTTTTTGGAAACGCGGGCAACGACACCATCGAATCCGGTGCGGGTGATGACCGGGTCAGCGGCGGTGGCGGCAATGACCTGATCCATGGTGGCGGCGACAATGACCTGCTGCTGGGCGGAAACGGGTTCGACACCCTCACCGGGGGCGATGGCGCGGATTCGCTGTCCGGGGGCGATGGCGCGGATTCGATCCTTGGCGGGAATGGAAACGACATCATCCTTGGCGGCTCCGGATATGACTGGATTTACGGCGGGGCGGGCGATGACACCATCTGGTCCGGTTCCACCCCAGACCGGGTCTTTGGCGGGGACGGCAACGACTGGATCAGTGCCGGGATCAACTTTGGCTTGAGCGTCGACGGCATTTTTGGCGAGGCAGGCAACGATACCCTTTTCGGCAATGGTGGTTTCGACCTGCTGAACGGCGGCGATGGCGACGATGTTCTGGACGGCGGCCATCAGGCCGACAACCTATATGGCGAGGCCGGGAACGACACGCTGCTGGGAGGTCCGGGCCTTGACCGGCTGTTTGGTGGCACCGGCGACGACATGCTTTCAGGCGGTGACGCAGGCGATGGCCACTTCGGGCAGGAGGGCAACGACACCCTTTGGGGCGGCGAAGGTGGCGACCGCTTCTTTGGCGGAACCGGCAATGACATCGTTGATGGCGGCACCGGGAACGACACGATCTATGGCAACGCCGGTTTTGACACCTTGATCGGCGGGGCGGGCAATGACACGCTGAGTGGCAATTTCAATGCCGACACATTTGTCTTTGCCGACAACCACGGCCATGATGTGATCGCGGATTTCGATGCGACAAGCGCGTTGGAATTGATCGACTTTTCCCACCTGTCCCGGTTCGCAGCTTTCGCAGATGTGCTGGCAGATGCCCGTCAGGCCGGTTCGGACGTGATCATCGAATCCGGTGGCAGCAGCTCGATCCGTCTGGTGCAAACCGACCTCGGTGACCTGGACGCAAGCGACTTCATCTTTTGACCTCGGCCAGAACGTCGCCGACGATGGTATCGAATTCCCGCGCTTGGTCGTCAAAACTGGCGACTGAATGCACGGCCTGTTCGCGGGGATGCCCGTTGATCATCTCTTTGATCTGAGTTTTCAACTGGCTTGCCGGTGCGCCGATCGGAATCAACCTGTCGGAAGAAACCGCACCATGTTCCGTTGTGCCGCCGCTGTCGGTCTGGATCACGGCAATGCCACGGGCCAGCGCTTCGCGAATGGCCAGGCCAAAGGTCTCTTTCCACTGCGACATGAACAGCAACACGTCGATTTCGGCATAGAAATCGTCCATCTTCTCTTGCGAGAACCTCGGATGCACTTCCCAGTCGCCGGGCAGGTCTTTGAACGTATGGTCCTTCCACCAGGTGCCATCCAGCGATCCGTCCACCAGGACCATGCGGAAGTCATCGGTATCGAGGTCGGCAAACGCCCGTTTGATCAATGGCCAGCCCTTGATCTGTGATGGCCCGCCGACAAATCCAAAGCTCAGCCGGTTGTCCTTTTCCCGGCGTTTTGCCTGCCGCTGGAAAAAATCCTGCTTCGGGTGGTGCACCCCGTTTTCCCATACCACCCCGCTGCCGGGTGCCAGACCGGAAGCCTCGCACAGATCCAGAGCAAAACTGCTTGGGTAGGTAATGCGCGCCGCTTTCTCGGCGATTTTCTGAACATGGTCAAACCGCATCTTTGCCGCCCAGAAATTATCAACACAGCCTTTGCATTGTTCGATGCGGACCGGGTTTTGACCGCAATACTGCTGATCCACCTTGATCATGAATTGACGGTCGCAGATCCACCAGAAGTCATGAATGCTGAGAATAACAGGTACATTCTGTGTTGCCGCAGCGGTCAGGATGCCGGTGCCCATATCCTGGATGCAATGGGCATGCACAAGGTCCGGTTGCAGCGTTGCCATCAGCTCCGCCAGTCGCGATGTCACGTTGGGGTTATCGTAAAGCTCGCCATAACTACGGCTGGCCGGCACGTTGATCAGGTAGTTTGTGATGCCATTCTGCTCTGACTTGACCACAACGTAAGGGGCCAGATCATAGCGGCAGCACATGGAAACGGCGGTCACCCGGTAGTCATGGTTTCTGATCAGGGCATGGGCGACCTGTTCTGCCACCACGGTCGCACCACCATAGGAGAACGGCGCGAAAAAGACATTCGCGAGCAGAATATGGGGTGCGCTCATGCCTCGACCCACTTCAGGATTTCGGGCGAAATGATGTGCGCCCCGTCTGATCCGTGCCAACGGGCCTCCAACTCGTCCCGTGCAGCCTGTCCCATTTTGCGCTGCAACGCGGGATCGGCCGCCAGCGTTTCCAATGCGTCGATCCAGTCAGAGGGTCGGGCAGAAACAAAGCCCGTTTTGCCATGCTTTACCACTGCGGCCAGATCCCCGACCGTCCCCACCAGCGAAGGTACGGCCACCGCAGAGGCATCCAGCACCCGCACGGCAGACTTGCAGCGGTTGAAAATATCATCGCACAGCGGCATCACCGCGCAATTCGCCCGCGCAAGCGCTTCGAGATAAAGGGCATAGGTCCCGAACTTTGTCGTTTCCACCTGTTGGATCAGACCCTCTGGCAGGTGTTCGGGTTTGAAATGACCAATCAGCATCAGACGGCGGTTGGGATCATCCATGATGAAGGCCGCCAGCGGCTCCAGAATTTCGGCCAGATCAATCTCGTGGCCCTGTGAACCGCTCGCAAAGGCGACACGAAAAATACCATCGTCTTCGGGGCGGGTCGCAATCGCCAGACGCCCCGCATCCAAGGTTTCCTGATCCGCAAAATTCCTGCGCAGGTGGACGGGCCTGGCGGTGTAAAGCCCGGTATGTTCCACCATGCCCGGTGTCGACACCTGCAGAATGTCCGCGCCGTTCATCATGCCAAGGTATTTTGGCGCTTCCGAAAGGAAATGCGCCTTCAGTTTATCGCCGACGGATTCCATGTTGCGGTAGGTTTCATAGGCAGAGACAGAGAACAGGGGATCGTCCAGATCGTACAGCACCGGCAACCGCAGCCGCCGGGCCTCGTAGCGGAACATTTCGGTCACCGGCATGGTTTGCAGGCGATATTCCATCAGATGCGTTGCGTTCTGCATGATACGCGACGCGCGGGGAACATCCTGGTAATGCGAAAATTCGAAATCGACACCGCGCCCCTGCCAGAACGCTGCCAATTGCTCCACCCGATACTTGCGGCACTGCGGCAAATTCAGATCACCGATCATCGCAATCTGGCGGCGTTTCTGCAAAACGGCGGGGGCCGTCATGATATGAAACGCCTCTTTGCGGGCAAGATCCTGCCAAATGCCATGCAGGTATTGGTCGTCAGATCGCGCAATTCCCTGCGCCGTCTGACCAATCGTACCCGCACCCAGTTTGCGCAACTTCATCCCGGTGTAAGTGCGCGCCTTGCGGAATGCTTCTCCTGGTCCTTCTTCGCGATAACTGGAAATAAAACGTCGGATCAAATTAAGTCTGAAAAGTCTTGCCACAAAAGTGTTCCCTTGAGCTTTCCGCCGCGGCACGGATAGTCTAGTTCAGGCCGAATATCTACACCATTCGTGGTCCCGGAATGGACGGACATACCGCATGACGCCCCCCGATAACCTCCTGCCTTCCAAGGATGTGACCCTGTTGATGGGTGTTCACAACGGTGCCGCGTTCCTGCCTGAACAACTCAAAAGCATCTCGGAACAGACCTACCCGCATTGGCAGGTGATCTTCAGCGACGACGGTTCAACCGATGACACTGCATCGGTCTTGAGGGCCTTTGCCGCGGATCACCCCGGACAGGTCGTTGTCAAAACAGGCCCTGAACAGGGGTTTTCTGCCAATTTCATGCAGTTGATACGCGACCTTCCCGACGATCCGAACCATGTCGGATTTGCCGATCAGGATGACATATGGATGCCGGACAAGGTGGCGCGCGGCATGGCGGCGCTGCGCGACAGTGGCCAGACACCAACGCTTTATGCGGCGCGCAGCTGGTATTGGCGGCCGGAAACAGACCAGCGACACCCGTCACCCCTGATCGGGCGGTCATGCTGTTTTCGCAACGCCCTGATTGAAAACGTTGCATCGGGAAATGCAATTTTGCTCAATCCTGCGGCAGCGCGCCTTGCCAGAGAGGCCGCGCAGGTGACCGACCGCGTCTTTGCCCATGACTGGTGGCTCTACCTTCTGATCACCGGTGCCGGAGGCCGGGTCATCTTTGACAACGGGCCCCCCTGCCTGCTGTACCGGCAACATGACGCCAACGTGATCGGCGCAGGACATAGCCTGACACAACAGGTCAGACGCAAACTGGCGGTTCTGCGTGGTGCCTTCTCTGACCGGCTGCAAAGCAATATCGCGGCGCTGGGTCAGGCGCGCAGCTTGCTGACCGAGGAGAATCGGAAAATCCTCGATGAATTCTCTTCTGCACGCGGTGCCTCGATCTTGCCCAGGCTGACTGGATTGCACCGCATTGGACCTTATCGGCAAACTGTCCTGGGCAATATCGGTTTCTGGGGGGCCGCAAGCCTTGGCCGAATCTGATCCATTGCCAAACGTCCTTCTTGTCGGAGGGGAGGGCATCCCCTCAGGAGTGCCGCGCCATATCTGCCATCTCGCCAAGGCTTTCGACGGCATTGCAGATGTGACGGTGGTAAGCGACATCAACCTTGGCGGTTATGATGCGCTGACAGAACTGGGAACCCGCCACATAGCTTTGAACGGCCTCAGCAGCAGGCTGTCGCTGGGGCATATGTGGCGCGGTTGGCGCGGCTTTCTGGGATTCCTGCGCGGGTCACAGGCGGCGCTCACCTGGATTCACCCCCGGTTTCCCTCTCTGATGGGGCGCATGGCCTTGGCGCTGAGGCTTTGGCGGCCCGACGGTGCCACCGCATTTACCATTCACGGATTGCCCTTTGGAAAGGGTCACAAACCCTACGCCAGCTTCCTGTCCCTGACACTGGAAAAGGCCTTGCTGCGTGCCTGCCCGCCAACCAACATCATATTCCTCTCCCAGGATATGGCTGATCGTGCGCGCGAAATGATCGGGGCTAGGCGCCTGGCGCGTCATGGCATTCATGTGCTGCCGAATTGTTCCGACCTGGGCGAACTGCCGCCATTTGCCCGCCCGAAGGACCCCACCCTGGTGATGACCGGACGCGCCGGTCGACAGAAGAACTACGCATGTGCTGTGCAGCTGATGAACCACTTGCCGGAAGACACTTCGCTGATGCTGTGCGGTACTGGAACCGACACCGCAGAGTTTCAGGCCGAAATCGCCGGCCTTGTCTCCGCGGACGCGCGCGCGCGGATCTATTGTGTCGGACCGGTGCAGGATGTTCGGCCCTTGCTGAGGGCCGCAGACGCCTATTTGCTGACATCCCGCTACGAAGGAACGCCCATCGGCACACTTGAGGCCTTTGAGGCTGGGCTGCCCATCATCCTGGCCGACTTCGAGGGCGCAGATGCGCTGGTCGCCAGGCATCCGTTGGGGATCAAGTTCGACTCTTCTGATCTGGAAGCCGCCGGAAAACAGATTGCCGAATTTCTGCACAATGCGCGAAGCGCCGACCGCAGTCTGCGGCAGCAGATCAGAACGGTCTGGCAACGCGAATGGTCACCGGGCGTCTTTGATGAAAGGGCGCGGACCTTGTTGCATCGGCTGTTGGAGGGCTGATTACCGGTTCGGCGGCTGCTTCATCTGCATCTCGTGCAGCTCCAGTGCCTCTTCGATGTCCTCGAAAAACTGGAGATCACCGTTTTCAAGGACGCAGGCCATGTTACACATCCGGCGCACCATCGGGGGCGAGTGGGTTACGACGATGGCGCCCGATCTCTCCATGCGATCATCGAAAACAGCAGCCGATTTCGCGCGAAAGGCTCCATCGCCGACCGCCGTCACCTCGTCCACCAGATATGTATCGAACGGAATCCCCATGGAGACCCCGAATGAAAGGCGCGCCCGCATGCCAGAGGAATAGGTCCGCAAGGGCATGTGCATATGCCCGCCCAGTTCGGCAAACTCGGTCACGAACTCAAGCAGGCTGTCCGTGTCGTATCCGTACAGCCGGGCGACAAACCGGGTATTCTGCGCGCCGGTCAAATCAGGGTGAAAAGACCCGGCAAAGCCAACGGGATAAGAGATGCTTCCCGTTGACAACACCCGCCCCGAGGTCGGCCGGATTGTCCCGGCAATGAGCTTCAGCAGAGTGCTCTTGCCCGCACCGTTGCGCCCCAGCAAGGCAATCGACACCCCGGTCGGAAACGTCGCGGTCAGGTTCTCGACGATGGTCTGATAGCCTCTTCGCGTCCGAAAATACTTCGTCAGGTTTTCCAACTGGATCATCGGACGCTCCTACTTGCGGTCCCGCAAGCTGTAGAAGACCAGGCACAGGATCGCCCATACGAAGAAGCTGAACAGCAACAGGAACAACATGATCTTGATCCGTTTGGGGTGTTCCGACTTTTCGGCCAATGTCGGCTTCACATGGGCCGCAAGGTATCTGCTTTGCTTGCGGACCTCTGCCAGCGCGCCGTCATGAGCGGCCAGGGCGGCTGTATAGGCCTGTTCGGCAAATTCGCGGTCCACGATCAAACCCTCGTATTCGCCAACAAGGTTGGCAAAGGCTTCACCACTGCCGCCCTCTTCACCGATGCCAAGCTTGCGCCGTTCGGATGCGATTCGTGCGTTGATCACCTCGATCCGGCGTTCGGCCTGCGTAACACGGGGGTCATTTTCGCGCGTGGTGTCTTGCAACAAATCGTACTCGATCAGCGAATCCGCCAGCTGCTGCTGCAGGGTGACGAGCAGACCCATCTGATTCTGGGTGTCGATGCTGGGGTCGACGATCTGGGTCCTGTTGCGGAACTCCGTCAGTGTCCGGCGGGCATTCTTCAGCCTTTCAACTGCGTTTTCCAGTTCCTCCAGCGTGTATTTGATGGAGTCCTGCCGGGCGATGCTGGACAGCGCGTTGATCATGGAATCACACTCATCAAGGATGGCCTGCGCAATTTTCTGCGCATCCACCGGATCAAAGGCCAGAACCTCCAAGTCAATCAGGCTCGTACCGCTGTCATAGACAATAGAAATCATCTGGTCCCAATGATCCTGGAGATCTTCAATCGTTCCCGACGGATCAAAGGCAAAGAAGGGGTCCTGTTCCACATCGACACGGGACCAGATTGCACGCAGATCAACCTCGGCATTGACCTTGCGGACCAATTCCTGACTGGACAGGAACGCGTAGAGAATATCCGTGTCCGATGAACTGGAGCCGGACAATTCCGTTATGCCGCCCAGAAGCTCGATGGCCGAACTCTTTTCCTCCGTCCGAACGGAAAATCCTACGTCGGATGCGTATTGATCCGCCGCTCGGGTCCAAAGGTAGAAAGCCGTGAAGAACGCAGGCACAAGGACGACAAACACAAAGGAAGACAGCAAAAAGACGTGGCGGCCCTTGGTTTGCGCCGGAATGGCGGTCCTTCCAACAGAGATCTTGGCCTCTCCGGGCTGCTGACGTGGGGGCGCGGGTTCTGCCAGATCGGAATCAACCTTGGCACCGGTGGCCGGCCTGGGCGGGGCCGGCTTGGCAGCAGGTGCCGGATTCTGCGGCTTCGGGTTTTGCGCAGGTGCTGACGGTTTCGCGGCGTCCGGCACTGCTCTTGATGCAGGCTGGCCCGCTTGATTTTCCGCTTTTGCGGCTGTTTTGTTCGGTGTGTTCGGCTGAACGTTTCCGGCCGGCTTGGGAGTTTGCGCTTTGGGTTCAGCCATTGGGATGTCTTTTCTGTTTTAAGAACTTGCCTTATCCCGCGTACCGTTACATCAGAACGCAGGTGGTATCCAGACTGGAGGGATGGCCCGATGTCGACAGATCAAACAGCCGACCTGCGTGAACAGCGAACGCCATTCGCTTCCTTCAGAGCAATCATGGCGCTGGTCCTTCGGGAAATTACAACCACCTATGGGCGTTCGCCCGGCGGGTATGTCTGGGCCGTTCTTGAACCGGCGGCCGGTATCGCTTTGCTGACAGTCATTTTTTCGATCGGCTTCAGATCACCACCACTCGGGACTGTTTTCTCCCTTTTCTACGCCACCGGCATCTTGCCGCTTTTGATGTATGGGGATCTGTCGGGAAAGCTGGGCCAGTCAATGCAATTCAGTCGGGCGCTGCTGGCCTATCCCAGGGTGACTTTCGTTGATGCGCTTATCGCGAGGCTTCTGCTGGGCCTGGTCACGCAATTGTCAGTGAACTGCATCGTCGTGATCTTCATTCTTTCGATCTCCAACGTACCGACGACCTTTGATTTTACGAAGATCGTGACCGCCTACACCATGCTCATATTTCTGGCGACCGGGATCGGCACATTGAATTCCTTCCTGATTCTATCATACCCGATCTGGCAGACCGCCTGGGCAATTCTGAACCGGCCGTTATTTATCATTTCATGCGTTTTCTTTTTGTTTGAAGCCGTTCCAGAGCCTTACTCCAACTACCTCTGGTACAATCCGCTCGTACATATCGTCGGTATGATGCGAGACGGGTACTATCCGTTCTATCATCCAAACTTTGTCTCAGTCGCCTATCCGATATTGGTGGGCCTGGTCACAATGATGGCAGGGCTTTTTCTGCTCCGGCGCTACCACCGCGAAATGATGGACAAATAAACCGGCTAGAGCGTGCCGCGCTCTTTTACAGCCACACGACGCGCTCCAACTTCTTGATTTCGCCATCCAAGGAACTCAACACCGATTCCTACTTTTGAGCGATATGATCCAGCCGTGGGCCCGTCAGCCCCATTTTTCAGGCAAAGTGAATCCTTCGGCTTCGATTTCCGAGCGTATGCGCTTGATGTCGTCTGAAAACAGCTCGGGGAAGAATGCAGGCATCTCGTGTTTGACGCTTTCGGTAAACCGGCGGTCGAGGATCGCTTGGGAGTAATTAAAGGCTGGAAGGCCCAGAAATTCTTCAATCTGCCGCAACATCCCACGCTGGTCCGCATGGATGTCCTCATAAAAGATGACTTTTCGCTGTTTGGGGTCCAGCCCCTCACGCATGGTGCGCAGAACCTGACCGTATTCGGCGTTTCGCCAGATATGCGGTCGGCGCACGAATTCATTGAACTGATCAGGGCTCCATGTGTTCAGTTTGTCCACGCTGCCGGTGATCTGAAGGTGGAACTTGGCATGGCTCCACAACCTCTTGATCGGGTCGCGCATGGTATACAGCACCCTGAGATTGCTGCATTTTGCCGAAATTTGCGGCCATGCCTCCACCGGAAGCTGGGCATTGAGGTTCGAGAAGTCGCAGGCATAAATCTCGCGGTCGCGCATCTGGAACAGGTTGCGATACCAGAAATCGTCTACCGGCCGGTTCAGATAGGCGCTGATCCAATGCAGGTTTTTCTGGATCGCGTCGATATTCGCTTTTTCGGGGTCATACCGCATCAAGTACCGGTTCTTTGCCTCTGTCAGCCGGTACTTTTCGCTCAGCATATTCTTGTCCACGTACTTGTGGTAAAAATAGTGGATCTCTTTCTCCAGCGCAAAGTGGAGCGCGGGGTGCTGTGCCAGAACGGCATACAGCCAGGTTGTCCCGGCTTTCATGGCACCGATGCTCAGAAAGAGGTTGTTGAAGGTCTTGGGCATTAGTCGATTTCCGATCTGACGTCTTCTTTGCTGCTTAGGCAGCTTTGGCACTTGTGAACCGGTCCTGCGTGGCGCGGTACATCCGATGATATACATCGGGTTTGAAATGGTTGAGGTCGATCATGTCCTCTGTACCGTCGATCAACGCCGCCGGGTCCCGCAACATGACATTGCCGCGGCCCTTTGCCACATTTTTGAGCGCTGTGTTCAGACGTTGATGATAAGGATGTGACAGCTTGTTCGGGTCCGCGAAATGCAGGGGACCACGTTCTGTCGCAAGGCTCATGACGACTTCGGCGGTCGTATTGTGCGCCAGCCGCTTGCTCTGCTCCAGATTGGCCACGTCGGGCAGCCGGTTCTTTGTGAAATTCCGCTGGTTGGTGCGATTCACCAGTGCCACGGTCCGGTCAAGGTGCGCTTCGCCGTCGTGTTCGAAAATGACCTTCACGTTGGACTGCCGCAGAATGGCTGCTGTGTCGCCGCCGGTGCTTTTCGCGGCTTCAGCCTTTTTTTCGGTGACTTTGTACTCGGCAAGGCGGTTCAATAATACGCCCTCCGTTGCGGGAGAGTATAAGGCGTCTTGAACGATCGAAACATCAACAAACCTCAATGCTCACTGCAAAAAATAATTCCCCCCTGTCATAGGGGGGAATTTCAAAAAGGTGAAGCCGCAGACAATGTTCCTGTCGGCAATTTTACGCGTTCCTCAGAAGATGAAGTCGCTCGCATCGAGGTCGGCCAGCAGC
>NZ_LXYI01000044.1 GCF_001650875.1 Sulfitobacter sp. EhC04
GAAACGGAGATGGAAAAGATCGAGACCCGGCCGTTGATCTTCGATCCGTTGGAAATCAGGCGGGCAGGGGCGTTTGTCACGCTCGACCGCTACGGCGCGCTGGCAGTCTATCGCGGTTATGTGCGTCCAGAGGATGAGCCCGTTGAGGAGACCGCGGTCCAGGATGGAACTGATCCTGCGGTGGCGGGGCAGGGGGATGATTACGATCCCGGCGATGGCCATGCTAGTGCCGCTCATGTCGGAACCATCATCATGTCGGGTGGCCAGTCAATTGGTGGTGATGTGCCGGAGGATGAGGAAGACGGAGCGCTGAAGCCGCTGCCGGAGCGGTTGGTCATGGAGTTGACGNNGACGCTGCTGCTGCTGAAGCTGGTGACGGACACCTTCCGCACCTTCTCTGCTTCGGGAAGCTGTCTCGAGGCATCCGTGCGTCACGTCTACTTGTCGGCGCAGGCACCCGATCTGAAGGACAGCGTAGTGGCCAAGCTGGTCGATGAGCGTCACGCTGAATGGGAAGCCGATCTGCCGCTTGCCGACGATGCAGCGCTCTGGGACTATCTGACGGTCCTCGACCAAGGCAATCGGCTGGCCTTGCTGGCGCATTGCCTCAGCTTCGGCGTCAACGCGCTGCATGAAAAGGTGAACCCATACGGAGCAGGCATCTCTTCTGGCGGTCTGACCCGTCGTATGGCGCATTCCGATCTCGTGGCGCGCGCGACAGGTATCGATATGGTCGAGGCGGGCTGGGAGCCGACGGTCGACACCTATCTCAACCGCGTGCCCAAGGCCCGCATCCTCGAGGCNNGGCGAGATGGCCAGTGAGGCCGAGCGCTTGCTGAAGGGCAGCGGTTGGTTGCCGGAGGTCCTGCGCAGGAACGATCTCGTGGCGCCGGACGATGAGGACTGTGCCGAAGGGCAGGGCGCGGATGCCGAAGTGGCTGACAGCGTCAGTGAAGCTGATCTTCCTGCATTCCTGACAGATGGCCTGCCTGCTGAAAGCGCGTCGATGCTGGCCGCGGAATAACGTGATCCAGCAGGGGGCGGAGATTCCGCCCCCATTCACCCTATAACGTAATAATATCAATAAGATGAGTGCGAATACTCGCATTCGGAATGAGGAATCATGTCTGCAACAATCATCATCGACACTGCCCCCCTCGGGGCGCTCATTCGCTACACCGACGGCAGTCCCAAGCCACCGGCACGCTTCACCAAGAAGCTGGCGGCCTGGGAGCGTTCGAACGGCGTGGGCCGTCTTGTGAAAAAGGAACCGCCCCGGTCCTATCCGACTTGGACGGCGCCGGCCTCCTTCACACTGCATGAGGGTAACTTCTCCTCGGATGGGGTAATCCTCGTCACCATCATGCGCAGCCACTCGGCCGACAGCCGCCTTGTCTTCGAGGTGGCGGAGGAACCAAAGCCCGGGCAGGTGCGCGTGCTTCTGGACTTCGGCGGCAACACCGAACTGCTGCATCTGGCGGAATCCGTCACCGCGGCGGAGCTCTGGATCGCGCGGGAGGGCTATCGCAACGCGCGACTTGAAATCGTCGGCGATGAAAACAGCGAAAGGGCAGGGGGCGCGGACCTGGCCGCCTGAACCCAACTGAAACCGAGGGGTCCGCCCAAGCGCGGGCCTCTCATCCATCACAACCGTGTCCCGCGATGTCGCGGGGCGCCAAAGGAACCATCCCGAAGGAAGGACGTCTTCAACCAAGTTCTAGGCCGGGAGGCTGGAGGCAAAAGCATCAGCGGGACAACTAGCTCCAGTCGTCAGGGCACCATCCCCCGCTCGCCATTCCCTTCCTTGGCCCGAATCCCGTCTTCGAGATCAACCCACGAGGGGTCGGACTACNNTCCCTCGCCGCCACGCTCATGGTCTCGATCGTCGTCTTCCAGGCCGGGGACGGATCCTTTGGCGCCGTCCCCGCCGATGAAATCGATGGCGACGAGGTTCAGGTGCTGGTTGAGATTGACCCGTGGGCTTAGGCCCACGGTTATCTCGGTTGGCTCACGCGGAGGCGCAGACGCGCCTCCTGCTGCGTCGTCGTGCCGGCGAGGAACTGCGGACGGTCCATAGTGCGGCATTTTCAGGGGATAAGGAATGGCGGTGCGGTCCTTGCGGTAATTCGCTGGTGATTCAGCGCGTCCCGACCACAATTCAAGGCCGCGCCGAGTTTGTGCTTATGGGCCGGACCGCGCGTTTGGGTGTGTTCTCCCAGCCGGGCGCAAGGTCTGTCCGCCAACACTGGGCCGTCAGTCGATGCTCAAGGTCGCGCTAAAACCTTAACGATTGGCGCGGGCTGGCTGACCTTGAGACACGGATATTCGGGCAATTCCAAGTTGTGATCGCAGTTGGAGGCGTTCCGCCGCTCCGCTCCTGGTCTGGGGCCGACGGTCAGGGAAGGCGTGGCGTGTTGAGTTCTAGCGACAGGCTTGCAAAGCTCGTGTCATTCATGATCTCCATCGGAACTGGGAGTTTCAATATGAATAGACAACTATGATCGACAAGCTGGAGATGTTCATTGCTGTCGCGAAAGAGGGTCATTTTGGCCGTGCGGCGGTCAGCATCGGGATCACACAACCGTCGCTCTCGGCGGGGATCAAACAGCTTGAGGAACAGTTGGGCGTGCAGCTCATTTTTCGCGGCTCACGCTACGGCGGACTCACTCCAGAGGGGCAGGCAACGCTGGTTTGGGCACGGCGAATCGTCGGCGACGCCCGGCAATTGCGTGAAGAAATGCGCGCCAAACGACATGGCTTGTCTGGTCAACTGCGTATCGCGGCAATCCCGACGGCGCTGACATGGGCGGCGCGGCTCTGTCATAGGTTCAACGCCAAACACCCCAAGGTACGCTTTACCATTCTGTCGCGCACCTCGGTCGAGATCCTGAGCATGCTGGACAATCTCGATATCGACGCCGGTATTTCCTATCTGGACAACGAGCCGATGGGTCGGGTCAGCACCGAGCCCCTTTATGAGGAACGCTATATGCTGGTTTGCGCGGAGACTGCGCACTTTGCCACGCGCGACGCCGTCGGCTGGGAGGAACTGGCGGGTGAACAACTTTGCCTGCTCACCCCAGATATGCAGAACCGCAGGATCATCAACCGCAACTTTGCTGCCGTCGATGTAACGCCAGAAGCCTGGATTGAATCGAACTCTACCGTGGTCCTGATGGCGACCGTAGAAACCGGCGGATGGATGACAGTCCTCCCCGAAGATGCCGCCCGGTTTCACGCCCATGGCAAACCTCTGAAACTCATCCCACTCTCAGGTCCCGAACCTGCCCATTCTGTCGGTTTGGTCGCCCCATACCGCGAACCGCACACACCCGTCTTGGAAAGCCTCCTGCGCGAGGCGCGTCGATTAGGGGCCGATAGTTGATAGAGTATGTCTATCAAGTGACCGTATATTGATATTGAATGTTCATGGCGTGAACTGATTGACTGATCGCAGCAACCGCGAGAGGCAAGCCATGACAACACCCGCCCCGGATGATATTCAAGCTATCCTGACAGAGCATCTGCACCTTGAAGGGCCACTCTTGCCAATCCTGCACGCAATGCAGGACAGCTTTGGTTACATCCCCGAGGCAGCGCATCGACACATTGCCGAAGCGCTCAACATAAGCCGAGCAGAACTGCATGGCGTGATCAGCTTTTACCACGATTTCCGTGCCAATCCCGCCGGGCGGCATGTTTTGAAAATCTGTCGGGCCGAGGCCTGTCAGGCTGTCGGTGGCACGGCGCTTGCCGATGCGACACTGACCAAGCTGGGCCTTGATTGGCACGGCACTACCGCGAATGGTGCGGTCACGGTCGAGCCGGTGTATTGCCTTGGCCTGTGCGCCTGCGCGCCTGCGGCGATGCTGGATGACCGCGTGGTGGGCCGGATGGATGCCGCCCGGATGGATGCCCTCTTGGCGGAGGCGGGCGCATGAAGATTTACGTCCCCATGGACAGTGCCGCCAAGGCGCTTGGCGCTGAAGAGGTGGTCGCCGCCATCCTCGCCGTTGCACCGGAGGCACAAATCATCCGCACCGGTACGCGCGGCATGATCTGGCTGGAACCGCTGGTCGAGGTCGAGATCGACGGGATACGTCACGGTTATGGTCCGGCGACCGTGGGCGATGTTGCGGGCATTCTCGATGGCAGCAGCGCCAAGGCGCTAGGCCCAGTTGAGTATTTGGACTGGATGAAGCGGCAGACGCGCCTCACCTTCGCCCGTGTCGGCGCCGTTGAACCTCTGAACATCGCGGATTACGAGGCTCATGGTGGGCTTGTGGGCCTGCGTCGCGCCATTGAGATGGACGGGGCCGGGATCGTTGCAGAAGTCACCCAATCTGGCCTTCGCGGGCGTGGCGGCGCAGGATTCCCGACCGGCATTAAATGGAAGACCGTGTTTGAGGCGCAAGCGCCGCAGAAGTACATCGTCTGCAATGCCGATGAGGGCGACAGCGGCACCTTCGCGGACCGGATGATCATGGAGGGAGACCCGTTTACCCTGATTGAGGGAATGACGATTGCGGGTCTCGGTGTGGGCGCGACCCGCGGGTATGTTTACCTGCGCTCGGAGTACCCCGATGCAATCAGTGTGATGCGCCGCGCAGTCGAGATCGCGCGCGCGGCAGGTGTTTTGGGCGCGAGTGTACTAGAGTCTGGCCGCGCCTTTGACATGGAAATCCGGGTTGGTGCCGGGGCCTATGTGTGTGGTGAGGAAACCTCTCTGTTGAACTCGCTCGAAGGCAAGCGCGGCGTCGTCCGTGCCAAACCACCCCTTCCGGCGCTCGAAGGATTTCTTGGGCGGCCCACGGTTGTGAACAACGTCATCAGCCTCGCCACGGTGCCGGTGATTTTTGAGAAAGGCGCGCAACACTATGCCGATTTCGGTCTTGGGCGCTCGCGCGGCACCGTGACCTTGCAAATCGCGGGCAACGTAGCGCGCGGCGGGCTATTCGAGACCGGTTTTGGTATCACCATAGGCGAAGTGGTCAACGATCTGGGCGGCGGAACCATGACAGGCTGTCCGGTCAAGGCGGTGCAGGTGGGCGGGCCGCTTGGTGCCTATATCCCTGTCAGCAAGTTTGACGCGCCGCTTGGGTATGAAGAGTTAGACGCGAAAGGTGGCCTCTTGGGGCATGCCGGGCTGGTGGTGTTCGACGACAGCGCCGACATGCTTCAAATGGCCCGCTTCGCGATGGAATTCTGCGCAGTAGAGAGCTGTGGTAAATGCACGCCCTGCCGAATTGGAGCGGTTCGGGGCGTTGAGACCATCGACCGGATCGCCTCTGGAGACGGATCAGCAATTCCGCTTTTGACGGACCTTTGCGAGACCATGAAAGACGGCTCGCTCTGCGCACTTGGCGGGTTCACGCCCTTTCCGGTCATGTCCGCGCTCACCCATTTCCCAAATGATTTCGCCACCCAAAAGGAGGCTGCCGAATGAAAGATTTCATCATTCCCAAAGACCGTGACATGGGCACGCCTGCCAAAGCCGGCGCGTCAGTGACGCTTGAAATCGACGGCGTCGCCGTGACCGTGCCCGAGGGTACATCGGTGCTGCGCGCGGCCGCCGAGGCTGGGATTTCCATCCCCAAGCTCTGCGCCTCTGACAATCTTGAAGCCTTCGGCTCGTGCCGCCTCTGTGTCGTGGAAATCGAAGGGCGGCGCGGCACGCCCGCCTCCTGCACCACACCTGTCACCCCCGGTATGGTGGTCCACACCGGATCATCGAAGGTGGGCAAGATCCGCAGAGGGGTGATGGAGCTTTACATCTCCGATCACCCGCTGGATTGTCTGACCTGCTCGGCCAACGGCGATTGCGAATTGCAGGACATGGCGGGCGCTGTTGGCCTGCGCGATGTCCGCTATGACGCCCCGGAAAAGGGCGTCATGGTCAACCATTTCGAGGCCCGCAACACGAGCGGAGAGGCCAATCCCGAATGGCTACCCAAGGACGACAGCAACCCCTATTTCAGCTATGATCCCAGCAAATGTATCGTTTGCAACCGCTGTGTTCGCGCCTGCGAAGAGGTACAGGGTACCTTTGCGCTGACGATTCAGGGCCGTGGCTTTGACAGCCGCGTATCGGCGGGAAATGCGGGTGATGATTTCCTTGCCTCTGACTGCGTGAGCTGCGGTGCCTGCGTTCAGACCTGCCCCACCGCAACCTTGCAGGAGAAATCCATAATTGAGTTGGGCACCCCCGACCGCTCGGTCATCACCACCTGCGCCTATTGTGGCGTGGGCTGCTCCTTCAAGGCCGAGATGAACGGCGACACGTTGGTGCGCATGACCCCCTATAAGCATGGCAAGGCCAATCACGGACATTCCTGCGTCAAGGGCCGCTTTGCCTATGGCTATGCCCATCACAAGGACCGCATCCTCAAGCCTATGATCCGCGAACGGATCGACCAACCTTGGCGAGAGGTCGACTGGGACGAGGCGCTGAGATTTGCAGCCACTCGCATGCGCGGGCTTCAAGAAAAATATGGCAAGAAATCCATCGGCGTGATCACCTCGAGCCGCTGCACCAATGAGGAAACCTATCTGGTGCAGAAACTGGCGCGTGCAGTCTTTGGCAACAACAACACCGACACCTGCGCGCGTGTTTGTCATTCGCCCACCGGCTATGGTCTGGGTCAGACGTTTGGCACTTCCGCTGGCACTCAGGATTTCGATTCCGTTGAGCATACCGATGTGGTTGTAGTGATCGGCGCTAACCCCACGGATGGCCACCCGGTCTTTGCCTCGCGCCTCAAGAAGCGGCTGCGGGAGGGGGCCAAGTTGATCGTGGTCGATCCGCGCCGGATTGATTTGGTGAAATCGGCGCATGTCGCGGCATCCCATCACCTGCCCCTGCGCCCCGGCACCAATGTCGCTGTGGTCAGCGCCCTTGCGCATGTGATCGTGACCGAAGGGCTGATGGATCAGGACTTCATCCGCGAGCGCTGCGATTGGGACGAATTCCAGCATTACGCCGACTTCATCAGCAATCCGCGCCACTCTCCCGAAGCAACCGCGCTGCTGACCGGCGTTGATCCCGCAGCATTGCGCGCTGCCGCCCGTCTATTCGCCACCGGTGGCAATGGGTCGATCTATTATGGCCTTGGCGTGACCGAACATTCCCAAGGGTCCACGACCGTCATGGGCATCGCCAACCTTGCCATGCTGACTGGTAACATGGGACGGCCCGGCGTCGGCGTGAACCCGCTGCGCGGCCAGAACAACGTGCAGGGCGCCTGCGACATGGGCTCTTTCCCGCACGAACTGCCCGGCTATCGTCACGTCAAAGGCCCGGAAGTCCGCAAGGTCTTTGAAGAAGCATGGGGCGTTCAGATCGACGCAGAACCCGGCCTGCGCATTCCCAACATGCTCGATGCGGCTGTCGATGGCACCTTCAAGGGGCTCTATTGTCAGGGTGAGGACATCCTGCAATCGGACCCCGACACCAAACATGTGGCCGCGGGTCTGGCGGCGATGGACTGTGTCATAGTGCATGACCTCTTTCTTAACGAAACTGCGAACTACGCGCATGTCTTCCTGCCCGGATCGACCTTCCTCGAAAAGGACGGCACTTTTACCAATGCCGAGCGGCGGATCAACCGTGTACGCAAGGTGATACCGCCCCTCAATGGCTATGCCGACTGGGAGATCACCCAGATGCTCGCCAATGCCATGGGCGCGGGCTGGACCTATGCGCATCCCGCCCGGATCATGGAGGAGATCGCAGCGACGACGCCCTCTTTCGCCGGGGTGGATTACGCGCTGCTCGAAGAGAAGGGTAGCGTGCAATGGCCCTGCAATGAGTCGCATCCCGAGGGCACGCCGCTGATGCATGTCGATGGGTTCATGCGCGGAAAGGGACGATTCATTTTCACGGAGTATGTGGCAACCGATGAGAAAACCGGCCCGCGTTTCCCGTTGCTGCTGACCACGGGACGCATCTTGAGTCAGTATAACGTTGGCGCCCAGACGAGGCGCACCGACAATGTCATCTGGCACGAGGAAGATTTGCTGGAAATCCATCCGCATGATGCCGAGATGCGCGGGCTGAAAGAGGGCGATTGGGTGCGCTTGGCCAGCCGTGCGGGTGAAACCACATTACGCGCCAAACTCACCGATCGTGTGAGCCCTGGCGTGGTCTACACCACCTTTCACCACCCCGATACACAGGCCAATGTGATCACCACAGACTACTCTGACTGGGCCACAAACTGCCCGGAATACAAGGTAACGGCGGTGCAGGTCAGCCTGTCGAACGGGCCCTCGGACTGGCAAGAGGATTATGCCGCGCAAGCCGCCCAGGCGCGGCGTATCCTGCCTGCGGCAGAGTGATGGCGATGGGCTTTTCTCCCACCCAGAGCCGACCGGGCCTCTCCGTGCAGGCTGAGGGGGCGCGCCGCGTCACCCGCGCCTTGCCCGAAGAGGCCCCGGTAGCCTTTGTCTTTGATGGCACGACCCAAGCGGTAATGATGGCGACACCGGCAGATATTGGCGATTTTGCCTATGGCTTCGCCGTCACCGAAGGGATCGTGACCGATTCAGCACAGATCGAGGGCTTCGAGATTGCCGACCATGCACAGGGCATCGAAGCGCGGTTCTGGCTGAACGAGGATCGTCAGGGGGCACTCACCGCGCGGCGACGATACATGGCAGGGCCAGTGGGTTGTGGTCTCTGTGGTATCGACTCTCTGGAGGAGGCAGTCCGCGCGGTGCCTTCTGTGGCCCATGCCGCGCCGGTCTTTGCCGCGCAAGAAATTTCCGTTGCCGCAGACGCCCTCAGCGCGCATCAACCACTGCATAACCTGACCCGCGCCACCCATGCGGCAGGTTTCATCCGTCCGGGCGCGGGGTTGGTCCTGGCGCGCGAGGATGTGGGGCGGCACAATGCGCTGGACAAGCTGATCGGCGCGCTCTGGCGGCACGATATCGACCCCTCTCGGGGAGCCGTCGTGATGACCAGTCGCCTGTCGGTCGAACTGGTGCAGAAATGCGCCATGGCCGGGTGCGGCCTGCTGATCGCTGTCTCTGCCCCCACCGCCCATGCGCTGCGGTTGGCCGAGGGTGCAGGTATCACCCTTGCCGCTTTTGCTCGTGGCGGCGGTTTTGATCTCTATTCCCATCCCCATCGCATTCTCCATGAGGTTCCCGATGTCGCCTGAGAAGATGGTCCATATGGCCAACCAGATCGCCACCTTTTTCAAGACCCAGCCCGGCACCGATCAGGCCAATCGCGTCGCGGCCCATCTGACCGATTACTGGGAGCCACGTATGTTGGCTCAATTACGTGGTTACGTTGCGACAGGCGGCAAAGGGTTGGACGACATCGTCGTCAAAGCTGCGGGGCTGATCAGTTAGCTTGGAAGAGTGCTGTTCACAATGATTGCTGTGATCGCCCGGTCCTCACTTGGCCAGCATGCGCTACATGGACGGGCATCATTCAGAAACGAGCCCGCTGTGAGGCGGTGCTCATGCACATGTAGTTGCAGCATCGGAGCCAGTGGCAACCAACAGGAAGGGCGGAAAGCCAACTTGCAGCGGTGTAGATCTNNAGCTTCAAGTTTTCGGCACGGAAGCTTCGCAGTGAAGGTCCGGATTCCGCCCTCTGTGATGGTCGCTCGAACGTGCTAGCCCTACGGAGCGCCCAAATTAGGCCGCTCCTGTCCTGTCCTGCGCTGGCACCAGGCCCGAATGACCAGTTCATGGAACGCGCGGCTTCGGGTTCTTTAGCCGCAGGGTTGGTGATCTTTCAGCGGATTTTCAGGTCACTGCCAGGTTTGCCAGTAGCCAGAGCGTCCACGAACCACTGCGGTTTACACTCACGACCGGACTAGGTGAGCGCCGGGTTCTCAGGGTGCCGGTATTTCGCCGCAGCAGGCGCGCGCGAGGCTTTCGTCTCGGTGCCGACAAGTTCGGCCAGGAAGTAGCCGAGGTCCCGGGCGAGAGCTTCCACCTTGGCGTGGGCTTCTGCCTTCTGCCGATCCTCATAGGTGGAGATCGCTTTGGCGATGTCCTTCTGCATTTTCTTCAGGTCGCTGAGCAACAGTGCCTCGAGATCGTAATCAGCCATGCTATGCCTCGTGTCCTGAGTGTCCCGGTATCGAAAGTCGGCCGCGGCAGGGCATCGCAACTCCCACGAGGCAAAGGCGGGGGTGGCAAAGTCCGGTGATCGCCGTTTCCTTCGTCAGGGAGGTGCTGAACAGGGAGTCAGGCTGTCCCGATCGGCAGGGTGACACGTTCTGGCATGGGCTCCCCGCGCATCTCTACCTTCTGGGCCATCCCTTCGACTGACAATCCCTTAATCCCGTTCGGCCTCCCGCGCGCAACCCCGCGTCAGCCCGGGCCGTGTTGGCCGCCTATGG
>NZ_LXYI01000045.1 GCF_001650875.1 Sulfitobacter sp. EhC04
TTGCGGGGCTGGTGGCGGGGGCCATGTCGATGGCGGCGGGGGAATATGTCTCTGTCAGTTCGCAGGCGGACACCGAAGCGGCCGACATCAGCCGCGAGCGGCAGGAATTGCAGGCTGCGCCTGAGGCGGAACTGGATGAGCTGACCCAGATCTACGTCGAACGGGGCCTTGATCCGGATCTTGCGCGGCAGGTCGCGGTGCAATTGACCGAGAAAGACGCCCTCGGCGCACATCTGCGGGACGAATTGGGCATTGGCGACACGGGCTCTGCCCGGCCGGTGCAGGCGGCGCTTGTCTCTGCCGTGACCTTTGCGGCGGGGGCGGTGATCCCGCTGATCGTCGCGGCCCTTGCCGGATACGGGCAGATCGGTCTTTTGGTCGCGCTGACCACGCTGGTCGCACTTGCCGTACTGGGCGCGCTTGGGGCTGTCGTGGGCGGTGCAGGGCTGATCAAGGGCGCAGCGCGTGTCATGTTCTGGGGCGCGCTTGCCATGGCCGCGACCGCCGGTGTCGGCATGATATTCGGGGTCAGCCTCGGCTGACGTCCGGCGCACCGCTTTCTGGCTGATGCCCGGCCTGGTCCCGGGGGGGTGCTGCCCGGCGGTGCGATGCGCAAATACCTGCGTTGAGACCACCGCGACATCCCATGCCGCACAGACACTGTGCATCTAACCCAGCTTTGCAAAACGGCGTCCCGCGCCTAACTTATGTCCAAGCAACAGGAGACTTGACATGAGCTGGAACCCCGCCCTCGACCCCGATTGCCCCACAGGCGATGCCGTGGATGCCATTGAAACCGTGATCGTCCCGCGCGCCCGTGATCTGGGCGGCTTCGAAGTCCGCCGTGCGCTGCCTGCGCCCAAGCGGCAAATGGTTGGTCCCTTCATCTTTTTCGACCAGATGGGCCCGGCAGAATTCCTGACCGGCAAGGGGATCGACGTGCGCCCGCATCCGCATATCGGCCTCGCGACGGTGACCTATCTCTACAAGGGCAAGATCCACCACCGCGATTCCCTTGGCACCGATCAATGGATCGAACCCGGCGCGGTCAACTGGATGGTGGCAGGCCAGGGCATCACCCATTCCGAACGGGCCGATGGCGAAATGATCAAGGCACCGCACAGCCTTTTCGGCTTGCAGACCTGGGTTGCACTGCCGAAAAAATACGAGGATGAGGCCGCCGATTTCCAGCATGCCGCCAAGGAAGAGCTGCCGCTGCTGGAGGGCGAAGGCAAACATGTGCGCCTGATCCTGGGCGATGCCTATGGCGAGACGGCACCGGTCAGGGTGTTCTCAGAGACCTTCTATGCCGACGCGCTGCTGGAGGCGGGGGCCTCCATCCCGATGCCGGACAATCACGAAGACCGGGGGCTTTACGTGGTCTCGGGCAGCGTCACAGTCAGCGGACAGGATTTCGAAGCGGGCCAGATGCTGGTGTTTCGCCCCGGCGACCGGATCAGCGCGCGTGCAGGGGGGCAGGGCGCGCGGGTCATGTTGCTGGGCGGGGCCACGATGGACGGGCCGCGCCACATCTGGTGGAATTTCGTGGCCTCCTCGAAAGACCGGATCGACGCGGCAAAGGAAGCATGGCGCGCGGGCGACTGGGCGCATGGCCGCTTCAAACTGCCGCCGGGCGACGATACTGAATTCATCCCCGCCCCCGCGCGATAGGGCCGGATGGGGGCGCGGCAGGCGTGGTTTTGTCGTCGGTGAATATTTCTGCATTTTCGTCGGGTTTGCGTCTTGACGCCTAGCGCCCGCGCTCATATTACCACCAAACGCTTCGGGGCCTGCCCCGGAGCTGCAGTGGGCGGTTGTAGCTCAGTTGGTTAGAGTACCGGCCTGTCACGCCGGGGGTCGCGGGTTCGAGCCCCGTCAACCGCGCCACCGCTGCATAAAAGGCTCCCGTTTCGGGGGCCTTTTTGCTTTTGTATCAGGGGTTTGGCGATGAGTGCCTGGGCGGGGAAGCCTGACCGCCCGTCACCGATGTGATGCCCTGCAGGGCCTTAACAATCCTTTATTCCACCGTGTAAGAGGAGGGCATGAACATTTCCGCCATTCCCCATGCCCGGCTGGGCATCTTTTGCATGTTGGCGGGGATGTTTCTGATTTCCGTCAACGATATGCTGATCAAATCCCTGTCGGGGGGCTATCCGCTGCACCAGCTTGTGATGTTCCGCTCGGTTGTCGGGCTGGTCTTTACCCTTTTCCTGCTGAGGATCGAGGGGGGCTGGCGCCTGCTGCGCACCGGAAGGCCGCTGTTGCACCTGCTGCGGGCCTTGCTGATCGTCTTTGCAAACACCATGATCTATGCCGCCATCGTGGCCATGCCGCTGGCCACGGCCAATGCGCTTTATTTCGTGGCACCGCTCTTCGTGACGCTGCTGTCGATCCCGATTCTGGGCGAAAAGGTCGGGCCGCGCCGCTTTGCCGCGATCGGGCTGGGGTTCGGTGGTGTGCTTTTGATGATGACGTCGCAACTGGGCACCGGAGAGGGCGCTTTGGGATGGGTGGTGATCCTGCCGGTATTGGCCGCTGCGGGCTATGCAACCATGTCGGTGCTGACCCGGAAACTGGGGGCGACCAGCCGCGCCTCGGCGCTGGCGCTGCACATGCAGATCGCCTTTATCGCCGTCAGCGCCTGCGTTTTTCTGGTGGCGGGGGACGGGCGGTTTGCCGCAGACACCGAAAATGAAAGCATCCGGTTCCTGCTGCGGGCCTGGGTCTGGCCGCCGGTGGATGATTTCCTGCCTCTTACGCTTCTCGGGCTGGTCGCGGCCTGCGTGGGTTACCTCATGGCGCAGGCCTATCGGCTGAGCCCGGCCTCGGCGGTGGCCCCGTTCGAATATTCCTTGCTGATCTACGCGTTGTTCTGGGGCTGGACGATATTCGGCGAATGGCCCGCGCCGATGGTCTTTGTCGGGGCCGCTGTCGTGATCGGGTCGGGGATCTATGTCTTTGTGCGCGAAGGGCAGCGCAAGTCAGTCCGCCGCGTGTGACATCGCGCGCGATTCGCGGCGGTCGAAACGGGCCACCAGAAAATCCACGAAGGCCCGGATCGTCGGCGACAAGTTACGTTTCTGCGCATAGCTTACAGCGACATCCGCGTGGTTTTGCGTATATTCCGGGAACAATCGGATCAGGTCGCCAGATGCGATCTTGTCCTCCACCAGATAGGTCGACAGGCGCGCGATCCCCAGGCCGGAAAGTGCTGCGATAAAGACGGCATCGGCGCTGTTGCCCTCGAAATTGCCGTCCGCCTCCACCGAATAGCGGATACCGTCCAGATCCGCATGCCAGGCGTTGCGTCCGCGCGCGTTCGATGTACGCAGGCAATTGAACCGGGTGAGATCGGAAAAGGCGGCAGGTTTGCCGTGGCGCGCGATGAATTTGGGGGCTGCGCAAAGGATGCGTTCGTTGCGCATGATCCGCCGCACGATCACATTGGGGTTGGTCAGTTGTTCGGCAAAGCTGATGGCGGCGTCAAAGCTTTCTTCCTCGATGTCGATGGTCCGGTCGGTCAGTTCCAGCGAAAACTTGATGTCCGGGTATTTTTCCAGGAATTCCGGCAGGACATGCATCAGTTGGGACTTGCCGAACGCGACGCTGGAGGCCACGCGCAACGGGCCGGAGGGCGCGTCACTGAAGCTGCTGATATAGTCTTCGGCCTCATAGAACTTCTCTGCCACGGCGCGGCATTTTTCATAATACCGTTTGCCCTCGTCGGTCAGCGACACGCCCGCGCGGGTGCGCCGCAACAGGCGGTGGCCCACGTGGTCCTCCAGATGGCCGATCTGTTTGCTGACCGCCGAAGGGGTCTGACCACTGGTGCGCGAGGCGGCCGAGATGCTGCCCATCTCGACCACCCTCACAAAGGCCAACATCTGCGATGAAACGTCCATGACGTTGCGAAACCTTTCCTGTTCGGCATAGCCCCTATGCGCATTTGACGGGTTCTAATTCAGCTGGTTGCCGACTATCTCTGCATTGCAGCATAATACTGCACCGCAGCATAATCAAGAAAAGGAGTGGTCGTAATGGCAACTGCAACACATCGCAACCAACCTCTCGCACAAGGTTTCGGCACCTATCTGAGCATTCGTTTTCAGCACCTGGGCGCCGCCCTCAAACTGGCCCAGAGGCGTCGGGCCGTTTACCGGCGCACTGTCAATGAACTGGTCGGTCTGACCGACCGTGAACTGGCCGATCTTGGCATCCCGCGCGCGCACATCCGCCGCGTTGCCAGCGAAGCCGCAGGCATGGAGAATTAAGATGGCCGATCACAGCACAATCGACAACCATGGCGCATTCCTTGACCGCGCCGCAGATCTTCCGGGCCTGCTGGCACGCAATGCCGCGTCGCTGACCCGCAAATTTGGCAAATCCGCCCGTCGCGGATTCAAGATGTTGCAATATGGCCGTATGCTTTCGGTTCTGAGCGCAAGCAGCGACCAGCAGCTTGAAGCGATGGGTATCACCCGCGCGGACATCCCGCAGCACGCGGCTCTTCTGATCGAATATGAATACGACGGCCTTTAAGAAGGTCTGACAGAATTTCGCGCGGCTCACCCCGCGCCCACAGATCAACGGTGCGCCACATTGATGCGTGCGCCGTTGCCAGGCAACCGGTCTCGCTCCTCCCAGAGAACACCGGGTGCCGACCTTAACGGTGCTTCCTCCCTGAAGCCGTTATACAGACCGGCACGCTCACCTCCTCCCGAGCGTGCCGGTCCCTGTCTTTCCAGGTCAGCCGATCCGCATCAGGTCAGCGCATCCAGGATGCGCGCCCAGGACCGGATGCCCTTATGAAAACTTTCCATGTCGTATTTCTCGTTCGGAGAATGCAGCGCGTCGTCGTCCTTGCCAAAGCCGATCAGCATCGGTTCGGTGCCGAGGATCTGCTGGAAGTGACCCGCGATCGGAATCGACCCGCCGCAGCCGATATAGGCCGCCGGGATCTGCCATTCATCCGACAGTGCCTGACGCGCCTTTTCGAACATCGGCCCCGAGATATCTGCACCGGAGGCGGCGCTTGCACCATGTCCGTGGAACGTGACCTCGCAATCGGCGGGCAGGGCGTTCTGCACCATGGCGCGGAAGTTTTCCCGGATTGCCAGCGGGTCCTGGGTGCCGACAAGGCGGAATGAAATCTTGGCATGGGCCATTGCGGGCAGGACGGTCTTGAACCCGTCGCCGGTGTAGCCGCCCCAGATGCCATTGACCTCGCAGGTGGGGCGCGACCAGATCATCTCAAGTGGGGTGCGGTCCTGCTCGCCCGCCGGGATGCTCAGGCCGACATCGCCCAGGAACCCTTCGTGGTCGAAGGCAAGACCCTGCCATTGCGCCTCCAGCTCATCGGACAGTTCCGGCACGCCGTCGTAGAATCCGGGGATGGTGACGCGGCCGGTCTCGTCGTGCAGATTCGCGACAATGCCGCTGAGCACGCGGATCGGGTTCATCGCAATACCGCCGTACATGCCGGAATGCAGGTCCTTGTTGGCGGCGGTTACCGTCAGTTCCTCGCCCAGCAGGCCGCGCAGCATGGTCACGATGGCGGGGGTCCGGGATTCGAACAACCCGGTGTCGCAGATCAGAGCGATGTCGGTTTTCAGTTCCTCGGCGTTCTCCTGCATGAAGGGCACCAGTGAGGGGGAGCCGGATTCCTCTTCGCCTTCAAGGAAAAAGGTGATGCGGCAGGGCCAACCGCCCTTGACCTCTTTCCATGCGCGCAGCGCCTCGACAAAGGTCATCAGCTGGCCCTTGTCATCAGACGAGCCGCGCCCCCGGATCACCTTGCCCTTGGCGGTGTCCTGAATTTCGGGATCGAAGGGGTCGCGGTCCCACAGGTTCAGCGGGTCGACGGGCTGCACGTCGTAGTGGCCGTAAAACAGCAGATGCGGGCCCGTGTCGCCCAGGTGACCCACCACCATCGGATGCCCCGGCGTGGGACGTTTGCTGGCGTCGATGCCCATGGCGGTCAGATCGGCGACCAGCCAGTCGGCGGCGCGGTCGCAATCGGGTTTGAACGCGGGATCGGTCGAGATGGAGGGGATTCGCAGAAGGTCCAGCAGGCGGTCGGTCGCGGCGGGCAATTCGGCGTCGATACGGGCGAGGACGGCGTCTAGGGTCATGGGTATTCTCCGGTTGTCAGGCTGTTTGGCGCGACCGTATCAGGCAGGTCGGCAGTGTCCAGAGACGGGCAGGCTCGGGGCGGTATGCGCGAACGGAAAATGCGCTTGCCAGGGGAACTTTGTAAATGAAGACATGTCATTTTTGACATGTCTTCATTTGCAAGGAACCGGCAGATCGGGCGGGAAAATGTCCGGGGCCGCCATGGCGCTTCCTGCTACAGGTGACCCCCCGGACGCTGCCAGATGCCATGGGTCTTAAACGCGTCAGGCGGCAGAAGATGCTTCAGTGCAAACGCGACACGCTCTGGCGGCGGCTGATGGCCCATCCCAGCGCCAGGCACAGGGTTGCGGAGGTTGCAAAGGACAGGGTCAGAAGGGCCGGGCTGCCTGTGTAGTTCTCGCTGATGATGGTGCCCACAGGGATGGAGATGGCGGTGGACAATGCGCCCACCACGGCAGCGCCCAGCCCGGCGATATGGCCCAATGGCTCCATCGCCAGGGCGTTGAGGTTGCCGAATAGCAGCCCCATGAAAAAGAAGTTGCACACCAGCCATGCGATGAAGAGCCCGAAGGGCGGCAGCCCGTCGGTGGCCAGCGCCACGGCCCCAAAGGCACAGCCGCCAAGAATAACGCCGCTCAATGCGATATTGGACAGAAAGCGCATGCCAAGGCGCTCGACCAGCGCAGAGTTCACGATCGCGGCGACCCCGATGGAGAACGCGCCGGCGGCAAACCATAGCGTGAAGGACAGCCCGGTGTCATAGGTCACCTGGAAAATCTGTTGGGCCAGGCTCAGATAGGCCAGGAAGGGACCAAAGATCAGCCCGGCGCAGATCGTATAGCCGATGGCGGCCGGGGTAGTCAGGATCGTCTTCATCCCCGAAACCAGGTTGCCAACCGACAGCGGGCGGCGCGCCGTGGCAGGCAGGGTTTCGACCTGGCGCAGGGTGAACCATATCCAGGTCACGCCCGCCATGATCAGCAGCAGCGTAAAGGTGGCGCGCCAACCAGAGAATGAGATCAGGATTTGCCCGATGCTGGGGGCGATAGCGGGCACCAGGATGAAGACAGCCATGACAAAAGACATGATCCGCGCCATTTTCCGGCCTGCGTAACCGTCCCGCACGATGGCCACCGCGATGATCCGGGGGCCGGACATGCCCACACCCTGCAACAGCCGCCCCGCCAGCATGACTTCGAAACTGGCCGACAGCAGGCACATGAGTGTGCCGATGCAGAACACGATATAGCTGATGTGGATCACCGGCTTGCGGCCATAACTGTCAGACAACGGCCCGACCAGAAGCTGCCCCACCGCGAATCCGGCAAACAGGACCGAGATGACAAGATGTCCGTCCATCGGGTCGGGGTGCCCCAGATCGGTTGCGATCAACCCCAGTGCGGCCAGCATGATGTCGGTGGTCAAGGCAACCAGCGAGATCATCAGGGCGGTCAGGACGATGAATTCGACGAGGGAGGGGGCAGGTTTAGAAACTTTCATGTCTTTCTTTCGCCCAAGCGGCCCGCCTGTGCAATGCTCAACACCGTCATGGCAGCCATTTGCGGAGCGCACGGCCCGGCTGGTAGGGCATTCCTGACTTTCGCGGCCCTGCGACACCACGTACACTCTTGAGAAGTTGAATGTTTGAGGGTGTTTCTATATTCGTTCTAAAAAGAACACGATTTCGGCTGCCTTGCCTGATCTCGTGGTTGCCAGGACTGGAGAGGCGCATGGACTACACGACAAAGCTGGATGAGGCGATTGCGCGTCTGCACGAAGAAGGTCGTTACCGCACGTTCATTGATATCGAGCGGCGCAACGGACATTTCCCCCATGCGGTCTGGACCCGTCCGGACGGGGCCGAACAGGACATCACCGTCTGGTGCGGAAACGACTATCTCGGCATGGGGCAGAACCCCATCGTTCTGGACGCCATGCAAGAAGCGTTGCAGGCCACCGGCGCGGGCTCGGGCGGGACACGCAACATTTCCGGCACCACGGTCTATCACAAGCGGCTTGAGGCGGAATTGGCCGATCTTCATGGCAAGGAAGGCGCGTTGCTGTTCACCTCGGCCTATATCGCCAATGATGCTACGCTGTCGACCTTGCCCAAGCTTTTTCCGGGTCTGATCATCTATTCCGACGCGCTGAACCATGCCTCCATGATCGAGGGCGTGCGCCGCAATGGTGGGGCGAAACGTATTTTCCGGCACAACGACGTGGAACATCTGCGCCAGCTGCTTGAGGCCGACGACCCTGCCGCGCCCAAGCTGATCGCCTTTGAATCGATCTATTCGATGGACGGTGATTTTGGCCCGATCGAGGCAATCTGCGACCTGGCGGATGAATTCGGCGCGCTGACATACATCGACGAAGTGCATGCTGTCGGCATGTACGGCCCACGCGGCGGCGGGGTTGCCGAACGCGACCGGCTGATGCACCGGCTGGACATCATCAACGGCACGCTGGCCAAGGCATTTGGCGTGATGGGCGGCTATATCGCGGCCTCTGCCAGGATGTGCGATGCGATCCGCTCCTATGCGCCCGGCTTTATCTTTACCACCTCGCTGCCGCCTGCGATTGCGGCGGGTGCTGCGGCTTCGGTGGCCTATCTCAAGCGGGCGACGGACCTGCGCGAAAAGCATCAGCAGCAGGCCAAGGCATTGAAATTGCGGCTGAAAGGTCTGGGCCTGCCAATCATTGACCATGGCAGCCATATCGTGCCCGTGATGGTGGGCAACCCGGTTCATACCAAGCTGTTGTCTGACATGCTGCTGGAAGACCACGGCATTTATGTACAGCCGATAAACTATCCCACGGTGCCGCGCGGCACCGAGCGGCTGCGCTTTACCCCGTCCCCGGTTCACGGCCCGCGGGAAATGGATGCGCTGGTCCATGCGATGGACGGTTTGTGGTCGCATTGTGCGCTGAATCGTGCCGAAGCCGCTGGCTAAGCAGCTAAAACTCGTATTGCCCGTTGCCTTGTGCTAGTTTTGACTTAACAAAAGGTCAGACTCGAATCGGCTGCACGGTATCGGGTTAAGGCTGCAGGCATAGAAACGACGGGGCATGGCATATGATCGGGCGTTGGTCCTCCAAGGTCATAGAAGACGAGATAGTTGAACCCAAAGGGTTTGACGACTTTGACCTGCGCCTGGGCGATGTCATGCGCGGTGAACGCGCCACCATGGGCAAATCCCTGCTGGATGTTCAGCGCGAACTGCGGATCAAGGCCTCCTATATCGCCGCCATCGAAAATGCCGACCCGGATGCCTTTGACACGCCCGGTTTCATCGCCGGTTACGTGCGGTCCTATGCGCGCTACCTGAACATGGACCCTGACAAGGCCTTTACGTCGTTTTGCACCGAATCCGGTTTTGCCGTGGCGCATGGGATGTCCGCCGAAGCCTCGGTGATCAAGAAACCCAGCTTTGAAGAACGCCGCAAGCGCCCGTCGGAGGCTGATCTTTTTGCGCGTCCGAACACGCCTTTCACCCCCGTTGCGGACAGTATCCTCAGCCGGATCGAACCCTCTGCCATCGGGTCGATGCTGGTGCTGGTCGTGCTGATCGGTGCCATCGGGTTCGGCGGGTGGAGCGTGTTGCAGGAAGTGCAGCGCGTGCAGGTCGCCCCGGTGGACCAGACCCCCGTTGTCCTGTCGGATCTCGATCCGCTGGACGGTGCGCTGTCGGCGGCACCCGAAACCGGCGGTTCCTCGGACGCGCCGGAAGCCATTGACGCGCCCCGCGCCGATGCGCTGGACCGGCTCTATCGCCCGCAGGCGCTGGATGTGCCTGTGCTGGTCGCCCGCGACGCCCCGATTTCCACCATTGACCCGCGCTCTGTCGGGAATTTCCCGGACCTGTCCACCACCGGGTCGCCTGCCGTGATCCAGACCGCAGACCTGACGCTGGATGCTGTGCCGGGGACGCTTGGTCAGGGTGGTGCCGTCCCACAGGTTGTGGAAGGGGCCGCAGGGACCGTGCGCATGGTTGCCGCTTATCCGTCCTGGGTGCGTGTGACGGCTGCAAATGGCTCTGTCATCTTTGAAAAGGTGATGAACAAGGGCGATACCTACGATATTCCCGCCACGGAAGAGCCGCCAACCCTGCGCACCGGGGAATCCGGGGCGCTCTATTTCGCGCTGGCGGATGCCTGTGTCGGCCCGGTGGGTGCGCGCGGTGCCATCACGTCGAACCTGCCGCTGCATCACGAAGCGCTTGCTGAACTCTACGCGCCGGTCGACCCGACGCAGGAGCAACCGCTGAGCCGGATGTTTGCCGACCTTGCGGGCAGCGACATCGACCCCGCGATACTGGCGGCGATGCCCTGCCAGACCCGGTAGAACAACCGGTCACACCCATTGCGAACAGACTGCCGAATGTCTAGGTTCCCGATGAATTCGCAAGCCTCGGGAAGCCGTAATGTCGCTCAATCACATACGTCCATGGCGCAATATCTACCGTCGTAAAAGCCGTCAGATCATGGTGGGCAATGTCCCAGTGGGGGGCGATGCGCCGATCACGGTCCAGACTATGACCAACACGCTGACCACCGACGTGAAGGCGACGATTGCGCAGGTGCAGGCGGCGGCGGATGCGGGCGCGGATATCGTGCGCATCTCGGTCCCGGACGAGGCATCTTCCAGGGCGCTGCGGCAGATCGTGCCGGAGGTCTCCGTGCCGATCGTGGCCGACATCCATTTCCACTACAAACGCGGGATCGAAGCGGCAGAGGCGGGCGCGGCCTGCCTGCGCATCAATCCCGGCAACATCGGTGACGAGAAACGCGTGCGCGAGGTCATCAAGGCCGCGCGCGATCACAATTGTTCGATCCGCATCGGGGTAAATGCAGGCTCGCTGGAACGCCACCTGCTGGAAAAATACGGCGAACCCTGCCCGGACGCGATGGTGGAAAGCGGTCTGGACCACATCAAGATATTGCAGGACAACGATTTTCACGAATTCAAGATCAGCTGCAAGGCTTCTGACGTCTTCATGGCCGCCGCCGCCTATCAGCAACTGGCAGAGGCCACGGATGCGCCCATTCATCTCGGGATCACAGAGGCGGGGGGGCTGACCTCCGGCACCATCAAATCGGCCATCGGGCTGGGCAACCTGCTGTGGATGGGCATCGGCGACACGATCCGCGTCAGCCTGTCTGCCGACCCGGTGGAAGAGGTCAAGGTCGGCTATGAAATTCTGAAATCGCTGGGCCTGCGGCACCGGGGCGTGAACATCATTTCCTGCCCCAGCTGCGCGCGCCAGGGCTTTGACGTGATCAAGACGGTCGAGGCGCTGGAAAAGCGGCTGGACCACATCAAGACGCCCATGAGCCTCAGCATCATCGGCTGTGTGGTCAATGGCCCGGGTGAGGCGCTGATGACCGATGTGGGCTTTACCGGCGGCGGGGCGGGTTCCGGGATGGTCTATCTTGCGGGCAAGCAGAGCCACAAACTGGGCAATGACGGCATGATCGACCATATCGTCGAACAGGTTGAAAAACGCGCCGCCGAGATCGACGCGCAAGAGGTCGAGGCGGCGGAGTAATCAGCCCAGGTAACGCCGCAAGACCACGGGCGGGATGTGGCCCCGCAGGATCATGCCGGGCAGTACGTAAAAGGGCAGGTCTGCCATCCCCAGTCTCTCTGCCAGCGCCGCCGAAGTTGGGTTTGCAACGTCATGCAAGGTGAATGTCGCCCCGTAATCTTTTGATATTGCGCGCATTTCATTCACCGCCCTCGTGCATTCCGCGCAATCGGTTCCGATGAACAGGGCAATCTGGCGATCAACCAGAATTTCAGTCTCCAACGCGCGCAAAAGCTGTTGATCGTCTTCGATCTCTTGCCGGATTTCCTGTGCAGCAGGATTTTGCGGATTCAGCGCCCGGTCGACGATTTGCGGCTCAGCCAGCAGCAGCGCCCTGATCTCAGCGCGAAATGCGGCACGTTCCGCCGCCGTCAGATTGAAGATATCCGATTCAGCCCAGCCGGGACCGGCCGCTAGAAAGGCGGCCAACATCAGGGTTTTGTGCAAGGGTCATCCCCGTTTGTCGTCCACGATGGCGCGCATCTGGTCGTAGGGCAGGTAGCCGCGCAGCATTTCGTCGTGCACCACAAAGGTCGGCGTGCCGGAAATCTGCAGGGTCTGCGCCAGCGCGCGGGTCTGCGCGATCTCTTGCGTCACCTCTTTGCTGTCCATCTGCGCCTCGATGGCGTCCGCATCCAGTTCCAGCGTTTCTGCCATCCGGCGCATTGCCGGCACGGTGACAGAGCCGCTATAGGCCATCAGCGCGTCGTTCATCGCCTTGTAGGCATCGCCGCCTGCCACCTGTTTGGTCGCGATGGCAAAGCGTGAGGCGAGCACGGATTCGTCACCCAGAATCGGCAGTTCCTTGACGATGATGCGGATGTTTCCGTCTGTTTCCAGCAGTTTGGCCACTTCGCCATGGGCGCGTTTGCAATAGCCGCAGCGGTAATCGAGGAATTCGACCAGCGTGATGTCGCCTTCCAGATTGCCCCCGACCCAGGAATAGCCATCGTCAAAGATCGCATCGGCGTTGTCCGAGACCATGTTCACATCGGCTTCGGCCTGTGCTTCGGCTTCGCGGGTTTGCAGCAGTTCGACCGCTTCCATGATTACCTGCGGGTTGTCCATCAGATAGGCGCGCACCTCGGCCCGGAATTGCGCGCGTTCCGCGTCTGTCAGTTCGGTCAGGTCCATGGCGCTGGCGGGCAGGGCCAGGGCGGCGGCAAGGACGACGGCAGAGACAGGGGCGATCAGGCGGGGCATCATGGCAAATCTTTCCTAGGGGCGCGGGTTGACGGCGCACCGATGACAGGGTGAAACGTTGCGCAACATTAGGAGCAAGCCCATGCGAAGTTCAACCCGGTCGGCTGTCGATCCCTTTATTGTGATGGATGTGATGCAGGCCGCCTCGGCAGCAGAGGCCGCGGGCCGTCATATCATCCATATGGAAGTCGGACAGCCCGGCACCGGCGCGCCCCAGGGCGCGGTGGCGGCGCTGGGGCAGGCGATGGAGCAGGGGGCACTGGGCTATACTGTCGCGCTGGGGCTGCCCGCGCTGCGCGCGCGCATCGCGCAGATGTATGGCGACTGGTACAACGTCGATCTTGATCCGGGCCGGGTGGTGATCACGCCGGGGTCTTCGGGGGCGTTCATTCTGGCCTTCACCGCGCTTTTCGATACCGGCGACAGGGTTGGCATCGGCGCGCCGGGCTATCCCAGCTACCGCCAGATCCTCAAGGCGCTGGCATTGCAACCGGTGGACCTGCCCACATCGCCACAGAACCGCTATCAGCCTGTTCCGGCTGACTTTTCCGGCATGGACCTGGCCGGGTTGATGGTCGCTTCACCCGCCAATCCCACCGGCACCATGCTGGACCGCGACGCGATTGCGGCGCTGGTCGGGGCCTGCGACGCGGCGGGCACCTCGTTTATCTCGGACGAGATTTATCACGGCATCGAATATGACAAGAAGGCGGTCACCGCGCTTGAGGTCACCGATGACTGCTATGTGATCAACTCGTTTTCCAAGTATTTCTCCATGACCGGCTGGCGCGTGGGCTGGATGGTGGTGCCCGAGGATCATGTGCGCGTGATTGAGCGGATTGCGCAGAACATGTTCATCTGCGCGCCCCATGCCAGCCAGATCGCAGCACTGGCCGCGATGGAATGCGATGGTGAGTTGCAGGGCAACATGGATGTCTACCGCGCCAACCGCGCGCTGATGCTGGAGGGGTTGATCGAGGCCGGGTTTACCAAGATCGCACCGCCAGATGGTGCGTTCTATGTCTATGCCGATGTCTCTGACCTGACCAGTGACAGCCGCAGCTTTGCCGCAGAAATCCTTGAAAAGGCGGGGGTTTCGGTGACGCCGGGGCTTGATTTCGACCCGGCGCGGGGGCTGTCGACCTTGCGGTTCTCCTATGCCCGCAGCACGGCGGATATTGCCGAAGGGCTGGCGCGGCTCAAGGCCTTCATGGCGGCGCGCTGAGGCTGGCGGCAGGGCGGCATTGGTGCTACCTTTGCCACAACAACAGCGTCAAGCGGTGGCACATGCGGGCATTATTTTCGACATTTCTGGCTTTGATCCTTTGGGCGGCACCCGCCCCGGCACAGGAACTGACCGCGCTGGCCCGTGTGGACGGCGCGCGCAGCGAAATCACCGATGGCTGGTTCGGCAAGACCGATATCTCGCTGGGCCTGAGCCAGGGGGTGCCGTTCCGGGTGTTCCTGCTGGATGATCCCGCGCGGCTGGTGGTCGATTTCCGCGAGGCCGACTGGGCCGGGATCACCCCGCAGATGTTGCTCGCTGAACCGGGCCGGGTGTCGGCGGTGCGGTTTGGCGCGTTCCAGCCCGGCTGGTCGCGGCTGGTGGCGGATCTGGCGGTGCCGATGATCCCGACCGAGATCGGCATGCCGGTGGACGCAGCCAGCGGGAATGCAACGCTTGAAATTGCCCTGAAGGAAGTGGACGCCGAAGCCTATAAAGCCGCCGCCGGTGCGCCGGTGGACCCGGCCTGGACCAAGGCGCTGGTCGCTCCGCCCAGGCCCAAGGGAACGGAAAAGGACCGTTTCGTGGTGGTTCTGGACCCCGGCCATGGTGGCATCGACCCCGGCGCGGAAAGCGACGGGATCGCCGAAAAGGACCTGATGCTGAGTTTCGCGCGGGCGCTGCGCGACACGCTGGTGCGCGCAGGCGTCGAGGCGGTGCTGACCCGTGACGAAGATATCTTTGTCGCACTTGAACACCGCGTTGCCATCGCCCATCAGCAGGACGCCGATCTGTTCATCTCGCTTCATGCCGACAGCCTCAGCCAGGGCGGGGCCAAGGGTGCCACCGTCTATACCCTGTCGGATGCGGCCAGCGATGCGGCAACGGAACATCTGGCGTCGCGCCACAACCGGGCCGACATCATTGCGGGCGCTGACCTGACCGGCTCCGACGATCAGGTGGCAGGCGTCCTGCTGGACCTTGCCCGACAAGAGACAGAGCCGCGATCCGCCGCCCTGGCGCAGGTGTTGGTGGAGGGCATGACCAAGGCGGGCGGCCCGATGAACCGCCGACCGATGCGCCGCGCGGGCTTTTCGGTGCTGAAATCTGCCGACATCCCGTCGGTGCTGATCGAAGTGGGGTTCCTCAGCAACGAACGCGACCTGAACAACCTGCGCGACCCGGTGTGGCGGTCGGTCATGGTCAACGGTCTGGCGGATGCGATTCTGGCATGGCGCGACGCGGATGAGGCCCGCGCCCCGCTGGTGCGACAATAACACCGCGTTCTTAGGCTCTGGGCGGTAAACAGCCCAGTGAAGGGGCTTTGCTGTTTTGACCATTCCGGCGCGGACAGATATAAGTTCGCAGAGTTTTCCGTGACCAGAAGGGCTATGCGCCGTGTTCCGATTCATCCTGTCATTCTTTGGCGGCATCTTTACGACCCTGACGATGAGCATCGGCATGGTGGCGCTGACCATTGGTGCGATCTTCTGGATGTACGGGCGCGACCTGCCCAGCCATGAAAGCCTTGCGCAATATACGCCGCCGACGATCAGCCGGATCTATTCGGGGCAGGGCCGCCTGATTGACGAATTCGCCAAGGAGCGCCGCCTGTTCGCCCCTGCCGACACGATCCCCGATCTGGTGAAACAGGCGTTCATTTCCGCCGAGGACAAGAATTTCTACAGCCACGAAGGCTATGACCTGCGTGGCATCGCGGCGGCGGCCATTGATGCGGTGAAATCGCGGGGGCGCGACGTGCGCGGTGCCTCCACCATCACCCAACAGGTGATGAAGAACTTCCTGCTGTCCGGCGACCGCCGGGCGGAGCGCAAGATCAAGGAAATCATCCTTGCCGCGCGGTTGGAAGAATCGCTGCCGAAGGAAAAGATCCTGGAGCTTTACCTGAACGAGATTTTCCTCGGACAGAACTCCTATGGTGTGGCAGCGGCCAGCCAGACCTATTTCAACAAGACATTGGCCGAACTGGCCCCGCATGAGGCCGCCTTTCTGGCCTCGCTGCCCAAGGCCCCGTCGGATTACCACCCGGTGCGCCGCAAGGACCGTCTGATCGCCCGGCGCAACTATGTGCTGAAGGAGATGGAGGACAACGGCTACATCTCTGAAGCGGTCTACGAAAGCGAGCGTGCGCAGCCGCTGCGGTCGGTCCAGAACGGCGATTTCGAAAGCTTCAAGGCGGAACTGCCGCCGCGCGATTACTTCACCGATGAAATCCGCCGCCAGTTGTCCAATGACTTTGGCGAGGGCGAGTTCTTTACCGGCGGGCTGACCGTGCGGGCGACCATCGACAACGAGATGCAGCCGATTGCCGCCAATGCCCTGCGCCTTCAGCTTGAGCAATACGACCGGGGACGTGGTGTCTGGAACGGCACCGGCAAGAAAATCGCGGCGGAACAGCTGACGTCGGAGGAAAGCTGGCGTGCTGCGCTGGCGGACATCCGCGTGCCGCGCGACATCGACCTTGAGAACCAATGGTATCCGGCTGTGGTGCTGGACGTCGGTGACAGCGATGCGCGCATCGGCATCGAGGGGATCGAGGAAGACGCGGATGGCCACTGGATTCCGGCCAAGGATGTGCAATGGGCGCGCAAGCGACTGGAAAACGGCAAGCTGGCCAGCAAGGCGCGTGTCGCCGGTGATCTGGTTGCGGTCGGCGATGTGGTGCTGGTGCGCCGGATGACGGCGGATGCGGATGGAGCGTTTATTCGCTGGACACTGCGGCAGGTGCCGGAAGTGCAGGGCGCATTTGTCGCGATGGACGTGAACACAGGCCGCGTGATCGCCATGCAGGGCGGATTTTCCTACCAGGATTCGGTCTTTAACCGGGCGACGCAGGCACAGCGGCAGCCGGGGTCGTCCTTCAAGCCGTTCGTCTATGCCGCGGCGCTCGATTCCGGCTATAGCCCCGCCACCATCGTGGTGGATGCGCCGATCGAGATCAACACGCCGCAGGGCGTCTGGCGGCCCCGGAACTCTTCCAACAAGTTCTACGGGCCAACGCCGCTGCGCACCGGCATCGAACAGTCGCGCAACCTGATGACGATCCGGCTGGCCCAGGAGGTCGGGATGGATGTGGTGGGCAGCTATGCCGAACGCTTTGGCGTCTACGACGATCTTGCCCCGGTGCTGGCCAACGCGCTGGGAAGCCAGGAGACCACGCTCTACCAGATGGCCGCAGCCTATGCGATGTTCGCCAACGGTGGTGAGCGGGTGCAGCCCACCCTGGTGGACCGGGTGCAGGACCGCTATGGGCGCACCGTGTACCAACACGACCAGCGCATCTGCAACGATTGCAAAATGGCAAGTCTTGCACCGGGGACCGCCCCGCGCATCATCTCGAACCGCGAGCGTGTGATGGACCCGGTCACAGCCTATCAGCTGACGTCGATGATGAAGGGCGTGGTGGATCGGGGCACGGCGGCGGGGGCGATCAACCTGCCGGTGCCGATTGCGGGCAAGACCGGCACAACCAACGATGCCAAGGACGTGTGGTTCATCGGCTTTTCGTCCAATGTTGTTGCGGGCTGCTACATCGGCTTCGACAATCCCAGGTCGCTGGGGCGCAGTGCCTATGGTGCCAGCATGTGCGGTCCGGTGTTCCAGCGCTTCATGAGCGAGGCCGTCAAGAAATACGGCGGCGGTGACTTCAAGGTGCCGGAACTGTGCAATTTCATCAAGATCGACCGTTTCTCGGGCGCGCGGCTGAGTGACAGCGCATCGGGCGGCAATGTCGTGTCCGAATGTTTCCGCGATGGCGAGGAGCCGATTTTCGGCATCACCTTCGATGGCGGTTTTGCCATGGGGGCCGATCTGCCGCTGGTCGAGGAACTGGGACAGGCCTCGCGGCAGGTCACCACCTCTACCGGGCGCAAGGCGACCGTCGGGCCGAAGGCGAGCTTTGGCACGCTGTCCTCGGGCGGTCTTTATTGACAGACGCGGGTGGGTGACCCCCACCCAAGGCGCGGTGCCGGGTTTATTCCCGGCTCAACCGCTTGTCCCTGTCGCGGCGCTGGTTTATCTGCGAAGGACCCAATCAAAGGCAGGCAAGCATGCGCGCAGAGGTACAAAACACCGTCGACGAAATCAGCAAGTCGCTGGAATTGCTGGCGCAACGGCTGAACGTCGAGACCGCCCAGCACCGGCTGGAAGAGTTCAACGCCCGTGTCGAGGACCCGAACCTCTGGGACGATCCGGAGGCGGCGCAAAAACTGATGCGCGACCGGCAAGGGTTGGTGGATGCCATCGACACCTATGAGGGCATCAAGCAGGACCTGGCCGACAATATCGAACTGATCGAACTGGGCGAAATGGAAGACGACGCCGAGGTGGTCGGTGACGCGGAGCGCGCGCTCAAGGCGCTGGCCGAAAAGGCCGCGCAGAAAGAGCTTGAAGCGCTGCTGGACGGCGAGGCCGACGGCAATGATACCTTTCTTGAGATCAACTCCGGTGCCGGTGGCACCGAAAGCTGCGACTGGGCGCAGATGCTGGCGCGGATGTATGTCCGCTGGGCGGAAAAGAAGGGCTACAAGGTCGAGCTTCAGGCCGAAAGCGCCGGTGAAGAGGCGGGGATCAAATCCGCCACCTACAAGATCGCGGGGCATAACGCCTATGGCTGGCTGAAATCCGAAAGCGGCGTGCACCGGCTGGTGCGGATCAGCCCGTTCGATTCAGCGGCCAAGCGGCACACGTCCTTCACCTCTGTCAAAGTCTATCCGGTGGTGGATGACAACATCGAGATCGAAGTGAACCCCTCTGATATCCGCATCGACACCTATCGGTCTTCGGGGGCGGGCGGCCAGCACGTCAACACCACGGATTCCGCTGTGCGGATCACCCACCATCCCACCGGCATCGTGGTGACCTCCTCCGAGAAATCCCAGCACCAGAACCGCGACATCGCGATGAAGGCGCTGAAATCACGGCTCTACCAGATGGAGTTGGACAAACGGTCCGCGCTGGTGAACGAAGCGCATGAAAGCGCGGGCGATGCGGGCTGGGGCAACCAGATCCGGTCTTATGTCTTGCAGCCCTACCAGATGGTCAAGGATCTGCGCACCAACTACGAGACCTCGGACACCAAGGGCGTGCTGGACGGTGATCTTGACGGGCTGATGGGGGCCACGCTGGCGCTGGCCGTCAGTGGCAAGAGCCGGGCCGAAGCGCAGGGCGGCTGAGCGCCGGGGGCCCTTTGCCCCCGGACCCCCGCGCGTATTTCTGGCATAAAGAGGCAAGGGGATTGCGCCTTCTTGTAAAGAAGTGCTCATGTGTTTTCATGGATATTCTGGACATGGATGCGCTGGCGCAATCGGCGGCGATTGAAGCGGGCGAGCTGAGCGCCGCCGATCTGATGCAAGCCACGCTGGCGCGGATCACGGCGGTGAACGGGACCGTGAATGCGGTGGTCGCCCTGCGCGATGCTGATGTGCTGATGCAGGAGGCACGGGCGGCGGATGCGGCCCCGCGCAAGGGCTGGCTGCACGGCATTCCGATGGCGATCAAGGATCTGGCGAATGTGGCGGGGCTGACCACCTCCAGCGGCTCGCCGCTGCTGGCCGATATGGTTGCCCCGAAGGATGACCTGATTGTCAGCCGCTTGCGCGCGGCGGGGGCGCTGATCATCGGCAAGACCAATACGTCGGAATTCGGCCTGGGCAGCCATACGTTCAACCCGGTCTACGGGGCCACCACGAACCCCTATGATGCGACCCGGTCGGCGGGAGGCTCCTCTGGCGGGGCGGCGGCGGCGCTGGCGGCGCGGATACTGAGCGTCGCGGATGGGTCCGACATGATGGGATCGCTGCGCAACCCGGCAGGATGGAACAATGTCTATGGCATGCGTCCCTCCTGGGGGGATGTGCCTGCGGAACCCGCGCGGGAGATGTTCCTGCATCAACTGGCGACCCTGGGCCCGATGGCACGCAGCCCGGCGGACCTCGCGGCGTTGCTGGACACGATGACCGGGGCCGATCCGCGCCATCCCCATGGTCAAAGCCCCGCAGATACCTTGCCGCAGATCGACATGCCGCCGGGCCGTCGGCGGATTGGCTGGCTGGGGGATTGGGGCGGTGCCTTGCCCTTTGAGCCGGGGATACTGGCCGGGAGCGAGGCGGCATTGGCGCAATTTTCCGATCTGGGCCATCAGGTCGAGACGCTGGCGCCTCCGTTCCCGGCCGATGCGATGTGGGACAGTTGGATCACCCTGCGGTCCTTTTCGGTCGCGACAGGGCTGGCAGAGATCTATCTGAACCCGCAAACCCGTGGCGCGCTGAAGGAGGCCGCGCAATGGGAGATCGGGCGGGGCCTCGCGATGGATGCGATGACGGTCCACCGCGCAAGCGAGGTGCGGTCGGACTGGTTCAGATCTGCGGCCGACCTGTTCGACAGGCTGGATGTGCTGGTGCTGCCCTCGGCGCAGGTCTGGCCGTTTGACGTGACCCTGACCCATCCGGTGCAGATTGCCGGGCAGGTGATGGACACTTATCACCGCTGGATGCAGGTTGTGGTGCCAGCCAGCCTGATCGGTCTGCCGGTGGTGAACATTCCCGCAGGCTTTGGCGAGAACGGGTTGCCGCTGGGGCTGCAACTGATCGGGCGGCGCGGCAGCGATGCGCAATTGTTGCAGCTGGCGCAGCAATGGCATGGCGCGACCGATTGGCCGCAGAAAAGACCCCCGGTTATCTGAACGGCGGGTTTGGCGCGGGCAGGGCGCTTTCACGGCCCTGCGCCACCAGCAGTGCCCGCAGCATTGCGGCGTCAGGGTGGTTCGTCTCAAGCGCAAAGACATGGGCGTGGGTCAGATAGAACGCCGCGCGGTCGGGTGCCTGCGCCTGCGCGGCGGCCTGTTGGTAAAGGGTCACCAGCGCCCGCAGGTCTTTCGCTGCATGGGCTGCCAGCAATTCCCGTTCCAGTTCGATCACTCGGCGGCCTGCGGCAGGCTGCGGTGTCGTTCAACCTGTGCGGCGACCCAGTCGTGAAACAGATGGGTCGGCCCGTCCATTGCAGGCGAGAACCGTCCGCCATCGAAGGTCGGGGCGTGCCGCCCCCGCTGCATGCCCTCGACGACAAAGACATCCTCGTCAAAGACCTCTTTCCATTGTGCGGCGTTGCGGCTGCGCAGTGCCGGGTCCGTCTCGGGCCGGGCATAGAAGATATGCACCTGTTCGACCGTGCGTTCCTGGCTTTCGGGAACCAGGATGATGGCAAAGCTGTGGTCGCGGTGCACGCCCATCAGGACATTGGGGTAAACGGTGATGTATTCCGCTGCCGTGTCCCATTTGTCGCTTATACCGGCAAAATCGGGAAAGCTTTGGCCCGCCTCATCCTTGAGCTGCCGGTAGACCAGCGTGCCCTGGCCGGAGAACCGGCCCGCTGCCTCGATGTGATAATGATCCTCCAGCCGGGAATAGCTGTTCAGGCCGGGGTGCACCCAGGGCAGGTGGTAGCTTTCGCAGTAGTTCTCGACCGCCAGTTTCCAGTTGCAATCGACGGGGATCTGGAAACGGCTGTCATCGCCGCCGTGGTACAGGGGCTGGTCGAATTCGGCCCAGCGGGCCAGCAGGTCAGCATGGGCATCGGCAAAGGCCGGGGCCTGGCCGGAGACGTTGATAAAAATCACCTCCATCCAGATGTGGCTGCGGATTTCCACCAGACCCAGCAGAGCGCGGTCGATGCCCTCATGGGTGTTCTGGCCCGGTCCCCCCACATGCGGGGTGCTGACCAGACGGCCATCCGTCGCATAGCACCAACTGTGATAGGGGCAGCGGATTGCGCCTTCGATATTGCGCGGCTCCGCGACCAGGATCATGCCCCGGTGGCGACAGGTGTTCTGGAACACGCGCACCGCGCTTTGGCGGTCGCGGACGATCAGCAGGGGCATGCCGAGAAAGGTGATGGGCACCGCATCGCCAATGTTGGGAACATCGGCGGTCACGGCCAGCCCTGCCCAATTGTCGAAAAGGACGGCCTGTCGTTCCTCGGCAAAGACTGCGGGGTCGATGTAATGGGGGTTCGGCAGGCCATTTGCCTGCGCGATAGGGCGTCTGACACTGCTCAGGTCGGTCCGGTGCTGGGCCATGCTGCTCTCCTGCTGCTGGAACGACGTTAGCAGAAGCGCGCGCGCGCGTGTTTCCCGCAGCGACCCGTTTTTATCACGGGCGACATCCCGGCCTGGGGCAGATGGGCGTGCCGGATCAGGAAAACGGCACGTCCGGACGCAGCAGCCGCTTGTGGAACGGTTGCAATCCGTCCAGGTCGTGCAGGCCGGAGGTGCGGGCTGCGGGCAGGGCATCAGATACCTTTGGGCCAAGGTATTCATAGACCAGCCGGGTCACGCGTATCCCGCCTGCGGATTCAGGCACTGTCCGGGTCACATAGCCGACCCAAAAGTTGTTTTCGATTGATGCGGCACGACCGAGATAGTTGAAAGACATGGTCATGGCGTTGGCGCGTGCGGCGATAATGGTGATCCCTTCGTCCTGCCGCATGACCGCACCACGAAATTCACGCGATTTGGTGTTGGTGGGCAGGCCCTGGATGCGCATTGCCTCTTTAGTCTCAAATCCGCGCAGCCGGGTGTTTGACCGATCCCGCCCGACCAGCACCAGCGACACAACAAACCGGTCCGGATCGACAAAGCTGCGCCTGGAGAATCGGTAGAATCCACTTGGGAAGTATTCCTCTGACACCTGCCGGGTGCCTGGGCCAATGAAATCGCGCAGATATGGGCTTGAAATCACACCCGGCCCGCAGGTGAGGCTTTCAACCGGTTCGAGCAGGACGCGTGCATCGACCCCAAAGAAACAGCAGATGCGGGCCAATATGTCCGGCCGGGGAAAACTCTCTCCGGAAAGATAGCGATTGAACTGGGTCCGGTTGATCGACAATTGCCGCGCCAGGTCGGAAATTGAGGCATGGCTTTCGGCAAGCTTCCGCAGGTTCGCACCAAAAACATTGCGCAATTCTGCAGGAGATTGTTTACTTGCTTCCATATTCTCGCTGAGGTGGAAAAAACAGGATGATTTTATGGCGTTCAATTGTCGTATTTGAATGATGATAATTATTTCGAAGCTGTTCAACGTCAAGCCTGTTGCTTACTTGTGTCAGCCAGACGCCAGATCGCCTCAATTTGAAGCAATCTGACGGAAATTGTTCATACTCTCCGTAGGGTTGATGTAGTTAGATTAAGATAGAACTAATTTAGGTTATTTGATGTTGGGTGTGGTCCTTTGGAGTGATCCTGTTGACCGAAAGGCAGTCTTCTGGTGCGAGGACCAGGGGGATCTGGCGTTCTATGCTGCCGGACCGGCGACAGACCCATGCGACGGTTTTCTTGATGCGGGGGACATGGTGACGTTCTCCACCGATATCGTTGGCAAACTGCGCAAAGCGCGTGACGTCACACTGGTGCAGGAACAGGTCTGTGCCGATCTGCCCGAAAAACTGCGCGACACGTCGCAGGCGCCGGCAAAGACGCCGGCGGGGGGCAAACGGATTCTGTCGTTTGTTTCGCCGTCTGTGCCACAGGTCGTCCACTGCCAGTTTCGCAAGCGCAATGCCTGAAAGGAATGGCCCCTGATCCGGGCTTGACGGCGCTGTGTCAATCGCCTCGTGACAATGCGGCGACCCCGGTGCGGGCCACTTCGGTCAGGCCGAGCGGGCGCATCAGATCGGCAAAGGCGTCAATCTTTTCCGGCGCGCCGGTGATCTCGAAGACAAAGCTTTCCAAGGTGCTGTCCACCACGTTGGCGCGAAAGATATCGGCCAGCCGCAACGCTTCGACGCGGTGCTCGCCCTTGCCGGAAACCTTGAACATCGCAAGCTCGCGTTCCACGCTCTTGCCCTCGACCGTGAGGTCATGCACCTCATGCACCGGCACGATGCGGCCCAGTTGCGCCTTGATCTGTTCGATCACCTGCGGCGTGCCCGAGGTCACGATGGTGATGCGGCTCAGATGGCCGGTGTGATCCACTTCGGCCACGGTCAGGCTGTCGATGTTATAGCCACGCCCCGAGAACAGCCCGATGACCCGCGCCAGCACACCCGGTTCGTTTTCGACCAGCACGGCCAGCGTGTGACGCTCGATCACGTCAGAGAAGTTGGGCCGCAGGTTATAGGCGGAATGGCTGGTCGCGCCTTTTTTGATTTTCAGAGCTGACATGGAACATTCCTTTGGAAATGCAGGGTATTTTAACTGTTGATATGGGCCGGGGAGGCCGGGTGGTTGCGCAGCCAGACCGTGACCGCACCCGCCGCGGCCAGCAGCGTCATGGAGAACGGCAGCACCGCGCAGATCACGCAGACCACGGCCATGGCGGGCAACAGCAGCAAGGCGGTGCCGCTGGCAAGGTGACGGTCCCGCACCAGCCACAGGCCCAGCAGAAAGGCCGCCATCGGCAGGGCCACTGCCATGTCGCCCGCCATCTGGGTGGTATGGGCGTGATGCGTGGCCAGTTCGACCTGAACCGCCAGACCCGCGCCCATGGCCGCACCTGCGCCAAAGACGATATAATGGCCATAGCCCCAGCTCAGCGCGCGGCTCAGCTTGGTCGAGGTCAGGTGGTCTTCTTTGCAAAAGTACAGCCACCACAGGGCAAAGGTGATGACCACGCCGCAGAAGGCCATCCAGATCAGGCCAAGGGACAGACCGTCGGTTGTTGCGGTGCTGATCGCCATTGATCCGGCCAGCAGCGCCTCGCCCAGAACGATGATGGTCAGCAAGCCGTAGCGTTCGATGATATGGTGCCGGTGCCACGGGGTTGTGGCGGCACGTTCGGCAAAGGCCGGCACGGCCAGTTCCAGGGCCACACCGATCACCACCAGCAGAGCCAGCGGCAGGCCGAAGGCCAGCAACAAGGGCAGGACCAGCCAGAATATCTGTGCGATGCCGATGCCCGCAGCATAGCGTTTGGCGGTTTTGGCCCGTTCCGCATCACCGCGTGCAGCCCCCAGCCACATCGCGATCATGCCGACACGCATGATCACATAGCCGATGATCACCACGGTCAGGTTCAACTCGGAAAACAGCAGTGTCTGACCGGCGGCCATGACCAGCGCGCCGAACATGATGATCATGGTCAGCAGGCGATAGGCCACGGAATCGTCATCATAGGCCGAGGCGAACCAAGTGTAGTTCATCCAGGCCCACCAGATGGCAAAAAACGCCAGCAGATAGCGCAGCAGCCCTTCCATCGCGTGACCTTCGGCGACCGCATGATGCAGGCCCGCCGCAGCCGCCGCAATCGCGATGACCGAAACAAGGTCAAAGAACAGTTCCAGCGGTGTCGCCGCCCGGTGCCCTTCGGCACTGTCGCGGGGCGCAAACTTCAGATGCTCGGACAGGATGTTCGAAAGCGCGCCCATGGTCACACCAACACCGAACCCTTGGCGTCGATGACGCCCTGGGTGTCGGCCTCGCCCAGAAGCATTTCGTTATGCGCCTTGCCCGAGGGGATCATCGGGAAGCAGTTTTCGTGCTTTTCAACCAGACAGTCAAAGATCACCGGCCCGTCGTGGTTCAGCATCTCCATGATCGCGTCGTCCAGATCGGCAGGGTCCTTGCACAGGATGCCCTTGGCCCCGAAGGCCTCGGCCAGTTTCACGAAATCGGGCAGGCTTTCCGACCAGGAATGGGAATAGCGTTCGCCGTGCAGCAACTCCTGCCACTGGCGCACCATGCCCAGACGTTCGTTGTTCAGGATGAACTGCTTGACCGGCAGGTTGTACTGCATGGCGGTGCCCATTTCCTGCATGTTCATCAGCCAGGATGCTTCGCCCGCCACATTGATAACCAGGCTTTCGGGATGCGCCATCTGCACGCCGATGGAGGCCGGAAAGCCATAGCCCATGGTGCCCAGACCCCCGGATGTCATCCAGCGGTTCGGGTCCTCAAAGCCGAGGTATTGCGCGGCCCACATCTGGTGCTGGCCAACCTCAGTACAGATATAGCGGTCGTGGTCCTTGGTCAGCGCCTCAAGCCGTTGCAGCGCATATTGCGGCTTGATCGTCTTGCCCGACTGCTTGAACTTGAGGCAATCCACACTGCGCCATTCGTCGATCTGTTTCCACCACTTCGCCAGCGCCTCGCCGTTTGTCTTGCGGCCGCGTGATTTCCAGATCTTCAGCAGATCCTCCAGCACATGGCCCACATCCCCCATGATCGGGATGTCGACGCGGATGACCTTGTTGATCGACGAGGGGTCGATGTCGATATGCGCTTTCTTCGATTTGGGGCTGAAGGCGTCGATCACGCCGGTGATACGGTCGTCAAAACGCGCGCCGATGTTGATCATCAGGTCGCAGCCGTGCATCGCCATGTTGGCCTCGTAAAGCCCGTGCATGCCCAGCATGCCCAGCCATTTCTCACCCGACGCGGGGTAGGCGCCCAGGCCCATCAGCGTCGAGGTGATGGGAAATCCTGTCGCCTCCACCAGTTCGCGCAGCAGCTGGCTGGCGCCGGGGCCGGAGTTGATCACCCCGCCGCCGGTGTAGAACACCGGGCGCTTGGCCTTTTCGATGGCGGCGGCCAGTTCGGTGATTGCCTCCATGTCGCCCTTGACCTGCGGCTGGTAATGCGAGGTCGAGGGCTTGCGCGCTTCATAGCTGCCGGTGGCGAATTGCACGTCCTTGGGGATGTCCACCAGAACCGGGCCGGGGCGGCCGCTGGTTGCGACATGAAATGCCTCATGCAGCACGCCCGCCAGCTTGTCGGTCTCTTTCACCAGCCAGTTGTGTTTCGTGCAGGGCCGGGTGATGCCCACGGTGTCGGCTTCCTGAAAGGCATCGGACCCGATCATGAAGGTCGGCACCTGGCCGGTCAGCACAATGATCGGGATGGAATCGAGCAGCGCATCGGTCAGTCCGGTCACCGCATTGGTGGCACCGGGGCCCGAGGTCACCAGAACAACGCCCGGCTTGCCGGTGGAACGCGCATAGCCTTCGGCGGCATGCACCGCGCCCTGTTCGTGGCGCACCAGAACATGTTTGATCGAGTTTTGCTGAAACACCTCATCATAAATGGGTAGGACAGCGCCGCCGGGATACCCAAATACGGTATCGACACCCTGGTCTATCAGGGCTTGAACGATCATCTTCGCTCCGGTCATCTGGCGTGTCATCTGCTTTTCTCCGTTTCAGCAGGTTCAAGGTGCGCATAAAAAAACCCCCGTTTTGGCGGGGGCGCATGGGTCAGATTATGGTCTACCGTTACCGGCCCATGCGCGTGTGTCCTACAATGACGACTAGTGCGGTCATGCCCTGAGGCTCCTTTAAGCGTGCGGAGACATTATGTTCGTCCGCCGGGAGCGTCAACAGACAAATATCCACATTCGTGTCGCCCGATGCCGATTTTGCGACATATTGTTGCGCCGCAATGCATTGCTGCGTAACTTTCGGTTGGAAATGCAATGCGCCAGCGTCATCCGGCCGCGGAGGTTTGCGGTTTCGTGACATCCCCGGTTCCGGTCCCGAATCTGGCTTGTAACAATTCGTTAGATTCGGGCTGCAAGCAACTGATTCGGCGCGGGAATTGCTGAATTAACCCCCACCGCTCAGGAATTCATCACAGGCTTCTGTTTCATGGGGTGAAAACAGCTTTCGAATGCAACTTATACGGGAAATCATCCATCTTATGGACGTCAAGACAGAAGAAGGTGTTCCAAATTGCCGGTTGAGCGCTAAAGTGCGGTCATTCGCAACGATCCGTGGCCCCAAGGGCAACACGGGCATTCTATCCGGGAGGAAACTACCTATGGACCGTCGTTCATTTCTGAAGACGTCTGCACTTGGCGGCACCGCCGCTGCAGCGACCACATTGGCCGCACCCGCCTATGCACAGGGCAAACGCACACTGACAATGGTGACCACATGGCCCCGCGGCCTTGCTGGTGTCTGGGATTCGGTCGAGCGTGTGGTGCAGAACGTCTCTGACATCACAGACGGTCAGATCACCATCGACCCGAAAGGTGCGGGCGAACTCGTCGGCGCGTTCGAGGTGTTCGACGCTGTGACCTCTGGCCAGGCCGACATGTATCATGGCGCTGACTACTACTTTACCGGGCAGCACCCGGCGTTTGCCTATTTCACCGCTGTGCCCTTCGGCATGACCGCGCCGGAAATCATGACATGGTACTACGGTCAGGACGGCAAGGCGCTGCACCACGAGTTGGGCGAAGTCTTTGGCATCAAGTCGTTCATCGCGGGCCAGACCGGCGCGCAGGGTGGCGGCTGGTTCCGCAAGGAAATGAAGTCGGCTGCCGATTTCAACGGTCTGAAGTTCCGTATGCCGGGCCTTGGTGGTCAGGCGCTGTCCAAGCTGGGTGCCTCCGTTCAGGTTCTGCCGGGCGGTGAAATCTATCAGGCCCTGTCCACAGGCGCGCTGGATGGCACCGAATGGATCGGCCCCTGGTCCGACGAAAAGCTGGGTCTGCAGGAAGTCTGCGACTACTACTATCCTGCCGGTTTCCACGAGCCGGGTGCGGCATTGTCGGTCGCGACCAACCTCGATGTGTTCGAAGGCCTGACACCTGCGCAGCAACGCGCCATCGAAGTGTCCTGTGCCGATGCGCACCAGCAGAACTATGCGCTGTTCATCGCCAACAACGGTCCGGCGCTGCAACGTCTGAAGTCCGGCGGCGCGCAGGTCCTGGAATTCTCGGATGACATCTGGGATGCCTTCGGCAAGGCCTCCGTCGAGGTTCTGAACGAGTTCACCAGTGACGACCTGTTCAAGAAAATTCACGAGTCGGCCCAGAAGTCGATGCGTGAAGCCGGCGAATGGCTGGCGGTGTCTGACAGCAAATACGCCACCGAGCGTAACCGCGTGCTGGCGGCGATGGAGTAACCAGATACGGCCCCCGACACGGGGGCCGTTTTCCGGTGAGACTTGGCACGGGCGGCGACACCTCCAGGGGTGGCGCGGCCTGTGTTGGCGCAATCAAACGGGAGTCCGTCTAGATGCTTGATGGCATATGGTGGTTCTTTTCCAACATCGCGATGGCGTTCTACAACTTCGGCTACGCCGTGACCCATCCGGGGCTCTGGCTGGACTGGAGCGACAAGACGGCGATCATGCGATTTGTCTATTACGGCGCGTCGATCGAATTGTTCTTTGTGATCTTCGACGTGCTGCTGATCCTCACGGTCATCTGCATGCTGCGACCCAAGCTCATGTGGGCCGTGGTGCGGGGCCTTGAAGGATTTGCAAACGGGCTTGGCCGGTTTTTTGCCTGGGCGGGGCTGATCATGGTGCTGCAACAGATCATCATCGTCTTCATGCAACGCATCTTTGCCCGGCCTGATATCGTCATCGGTTTTGGTGTGCCGCTGCAATTCGACATCTCATGGTACGCGGAGGAGCTGAAGCTTTATAACGCGATGATCATTGTCTTCTGCGTGGCCTATACCTTTGTGCAGGGCGGGCACGTGCGGGTGGACCTGATCTATGCCGGCGTGAAATTCCGCACGAAAAAGATCCTCGACATGTTCGGCGCGATCTTTTTCATGATGCCTTTCGCTGTGCTTACATGGCTTTACGGCTGGTTCTTCATGTGGCGTCACCTGATCGTGCCTAATCCATCGGCCTCGGATTCGCTGGACCGGCTGGTCAACAAGGCCCGCGCGTTGCGCTGGAACGTGGAGACTACCGGGTTCAGCCCCAGCGGGTTCAACGGGTATTTCCTGTTCAAGGTCCTGCTGTGCCTGTTCTGCGCGATGGTCTTCCTGCAAGCGATTGCGGTGGCCTATCGGTCCTGGCGGGAACTACGTGAGGGCCCGGAAAGCGAAGGCCGCTATCTCGACCGCGACTCGCTCGGCGAGGGCGAAGAAGCCTATGAAGGCACCCATTAATTTCGGCAAGTAATCAGGGGACATCCCATGCTGTTTGGTCTGGACGGGGTCGAGGTTGGCCTGCTTATCGTTTTCATCTGTCTGTTCGGTGGCATCCTTTCGGGGTTTCCGGTGGCCTTTGCCATCGGCGGCGCGGGGATCATCTCTTTCGGGATCATCGCGGCGATGGACAGCGCCGGTCTGCTGATCCACCAGGCCATCGACACCTCATCCGATGCCTATCGGGCGCTGGTCAATACAGGGGTCAAGAACGACGCGATATCCATCTTCCGATACCCTGACCTGCCGCGGGTGGCGCAGTCGGTCTTCCCGCAGGGCTGGGAAACCGCGCTGGACCGGAACGTTAGCTTTATCGTCAACCGGATGAACGAACGCGTGCTTGCGGGCCAGAGCATCGAGACACTGTTGGCGGTGCTGATGTTCGTTCTGATGGGCATCACCCTGGAACGCTCCAAGATCGCCAATGACCTGCTGACCACGATGGCGCGGGTGTTCGGGCCGCTGCCGGGCGGTCTGGCGGTGTCGATTGTGGTTGTGGGCGCGTTTCTTGCCGCCTCAACCGGGATTGTCGGGGCCACGGTTGTCACCATGGGTCTGCTGGCCCTGCCCACGATGCTGCGCAGCGGCTATTCGCCGGAACTGGCAACGGGGGTCATCGCGGCCTCCGGCACGTTGGGGCAGATCATTCCGCCCTCGATCGTGATTGTTCTGCTGGGGACGCTGGCGGGCGACCTTTATTCCGCCGCACAGGAGGCGCGGGCCACCGCTGCGGGCTGTAGCGACGCGCTGACCTTCCTCGGTGAACCTGCGGTGGTTTCCGTGGGCACCCTGTTTCAGGCGGCCTTGTTGCCGGGCATTCTGCTGGCGTTGCTCTATGCGCTGTATGCCTTCTGCTACGCGCTGCTTAATCCCGAAAAGGCCCCGGCGGTCGAACTGGGCACAACCAGCAGCGAGGCAATCACCCGCCGCGAAGCCTTTACCTGGTTCATCGGCGCGCCTGCGTTGCTGATTGTCGGGACCATCCTGCTGGGTAACCTCGGCGGGGTTGGCAGCCAGTCGACGATTGTGTCCAGCTTCTCTGAATCCGGGGATACCGCGAGCCTGCGGACCAATGTGGGACCGGACTGTCAGGCCGCGATGATCGACCTGCACGGGCAGGAAGAATGGGATCGCGCGGTGGCGCAACAGGCCGAGATCGACGCGGCAGGCGGTGTTCAAACCAGCGAGCGGCTGTCGACCGAAGCCCTTGCAGAAAAAACTGCGGCCAAGATTGCCGCCGCGGCCCCCATCGGGACCGGCGTGGCGATCATCGTTGTGCTGTTGGGTCTGGTGCTGAGCGCCGGACGGGGTGTGTCACCCTCTGCCGATGGCAGGCCGCTGATCCTCGGCGCAATCGGCCTGGTGCTGATGGTGCTGGTGGATATCCTTTTGATCGGGCCGGTGACCTCATCGGGGGTGATGGTGGTGCTGATGGCGCTGCCCTTTGCCCTGGCGATGTACGGGGTGGTCTATGCCACCAAGCTATGCGCCCGCAACGAGCTGATCCGGGTGGTGTTCCCGCCGCTGATGCTGATCGTTGCGGTGCTGGGGTCGATCCTGGGCGGGATCACCAACCCGACGCCGGCTGCGGCGTTGGGGGCGGGCGGTGCGATCATGCTGGCGGCCTATCGCAAGCTCAAGGACCAGGACCGCAGCCCCAAGATCATCATCTGGTCAACGCTGGCGATCATCATCTGCATCCTGGTCGGCGTGAATTTCGATTTGCGGATCAACCAGGACGGGGTGAGCTTTGAAAGCTGGGTCGCCTTCTTTGTGGCATACGGTGCCTATATCTATGCCGTGTTCGGGCTGCTGTTCGCTTGCTGGGTGCTATATACCTCTGGCGTGCTGACGCCGGTGGTGCGGGAGACGGCCAAGGTCACCTCGATGGTCTTTACCATCCTGATCGGCTCGCAATTGCTGAACCTCGTGGTGATCAGCTTTGGCGGCGAACATTACATTCAGCAATTCCTGCGGTCTTTCGACAACGAGCTTACGGTCTTCCTGCTTGTGATGCTGGTGTTGTTTATCCTGGGCTTCGTGCTCGACTTCCTTGAGATCATCTACATCGTCGTCCCCATCGTGGGGCCGGTGATCTATGGTGGCACCTTTGACCCCAAATGGGTGACGATCATGATCGCGGTGAACCTGCAGACCTCTTTCCTGACGCCGCCCTTCGGCTTTGCGCTGTTCTATCTGCGCGGGGTCGCCCCGGCGAGCGTCACGACGCAGCACATCTATCGTGGCATCGTGCCCTTCGTGCTGATCCAGGTGGCGGGGCTGGCGATCCTGTGGTTCTTCCCGGCGATTGTGACCATCGTACCGGAGCTGATGCCGAACTGAGGCGTCGCGCGACAGCGCAAGGTATTGGCCAAAGCAGAGGGCGCCCGATGGGCGCCCTCATGCGATTCAGATGATACCGGAGGACTTCGCCCCAAATCAATATTTGCCGGGGAACTTTGTCCCCCGGACACCCTGAGTATTTTTGGCATAAAGAAGCGGGAAGGCCCCTGCGCCTGTCAGCGGCGGTGGCGCGCCATGTCGGGCAGGGCGATATTGGCCACCTGTTCGGCAATCGGATCGTTGCTGAGCGGGTGTTGTTCCGGCTCAAAACTTTCGGGGTCGCGCAGTTTTTCCCAGCGACCGCCAAGGTAGATTTCCAGCCCGGAGAAGCGCGCCTTGTAGCCCATCTTGGGGCTGCCGGGGACCCAGTAGCCCAGATAGACATAGGGCAGGCCCGCCGCGCGGGCGATCTCGATGTGATCGAGAATGATGTAATTGCCCAGCCCGTTGCGGGGCAGGTCGGGAGAGTAGAAGGAATAGACCATGCTGACCCCGTCGGCCAGCACATCGGTCAGGCAGACGCCGATCAACGCGCCGCTGTCGGGGTCGACATATTCGATCACCCGGCTGCGGATCGGCGTTTCCTCGATCATTGCGGCGAATTCGAAGATGTCCATGTCCGCCATGCCGCCGTCCGCGTGACGGCTGTCGAGATAGCGGCGGAACAGGGCGTATTGGTCTTCTGTCGCCCAGGGCGAGGTCGCCCGGCGCACCAGATGCCGGTTGCGTTTCAGCGTGCGTTTCTGGCCCTTGGACGGTTTGAAGGCGGCCACGTCGATGCGCGCGGACAGGCAGGAGGCGCAATCGGCGCAGGAGGGCCGGTAGAGGACGTTCTGCGAGCGGCGAAACCCCTGCGCGGACAGGCTGTCATTCAGTTCTGTCGCGGCCTCACCCTGCAGGGCCGTGAACAATTTCCGTTCCATCCGGTCCTCTAGATAGGGACAGGGTTGCGGCGCGGTCACATAGAACTGCGGTGTGAGCGGAAGAGTGTGGCGCATGGAGATCCTTTGGTTGACGAAATGATAACCGCCGTCCCGCCACGCGCCAAGGGGCCATTTAATAAAATGGTAAAGAGTTGCCCAGACAGATTTGCCCAGACAGATTTGCCCGGTCTTATTTACCCGGTCTCATGCGCGCCGGTTCAGCGGCACGCTTCCGATCAGCATATCGGTCAGCCCCTGCCGACGTGCGGAGGTGATCATGAGCACGATCGAGATCAGTTGCAGCGGGGCCATAGCGACCGACACCGTATAGCCCATTGTGTGCAGGAAGGCGGTGCCGCCGTCAAAGCGCCGGTCCTGTCCGTCGCGCAGTTCCATTCCCACCAGGCGCATACCCCATGTGGCCGAGCCGCCTGCAAGGGTTGCCAGCCGGTAGAGAAACCCGATCACCAGAATCAGCGCGGGGAAAAAGAACACGCCGGTGAAGGCGGTGAACGGCAGCACCAGCAGGCACAGAACGACGATCAGGATAGAGTCCACCACCCAGGCGAAAAAGCGCTTTGCAAGGATGCCGTCGTAGAATTCCGGCTGGTCGAAAGGGTCGGGTGTCATTGCTGGTCCTATGGGGCGCAAAGGCCCCCGGCAGGGTCCGGGGGCGGTGGAAGAATGGGGCGGCCCGGACAGGGGCCGCCCCGTGGTGTTTCAGGCCTCTGCCGGGCCATCACTGCGTTTGGCGCGCTCGTCCATGAACTGGTCGAACTCGGCCTTGTCCTTGGCTTCGCGCAGCCGCTCCAGGAAGGATTCGAAATTGGTCTGCTCTTCCTCAAGACGGCGCAGGGTGTCGGCCTTGTAGGCGTCGAATGCGGCGTTGCCGGTGTTGCGGGTGCTCATCATCGTGCGTTTGCTGCGCTTGGCGCAGGAGGGGCCGGAAAACATGCGTTTGCTCCAGATCATGTACATAAGAAGGGCGAGGCCGACAGGCCAGAAAAAGATGAAGCCAAGCACCATCGCGGCGATCCAGGCACCTTTGCCCTTGTCGTCCAGCCAACCCTCGGTCCGGGCGAACCAGTTCTGGCGGGTGCCGTAGCTAGAAGTATCGGTCATGGTCGTCATGTGACAAGCCTTTCTGCGTGGTAAGGCCTGACTGCGGCCTCGGGATCAAAAGGTCTTATGTGAATGCCTTTTACATCATCCAAGATGGGCATTGCCGCGATTCTTGCAAGGGTCTATGTGAATACTTTTTACATTTTCTCTGAAATTTGAGCGAAATCAGCGAGTTGCGCGCCCGAAATTGCCATCATTTCCTGCGGTGTCAGGCGAAAAACGTGGTGCGGCGTGCCGGCTGCGGCCCAGATTTCTGCAAAATCCAGCAAGCGCCGGTCAAACCACATGCGGCAGGGATTGATATGGCCGACCGGGGAAACCCCGCCGATGGCAAAGCCGGTCTGCGCCCGGATCAGCGCGGCATCGGCCTTGCCCAGGGGTTCTCCGGCCAGGGCGGTGGCGGCGGCCAGGTCAACCTGATTGCCCCCGGCGGTGATAAAGACCACCGCGTCGCCGGAGCTTTCGCCCCGCAATGCGATGGATTTTGCGATCTGGTCGATCTCGCAGCCCACGGCGGCGGCAGCATCGGCGGCGGTGCGGGCCAGGATGGTTTCGCGGATGTCGACAGCAACACCGGCAGCATCCAGGGCGGCGCGGACTCGTTTCAGGCTCTTGCTCATGGCCGCAGACTGTCGCAAAGCTGGGGGCATGACAAGTACGCTCGAAGCCCGTGTCACCCGATGCCCGCGGCCCCATGATCAGGGCCGTGTGGCGGATATCAAGGCGCTGGCGGGCGACCTGCCGCCGCGTGTCCGTGACCTTGCCGTCGGGGCCGGGGCCTCTGCGCCCTATCTGGCGGGATTGCTGGAAAAGGAACGCGACTGGCTGGCGGATGCCGTTGCCGACCCGGAAGGCGCGCTGCGTGCGGTGATCCGGGGCGCGGGCGAACTGGCACCCGAAGGCCTGTCAGACGGGTTGCGGCAGGGCAAGCGGCGCGTGGCCCTGATGGCGGCGCTGGCCGATCTGGGCGGGGCCTGGGAGCTGGAGCAGGTAACAGGTGCGCTGACCGATTATGCCGATGCGGCCTGTGCTGCGGCATTGCACGCGGGGCTGGTGGTGCAGGTCAAACGTGGCAAGCTGCCGGGGGTGACACTGGACGATCTGGGGGAGTCAGGCGGCATGGTGGTGCTGGCCATGGGCAAGATGGGCGCGCATGAGCTGAACTATTCCTCTGACATCGACCTGATTTGCCTGTTTGACGAGACCCGGTTCGACCCGGAGGTGTTTCACGAGGCCCGCAGCGCCTTTGTGCGCGCCACGCGGGCGATGGCGGCCACGCTTGGCGATCTGACCGGGCAGGGCTATGTGTTCCGGACCGACCTGCGGCTGCGTCCCGACCCTTCGGTGACCCCGGTCTGTCTGGGCATGGAAGCCGCCGAGCGCTATTATGAATCCCTGGGCCGGACCTGGGAGCGCGCCGCCTATATCAAGGCGCGCCCCTGTGCGGGGGACGTGAAGGCGGGCGAAAGGTTCCTTGAGGATCTGCGCCCCTTTGTCTGGCGCAGGCATCTGGATTTTGCCGCCATTCAGGATGCCCATGACATGCGTCTGGCGATCCGCGAGCACAAGGGGCTGGGCGGGCCGATCACCCTGCCGGGGCATAATATGAAGCTGGGCCGCGGCGGCATCCGCGAGATCGAGTTCTTTACCCAGACCCGGCAGTTGATCGCAGGCGGGCGCGACCCCGAGTTGCGCCAGCGCGGCACCTGTGCCGGGCTCAAGGTGCTGGCCGAAAAGGGCTGGGTGCCGCAGGACGTGGCTGAGACCCTGACGGACCATTACCGCGCCCACCGCACGGTGGAGCATCGCTTGCAGATGGTGCGCGATGCACAGACCCATGACCTGCCGGGTTCGGAGGACGGGTTTGCGCGGCTGGCGGCGATGATGGACATGGACGTGCGGGCGCTGGAGAAAGATCTGCACCGCCGCCTGAGTGCGGTGCACGAAATGACCGAAGGGTTCTTTGCCGCCTCGCGCAAGGGCGCGGAAACGCCCGTCGAACCGCATGCCTTTGACAGCGCAATCCTGGATCGCTGGCCCAGCTATCCTGCGCTGCGCTCGGTCCGGGGGGCAGCGATTTTCGAGCGGCTCAAGCCGGAATTGCTGGCACGACTTGCGGATGCCGCCAAGCCGGACGAAGCCTTGCTTGCCTTTGACGGTTTTCTGGCAGGGTTGCCTGCGGGGGTGCAGTTGTTTTCCCTGCTCGGGGCCAATCCGCAACTGGCGGACCTGCTGATCGACGTGGTCAGCACCTCACCGGCCTTGGCGGCGCATCTGTCGCGCAACGCGCAGGTGCTGGATGCGGTGATTGGTGGCGATTTTTTCAGCGACTGGCCGGGGCAGGCGGCCCTGACCGAGGCCCTGTCCGAAGTTCTGGCCCGCGAACCCGATTACGAGGCGCGGCTGGACGGCACCCGCCGCTGGGCGCGTGAATGGCATTTCCGCATCGGGGTGCATCTGCTGCGCGGCCTGACCGATGCGCAGACGGCGGGCCGCCAATATGCCGATCTGGCCCGTGCGGTCCTGACCTGTCTCTGGCCGGTGGTGGTGGATCAGTTCGCCGAACGCTATGGCCCGCCGCCGGGGCGGGGCGCTGTGATCCTTGGGATGGGGTCGCTGGGGGCAGGGCGGCTGACCGCGACCTCCGATCTGGACCTGCTGGTGATTTATGACGCGCAGGGGCAAGAGGCCTCTGATGGCCCCCGCCAGCTCGCCTCGCGCAGCTATTACGCACGGCTGACCCAGGCCATGGTCACGGCAATGACCGCGCCGATGTCGCAGGGCAAGCTTTACGAGATCGACATGCGCCTGCGCCCCTCGGGCAATCAGGGGCCGGTGGCCACCTCGCTGGCCAGCTTTGAAAGCTATCAGCGGGCAGAGGCCTGGGTCTGGGAACATCTGGCCCTGACCCGCGCCGAAGTTGTGGCAGGGCCGTCCGACCTGGCAGATGCGGTTCATGCGCTGCGCGATGAAATCCTCGCCCGGCCCACCGAACCGGGAAAGGTGCAGACCGAAGTGGCTGAGATGCGCAGCCGGATCGCCCAGGCCAAGGCCCCGTCAGGCCCGTGGGATGCCAAGATCGGGCCGGGGCGGTTGCAGGACATCGAACTTCTGGCCCAGGCCGGGGCGTTGCTGGCCGGGACCACCGCGCGCCATATTCCTGACGGGCTGACCGCCGCCTGCACCGTGGGGCTGATCGACGCACAGGGGGCCAAGACGCTGAAACAGGCCTACGGCCATTGCTGGGCGCTGCAATGCGCAGGCCGACTGCTGTCGGCCAAGCCGCTGGTGGAGGAAACGCTGGGCCAGGCGGGTGCGGCTTTTCTGGCCCGGACCTTGAACGCGCCCGATCTGTGCGGCCTTGAGGCGGAGGTCACCAGAACCTATGACGCGGCGGCGGCCGTGATCGACCATGCCTTTTCCAGGCCAAAAGGGGCTGAAACCGCATGAGCAAAGCAAAAGGCACGGCAGAGGACCCCAAGGCATTGATACACGAAAGTTACCAGATCGAAGGGATCACCCTGTCTGAATGCCGCTCGATCTTTCTGGACTGGGCGCTCAGCCTGCCGCTGGAACAGGACACGGGTGCCGCGATCAAGACCTTGCTGGACCGCTATGCCGGTGACGCGCCCGATCACCCGATGTCGCAGGTGCTGCGCGAGGGGCAGGGCGGCATGACGGCCCCCAGACGCCGGGGCGGCTGGCGCGGTCGGACCCGCAACTAGAACGTCCGGCCTTTAACCTGAAGCATCGCAGATCACTTTTCGCGCCCCGCCGCAGGCGAAGGCAGCGAACAAGTGGTTCATGTTCAAGGTCGGACGCTCTGGCGGCCGAGTTGCGTCATGCGATCACGCAAATGCCCGGAAGACCGACAGATGTTGTCAGCCAAAGCCGAGAGGCTTGCTTTCGCAACGACCGGAAACTGCCGTTCGCGGAACGCGCGGTGAAGGTCAGATTCGAGTCTCTCTCCACCGCCGACATAGAGCGCAAGCCGGGCCATCGCCTTCGGCTTGTTCCGGGCTTCGCGTTCCTCTGATCAACGGCCGCTTCGCCCCGCGTAACGGGCACCTGACCTGCTCAGTCTGAACGTCCGCTCTTGACGCGCCTGATATTGACTGAGGATGTCGATGCCGCCGCCGAATGGCCCCATTATCAATTACGTTTTGGCTAAAAGGTGCCTCAATTTCAGGTGAATGTCCCTCAACGCCACAGCCGGGCGACCTCGCGTTGCCCCGAAGGAGGACCTGATGAAGACTTTGAAAGTGATTGCCGCGATTGGACTGGGTGCAATGGTTTCTGCCTGTTCGTCCGTGCCGGATATCGCCAGCCGGAACGCACCCTTCGAGGCGACCCCGCAACTGGCCTTTCAGCAGGTCGCGCCGGATGCGCAGCCGCAGATGGCCCTGCCGCAATCGCTCAAGGTTTCCGCGATCAACGTGCGGGTGCCGGGCAACCTCAAGGTGTCCGAGGCAAACGTCTATTATCCGCGTGCCGACATCGTCTGGCGCGGCGAGCCGATCGGCAACCGCCACGCACAGGTCCAGAAAATCTTCGAACAGGCCTTTCTGCACGGCACCAGGGACATGCAAGGCACATCGGACGTGGTGCTGGACGTCGAGGTGACCCGGTTTCATTCGGTCACGGAAAAGACCCGCTACAGCGTGGGCGGTGTGCACAACATGGAATTCAACCTGACGGTCCGTTCGGCGGCAACCGGTCTGCCGCTGGCCCCGACCCGGCAGGTCGAGGCAAACCTGCCCGCTTTTGGCGGCAAGCAGGCGCTTGAAGCCGACCGCCGGGGCCAGACCCAGATCGTGCGCGTCAGCGGCTACCTGGCCGAGGTGATCCGCCAGGAATTGGCCAAGCCCTCGGTGGCACCGGCGCCGAAACGCAAGCTGGCAGCCCTGACCGAATAATTCCGGGCTTTCACAGGTCGCGGTAAAGCACTAGACGGGGCGCTATGACAGCGCCCCTTTCCCCCTCCCGCCCCTCTGACGCAGCACCTTCGGGAGATCTGCCCGTCGTGAGGCTTTTGCCCAAGGCCAATGCCCGCGCCATCCGCCACGGCTTTCCCTGGGTCTATGCAAACGAATTGGTCACCGACCGCCGGACCCGCAAGCTGGACCCCGGCACGCTGGCGCTGCTGGAAGACAACGACCGGCAGCCGATGGGGCTGGTGTCGGTCAACCCGAATTCCAAGATCATCGCCCGCGTCCTTGACCGCGATCCGGCGGCAATCATCGACCAGCGCTGGTTCGAGGGCCACATCACCCGCGCCCTGCACCTGCGGACGCAGCTTTTCGATGCACCGTTCTATCGGCTGATCCATGCGGAGGCGGATGGCCTGCCCGGTGTGGTGATCGACCGTTTCGGCGACACCTGCGTGGTGCAACCCAACGCGGCCTGGGCCGAGGCGCTGCTGGAGCCGCTTTGCGCGGCATTGGTTGCTGTCACCGGCGTGACCCATGTGCTCAAGAACGCCGCCGGACGCACCCGTGCGCTGGAAGGGCTGGACGATGTGAACGCGGTGCTGGCGGGCAGCGCCCCGACCGGCCCGGTGCCGGTCCAGATGAACGGGGCCACCTACCTTGCCGACCTCACCGGCGGGCAAAAGACCGGCATTTTCTATGACCAGCGCCCGAACCACGCCTTTGCGGCCAGCCTGTCGCGGGGTGCCCGCGTGCTGGATGTCTTTGCCCATGTCGGCGGGTTCTCCCTTGCGGCGCTGGCGGCGGGTGCGCAAAGCGCGCTGGCAGTGGATGGATCGGCCCCGGCGCTGGAACTGGCGCAGGGCGGGGCAGAGGCCTCGGGATTTGCCGATCGGTTCGAGACCCGGCAAGGCGATGCCTTTGACGTGCTGACCGATCTGCGCGCGCAAGGTGCCGAATTTGACGTGGTGATCTGCGACCCCCCGGCATTCGCACCCGCACGCCCCGCGCTGGAGGCGGGCCTGCGCGCTTATGAGCGTATCGCGCGGCTGGCTGCACCGCTGGTGGCCGAGAACGGCATTCTGGGCCTTTGTTCCTGTTCACACGCCGCCGACCTGTCACAGTTCCGCGTCGCCAGCGTGCGCGGCATCGGGCGCGCGGGGCGCAAAGGCGTGTTGCTGCACACCGGCTTTGCCGGCCCGGACCACCCGCAATTGCCGCAACTGGCCGAAAGCGGCTATCTGAAATCGCTGTTCTTCCGCCTCTGATGCGGGTGCTGATCGACACCTGCGTGCTGTATCCGACGGTCATGCGCGAAATGGTGTTGGGCGCGGCGGCGCAGGGATTGTTCGAACCGGTCTGGTCGGCGCGCATCCTTGAGGAATGGGCCCGTGCCGCCATCAAGCTGGGTCCGGAAGGCGAAGCACAGGCGCGCGCCGAAATCGCCCTGCTGCGCCGCGACTGGCCTGCGGCGGAACGCCCTGCGGCCCCCGGTGTTGCCGCGCGGCTCTGGCTGCCGGACGCGGATGACATTCATGTCCTGGCGGTCGCGGTGGATGCCGGTGTCGATGCTATCATGACCCTGAATGCCAAGGATTTTCCCAAGGGAACCCTGGCCGAGGAAGGGCTGGACAGGATCGACCCGGATCACTTTCTGACAAGGCTCTGGCAGGATCATCCCAGTAAGATCACCAGCGTGGCCGAAAACGTCCTGCGGACGGCAAGGGAACTGTCGGGCGAGGCATGGGACATGCGCGCGCTGTTGAAAAAGGCGCGTCTGCCGCGTCTGGGCAAGGCGCTGACACGGTAGGGCGGGCGGAATTTTCAAAAATTCCGGCCCGAAAAATTCCAATTTTTCGGCAGCCTCACCGGTTCCAGCGCGCTTCCAGCTTTTGCAGTGCTGCCACCCGCTCGTTGGTCTTTGGGTGGCTCAGGAGCCACGCAGGCGCGGTGCCATGATTGCTTTGCGTCAGGGCCTCCAGCTTGCGAAACAGCGATATCTGCGGGGCAAGGCCGATCCCGGCTTTGGTCAGCAGCGCCGCGGCATAGGCGTCCGCCTCGTATTCATCGCCCCGCGACAGGCGCGCGGCCAGCAGCGTGGTGATCATATTGGCGATCCAGACGCCGGCGAACGGTATAAAACGGCCCAGCACCATGGCCAGCACAGTGCGGATGGCATTCTGGCCGGAAAAGTCGATCATCCGCCGCCGCGAATGCCCCAGCGCCACATGGCCCAGCTCATGCGCGATCACCGATGCAATCTCTTCGGCAGAAACCTCGCCCGACCGGAACTTGTTGTAGAACCCGCGCGTGATGAAGATGCGCCCGTCTGGCGCGGCCAGCCCGTTCACCGGGTCGATCTCGTAGATATGCACCTTGATCAGCGGCAGATCGAGCGCGCGCGCCAGCCTGTCGCTGACTTCCTTGAGGGCGGGATCGGCCAGCCGGGTCGATTTCGCATCCAGTTCCCGCGCCGTGCGCCAGGTGGAAAAGCGATACATCGCCAGCGCATAGAGAATGGCCAGAAGGATGGGAAGGACACGGATCATAGGTTCAATATGGGGGCAGGCCGTGCGGGGACAAGCGGTTTGTCGGGATATTGCCGTGACGGGCGTTTGCCCTCACCATGCCACCGGCATGGCGGTCGGTCCGCGAAAGGCCCAGCCCTTGAAGGGCACCGGGCCGGTCAGCCGCAGGGACGGCAGCGCGTCGAACAGCAATGGCAGCGCCACCTGCGTGATCAGCCAGCGCGCGGCGGCGGCCCCGGCACAGAAATGGGGCCCAGCGCCAAAGGGAATGGCGGCACCGGTGTCGCGGGTGATGTCAAAATCATCCGGTCGGTCAAAATGCGCCTCGTCCCGCCCGGCGGAGGAAAACATCAAAAAGACCCGGTCGCCGGGATCAAACTGCACATCGCCTACAAGGTCCGCACGCGCCACGATGCGGGGCGACATGCCGATGGGGCTGATCCAGCGCGCGTATTCGGCAAAAGCGTCTTGCCAGCTGTTCTGGCCACGCTGGATGCGCTGCAAGAGTTCGGGATGGGTCAGCAAGGCCCAGACAATGCCGGCGATGGCATCGCGCGGCTCGTTCTGCCCGCCCGAGATCACCAGCTTGATATTGGCGCGCAGGCTGTCCATCGGCAGGCCTGCGTCCTGTTGAACGGCAAGGGCGCTCATCGGGGCGGGGTTGGCACATGCCCGGCCGATGTGGCTGTCGATCAAGGCGGTGGCCGCGTGACAGCGCGCTTCGATCCCGGCATCCCCGGTGTAATTCGCGCAGCCGTCGATCATGTGCTGGCTGACCCGGTCCATTTCCGCACAGGACATTTCGGACAGCCCGGTGATGGCGATCAGCGCCGAAGCAGAGACCGGCATGGCATAATCCGCCACCAGGTCGCAGGAGCCGCGCGGCGCGAGATCCTCAAGAATGCGCCGGGCCGATGCTTCAAAGACCGGTGCCCAGTGCTGCGCCACAGTACGCGGGCTGAGCGCGGGAAACAGCGCGCGCCGCTCCGCCTGATGGTCGGTCCCGTCCTTGCGCATCATGTTCTCGCCCATGAGGCGGGTCATCAGGCCGTCTGGCTGACGGGAGGAAAACACCTCGATCCGCTTTTCCTCGCGGTGGATGTCATCGCGCCGGGTCAGCAGGGTTGCGTCCAGTTCCGGCACATAGGCGATGGGGGACTCCCGCCGCATCCGGGCCAGTATGGGATAGGGATCAGCGGCAAAGCTGGCGGGGTCGAGCGAAAAGACAGGCGCATTGGACATGCGGCGATCCTAGGGCAGGCGCAGTCGGGGGCCAACTGTATTTAAGCGGCGGGCATCACCAAAGCCTGTCAGCCATTCAGGGGGCTGACAGGCGGGATGCTTGCGGCAAGCGCGGTCTGCGCGGCCCTAGGCCAGTTTGGCATCCATGGTGATTTCCGCGGTCAACAGTTTGGAAATCGGGCAATTCTCCTTGGCGGTTTTGGCCGCTTCGGCAAATTGCTCTTCCGTGGCCTCCGGAATGGTTGCCGTCACGTCCAGATGCACCTTGGGAATGTGGAAACCGCCGTCCTTCTGCTCCAGATGCACGGTTGCCTTGGTCTCGATGCTGTCGGCGACAAGGTCATGTCCCTCAAGCACCATGGACAGCGCCATGGAGAAACAGGAGGCATGTGCCGCCCCGATCAGTTCTTCGGGGTTGGTGCCCTTGCCGTCCTCGAAGCGTGTGTTGAAGCCATAGGGCTGATCAGCAAGCACGCCGGTCTGGGTGGAAACAAACCCCTTGCCGGTTTTCAGATCGCCGGACCATTTTGCCGAACCTGATTTCTTGATTGCCATGATGTCGTCCTTTCCTTTTTTCCGCAAGATCAACGCACCGATGCGCTTTGCGTTCCGTCACGCAGACAGTTTGGTACAAAAAGGCGAATGATCGCGAACCGGCGGCAGGTTGGGGTGACCCGACATGTTCACGTATCACTTTAGGTTATTGGTTCAAGTTCTTGTTTTAAAAAGAAAATAATCTCCACATACACCGCAGGATTTCCCGCCGACCCGACGGCTTCGCCGGAAGATCAAAAGCGCGGCTTCAGCGCGTCATCGTCTTGATCCCGCGCGACAGGCCTTCAAGGGTCATCGGGACCATCGCCTCGGGGCCGAAAATATCGCGGATCATCGAGATGGATTGAGTGTAGGGCCAGTATTTTTCCGGCACCGGGTTGATCCAGAGGCTGCTGTTCCACTGGTCACGGGCGCGGGTCAGCCATGTGGCGCCGCTTTCGGCATTCCAGTGCTCATTGGCACCACCCGGATAGGCGATTTCATAGGGCGACATGGAAGCGTCCCCAACGAAAATGCATTTATAATCAGGGCCATAGGTGCGCAGAATCTCATGGGTGCTCAGTTGCGCATCCCAGCGGCGGCGGTTGTCCTTCCAGACGCCTTCGTAGAGGCAGTTGTGAAAGTAGAAATATTCGAAATGCTTGAACTCGGCCTTGGCCGCGCTGAAGAGTTCCTGCACCACCTTCACATGCGGGTCCATGGAGCCGCCCACGTCGAGAAACAACAGCACCTTGACCGCATTGCGCCGCTCTGGGCGGGTTTTGACGTCCAGATAGCCGTGTTCCGCCGTGGCGCGGATGGTGCCGTTCAGGTCCAGCTCCTCCTCCGCGCCATCGCGGGCCCAGCGGCGCAGGCGTTTCAGCGCCACCTTGATGTTGCGCGTGCCCAGTTCGACACTGTCGTCAAGGTTGCGGAATTCGCGCTTGTCCCAGACCTTGGTCGCGCGCTGGTGGCGGCTTTCCTTCTGGCCGACGCGCACGCCTTCGGGGTTGTAGCCATAGGCACCGAAGGGCGAGGTGCCGGCAGTGCCCATCCACTTGTTGCCCCCCTGATGCCGGCCTTTCTGTTCCTCAAGGCGTTTCTTGAGCGTTTCCATAAGCTTGTCGAAGCCACCTAATGCTTCGATCTCGGCCTTTTCGGCGTCGGTGAGATGCTTTTCCGCCATCTTTTCCAGCCAGTCGCGTGGGATGTCGACAGCTTCAAGAACGTCGTCCAAGCTTATGTTTTCCAAGCCTTTGAACGCTGCGGCAAAGGCCTGGTCAAATTTGTCGATGTTGCGCTCGTCCTTCACCATCGACACCCGCGCGAGGTAATAGAACGCCTCCACGTCATAGGTGGCGATTCCGGCGGCCATGCCGTCCAGGAAGGCCAGGAATTCCCGCATCGACACGGGAACCTTGTGAGCACGTAGCTGTTCGAAGAAGGGAAGAAACATCGGTCAGCCCAGCAACATGCGGTCGACAAGAACGGTCAGGACCATCCCCACGATCATGAAGGCAATGCCATAACCTGCGGCGTATTGCGCAATGTCCTTGCGGTTACCCGCGCGCTTGCGTGCGGTCAGCCCGCCGATCAGGGCCCCGACAAGCGCCATAACGATTGCGATCATATTCTTCCGCCCGTTGTTACGAGCCCTTGAGCGGGTTCAGCGAGGCGATCTCGCGCAGCTTGGCCCGCACGGCCCAGTCTGGGCCAAAGCCGTAGCGCGCCCAGCCGACGCTGTCCAGCCTGACGCCACGGGCCTCTGTCGGGCGGTTTTCCAGTTCCAGCGCCTCTGCGCGCAGCAAAAGCAGGGTGGACAGCAATGCGGCATTTTCCGACTGGATCGCCGTGTCCACATGTGGGGCGATCAGCCGCAGGGCACGGTTGCCGTCACCCTTGGTGATGGCATAGGCCGACAATTGGGTCGCGACATAGGCCCGGTGCAGCCTGGTGCCCGGAGACATCGCATAGTAGCGGTCGGCGATCAGATAGTGTTTCTGGGCCATTTCCGCATCGCTGGCCTGCATCACGCGGCCCATGGCGTAATGGGCAAAGGCGCGGCGGTGGTCCTGCCAGCCCATCGCGCTGGCAATCCGGATGGCGTCCTGTGCGGCGGCCTGACGGCTGGCAAAGGAAAGCGACCGGCCCCCCAGCGCGGTCTGGATCGCCTTGCTCCATTCCGGCGGGGTGCGGGTGGCATAGCGCGCTGCCTGCCGGTTGCCGCGTGGATTGATACGCGCCAGAATCGCGGGCAGGGCGGCGGCCACCTGGCCCCGCGTCATGCCCGAGCGCAGCGCGGGGTCGTAATAGGCCCGCAGGATCAGCATGTCGAAGCCGGTCAGCACCGTATGGACGTTATCATCGTTAAAGACGGAATCGGGCAGCCGGTAGAGATCGTTCAAGGGTCCCAGCGCCTGGGCCAGTTCCTCGTGCAGGCAATCGCGCACCTCTTGGGGGCTGGCATCGTTGGGCAGGAAAATCGCGATCTTTTCGCGGCTTTTCAGCAAGGTCCAGTTGGTCTTGGCCTGCCGGCGCGCACTGCGGTATTCCTCGATCGTGGACACGTTGGGGGCCACGAAACAGGCAGCCTGGGGCAGAACCCGGCGGATCTCTTCGCGGCTGACCGCCTGGATGGTGATATTGGCTTCGCCGGACCGCGCCTCGCGGATGTCGATCCTGGCCTCATTGCGCAGACGCCCGATCAAGCGCCGCAGATCAGGCAGCAGCGTGGGCGGGGGGCTGCCTGCGACCCGCAGAGAAATCGGCGTTTCGAACCGGGTCAGCACCGGCAGGCTGCGACCGCTTTCCATCTGAAAGGACAGTTCAATGAAATCGAGCGCAAGATCGTTGTTGGACCGGACGGGGGCCTCGGGCAGGCTGGTTGCAAAATTCTTCATCGGCGGCAGGCTGCTGGCCGAGGTGTCAAAGGCCGCGCGGGTGGCGACATCGGGATTGGACGCAGGGACACAGGCGTTCAACAGCAACACAAGCGGCAGGAAGACGCGACCTTTCACAGAAAGAACCCTTGGTTGAACAAGGGGTTGCCGAAAATCTTTCCATCTGGCGTCGCGGTGAATGCCTGCGCCAATTGAGGGGTCCTGAGGGTCATTTTTGCCTGCCTGCGCTTTTTAGCTGTCGATTTGCGGCCCTTTTCACCTGCCAACCCGTCTTGACTAGGGAGCAATTGAGGCAAAATGGAGGCAAATCCCGCAAATTGGGGCAGTCCGGCGCGATGTGGCTTTTAGGTCAGCATATGGTCCTGCTGACGCCCGTTTCTGGGTGGCGAAGACCGCCGTCTTGCGGTCATCATCCCATTTCTCGTGCGGCGCAAAGGCACCGTTTCCTTGCCGGACAACGGCCGGGGCTTCGGCAGCCCCGGTCCCGTCAGCGTTGTCCGCGCGCCATGAAGGCAAGCCGTTCAAACAGATGCACGTCCTGTTCGTTTTTCAGCAGGGCGCCGTGCAGCTTGGGCAGCGCGCTGCTGCCGTCCTTTTTCAGGTCGTTGGCTTCCATGTCCTCGGCCAACAGCAATTTCAGCCAGTCCAGTACTTCGGAGGTGGAGGGTTTCTTTTTCAACCCGGCCTGATCGCGGATTTCGTAGAACTGCGTCAGCGCGGTGGTCAGCAGGTTCTGCTTGATCCCCGGATGGTGCACCTCGACGATCTTTTTCAGCGTCTCCATTTCGGGGAAACGGATATAGTGGAAAAAACAGCGGCGCAGAAAGGCGTCGGGCAGTTCCTTTTCGTTGTTCGAGGTGATGATGACGATGGGGCGCTGACGCGCCTTGATCGTCTCTCCGGTCTCGTAGACGTAGAACTCCATCTTGTCGAGTTCCTGCAGCAGGTCGTTGGGGAATTCGATGTCCGCCTTGTCGATCTCGTCGATCAGCAGGACAACCTTTTCATCGGCCTCGAAGGCCTCCCAGAGCTTGCCCTTGCGAATGTAGTTCCTGACATCATGCACCCGCTCTTCGCCAAGCTGGCTGTCGCGCAACCGGCTGACCGCATCGTATTCGTAAAGGCCCTGTTGCGCCCTTGTGGTCGATTTGATGTTCCATTCAATCATCCGCAGACCCAGCGCCGCAGAAACCTGTAGTGCCAGTTCCGTCTTGCCGGTTCCGGGTTCGCCCTTGACCAGCAGGGGACGTTCCAATGTCACGGCGGCATTAACCGCGATCGTCAGATCGTCCGTGGCGACGTAATCGGCGGTGCCTTGAAATTTCATTTGCTTTCAATCCTCTGTGATCCCGAGTTTGGCTTGAAGCCTTTAACCAAAATTCAAAAGGATTGTGTAGTGACAAAACTGAAAGGCTGAGGTAGACGCTGCGGCAGGGCGCGATCTCGGGGAGATAAGTCTCACAATGCCAGGTCTAAATACACTTGAGGGACAATCGATGAAACAGGAAGTTTTCCTGCCGGACGATTATTCGCCGGCCGAAGATGAACCATTCATGAATGACAGGCAGCTCGAATATTTTCGTCGCAAGCTGCTGAACTGGAAATCCGAATTGCTGGCAGGCAGCCGCGACACCATCGAAGGGTTGCAGGACGGTACGCGGAACATTCCGGACGTGGCCGACCGCGCCAGCGAAGAGACTGACCGCGCGCTTGAACTGCGCACACGGGATCGCGCGCGCAAGCTGGTGGGCAAGATCGACGCGGCCCTGCGGCGGATCGACGAGGGTGAGTTTGGCTATTGCTCGGTCACCGGCGACCCGATCTCGCTCAAACGGCTGGATGCGCGGCCCATCGCCACGATGAGCCTTGAGGCGCAGGAAAAGCATGAGCGACGCGAGAAGGTACACCGAGACGAGTGAGCGGCGGACCGCAGTATCAAGGATACCTTCGCCGGGGCAAATGCCCCGGCGTTTTCATGTGAGGCAGGATGCGGATTTCTAATGCCATTGTGATCGGTGCCGGGATCGGCGGGCTGGCGGTCGCCGCCGCCCTGGCGCGGCGCGGTGTTGCGGTTACGGTGCTGGAACAGGCGGACAGGCTGGGCGAGGTCGGCGCGGGCCTGCAGGTCAGCCCCAATGGTATGGCGGTCCTGCGGGCGCTTGGGCTGGAGCCGGAATTGAGCCGCAAGCAGGCGGTCGCGGGCCGGGCGGTTGTGTTGCAGACCGAGAAGGGCCGCGAGGTGGCGCGGCTTGACCTGATGCGCCTGCGCCCCGATCAGCCCTATTTCTTTCTGCACCGCGCCGATCTGGTCGACATGCTGGCCGCCGTGGCGCGGCGCGCCAATGTCAGTTTCGAATTCGGCGCGAAAGTGGCAAGCGTGCGGCCCGGCGGCTTGCCTCAGGTGCAGCTTGCGGGCGGCGGCACCCGGCGGGCAGAGGTGGTGGTGGCCGCCGATGGCATTCATTCCGTTGCGCGGTCTGTCCTGAACGGGGCGGACAAGGCGGCGTTCACCGGGCAGGTGGCCTGGCGGGCCCTGGTCGAGAACACTCATGGCCACCCGGCAGAGGCGCATGTGGCCATGGGGCCGGGCCGCCATCTGGTCAGCTATCCGATCCGGGGCGGGAGCCACGTCAACCTTGTTGCGGTGGAGGAGCGCGCGACCTGGGCCGCGGAAGGCTGGAATCACGCGGATGAACCTGCACATCTGCGCGCCGCATTTGACGGGTTTTCTGGCCCGGCGGCAGAGATGATCGCGGCGGTGCGCGACGTGACCCTTTGGGGCCTGCACCAGCATCCGGTGGCGGAGTGCTGGCACCGCGACGGGGTCGCCCTGCTGGGCGATGCCGCCCATCCGACGTTGCCGTTTCTGGCCCAGGGGGCCAATATGGCGCTGGAGGATGCCTGGGTCCTGGCCGAAGCGATCACGGGGCGCGGGCAGGCGGGGCTGGCGTCCTATCAGGCGGCACGGCAGCCGCGGGTTCGCCGGGTGATTGCCGCGGCGTCACGCAATGCGTGGCGCTATCATCTGCGTCCGGGACCTGTCCGGATGGCGGCGCATCTGGGCCTTGGTCTGGTCAGCCGCGTGGCACCGGGCATGATGCTGGGCGGTTTTGACTGGCTTTACGGGCATGACGTGACGCAGGCGTGATCCAAAGGCGCGGCTGCGCCGCACGGCATTATTGATTTTCGCTGCGGGCCCACCATCCCAGAAGGTCTGGTGCCACCCTTGATTGATCTCTTTATGGCACCATCCGCCCGTCTTCCCAAGCACAATAGCCGTATCCCCCTTTCGGGGGCCCCTCGGCGATTGTGCTTGGCAATCCGGTCGTCTGGCACCCTGACGGTCTCAAGCAAGGGCGGCGCCAGACCAGCAGGCGGCGGGAAGCGGGTCAGTTTTGGGTCTTTGACCGTTGCAGCATGCCAAATAGATCGCGGGGATCATCGGGGTCCGCCAGCAGGTCAAGGGGCAGGAAAAGGCCTGTGCCGGTGATCTTGTCGCGGATGTAGCGCAGGGCGGAGAAATCTTCGATGGCGAAGCCGACACTGTCGAAAAGCGTGATCTGCCGGTCATCCGTGCGGCCCTGCGCCTGACCGGTCAGAACCTGCCAGATTTCCGTGACCGGGTGGTCGGGGTCAAGCTGCTGGATCTCGCCTTCGATGCGGGTCTGTTCGGGGTATTCAACAAAGATGCCCGCCCGATGCAGGATGGCCGGGGCCAGTTCGGTCTTGCCCGGGCAGTCGCCGCCGATGGCGTTGATGTGCACGCCGCTGCCGACCATGTTGTCGGTCAGGATGGTGGCATATTGCTTGTCCGCCGTGCAGGTGGTGATGATCTGCGCGCCCAGCATCGCCTCTTCGGCGCTGGTGCAGGAGACCACCCTGAGGCCCTGATCCGCAAGGTTGGCGGCGCATTTGCGGGTTGCGGCGGGGTCGGTGTCGTAGAGGCGGACCTCGTCCACGCCGGCGATCGCCTTCATCGCGAGGCTCTGGAATTCCGATTGCGCGCCGTTGCCGATCATCGCCATCACATTCGCGCCTTTCGGGGCCAGCAGGCGCGCCACCAGCGCCGAGGTGGCAGCGGTGCGCAGGGCCGTCAGTATCGTCATCTCGCTGAGCAGCACCGGATAGCCCGATGCCACATCTGCCAGCAGGCCAAAGGCAGTCACGGTCTGCAGCCCGTCCTTTGTGTTGCTGGGGTGACCGTTGACGTATTTGAAACCGTAATCCTCGCCATCCGAGGTGGGCATCAGTTCGATCACGCCTTTTTCGGAATGGCTGGCGACGCGGGGGGTCTTGTCGAACAGCTCCCAGCGCCTGAAGTCGGCTTCGATGTAGTCGGCAAGACCTTTCAGCATTTCTTCCAGCCCGATGTGCTGGATCAGCTTCATCATGTGATCGACGGATACGAAAGGCACCAGCGCCTTGTCAGAGGGGGTCATCATGATCTGTTCCTTCAATAGGCGCGGTTGGGGCGGTCAAAGACGCGGCGGCCAAGGGCGGAGGCCGCGAGATCGACCATCAGGGTTGCGGTCTTGCCGCGTTCGTCGAGGAAAGGGTTCAGCTCCACCAGGTCGAGGGAGGTCATCAGCCCGCTGTCGTGCAGCATTTCCATCACAAGGTGGCCTTCGCGCACGGTGGCACCGCCCGGTACGGTGGTGCCCACGGCGGGGGCCACTGCCGGGTCGAGGAAATCGACATCGAGGGAGACATGCAGCAACCCGTTTGCCGCCGCGACACGGTCGAGGAACGCCTGCAAGGGTCGCGCGATGCCGCTTTCGTCTATCTCGCGCATGTCCACATGGGTGATGGCGCTGCCCTGCAGGGCGGCGCGTTCCGCCGCATCGACAGAGCGCAACCCGATGATGGCGACGTTTTCCTGTGGCAGCGGGGTGCCGATATCGGGAAAGCCGTCAAAGCCTTCGCGCCCGGTGACATAGCCCAGCGGGGTGCCATGCAGATTGCCGCTGTCGGTGGTGTCGGGGGTGTGAAAGTCGCTGTGTGCATCCAGCCAGAGTACGAAAAGCGGGCGCGCGGCCTGGCGGGCGTGGCGCATCACCCCCAGAACGGAGCCGAGCGACAGCGCATGATCGCCGCCAAGGAAGATCGGCAGCCCGTCCTGCATCCCGGCTTCGGCGGCATCGGCGAGGCTTTGTGTCCAGGCGATGGTTGCGTCGAGCTCAATCAGTTTGGGATGCGGTTTGGCGGTAAAGGGGGCGGGGGCGACATTGCCCCGGTCTTTGACCCTATGGCCCAGATCGCGCAGGGCTTGCGGCAGACCCGCGGTGCGGTAGGCGTCCGGGCCCATCAGGCAGCCCTTGCTGCGTTTGCCGGAATCCATGGGCGCGCCGATCAGAATGCAGTTGCGTGTGGTCATGTGCAGGGTCCCTTTGTTGTTGATATGTGGATATCGCGCAGAACCGGGCGTGGACAAGCGGTCAAACTGGCCGTATTGAGCCATATGTGATCAATATGGACAGTCGAAATGGACAAAACGGATCAACGCCTGATCGCGGCCCTGCGTCATGACGCGCGGGCGGCGCTGTCGGACCTTGCCACCACGCTGAACCTGTCGCGCACAACCGTTCGGGCGCGGATCGCGAAACTGCGCGAGAGCGGCGAGATCATCGGTTTCACGGTGGTGACCCGCGCCGATGTCGCGCGCGACCCGGTGCGCGGCATGATGATGATCGGGATCGAGGGGCGAGGCACCGAGCGGATCACCCGACAGCTGGGCAGCATGCCGCAGGTGCGTGCGGTGCACAGCACCAATGGCCGTTGGGATGTGATTGTGGAAATCGGCAGCGAAACGCTGGAACACTTCGACGCCGCCCTGACCCAGATCAGGCGGCTGGATGGCGTGGTGGCAAGCGAGACCAGTCTTTTCCTGAAGACCCGGAAATCAGGCTGAGCGGCGCGCGGCTGCTATCCAGATCGCGGCCAGCCCCAGCGAGATCACGGCATTCCAGCCGGCCATGGAGAGCCCGGCCATCTGCCAGACAACCTCGTCGCACATGACGACGCCCATGGGCCCGTCCATCGACAGCAGGTCGCCGCCGGTCATGGAGCCAAGGTCCATGCCGCCCCCGGTGCAGGAGGTGGGGCCGGGCCACCAGCCCCATTCGACACCCGCGTGATAGGCGCCGATGCCTGCCGTTGCTGCGGCGGACAGCGCGCCCAGCCACGCCAGCAGCCGATGCCCGCCTGCCAGCAGAACCGCCCCGATCAGGATCGCCGCCGCATGGGGCCAGCGCTGCCACAGGCACAGCTTGCAGGGGGCGAGCCCGCCCAGATGCTGAAACCCGAAGGCCCCCAGCAACAGGGCGGCGGAGCCGAATGTGGCCAGCAGGATCAGGGTTTTTCGGGTCATATGTACCTCACCAGGACAAAGGCGCCGACCAGCAGCACGATAAACAGGCTGAACATCAGGCCCAGCCTGCGTTCAATGAATTCCCTTACCGGCGCGCCGAATTTCCACAGCAAGGCGGCCACGATGAAAAACCGCAGGCCGCGCGCCAGGATTGAAGTGGCGATGAAGGTGCCCAGCGGCATGCCGGTCCAGCCGGACATGATGGTGATCACCTTGTAGGGAAAGGGCGTGACACCAGCGGTCAGCACCGCCCAGAACCCCAGATCGTTGAAGCGGTCGGAGAATTCGGCCATCGCATCGGCCTTGCCCATGGCGGCAAGTATAGGTTGGCCCAGGGTTTCAAAGGCGAATGCGCCGATGGCATAGCCCAGCAAACCGCCCAGCACGGAGGCGACCAGCGCCACAAAGGCGATCAGGAAGGCGCGGTTGGGCCGGGCGATGATCATCGGAATCATCAGGATGTCGGGCGGGATCGGAAACACCGAGCTTTCGATGAAAGCGACAAAGGCCAGCGCCCAGAGCGCATGGCGATGCTGGGCCAGGCTCAGCGTCCAGTCATAAAGGCGTTGGATCATTTCGTAAGTCCCGACCACTCGTCTGCCTTGCAACATCATGTGGCGGGGCCGGGGTCAAGGGCCTGGAATGCACAAAGCCCCTTGCCGCCGCTTCAAGCGCAAGTTAAAGCGGTCGCCGTGTGCCCGAGTGGTGGAATGGTAGACACGACGGATTCAAAATCCGTTGCCGCAAGGCGTGCCGGTTCAAGTCCGGCCTCGGGTACCATTTAATTGGATATATGCGCAGGTTCGGACCGGCTTTGCACTGCCCCGGTCCGACGAGGCGCGCGTCGGCGTGTTTTGGCCTCAATTCCAATTTTTTCAGGATTTGATTCGATCAATTTCGGGATCTGGCGGTTGATTCCAGCACCAGTTCTGGCCATTCCGGTTGATTGGTTCCCCGTCGAAAACAACCCTCCGACAACCTAGGCGATAATTGGGCGAAGCCGGGATGATTTTTTGGGCACCCCTATTGTTTCCGCTTTCCGGACAATTACCGCGCTGTTTTCTGGCTGTTCTTTCGCGACGGTCGCGCAGAGGCCTTATTATTATGAGGAGGGGTCTGGCTGAGGATGCTTCATTTGGAAACAATCGCGCCTCATTTCTCGGAAAATCTTGGTAAAACAGGGCCGTAAACTGGGCCTTAGAGGGGCGGTAGAAACATATTTCGAACATTTTTCACTTTGTTAGAGCAATCACAGCAGGTATCTAGGTCTTGCCCAACTGGGGGGCAAAGTCTGTAGGTCACGGGGGCGGCCGCACTTTTGCGCATCTTTTCTGGATGCGGGAGAACGTGTGTACGCCGCGACGTTTGCGAATGTATTCACGACGGGATCATCACGTGCATGATCCGTGCCGTCTGCTGCGGTTCTCCCCATTCATGGTGCTTTTGTGTGTGTCGCCCAGGCCAGAGGCTTTGCTGACGGGGGTGCGTAAGCTGCTCGGAGTGAGATGAAGATGAACGGTGTGCCAAGGCCACAAATCAATCCAAAGGCGTCCTCGGGACGCATTGCTTCGTATGCGGCTGAACGGCCCCACACGCAATTTGCACCATTTTCCAGACCGGCCGCGCTGCGCGCCGCGCGTCGCAACGCTTAGGAGACCAGACCATGATTAGAACGCTTGATTTCAATCCATTCGCCGCAGGCACCGTCATCGACGACGAGTATGAAGGCGTGACCGTTTCCGCAACCGGCGGCTCCGGCCAGGCGATGGTCTTTGACAGCGCCAACCCGACAGGGGGCGACGACGACCTCGGCTCCGATACGCTGGGCGGTGTGTTGATCGTCTCCGAAGACGGTGACAGCAGCGACCCCGACGACAACGCCGCGGGTGGCAGCATCTTCTTTGACTTCGACAACGCAGTGCGGATGAAGTCGATCACCCTCAAGGACATTGAGGAAACCGGCGGCGAAGGCACACGGCTGATCTTTTACAACGAAGCTGGCGATGTCATCGAAAACCATTTTGTGCAGCCGACAGGCGACGGCGGCGAAGTGACGTTGCAACTGTTCGTGCCCGGCACATTCCGCTGCGAAGTCCGCTTTCCCGGTTCCGGCGCGGTGGACAACGTGACCTTCGATGATCCCAACTTCAACGGTGGCGGCAACGATGATCCCGACGCGGTCGATGACACGCTGATCCTGGACGAAGACACCACCGACACGGTGAACGTGCTGACCAACGATACCGATCCGAATGGCGACACGCTGACCGTCACAGGGGCAGAAAGCCCCGATGGCGTGGTGACTTTCACACCCGATGGCGACGTGACATTCACCCCGAACGAAAACTTCAACGGGCCGACCACGATCACCTATACCGTCTCCGACGGCAATGGCGGCACCGACACGGGCACCGTGGACGTCACCGTGAATCCGGTGAACGACGCGCCGGAGGCAGTGGACGATTCCGCCTCGACCGACTTCGAGACACCTGTTGTTGTTGACCTGCTGGGCAATGACACCGACGTGGACAACACCAACGACGAGCTGACGCTGGTTGATCCGACTGTCCCCGCCGAACAGGGCACGCTTGTGGACAATGGGGACGGCACTGTCACCTTCACCCCGGCTGCCGGTTTCACCGGCCCGGCGACGATCACCTATACCGTGCGTGACCCCGAAGGTCTGACCGACGAGGGGACCGCGACGGTCACCGTGGGTGATGGCCCGGCGCTCGACGGCTACGTGGACGGCGACGACGATGGCAACCTGATCGACGAGGATTACCTGGGCGACCCCGACGGCGACCGTGTCAACGACCCGGACGCGATCCTGCCGGGCACAGACCCCGATGACGATTATGTCCGTGCAGGCGGCGGTGACGACACCGTGATCACCGGCCAGGGCAATGACACCGTCGAAGGTGGTGACGGCGACGACAACATCGACACCGATGGCGGCGATCTGGCCCCCGACCTGGGCTATCCCTTCGCGGCGACCGATCCGCTGGGCTATGACCCCGACGCCGACCCGGAAAACGACCGTGACAGCGTGGACGGCGGCGATGGCAACGACACCATCCGCACCGGCGACGACCGCGACACCATCAATGGCGGTGCCGGTAATGACGTGATCAACGCAGGTATCGACGACGATATCGTCGACGGCGGCACCGGCGACGACCGGATTGTCGGCGGAGAAGGCAACGACAGCATCCTTGGCGGTGCGGGCAACGATACGATCTATGCGGGCAACGACCCAGACCTGATCCCCGACGTTGTGAACATCACCGACGAAGACACAGGCGGCTTTTCGCCCGACCGGAACCCCAACAACGGCATGGATACTGTCCACGGCGGCGCTGGCGATGACGTGATCTATGGTGCGGACGATGCCGACTCCCTGACCGGTGGCTCCGGCGATGACTTTATCGACGGTCAGATCGACGATGACATCATCGAGGGCAACACCGGCAATGACACATTGCTGGGCGGCCAGGGCGATGACAGCGTGACCGGTGGCCAGGGTGATGACCTGATCGAAGGCGGCGAGGGTGACGACACCCTGCGCGGCAACCGTGACAACGACACCTTGATGGGCGGCGACGGCGACGACAGCCTTGATGGCGGCGGCGAAGACGACGAGCTTTACGGCGGCGACGGCGACGACGACATGATGGGCGGCCAGGGCGACGACCTTCTGGACGGCGGCGCGGGCAATGACACGATGACCGGCGGTGCGGGTCAGGATACATTTGTCAACGTCAACGCGGGTGACGTGGTTGATGGCGGTTCGGGTCCGGTGGACTATGATACGCTCGACCTGCGCGGTTCCACCGCACCGGGCGGCAGTTTCTCCATCACCTACACGTCGGCGGACGAGGAAGACGGCATCGTCAACTACCTTGACGCAGACGGCAACGACGCAGGCCAGCTGGTGTTCGAGGAAATCGAGAATATCATCCCCTGTTTCACCCCCGGCACAAAGATCGCCACACCCAAGGGCGAGCGCCGTGTCGAGGAGCTGCAGGTGGGTGACCGCGTGATCACCCGTGACAACGGCATCCAGGTCATCCGCTGGGTCGGCAAGCGCGACATGAGCGCCGCCGAATTCGAAAAAGCGGTGCACCTGAAGCCGGTCCTGATCCGTCAGGGTGCGCTTGGCAACGATCTGCCCGAGCGTGACATGATGGTATCGCCCAACCACCGCGTTCTGGTGGCCAACGACAAGACCGCGCTCTACTTTGAAGAGCGTGAAGTTCTGGTCGCGGCCAAGCACCTGACCGGCATGGAAGGGGTGGACGTTGTGGATGTGTCCTCGACCACCTATGTGCACATCATGTTCGACCAGCACGAGGTGATCCTGTCGGACGGCGCATGGACCGAAAGCTTCCAGCCGGGCGACATGTCGCTGGCGGGTATCGGCGACGCGCAGCGTCAGGAGATCCTGGAACTGTTCCCGGAGCTGGCGACACAGGACGGCATCGAAGCCTATGCCTCGGCCCGCCGGTCGCTGAAAAAGCACGAAGCCAAGCTTCTGACCAAGTAATCCCAAGACATTTTGTGGCCCCTTCGGGGGCCGCACAACCGATATATGCAGCTGCTGTTTTGGCCTCGGTCAGAAAGCGCAGGGAAGCGGAGTGGGCAACCACTCCGCTTTTCCTTTTGCCGGGTGACGGCATGAGCGATGCAGGGTATCGGTAGGGCATGGAACAGGACAATGAACTTCTGGCCGAACTGACCACCTGCGAGGAAAGGGTCTGGGAGGCGCTTGTCGACGGCGACATCTCTGCTGACGAAAAAATGCTGCATGCCGATTTCCTCGGCGTCTATTCGACCGGCTTTGCGGCCAAGGCGGATCATACCGCGCAGCTTGACGACGGGCCGACCGTCACGCGCTACAAGCTGACCGACCACCGGGTGATGCGGCTGGGCGTGGATCACGCGGTCTTGTCCTATCGTGCGGATTTCTTGCGGGCTGGCCGGCGCAGGTCAGAGGCGATGTACATCAGCTCGATCTGGCAACGCGGGCTGGACGGCTGGCGCAATGTCTTTTCGCAGGACACGGCGGCGCGCGATTGAAGCTGCCTGCTGCTGAGCGTCAGATGAGTTTGGCCGTCACGTCATAAACTGATCCGAAGGGGAAAACCGGACCCTCGCGCGGAAGGCGGCGAAGGGCGGGAAGGAGCCCAGAGTGACATGAGGCGTCAGCCGGGTATCGCCCGACCTGGAGGGCGTTCCAGACCTGTATGTGATGGGAAACGTTTCAGCCCGCAGACCGGATCATGGCTTGGCTGACGGTGCAAAATCGCCCTCCGGGGGGAGGTCGGGCGATGCCCGGCTGACGCCGGGCGGAGGCGCTTGGGGGTAGGCACCGCGCCAATGGCACGGCAACAACGTCCCGCGAACCGGACCTTGACCCATCCTGCGCCCAAGGGCCGGTATGGGTGAGAAATTCTTGATGTTTGGGCCTGTACTGCGCAACGCCGCCCGCTGCGTCGAGGCAATGATGTGTGACGTTCCAAACCTGCGGTCCAGAGCCTAACCGTTGTCATGGCGCGCCGCCATCCCGCCGCGCGCGCCAGTCCGCCCAGGCCTCCGGCGTGTCCAGATCCAGCCGAGCGCGACTGCCGGGCAGGGGGATCAGTACCACACGGTCGCTGACCTGCGCCACCACCTCGCGCCCGCCACTGTCGCCGGTCAGCTTTGCCAATGCCGGGAACAGGTCAGACTTGAACACGATCGGATGGCCCGGTGCCCCCTCTGCCGTGGCACCGCGCCAGATCAGGGCGGGGCCATCCGTATCAACCGCATCGGCAACCTGAGCCAGGTCTGCCGCGGTCAAATCCGGCAGGTCCCCCAGAAGGAGCATCGCACAGGCGGCCCCGTCGGGCAGGGCGGCGATACCGGCGCGCAGGCTGGCGTTCATGCCTTCCTCCGCATCCGGGACGGGCAGGGCGCGCAGGTCAAGACCGTCCAGCGCTGCATATCTTGGATGTGGTGCAGGCGGCAGCGCCACAATGACCGGACCACAGCCCAGCGCCAGCGCCTTGCCCGCCTGAAGGCGCAGCAGCGGCGTGCCATCCACCGTTTCCAGCAGCTTGTCGCGCCCCTGCATCCGGGTCGATCCGCCCGCGGCAAGAATAATGATCGGCATCAGGTGGTTCATGCGGACATCCTAGGGCCGCCCAGAGCCGAGCGCCATCCCGTCAGCCACGCATCCGCGTGCCATCCGCATCGAAAAGCGGCGATGTGATCAGCGTCGCAGGGCGCATCTGGCCCAGGATTTCGATCTCGACCTTCAGCCCTTCCGCGACCCGGTCGCGTGGCAAGAACCCCATGGCGACGGAGGTTCCGGTGAAATGCGAATAGCCCCCCGAGGTGCAGAACCCCACAACCGCGCCATCGAGCCAGATCGGTTCGTACCCCTGCACATCCGCGTCCGTTGCATCGACGTCGAATGCCACAAGCTGCCGTGCGGGCGGTGTTGCCCTTTCCGCTTCCGCCGGGGCGCGACCGATGAAATCCACGTTCTTTTTCCACGCGATGAACCGGTCCAGCCCGGTTTCCGCCGCCGTGTAATCGGGCGAGAATTCCGACATCCAGGAACCAAAGAACTTGTCCAGCCGCAGCGACATCATCGCGCGCATGCCAAAGGGGACCATGCCGTGGGCCTGTCCCGCCGCCCAGAGAACCGACCACAGCGCGCGCTGGTCCATCGGGTCGCAGTAGATCTCGAACCCCAGATCGCCGGTATAGCTGACGCGCTGCACGATGCAGGCGGTCTGTCCGATGGTCATTTGCCAGACGTCGAGGAATTTCATGTCCGTCACATCGGTGCGGGTGCAGGCGTGCAGCACCTCGCGTGCCTTCGGCCCCGCAATCTGGAATCCTGTGCGCTTGTCCGAGATGTTCTGCACCTCAACACCGTCTTCCAGGTGATTGATAAACCAGCGATAATGATATTCTTGCGCGCCGTAGGAGGCGGTCAGTTGGAAGCTCTGCGGGTCAAGGCATGAGATGGTGAAATCTCCGATCAGCTTGCCTTTTTCCGACAGCATCGGGGTCAGCGACAGGCGGCCTTTCGCCGGGACGCGGCCCGCCATGATCCGGTCCAGCCAGACGCGGGCATTTGGCCCGGTGACCAGGAACTTGCCAAAGTTCTGCACCTCGTTGATGCCCACCCCGTTGCGCACCGCCAGCACCTCGCGCGCGGTGGCGTCAAAGGCATCCGAGCGCCGGAAGGAGGGTGTTTCATAGGCCGGCTCGTCACCCGTGGCGAAATAGTTCGCGACCTCCAGCCCGAATTGCTGGCCCCAGACCGCGCCCTTCGCGGTAAAGATGTCATACATCGGTGTCGTGCGGTGTGGCCTTGCGGCGGGCAGTTCCTCGTTCGGGTAGGACACGGAAAAACGTTTCTGATAGTTTTCGATCACCTTGGGCAGGGTGTAGCCCGGCGTGATCCACTTGCCGAACCGCGCCACATCCATCGCCATCACGTCGCGCTCCGGCTCGCCCTCGATCATCCATTGCGCCAGTGTCAGTCCGACGCCGCCGCCCTGGCTGAACCCCGCCATCACGCCGCAGGCCGACCAATAGTTGCGCATCCCCGGCACCGGGCCGACCAGCGGGTTGCCATCGGGGGCAAAGGTGAAGGGGCCGTGAATCACGTTCTTGACGCCCGCGCGTTCCAGGTCGGGAAAGCGGCGATAGGCAAAGGTGATGCTGTCCTCGATCTTGTCGAAATCGTCCTGCAACAGGTCCTGACCAAAGGACCATGGCGTGCCATCGACCGACCAGGGGCGGCAGGTCTGTTCGTAGAACCCGATGCAGAGGCCCCGGCCTTCCTGCCTCAGATAGCTTTCGCCAGCCGGGTCCATCACATGGGGATGCTCGCGGCCCTCGGCCATCATCTCGGCGATCAGCGGCACCTCCTCGGTCACGATATACTGGTGTTCCATCGGGTGCAGCGGGAAATAGACCCCCGCCATCGCGCCCACCTCGCGCGCCCAGAGGCCGCCTGCGTTCACCACATGTTCGGCATGGATCGTGCCCTTGTCGGTGACCACGTCCCAGGTGCCATCGGGGCGCTGGTTGGTTTCGCGCACCATGCAGTGCGTTTCGATCGTGGCTCCGCCCATCCGCGCGGCGCGGGCATAGGCATGGGTGGTGCCGGAAGGGTCAAGGTGCCCGTCCAGCGGATCATAAAGCCCGCCGATGATGCCTTCGATATTGGTCACCGGCGCGATCTTCTTGATCTCCTCCGGCGTCACGATTTCCGTGTCGAGCCCCATGAAACGGTGTTTCGCCCGTTCGGCCAGCAACATGTCGAACCGGTCCTGGTTGTCCGCCAATGTGACACCGCCCACATGGTGCAACCCGCAGGACATGCCGGTGATCTCCTCAAGTTCCTTGTAGAGCCGGATGGTATAGCCCTGAAGTGCGGCCATATTGGTGTCGCCGTTCAGCGTGTGAAACCCGCCCGCCGCGTGCCAGGTGGAGCCGCTGGTCAGTTCCGACCGTTCCACCAGCATCACATCCGACCACCCCAGCTTGGTCAGGTGGTACAGGCAGGACGCGCCGACGACGCCGCCGCCGATGATCAGGACACGGGTGGTGGTTTGCATGTGGAAACTCCGGTTGGCTTTTGCCGCAGATTGACGGGGCGCAGGAAACACCTCTGGTCCGTTAACGACAAAACATGTCGCGAGAGGCCGGACAACCGGTGAGTGGTTTCGTTTCCGAAACACTGCATATTCGCAGCTCACGCTATGGACCTTCGTGCAGCCGTGCTAAATCATGCGGCATGGACCTTTCCGCATTGACCCCCAAGACCATTCTAAGAGAGGCCCGCTCGTATTCCCGCAAGCTGTGGGTTCGTGTCGCGATCATGGGGTTGCTGTCTTTTGTGGCGCTGGGGCTGACGCAGCTGATCGAAGGGTTCGTACCCGACGAAATCGCGACCATGCTGCATGGGGATGCGGCGGACCGGCTGCTGAACATCATTGCCAATGCCATGCTGGCGGTCACGACATTCTCGCTCACTGTCATGGTGACCGTTTACCGCGCGTCCTCGACCCAGTGGACCCCGCGGGTGCATCGTCTGATCCTGGAAGACCCGACGACCCAGAACACCCTGGCCGTTTTCATCGGGGCCTATGTCTATGCGCTGATGGCAATCATTCTGCGCGAACTAGGGGTTTACGTGGATGACCGGGCCTTTGTGCTGTTTGTCATGACCGTTCTGGTGCTGGCGGTGATTGTGATCTACCTGATCCGCTGGGTCCTGCACCTGCAGACCTTCGGCAGCCTCATGGATGTGACGCGCCAGGTCGAGACAGTGACCGTTTCGGGGTTCAAGGAGCGGTTGCAGAACCCTTGCCTGGGCGCGAATGCCCTGACCGATGCGGTCCCCGACGGGGCCGAACAGGTGCTGGCCGCCGAAAGTGGCTATATCCAGCACATCTATCCCGAGGCGTTGAATGAGATCGCGTCGGAGCAGGGCGCGCGCATCTACTTTCTGCGCAACATCGGTGGCTATGTTTTTGTCAACGAACCGCTTGTCGCGGTCATCTATGACAAGCAAGACGGGGACAGGGACGCGGTTGAAAAGGCGGTGCGCAACTGCATCGTGCTGGGTGATCTGCGCACTTATGATCAGGACCCGCGCTTTGGTCTTGTGGTGATGGGCGAAGTTGCCTCCAAGGCGCTGTCGCCGGGGGTCAACGACCCCGGTACAGCGATTGACGTGATCGGCCGCATCGGGCGCATCCTGTCGCTTTACAAGGATGAAGAGGCCCAGGACCGCGAAGACGAGGTGCTTGATGCGCTCTACGTCCCGCCGCTTGATCCGGGCGACCTGATCGAGGACGGATTTGGCGCGCTGGCGCGGGACGGGGTGCAGATCGTCGAGGTGCAGCAGCGCTTGCAGAATGCCTTGGCCGGGCTGATGCGCCACCCTGATGAAGAGTTGAGCCGTGCCGCAAAAGAGGCGGCCGTGCTGTATCTGCGCCGTGCGGTGCAGGCGATCCCCTTTGAGCCGGATCAGGACCGTGTGCTGGCTGCGGCCAGCGCCGAGGTGCGGGACTGTTTAAAAACGGCCACTGATCAATAAAGTTAACAATAAGTTAACGGCGTGGTATCCGTCAGTCTTATAGATTGATCAGGATTATTTTCATGTTTGTGATACGGGCATTGTTTCTTGTGGTTGGTGTGGTTGTCCTTGCAGGGGCAGGGCCAATGTCGGTTCCGAAGATACCCGCTGCTGATTTCCTGAATGTGTTGAATGCATTAAACGGAAAATCGCCGGTGAATGCGGCGTGTTGTAAAGTGTGTTCGAAGGGCAAGGCCTGCGGCGACTCTTGTATTAGTCGCTCATATACATGTCGAAAAGGTGCCGGTTGCGCCTGCGACGGTTAATAAATCCGGATCACTGAGGCGTCGAATTATATTCGAGCGACGACAGATGTCGCTTTCTGGCAATCAGCCCGATGCAAGCCCGTAGAGGTTGTGAATAACGCAACCCAAGTCAGGACATATCATGCGCACCCATGCCCAGGCCGTCGTCATCGGGGGCGGCGTTATCGGCTGCTCCATCCTGTACCACCTGACCAAGCTGGGCTGGACGGACGTGGTGTTGCTGGAACGCTCGGAACTGACTTCCGGCAGCACATGGCATGCGGCGGCGAATATTCACGGGCTGCATGACAACAACAACATCACCCGGATCCAGAACTACACGATGGACCTTTATAATGCGCTGGAGGCCGAGACCGGCCAAAGCTGTGGCGTGTTCCAGCCCGGATCGCTCTATCTGGCGCAGACAGAGGCGCGCGAGCATCAGCTGCGGCTACAGGCGGCCAAGGCGAAATACTATGGGCTGCCGTTTCGCGAGGTGGACCGCGCCGAAGCTGAGGCGCTGCATCCGCTGGTCGATTTCGACGGAATCCGCTGCATCATGTACGAGGAAAACGGCGGCAACGTGGACCCTTCGGGCGTCACCAACGCCTATGCCGTGGGGGCGCGGCAGAACGGGGCAGAGATCATCCGGTTTTGCCCTGTCACCGGGACCGAACAGCAGCCCGATGGCAGCTGGATCGTGCGCACGGTCAAGGGGGACATCGCGACGCAATGGGTGGTCAATGCGGCCGGTCTCTGGGGCCGCGAAGTGGCGGCATTGGCGGGGATCACCCTGCCGCTGCAACCGACCGAGCACCAGTATTTCGTGACCGAGACTATTGCGGAGATCGCCGGCATGGACCGCCGCCTGCCATCGGTCGCGGACCGCGATGGCGAATACTATCTGCGTCAGGAGGGCAAGGGCCTGTTGGTCGGCGCCTATGAGAAGGACCTGCGCTTCTGGGCCGAGGGTGGCACGCCGCAGGGATTTGGCCATGAGCTGTTTGCCGATGACCTTGAGCGGATCGAGCCAAACATGATGCGCGCGATTGCGCGGGTGCCTGCGGTGGGTGAGGCGGGGATCAAGCGGGTGATCAACGGCCCGATGATCTGGTCGCCGGACAGCAACGTGCTGTTTGGCCCGGTGCCGGAACTGCGCAATTACTTCTGCTGCAACGGCATCATTCCGGGGTTTTCCCAGTCTGGCGGCATGGGCTTGCTGGCGGCGGACTGGATCGTCACCGGGGAAAGCCGCTATGACATGTTTGCCTGGGACATGGCGCGTTTTGGCGATTGGGCCGATGCGGCCTTTACCAGGGCGCGGGTGGGCGACCAATATGCCAACCGCTTCAAGATCCACTTTCCCAACGAGGAACGCAGCGCGGGTCGCCCCGTGCGGATGCGTCCGGCCTATGGGATGCAACGTGACCTTGGCGCGGTGTTCGGCCTGAACTACGGCTGGGAACATCCGCTATATTATGGCCAGCCGGTGGGCGCAGAGGATGAAACCCACGGGTTCACCCGGCAGGGCTGGTGGGCGCAGGTGGGCCGCGAGGCGCGGATGCTGCGGGAACACGCGGGCATCATCGACATCTCGAACTTTGCCAAGTACCGCTGCAAGGGGCCGGGGGCGGAAAGCTGGCTGAACGGGCTTTTCGCCAATACCATGCCCAAGGCCGTGGGTCGGTCCTGTCTGACCCCGCTGATCGGCACGCGGGGCGGGATCGCCGGGGATTTCACCGTGACGCGGCTGGCTGAGGATGAGTTCTGGATCATCGGATCGGGCATGGCTGAACGCTATCACCAGCGGTTCTTTGGCGCGCTGCCCTTGCCTGAGGGCACGACATTCGACAGCCTGACGGTGGATTTCTGCGGCTTCAACGTCGCGGGACCCAAATCGCGCGATCTGCTGCAAAAGCTGACCAATACGTCGCTGGCAACGCCGGAATTCCCCTTCATGCGGTCGAAATGGATCACGCTGGCGGGGATCGAGGTGCTGGCGCTGCGGGTGTCCTTTACCGGCGATCTGGGCTGGGAGCTGCATTGCGCTGCTGCCGATCAGACCCGCCTGCTGGAGGCGCTACTGGACGCGGGTCGCGACATGGGCGCAGGCCCCGTCGGCAGCCGCGCCCTGATGTCGCTGCGCATCGAGAAAGGGTATGGGTCCTGGAGCCGCGAGTATTCGCCGGAGTACTGGCCGCAGGAGGTCGGGCTGGACCGGCTGTGCAAGACCGACAAGGATTTCCTGAACAAGGAAGCTGTAATGCAGACCCTTGCCAGGCCCGCGCGGGAGCATCTGGTGATCCTTGCGCTTGACGGCGCTGAAACCGATGCCTCCAACGCGGATGCAACCGGGGGCGAACCGATCTTCAAGGATGGCAAGGGAATCGGGCGGGTGACTTCGGGTGCCTATGGTTATTCGGTCGGCATGTCGCTGGCGCTGGGGTTCGTTCGTGACGCGGGGCCGGGCGATAGGGTCGAGGTGATGGTGCTGGGCAGGCCCCACCGTGCGACGGTTCTGGCGGAACCGCCCTTTGACCCTGAGGGTATTCGGCTGCGCGCGTAAGGCTCGGGCACCCGAATTCTTCGAAGAATTCGGCCCGGAGTTTTCAAAAACTCCGGAGCCTGCGGGAAGGTTATCATGCCCAGGGGCAGCAGGTCGTCTTGGGCCACGATGCGCAGCGCAGGTTGCCGCAAGGGCATTCGGTTGCAGGGGTAGGCCGCGCACCCGAATTCTTCGAAGAATTCGGTCCGGAGTTTTCAAAAACTCCGGGGCCAGCGCTCAGCCGCCCGTCTTTTCCAGTACCAGGAAAGTCATCATCCCCAGAGGCGGCAGGTCGTCCTGCGCCACGATGCGCAGCGCGGGCTGTTGCAGCACGGTTTCGACCCGGAAATCCGAATGCCAGCCCAGCGTGTCCGCGAATGGGGCAGTAAGCCGCTCGATCGCACCCAGCACGCCGTCCTCGCGGGTGAAATGATTGGTGATCACCACCTGGCCGCCGGGTTTCAGCACCCGGACAATCTCGGCCATCACCCGCTCGGGTTCGGGCACGACCGAAAGCACATGCATCGCCGCGACCGTGTCGAAGCTGGCATCGGGAAATTCGAGGTGCCGCGCATCCATCTGTCGCAGCTCGGCCACATGGTCGAGGCCTTTCGCCTTTACCCGCCCATGTGCCTTTTCCAGCATCTCGTCCGAAAAGTCGATGCCGGTGACCTTCAGGTGTGGCCCGTATTGTTGCAGCGACAGCCCCGTGCCCACACCGACCTCCAACACGCTGCCGTTGCGCGCGTTGATATGCGCGACCGCCCGGCGGCGGCCCCCTTGGGTGATCGCGCCAAAAGTGCGGTCATATATCGGTGCCCAGCGGGCATAGGAACGGGTAACTGCGTCAAGATCCATCTCAACTGTCCTTTCGGGGTGGGGTTGGCAAGCCGGCGATCAAGGTCCAGACCACCGTTGCAATATAGGCAAAACAGAGGATCACCAGCGTGATCCAGGCGAAGGTGAGCAGGGCGGCGGCCAGCAGGACGATGCCCAGGGTCACATAGGGCACCTGCGCGCGGTGGATACGCAGTGCCTTGATCGACCAGGTCGGCACGCGGCTGATCATCAATAGGCCGATCACCCCCATGTGCAGGCAGACCGCGATATCGGGCAGCAGCGGTCCGTTTGCAAAGGCAAATGATACTGACATGGGCAACAGCACCAGCAACGCTCCGGCGGGCGAGGGGATGCCGGTGAAATAGGCCGGTGGCACGCGCGGGTCCGCCGCCTGTGGTTCCCGGCTCGCAACGTTGAACCGCGCCAGCCGCAGGACGCAGCAGATCGCAAAGAACAGCACCGCAAGCCATCCGGCACTGCGCATGTCCTGCAAGGCCCAGAAGTACAGGACCAGCGGCGGGGCGACGCCGAAATTCACGAAATCGGCCAGGGAATCCAGCTCGGCTCCCATCTTGCTGTCGCTCTTCAACAGCCGGGCCAGGTGTCCGTCCACGCCGTCAAGCACGCAGGCCGCCACGATCAGCTGCACCGCCAGCACGTAATTGCCCTGCACACCAAAGCGGATCGCCGACAGGCCCGCGCAGATTGCCGTGACGGTCAGGATGTTGGGCAGAAGCTGCAGCAGCGAAAAGTCGCGCGGCGTGGGGGGCTGTGGGTCGCTCATGCGGCTTTGGCCATGTCGGACCGTATCATTCGTGACGCCGCGATCAGGAATGCGCGAACCCCATGGCCCACGCGGTGCACCGGCTTGAAGAACTTGCCCGATATGGTCATTGCGCCCGTCCTTGATTTCACGGTTGCAGACCTACCGCGTTCAGCGCCGAGGGCAAGGCCCCATGGCAGTTAATTTCCACCCGCGCGCGGCGCTGCGCCTATAGCGGCCTGATCTTCAACTGCGTGATCCGGTTGCCGTCGCGGGCCATCACCTCGAACCGGAACCCGTGAAAGGAAAACACCTGGCCCGGCGTCGGGATCATCTGCGCCTCGTGGATCACAAGCCCCGCCAGCGTGTTCGCCTCGTCATCGGGCAGGGACCAGTCGGTGGCGCGGTTCAGGTCGCGGATCGTCATGGCACCATCGACGTAGTAGTGACCGTCCTCGCCCGGTGCCAGAAGATGTTCCCCATCGGGGTCGAATTCATCGGTGATCTCGCCCACGATCTCTTCCAGGATGTCCTCCAGCGTGATCAGCCCCTGAAGCGAGCCGTATTCATCCACCACCAGCGCGAAATGCGTGCGGCGGCGCAGGAACTGGCGCATTTGTTCGTCCAGCGTCGAGGTTTCCGGGACGAAGTAGGGTTTCATCGCCACGGTCGAGACATCGAAGTTTTTCAGCGCAGAGGCATCGCCATCCGGTCCGCCGATCAGTTTGTACATCGCGCGCAGCAGATCCTTGGCGTGGATCACACCGATGATGTTCTCCTGATCCTCGCGATAGACCGGCAGGCGGGTGTGGTTGGATTCCAGACATTGCTGGAGGATCTCCTGCGGCGGCATGTCCGCGTCGATCATCTCGATCCCCGAACGGTGCAGCATGATCTCTTCCACCGCGCGCTCGCGCAGGTCGAGCGCCCCCAGGATGCGGTCGCGGTCTTCCTTTTCCACCACCCCTTCGGAATGGCCCAGTTGCAACGCGCCCGCGATTTCCTCGCGCACCGCAAGGATGTTGCTGTCAGGGTCCACGGTCACGCCCAAAAGCCGCAGCACCCCGCGCACAAAAAAGCGCACGGCAGAGACCACGGGCGAGAACACCAGCACCACCAGCGCAATCGGGCGCGACACAAGGGCAGCGGCGGTTTCGGCATTGGTGATTGCATAGGTCTTGGGCAACACCTCGGAAAAGACCAGCACCAGCAGTGTCATCACCAGCGTGGCCAGCGCCACGCCGCTTTCCCCGAACAACCGGGTGAAGAGCGCGGTGGCCAGAGAGGCCGCCAGGATGTTGACCAGGTTGTTGCCCAGCAGGACAGAACCGATCAGCCTTTCGTTGTCTTCGGTGATCTTCAGCGCACGTTCCGCGCCGCGCGAGCCCTTGTCCGCCTGTGCGCGCAGCTTGCCGCGCGAGGCGGCGGTCAGCGCCGTCTCGGACCCCGAAAAGAACCCCGAAAGGATAAGAAGGAGCAGAATGATGCTGCAGCTAATCCAGAATGCGCTGTCGAACAGCGTCGTGCCGGTTTCCATTTCGGTTGGTATCCATATGATGTGTCTGTCGGACTATGATGATCCGCCATGCCCCATTCAAGGGCAGGAGGCAAGATTGGGCAACAAACGGCATCAGTATTCGAGAGAGCGGCACGGGGCGCTGCTGGCGGGCTACTGGCCCTCCGAAGTTATCTTGCCCATGGGTTTGCGGGTGCCGTCCTTCGCCAGCGGGTGATGCTCCAGCACCAGTTCCGACAGGCGTTCTTCCAGAACATGGGTATAGATTTCGGTGGTGGCGACATCGGCGTGGCCCAGCATGGTCTGGATCGCGCGCAGGTCGGCGCCATTGGCCAGCAGGTGGGTGGCAAAAGCATGTCGCAGGGTGTGCGGGGTGACTTTCGCAGGGTTCACGCCGCCCGCGACCGCGAATTCCTTGATCAGCAGGTAGAACCGGTGCCGGGTCAGATGCCCCAGCTTGCCGCGCGAGGGGAACAGGAAACGCGAGAGCGGCAGCCGTTTGGCCCGCGCGTCCTCGTCCAGACGGTCGCGCAGCACCAGCCATTCCGCCAGCGCCGTGCGGGCGGGTGGGGACAGCGGCACCATGCGTTCCTTGCCGCCCTTGCCCATGATCAGCAGCAGGCGCGGATCGCCACGGGTGGCGGCAATCGGCAGGCTGACCAGCTCGCTGACCCGCATGCCGGTGGCATAAAGCAGTTCCATCAGACAGGTGTTGCGGCATTGGTCGGACTGCGACCGGCCAGAGGCGCGCGCGGCCTCCAGCAGCGCGTCCACCTCGGCCTCGCTCAGGATCTTGGGCAGGCGTTTGTCCTGGCCGGGGCCGGAGATCTGGATTGCCGGATTGTCACTGCGCAGCCCTTCTTCAAAGGCAAAGCGGTAAAGTTGCTTGATAGCCGACAGCCGCCGCGCGCGGGTGGATTTGGCCAGCCCCTGCGCATCGCAATGAACCAGATAGTCCTCCACCGTGCCGCGCGTCGCAGACAGGAAATCGAGGTGCCTGCGGTCAAGATAGGCGTCGAAATCCTTGAGGTCGCGGCCATAGGCAAGCTGCGTATTGGTGGAGGCCCCCAATTCGGCGGCCTGCGCCTCCAGAAAGGTCGAAATCCAGTGAAAGGTCGGCGTTTGCATCGGGCTCAACGCTCCAGCAGGAGGGATTGGAGGGCGGCGCGCCGGGCGGTGTCTTCCAGCCCCAGGGCCCGCAGGGTGGCCAGCGCATCGCGCATTGCGGTGGTGTCGCCCTGCGCGCCCTTTTGCAACATTGCAAGAACCTGAAGGATGACTTCACCCAGACGGTTGTCGCGTGCCCCGGCCACCAGATGTTCACGCGGCGGCGCGCCCTTGAACGCGTCATGGATCGCACCGGGCAGGGCACCCTCCGGCCTTGCCGCCGGGGCCTCTCCCCGTGCGATGGCCCGCAGGAGCGCGGTATTTGCGATGTCCTTGGACGGGGTCGTCGCCGCCACCTCGTAAAGGGGTGACAACATGCAGACATCGAATGCGATCCGCGCCGCGCGTCCTTCGAGCGCGATCTTGGACAGGCCTTCGGCAAAGAGGGTGGCAAAAGCGACCTCAAGCCCGGCTTCCTGCATGCCGATCCAGACCGCCGGCAATGTCTTTGCCACCGCATCGGGGCTGCTAGTGGCCAGGGCGGTCTCAAACCGCTGCAGGTCCCGAACGCGGTCCCAGACCCCCCCGGATGCGGCGGGCGCGCGGTCGGTATAAAGACCCAGAAGCCGGTTGTCCGGCAGCGCACCGGCCCGCGTCAGACGCTCTGCCGCTTCAAGCTGCGCCTTCCATCCCGCGATGTCGCGCAGATCGGCCACCGCATAGGGCCGGGGCAGGGTGCCGGTGGGCATCGGCTCGCCAATGGTTTCGAACAATCGAAAGCTCAGCGGGTCCATGCTGCGCGGGGCCGGCAGGGGTGGCGCACCTTCGAATTCCTCCGGGTGCAGGAACCGGTCCAGCAGGGCAAGCTGTTCCTGCGGCAGCAATTCCAGCGCCTGTGCGGAGCCAAAGGTGAGCGCGGCATTGTCCCAGTTGCTGGCGCGGGCGGCACAGAAGATACGCGTGGCGTAGTTGCGCGTCAGATGCGGCGAGACACCCAGCACGTCACAGGCGCGGTCTTCGGTTCCGCTCAACAGGCTGATGTCCATCCAGAGGTCGAAATGTTCGGGCGAGGTGGTCACACCGGCCTGTTCGATCAGCGACAGGGCCGGGTCCAGTGCGCCCAGCCGGATCAGTTTGCGCACCCGCGCAAGCGCCAGTTCATCGCCCGCGTGCCCGTCGCCCTGCGGCGCAAAGGCCTCCGCCAGCAGAACGGTGTAAAGCAGCGATTGCGCGGCGGGCAGGCGCAGTTCCGGCAAGTCCTCGATCTGGTCGATCAGATCCTCAGCGGTGCTGCCCGACCAGAGGTTTTGCGGCAGTCCGGTGACCGTGTTCGGCACCAGCCCGATGGCACGGGGCGATCCGACGCCCAGCGGGGATACCGTGACCCTGGGCGGCAGCGCCGATTTTGTCACCGGCGCTTCGTTCGGATTGGCCCTGTTCGGCTGGCGCCGCGCCGCGGGTTGCGGCGTGGCCTGGGTGCCAAGCCAGTCGATGACCGACAGCGGCGATTCCTGCGCCCTGCTCTGTGCCGAAACTGGGCCCGCCCCAAGCGCCGCACATAAAAGCAGCGCACCAAGGGCACGCGATTTCCAAATGTCCCCGCGCAAGGCTCTATTGCCCGGAAAGTGTGACGGGTTCACGCATTTCAACCTGAGGTGGCGCAAACTCCGCGCCGAAGAACGGACCGACATAGGCATAGCCAGCCAGCCCGATAAATCCGACGATTAGTAGGAATATCAAAAACTTGATCAATCTGCCCATGAATTCTGCCTGCTCGGTTTCCGATTTGTTATGCAATCTATATATGGCCTTTTCGACAAGATCACGTCATTCAAGGCAAAATGAGCGGAATTGAGCAAACCATGGCCGACGGCGAAAGGCATCATCCCGAATATCGTCTGAACAAGACGGTTGTACTGGTCGGTATGATGGGCGCGGGCAAGACGGCAGTGGGCCGCGCGGTGGCCGCGCGCCTTGCTGTGCCGTTCCTCGACAGCGATGCGGAAATCGAGACTGCCGCCAACCTGAGCGTGCCCGAGATTTTTGAACGCGACGGCGAGGCCTTCTTTCGCAAGCGCGAATCCGAGGTGATCGGACGGCTGCTCCGGCAAGAGCGCTGCATCCTGTCCACCGGCGGCGGGGCCTTTCTGGCGGAAGGCAACCGGGAAATGATCTCGCGTCATGGTGTATCGCTCTGGCTCAATGCGGACCTTGCGCTGCTCTGGCAGCGCGTGCGCCACAAGGAAAGCCGCCCGCTGCTGCGCACCCCAAACCCCTATGGGACTTTGGCCGAAATCTATCGCGCGCGGGTCCCTGTTTATGAAAAAGCCGATATTTCAGTCATCTGCATGCCGTCTCTGAGCATCGAGGCGATGGCGACGCGGGTGATTGCGGCCCTGGCTGACCGGCCGGATGTATTGGAGACGCAAGATGCGTGAGATCGTGAATGTCGCCCTTCCGGGGCGGGCCTATGATGTTGTGATCGGGCCGGACCTGCTGCAAGAGGCCGGTGCGTTGATTGCACCGCTGCTGGGCCGTCCGCATGTCACGGTGATCACCGATGAAACCGTGGCGGGGCTGCATCTGGACAGCCTGCGCGCGGGTCTTGCGGCGCAGGGCATCACGATGGAGGCGCTGCAGCTCTCGCCCGGCGAGGGGACCAAGAACTGGGACAACCTGATCCGCTGTACCGAATGGCTGCTGACCCAAAAGGTCGAGCGGCGCGATGTCGTGATTGCCTTTGGCGGTGGGGTAATCGGCGATCTGGTGGGCTTTGCCGCGGCCATCCTGCGGCGCGGGGTGCGCTTTGTGCAGATCCCCACGTCATTGCTGGCGCAGGTGGACAGTTCGGTGGGCGGCAAGACCGGGATCAACACTACCCATGGCAAGAACCTTGTCGGCGCGTTTCACCAACCGGCGCTGGTGCTGGCCGATACCGCCCTGCTGGACACACTGACACCCCGCGATTTCCTGGCCGGTTATGGTGAGGTCGTGAAATACGGGCTGTTGGGGGATGCCGCGTTTTTCGACTGGCTGGAGGCGCAGGGGCCACAACTTGCCCGCGGCGATGGCGGGGCCCGTGTGAAGGCCGTGCAGCGCTCCGTGCAGATGAAGGCCGATATCGTCATCCGCGACGAGACGGAGCAGGGCGATCGGGCGCTTTTGAATCTTGGCCATACCTTCTGTCACGCGCTGGAGGCCGCGACCGGCTATGGCAACCGGCTGATGCATGGCGAGGGGGTCGCGATTGGCTGCGCGATGGCGTTCGAATTGTCCGCCCGGCTGGGTCTTTGCGCGCAGGAAGACCCCAGCCGGGTGCGCGCGCATCTCAAGGCGATGGGGATGAAGACCGACCTGGCCGACATCGACGGTGATCTGCCGGGGGCCGAGGCGCTGCTGGATCTGATGGGGCAGGACAAGAAGGTGATGGACGGCAAACTGCACTTTGTGCTGGCGCGCGGGATCGGGGATGCCTTTGTCACCAGCGACGTGCCGCGTGATACGGTGCTGGAACAGTTGCGCGAAGCGCTGGCGGCCCGGTAGGTCGGGCCGCCAGCCGCTCATCTTAAAGCGCCCCGCCTTAAACTTGAATCGCCGATACCCTGCCGCGCTCTCGGGACATCGGCGATACGGAGTGTATCAGGTTAAAGGCGGGACACTGTAATGTATCATATCCTGCGCCGCGTCCGTGAGATCAAGCGCGCGGACGGCAGTGTCGTTCATCAGAACGGAATTTCGTCGTCCAGATCGCGCGAGCCGCCACCGCCACCGCCACCACTGCCGCCGGAAGAGGAGCCGCCGCTGTCGTAACCGCCGCCCTCATAGCCGCCGCCGTAATCCCCGCCTGAGGAGGACCCGCCGCCGCCATATCCGCCGCCCGAACCGCCGCTGTCGCGACCGTCCAGCATGGTCAGGGTGCCGCCGAAACCTTGCAGCACAACTTCGGTGGAATACCGGTCCTGGCCCGACTGGTCCTGCCATTTGCGGGTTTGCAACTGGCCTTCGATATACACCTTGGACCCTTTTTTCAGATATTGCTCAGCGATGCGCACGAGTCCTTCCTGAAAGATGGCCACAGAATGCCATTCGGTCTTTTCGCGGCGCTCGCCGGTATTGCGGTCCTTCCATGTCTCGGAAGTGGCGATCCGCAGGTTGCAGACCTTGCCCCCGTTCTGGAACGATCGCACTTCGGGATCGCGCCCCAGGTTACCGATAAGGATCACTTTGTTCACTGAGCCGGCCATATTGCCCCCTTTGTTGTCGCAGCTTATGTCGCACGCCCGGTTGCGAATCCGCAAGGGCCGTTGGTCGCTTATAAACTGGCTGGATCACGGTTAACATCAGGTTTCCACCCTGATATCCCTTGAAACGGGGTCTGGTGCCATGAGCCTGGTTTGGTATAGGGTGCCCAAAACAAACAGGCGGGAGCGCGGGGAATGCGCAGAACGATATTTGTGGCGGCCCTTGGCGCAGCCAGCCTTGTTCTTGGCAGCACGCCATCAGCGGATGCGGATGTGTTCTCTTCCAGCAACCGCCGTGCGCTTTTCAAATCGCAGAAGAACCTGCTCGATAATCGGGCGTCCAAGCAATATTCGGCCTCTGTCCGGTTGCAGCCCCCCACCGTCAACACCCCGACAAAGTGGGACACGCCGAAATACAACGGCAAATACAAAGGCCAGTTTTTGATCATCGCGCGCGAAGCGGCGACGCGCCACGGCGTGCCGGTCGATCTGTTCCTGCGTCTGGTGCAGCAGGAAAGCGGCTGGAACCACAATGCAGTGTCGCACAAGGGCGCCCTGGGGCTGGCGCAGCTGATGCCGGGCACGGCCGCGCGGCTGCGGGTCGATCCCTCCGACCCGGCGCAGAACCTCGAAGGCGGCGCGCGATACCTCAAGCAACAATACAGCACCTTCGGGGACTGGCAGTTGGCGCTGGCCGCCTACAATGCCGGTCCGGGGGCCGTGCAGAAATACGGCGGCGTCCCACCCTACGCCGAGACACGGAATTACGTGAAGGTCATATTGGGACAGTAAGATACTGTTTCAAAGGGATAATGTCATTTCAAGCCAAGGCTCTACGGCAAAGGTCCGCCACCGGGGGGAACCTTTCCATACGCGACGGTGTTGTCTGCTCAGAGCGCCGCAGGTTCGGATCATCCGGCCTGCGCCGCGCAAAAACATGAGGAGCACAAGATGTTCAAACATATGAAAAAACTGGGTCTGGCCGCTGGCGTCAGCCTGTTCGCCCTGAGCAGCTATGCCGGTGCAGCAGACCTGCCGCCGATCTCGGCGATTGACGTCGGCACCACCTATGCCGCCGCAACCGACACCAATGCGGCCGAGAAGTTCCCCGAGATCGCAACCGACCTTCAGGCTGCCATCGCCGAGCGCGTGCCGACCTCGTCGGATGCCGCTGACAGCCGGATCAAGGTGGACGTGCGCAAGGTATCGCTGAACGGCAACATGATGTTGAACGATGCCGGTGAATTCAACGAATTGGAGGGTGTGGTTTCCATCGAGGCGGATGGCACCAGCACGGGCAGCCGGTCGTTTCCGGTAAGCATTGCGGCTCTCGCCGCCGACACGCCGGTGCCAGAGGGCACGGTGCTGATCCAACCTTCGACGGATGATTTCTACAACGTTATGATCGGGGCCTTCGCCGATCGCGTTGCAGAGGAACTGGGCAATGTGAACACCGGTGGCGATACCGTGACGCGGTAAACCATCTTCTCCTTCAGTCCGGCACCCATTCCCCCGCCGGTCTGATCAGAGGTCTTTTTCGACCTCGGGCGCGCACCACTTCCCCCGGTACGCGCCCTTTTTCTGCGGGCGCGTTTCGGGAAAATGTTGAATCGCAAATACCTTGCCACGCTTTGCGTTCTCAGGACATTTGCGATGCTTGTGCTTAGGCTCTGGACCCATTAATCGTACATGCTCAGTTTGCCAGGTTTTTCGCAGACAAGAAGCATCTGCGCAAGAATAGTGGTTCTATTTCAAGCAGATGTGACGCAGGCTGCGGGAAAATCCGTCAAACCCGAAGGGCGGCGATTTCACTTCATTTCAACGTCTTGGGTCGTTTTCAAATAGAACCACTATTGGCAGCACGCCCCAAACCCTTGAAATTTCGTGAAATCGCCGCTGAGCATATAAGATTAATGGGTCCAGAGCCTAAACCATTCCCCGAAACGCTTTATTCGGCGGCCACGGTGATTTCGATCACCGGCTCCATCTCGCTGAACTGGGCGTCGGACAGGTGGCATTTGATCTGGTGACCGTCGGCCATGGTCCGCTGCGGCGGCACTTCCCTTTCACACAGATTGCCCGGCACCTGGGATTTCCAGCGGCACCTTGTCTGGAACGGACAGCCGGGCGGCGGGTTCATCGCTGACGGGATGTCGCCCTCAAGCACAATGTGCTTTTTCTTGACCCTTGTATCCGCAATCGGCACCGCCGACAGCAAGGCTTCCGTATAGGGGTGATAGGGGGGCGAGAACACCTGATCGGTGCTGCCCAGTTCGACCACATGGCCCAGGTACATCACCATCACCCGGTCGCTGAGATAGCGCACGATGCTCAGATCGTGACTGATGAAAAGAAGCGTCGTCTTGTGCTGACGCTGGATTTCCATCAGCAGGTCGGTCACGGCGGCCTGCACGGACACGTCCAGCGCCGACACCGGTTCATCCGCCACCACGATGCGTGCATCACCGGCAAAGGCCCGTGCGATGCCGACACGCTGCTTCTGCCCGCCGGACAGTTGGCGCGGCATCCGGGTGGCGAATTCACGCGGCAGTTTCACCAGATCCAGCAGTTCCAGCATCCGCTGCCAGCGGTCCTTTTCATTGTTACCGATGCGGAAGATTTCCAGCGCCCGCACGATCTGCCGCCCCACCGTCATCGACGGGTTCAGCGTGTCGAACGGGTTCTGGAACACCATCTGCACATCCGCCACGTTCTTTGTGCTGCGCTTTTCGATGGGCACGTCGCCGATGTTCTGGTTGTCCAGCAGCACCTGGCCCTCGGTCGCTGTCTCAAGCCCCATCAGGACCTTGGCAAAGGTGGATTTGCCGCAGCCGGATTCGCCCACGATCGCCAGCGTCTCGCTCTCGCGCGCTTCAAAGGTCAACTCTTCGTTGGCCTTCACCACCTTGGTGTCGCCGCCGCCGAACATCGCGTTGGCCGCCACCTTGTAGTATTTCTTGAGCTTGTCCATTTTCAGGACCACATCCCCGACCTCGCCCTTGGTCTTGGTCGCGGCCAGTTCCAACGGCGCGTTCCAGTCGATTTCGTCATATTTCACGCAGCGGGTGTGGTGCCGGTCTTCGCCGCCGATCACCGACATCGGAATGGTGCCCTGATCACAGCGCCCGGCCTCGAAATAGTCACAGCGCGGGCCGAAATTGCAGCCCGGCGGGCGCTCATGAGGCAGGGGAAAGTTGCCGGGAATGGCAATCAGCGGGCGCGCGTTCTTGTCGGCGCCGGGCAGGGGGATCGACCGGAACAGCGCCTGGGTATAGGGGTGCTGCATCTCGTCAAAGACATCCTCGATGCTGCCGCGCTCCACCGCTTCGCCGGAATACATCACGCAGATCCGGTCGCAGGTTTCCAGCACCAGCCCGAGGTTGTGGCTGATGAACAGCATCGAGGTGCCGTATTTCTTGCCCAGGTCCTTGACCAGTTCGACCACCGCCGCCTCCACGGTCACGTCAAGCGCGGTTGTCGGCTCGTCCAGGATCAGCAGCGACGGTTCCGACATCAGCGCCATCGCGATCACGATGCGCTGCTGCTGGCCGCCCGAAAGCTGGTGCGGATAGGCCTTGAGGATGCGCTCCGGGTCCGGCAGTTTCACATCCGTCACCACCTGCAAGGCGCGGTCATAGGCGTCCTTTTCGGACATGCCCGCATGGATCATCGGCACTTCCATCAGCTGCTTGCCGATCCGCATGGCCGGGTTCAGCGATGCCATCGGCTCCTGATAGATCATCGCGATCTCGCTGCCGCGAATGTCGCGCAGCTCGTCATCGCTCATCTCGCCCAGATCGCGGCCCTTGAACTTGATCGACCCGCCCACGATGCGCCCGTTCTTGCCAAGGTCCTGCATCACCCCCAACGCCACGGTGGATTTGCCGCAGCCGGATTCTCCCACCAGCCCCAGTGCCTCTCCCGGCATCACCGAGGCCGAGAAATCCATCACCGCCGGGATTTCCCGCAACCGGGTAAAGAACGAAATCGACAGCTTGTCGATCTCAAGGATCGGCCCGTCATACTTTTCTTTTACCATTCTTGTCTCTCCTTGTTGGAGCGGCCGAACCAGAGAAACCCTTGTCGCTCTTTTTGGCCATAAATATTCCCGGGGGTCCGGGGGTAGAACCCCCGGAACTCTCGTCTGGATCAATCCCGCAAGGATTCCTCACGCAACCCGTCTGCCAGCAGGTTCAGCCCCAGCACCAGCGTCAACAAGGCTACCGCAGGGGCAATCGCCGCATGGGGATAAAGCGACAGCAGCCGCCGCCCGGCGTTGATCGTGCTGCCCCAGTCCGGGCTTTCCGATTCCAGTCCCAGGCCAAAGAAGCCCAGCGTGCCCAGCAGGATCGTGGTGTATCCGATCCGCAGGCAGAAATCGACGATCAGCGGGCCGCGCGCGTTGGGCAGGATCTCCCACAGCATGATGTACCACGGGCCTTCGCCCCGCGTCTGCGCCGCCGCCACATAGTCGCGCGTCTTGATGTCCAGCGCGAGGCCCCGGACGATCCGGAACACGGTGGGCGCGTTCACAAAGACGACCGAGACAAAGACCACCAGAATGCCCGGCCCCAGATCGAAGGGATCAAGAAAAACAGGCAGCCCCGGAATGACATAGGTCGGCGTTTCCACAATGGTGCCGTTGCTGGACACCAGCGCAAGGTAGAACCAGGTGCCAATCCCCAGAACGACGATCAGCAGCGGCGTGCGGAACGACGGTTGCGTGTAGAACCGCGAATTCAGCAGGATCGCAAGGAAGATCAGCGGAAAGACAAACAGGAACAGCGCCATGTAGTTGGGAATGCCGGTCAGCACGATCTCCGGCGTGACCAGCAGGTAGAACAGCAAGATCACCGGGAAGGCCAGGATCAGGTTGGCCAGAAAGCTCAGGAAGGTGTCCAGCCGACCGCCGTAATATCCGGCAGGCAGGCCCAGCGTGATCCCCACCATGAAGGCAAACAGCGTCGCAAAGGGTGCGATCTTGACCACCACCCAGGAGCCTTTGATCAGCCGCGAGAACACATCGCGCGCCAGGTTGTCGCCGCCCAGCAGAAACCACGCGTATTCGCCTTCCTCGGCCCGCGCCAGCGGCGTGCCGGGCAGTTTGTTCTTCATGCCGGACACCTGGCTCAGGCTGTCATGGGTCACCAGCAGATCAAAGCCACCGCCCAGAATGCCGGTAAACACCCAGAACATCACGATGGCAAAACCGATCATGCCAACGGTGCTGTCGAACAGCTTGCCATAGAGGCCCAGCTTGCGTTTGTAGGTGATCGACAGCGCAAAGGTGACGACCAGCGCAATCCAGACCGGGATCATCTGCTGGGCCATGGCGCCGAATATCCCTGCCGCAGGCCCCATGAAGATGCCCCCGACCAGGTAGATCAGGATCAGCGCGATCACCCCGTAGAACAGCCAGCCGATGATCTGGTTGAGGAAACCGGCCAGACCGGTGCTGCCGGCCAGGGTGCCGTCGGCGCTGACCGCGCGCGCCGAACTGTCCGGCACGAAAGCGGCGAGGATCTGCACGACAATTGCCAGCGCCAGCAGCCCGACCAGAAGGTAGAAGATGATGTTGAGCCCCGAAAGCGAGCCCGTCCATGTCAATGGTTCCATGTCAAAGCTCCTTCAGGCGATGCGGATGCGCGGGTTGAGATAGACATACCCGATGTCGGAAATGAGCTGCGTCAGCAGCACCACCGCAACCGAGACAACCGAGACCGCCAGCAGCAATTCGATGTCGTTGTTGCCCGCCGCCTGCACCAGAAGCCACCCGAACCCCTTGTAGTTGAACAGGGTTTCCACGATCACCACGCCGTTCAGCAGCCAGGGGATCTGCAGCATGATCACGGTGAATGGCGCGATCAGCGCGTTGCGCAGCGCATGTTTCAACACGATATCGGAGAATTTCACGCCCTTCAGGCGCGCCGTCCGGATATATTGCGCCGTCATCACCTCGGTCATCGAGGCGCGTGTCATCCGAGCGATATAGCCCATGCCATAAAGCGAGATGGTCAGCACCGGCAGGAAGAAATTCCAGAAGGTCGCATCCGCCATGGCAGAGGTGGCAGAGCCCAGAAACAGCGTCTTGCTGTCGATCAGCCCCCAGTCGTTCAGCAGCGGCGACAATCCGAACTTGGAAGAGGCCAGCACCGCGATAAAGATCACACCCGACACATATTCAGGCGTTGCCGTGGTGGCGATGGAAAAGGTCGACAGGGACCGATCCAGTTTCGATCCTTCCCGCATGCCCGCCAGCACCCCCACCAGCAGGGCAGAGGGCACCATCAGCAACAGCACGCAGAGCATCAGCTTGCCGGTCAGCGCCAGACGGGTCAGGACCGTGCCGCCCACCGGTTCCCTGAAGACGGTGGAGAACCCCCAGTCACCCTGAAGGATGCCACAGCGGGTCGGGCGCGCGATGTCGGGGGTGCCGGCCGCGAAACAGCGGCCAAAGGTCTTGCCTTCCGGTTTCTCCGTCACCCAGCCCGGCAGTACCCCCAGCCATTGACCAAATTTCACCGGCAATGGTTGCAGATAGCCCCGGTCCCCGAGATAGGAGGTCACGGCCTCGTCCGACATGCGGAAGTTGCCTTGCGTCTTGGCGAGCTTTTCGAGGTTCGGATATAGATTGGTCAGCCAGAACACGATGAATGTCAGGCACAATGCCGTCAGTATCATCACGCCCAGCCGACGCAGAATAAATAGTCCCATTCAGTGCCCCTGTTGGTGGCGCGGCGGGTTTGCCCACCGGTTTTTGGTTTGGCCCATGGGCCTTTCGAACTTTCAAGACGGGCGGCGGCATCAGCGCGGGAGGATGCGTCTTTTTTTGGTCTTCCCCTCACGCGGCGCGGTTGTGCCCGACCGTCGTATATGTGTCTTGTGCACATCTGATGTCTGGTATGAAGGCATGAAGAGGCCCCCAAGGTCAATGTCATCTTCCGCCTCTTGATGGTCTTTTTGCGACATGCAACTTTCCCAAAAGCGACCCGCACGCATAGGGGTATCGGGGCGATCCAGTTGCTACCGCGTGGCGCCGCGCAGCTTGCTAGGCGGCTGGCCGGTATGCTGTTGCATGAAACGGGTGAAGTAGGCGGCAGAGCCAAAACCGAGGTGGCGGGCGATGTCCTGCGCGGGTTGGCGGGTTTCGATCAGCAGGTGACGCGCCTCTGCCAGCACCCGTTCGGTCAGCAGGTCCGCCGCCGTCTTGCCGGTCGCGGCCCTGACCGCCCGTGTCAGATGCGTGGGGGTGACACCCAGTGTCCCGGCATAATCCGACATAGACGCGCCGCTGCGGAAGCGGTGCGGCAACAGATCGCAATAGAGCTTGCTCAGCCGGGCGGCGGCATTGCGGCGCGGCGGCACATGTTCCTCCAGCATGATCTGTCGGCGCAGCCAGACAGAGATCAGCGCGGCATGGGCTTCTGCCGCGTCCTGGGACAGGGGGCGGTCCTTTTGCAGTTCGCGGGCGGCGGCTTCGATCAACCCGCTGAGTTCGCTCTGCACCGCCACATCCCGGATGCGCAAATGACGCGGCATTTCGGGCAGGCGCAACGGCGTGCCGGGCGGCACAATCACCGCCTGCGCCATGCCCTGACGCCCCGGATCCAGCGCAAAGAGCGACCCCTGCGGCACCCAGAGCGCATTATGCGTGCCCACGCCACGCCGCTGCCCGTCCAGCAGCGCGCGGCCCTGGCCCCGCGTGATCCAGATCAGCAGGTGATGCGGACGGTCCTGCGCCAGCAGCAGCCGCCAGTCCTGTCCGCCGGTAAGCTGGGGCAGGGTCATCACCTTGATGTCGGAAAGGGCAAAGTTCATGGCGATGGTCGCATTTGATAATGTTGAAGAGCGGCTTACACCCAACTACCTTGACCGAAAGTTGAAAAAAGTAAAGTGGGCAGGTTAATGCGGCGTCACCCTATGCCAGTCCGCCATTTTCGACCGCATCCATGTCCGCTGGCGCTTGGCGAATTGCCGGGTGGCGATCACCGCACGTTCGCGCGACTGATCCAGCGTCAAGTCGCCCGCCAGATGCGCCATCAGTTCCGGCACCCCGATGGCGCGGTGCGCGGGCAGGGCAGGGTCATAAACTGGCGCGACGCGGCGGACTTCCTCCAGCGCGCCCAGCGCGATCATCTGGTCAAAGCGCCGCGCGATCCGGGCGTTCAGCCAATCGCGGTCGACATCAAATACGATCCGGCGGGCCTGCGTTGCAGGAAGCAGTGGCGCACCGGTCTGCGCCTGCCAGGCGGCCAGCCCCCGGCCCGTGGCCTGCTGCACTTCCCAGGCGCGCTGCACCCGCGCGCGGTTGCCCGTGTCGATCCCGGAGGCGGTTTCGGCATCGATCCCCGCCAGCAGGCTGTCCAGATCCATCCCGTCGGCCCGATGCCGGACCTCCTCGGGCGTGGCAGGAATATCGGCCAGCCCTTCGGTCAGCGCCTTGAAGTAAAGCCCGGTGCCGCCGGTGATGATCGGCCTTTGTCCGGCGTTCAGAATGCCCGCGACCTCGCGCAGCCAATGGCCCGTCGAATAGGGTTGTGTCGCGGCGACATGGCCATAAAGCAGGTGCGGGGCCGCCGCCTCCTCCTCGGCACTCGGCCGTGCCGTGATCACATGCCAGCAGTCATAGACCTGGCTGGCATCCGCGTTCACGATAACGCCGCCCTGATCCTGCGCGATGTCCAGCGCCAGCGCCGATTTGCCGCTTGCGGTGGGGCCTGCGATCAACACCGGCATTTCCGGCGACAAGCCGCGTAAAACTTCGGTAAAGGACATTTCTTGTCTGAACCTTCCCGCCGTGCATTGAACCTTGCCTTCATTTGCTACATTTTGCGCAAAAGTTAAACTGCCGATGACTCCAGCCCTCCCGAAAGGTTCCGCACATGTCCCAAGACGCCTCCAACGTCACCTTCAAACGTGTGATGCTGAAGATATCCGGTGAGGCGCTGATGGGGGACCAGGGGTTCGGCCTGCATCCGCCCACCGTCGAGCGGATCGCCCACGAAGTGCAAAGCGTGCATGATCTGGGTGTCGAGATCTGCATGGTCATCGGCGGCGGCAACATCTTTCGCGGGCTGCAAGGTTCTGCGCAGGGGATGGAACGGACCACCGCCGATTACATGGGCATGCTGGCCACGGTAATGAACGCGCTGGCGATGCAATCCTCGCTGGAAAGTCTGGGCATCCACACGCGGGTGATTTCCGCGATCACCATGAATGAGGTCGCCGAACCCTATATCCGCCGCCGCGCGGTGCGCCACCTTGAGAAAAAGCGGGTCTGCATCTTTGCCGCGGGCACCGGCAACCCCTATTTCACCACCGACACCGCAGCGGCCCTGCGGGCCAACGAGATGGCCTGCGAGGCGATCTTCATGGGCAAGAACGGCGTCGACGGGGTCTATGACAAGGACCCCAAGAAATTTGCCGATGCAAAGCGCTATGATACCGTCAGCTATGACGATGTGCTGCAAAAGCGGCTGGCGGTGATGGATGCCTCTGCCATCGCGCTGACGCGGGACAACAACCTGCCGATCATCGTCTTTTCGCTGGATGAGCCGGGCGGGTTCAAGGGCATCCTCGCGGGCGAAGGCACCTATACCCGCGTTCAGGGATAACGCGCGGCAGGTTGCAGACCACCCCCGTTGAATGCCACATTTCGCTCACCGGGACGCGCTGCGGTCCCGCGGGTGCGTCGCAAGCAGCCAAAAGCGAACCTGCCCGGCATGGCACCTCACGTCACACCGAGCTTGCCGCTGCCTTTCTGCGTATCGAGAACAGAGGTCAAGCAGGCCCCCCGGTCATTCCGTGACGGTATGATTGCTGGGGATGTCGATCACGATCATGGTGCCGGAAACCTCGCGATCGACCGAGATCTTGGCATTCAAACTGCGCACCAGCTGGGTCACGATGCGCCCGCCCAGTGAATTGCTTTTGGGCCATTCCACCCCTTCGGGAATGCCGATGCCGTCATCGGCCACCTGAAGGCGCAGCAGCCCTTCGCTCAGCTTCTTGATCCGGACATCGACCAGACCCGCCTCGCGGCCGTCAAAGGCGTGTTGCATGGAATTGGTCATCACCTCGGACAGCACCAGCCCCAGTTGCGTCGCGGTGTTGATTGGCACGCTGTCCTCGTCGGCGTCAATATTCACGCGCACGCCCTGGCGGCCGTCCAGATAGGCAATCGCATTCGCCACACGGGTCAGGTAGGCGCCCAGATTGACCTTGTCCTGCCCGGAATTACGCGCACCGGTGGCCGAATTCATTTCCTCGTAAAGCAGTTGCAGCGTCTCGATCCGGCGGGCCAGCGTGTCAAATTCCTTGCCTGGCGTCGATTTGGAATCGCGGGCCTGCATGCGGATCATGCCGACAATCATCGACAGATGATTCTTCACCCGATGCTGGATCTCTTCCAGCGCCTCCTGGGTGTCCTCGTCGGTCGGCTCGTCATCGTTATAGACGGTCTGGACGCCCATGAAATAGGGGACCTCGTGTTCGTCTACCGTCAGCGGGGCCACCATCAGGCGGTTCATGAACTTGCTGCCATCGGCGCGGTAGTTGCGCAGGATCACCGTGACTTCCTCACGGTCCTTGATGGCCTTGCGCAGCTTTTCCACCCCGCGCTGGTCGGTGTCATCGCCTTGAAGAAAACGGCAATTTCGGCCCAGGACCACATCGCTGTTGTACCCGGTCATCTCTTCGAAGGCGCGGTTGACATAGACGATGGGGTTGTCGGGCAGTTGCGGGTTCGTCAGCACCAGTGCAAAGGGCGCTCGCGTCATTGCGGCAACCGCCACATTGGTGGGCAGGGGATGGGTTGGGACTTTCTCGCCGTCAGCCATTCAATGATACTCTTCTGATCTGCTTCTAACGTGGTCGTTATCCATAATGCGGTCGCTTTGAAACTCTTCTGAACGCGAAAGATAAACGCGACAAATGGAATATGGCGCATCTGTCGGGGATTTCCAGCACTTCAATACAGGCGGCAAGGCAGCGCCGGTGCATCTATACAATCCGGTGCGGTTGACGTTATATCAGGCCGACAAGAAATTTGACCTATCCACGACCGGAGAAACCATGTCTGACGACTTTATGCTCGATACCGACGACCTTGAGCGGCGCATGAAAGGCGCCATCGCGTCGCTGAGAACCGAATTTGCATCATTGCGGACCGGGCGTGCCTCTGCCTCCATGCTGGAACCCGTGATGGTTGACGCATATGGTGCCCTGACACCGATCAACCAGGTCGGCACGGTCAACGTGCCGGAACCGCGCATGGTGACGATTAATGTCTGGGACAAGGGTCTGGTGAACAAGGTGGAAAAGGCCATCCGCGAAAGCGGGCTGGGGATCAATCCGCAGATGAACGGCACCATCATCATGTTGCCGATCCCCGAACTGAACGAGGAACGCCGCACCCAGCTGACCAAGGTTGCGGGGGGCTATGCCGAACACGCGCGCGTCTCGATCCGCAACATCCGCCGCGATGGGATGGACCAGATCAAGAAGGCCAAGGCCGACGGCATGTCCGAGGATGACCAGAAGCTCTGGGAAAGCGAGATGCAGGATCTGACCAACCAGTATATCGCCCTGATCGACGAGACGCTTGAGACCAAGCAGGGCGAGATCATGCAGGTCTGAGCCAGCGCCCCGATCAATGCCTTGCCGGTCCGGGTCTGTCGCAGGCACTTGACTGCGGCGCACCGTCAGAACCAACTGAAACGCAGCTTGAAAGACCCGTCATGCCAACCGTTCCCAAGGGCAGCAGCCCTACCGAACCAAAGATCGCGCCCGGCGGGCCGCGCCATGTGGCGATCATCATGGACGGCAATGGCCGCTGGGCCACGCAGCGGGGCAGGCCGCGTCTGTTCGGCCACCATGCGGGCGCAAAGCGCGTGCGCGAGATCGTGGAGGCCTGTCCGGACTTCGGTGTCGAATACCTGACGGTCTTTGCCTTTTCGACCGAGAACTGGAAGCGCACCCAGGTGGAGGTCGCGGGACTGATGAGCCTGTTCCGGCGCTATATCTCCAAAGAGACCCGCAGCCTGAGTGAATTCGGCGTCCGGGTCCGCTTTATCGGGGACCGGGTGCGGCTGGATGACAAGCTGATCCGCTTGATGAACGAGCTGGAAGAGGCGACCGCGCATAACACCCGCGTGCATCTGACCATCGCGCTGAACTATGGTGGCCGCGACGAGGTTGCCCGTGCCACCCAACGTCTGGCGCTGGATGTGGCAGAGGGCAAGCTGGACCCCGGCGCGGTGGATGAGGAAACCCTTCCAAGGTATCTTGATACCTACGTTTTGCCGGACCCCGACCTGGTGATCCGCACCAGCGGAGAGGCCCGGATTTCGAATTTTCTGCTGTGGCAATCGGCCTATGCGGAATATGAATTCATTGATACCCTCTGGCCCGATTTCACCAAGGCCGAATTCGGCGACCTTTGTGCCGCCTATGGGGGCCGCGACCGGCGTTTCGGCGCGGTCAAGACCTGACTGGGGAAGGGACACCTCATGGCCAATCGCAACGACCAATGGTCCGATCTGAAGGCACGGATGGGGGCCGGTGCCGTCATGGTGCTGGTCGGCCTGTTCGGAATCTGGATGGGGGGGCATGTGTTCCACCTGCTGGTGGCGCTGATCTGTGGCATCATGGTCTGGGAACTGGTGGCCATGTTGCGCCCCGGCGACGCCTATCTTCCGCTGAAACTGGGCGCGCTGACCGGCCTGGCCGTCCTTGTCTCGATCTATCTGCCGGTGGGCCTTGGCCTGCCGATCCTTCTGGCACCCGCCCTGATCGGTTTTGGACAGTTGGAGCGACACCGCACGATCTACCTCAGTTTCACCGCGATGATCCTGATGGCGGGCTACGGGATGATGCAGGTGCGCGACGATTACGGCTTTGGCTGGTTGCTGTGGCTGGTAGTGGTTGTGGTGACCACCGATGTGGTGGGCTATTTCGCCGGGCGTGCCATTGGCGGGCCAAAGTTCTGGCCCAAGGTCAGCCCCAAGAAAACCTGGTCCGGGACGGCGGCTGGCTGGGCCGGTGCCGCGCTGGTGGGTCTGCTGTTTTCCATCAACACCGGGGCAAGCCTGCAACTGATGGGGATTTCCGTTGCGATTTCAATGGCATCGCAAATGGGCGATATCGCGGAATCCGGCATGAAGCGCAAGTTGGGCGTCAAGGACAGTTCCAACCTGATCCCCGGCCATGGCGGGCTGATGGACCGGTTCGACGGCATGCTGGGCGCGTCGATGTTCCTGCTGGTGATCGGTCAATTCATCGGTCTGCCCTTTGGTCTGGGATAACCCCTTGGCGCGTCGTGTTTCAATTCTGGGGGCCACCGGGTCCATCGGCCAGAATACCATTGATCTGATCCGCCGCGCGCCGCAGGACTATGACGTGGTGGCGCTGACCGGGGCGGGCAATATCGGGCAACTCGCCCGTGACGCGATTGACCTGAAGGCAGAGATTGCCGTCACCGCGCGCGACGATCTGCTGGACGAGCTGCGCGCCGCGCTCAAGGGCAGCGATGTGGCGGCGGCGGCAGGGGCCACGGCAATAAGCGAGGCCGCGGCGCGCCCTGCGGACTGGATCATGTCGGCCATCGTCGGGGCGGCGGGGCTGGCCCCCGGTCTGGCGGCCCTGCGCCACGGCACCACGCTGGCGCTGGCCAATAAGGAATCGCTGGTCTGCGCAGGCGCACTGATGCTTGGAACCGCGCAGAGCCACGGCGCGCGCATCCTGCCGGTGGACAGCGAACATTCCGCGATCTTTCAGGCGCTGATCGGCGAAGATGCGGCAGCGGTCGAACGGATCATCATTACCGCCTCGGGCGGTGCCTTCCGCGACTGGCCGCTTGAGAACCTGGCCCAGGCGACCCTGGCGCAGGCCTCCTCCCATCCCAATTGGGACATGGGGCAGCGGATCACCATCGACTCTGCGTCGATGTTCAACAAGGCGATGGAAGTCATAGAAACACATGAGTTTTTCCCGATCCAACCAGATCAGATCGAAGTCCTGGTGCATCCGCAATCCATGATTCACGCGCTGGTGGGGTTCCATGACGGCGCGCTGATGGCCCATGTGGGGCCGGCGGACATGCGCCATGCCATCGGCTTTGCCCTGCATTACCCGCAGCGCCGCCCCCTGCCGGTGGAACGGCTGGACCTTGCCGCCATCGGCCAGTTCGAATTCCGCGCCCCGGATGAGCGGCGCTGGCCCGCCCTGCGCCTTGCCCGCGAGACGATTGCGGCGGGCGGCATGACCGGAACGGTGTTCAACGCGGCCAAGGAAACCGCGCTGGATGGGTTCATCTCGGGACGGATCGGTTTTACGGCGATGGCGGACGTGGTTGCGCAGACGCTTGAAGACAAGAATGCGTCAGATGGTCTTATTGGTGCCACGATGACACTTGATAACGTCCTGCGGGTTGACCATCTGGCACGTAAGGCGGCAAAAGCCGCGATAGATAAAAGAGCAGGGTGACGTTTTGGATATTATGGGGCTGATACCGCAATTTGGCGGCTTGATCTGGACGTTGCTGGCCTTTGTCGTGGCGCTGTCGGTGATCGTCGCGATCCACGAATACGGCCATTACATCGTCGGGCGCTGGTGCGGGATCAAGGCGGATGTGTTCAGCTTGGGCTTCGGCCCGGTCCTGTGGTCCGGCATGGACAGGCGCGGCACCAAGTGGCAGGTCGCGGCGCTGCCCTTTGGCGGTTACGTGAAATTCGCAGGCGATGCGAACGCGGCGTCGGGCAAGGACGAAACCGCGATGCAGGCATTGGCGGACGACCCGGCCGCGCTGCGCCACACGATGCACGGTGCGCCGCTCTGGGCGCGGACGCTGACTGTTGCCGCTGGCCCCGCGTTCAATTTTGCGATGTCCATTCTGGTCTTTTTTGCCGTCGCCTTTACCACCGGCGTCGAGCGCACCCCGCTGACAGTGGGCGAGTTGCGCCCGATGCCGCAGGCAGAGCGCGGGCTGGCACCGGGGGACGAAATCCTCGGGATCAACGGCACCGCCCTGCCGCAGAACGATCCGGCGGCCTATGGCGCGTTCTTTGACAATCTGCCGATGGTGCCGGAACTGACCTATGACGTGGTCCGCAACGGGACCGAGCAAAGCGTTGAAGGGCCGTTTATCCTGCCGCCGATGGTCAACCAGGTGTTGCCGCAATCCGCCGCCTATGAGGCCGGGCTGAAGGCGGGCGATGTGATCACCGCGATCGACGCGCAGCCGGTTTTCGCCTTTGACCAGCTCAAGAATGCGGTCGAAACCTCTGACGGGGCGGCGCTGGCGCTGACCGTCTGGCGCGACGGCGAGACGCTGGATTTTACCATGACCCCCAAGGCCACGGACGAGCCGCAGCCGGATGGCACTTTCAAGCGCAATCTGCGGATCGGGATCTCGGGCGGCATGTCCTTTGCCCCGGCGACGGAATCGCCCGGTGTGGGGCAGGCCCTGACCGCAGGTGTCGCCAATACCTGGCGCATCGTCACCGGGTCGATCTCGGGACTGAAACAGATGGTGATCGGCAATATCAGCACCTGCAACCTCAGCGGTCCGGTGGGCATCGCCCAGGCCTCCGGTGCGATGGCCAGCCAGGGGGCCACGTCGTTTATCTATTTCATTGCGGTCCTCAGCACGGCGGTGGGATTGTTGAATCTGTTCCCGATCCCGGCGCTGGATGGCGGCCATCTGACGTTCTACGCCTATGAGGCGGTGACCGGCAAACCGCCCAGCGATGGCGCGCTGCGCATCCTGATGACCATCGGGCTGGCGCTGGTGTTGTCGCTGATGGTCTTTGCGCTGGGGAACGATCTGTTCTGTCCGTAGGGTCAGGAGTCTATTGATCTTCAGCCGTCCAGTGCGGCGATGATCCTGATTTCCACAACTGCGCCGGGACGCCGGATGCCCGCCACCTCCACAGCCGTCCAGGCCGGGTAGGGCGCGGCAAAGACCGCGCGCCGCACCTTGTCGAAAAGGTCGAAGTGGTCGCGCAGACCGATGTGATAGCTGGTCATCTCGACCACGGCGTTCAGGTCCACACCGGCATGGCCCAGAACAAAGCCGATCTTTTCGAAAGCCGCCCGGAACTGCGCTTCGGCGGAGGCGGGCATCTGGCCATCCGGGCCCGAACCGGTGGTGCCGGTGAGAAAGATCAGATTGCCGGAAACGATGCCAGGGGACATCTGCAAGGCCTCGGCGGCGGCCTGGACCTGAGGCGGTATCAATGCATGTTTTGCCATTTGCTATTCCTGTCAGATTTCGAATTGCCCCTGGAAAGCCATTTCCCCTTGAAAGCCCAGTTGCCCTGAAAAAATCCCTTGCCATGAAAAAGCCAGATTTCGTCCCACTCCGGTCATATTCACTTGTTACGTGTCATGCACAATCAAAGGAATGCCCCCATGCAAGCCATTCAAAGATCCTATCGCGGCCTGAGCCTTTTGATGGACCTTAACTGGGACCGTGCGCTTTATGTCAGCACGATTGTGCTTGCTCTGGCAGCCGGTGCCTATGTCGGATCTCTTTGATCTGGACCACCCCACCACTGAATGATGTTACAACTTTGAAATGCACTGCATAATGTGGTGCATTTTTTGGCGCTGTGCTTTTGACAAAGGCGGATAATCTACGTACTCAGGTCTCTAATGATGTCGTAAAATTGGGTTTGAACCATGAGACTGAGGACTAAGGGCGGTGGTCCTGGCAAGCAGACGAGGGCAGGGCGTGTCGGCGCGTTTTTGCGGGGGGCATCGGTTTATGCCCTTTTGTCAGCAGCTTGGATGGCGCCAGCCGCGGAATTAACCGCACAGGAATACCGTTTCGATTCGGTTGAGATCATCGGAAACGAGCGGATCGGCGACAGCGCCATCATCGCGCGGGCCGGAATCAGACGCGGTCAGCCGATCAGTGGCGGCCAGTTGAACGACGCCTATCAGTCTTTGCAGAACTCTGGATTGTTCGAAACCGTGGCCATTGAGCCGCGCGGCGGTACATTGGTCATCACGGTGACGGAACTGCCGACGCTGAACCGGGTCAGCTTCGAGGGCAACCGGCGGATCAAGGACGAGGTCCTGACGCAGATTGTCGGGTCCGAGGAACGTCGTGTCTTCAACCCGACACAGGCCGAGGCGGATGCCGCCGCCATCGCCGAAGCCTATAGCAACGATGGCCGGCTTTCCGCACGGGTTCAGCCGCGCATCATTCGCCGCGACCAGAACCGCGTCGACCTCGTGTTTGAAATCTTCGAAGGCGACAACGTCGAGATTGAACGGCTGAGCTTTGTCGGCAATCGCAAGTATTCAGACCGCCGGTTGCGTCAGGTCCTGGGCACCAAGCAAGCGGGCCTGTTCCGCCGCCTGATCAAGCGTGACACCTTTGTCGAAGGCCGGGTCGAAGCGGATAAGCAATTGTTGCGCGACTTCTACCTGTCGCGCGGCTATGTGGACATGCGCACCACGGCGGTGAACGGCGAGCTCACCCAGGAGCGTGACGGCTATTTCGTTTCCTACAACATCACCGAAGGCCAGCAGTTCAAGTTCGGTGAGGTCAATGTTGTCTCGGAGATGAACGGCGTGGACGCCGCGAAATACCGCAATATCATCAAGATCCGGTCAGGGGTTGTCTATTCACCAACCCTGATCGAGACGGATATCGCTCGCATCGAACGGCAGGCCATCCGCGATGGCGTGGACTTCATGCGGGTTGAGCCGCGCATCGACCGCAACGATCGTGATCTGACCTTGAATGTCACCTATGTGCTCAGCAAGGGTCCGCGCGTCTTTGTCGAGCGGATCGACATCGAAGGCAACACCACGACGCTTGACCGGGTCATCCGGCGCGAATTCGACAGCGTTGAAGGCGACCCCTTCAACCCGCGCGAAATCCGGCAGTCGGCGGAACGCATCCGCGCCCTGGGGTATTTCGAGACGGCCGAGGTCAACGCCCGCGAGGGCAGCAGCGGCGAGCAGGTTGTTGTGGATGTGGACGTCGAAGAGAAGCCCACAGGCTCTCTCAACTTCGGTGGTTCGTTCTCCAGCAGCGATGGGCTTGGCGTCGCGGTCAGCTTTGCCGAACAGAACTTTCTCGGGCGGGGACAGCGGCTGACGCTGACAGTCTCGACCGCCGAGGACGCGACCCGCTATGGCGTGATTTTTGTCGAACCCAGGCTCCTGGGCCGCGATCTGTCCTTTGGTCTGACGCTGGACTATGCGGAAACCGATTCCTCCTTTACCTCCTATGATACCAACCGCCTGCTGATCAAACCGTCGCTGACCTTCCCGCTGTCGGAGAACAGCAGGTTGCAGGTGCGCTACACCGCCGAAGAGCTTGAAATGCTGCCACGCGACGTGCCGGTACATGGGTTGACCATTGCTGATGACATCGCCTCGGGTGCGCTGTTCTCGTCCTCGCTGGGCTATACCTACACTTACGACACGCGGCTGTCGGGGCTGGACCCGACCTCCGGTGTCCTGCTGGAATTCGGCCAGGATTTTGCCGGCCTGGGCGGTGACAACAAATTCATCAAGACAACGGCAAAGATCGTGGGCGAAAAACGTGTCTTCAACGAAGACATCACCCTGCGCGCCTCACTTGAAGGCGGGGCTTTGGCCTGGCGCAGCGGCAACAACCGCGTGACCGACCGCTTTCTGCTGACACCTTCGATCATGCGCGGCTTTGAAACGGGCGGCATCGGGCCGCGCGACATCGGCGGCACCGCAAACGATCCGCTGGGGGGCAACCTCTATCTGGCGGCGCGGTTTGATGTGGAATTCCCCCTTGGCCTGCCCGAGGAATACGGCATTTCCGGCGGTCTGTTCTATGACGTCGGGAACCTCTGGGACCTGAGCGATGTCAACTACAACGGCGGCACCGTGGTCGGGGAAAGCGGATCGTTCCGGCATGTGGTCGGCGTCTCGCTGTTCTGGGAAACGCCGGTTGGTCCGTTGCAGTTCAACTTCTCCAAGGCGCTGAAGAAAGAAGTCTTCGACAAGGAACAAAGCTTCGAATTCACGCTGCGCACGGAATTCTGATCCGATGGGGCGCTTGGCCCATTGCATGGCACTGGTGCTGGCGCTTTTCTGCGCCGCACCCCTGGCCGCCCAGTCGGCTGCGGGTCCGGTGGCCGCTGACCGGGGATCCGTTGTCAGCCCGGTCCTGACAATTGATTCCGAGCGGGTCTTTCAACAAAGCGATTTCGGCCAGCGGGTGGCGGCGGAGGAGCGCGAGAAGCTCTCGGCGCTCGAAAGCGAAAACCGTGAGATCGAAGCCCAGCTTGAGACCGAAGAACGTGCGCTGACCGAAAAACGGGCACAGATGACGCCGGAGGCCTTCCGGGTATTGGCGGACGCGTTTGACGCCAAGGTTCAGGAGACGCGCACCGCGCAGGATACCAAATTTCGTGAACTGAGCGCCCAGTTCGACGCCGAAAGGGTCAAGTTCCAGCAGGCCGCAGCGCCCGTGTTCGAGCAATTGATGCGCGAGGCCGGTGCCGCCGTGATCCTTGAACGGCGGTCGGTCTTTGCCAGCGCCACCGTGGTCGAGATCACCGAAGAGGCGATTGCACTGCTGAATGAAACATTGGGTGACGGAACCGGTGCGGAAGACCGCTGAGCCGATATTGCCCCGGTGCCACAGAATTGCTAGCCCTGTACGGTACGTGACGCGAAGGACGTAAAATGAACCAAGAAAAACAAAGCGCTGACATCCAGATGATTCAGCGTATCCTGCCGCACCGCTATCCATTTCTGCTGGTGGACAAGGTAAAGGAGATCGACGGAACCGCCTCCGCTGTCGGATACAAGAATGTCACCATGAACGAGCCGCATTTCCAGGGCCACTTTCCCGGCACACCGATCATGCCGGGCGTCACCATTGTCGAGGCGATGGCCCAGACGGCAGGGGTCATGCTGGGCGTTGCGCTTGATATTCTGGACCGTGACATGCTGATCTATTTCATGTCGATCGACAAATGCAAATTCCGCCGCAAGGTGGTGCCGGGCGACGTGTTGCGCATGGACCTCAAGACATTGCGCGGCAAGCCGGGTGGCAAGGTCTGGCGTTTCTCCGGGGTTGCCACAGTAGATGGCGAGATGGCCGCCGAGGCCGAATTCATGGCGATGGTCGATCTTCCGAAAGACGCATCATGAGCAACATTCACCCTTCTGCCATCATCGAGGACGGCGCGCAGATCGACGCATCGGTGCAGATCGGCCCGTTTTGCGTGGTTGGCCCCGAGGTTGTGTTGAAGGCGGATGTGATCCTGAAAAGCCATGTGGTGGTCACCGGCAATACCGTGGTCGGGGCAGGCACGGTGATCTTTCCCTTTGCGGTGATCGGCGAGATCCCCCAGGACCTGAAGTTCCGCGGCGAAAAGACGGCCCTTGTGATCGGAGAGCGTAACCGCATCCGCGAACATGTGACGATGAACTGCGGGACCGACGCGGGCGGCGGCATCACGCGGGTCGGTGATGACGGCTTGTTCATGGCGGGTTGTCACGTGGCCCATGACTGTATCGTCGGGGACCGTGTGGTGATGGTGAACAACTCGGGCCTTGCCGGGCATTGCGTGGTCGAGGACGACGTTATTCTGGGCGGTCTCTCCGGTGTGCATCAATGGGTCCGCCTGGGCCGTGGTGCCATCATCGGTGCGATGACAAAAATCACCAATGACGTGATCCCCTATGGCCTTGTCCAGGCCCCCAAGGGCGAATTGGAGGGGCTGAACCTGATCGGTCTGAAACGCAAGGGCGTGTCGCGTGCCGATATCACCGCGCTCAGGGCGGCCTATCAGATGCTGGCACAGGGTGAAGGCACCTTTCAGGACCGTGCCGTCCGCCTGGGTGAAGAGACCGAAAGCGATTATGTGCGCCGGATCGTCGACTTCATCACGGCCCAGACGGACCGCCATTTCCTGACTCCAAAATGACGCTGGCGCTGATAGCAGGACGCGGCAGACTGCCGGCGCAGGTGGTGGCAGCGCAGGCACAGCCGCCGCTGATCTGCGCGCTGGAGGGCACGCCGCCGGATATGCTGGCGGTGGATTTGACCTTCCGGCTGGAAACGCTGGGCTCCCTGCTGATCGAACTCGGCCAGCGCGGGGTGACGCAGGTGTGTTTCTGCGGCGGCGTGGACCGGCCCACGCTTGATCCGGGGGCGCTGGACGCGGAAACCCAGCCGCTGGTCCCGATGTTTCAAAAGGCGCTGGCCGCCGGGGACAATGGCGCCTTGCAGGTGATCAAGGAAATCTTCGAGCAGACCGGGTTCGAGGTACTGGGGGCCGACATGCTGGTGCCCGATCTTGTTGCCCTGCCGGGGGTGTTGTCCGACGCATGGCCCGACGCGCAGATGCGCCGCGACGCCGCGCGCGGCGAGGCAGTCTTGGCCGGGCTCGCCCCGCTCGATATCGGTCAGGCCTGTGTCATCGGGGGGGAACAGGTTCTGGGCGTCGAGGCCATGGGCGGCACGGCGCATCTGCTGGACACCCTGCCACCCCGCGCCCGAGAAATGAACGCAATCCTCTGCAAGGGCCCCAAGACCGGCCAGATCCGCGAGATCGACATGCCCACCATCGGCCCCGAGACACTGCGCGCGGCCCATGCCGCCGGTCTGGCCGGGGTGATCGTGGATGCAGGCGATGTGATTGTTCTGGACCGCGAGGAGTGCGTGCGTCTGGCCGATGAATTCGGCCTTGTCCTGTGGTCCCGGCGCGGGGGCGAGGAGTGAAGGTCTTTATCCTTGCCGGTGAACCCTCGGGCGACAGGTTGGGCGGGGCACTGATGGCCGGGCTGAAGACATTGCGCCCGGATGTGAGTTTTGAAGGGATCGGCGGGCCAGAGATGGCGGCTGAAGGGCTGCAAAGCCGGTTCGACATGGCCGAACTCAGCATCATGGGGCTGGCCGAGATCCTGCCGAAGTATCGCGCGCTCAAGGCGCGCATCCGCCAGACCGCCGATGCGGTGTTGCAAATGCAGCCCGATGTGATGATCACCATCGACAGCCCCGATTTTTCCCTGCGCGTGGCAAAGCTGGTGAAGGCGAAAAGCAATATCCGGACGGTGCATTACGTTGCCCCCTCGGTCTGGGCCTGGCGGCCCGGACGGGCGGCGCATATGGCGAAATACATCGACCATGTGCTGGCGCTGCTGCCCTTCGAGCCGCCCCTGATGCAGGCGGCCGGTATGGAATGCGATTTCGTGGGCCATCCGGTGGTCTCCGACCCTGTTGCGACGGATGCGGAGGTCGCCGCCTTCCGCGCTGAAAGCGGGATCGGCGATGCGCCTTTCATTCTGGTCCTGCCGGGGTCCCGCAAGGCAGAGGTGGCGCGGCTGGGTCCGGTCTTTGGCGATGCGTTGGGGCTGCTTCTGGCGCGGCGTCCGCAGATGCGCATTGTTGTGCCTGCCGCCGTGTCGGTCGCCGATGAGGTGCGCGCGGCGGTGGCGGATTGGCCCGGTGACCCGCTGGTGCTGGACCCGCGCGATGGGGGGGATGGCAAGGCGCGCAAGCTCGCGGCCTTCCGTGCGGCAGATCTGGCACTGGCGGCCTCCGGCACGGTCTCGCTGGAACTGGCGGCGGCAGCCACGCCGATGGTGATCGGCTACCGGGTGAACTGGCTGACCTTCCGCATCGTCAAGGCGATTGCGCTGATCGACACGGTGACGCTGGTCAATCTGGTCAGCGACACCCGCGTGGTGCCGGAATACCTGGGCCCCGACTGCACGGCAGAGGGGATTGCCGAAGGCTTGCAGGCGGTGCTGGAAAACCCACAGGCGCAAAAGGCCGCCATGGCGTTGACGATGGAGCGTCTGGGCAAAGGCGGCGAGGCACCGGGCCTGCGCGCCGCGCGGGCGGTTCTCAAACGAATGGTAACGTAAAAGCTTCCTTAATAATCTCACCCAGACGGGCCAACACCTTTACGTTTTCGTTTGCGTAATGTGCCAGCGGCACCCAGCAAATCGCTGCCGCCGGCAACATAATGGCCAGATTCTGCGCTCGCTTTTCAACTTCAATGCGTTTCATATCCCGTAAAGCTTCGATGGCTGAAGAGAAGTCAGCATCAGTCTGCGGCTTGCCTGCCCGTTTTGCGATATCAGTCAAGACAGAACAATAGATGTTGCCCAATTGCAAAACTGTCAAAGACCGGTCAATTGCTTTCAGCGTCTTCGCCCGGCGGATTAGAATAACAACCACGAATAATGCGAAAGTTACAAGAAACCCCAGAACGAGCGCTTTATCTACGAATTCAATAAATGCTTGTTCAGCGACATCCTTGACGCTTGCCTGCGCACCATTCAGCCGTTGAAGAAATCTACCAATATCAATAAGCGACAAAACTAGAACGAAAGTTGCATAGATGCAAACCGGAGCGTGCCATGTGTATTTCCGAAAAAGATAGCGTGGTCTCTTATGCGAAAGCCGATTGAGTGGGTTTTCAACTCTTTGGGATTTAAGTAGAATCTTAACTTGATATGCCTTGTCAAAGGCACCAGCAAACTGTCGTCGCATCAAATAGAGTGCAGGATGAAGTGACTTCAGTCTGCGGCCTATCGGCTTTGCCGAGAGAGACAGGAGTTTTTCCTCAGACTCCAAATGCTCTGCCACATTTTCAACAGATAGGTTACAACTTGAATGAAGTTTTATCGGAGAGACCGATATTGTAGGAAAAGAGCCGGTTCTCGATTCAATTTCTGCCAAGGTCGCAGAAATAGTTCCATTCTGCGGTCCTTCCTTCCGTTTTATCAGGCTGCTCACGAGCGACGCCAACTTAAGCATCTCTGAGACGCTTAGATCCTCGTCGGAATCTTGGTCTAACAAATTAAGCTGATATAGAAATACACCATCTATTCGCCGCCAATACTGGACAACTTTGGGGAGCCTGTCACCGTTGCGCAAGAAATCTGCGTCTTCGACTAAAATTTCGCCCTTGATCACAGCACTAGACCACGGGGCGCTGGCGGACGCCGTCCAATCTAAAAACCAGCAATCAGCCATTCTTTTAGAATGCCATTGCCTGAGTCACCATCAGTAGAATGGCGAAACATCCCACTATCAGAAGCGAGTGAAATCTTGATACCCGTAATGATGGGTCTTTCTCAATATCGTCCATGCTGTTGTAAATAACTTTTTTCTTCGGCTTCATTCGTGATCCCCCTAGGATCGTCCGACAATAGTTTGATTCTTTGATTTTTGGCAATATTTTTAAATTATCGTTAAATGTCCGAAATGTCAGCCCTTGTGAATCCATCCGCCGCCGAAGATGCGGCTGCTGTCGGGGTCGTAGAACACGCAGGCCTGACCCGGTGACACGCCTTCCTCCGGGGTCAGCAGTTCGACCTCGGCTGTTGTGTCCGACAGCGGGCGCAGGATGGCGTCGCGCGGCGGGCGGGTCGAGCGGACCCGCACCGCGATCGGCCATTCGGCGCGGGATGTCAGCGGCGCATCGCCCAGCCAGTTGATTTCGCGCACAGGCACCGTCCGGGTGGCCAGCATCGCCTTGGGGCCTACAACCACTTCCTTGCGTTCTGCGTCCAGTTTGACCACGTAGAGCGGATCGGCCAAGCCGCCGATGCCAAGGCCGCGGCGCTGGCCGATGGTATAGTTGATCACGCCGTCGTGGCGGGCCAGCACAGTGCCGTCCGTGTCCACGATATTGCCGGGATCGTCGGCTTCGGGCCGCAACTTCCGGATCACGCTGGCGTAATCGCCGTTGGGCACAAAGCAGATGTCCTGACTGTCAGGTTTCATCGCCACGCTGAGCCCGTATTTGGCGGCCAGCGCGCGGGTGTCGTCCTTGCTGGGCAGGTGGCCCAGCGGAAAGCGCAGGTAGGCAAGCTGTTCCGGGGTAGTCGAGAACAGGAAATAGCTTTGATCGCGGCTGGCGTCGGCGGCGGCGTGCAGTTCGGGGCCGTTTGTGCCCATCTTGCGCTGGATATAGTGACCGGTGGCCATGCAGTCGGCCTCAAGATCCTTTGCCGTTTCCAGCAGGTCCTTGAACTTCACCCGTTCGTTGCAGCGAATGCAGGGCACCGGCGTGGCCCCGCCAAGGTAGCTGTCGGCGAATTCGTCGATCACCGCGTCCTTGAAGACGTTTTCATAGTCCAGCACGTAATGCGGAAAGCCCATGTCCTCGGCCACGCGGCGGGCGTCGTGGATGTCGATACCGGCACAGCAGGCGCCCTTTTTGGCCAGAGCCGCGCCATGGTCATAAAGTTGCAGCGTCACGCCAACCACATCGTAACCTTCTTCGGCCAGCATCGCGGCGACCACCGAACTGTCCACACCACCCGACATGGCCACGACCACCCGCGTGTCGGCGGGTGCCTTGGCAAAGCCAAGCGAGTTCAGGGGCGGTGTCTGGTCAAGGGGCATCGTTTTCTCCGGGGGTTTCATTGCGAATATAGGAAAATGCAACCTACTCACAAGGGGCAGCTTCATCCCGCGTTAAGGTCGAAACGACAGATTGGACGGGTGCAACGACGGAATGAACTGATGTACCTCAAGAAAGTCCATGGACCGCGCTCGGTCACACTGGCCGATGGGACGGTCCTGTCGCGCGCTGATCTGCCCGCGTCCACCACCCGCCGCTGGGTGGCATCACGCAAGGCGGCGGTGGTGCGGGGCGTTGTATACGGGCTGATCACGCAGGAAGAGGCGCTGGAGCGCTACCAGTTGAGCGAAGAAGAGTTCATTGAATGGCTGCGCGCCGTGACGGACCATGGGGAGGCCGCGTTGAAGACGACAGCGCTGCAAAAGTATAGACAACTTTAGGTTGTTCGTTGTAAACTTGGGCAAACGGTAACGGGTGGTTAACCTTTCTTGTTCACGATCTATTCCGGAAGTACCAGTCAGAGAGCCGGAGATTGTAATGCGTGTACTGCTTGTAGAAGATGACCCAACGACCTCACGCAGCATCGAGCTGATGCTGACTCATGCCAATCTGAATGTCTATGCCACCGATCTGGGTGAAGAGGGCATCGACCTCGCCAAACTCTATGACTACGATCTGATCCTGCTGGACCTCGACCTGCCGGACATGAATGGCCACGAAGTCTTGCGTCAGTTGCGCGTCAGCCGGATCGAGACTCCGATCCTGATCCTGTCCGGCTCCGACGATACGGAAAACAAGATCAAGGGCTTTGGTTTTGGCGCAGATGACTATTTGACCAAACCGTTTCATCGCGAGGAACTGGTGGCGCGCATTCATGCGATCATCCGCCGCTCAAAGGGGCATTCACAGTCTGTGATCGAAACCGGCCAGATCGCGGTGAACCTGGATGCCAAGACCGTCAGCGTGAACGGCCAGGCCGTGCATCTGACCGGCAAGGAATATCAGATGTTCGAACTGCTGTCCCTGCGCAAGGGGACAACCCTGACCAAGGAGATGTTCCTGAACCATCTCTATGGTGGCATGGATGAGCCGGAGCTGAAGATCATCGACGTTTTCATCTGCAAACTGCGCAAGAAACTGAGTGCTGCGACAGGCGGGCAAAGCTATATCGAAACGGTCTGGGGCAGGGGTTATGTCCTGCGCGACCCCGAACCGGCAGAGATGAACCTGGCCGCCACCGGCTGACTCCAATCGGCTGAAAATGAGCTAGACCTGCCAATCCGGGCAACATATCTAAAGCGGGTATGGTGACGTTCGGGAGGCGGGTCTTTTGACATCTGAAATCGAAACGCTGACAGAGGACCAGGCGCGCGCGGCACTTGCGGAACTGGCCCGGACCCTTGCGGCGGCAAACACCGATTACCACGGCGCGGATGCGCCGGAACTGTCTGACGCAGAATACGACCGGCTCAAGCGGCGCAACGCCGCGATTGAAGCGCGATTCCCCCATCTGAAACGGGATGACAGCCCGTCAGAGCAGGTTGGCGCGGCCCCGGCGGAAGGATTCTCCAAGATCACCCACGCGGTGTCGATGCTGTCGCTTTCGAATGCCTTTGAGGCGGCCGATGTGATGGAATTTGATGGTCGGATCAGGAAATACCTCGGGTTGGGGGAAGCGGCACCGCTGCGCTATACCGCTGAGCCCAAGATCGACGGGCTGTCCCTGTCGCTACGCTATGAAAACGGTGCGCTGGTGCAGGCGGCCACACGCGGCGACGGCACGGTGGGGGAAAACGTCACCGCAAATGCCCGCACCATCGACGACATACCCGCCCGGATCGACGGCGCGCCGGACCTGCTGGAAGTGCGCGGCGAAGTCTATATGAGCCACGCGGATTTCGAGGCGCTCAATGAACGCCAGGTCGCAGCGGGGGCCAAACCCTTTGCCAACCCGCGCAACGCCGCCGCCGGATCGCTGCGGCAGCTGGACGCCGGCATCACCAAATCGCGCCCGCTGCGGTTCTTTGCCTATGCCTGGGGCGCGCTCAGCACCCCGCTTGCCGACACCCAGATGGGGGCGATCGAGCGCTTGAAGGAACTGGGGTTCTCGACCAATCCGCTGACCGCCCTCTGCGACGGCCCGCAGGACATGCTCGACCATTACGCCATGATCGAAGCGCAGCGCGCCACGCTGGGCTATGATATCGACGGCGTGGTCTACAAGGTGAACGACCTGGACCTGCAGGAGCGGCTGGGGTTCCGCTCCACAACCCCCCGCTGGGCCACCGCCCATAAATTTCCTGCGGAACTTGCCTGGACCCGGCTGGAGGGGATCGACATTCAGGTTGGCCGCACCGGCGCGCTGTCGCCGGTGGCGCGGCTGCATCCGGTGACGGTGGGCGGCGTCGTCGTCTCAAACGCGACGTTGCATAACGAGGACTACATCAAGGGTCTGGACAGCAAGGGCACGGAAATTCGCGGCGGCAAGGATATTCGCATCGGCGACTGGGTGCAGGTTTACCGCGCGGGCGATGTGATCCCCAAGGTGGCGGATGTGGACCTGTCCAAACGCCCCGAGGACAGCCAGCCATACGTCTTTCCCGCCAGCTGTCCCGAATGCGGCTCTGACGCGCTGCGCGAGCCGGGCGATGCGGTCCGGCGCTGCACCGGCGGCTTGATCTGTCCCGCCCAGGCGGTGGAGAAACTGAAACATTTCGTCTCCCGCGCGGCTTTTGACATTGAAGGGCTGGGCGCGAAACAGGTCGAACAATTCTATACCGACGGCTGGATCGCGGAACCCGCCGACATTTTTACCCTGCAGGACCGCTATGGGTCGGGCGTGCAACAACTCAAGAACCGCGAAGGCTGGGGCGAAAGATCAGCGACAAACCTGTTTCAGGCGATTGAGGATAAACGCAATATCCCGTTTTCCCGGTTGCTGTTCTCCCTGGGCATCCGCCATGTGGGCGAGGCGGCATCGAACCTGATCGCGCTGCATTACGGCACCTGGGATGACCTGGAGGCCGCGATGGATGCCGCCGCCGGTCAGACCGGTGCGGCATGGGACGACCTGATCGGTATTGACGGCGTGGGCGCGGTCATGGCCGGATCGCTGGTCAACACCTTCGCGCAAGAGCGCGAGCGTGCCTCCATCAACCGTTTGGTGGACCATCTGACCGTGGCCGAGGCCAGGCGCGCCGACACCTCCGGCAGCCCGGTGGCGGGCAAAACCGTGGTGTTTACCGGCAGCCTTGAGAAAATGACACGGGCAGAGGCCAAGGCCCGCGCCGAACGGCTGGGGGCCAAGGTGGCCGGGTCCGTCAGCGCCAAGACCGATATCCTGGTGGCCGGTCCCGGTGCCGGTTCCAAGGCGAAAAAGGCGGCGGAACTGGGGATCGAAACCCTGGACGAGGATGGCTGGCTGGCCCTGATCGGCGTTTCATGAAGGGCAGGCCCGAAACGCTGTTCCCGCTTTTTGCGGGGCTTGAGACGCTGGAGGGCGTGGGCCCCAAGACCGCGCAGACCCTGGGGCAGTTGGGTGTGATTGCGCCGCGGGACCTGCTGTTTACGCTGCCCTATTCCGGCATTGACCGCAGCCTGCGCACAACGGTCAGGGACGCGCATCTGCCCGCCGTGCTGACCGTGGCCGTGACAATTGGTGCCCATCACGCCGCAAGGACCAAGGGCGGGGCCTATCGCATTCACGTCGAGGACGCGGAAACCAGCTTTCAGCTCGTGTTTTTCCATGCGCGGGGCGATTACTGGAAACGCCAATTGCCGCCCGGCGCGCGGCGCATCGTCTCGGGCCGGGTGGAGCTTTTCGACGGAATCCCCCAGATGGTCCACCCCGATTTCGCGGTGCCGGAGGAGGCGGCGGCGGACATCCCGGCGTTCGAGCCGGTCTATCCGCTGACCGGTGGCATCACCCAGAAACTGATGTTCAAGGCGACTCGCGCCGCATTGGCGCGCACCCCCGATCTGGCCGAATGGATCGACCCCGGCCAGAAGGCGCAGGAAGTCTGGCCCGATTTCAGGACGGCGGTTGCGACGGCCCACGCGCCCGAAACGCTGGGTGATCTGGCGATCACCGCCCCGGCGCGGGCGCGTCTGGCCTATGATGAGCTTTTCGCCCACCAGATCACCCTTGCCCTCGCGCGGCAAAAGGAACGCCGCAAGAAGGGCCGCGAAACCAGGGGTGACGGTCATCTGCAGGCCCGCGTTCTGGCATCGCTGCCCTTTGCGCCCACCGGGGCGCAGACCCGCGCGGTTGCCCAGATTGCCGCCGATATGGCCAGCCCGCAGCGGATGAACCGTCTGTTGCAGGGCGATGTCGGCGCGGGCAAGACGCTGGTCGCCTTCCTGGCCCTGCTGGGCGCAGTCGAGGCGGGCGGCCAGGGCGTGCTGATGGCCCCGACAGAGATTCTGGCCCGGCAGCATCTGCAAGGATTGCAGCCATTGGCCGAAGAGGCCGGCGTGGTGCTGGAAATTCTGACCGGCCGGGACAAGGGGGCAGAGCGGCAGGCCAAGCTGGCCGCGCTTGCCAGCGGCGCGATACAGGTGCTGGTTGGCACCCATGCGGTGTTTCAGGCCGACGTGAGCTTTGCCGATCTGCGCCTGGCAGTGGTGGATGAACAGCACCGGTTCGGCGTGCGCCAGCGCCTTGAACTGGGGCAAAAGGGGCGGCAGGCGGATGTGCTGGTGATGACGGCAACGCCGATTCCGCGGTCGCTGGCGCTGGCCCAATATGGCGATATGGATGTCTCCGTGCTGGATGAAAAGCCGCCCGGACGCCAACCGATCAAGACCGCGCTGGTCAGCACCGACCGGATGGATCAGGTGGTGGACCGCCTGCGCGCGGCGATTGCCGAGGGTCGCCAATGTTATTGGGTGTGCCCGCTGGTCGAGGAAAGCGAGGTCAGCGACCTGATCGCGGCGGAAGAGCGGTTCAAGCGCCTGCGCGCCGCCTTGGGCGAGGGGATCGTGGGGCTGGTGCATGGCCAGATGCCCCCGGCGGACAAGGACGCGGCGATGCGCGCCTTTCAGCAGGGGGAAACTCAGGTGCTGGTGGCCACAACGGTGATCGAGGTGGGCGTGGACGTGCCCAATGCCACCATCATGGTGGTCGAACGGGCCGAAACATTCGGGCTGGCGCAATTGCACCAGCTGCGCGGGCGCGTCGGACGCGGGCAGGGCGCATCGACCTGCCTGCTGATGTTCCAGCAACCCCTCAGCGAGACCGGGCGCAAGCGCCTTGAGGTTCTGCGCGAGACCGAGGACGGGTTTGTCATCGCGGAAACCGATCTTAAGATGCGCGGCACCGGCGATCTGATCGGCACGGCACAATCCGGGGTGCCGCGCTTTCGTGTGGCCGACCTGGAACGACAGGCCGGGTTGATGGCTGTGGCGCAATCGGACGCGCGCAAATTGCTGGCAGAGGATCCCACCCTTGAAACGGACAGGGGCAGGGCCGCGCGTGTTCTTCTGTGGCTGATGCGGCAGGATGAGGCCATTCGTTTGATTTCAGTGGGTTAGCGCCTTTTGTCCCATTTTGTTCGCAAATGTTCTCAAAAAGTTCTTTACAGGCGGTTAATTACATGAGAACAAAGGAGCAACAGATACGGAGGCTCCGATGACAATACTCAAGACACTCAAATCCATCGCGACACGGTCCCAGGATACGTTGCTGCAGGATGCCGTTGGTGCGGCAGCATTGGTTGTCATGCTGGTTGTCGGATTGCACCTGCCGTCATTTGTTTGATTTCTGCCTGCGCTCTCGCGCCGGGCGTTCGACGCATCCGTCCCAATTGATGCGGCTGGGGGCTCTGCCTGCCTCGTTCAGCCCAGGGGTTTGCCGCCCCGTCGAATGTCTCCGGGTCCCACGCGAGTAACGCGATCCTTGCGCCGCCATCCCTTTGGATGTGCGGCGCTTTTTTTGTGTGATGATGTTTCAGGACAACGAATGTTTCGGGACAAGGAATGTTTCAGGACAGGGGCGGATCACGCAGAAATTTCGCACCTGCCTTTTCAGCGACCCGCCTTTAACCTGAGGCATATCACTTCGCCAATGTCCCGAGAGCGCGCAGCGCGGCAGGGTATTGGCGATTCAAGTTTAGGGCGGGGCGACTTAATCATAACGATAGGCCAGGCGCAGGCCACCCCAATGGCGGCCGCCGACCCACAGCGGGGCAGAGAGGTCTTTCATCAGGACAAAGTTGCCGCCACCCATGTCACGGCGATACACCTGAAGCAGAAAGGGCTCCGTGTTCCGCCCGGCTTTCAGCCCGACCCTGTCGTCAAATATCCGGCGGTTGCGACAATTGGCAGTGTTCCACACCACGTCCTTGCCCTGCGGCTGCGAGAATTTCTTGTTATGGGTTGGCAGATAGCCGTTCACATCGACCGCCGCGCAAAACACGACCTTGGGGTCGAATTTCAGCGCGGGCTCCTGAAATGCGGGCAAAACACCATCCAGGAATGTTGTCGCGCGGGTTGTCATCTGGGGCGGGTTGCTGCCATGGATCGGCTGGTATTGGCGATCAAACAACTGATCCAGCCCAATGGTGCCATTTGCCACCGATGCATCCAGCGCCCCGGAGATGTCGCGGGCCATCTGTGTGACATAGGTGATAAAGGGGGCATCGACGGATGCGCCCCCCAGTGCCGCCGACACCTGCACGATCTTTTCCGACGCCTCGATCAGATTGTGCATCCGTTCCTTGGTCTTTTCGATGCTGGCAGAGGTGCCGCGCACCGTCTCGCTGATGTCTGCGACCGCGGGGCGGAGTTTCTCGACCGCCTCTTTCGCCCGGCTGGTGTTCGCCGCGATTTCCGCGCTTTGCCCATGTTCCCTGATGATGGTTTCCTCCATCTGGCTCAGCGCGCTGTCGGTCTCGGCCGACCGTTCCAGCACTTCACGGGCGTCGCTTGCGACAGATTCAGCCTCCTTGCCGAGCTTGGCAATCCAGTCTGTCAGCGTTTCGATATTGTCTGAAATCTGCTTGGCCGCCAGGCTGGTTTTTTGCGAAAGATCATTGATCGCTTCGGCCACCACGGCAAATCCGCGCCCGGCGTCACCGGCACGTGCCGCTTCAATCTTGGCATTGATGGCAAGTGTGTTGACCTGAGTTGCGATGGTCGCGATCTGGCTGTTGTTCGCCTTTACCGCCGCCAGGGTGATGGACACACCGCCTGACCGCGCATGGACCTCTTCGACCCAGCCTGCGACGCTGCGTGTCTTGGTGCCGACGTCACGGACCAGGGTCACCGAGGACTTGACCGTTTCAAGAGCGCGATTTGAGGTTTCGCTCAACCCTTCGACCAGCCGGGTCGCGTCGCTGTTGGCGGCGGCCATTTCGTTGGCATTCTGATCAAGGCCGCGCAATGCGTTCTTCTGCGATGCCCCGTGTTCCGCCACAAGGTCGAGAAACCCGGAGATATCGACAATCTCGTACCCCAAAGCGGCAGCAGCAACCGCCAATGAATCCATTTGTGTATCTGCATCGAGGCGCATGTGCGCTGTCATGTCATGCTCCGGCCAGTGAAACCCTTTTCCCTGACTTTGCAGAAACTGACTTACAATCCGTTAATTTTCGCGCCGGCATCTGCAGTTTCAGCCGCTTCGGACAGTGCTTCGATGGCCAGCAGGATGGAGGCATGGCGGTTCTTGTAGCCGGTGGCCGGGGTCAGCACTTGGAACCCGTCAAAGGGGGCATCGGGCACCGGGCCCGCTTCTTTCAGCATCGCGCGCAACTGGTTGCGGGCCTTGATCAATTGCGCCGGCGTGGCGCCGATGGCCGCAGCACCTGTCACGGCGGCAGCGGCCTGTCCCAGCGCGCAGGCCTTCACATCCTGACCAAATGCGGCCACCCGGCCATCCTGCATCACGACATCTACCGTCACGGTCGACCCACAGAGCGGCGAGCGGCGCTTGACCGTGGTGTCGGGCGCATCAAGCCTGCCAAGGTGCGGGATCTCTGACGCCAGCGCCAGTATCCGCGCCGAGTAGAGTTTGATCAGGTCTGTTTCGTCCGACATGCTGTTCCCTTTGCCGCCTGATCCCTACATAAACGCCCAAGCCGAAGATGCAAAAAATTTTACGTGAGGTCCCCATGTCCTTTAGTCCCGATCAACTGGTTTTCAACGATGCCGGGCTGATCCCCGCCATCGCGCAGGAGGCCGAGACCGGCGAGGTGCTGATGATGGCCTGGATGAGTGCCGACAGCATCCGCCAGACGCTTGAAACCGGGCGCGTCACCTATTGGAGCCGGTCGCGGCAGGAATTCTGGGTCAAGGGCGACACCAGCGGCCATGTGCAGGAGCTGGTGGATTTTCGTTTCGACTGTGACAGCGATTGCCTGCTGGTGCTGGTTCGCCAGACCGGGCCTGCCTGCCACACCGGGCGGCGCAGCTGTTTTTACCGTGCGGTCCGGGACGGCGAGACAGTCGAGCTTTCTGCGCCACTTTGAGTTTTGCACACCCGCCAAGCTGTTGTAGCCTTTGCCGCAGTCATTTGGGGGGAAAGTCATGTTTTACAGAATTGCCGGAAAGTGGGTCGTTGTTGGCCTGATCGCGGGGCTGGCGGGTGCCGCGCAGGCAGAAGGGTTCGACCCGCGCGCGGATTGTTCGATACTTTTGGGCGGCGCCACGGAAGCAGAGCAGGTTATGATCGCCGCCTGGACCTTTGGCTATCTCGCGGCCAACGCCGACAATGTCCGCCCGGTCGATTCGCAGAACAACGGGGTGCTGCTGGGCAATATCGCAAAGGCCTGTCAGGCGAATGCGGGGGCCAGCCTGCTTGATATCGTGTCCGCCAACAGCAAACCCGCCGCCGCTGCACCCGTGCCCTCCGCAGGCCCGGCACCGGGCAGCGAGGCCGAGGCGCGCGCGCTTTTGATGCAGTATTTTGAGCCGGGTGCGAACTACCTCGCGTTGACCCAGGCACTGCTGCCGACAGAGGCGGACGTGCGCGCGGTCTATGCCGAGCCGCTTGGCTCCGCGCTATGGGCGGACCTGAGCAGCCAGATCGGCCCCGGCACCGCCTTTGGGCCAAAACCCGACCACAACGACATCATCGTGGTCCACACCACAACCCGCGCACTGGCAGAGAAACGCCCGGTGCTGAATGAATTTCCCGGTGGTTACAAGGATGTACTGCAATACTTTAAAGTCGATGTGCCGATTGTGCGGTTCAAATTCGTGACCAGCGGCGACACGCTGGGTCTGGCCTTTGACGGGCTGATCTACCTCAATGGTCGCTGGGTGATCATGCCCAAGCCCTGGCGCAGCCTTCCGGGTTAGGACCTGCCTCTAAAGCCTTACCATTTCACGAATATCTTCGGGTGTTGCGCCATCCGCACGGAACAGGGAAATGGCCCGCGCATCGTCACGCTTGGCCAGACGTCTGCCGGTTTCGTCGCGGATCAGTTTATGGTGGTGATAATCCGGAACCGGCAGGTCCAGCAATGCCAGCAACAGGACCTGGATCTGGGTGAAATCAAACAGATCCTCGCCACGGACAACATGGGTGATCTGCTGTGCGACATCATCCAGCGCCGAGGCGAGGAAATAGGCGATGACCGCGTCGTCCTTGCGATACAGCACCACATCGCCAACCTGCGACAGGGCGGATTCAGCCTCGATCCGGTGAAACCCGGCGTTTTTTTCGCCATCTTCGGAAAAGCCGGGAAGATTGCCGCCAAAACACGCCAGCGCCCGGTCCATATGCAAACGGAGCGCGTCACCGGGCTGCCAGGAGCCGACATCGCGGTGTTTGCAGGTGCCGGGATAGACATCGGGCAACGCCCCTTCCTGCGGCGCGGTGGTGGCGGCACGGATGTCCTTGCGCGAACAGTTACAGGGGTAGAGCAGTCCCATCTCCCGCAGACGTGCAAGCGGCTCTTCATAGCTGTCGAGATTGTCGGACTGCCGCAACACCGGTTCCGTCCAGGTCAGGCCAAGCCAGGCAAGATCCTCAAGGATCAGCGCCTCCCACTTGGCCTTGCTGCGCTCACGGTCGGTGTTTTCGAGGCGCAGCAGGAAATCTCCACCCGCCGCCCGCGCCATGTCATGCGCCAGAATCGCGGAATAGGCGTGGCCCAGGTGCAGTGGCCCGGTGGGCGATGGTGCAAAACGGGTTCTGAAAGTCACGCTTTTTCAAGCACATATACGTTGGACTTCACGCCGATGCCGGGCAGGTGGTCGCCATGTTCGCGAAACAGCAGCCGTGCGGCACCGCAATCGGTCCATTCCATCACCCGTGCCTCGTGAACAGGGTCCTGCAAGGCATGGTCATTAAAGGAGAAAACGCATTTCCCGCCCCGTGGCAGCGCGCGCATCAGGTCGTCCAGCACATGGATTGGGGCCGCGCCGACCCCGATCACGCCGATGGCCGCAATGGCGCTGTACTGACCTTTCGGAATGGGCGGTGCGCCTGTACCCGCTACAACCGAAAGGTCGCGGTAAATGCCCTTTTTGCGCGCTTCGGCCAGCATGTCGGCGGAGAGGTCCAGCCCGTCGATCACGGTAAAACCGGCCAGTTTCAGCGCAAGGCCGGACAGGCCCGTGCCACATCCGAAATCCAGAATGGGGACGGTTTTATCCGTGGTGAACCCGGCCAGCGCAGCGGCGCAGCGGCCCGGCGTGGCATAGCCGTTTTCGGCAATCTCGGCATCGTAACTCGCAGCCCAATCGTCATAGAGCCGGCGCGTGGCAGCTGTATCCTTGGTCCCGTAAGCCTTGTCGAGAAATCCTGTCATGCACGCAGGTTATGCCGGGACAGCGATCCTGTCCAGCCAGCCTTGCCAGTCGGCCTTGGCGCGGTCGGTATAGGCCTTGTACCTGTCCTTGCGGCCCCGCCTGCCACCGCGCAGCCCCTCGACCGGGGGGAACAGGCCAAAGTTCACGTTCATCGGCTGAAACGTCTTGGCCTCGGCACCGCCGGTGATGTGGGTGACCAGCGCACCCATGGCGGTGGTGTCGGGGGGCGGTGCGACATCGGTGCCCTGAATTTCCGCCGTGGCCATGCGCCCGGCCAGCAGCCCCATGGCGGCGCTTTCCACATAGCCTTCGACACCGGTGATCTGCCCGGCAAAGCGGATGTTGGGCTGGCTGCGCAGGCGCATCTGGTTGTCCAGCAAGGTGGGCGAATTGATGAATGAATTGCGGTGAATCCCGCCAAGCCGCGCAAAGCTGGCATTCTCTAGCCCCGGAATTGTTTTGAAAACCGTTGCTTGTGCGCCGTATTTCATCTTGGTCTGGAAGCCCACGATGTTATAGAGCGTGCCCAGTTTGTTGTCGCGGCGCAGCTGTACCACCGCATGCGCCTTGACTTCGGGCTGGTGCGGATTGGTCAGGCCCACGGGCTTCATCGGGCCGTGGCGCAGGGTTTCGCGGCCGCGTTCGGCCATCACTTCAATCGGCAGGCAGCCATCGAAATAGCCTGCCGTCTCGCCCTCGCGGAACTCGGTCTTGTCGGCCTCCAGCAGGGCGTCGATGAAGGCGTCGTATTGCGCCTTGTCCATCGGGCAGTTGAGGTAGGCGGTCCGTTCTTCTTCGGTCTCGCCCTTGTCATAGCGCGATTGCATCCAGGCCTTGGACATGTCGATGCTGTCGAAATAGACGATGGGCGCAATGGCATCGAAAAACGCCAGCGCCTCGGCCCCGGTGCGCTGTGCGATAGCATCGGCCAGTTTGCCGGAGGTCAGCGGCCCGGTGGCGATGATCCAATGCCCCTCACTCGGCAATTCAGTGATTTCGCCATATTCCACCGTCACACGCGGGTGCGCCATCAGCGCATCTGTCACCGATTGGGCAAAGGGGTCGCGGTCCACCGCCAGGGCACCACCCGCAGGCAGTTTGTTGCTGTCGGCGCAGGCCATGATCAACCCGCCCGCCGCGCGCATTTCCCAATGCAGCAGGCCGACCGCGTTCTGTTCATCATCATCCGAGCGGAAGGAGTTTGAGCAGACCATCTCGCCCAACAGGCCGGTCTGATGCGCGAATGTGCCAACTTTGGGCCGCATCTCGTGCAGGACCACGTCGATGCCTGCGTTTGCGGCCTGCCAGGCGGCCTCGGACCCGGCCATGCCGCCGCCCACGATATGAAGTGTCTGTGTCATGACAGCGATGTAGGGCAGCGCGGCGCGACAGGCAAGCATTCGCGGCGGGGGAAATTTCTGGGGAGTTCGTTGATTTGGGGTCGCCGCTGCGGGAATGGCCGGTCAGTGAGAGGCTGACCTGGAGGGACCTTCCGCCGACGGCGACCCAAATATGTACACATCCTCGGATGCTGTCTGATTTATGCCCTAATTACGCCAGATTTGAAAGCAGAAAATCCGTCAACAATTCAGCGACATTTCGGAAACAGTCTTCGGGGGCAGAACAGCCTCTACTGGCTGTCCATCGGCAGACCGGAGGGCACGGCATCGGGGGCACCCAGGGCACCAAGGGCCGCGCGCTCGTCCGTCAGCGCGTCGAGAAAGCTCAGAAGCTCCGCAATTTCGCCTTCGGTCAGGGCAACATCTTGGATTTCGATGGCGGCGGCGATTCGGATCATCTCCTCGGTGTCATCCAGGGCGACAAAATCCTGTTGCTGCGCCCCGCCCGGCAACAATGCCGCGCTGCGGTCATAGCCGGTCAGCCCCGCCAGGGCATCCATGTGGTGGTGCAGGATGTCTTCCAGCCGGGCATAGGCCCCGTTGTGGCCATAGGGGGCTGTCAGCGCGACATTGCGCAGGGATGGGGTGCGAAAGCGGTAATAATCCGCCGCAACGCCGGTGACCATGCCGCGGCCCAGGTCCGCATATTGGGCATAGGCGCTGTCGGTGTTCTTGCCCGGTCCGAACTGGGGCATGCCGATGGCGTGAAATCCGTGATCGGTCTGGAAAGGACCGCTGTGGCAGGTGCTGCAACGGGCCTTGCCATAAAACAGGTCCATCCCGGCCTTCTGCGCGGGTGCCAGCGGCGTGCCATCGCGCAGGTGGCGGTCAAAGGGGCTGTTGATGGCGCGGAATTCATTGGTGATGAAGGCCGCCAGCGCCTGGGCAATATCGGTGATGTGCGGTTCCTGCACGCCCTGCGCGGCAAAGCGGTCGCGATAGGCAGGGATCGCGGCGATGCGCGCGGCCAGAATGGCCCATGCCCCGTCGCTGCCATGGATGCGGCCCGCGTCCACGGCGGTGGCCACGTCGTTTTCGCCCGCCTGGCCCGACATTTCATCCGCCGACAGGATCGGCAGCATTGCCTGCGCGGCCAGCGCGGAGGGCATGGGTTTTTCCAGTGTCCGCCCCTCGGGCATGCGGATGCCAAATATGGCGTCATTGCTCAGCTCCACCCGGCCATCGTGGAACATCACGGTGAATTCCCGCGCACCGATGTTGAACAGGGCAGGCGCATTGCGCGGGATGCGCGCATGCGGGCGGTTGTCCTCAGTGGCCTTGCGTTGGGCACCCAGGCCAAGCCCGCCTTCGCCAATCGACAGCGACATGCCGTCCGACGTGCCCAGCGTCGGATGGTGGCAGGTCGCGCAGGCGATGTTGCGGTTGCCCGACAGCACGGGGTCAAAAAACAGGTCCCGGCCCAGCAGGATCTGTTCCATCGGAAAGCTGGGAAAGTCGGCGTCAGTGACGGGTGCGGGCAGGGGATCTGCCAGCGCCGGTTGTGCCAGAAAGCCTATAAATACTGCCGTCAGCGCGCCGCGCACCCTCTTCCCCTCAAAACCTTTGCGGGCAATTTGCCCAAAACCACCGGTCATTTCCAGCCAAACCTGCGAAAACAAGGGCCTGCACCACGGGAAACATTCACTGATCCCAGTTCGGATCGCGTTTGCCGAGAAAGGCGTCGATCCCCTCGGCGGTGTCGGCGCGCAGCATGTTCTCTGCCATCACCTCGCCGGTATAGGCATAGGCGTCGGCCACAGGCATCTGCAATTGCGCGTAAAACGCCTGTTTGCCGATCCTGACGGCGGCGCCCAGTTTTCCGGCGATCTGATTGGCAAGGGCTGCGGTTTCATCGGCCAGCTGTTCCGGCGGAACCACGCGGTTGACCAACCCGATTTCACGGGCGCGGCTGGCGTCGATGAATTCGCCCGTGGTCAGCATCTCAAAGGCCTGCTTGCGCGGGATATTGCGGCTCAGCGCCACCATGGGGGTGGAACAGAACAGCCCGATGTTCACGCCATTGACGCCAAAGCGCGTGTCTGCGGCGGCGACGGCCAGATCGCAGGTGGCGACCAACTGGCACCCGGCAGCGGTGGCAATGCCGTGAACCTGCGCGATGACCGGCTGCGGCATCGACTGGATGCGCGCCATCAACCTGCTGCATCGTTCGAACAGATCGCTGAAACCCGCGGCCCCGCCATCTTCTGCCTGCCGCATGGCGGTCATCTGGCGCAGGTCGTGGCCCGCGCAGAACCCCTTGCCGGTGCCGGCCAGGGTGATCACCCGCGTGTCGGGGTCCGCGGCGCAGGCATCCAGCATTTCCATCAGCGCGGCCAGCATTTCGTCGGACAGCGCATTCAGCCGTTCCGGCGCGTTCATCGTCAGGTGCATCACTGCGTCGTGACGTCGGGTCTCTACAATTGCCATCTTGCCCTCCGGGATCAATCACGACAACTTGCCCTGCACAGCAGGAGAGGACAAGTATGCCCGCCGTCATGACCGCAGAGCAATTGACCAGCTTCATGAAGGAAGTCTTTGCGCAGGTCGCTGATGATTTCGCCATCGACGCAGTGGGCGACGGCGAGATCACCATGCGTTTGCTCACTTCCGACCGTCACCTGCGGCCGGGTGGCACCATATCAGGCCCTTCCATGTTTGCGCTGGCGGATGTTGCGGCCTATCTGGTCACGCTGGCGATGATCGGGCCGCAGGCCCTGGCGGTGACCACGAATTGTTCCATTGATTTCATGCGCAAGCCGCAGGCGGGCGTTGATCTGGTCGCCAGGGCGCGGTTGCTGAAACTGGGCAAACAGCTGTCGGTTACGGATGTGATGCTGTATTCGGTGGGCCAGGATGCGCCGGTGGCGCGGGCGTCACTGACCTATGCGATCCCGCCCCGCAAGATGGCGGTCTGATCGCCAGTCACTTTTGCACCGGAAACGAAAAATGGGCCGGATTGCTCCGGCCCAGTGAAGAGGTCTGGCAGATCCCACAGGGAAGTCAAACCCGCCAGAACACGCGAGAAGCCTCGGTATCGGCTTGCTCGGGTGTCAGTCCCACGTCGCTCAACTGCCAGGACTCAAGCCGCGAAAGGGCGAGTCGTGTACGGCGGCGGGTGGCCCATTTCGTCACGCAGACCGCGAAGGCAACCGCCAGCTGCGCCACAATCGGCGTGCCGGGTTGCGCCAGGATGCTCAGCGCGTCGGGTGTCATCGGTTTTGCGTGTGTCATGGGAAACTCCTTCCAGAATAATTGTATTGACACAATATAGCAGATTGCTACAATAACTTGATACAAAAAGCCGTACAGAGACGCTAGGGAAACATTGTAATGGATACAATTTGGACAATAGAAGGGCTTTCCGGCGCGGGCCCCAAGTACAAAGCGGTTGTTACAATGATCCGCGACCGCATCGCGGCAAAGGCGTTGCAGGTCGATGACAAGTTGCCGCCGGTCAGGGATCTGGCCTGGAAGCTGGGCATTACCCCAGGCACCGTGGCGCGCGCCTATAACATCCTGACAGATGACGGCACCTTGCGGGCCGAAGTCGGGCGCGGGACTTTCGTGGCGGCCCCCAAGATGGTGGGGCGGCCGCTCAACCTGATCGAGATTGATCCGGTGCCCCACAACACCGGGGGCGACACCGATCAGGTCAACCTTTATTCGCCGCATCTGCCCAACGGCGGGCAGGCGGAACTGATCCGACGGCTGCTGATCGAAGTTGCAGAAAACCCACCCTCCGGCGTGATGCATTACCCGTCGCGGCGCAGCGCGCTGGCGGCGCGTCTGGCGATGGTCCAGTGGTTGCAGGGCACCCCCATCGGCGCGGTGGAGGAGAGCGACATCGTGCTCAGCCTTGGCGGGCAGAATGCCGTGATGCTGATGTTTCAGACCGTGTTGCAGGGCCGCCGCCCCGTTATCTTTGTCGAGGCGCTGGCCTATCCCGGTTTCCGCCGCGCCGCCGAGGCACTGCGCGCCGATGTCGTGCCGATCGAGATTGACGCCCAGGGGATCATTCCCGAAGCGCTTGCAGCCGCCGCCGAACGCCATCCGGAGGCGCAGGTGCTTTGTACCTCGCCCGAGGTTCACAGCCCCACCTGCGGCTTTACCCCGATGGACCGGCGTGCCGCCATTGTTGCAGTGGCGCGCAAATACGATCTTCAGATCCTTGAGGACGATTGTTACCGCATGGGCCGGGCAGAGGGCGAAGGCTATCGCCAGTTGGCCCCGGAACGCGGCTGGTACGTCACATCGCTGTCCAAATCCATTACGCCCGCGCTGCGCATCGGTTGTATTGTACCCCCCAGGGGGCTGGCCGGGGCGCTGCACCGCACGTCCGAGCACAGCTTTTTCGGTCTGGCGACGCCGATCATCGACCTGACCGCCAAACTGCTCAGCCATCCCGAGTTGCCCGCCATCATGAACGCCTCGCGCGAGGGGGTCGAACGCTATGTGAAAGTGGCGGTGAACTCTCTGGGCGGCTTTGATCTGCACTGGCGGCGCGATGTACCTTTTGTCTGGATGATCCTGCCGCAGGGCTGGCGCGCCAGCGCGTTCTGCCAGGCTGCGGAAAAGGTCGGTGTGCAGGTCCGCGCGGCCGAGGAATTTGCCGCCCGCGACGCCAATGCGCCGCATGCGATCCGCATGGCGATCAACGCGGGCGTGTCGCTGCAAAGCTTTGAGGCGGCAATGGAACGGCTGCGCGATTTGCTTGAACATCCGCCCGAGCAGATCAACGTTTGATCCAGGCCTGCGCGAAATTTCTTGGCAGAACAGGCTTCGCTGGCTAGATTTTGGTCATTCAGCAAAAGGAATTTGCCCATGCGTTTGATCGTTCTTGCCCTCGCCACGGCCCTGACGGGCCTCACCGCGCCCTTGCAGGCCCAACAGGCCACCGTATTCACCCAGGCCGAGATTGACAGCGCCCCCGCCTGCGGCAAGGGGCGCGGGATCGAGGATGGCACGGTGCAGCTTTGCACCTGCAAAGCCTCGACATTCAAACGCTTTGTCTGGGGCAGCGGACCCTATTCGGGGCACTCCGACGTCTGCACCGCCGCCCGGCACGCCGGGGTGATCGGCGAGGATGGCGGCGTGCTGGCGATCGCCGGGCGGCCCGGTCAGAAATCTTATGAAGCGTCAGAGGCCAACGGTATCTCCACCAAACGCTGGGGCCTGTTTCAGTCCAGTTTCGACGTGATGCAGGCGCAATTGGCGGGGCAGGCGGTGCCATCGAATGAGCCGGTACTGGCCTGCACCGGGTTCTCAGCCGATGCTGCCCCCTATACCTGCGCCTGCCCGGAAGGCAGCGATGGCGGCGGTTCGGTCTGGGGCAGCGGGCCCTATACCGGCGACAGCGACGTTTGCCGCGCGGCAGTTCATGCCGGTGCGATCCCGGCCACGGGCGGCAAGATCAACGTGACGGCGGCACCGGGCCAGGATGCCTATGAAGGCTCCGCTCAGAACGGTGTGACCAGCAGCCGCTGGGGGTCTTACGGGCAAAGCTTCGAGGTCGCGGCAGCCGCCAGCAGCGTGACCACCCTGCAAGGGGCCTGCACGACGATGCCAGCGGATGCCGAAAGCCTGATCTGCGTCTGTGCCGAGAACGCGCCGGTCAGCAAGTCGGTCTGGGGCAGCGGGCCCTACACCGCCGACAGCGACATCTGCACCGCCGCGCGACATGCGGGGGCCGTGGATGCGGCGGGCGGCAGTGTGACGGCAATCAGGCTGAAAGGGCTGGATGCCTATGCCGGATCGTCGGCCAATGGCGTGACCACCTCGAAATGGGGCAGTTTCGAACAGTCGATCACCTTCGACAGGAACTGAAGGCTCACGGTGCGGCGCGCGCCTGCGCCCGCCGCGCCATCACGTCCCGGCCCAGGGTCAGGGTATAGCCTTCCAACTCCGACAAGGCCGCTTCGGTCTCGGGCGCAGTTTGGGCTTCAAGCGCGTCCGCAATGCGGCTGTGCAAGGCGATGATCCTTTCGCGCGACCGTGCGGTAAAGGTGATCATGTTCATCAGCGGCTGCATCGCCTCGACCGCGCCCGCCAGTTGATAGGACATCACCGGATTGCCCGCGCCATCGACCAGAGCCCGGTGAAACGCCACATCCGAGGCGCAAAACGCCTCGTCGGTCAGGCCCGGCTGGCCCTGCCGGTGGATTTCGGCGCGCATCGTGGCCAGATGGTCGGCACTGCGGCGGATGGCGGACAGCGGCGCGCAGGCACGCTCCAGCGCATAGCGCGCCTCGCAGGCGGTCTCGAAGCTCACGGCGTTCATCGACAACAGCAACGTCGAGGTGGTGATCTGCTGGCTGTAGGCTTCTTCAAAGCTGAGCCGGTTCACGAATGCGCCGCCCGTTGCACCGCGCTGGGTCCGGATCAGCGATTGCGCAGCCAGCCGTTTCAGCGCCTCGCGGACCGTGGTGCGGCCCACGTCGAACTGCGCGCAAAGCTCGGCCTCCGACGGCAGGCGCTGATCCACGATCAACTGCCCGCTGACGATGGCGTCGCGGATGGCAGCGGCGATCTGCACCGACAGGTCGGCGGGGCTGGAAGGGTCTATCTTCATATGTCTGACAATTAGGATTTGCCCCGTTTGTAAATGTCTGACATTAAATTGGCAAGAACCTGACTCGGTTTGACGATAAATGGGGGAATAATGAATCCTGTCCTGCGCTCAACTCTATGGCTGGCCTTTTTCGGGCTGGTGCTGGCGGCCTGGGCGCTGATGTATGTCATGGCGATGGACATGGACCTCGACCTGCTGGGCCGTCCCGGTCAGATGGGCGAGATGATGCGGGGCATGGATCCGCGCATGGACATGTACATGCCGATGGCCAGCTTTGGACCATTGTTCGTGATGTGGGGGGCGATGATGGCGGCGATGATGCTGCCCACGATGGTGCCGACCCTGCGCAGCTACGAGGACCTGATGGTCAGCGCTGACGGCACGCGCGCGGGTTGGATGGGCGTGCTGCTGGGCTATTTCGCGGTCTGGCTGGCCTTTGCCGCCGTCATCGCGGGGGTGCAGCTGGCGCTGCTGTTCGGCGGGGTGATCGACATGCTGGGCATCGCGCGGTCGCGCTGGTTTGCCGCCGCGCTCTTGCTGGCCGTGGGGCTGTTCCAGTTCACGCGGACCAAGGAAATCTGCCACGGCGTCTGCCATTCCCCGATGATGTATTTCCTGGGCCATTGGCGGACCGGCTTTGCGGGCGGGCTGCGCATGGGGCTGGGGCTGGGGGCCTTTTGCGTCGGATGCTGTTGGGGCTTCATGCTGCTGGGCTTTGCCGGCGGGGTGATGAACCTGGCCTGGATGGGGCTGGCGACACTGTTCATGGTGCTGGAAAAGCTGCCGCAAATCGGACATCGTGTCACCAAACCGATGGGGGTGGCCCTGATCTGCGGCGCGGGCGTCGTGGCGGGCTGGCCCCTGACAATGATACCCTTTCACGGAGGATAAGATGGCCGTCACCAGAAAACCGGAGGCAGACCGCCTGCCGATTTCGCAACGCATCGACAGCCGGATGCCCAATCCGGGCCGTCGCAAGATGACGCCAACGGACTGGGCCCTGAAGGGAGAGTTGTTCATGAACTGCTCCTGCACGGTGTTCTGCCCTTGTGTGGTCAGCCTGGGCAAACACGCACCGACCGAAGGCTATTGCCAGACATGGTTCGGGGTTTCCATTGATTCAGGTCACTACGAAGGCGAGCCATTGGATGGCATCACCGCGGCCCTTCTGGTCGATATTCCGGGCCGGATGGCAGAAGGTGGCTGGAAGGTTGCCGTCTATATTGACGAAAGCGCATCCGACAAAGCCTATAACGGGTTGCTCAAGATATTCTCGGGCGCGGCGGGGGGCACGACGGGTGTCTTTCACTTTCTCGTGGCCGAAATTCTGGGGGCCGAACGCGAAAAGGTCATCATCGAAAAGGACGGCGGGCGCCGCAAGATCACCGTGGGGCGCAAGATTCAGGGTGAGATCGAACTGATCGGCGGCAAGGACACGGAACACCCCGTGATGGTGTCGAACTCCAAATACTGGATGGGTCCGGATGTGCTGGTGGCGCAGGGGCTTCGCTCAAAGGTGCGCGATTACGGGCGGGTCTGGGATTTTGACGGCAAATCGGCGGATATCACGCCGATTGACTGGAAAGGCCCCAAACCATGATCGACGCGGGCTTCGTTCAGATCATGGCCCGCTACAACGCGTGGCAGAACCGCCAGATCATGGAGATCGTCAAGGACATGGACGATGCGGCGCTCGACCACGATCACGGCGCATTTTTCGGCACCATCAGGGGCACGCTGAACCATCTGCTTTGGGGGGATACCATGTGGATGAGCCGGTTTTGCGATGATGTGGCCAAGCCGAAGGTGGGCGGCGATCAGTCCACCACCTGCACCGAGACAATCGGCGTCTGGCAGGCGGAAAGGTTCCGCATGGACGGGCGTATCCGCATCTGGTCCGAGACCCTCTCGAACATCGACCTGCTGGGCGATCTGACCTGGTATTCGGGGCTGACCAAATCCGAAATGTCAAAGCCCAGGGCCCTTTGCATTGTGCATCTGTTCAACCACCAGACCCACCACCGGGGTCAGGTTCATGCCATGCTGACGGCGGGCGGCCACGCGGCCCCGGTGAGCGATCTTGCCTTTATGCCAGAGGATGCCTGATGGCATCCCTTGCAGAGGCGGCGACCGAATGGAATGCAGGAGGCGATCCTGCGCGAGGGTTTCTGGCTTTGGCGCGGAGACATCGGTGGCACCGGGGCGCTGCCCCGGACCCCGGGAATATTTGAAGGCCAAAAAGAGATGGGCCAGGAAATGGGCGGAGCGCCCGGAAAGGATGAGAGATGTTCAACGCGTTGATCGTGAACAAGGACGACGAGGGCAAGACATCGGCGGCGGTGGAGCAGATTGGCGTGGACGATCTGCCCCATGGCGATGTGACCGTGGCGGTGGAATATTCGACGGTGAACTACAAGGACGGGTTGTGCATCGGGCCGGGCGGCGGGCTGGTGCGGAACTATCCGCATGTGCCGGGCATCGACTTTGCCGGGACGGTCGAGGCATCGGATGACGACCGCTACAAGCCCGGCGACAAGGTGGTGCTGACCGGCTGGCGCGTGGGTGAGGCGCATTGGGGCGGCTATGCCCAAAAGGCGCGGGTCAGGGCCGATTGGCTGGTGCCGCTGCCCAAGGGGCTGGATACGCGTCAGGCGATGGCCGTGGGCACTGCCGGTTTCACCGCAATGCTGGCGGTGATGGCGCTGGAGGATCACGGCATCAAGAAAGGCCCGGTGCTGGTGACCGGGGCCGCAGGCGGCGTGGGGTCGGTCGCGACCGCGATTCTGGCCAACCTTGGCCATCAGGTGGCTGCTGTCACCGGGCGGCCCGAGACTGCGGATTACCTCAAGAGCCTGGGTGCCAGCCAGATTGTCGCCCGCGAGGAGATCAACGAGACCACCAAACGCCCGCTGGAAGGCGAGACATGGGGCGGCTGTGTGGATGCCGTGGGCGGTGCCATGCTGGCGCGGGTGCTGGGCCAGATGGAATATGGTGCCTCGGTTGCCGCCGTCGGGCTTGCCGGGGGCGCGGCACTGCCTGCCACGGTCATTCCCTTCCTGCTGCGGGGGGTGAACCTGCTGGGCATCGACAGTGTGCTGCAACCCTATCAGAACCGCCTGCGCGCCTGGGAACGGATCGCATCGGACCTGCCGATGGACAAGCTGGAGGCGATGGTGCAACCGGCCACGCTGGGTGATCTGCCCGGGCTGGGCGCGGATATCCTCAAGGGACAGGTCAAGGGCCGGGTTGTGGTTGATGTGAACGCATGACCCCGCGCGCCGTGGCCGTGCCACAGAATGCCTTCCTGTCGCGCCATGTGGGGCAGGGGGCGAACTACACCGATTGCTATGAGGTTGCGGTTTCCGGTCGGGTCGATTTGGCGCAGTTCATCACCCGTTTTTATACCACCTGGCTGTTCCGTCTGGAGCGGCTGGTGCTGTCGGTGGGGTTGCGCCGCCGGATTGCGGATACCGAGGTTGCAGCACTGGCCGCAGGTGCGCAAGGTTTCGCGATCTGGCGGGTGGAGGCGCGGGAGGAAGGGCAGATCCTGCTCTGCGACCTGCGGGGCGGCACCTGTTCCTGGCTGGCTGTGGCCCCCGGTGAGGCTGGTGACACCCGGCTGCTTTTCGGGTCTGCCGTGATGGCACCGCCGGGCCGCGAGTTGCCCCGGATCGTGCGCATTCTGACACCGTTTCACAAGCGCTATGCGCGCAGCCTGTTGCGGGCGGCGGCGCGGAAGCTTCGCAAGGGGTGACGGCGGCGCAGGATCGTCTTACAACGGGCCGAACCAGTTCAGGAGAGCCCGATGACCGCCTATGACGACCAGAATATCTTTGCCAAGATCCTGCGCGGCGAAATTCCCAGCTTCAAGGTCTATGAGGACGACGAAACCTTGTGTTTCATGGACATCATGCCACGCACCGACGGCCATTGCCTGGTGATCCCGAAGACGGCCTGCCGCAATATTCTGGATGCGACACCGGCGCAGCTGGCGGCCTGTATGGCAACGGTCAGCAAGGTGGCAAATGCCGCAAAGACGGCGTTTGACGCCGATGGCATCACCCTGCAGCAGTTCAGCGAGGCGGCAGGCGGGCAGGAGGTGTTCCACCTGCATTTTCACATCCATCCCCGGCACGAGGGCCTGCCGATGCGGCCCCCCGGCACGATGGGCGACATGGATGTGATCAAGGGCCACGCCGAGAAGATCGCAGCCGCCATAGGTTGAGGGAATCGCCTGATTTTCCTGCCGAATCGGCGGGCGATACCGACCTAATTGATTTCAAATGCGTCAGGACGGGCGGCAACGGCGGCCCGTGACACGGGCTGCGCGCCTGCGATTTTGCTCAAATTTAATGCAAACACAGCGCCCGGGTTAAAGAGGTTTCCGGTAAGCCATTGATAGAAAACGTTTCCTTTTTCTTTGTGTTCGATGGATCGGGCCATAGGCTTTGATGCATAACAATAAGACAGGGACAATTCGTATGGCGCTTGGACCTCCACTGATGAAACTGCCGACCAAGACCGCAGACAGCGGTTTTTATCGCGGTTTCAGCATCGACGTGACAATCACGGCCAAGATCATCATTGGTCTGGTTGTGATCTTGGGTGTGCTCCTCTGGGCAGGTTGGGGGGCCGCGCTGCCGTTCTCGCTGGTGGTGGTCCTGATGGCGATTTCGCTGATCAAGACAATCTATAATGACGGCAAACGGGAGGTGTCCGGCATGGTGACATATTCCAAGTTGGTCGATGCGCGCCCGGCGGAATAAGCCTTTCAAATCAACCGGGGGGGCCGGTGATCTATCGGGCCCTCCGACCCAAACCGGGTTGCGCTCAGGTTGCCACCTGTTAGTCATCCCGGTTCACACAGAACAGAAACAAGGGGACAGTGATGGTTGATGAAACCACAAATCAAGGCATACCCGAACCAGAAGGTGTGTCGGATGTGATCGACACGCAATACGAAATTGGCCAGGACAATATCGACGGGTCAATTGGTAAATTCGGGTTCGACATTCACAATCCGGTATTTGCCATTTCGGCGGTCGCGATTGTCGCGTTCGTGTTCTACACGCTGGCATTGCCGGAACAGGCCTCCGCGGCATTTTCCTGGATGTTCGGCTTTACCACCAAGAATTTCGACTGGTTCCTGATCGGGGCCGCCGACCTGGTGGTCGTCTTTGCACTCCTGCTGATCGTGACACCCTTCGGCTCCGTCCGGTTGGGCGGCGCGGATGCGGCACCGGACTATACCTATATGGGCTGGTTCGCGATGCTGTTCGCGGCAGGCATGGGCATCGGGCTGATGTTTTACGGCGTGTCCGAACCGCTGACGCACTTCTCTACCGCCTTCGGAGAGACGGCTGTTGGCGAAAACGGGCTGCGCACGGACTGGGCCCCGCTGGGGGCCGCCACGGGTGATGAGCCCGGTTCCGTCCGTCTGGGCATGGCCGCCACGATCTATCACTGGGCGCTGCACCCCTGGGCGATCTATGCCACGGTGGCGCTGGCGCTGGCGCTGTTCACCTATAACAAGGGTCTGCCGCTGACCATTCGCTCGGCCTTTTACCCCTTGCTGGGCGAACGCATCTGGGGCTGGCCCGGTCACGTGATCGACATCATTGCCGTTTTCGCGACCCTGTTCGGCCTGGCCACATCGCTGGGCTTTGGCGCGACACAGGCGAATGCCGGTCTGAATGAGTTGTTCGGCATTCCAATCTCCAAGACCACAGAGGTCGTGCTGATTACCGTGATCACCGCTATTGCGCTGGTATCGGTCGTGCGCGGCCTTGACGGTGGGGTCAAGGTCCTGTCCGAGATCAACATGGGTCTTGCCGGTCTGCTGGCGTTGTTCACCCTGATCGTGGGGCCGACGGCATTCCTGCTGGCGTTCTTCTGGGACAGCCTGAAAGCCTATGTCGAGTATCTGCCGGCCCTGTCGAACCCGTTCGGGCGCGCAGACGTCAATTACTCGCAAGGCTGGACAGCGTTCTACTGGGCTTGGTGGATCAGTTGGTCGCCTTTCGTGGGCATGTTCATCGCCCGCGTCAGCCGGGGCCGCACGGTACGTGAATTCGTCATCTGCGTGCTGCTGATCCCCTCCATGGTCTGTGTGGTCTGGATGTCGATCTTTGGCGGCACCGCAATCAGCCAGGTGCTGACCGATGCCTACACTGGGGCACAGGATGCGGAGCTTCCGTTGCAGCTGTTCAAGATGCTGGATCAACTGCCGCTGGCGTCGATCACCTCCTTCATCGGTATCGTGCTTGTGATCGTGTTCTTCGTGACCTCGTCGGATTCGGGCAGCCTGGTGATCGACACGATCACCGCAGGCGGCAAGATCGACGCGCCGCTGCCGCAGCGGGTGTTCTGGTGCATCTTTGAAGGTGCGGTTGCGATTGCCCTGCTGCTGGGCGGCGGGTTGGCCGCGTTGCAGTCCATGGTGATCTCGACCGGGCTGTTGTTCACGGTTGTGCTGCTGTTGATGTGCTACTGCATCTTCCGTGGCCTGCAAAGTGAACGCGCCGAAACGCGCTGAACGCAACCACAGCGACAAGACAAGGGCATCCCGATGGGGGTGCCCTTTTTCTTTTGCCTTGACCTTGGGCGCGGCTGCGGCGAACCCTTTGCCCATGACAGATCTTGATACCGCCTGGGTGCGCGCGCAGTTTCCCGCCTTTGCCGAACCATCGTTGCAGGGGCAGGCCTTTTTTGAAAATGCCGGGGGGTCCTATACCTGCCAGCCCGTGATCGACCGGCTGACCCGCTATTACACCCAGCGCAAGGTGCAGCCCTATGCGCCCTATCCCGCCAGTCAGTTGGCCGGGGCAGAGATGGACGAGGCGCGCCAGCGGCTTGCCGCGATGCTTGGGGTGGAAACCGACGAGCTGAGCTTTGGCCCTTCGACCACGCAGAATACGTATGTACTGGCGCAGGCCTTTGGCCAACTGCTGGAGCCGGGTGAGGCGATCATTGTCACCAATCAGGATCACGAGGCGAATACCGGGCCCTGGCGCAGGCTGGCGGACCGGGGGATCGAGCTGCGCGAATGGTGCATCGACCCGGAAACCGGCCAGTTGAACCCGGATGACCTGGAGAACCTGCTGGATGACAAGGTGCGGCTGGTCTGCTTTCCGCATTGCTCCAATGTGGTGGGGCAGGTCAATCCGGTGGTGGAGATCACCGCGCTGGCCCATGCCGCCGGTGCCTTTGTCTGCGTTGACGGCGTGTCCTATGCGCCGCATGGCTTTGTCGATGTGGGGGCGCTGGGGCCGGACATCTACCTGTTCTCGGCCTACAAGACCTTTGGCCCGCATCAGGGCTTGATGGTGGTCCGCCGCGCGTTGGGGGCGTTGCTGCCGAACCAGGGGCATGTCTTCAACGGCGACACGCTTTACAAACGCTTCACACCGGCCGGGCCGGACCACGCGCAGATCGCGGCCTGCGCCGGGATGGCGGATTATGTCGATGACGCCTATCGCCACCACATCGGCGGTGATGCGTCACCTGTGGCGCGCGCCGGGGCTGTGCATGATCTGATGCGCGCCCATGAAACGGCCCTTTTGCAGCCACTGCTGGACGCGGTGAAAAGCCGCAATTCGGTGCGGCTGATCGGCCCGGACACGGCCCGGAACCGCGCGCCGACGGTTGCCCTGGCCCTGAACCGCCCCGGTGAGGAGGTCGCGGTTGATCTGGCGCAGCATGGCATCATGGCGGGGGGCGGCGATTTCTACGCGGGCCGCGCGCTGGGGGCCATGGGCGTCGACCCGGCAAAGGGTGTGCTGCGGCTCAGCTTTACCCATTACACCTCTGCCGGGGAGATCGACCAGCTTTTGACCGCTCTTGATGCGGTTTTGTGAAACCAAAGCCTTGCCTCGCCCGTGTCTGACCTAACTCTCACCCAGAGAGATTGGCAAAGACAGGCGAGATGCACGACAATACACCGATCCTGATGTGGTTCCGCCGCGACCTGCGGCTGAGCGACCATGCAGCCCTTGTTGCTGCCTGCGACAGCGGGCGGCCGGTGATCCCCGTGTTCATCCATGACAGCCTGTCGGAAGGGCTGGGGGCCGCGCCGAAATGGCGGCTGGGCCTGGGCGTGGCGCATCTGGCCGAGACGCTGAAGGACAAGGGCAGCCGGTTGATCCTGCGCCGGGATGCCGACGCGCTGGCGGCGCTGACCCGGCTGATCGACCAGACCGGGGCCGGGGCGGTCTATTGGTCGCGGCTGTATGACCCCGAAAGCGTGGCGCGGGACAGCAGGATCAAACAGACCCTCAAGGAGCGCGAAATCGACGCGCGGTCCTTCGGCGGGCACCTGATGTTTGAACCCTGGACGGTCGAGACACAGCAGAGTGACTGCTACAAGGTTTTTACACCGTTCTGGAACAACGTGAAGCACAGGGATGTGGATGCGCCGCTTACCGCACCCTCCCGCATCCGCGCGCCGGACAGTTGGCCGGACAGTGACGATCTGACGGAATGGCGGATGGGGGCCGCGATGAATCGCGGTGCGGATGTTGTGCGCCCCTTTGTCCGGCTGGGCGAAACGGCGGCGCAATCGCGGTTGGGTGCTTTCATGGCCCGGATCGTGGAGGGTTACGACGACAGCCGCGACATTCCCGGCGAGGATGGCACCTCAAACCTGTCCGAAAACCTGTCGCTTGGGGAAATCAGCCCGCACCAATGCTGGCACGCGGGGCTGCGGGCGCGCGAGGAGGGCAAGCGGGGTGCCGAAACCTTCCTCAAGGAACTGGTCTGGCGCGAGTTTGCCTATCACCTGATGCATCACACCCCGCGCATCCTGACCGACAACTGGCGCGCGGATTGGGATGCCTTTCCCTGGCAGGAGGACGCGCGCGCCGCCGAGGTCTGGGCCTGGAAGAAGGGGCGCACCGGCATCCCTTTTGTCGATGCCGCGATGCGCGAGCTTTACGTAACGGGGCGGATGCACAACCGGGGCCGGATGATCGTGGCCAGCTACCTGACGAAACATCTGCTGACCCATTGGCGCATCGGGCTGGACTGGTTCGAGGACTGCCTGATCGACTGGGACCCGGCCAGCAACGCGATGGGCTGGCAGTGGTCGGCGGGTTCCGGCCCCGACGCGACCCCCTATTTCCGGGTTTTCAATCCCGAGACACAGCTCGACAAATTTGACAAGGACCGCGCCTATGCCAGCCGCTGGATCGCCGAAGGGCGGGCCAGACCGCATGAGGATGCGCTGAAGTTCTTTGACGCGATGCCGCGCCACTGGGGGCTCTCGCCAGACGACGATTACCCCGACCCCATCGTCAGCGCCGCTGACGGGCGGGCGCGTGCCTTGCAAGCCTATGAGAACCGAGACTTTTAACAATTGTTAATCCCGCCACTCCGGCTAAAATCGGATGGCGCATCAGATGGAGTGGACATGATCCATACCAGTACCGAAGGTCAAACCGGCCTGCCGCGATATTTCTCCCATGTTTTTGACATGGCCCGGCAGATACAGAACGGTCGTTGCGATTTTCACCTCGCCGACGGCCGGGTGTTTCGGGCCGAGGGGGCGAACCCCGGCCCGGTGGCCGAACTGCACATCCACAGCGATGACCTGTTCGCCCGCCTGATCCGCGAGGGCGACCTGGGGTTCTGCGATGCCTACCTAGACGGGGACTGGTCCACGCCCGATTTGCAGGCTTTCATGGACCTGGTGCATGCGGGCAACGAGAACGTCTATGACGGGTTTCCCGGGCAGGGGCTGGTGCGTGCCTTTGAAAAGTTCCGGTTCTGGCTGCAACGCAACCACAAGGGTCAGGCGCGCAGGAATATCAGCTATCACTATGATCTGGGCAATGAATTCTACGCGCTCTGGCTGGATGATACGATGACATATTCCTCGGCCCTGTTCGAGGATGGCGCGCAGGCCTCGCTTGAGGCCGCGCAGACCGAGAAATACAAGAGCATGGTGGATCAGATGGGGGTCAAACCCGGCGACCATGTGCTTGAGATCGGCTGTGGCTGGGGCGGTTTCGCCGAATATGCGGCCAAGGAGCGGGGCCTGCGGGTTACCGGGCTGACCATCAGTGAAGAGCAGTTCAAGTATGCGATTGAACGCATTGAAAAGGCTGGTCTTTCCAACCTCGTGGACTTCAAGTTGCAAGACTACCGCGATGAGCGTGGCCATTACGACGGCATCGCCAGTATCGAGATGTTCGAAGCGGTGGGCGAGAAATACTGGCCGGTCTATTTCCAGACCGTCCGCGACCGGCTGAAACCCGGCAAGGCGGCAACGCTTCAGATCATCACCGTCGATCACCGCCGTTGGCCGGTCTACAAACGCGGTGTGGATTTCATCCAGAAATACATCTTTCCCGGCGGTATGCTGCCCAGCCCGACGATCCTGCGCGAGCAGGTGGAAAAGGCGGGTCTGATCGTCGACAAATCCGTTGAATTCGGCAAAAGCTACGACATCACGCTGCGGCGCTGGCATGAAACCTTCAATGACAAGTGGGATCAGATCAGGGCCATGGGCTTTGACGAGCGGTTCCGCAGAATGTGGAATTTTTACCTCACATCCTGCGCTGCGACATTTGACAGTGGCAATTGTGATGTGACGCAGATTACGATCAGGCGACCGGGTTGATCTGAAGGGACCAAAATGCCGACCGCCGCAAGACTTGTCGCCGCCGCTTCGCTGGCGGTCCTGGCCTACGTGATCTCTGGCATGGTGATGCCGCTGATGCCCGAAAGCACCGATTTCGGGAATTTCATTCCGGTGAACATCTTTCTTGGGCTGGCCTGCGGCTGGCTGGTGATGGGGTCCCGTGCGGGCCGCGGCACCACGGCGGCGATCAACAACGGGCTGACGGGTGTTTTTGTGCTGATGCTTTGGGGGGTTGGCGTGCAGGCCATCAACGAGATGGTGCGTCTGGCCATGCGCAACCGCTATGACGACGCCTTTGAGGCGATCGTGGCGGTGTTTCAGATCGGCGCGGAATTTGTGGTGATCATCGCGACGGTCCAGATCGGCGTGACCCTTGTCGTGGGCGGGGTCATCTGCGGCTTGCTGACGGAATATGCCAGCAGACACTGGAAATGACAGCGTGAGAAACCTGTTCTTCTACGGAAGCCTGCGCCACAAGCCCCTGCTTGAGATTGTTCTGGATCACCCCGCCGACAAGCTGGATCTGCATCGGGCATTCCTGCCCGGATACGCGGCCTTTGCGGTGACGGAGGGGCCTTTCCCGCTGATCAAACCCTGCACGGAAGGGGCCGCAGAAGGGGTCATCCTGCGCGGGCTGACCGATGCGGATATCGCGCGGCTGAATTTCTACGAAGGCAGTTTCGCCTATGATCTGGTCGAGATGGTGCTGGCGGACGGGCAGACTGCGGAAGTCTACCTGCCCGAAGCTGACCGCTGGACGCCGTTTGGCCCCTGGTCCCTGACAGAATGGGAAGCGGACTGGGCGGCGCTGAGCTGCGAAGCGGCGCGCGAGGTGATGGGATATTTCGGCAGCCGCAGCCGCGATCAGGTCGCCGCGATGTTCCCGATGATCCGCAAACGTGCCCAGTCGCGGCTGAATGCCGCCACGTCACGCCACGGGGCGCTGACCAAGTCCGGCAAGACCGTGATCGAGGCGCGCCAGCGGTCCTATGCCCATTTCTTTGCGCTGGATGACATGAAGGTCCGGTTCGAGCGTTTCGACGGCAGCATGTCACCGGTAGAGGACCGCGCGGTGTTCATCGCCGCGGATGCCGCGATCCTGCTGCCCTATGATCCGCTGCGCGACCGGGTCTTGCTGGTCGAACAGATGCGCATGGGGCCGCTGGCGCGCGGTGACAGGACCGTCTGGCAGCTGGAACCCATCGCAGGCCATATCGACCCCGGCGAAACCCCGCGCGCGGCGGCGATACGCGAGGCGCAGGAGGAGGCGGGCCTGACCCTGAAAGCCATCGAACCGATTGCCGAAGTCTATGCCAGCCCCGGCAATTCCACCGAATTTTACTATATTTTCCTTGGCATCGCCGATCTGCCCGATGCCGCCGAAGGCATTGGCGGGCTGCCCGAAGAGGGTGAGGACATCCGCGCCCATATCCTGTCCTTCGACGATCTGATGGCGCTGGTCGAGGGCTTTGGTGCCGCCAATGCACCGCTTGGCCTCGCGGCCTTCTGGCTGGCGCGGCACAGGGACCGCTTGAGGTTGTCATGCACGGGGGATACACCGGAGGCGACATAACCTTTGGGGGCATCCATGCACGTTGCATCTGATCTGGCACAGGCCATCGGGAACACACCGCTTATCAAACTGCGCAAGGCCAGTGAGGAAACCGGATGTGACATCTACGGCAAGGCCGAATTCATGAACCCCGGCCAGTCGGTCAAGGACCGTGCGGCACTGTATATCATCCGTGACGCCATCGCGCGGGGCGAGCTGAAACCGGGCGGCACCATTGTCGAAGGCACCGCCGGAAATACCGGCATTGGCCTTGCACTGGTTGGTGCGGCGATGGGGTTCAAGACCGTCATCGTCATGCCCGAGACCCAGAGCCAGGAAAAGAAGGACATGCTGCGCCTTGCCGGGGCCGAACTGGTGCTGGTGCCTGCCGCGCCCTATAGCAATTCCAACAACTACATCCGCTATTCCGAACGCCTTGCCAAGAAAATGGCGCGCGACAGCAATGAGGGTGTGATCTGGGCCAACCAGTTTGACAACGTCGCCAACCGTCAGGCCCATATCGAGGGGACGGGCCCCGAGATCTGGTCCCAGACCGAGGGCAAAGTCGATGGCTTTGTCTGCGCCATCGGCACAGGCGGTACGCTGGCCGGGATCGCCATGGCCTTGCAGCCCAAGGGCGTGAAAGTCGCGCTTGCCGATCCGGACGGTTCCGGCATGACCAAGATCTACACAGGTGAGGATCCGGGCGGCGATTCCATCACCGAAGGCATCGGGCAGGGCCGTGTCACGGCCAACCTCGAAGGGTTCACCCCTGACATGGTTTACCGCATCCCCGACGCGGAGGCGCTGCCGGTGGTCTTTGATCTGCTGGCCGAAGAGGGCTTGTGCCTTGGCGGCTCCAGCGGGGTGAACGTGGCAGGGGCCATGCACATGGCAAAGGAAATGGGGCCGGGCCATACCATCGTGACGGTCCTCTGCGACTTTGGCACGCGGTATCAGTCCAAGCTCTTCAACCCCGAATTCCTGAGGGAAAAAGGCCTTCCGACTCCGGACTGGCTTGACCAGGCGCCGGCATCCATTCCGGGTGTGTTCGAGGAACTGTGATGGTCCGGTTTGCCCGGCTTTTCACGCGGCTGGCGATTGTCCTGTGTCTGGCTGCCGGTGCAGCCACTGCGCAGGATACCACCTTTGAAGCGGCCGTTCCCAACTTTGACAGATGGGAAACGTTGGCACGGGAAGCCGAAAGCGCGATCGACCAGAATCACGGGACAGACGAAACACTGGAGGCAATGCGCGGCAGGATCGCCGAGTTTCGCGGTGAATTCGACGACGCGCGCAACATCAATGCGGCCCGGATCAAGACCCTGCGCGAACAGATCGCGGCGCTTGGGCCTGTTCCCGACGACGCAACCGCAGATGCCGAACCGCCGGACGTTGCAGCACAACGCAAAGCGCTGAACGATGAACTGAGCGGCCTTCTGGTGCCGGTCCAGCGCGCCGAGACGGAATTTGTCCGTGCCAACAGCCTGGTAGGGCAGATTGATACGATCCTGCGCGAACGCCAGACGCGGCAATTGCTGACCGTGACCCCGTCGCCGCTGAACCCGGCCCATTGGCAACCGGCGCTTGTCGATCTCACCACCGCACTGACGGCACTGCGCAACGAGACGCCGAATTCAGCCAATGCGCGCACCTGGTCCTCCTTGCGGGAAAACCTGCCGGTGGTGGTCCTGCTGTCGGCGCTGGGGCTGGTCCTGATCCTGCGGGGCCGGTTCTGGGCGAGCATGATCGTGCGGTCCTTGCAGAAATACGGCGCGCGCGGCTTTGGCATCTGGCGCTTCATGGTCTCGTTGCTGCGCATCTTCCTGCCGGCCTCGGGCCTTGTTGCCCTTGCCCTCGCGGTCATATCCTCAGACGTCCTTGGCCCCAAGGGCGAGAACATCCTGCTGGTGATCAGCTTTCTGGGCGGGATCATGCTGGCGGTGCGCTGGGTCTCTGAACGGGTATTCTCACGCGATGATGACGAGGCGCTTCTGCTGCTGTCGCAGGACAAGCGCAAGGAAGCCCGGTTTCACGTGAGCATGATCACGGTGATGATCGTCATCACCGAGTTGATCGGGCAGGTCCTCGACACCAGCGACAGCGCGGCAGTATCGCGTTCGGTGCTGGTCTTTCCCTGGCTGGTGGTCTCCAGCCTCATGCTGTACCGCATCGGTGTCCTGCTGCGCGGCTATGTCGAACCTTCCGCCGCGACGGATGATCCCCTGACAGAGGCCCGCGCCAGCACATTCGGACGTGTGGTGCGGGGCCTGGGCATCGGGGCTGTGGTGATTGGTGCGTTGTCGCCCGTCCTGCTGGCCGCCGGTTATTTCAAGGCCGTCGATGCGCTGATGCCACCCTTTATCATGACGCTGGTCCTGCTGGGGCTGGTGATGGTGCTGCAACGGTTCCTGGCAGAGCTTTACGGTGCGCTGACCGGGCAGGGCGAGGCGGCCCGCGATGCGCTGATGCCGGTGCTATTCGGCATGATCCTGCTGCTGCTGGTCCTGCCGGTGCTGGCGCTTGTCTGGGGCGCGCGGGTCACCGACCTGACCGAACTCTGGCAGGCCGTCGGGCGCGGTTTTGCGGTGGGCGACAGCCGTATTTCCCCGACCGATTTCCTGACCTTCGCGGTGATCTTTGCCATCGGCTATGCGCTTACCCGGCTGGTGCAATCGGCATTGCGCAGCAATGTCCTGCCGAAAACCAAGATCGACATCGGGGGGCAGAACGCCATTATCTCGGGGCTGGGATATGTCGGTATCTTCCTTGCCGCACTGGCCGCCATCACCGGGGCGGGGATCGACCTCAGTTCGCTGGCCATTGTCGCGGGCGCGCTTTCCGTGGGCATCGGTTTCGGGTTGCAGAACATCGTGTCGAACTTTGTCTCCGGCATCATCCTGCTGATCGAACGCCCGATTTCCGAAGGCGACTGGATCGAAGTGGGCGGCCAGATGGGGTATGTCCGCGACATCTCCGTGCGGTCCACCCGGATCGAGACCTTTGACAAGACCGATGTCATCGTGCCGAATGCCGATCTGGTGTCGGGCACGGTCACCAACTACACACGGGGCAACACCGTGGGACGGCTGATCGTGCCTGTCGGTGTGGCCTATGGCACCGACACCCGCAGGATCGACACGCTGCTGCGCGAAATCGCAGAGGCGCAGCCGATGGTCCTGGGCACGCCCGCGCCCAATGTGCTGTTCCTGAACTTCGGGGCCGATGCGCTGGAATTCGAGATCAGGTGTTTCCTGCGCGATGTGAACTGGATGATGGTGGTCAAGAATGAGATCAACCACCAGATTGCGGAACGCTTTGCCAAGGAGGGGATCGAGATACCCTTTGCCCAGCGTGATCTCTGGCTGCGCAATCCCGAAGTGCTGTCGCCCCGCAAGGGCGCGGAAAATACCAGGGATGGCGCAAAGGAACCGGACCCAACCGCCGCCAAGGACAAGCCGGACGATACAACCGCATGACGCAGCCTCTTTTTCTGGACGATCCTTACCGGCGCGATGCGCCCGCCGTGGTCAAGACGCTGACCGACGAGGGCGGGATCATCCTCGACCGGTCGGTTTTCTATCCCACGGGCGGCGGCCAGCCGGGCGACAGCGGCTGGCTGAACTGGGACGGCCAGCACATGCCCGTGGCAACCGCGATCAGGGGGCAGGGCGATGACATCATCCTGGTCCCCTCCGAGGCGATGGCCCTGCCGCCGCTGGGTGCCCATGTGACCCAGGCGCTGGACTGGGATCGCCGCCATCGCCACATGCGCCTGCACACGGCGCTGCACCTGCTGACGGCGGTGATCCCCTATCCGGTGACGGGCGGGCAGATCTCGGTAAGCCAGGGGCGGATCGACTTTGACATGCCGGACATGACCCAGGACCGCGACGCCATCACCACGGCGCTGAACGCATTTGTCAGCCAGGATGCGAAAATCACCGATGGCTGGATCACCGGGGCCGAACTGGACGCGCACCCGCATCTGGTCAGGACGATGGCGGTGCAGCCGCCACGCGGCGCAACGCAGATCAGGCTGGTGCGGATCGGCGACCCGGACAGCCCGATTGACGTGCAACCCTGCGGCGGCACCCATGTGGCCCGCACCGGAGAGATCGGCGCGCTGCGGCTGGGCCGGATCGAAAAGCAGGGCCGCCAGAGCCGCCGCATCCATCTGCATCTCGAAAGCTGAGGGCAGGGTGCAAGATAGGCCCATTTTCCCTCTTGCACCCCAGGTGCCCCCCACGTTAAACCGCCCCTCACGGAGAGGTGGCCGAGTGGTCGAAGGCGCACGCCTGGAAAGTGTGTAGGCGGGAGACCGTCTCCAGGGTTCGAATCCCTGTCTCTCCGCCATATGCCCCCTACGTCCCATGCAGGCGCATTTTCCCAGATTCCCGCAAATAGCAATGGCTGCGTCTTGCTCCTCCCGTTGTCGGAATTCAAGCATGACCGGCTTTTGTGCCAGATTGCTGAGCCGACTTAACCAAGTGGCGCTTGCAGCGTTCCACCTTTAACGATTCAAGTGTAAAGCGGGGCGCTTTGGTGGAAATTCGCGTCTGGCGTAGCGAATGGCGGGTAGCGTCGCAACCCGCAGGCCGGGTCACGTGATAGCAAAGGTTGCAAAATCGCCCTCCCTTCACGCCAAAGGCGTGCCTATTCAAGTCGGCGCACCTCTGGTGCGACGGGAGGTCGGGCGATGCCCGGCTTGCGCCGGGCAGGTGCTTGTGGAAGCTGGCACCTCGCCATCGCGACAGTGGTAGACCCACACAACAGCCGCTCTCGCCTCCCTCATTGAAGATACGGTTCCGGGTCGGAGATACCAACCGACCAGGTTCAGAAATGCCTCAATTTCACGTCGCTTTTGCATTGCATGCGACACCCATCCCCCCCAACACATCCCGAAACGCTTCGATGTCCTGCGGGCGGGAGAGGGATGGCGCATGGCCGCAGTCCTGCAGCAGGGTGACCGCCGGTTTCGGGCCGCTGTGGCGCATCCGGTCCAGTATGCCGGGCGTCATCAGGTCCGACCGTGCACCGCCAAAGACATGGGTGGGCACAGAGATCCGCGCCCAGCGGTCCCAGGCGGTCATTTCATGGGGGGAGTGCGTGAACTGCCGCAGGATCGCGGGATCGTAGTGCAGGGTCAGCCGCCCGTCCGACCGCCGCCGCAATGAGGTACGTGCCATCCGGTGCCAGTAGCTGTCATCTGCCGGGCCGAACGGGGCATAGGCGCTGCGCAACCAGGTCTCGGCCTGACTGTAGCCGGAAAAATGCGGCGGGGCACCGACATAGGACATGATCCGCTCCAGCGCGGCATCAGGCACTTCGGGGCCTATATCGTTGATGATCAGCCTGCCGATCCGCCCCGCATCCTTGCCCGAGGCGAGGTAGATGCCGATCTGCCCGCCCATGGAGGTGCCGAGCCAGTCCGCGCGCTCTATCCCGTAGTGGTCCATCAGGTCGCAGGTGATGCCGGCAAAATACTCGATCGAATATTCCGCTTCCGGCGCGGAGGCCCAGCTGGACAGGCCCCGCCCAATCATATCGGGGCAAAGCACATGAAAGCTGTCGGACATGGCAGCGGCAAGTTCGTCAAAGTCGCGGCCTGTCCGGGCCAGCCCGTGCATCATGATCAGCGCCGGATTGCCGGGGTCGCCCCATTCGGTGACGTGGATCTCGTGATCCATCACCGGCACAAAGCCGAAGCGGGGCGTGGTCATGCCCGCTGTCCCCGTGCCATCAGGGTGCCTGCGATGCCCTTAGGAAAGAAATAGACAAGCAGGATAAAGATGATGCCCAGCCAGAACAGCCAGCGGTCGGGGGCCAGAAGCTCGGGCAGCAGCGGAATGGCGGCGGTCGCTTCCGACGCGGCCCCCATCAGGTCACGCAGGTAGTATTGCGCCATGACCATCAGCGTCGCCCCGATCACCGCGCCCCACATGGTGCCCATGCCGCCAATCACCACCATCAGCAGGATGTCGATCATGATCGCAAAGGACAGGGCGGTGTCCGGCCCGGTGTATTTCAGCCAGACTGCATAGACCGATCCGGCCAGCGAGGCCACAACCGCCGACAGGCAGAAGACGAAGGTGCGGTAGGCGACAACACGGTATCCGATGGCTTCGGCGCGGGCCTCGTTCTCGCGGATTGCCTTCAGCACCGTGCCCAGCGGAGAAACCGTGATCCGCAGCATTATCAGGAACAGCACCAGCGATGTGGCAAAGACAAAGTAATAGGCGGCGAGTTTCCCGTTCAGTTTCACCCCGAACCAGCGCAGCACCTTGCCGTCGCCATCCACCGCCAGTTTGGTCGCGGTCTTGAACAGGTCAGGGGCGCGGTAGGTGATGCCGTCCTCCCCCCCGGTAAGCTGGCTGAGTTGCGAGGCCAGCACCAGCACGACCGAGGCCGCAGCCAGGGTGATCATGGCAAAGAAGATCGCCTTGACCCGCAGGCTGATCAGCCCGATTGCGGTGGCGACGACCAGTGACAGGGCGACGCCTGCAACCGTGCCAAGCGCCACGGAATCCCAGCCCGGTCCCATCTGTTTCAGAGCGATGGCCGACCCATAGGCGCCAAAGCCGAAGAACATCGTATGGGCAAAGCTGACAATCCCGGTATAGCCGATCAGCAGATCATAGCTGGCCACCAGCACAATGAAGATGCAGATGCGCGCCGCGACTTCCAGTGCGCGGATGTCCTGGAACAGGAAGGGCGCGAACAGCAGCAGGGCGGCGATTACCAGCATCGCGGATTTGACGGCGATTGTGCCATAGGTGGGTTTCATGTCTTGTCCCTCACTTGACCGCCGGGCGCAGCCCGCTGGGCCGCCACATCAGGATCGCCATCATCAGGATCATGTTCGATGCCAGTGCCAGTTTCGGGGCCAGATAGCCGATGTAATTGGCGGTCAGCCCCACGATGATCGCGCCCAGCAACGTGCCTTCGATGGAGCCAAGCCCGCCGATGATCACGACGATGAAGACAACGATCATCATCTCGCCGCCCAGTGCCGGGGTGATCAGCGTCTCGTAGCCCGCCCACATCGCACCGCCCAGGGCGGCAAGCGCGCTGCCCAGCATGAAGACACCGATGAACAGGCGGTTGATCTTGAACCCCAGCGCCTCGACCATTTCGCGGTTTTCGACGCCCGCCCGGATCAGCAGGCCGATGCGGGTGCGATTCAGCAGAACCATCAGCCCGACAAAGACCACAGCACCAAGGCCCATGGCAAACAGGCGGTAGATCTCCATGCTGACGTCACCGATGATCCAGGCCCCTTCCAGAAACGAGGGGCGCGGCACGCTGACGGGGGTGCCGCCCCAGACCGCGAGGATGATCTGTTCACTGACGATCAGCGCGCCCATGGTGATCAGGATCTGGCGCAGGTGATCGCGGTAGACGGGGCGGATGATGACCGTCTCAAAGAACAACCCCGCGGCAAGGCCAAAGGCGATGGCCGCCAGCAGCGCCAGTGCCAGCGCGGCGGAGGCCAGCATCCAGCCCCCGTCCAGCCAGGTGGACAGCGCCGCCAGCACCGTGGCCGCGACAAAGGCGCCAAAGCTGACAAAGGCGGAATGGCCGAAGTTCAGCACGTCCATCAGGCCAAAGACCAGCGACAGGCCGGAAGCCATCAGGAACACCATCATGCCCATCGACAGCCCCGCCACCGTCAGCGTCACCCAGGAGGACGGTGCGCCGATCAGCACAAAGGCGACGGCGGCCAGCGCCAGCGGCAAAAGGTTCACGCCGCCCAACCGGCCCAGCGTCTCGGAAACTCTGTTCATCATGCGGAAAGCCCCAGTAATTGACCCTGCAGGTCGGTGTCGGCGGCGAAATCGGCCATGGTGCCGCGATGCACGACGCGGCCATCGTCAATCACGGCCATGTCGCGGCCCAGGCTGCGAGCAAAGTTGAAATTCTGTTCGACCAGCAGGATCGTTGTATCCTGCGCAATCTCGCGAAAGGCTTCGCCCATGGCCGCAACGATGGAGGGGGCCAGCCCCTTGGTCGGCTCGTCGATCAGGATCAGGTCGCGCGGCTCTATGATGGCGCGGGCGACGGCCAGCATCTGTTTCTGCCCGCCTGACAGGGACCAGGCCTGTTTCGTCCAGAATTGTTCGAGCGCGGGGAACAGCGTGTAGATGCGGCGCAGGCGGGTCTGGTCGAAACGCCCCTTCGCGGTGGCAAGCACCAGATTTTCCTCGACCGTCAAACCGCCGAAAATACCCATGTTTTCGGGCACATAGGCGATGCCCAGCCGGGCAATGTCGGCAGTGGCCAAGGTGGATATGTCCTTGCCCTTGAAGGTGACGGACCCCGGTTGCGGTTGCCATAGCCCCATGATGGAGCGCAGCGTCGTCGTCTTGCCCGCGCCATTGCGGCCCAGCAGGACAAAAACGCCGCCCTGCGGCACCTCAAAGGAAATGTCATGCAGCACATGGTACTGCCCGATCTGCGTCTTCATGTTTTGCAGGGACAGCAGGGTCATGCGGTCTCCTCCGTTGCGGTGCCAAGGTAGACATCGCGCACGATCTTGCTGTCCATCACCTCGCCCGGTGCGCCATCGGCCAGGAGTTCGCCGTTGTGCAACACGATGATCCGGTCCGCGAGCGCGCGGACCACGTCCATCTTGTGTTCCACCAGCAGCACCGTCTTGGTCGGGTCGGATTTGATCTTTGCAATCAATTCCAGCACGGCGGGGGCCTGATCCAGCGACATGCCGGCGGTGGGTTCATCGAACATGTAGATATCGGGCTCCATCGCCATCAGCAGCGCGACCTCAAGCTTGCGTTGATCGCCGTGGGGCAGGCTGGCGGCAGGCATCGCCGCGCGGTTGGTCAGCTGCGCGGCGGCCAGATAATGCTCGGCGCTGTCGATCAGGTCACGGCGCGACGGGGCAGGGCGCAACAGGCCCCAACCCGCACCCGCACGGGCCTGAACCGCAAGGCGGATGTTTTCCAGCACGCTGAGCTGCGGAAACAGATTGGTCAGCTGAAAGGCACGACCGATGCCGCGCCGGGCGCGCGAAGACGGGGAAAGCCGGGTGATATCCTCACCCGATTTCTCGACCTTGCCGGCGCTGGCGGTCAACTGGCCTGAAATCAGGTTGAAATAGGTGGTCTTGCCCGCGCCGTTGGGGCCCACGATCACGGTGGTCTCGCCCGGATGGAAATCGCAGGTGACGGTGTTGACCGCGACATGGCCGCCGAAACGGATCGTCAGGTCACGGGTGGACAGGGACGGGGAAGGCATCAGGGGGCAATCCTTGGCTAAGTCCGGCCCGCCGCATCGGGCGGGCCGGTATCTGCCGTTAAGGTCTGGACGTTACTGGCTGTTGTCGCGGCCGATGGGAATATCCATCTCGTCCGCTTCGATGATGCGCACAAGATCGGGGATCGCCCATGCCACATCGTCATCAACGCGGATCTTGAAGTGCACCATGGATTGCAGCGCCTGATGGTCTTCGGGGCGGAAGGTCATCTCGCCCTTGGGCGTGTCCCAGGACATGCCTTCCATCGCTGTGATCATGTCTTCGGTCTCGTAGCTTTCAGCGGTTTCCAGCGCCTTGACCACGGCCAGCGCGGCGGCCATGCCCCCGGCAGTGAAGAAATCCGGCGGCCCGTCAAAGCGTTCCTGATGGGTATCGACCAGCCACTTGTTCACGTCGTTGTCGTAAGCCTCGTAGTAGTAGTAGACCGCGCCTTCCAGACCGGGGAACCGCTTGTAGGTCGGCAGCACCGGCAGGATATGCCCGCCCATCGAAATTTCGATGCCATAGCGGTCGGGGTCCAGCGCCTGGATCTTGCCCGGCGCGTCGCCGCCACCGGCGACATAGACCAGAATGACCTTGCGGCCTTCCTTGTCCTTCAGCGCGTTGAACATCCGTTCGGTCGCGGCGGTGAAGTCGGCAGTGCCCTGGGGCACGTATTCTTCGGTCACGACAGTGGCACCCGATCCGTCAAGGGCCGCCTTGAACGCGGTGATCCCGTCACGGCCAAAGGCATAATCTTCGGCCAGGGTTGCGACAAACAGGTTCTCGTCGGGTTTCAGCGCCAGCGCCTGCGCCTGCATGTCCATCGAAGAGTTCCGCGAGGTCTTGAACACATAGCGGTTGCTGTCCGGCCCGGTCAGGCTGTCGGCAACGGCGGGTTCGACGATCAGGATCTTTTCGTATTCCTCGGCAATCGGCAGCATCGCCTGCGTCACGCCCGAGGATGTGGCACCAACTGCCAGGAGCACCTCGTCATCGCCGTAGGCTTCGGCCAGCACGGCGCGGGCCACGTCGGGCTTGAACTGCGTGTCCTTGATGATGACCTCGATCGGGCGGCCCTTGACCTCGTTGGTGCCCTTGGTGGCATATTCGAGACCCAGCTCGAACCCGGTCTGGGCCTGTTTGGAAAAGGCTTCGAAACTGGAACCGGACAGGCCGTGGATCAGGGCAATCTTGATCGGACCTTCCTGCGCCCAGACTGCGCCAGCCAGGGCGACAGACGTGGCAATGGTGGCGGCGAACCGCGTAAATGTCTTCATGGTATCCTCCCATATCGGCGGCGGTCGCTGTTGTGCGATCCCGACCCGTCGTTTACGTATTTTACAGCATTCAGGATAACCGGAACCGGGGCAAGATCGTGGAAATACCTATTGACGATAGCTATGAGCAGGGCCGTTTTGCCGATCTTGCCTTTGCCTATGCGCCGGTAGGTCTGGTGGTGACAGAGGACCGGGTGATCCGCCAGTGCAACATCGCCTTTGGCGAGATGTTCGGCTATGCCCCCGAGGATCTGGCAAATCAGGTGTTTGCGATCCTTTATCCGACGGATGCGGAATTCGTGAACATCCGCGACCGGGGTGTCAGACAATTGCGCGAGACCAACCGCTACTGGGATGAACGTATCATGGCGCGCCGGGACGGGACCTTGTTCTGGTGCCGGGTGCGGGGCCATTCGTTCACCCCCGACGACCCATTGGCCCGCGCCGTCTGGAGTTTTGCCGACCTGAGCGCGGAGCGGCCCTATTTCCCGCTGACACGGCGCGAGCGCGAGATCCTGAGCTATCTGTCGGAAGGGCTGACCAGCAAGGAAATCGCCATCAACCTCGAAATCTCACACCGGACGGTTGAGGTGTACCGGGCCAAACTGCTGCGCAAATTCGGCGTCAACAACACCAGCGGGCTGTTCCATTCGATGGGCGGTATCGACGGGGACCATGTGGTGTCCATCTCGGATCAATAGGCCTGCCTGTGACCTCAAGTCGGGGATTGCCGGGGTGGGAAGGTCACTGTGACGCTCACGCCGCGTTCCGACCCAGGCCGGGGAGAGCGGAAATCAAACCCGCAACCCGACTGGCTGCACAATTCCTGAACGATGCTCAGACCCAGCCCGAAACCCTCTGTCGTGGGCGCGCGGCGGCCAAAGCGGCGCTTGATCTTGTCGACCTCTTGCGCGCTGAGCAGGTCGCACTCATTGGAAACCTCGATCTGCCCCGGTGTGGCGGCATTGACCGTGACAGGGCCGGACCCGTGTTTCAGCGCATTGTCGAACAGGTTGTTCAGGATGATCCCCAGGGCATCGGGGTCCAGGCGGCAGGGCCAGGGTGCGGTGGTCGGGTGCAAAACCAGGGTGTCCTGCTGTGCCATCCCGCCACGCAATTCGCGCAACAGCATGTCGATGACCGGGGCAATGTCTGTGACCGGGGCATTCAGCCCCAGACCGGATTGCGCCCGCGACATCTGCAACAGCCGCTCGATCAGCCGGACCAGCCGTTTCAATCCGGTCTCGATTTCCGACGCCCGCGCGACCAGGGCCGGGTCCTGTGCCATGGCCTTCAGGCGCTGCGCTTGGGCCATCGCAATCGCAACCGGGGTGCGCAGTTCATGTGCCGCATTTGTTGCAAAGGCGCGCTCTGCCTCCAACGCGGTGTCGAGCCGCGCCATCAGCATGTCCAGCGTGTCGACGGCCGGTTCAATCTCCGCAAAGGCATTCTTGCGGTTGATGGGCGACAGATCGTGTTCGTTTTTGCGGGCGATATCCGCACTCAGCGCCGTGACCATACCGGCAGAGCGCCGCACCGAGAGATAGGCCGCGGCATAAGACAGGCCGCCCAGCAGGAAAAAGCCCAGCACCACCGCCGACATGACATCGAAAAGCGCCTCGTTGCGCTCAACCAGCGGCTCCGCCACAACGATGCGCAGCCCCGGCACCACGTCAGATGCAAGCAGGATCACCCGGAAGCCGTTCAGGCTGGTGATCCGGTTCGGTGGCAGGTCGGCCATGGAAAAGGCAAGGGGTTCGGCCAGCGCGGACCTGTCGGTCACCGCACCATCGGCATCCAGAAACCAGAAGCGGACCCGTTCCTCCGGGGCAAGGCCGGTTTCCTCAAAGCTGGCATTGGCCTGTGCCCCTGACAACTCCCTGATCTGTAGCAACAACTGTGCCTTGTTTGACAGCGACAGGTCCAGCAGTTCGTCGTATTCCTCTTTTACAAGGCTGTAGACGATGACGCAGCCGATCAGAACCGCAACGATGCCGGGCAGCGCCAGTGCCGTCAGAAGGCTGCGCAGCAGGCTATGACGCGGCGGGATCAGGGACATAGCGCATAGCCAAGACCGCGATGGGTCACGATAAGGTCCTTGCCCAGCTTGGCGCGCAACCGGCTGATATGCGCCTCCAGCGCGTTGCTTTCGACCTCTTCGCCAAAGGCATAGAGCGCGGCCTCAAGGCTTTCGCGCGGCACCACGGCCGGTTTGCGCCGCACCAGTGTTTCAAGGACCTGCCATTCCCGTGTCGTCAGCCGCACCGGGACATCCGCGCGCATAACGCTGTGATCGGCCAGACTGATCGACAGATCCCCAATTGCGGTGATCTGCGCCAGCTTATCCTCGCCCCGGCGGCAGACGGTGTGGATGCGGGCCTTGACCTCGTCCAGATCAAAGGGCTTGATCACGTAATCATCAGCCCCAAGGTTCAACCCCTTGATCCGGTCGGAAACCTTGTCCCGCGCGGTCAGGATCAGCACCGGGGTGTGGACCCGCCGGTCGCGCAGGGATTTCAGAAACTCCAGCCCGTCACCGTCCGGCAGATGCAGGTCGAGCAGGATGACATCGAAGGGACTGGCGCGCTCCGCACTTTCCGCATCGGCAAGGGTGTCGAACCATTCCACAAGATGCCGGTCGGCAGCCAGGTGTTCCACCAACGGGCCTGCCAGCGCCGCTTCGTCTTCAATCAGCAGAATACGCATGTTCCGGCGACGCCTTGTTGTGCTTCTTGTGCGCCTTGTAGGAAAACGGCAGCGACAGCAGATAGGCGCAATCTGCCACGATCAGGGTGGGCCAGGGATAGACCAACAGGCACACCACCAGAACAACCGCCGCCACCATCACAAACGGCAGATGGGCGCGGTGGATCGTGGCGTGTTTGATCGAGAAGGTCGGCACGGTGCTGATGGCCAGCAAACCGATGCAGATGATATAGCCTGACCGCAGCACCGGCAGATCGGTGTTCTGCCATCCGTAAAGTTCCATGAAAACCGGCATCAGCGCCAGACAGGCCAGCGCCGGGGCGGGGATGCCCACAAAATAGCTGTCAGTCTTCAGCGCGACCTTGGGGCCGCGCATCGACAGGTTGAACCGCGCCAGTCGAAGCGCGCAACAGACCGCCAGCACCAGAATCGACAACCAGCCCAGGCTCGCCAGTGGGGTGCCCAGATAGAGGGTGTGATAGATCAGCACCCCCGGCACGATGCCGAAATTGAAAAAATCTGCCAGCGTGTCCAGTTCCGCACCAAAGGGGCTGGCACTGTCGAGAAAACGCGCCAGCTTGCCATCCGCCGCGTCCAGGAAAACCGCCAGCAGGACAAAGGCCAAACCGGTCTCAAGCCGCCCTTCAAGCGTCATGCGAATGGCCGTCATGCCCGCGCAGATCGCAAACACGGTGACGATGCTAGGCACGACGTGGCGCAGCTTGATCCGGTTGCGTTGCGTCACTCGGCAATCCCGATGCGCGCGGCAGCGCTGCCCTTGAGATCCGCCAGAATGGTTTCGCCTGCAACAGCGGTCTGGCCAACGGCGACCAGCGGCTGCACGCCCTGCGGCAGATAGACATCCAGCCGACTGCCAAATCGGATCAGGCCAAACCGGTGGCCGGTGCCAAGCCTGTCGCCCTCCTTGACGAAACAGACGATGCGCCGCGCCACCAGGCCGGCAATCTGCACAACACCGATCAGCGCGCCGTCGGGGGTCTGGATGGTCAGGGAATTGCGTTCGTTGTCTTCGCTTGCCTTGTCCAGCGAAGCATTCAGGAACTTGCCATGGCGGTAGACGATATTGGTCACCTCACCGGCCACGGGCGCGCGGTTCACATGGCAGTTGAACACGTTCATGAATATCGACACCCGCGTCAGCGGTTCGGACCCCAGCGCCAGATCGGCACTGGGCACCACGTCCTCGATCAGGGACACAACGCCATCGGCTGGCGATATCACCAGCCCCTCTTGCTGCGGCACCACGCGCACCGGGTCACGGAAAAAGTAATAACACCAGATGGTTGCCCCGACGCCGAGCCAGAACAACGGCTGCCAGACAAGGCCCAGCACCAGTGTGACCGCGGCAAAGACTGCCACGAATTTCCGGCCTTCCCGGTGCATCGGCACGGCCACGATCTTGAGCATGTTCATCGGTTATCTCTCACTCTCCAACGAAGGAACGCAGCAAGACCGCGCCCAGGAAAACGCCGTTGGCACAGAGCAGACACATCGTCGCCAGTGACCCCAGATCCTTGGCATCGCGCGCAAACGCGGCCCAGTCGGGGGCAAGATGATCGACAATGCATTCGACCGCCGTGTTAAGCGCCTCGACGGCGACCAGGCAGAAAAACAGAATAAGCAGAACTGCGTAATCCATCGTTTCGGCCCCAGCGATGGCCAAAAGCCCGAATCCCAAAAGCAGAGCAATCACAATATGCCGGAACGCTGTCTCTTGCCAGAGCCTGCGAAGCCCGCCAACCGAATAGCCCGCTGCCGCCCAAAGATGCGCCAGGCCGGTGACGCGGGGCGGTTTCGCGCGCGGTGGGGAGGCGGGAGAGACAGTCATTTCTGTGCAACTTTCAGGCCGGTCCGGCAGGCTGCGAAGATATCGAGTGCCGGGTCACGCACATCTGTCGAGATGTCCAGCATCCCAAGCAGGGAATGGAACAGGTTGTCATGTGACAGCGCGTTACCCGCCTGTTGCGAAACACAGGTTTCATCCAGCCCGAACTGTGCCTTGAACCCCTCTGACATCCACAGGACCATGGGCACTGTCGTTTGATAGGCGGGGGCCATGAAATAAGGCGATCCGTGCAGGTAAAGGCCAGATTCGCCCAAGGATTCACCATGGTCGGAGACATAGAGCAGGGCCGTCGTCAGGTTCGATTCCGCCGCCAGCAGGTCAATGGTGTGGGCAAGGATGTCATCGGTATAGGCGATGGTATTGTCATAGGCGTTGGTGATTTCCGCCGTGCTGCATTCCTTGAATTCAGCCGTGCGGCAGGCTGGTTTGAACCGCTCGAAGGCTTCCGGATACCGCAGGTAATATGTGGGGCCATGACTGCCGATCTGGTGCAGCACCAGAACGGTGTCTTCGGTGATCGTTTCGGCATAATCCTTGAGCGCCTGCATGAATATCCCATCCATGCATTCACCCGCAGCGCAGAATTCCGCATCTTCGACGTTGGTAAAGCTGCGGCTCTCCAGCCGGTTGGCCAGCCCCTTGTCGCCGGTATTGTTGTCCCACCATGCGACATGCAGCCCTGCATGGCCCAGCACATCCAGCACGTTTTGATGTGAGACAGCTTTTTCATATGAGTAGTCTTCGCGTGTGAACATGGAGAACATGCAGGGCAGGGAAACCGCAGTTGCGGTCCCGCAGGAGGAGACATTGTCAAAGCTGATCACGTCCCGCTGCGCCAGCATCGGGGTGGTATCCCTGACATAGCCGTTCAGGCCAAAATTCTGCGACCGTGCAGTTTCGCCCGCCACCACGATGGTCAGCATCGGTTTGCGACCGGCCCCGTAGGACGGCCCGCGATGTGCGTCCCCGCCGATCGGCTGCACTTCGACATGGGCGGTGCCCGACACCATCCGTACATAGCGGATCGCACCCACCATCGGGGCGAAGGGCTGGAAGCTGCTCATCAGGTCCTTGCGTTCGCGAAAGACAGCGGCATAGGATTTCAGATCTGCCATCAGGAAACCGGCGGTCAGCGCCAGCATCAGGACAAGGCTGAGGACGGGCGTTGCGATTGTCCGCAGCAGGCCTTGCCGTTTGATCCGAACAAACAGCAGCGCCAGCGCGGGCAGGATTCCGGTCAGAACGACATGGGTGACAAAACCAAGGGTGATCAGGTGTTTTGATTCCGTGATCGTGGTCACCATGACATTCTGGATCATGTCCCGGTCGATGATGACCCCCAGCCGGTCCATGTAATAGGAGGTCACCGCCCCCAGGATCAGGACAAATGCGAGAAACGGTTTGACCACATAGGGAAAGGAAAACACGCTTTGAACCGCGATTGCGAGGCAGAAGACCGCCGCGATGAAACCCGCAAAGGACAGCCCGTGGCCGTCAAAGACATCCGAACCGATCCGCCAGAAGGTCGCATTATGCACTGCAAAGACAAAGATCGCGGTGACAAGGCTCAGCCCGAGGGGCGTGGTCTCCGGGCGCTTTGCCCATGTGTTGCGCAAAGAGTCCGGTAAGGTGGTCAGGGTCATCTGGAATTGTCCGCTTTGTTGCTTGCAGCGGTATTGACCAGCGCAACCTTACGCGAACCTTACGGGGTACATCCTGACGCCGGATCAGGACAGGGCGGCACCTGTAAATGCAAGATGCGAATAATTGCTACATGCCAAAAGCAAAAAGCGCCCCAAGGGGGCGCTTTGCAGATGAGACGGGAAGGGGCCTGTCGTCGGTTCAGCCGCCCCAGCTGCGGACCTGACCGCAATCCATATGCACGAAGTTGGAGCCGGAGTAGCGCCCGACGCCGCCACCGTGACAGGCCATCGCCGCCTTGGCCATCTGGTTGACCGACCGCGAGGCAAGCCGCAAATCGGCAGCCTGGCCGCGCAGGTGCAGGGAATTCTTTGCCACACCGCGTGAGCGTGAGCGCAGCATCGCGTTGGTTTGCGGGCTGCGGTAGCCCGACAGCAGCATATAGGGTTCGTTCACATCCAGCAGGTTGTGCGATGCCGCCATGATGTCGACGGTGCGCAGGTCGATGTTCTTGACCAGATCGTTGCGCCAGTCACGCATGAAATAGGTGACCTCCTGAACCGCATCCTTGATGTATTCACCTTCGATCCAGTAGATCATGTCGATGCGTTCACCGGTGCGCCCGGAATACATGCGAATGCGCCGGATATCCCCGCCGCCGCGCAGGAAACCTGCCGCATTCGAATATGTTGGTGCTGATGCTACCGCAGTTGCTGCGAATGCGCCGAGTAGGGCGCGCCGGGTCATACCCGAAGAGCTAATGCCTGTCATGATCTCTGTCCCGTCGTCTCTGCCTGTGGCCATGATGTTACATGGGCCGTTCATCTCTTCCCCAGATGCAACATCGTTATTGCATAGTGAATTTTCATTACCAAGGGCTGAATCCATAGGGTTCCCGCTATCGGCAACTTTAGGCGAAATTTTGCGCATTTTTTGATTATTGCGGGATGGTGGCCCTGATGGCCGGTGCCTTTTTCGCATCATATCGGCGGCAGATTCACCACCTGTTGCAAATGTGAATGGACAGTTCCCCGGCCAACCCTGAAAACTGAATCTGCTGTATGTTCGTATTTTCAAGGGGGTTTTCATGAAGGGTTATTTTACAGGCAGCCGCCGGGCGCTGCTGTTGGCGACATTTTCGATTGTCATCGCCGGTTTCTCGGTTGCCAGGCCAGCGCAGGCGCAGGTCACCGCATTCAAACAGGCCGTTGCAGAGGCCGCGGCGGAGGATGCCGATATCGCGGAATTTTACCGCAACACCTCATATGCGCCGATATGGACGGCTGCGGATGATGCCAGCCGGGCCCGTCGCGCCGAACTGATGCGCGCGATCAAATCCGCCGGCTCGCACGGTCTGCCGGTTGCCCGTTATGATCCCGCCGGCCTTCTGGCCAGGCTCAGCACCGTGCGCAGCCCCCGTGACCGCGGCCTTGCCGAAGTCGAGATGAGCAAGGTGTTCCTGACCTATGCCCGGGACATCCAGACCGGCGTTCTGAACCCCAAGCGGATCGACAGCCGGATCGTCCGCGAGATCCCCTATCGCGACCGGGGTGCCTATCTGTCGGGGATCGCCACCTCCAAACCTGCCGCATTCTTCCGCGCGCTGCCGCCGCGCAGCATGGAATACAATGCGCTGCTCAAGGAAAAGGTGGTGATGGAACAATTGCTGGCACAGGGCGGCTGGGGGCCGCAAGTTGCGGCCAGCAAGCTGGAACGCGGAGCGACCGGGCCAGCGGTCATCGCCCTGCGCAACCGGTTGATCGCGATGGACTACCTTGAACGCAGCAATGGGCGGACCTTTGATCAATCCATGTCCGACGCGGTCAAACAGTTCCAGATCGACCATGGGCTGAACGACGATGGCGTTGCCGGGGGCGAAACCCTCAAGCAGATCAACGTGGATGTGGAGACCCGTCTGCAATCCGTGCTGGTGGCGCTTGAGCGGGAACGCTGGTTCAACACCGAGCGCGGCAAGCGTCACATCCTGGTGAACCTGCCCGACTTCACCGCCAAGATCATCGACGATGGTGTTGTGACATTCCAGACCCGGTCGGTCGTCGGCGCCAATCGCGGGGATCGCCCCACGCCAGAATTCTCGGATGTGATGGAGCATATGGTGGTGAACCCGAGCTGGTATGTCCCGCGCTCCATCGTGACCAACGAATACCTGCCGGCATTGCGGCGCAATCCGAATGCGGCAAGCCATATCATCATCACCGACAGCCGGGGCCGCAGGGTGAACCGCGGCGCGGTCAACTTCTCGCGCTACACCGCGCGGAATTTTCCCTATTCCATGCGTCAGCCGCCAAGCAATTCAAACGCGCTGGGTCTGGTAAAGTTCATGTTCCCCAACAAGCACAACATCTACCTGCATGACACCCCGGCCAAGAGCCTGTTTGCCCGAGATGTGCGTGCCTTCAGCCATGGCTGCATCCGCCTGCAGGACCCGTTCGATTTTGCCTATGCGCTGCTGGCGCGCCAGTCGGACGATCCCAAAGGTGAATTCCAGCGCGTGCTTCGGACCGGCGCGGAAACCAAGGTCAAGCTGGACCAGCCGGTGCCGGTGCACATCATCTACCGTACCGCGGTGACCAATGCGCGTGGCCATACAGAGTACCGGGCCGACATCTATGGCCGGGACGCCAAGATCTGGAATGCGCTTGCCAATGCGGGGGTGGTCTTGGGCGGTGTTCAGGGTTAACTCTGGCCCTGCATCACGCAGGGGGTGAACGCATGGGCCATACGGTCAGGGAAATAGCCGACAGCATCGGCGCGCGGGCCGAAGGTGATCTGGATCTGGTCATCACCCGCGCGGCGGAACCTGCCAGCGCGGGGCCTGATGATCTGGCCATGGCCTCCACCCCGAAATACGCGGAAATGCTGGCGCAGGGGCAGGCCCGTGCCGCCATGCTCTGGCCCGGCGCGGACTGGCAATCTCTGGGGCTTGCCGCCGCCATCCTGCCGGACCGGCCTCGCTTTGCCATGTCGGGCCTGACGCGGATGCTGGATCAGGGGCAGGGCTTTGCCCCGGGCATTCATCCCGCCGCCATCATCGACGACAGTGCCGAACTGGGCGAGGGGGTCAGCGTCGGCCCGCTGGCGGTGATCGGCGCAGGCGTGCGGATTGGTGCGGGCAGCGTGATCGGGCCGCAGTGTTTTATCGGCCAGGACGCCACGCTGGGGCCTGAGTGCTTTCTGCGCGAACAGGTCAGCATCGGCGCAAGGGTCCGGATCGGCGCGCGTTTCATCGCCCAGCCGGGCGTACGGATCGGCGGCGATGGGTTTTCCTTTGTGACCCCTGAACCAAGTGCGGTCGAAAACGCCCGCAAGACCCTGGGCGATCAGGGCGATGCCAAGCCGCAGGCCTGGGCGCGCATCCATTCGCTGGGGGCTGTCACCATCGGCGACGATGTTGAAATCGGCATGAACACCACCGTGGACAGCGGCACCATCCGCGACACGAAAATCGGCAATGGCACCAAGCTGGACAGCCAGATCCAGATTGGCCACAACGTTGTTGTGGGCAATGACACGCTGATCTGCGCCCAGGTGGGAATCGCCGGATCATCGGTGATTGGCAACAATGTGGTGCTGGGCGGACAATCGGGCGTCAGCGACAACATTTTTATCGGCGATCGGGTGATCCTGGGGGCCGCGACCAAGGCGCTGTCAAATGTGCCCGCAGGCCGTACGATGCTGGGCTATCCCGCCACGCAGATGGAAAACCAGATGGAAATCTACAAGGCGCTGCGCCGCTTGCCCCGGCTGCTGCGCGACGTCGCAGCCTTGCGAAAGGTGGTTTCCAAACCATCTCAGGATGGCTAAAGCGCCCCGCCTTAAACTTGAATCGCCGATACCCTGCCGCGCTTCGCGCTCTCGGGACATCGGCGATACGGAGTGTATCAGGTTAAAGGCGGGACGCTGTAGGGCCTGTGGACATTCATCTTCCGCCACCCGCGCGAGACGGATTTTTACCTTCTGCGCTTTGATTTGAGTGCAGCAGTGTGATCATTGGAAGCAAAAATCCGGGATGGCAGAGACAAAATCGGCCGCGCCCTGCAAGGGTTTCGCCAAAATTACACATTTCTGCGTTAAGAGAGCTTGAAATAGCAGGCTATTCCTGTGCTTTCTTGCCTGGAATTGAGCAATTTTGGACTGAAACGGGTGGTGACAGATGAATGTCCACAGGCCCGAAAGCATCCCCGTACAATGGATGGGAAATACGTCATGAGCATCAAGGATCAGGTCATCGCCATCATCGCCGAACAGGCCATGCTGGAACCGCAGGATGTGACACTGGAGAGCACGCCCGAAGATCTTGGCATAGACAGTATGGGTCTGGTGGAGAGCATTTTCGCCATCGAGGAAGCCTTCGACATCTCCATCCCCTTCAACGCCAACGATCCCGGCGCATCGGATTTTGACATCTCATCCGTGGCCACGATCATCGCAGGCATCGAACGGCTCAAGGCGGAACAGGGCTAGGGTGGCATGAAACGTGTCGTCATCACCGGGGCCGGGACCATCAACGCCCTGGGGCATAATGTGCCCGACACCCTGGCCGCGATGCGCGAAGGGGTTTGCGGCATCGGCCCATTGTCCTTTCGCGACGTCGAGCGCCTGCAAATCCAGATCGGCGGTCAGGTGCGCGGCTTTGACGCCGAAGGCCGCTATAACCGGCAGCAGATTTCGCTTTATGACCGCTTCACCCTGTTCACCCTGGCCGCCGCACGCGAGGCCATCGAACAATCCGGGCTGACGTTTTCGGGCGAATTGTCTGCCAGGGCAGGTGTCGTGCTGGGCACGGCAGGCGGCGGCGTGTCGACCTGGGACGACAATTACCGCGCCGTCTATGAAGAGGGCAAGAACCGGGTCCACCCCTTTGTCGTGCCCAAGCTGATGAACAATGCCGCAGCCTCCCATGTCAGCATGGAATGGAACCTCAAGGGGCCGTCCTTTACCGTCTCAACCGCCTGTGCCTCCTCCAATCACGCGATGGCGCAAGCCTTTGCCATGGTGCGTTCGGGCATGTCCCCGGCAATGATCACCGGCGGGTCGGAATCAATGCTGTGCTTTGGCGGGGTCAAAGCCTGGGAGGGGTTGCGCGTCATGAGCCGCGACGCCTGCCGCCCGTTCTCCGCCAATCGCAATGGCATGGTGCAGGGCGAAGGTGCGGGCATCTTTGTCTTTGAGGAAATGGAACATGCCCGCAAACGCGGTGCCGAAATCCTCTGCGAGGTCATCGGCTTTGCCATGACGTCGGATGCGAGCGATATCGTGATGCCGTCCAAGGCGGGCGCTGCCCGCGCGATTGCGGGCGCGCTGGAGGATGGCCGGATCAACCGCGACGAGGTCGGCTATATCAACGCGCATGGCACCGGCACGGCGGCCAATGACAAGACCGAATGCGCGGCGGTGGCCGATACCTTCGGCCCCCATGCGGACAATCTGATGATATCCTCCACCAAGTCGATGCACGGTCACCTGATCGGCGGCACGGGTGCGGTGGAATTGCTGGCCTGCATCATGGCCCTGCGGGACGGGGTCATTGCCCCCACCATCGGCTATGAAGAACCCGACCCGGAATGCGCGCTGGATGTGGTGCCGAACACGGCGCGGGAGGCAAAGGTCAGCGTGGCCCTGTCCAATGCCTTTGCCTTTGGCGGCATGAACGCGGTGCTGGCCCTGCGCAAGGTCTGAACCGGCAGGACCAGAAGGCCGGGACTTACAGCGAATATCGTTTGCAGATCAGCCCGTCCGGTGTGCGGTAGGTCTCGAACCCCATGGCCTGGTAATATGCCAGCCCTTCCGGGTTGTCGGCGGCGATGCTGGCGTCGATATGTTGCAGCCCCGCGGCCCTTGCGGCCTCCAGCGTGGCGTTGAACAGGGCCCGGCCCACGCCGCGACGCGCAGCCTCGGGCCGGATGTGGGTGCCGATGATGCCCCAGCCGGGGGTGACATCATAGATATTCCCCTCGACCGCCCGTTTCAGCGACTGGAACCCCAGGACCGTGCCATCTGCATCCTCCGCCACAGAGCAGCGGATGCTGTCGGGGTCCTCAATGTAATTGCGCCGGACGAACGGCGGATCGCTGGGGTTGCGGCGCTTGCCCATTTCGCGCAACCGGGTCAGGAAATCGCTCATTTGTCCGACGTCCGAAATGTCCGCTTGTCTGATCTTCATGTTTTCATTCCTTTGGGCAAGAAAAAGGGCCGCCTTCCGGCAGCCCTCTTCCAATCTCTTTCCAGGGCGGTGACGCCTTACTGGTCGATGACCGAAGATTTATCATAGCTCGCGGTGAAGCCGTCCAGCGACAGGTTCAGCTTGACCTGCTGATCGGGGGCCAGGGCCGGTACGATGGTGATGACCGCTTCCTTGCCGCGCTTGAAAGTGGCGACGTCGTCAGCGGTCAGGCCCAGCCGCACATAGCACCCTACCGGGTTGCAGAAGGCGTAAGGGTAGCGCCGTGCCTTGCCGCCATCCACCGAGATGGTCAATTGCTGGGGCAGGGCAGTTTCCAGCGGCACGACAATGGTCGCCCCGGCTGCGGCCTTGCCACCCTCGGGCAGGCGGAACAGCGAGAACTCGGCGACGGGCGCACCCTGGCCGTCATCCAGAAGCTGGTACATCTGGCAGGGTTCGCTGCCATCTTCACCTCTGATGCAACGCATTTCCCAGGAACCGACAACTTCCTTGGTATAGGGTTTGCCGATCTCCGGCGTGCCATCGGCATTTTCGCCAAGGCTCAGTTGATCCTCGATCTTGGGTGCAGCACCAGTCTCGGGCGCAGCCTCTTGCTCGGTGGCGGGGGGTGTCTCGGTTGTCTGTGCAAATAGCGCTGCAGGGGCCGCGCAGGCCAGGGCCAGGGCGACGGGCAGGGCAGTCAGAAATCTACTCATGTCAAATCCACGATTGTTGCGTTACTGCGCTCTACCACGAAGCAAAAACAATGTCAGCGGGCAGCCAAGGAAAAGTGATGCCACGCACGCAATTTCCCGCTGATCTGGCACGGCATGCGGCGTGCCCCCCCGAAACGCAAAAAGAGGACGCATGGCATCCTCTTTTCACCTTAGTTCTCTCCCCGTCGGACTGGGCCGACTTATTGCTGTGACGTTACGAAAGCGCCGCTCGCGGGTCAACAGGAAAACGGCAAATATTTGCCGCCCCGCATTGACATAAACAGAAGGCAAAAAGGGCCGCACCCAAAGGCGCGGCCAGTCTGACAGGGAGGATGCCCGTGACCAAAAGGACAAATGATCAGGGCAAGAAGACTATGGCGCATGAGGGTTAAGATTGTATGCTCATTGCTGATGAAATTTCGCCCGCGGCGGTCCGGCTGCTGCGGTCACAAGGGGCACTACGTGACACAAGACATCTTTATCGGCGGCGGCGGCGCGGCATATGCCACCCCGCAATTCCTTAACATTGGCTACGCCAACCGCCACGGGCTGATCGCGGGGGCCACCGGGACGGGCAAGACCGTGACACTGCAAATTCTGGCCGAAGGGTTCTCGGCACAGGGCGTGCCGGTCTTCCTGTCGGACGTCAAAGGTGATCTGTCGGGGCTGGCGCATTCCGGCTCTGCCGCGCACAAGCTGCACGATGCCTTTACCAGCCGCGCGGAAAAGATCGGGTTCGACAGCTACAGCTACGATGCCTTTCCGGTCACATTCTGGGACCTGTACGGCGAACAGGGCCATCCTGTCCGCACCACGGTATCGGAGATGGGACCGCTGTTGCTGTCGCAGCTTCTGGGGCTGAGCGAGGCGCAGGAAGGCATCCTGAACATCGCCTTCCGGGTGGCGGACGAGGACGGTCTGCCGCTGCTGGACCTCAAGGACCTGCAAGCCCTTCTGGTCTGGATCGGCGAGAACGCCCGCGACCTCAGCCTGCGCTATGGCAATGTCTCCACAGCCTCGGTCGGCACGATCCAGCGCCGGTTGCTGGTGCTGGAAAATCAGGGCGCGGCGGACCTCTTTGGTGAACCGGCGCTGGCGCTGGAAGACATGATGCGCACCAATCAGGACGGGCGCGGGATGATCAACATCCTGGCTGCCGACAAACTGATGGGGGCGCCGAAACTCTATGCCACCTTCCTGCTGTGGCTGCTTTCCGAACTGTTCGAGGAGCTGCCCGAGGTCGGCGACCCCGACAAGCCGAAACTGGTGTTCTTTTTCGACGAGGCGCATCTGCTGTTCGATGACGCGCCAAAGGCGTTGGTGGACAAGGTCGAACAGGTGGCGCGGTTGATCCGCTCCAAAGGGGTTGGGGTCTACTTCATCACCCAGAACCCGGCAGACGTGCCCGAGGACATCCTTGGCCAGCTCGGCAACCGCGTTCAGCATGCCCTGCGTGCCTTTACCGCGAAAGACCAGAAAGACCTGCGTCTGGCCGCCCAGACCTACCGCGACAATCCCGCCTTCAGTACCGAAGAGGCGATCCGCGAGGTCGGCGTGGGCGAGGCGGTGACCTCCATGCTGCAAAAGAAAGGCGTGCCGGGGATCGTGGAACGCACGCTGATCCGGCCGCCGTCGTCACAGCTTGGCCCGATTGACCCTGCTGAGCGTGCGACGCTGATGAAATCATCTCCGATGGCGGGCAAATACGACACCAGGCTCGACCGTGAAAGCGCCTTTGAGATCCTGCGCGCGCGTGCTGACAAGGCCGCCGCCGAGGCCGCCAAAGCCGAAGAGCAGGCAGAGGAGGCCGAAACCCCCGCCTTGCGCGAGTTCAATAATGCACGGCGCTATGCGGGAAAGGGGGTCAACCGATCAACCTCGCGCGGGCAGGGCAAGAGCTGGTCGCGCGAGGTCGGAGGCGCGGTTGGCAGTGTCTTCATCAAGGAACTCAAGGGCACAACAGGCCGCCGCATCGTGCGCGGCATCCTGGGCGGGTTGTTCAAAGGCCGGTAGCCCCGCCGGCCAGAGCCCGAGAGTACGCATTCACTGCGCGCCAGCCCGGACTTTTCAAAAAGTCCGGTCTGGAGTTTTCAAAAACTCCGATGGGCGAATATTGCACCATCCGGGTTTTGCAAAGGTCTGGTACGCGGGCAACGCACCGCCCGGACTTTTCAAAAAGTCCGATCCGGAGTTTTCAAAAACTCCGGTGGGCGAATGTTGAACCATCCGAGTTTTGCAAAGGCCCGGTACGCGGGCAACGCACCACCCGGACTTTTCAAAAAGTCCGATCCGGAGTTTTCAAAAACTCCGGGGCCCAGCCCCGGCGGGCCTATCTCTCCGGTATCAACCCGCGCGGGGAAAACCGCAGCACCAGCAGCAGCACCAGCCCCATGGTCAGCAACCGCATATGCGATGCGCTTTCCAGCAAATGCGCCCGCAGGGGGGAATTCAGATCCATGCCCGATGTGATCAGGTTCATCAGCCAGAACCCCATCGGTTCAACCTGCACCCACAGGAACCAGATCAGGAACCCGCCCAGCACGGCCCCAAAGTTGTTGCCTGATCCCCCGACAATCACCATCACCCAGATCAGGAAAGTAAAGCGCAGCGGCTGATAGGTGCCCGGTGTCAGCTGGCTGTCCATCGTGGTCATCATCGCGCCCGCAATGCCGCAGATCGCAGAGCCCAGGATGAACACCTGCAAATGGCGCGCGGTCACATCCTTGCCCATCGCCTCTGCCGCGACTTCATTGTCGCGGATCGCGCGCAGCATCCGGCCCCAGGGGGAATGCAGCGCGCGTTGCGACATCCACATCAGCAAGATCAGCACAATGGCGAACAGCCCGATATACAGCACCTTCACCCACAGCGTCGAAGCCTCCACGGCGTTAAAGCCAAAGCCCGCCGCGCGTTCGACAAAGGCCGGGGTGTTCTGCAGGTCGATTTCGTAGGGAACCGGGCGCGGCACGCCGATCACGTTCTTGACCCCCCGCGTCAGCCAGTCCTCGTTCTTGAGCACGGCGATGATGATTTCCGCGATGCCCAGCGTGGCAATGGCCAGATAATCCGACCGCAGCCCCAGCGCCGTCTTGCCGATGATCCAGGCGGCCATGGCGGCAAACAGCCCGCCAACCGGCCAGGCCAGCAGCACCGGCAGGCCAAGTCCGCCCAGATAGCCGGTTTCAGCGGGGTTGATCGCCTCGATCCGCTCCACAGACGGGTCCAGCAGCCCCCGGAACAGGAAGAAACCCGCCACGAGAATGGCAATCACCACCAGGTTGCGGCGCCAGCCCGGCGCCATCCGGCGCATCACCAGGATCGTGGCAAAGATCGTCAGCGCGCCCAGCACCAGCGCGCCGACCACCCCAAAGCCACCGGCGGCAAAGGCCCCCTCGGTCGGGGGCATGCCAACCAGCACCGCCGCCAGCCCGCCCAGGGCCACAAACCCCATGATCCCGACATTGAACAGCCCCGCGAACCCCCATTGCAGGTTCACCCCCAGCGCCATGATTGATGAAATCAGCCCCATGGCGATGATCAGCAGGGCCGAGTTCCAGCTTTGCGCAAGGCCCACGTAAATGATCAGCAGGGCGATGATCCCGAAAAGAACGGTGTTTTTCAGTGTCGCATTCATACCGACTGCCCCTTGAAAAGTCCGGTGGGTTTGAACAGCAGCACGATCAGCAGGATCACGAAGCTGACAGCGAATTTATAATCCGTGCTGAGCAGTTGAACGAGGCCCGAAGGCTCCAGGCTCTCGGGCATCATGTAGACCAGGATTTTTTTCCAGGCATAGGTGATCGTCACCTCGGAAAAGGCGATCACGAAACCGCCCGCAATGGCCCCCAGCGGATTGCCAAGCCCGCCCACAATGGCGCTGGCAAAGATCGGCAGCAGAAGCTGGAAGTAGGTGAAGGGTTTGAACGATTTGTCCAATCCGTAAAGAACACCTGCGATTGTCGCCAGACCTGCAACAATCATCCAGGTGATCATCACCACCCGCTCCGGGTTGATGCCCGACAGCAGCGCCAGATCCTCATTGTCGGAATAGGCGCGCATCGACTTGCCCGCGCGGGTGCGGTTCAGGAACCAGAACAAGACGGCAACCACGATGATCGCGGTGATGATGGTGATGCCCTGGGTGGTCTTGAACGACAGTCCTTCCTCAAGCCCGGTGGCGGTCTTGAATTCGCGCGCCGAGATGATGAACCGCTCTCCATCCAGGAAATTCTGGTCATCCGCCCCGATGATGAACCGCGTAACGCCATTGTAGATAAAGGTGACCCCCAGCGACACGATCACCAGGATCACCGGTTTCGCCTTTTTCTCGCGGTAAAAGCGATAGACCACCCTGTCGGTGCCTAGCAGCAGAAGGATGGTCAGGCCAATGGCAAAGGGCAGGGCCAGCAGCGCGGTGGGCAGCGGGCCCAGGCTGATGCCCCAACTCTGGAACAGCCACGTCAGCAAGACTGCCGACATCGCCCCCATGGCCATCGTGTCGCCATGCGCAAAGTTGGAGAACCGCAGGATGCCGTAGACCAGCGTAACCCCCAGCGCGCCAAGCGCCAACTGGCTGCCATAGGCCACACCGGGGACAAAGACGTAATTCAGGAATGCAATCAGTGCGTTGAGAAGATCCATGACCTCAGCCCCCCAGGAACGATTTGCGGACTTCCGGATCGGCCAGAAGTTCCTTGCCGGTGCCGGTATAGGCATTCGCGCCTTGCACCAGAACATAGCCTTTGTCCGCAATCTCAAGGGCTTGGCGTGCGTTTTGTTCGACCATCAGGATCGGGATGCCGGTGCGAGCAACCTCGATGATGCGGTCAAAAAGTTCATCCATCACGATGGGGCTGACCCCGGCGGTGGGTTCGTCCAGCATCAACACCTTGGGCTGCGTCATCAGCGCCCGGCCCACCGCAACCTGCTGGCGCTGGCCGCCCGACAGTTCGCCCGCGGGCTGCTTGCGCTTTTCCTTCAGGATCGGGAACAGGTCATAGACCTGCGCCATCGTATCCCTGAAATCGTCGGTGCGGATAAAGGCCCCCATCTCCAGGTTCTCCTCGACCGTCATCGAGGTAAAGATGTTCGAGGTCTGCGGAACAAAACCCATGCCCTTGGCCACCCGGTCCTGCGGCGACAGATCGGTGATGTCCTCGCCGTCCAGCCGCACATGGCCCTTGCGCATGTCCAGCATGCCAAAGACTGCCTTCATGCCCGTGGATTTGCCCGCACCATTGGGGCCGACGATCACCGCGATTTCGCCGCGATCCACCGCAATGGTGCAATCGTGCAGGATGTCGGGACCATTGCCGTAGCCCGCCGTCATCCCGTCCCCGATCAGGAAGGGGCCACCGGGGGCGGCGTGGGATTGCCCCTTGTGCCGCGGGATCAAGCTGCCTTGCCCCTTGGGGTTGGCAATCGACACGTCCTTGTTGCCACGGTCACCGTAAGGATCGCTCATACCAGTCTCATTCCTTGCTGGCCGCTTGCGGCGGCGCGTAATCGTCGGCGCAGGACAGGGCATCTGCGCAATTGTCCCGCAGCAGCCCCACGAGGTCGCGCGATGCCGTATCGAGTTGTTCGACGGATGTTTCGTTCGGCGCCTGTAGCCATAGCATGATGCGCCCCGCGCCCACCTGCGACAGCATCACGGCCTGCAGATAGGGCTCCCCCTCCCAGACATCGCGCTGAAGGTGGCGCAGGACGGTGGCATCCGGGAGGGTCAGCTTGTCAGCGATCAGAACCTCGGAAGGGACTTCGGCATCGGCGGCAACCCATTCGGCGTAGGTGGTGTAAAGCTCTTCGAGCGTCGCCGCGCTGTCAGTTATTTCATGGCCCGGCCATTCTTGTGTAAAATCAAGCACGTAGTTATCCAGCAACAGGGTCGCCCCGTCGCCGTATTGATCCCATGTTGCGGTTTCCCAGGGCGTGCCGCGGTCGCACATCCAGACATCCCGGCTGAGCTGCGCACAGGCCGCAGCTGTCTGGGGCAGGGCCACCAGCGCCGTGCCCAATGCCCATGCCAGCGCGCGCGGCATCATGCCCCCACCTTGTCCTTGTTCTTCAATCCGGTCCCCAGATAGGCCTCGATCACCTGTTCATTGGCCTTGATCTCGTCCAGCGTGCCCTGCGCCAGCACATGGCCCTCTGCCATGCAGATCACCGGATCGCAGAGGCGACCGATGAAATCCATGTCATGTTCGATGACTACGAAGGTGTAGTTGCGTTCCTTGTTCAGGCGCAAGATCGCGTCGCCGATGGTGTTCAGCAGGGTCCGGTTCACCCCGGCCCCCACTTCGTCCAGAAACACGATCTTGGCATCCACCATCATGGTGCGGCCCAGTTCCAGCAGCTTTTTTTGCCCACCCGAGATCTGGCCCGCCTTCTGTTCGGCCAGATGTTCGATGGTCAGGAATTCAAGCACCTCATCCGCCTTGGCCTTGAGCGCGCGTTCCTCGTTCGCGATGCGTTTGGTCCCGAACCAGGTGTTCCACAGGGTTTCACCGCTTTGGCCACCGGGCACCATCATCAGGTTTTCGCGGCAGGTCATGGAATGAAATTCATGGGCAATCTGGAAGGTGCGCAGCAATCCCTTGTGGAACAGCGTATGCGGCGGCAGACCTGTGATGTCTTCACCATCCATGTGAACCCTGCCGGAGGTCGGTTTAAGAACGCCTGCGATCACATTGAAAAGAGTTGTTTTTCCGGCCCCGTTCGGGCCGATCAGCCCGGTGATGGAACCTGCGTCGATGGTCAGGCTTGCCCCGTCCACAGCGTGAAACCCACCAAAGTGCTTATGTATGTCGTCAACGACGATCATAAATCCATCCCCATGTCGGCCCGTTTCGGGCACTTATCCGGCCCTGTTTCGGGCGCTTGTATCTTGGATACAGCCCGGCAGATGCGCCGGGCTGTACCTGTTTCCCAGGCAAGGCTGTTGCGCCTTACTTGTAGCCGATGGTCTCGTTCACGCCGTCTTTGACTTCGATCATGCGGTATGTACCGGCGGATTCACCGGGTCCGATCAGTTCGACCGCAGAGGCACCGACATAGTCGATATCTTCGCCGTTCTTGATCAGTTCCAGCGCCTTGCCCAGTTCACCGGGGAAGATTTCGGTGCCGGGGGCGTTGGCGACCTCAAGGATTTTTTCCTTGTAGTCTGCCGGGTCCGTCGAATTGGCGGCCTGCATGGCCAGCAGGAACAGCGCCGCCGCATCATAGGATTCTGGGGTGTAGGGCGAGGTGCCGTCAAAACCGGCGTCTGCCGCCATCTTGGTGAAAGCCTCGATCCCGTTGCCCTGCGAACCGGCGATCTGGCCGTAAGAGCCGTCCAGATCCGGGCCGATGGTCTTGGGCAGGTTCTCCCCGATCATGCCGCCGGGCAGACCGAAGGTGTCCCATGCGCCCGCGTCCAGTGCGGATTTGATGATGCCTGCGCCACCCTGGTCAAGGTAACCCGCAACAACCAGCAGGTCGCCACCGGCAGAGGCCAGCGCGCCGACTTCAGCGGAGTAATCCGCTTTGCCGTCCTCATGGGCGGCCACGATGGTTACTTCGCCACCAAGCGCCTTGAACGAAGACTCGATCGCATCCGCCAGACCCTTGCCATAGTCGTTGTTGGTATAGGTCAGGGCGATGGATTTGACGCCACGCTCCTGCAGGATTTCCGCCATCACTTCGCCTTCGCGGGCGTCGGACGGGGAGGTGCGGAAGAACAATCCGTTGTCTTCCATGGTGGTCAGGCCGGGCGATGTCGCGGAGGGCGAGATCATGACCATGCCATTTGGGATCGCAACGTTCTGCAGCACCGCGCCGGTCACACCGGAGCAATCCGCGCCGATCAGCCCGTTGATCCCTTCGGCGATCAGACGTTCGCCGCCGGACACGGCCAGGCCATTGTCGATACAGCCTGAATCCGCGCGCGTGCTGGTTACAGTCGCGCCATCCAGCAGCATGCCGCTGTCGGTCACTTCCTTCATCGCCAGTTCGGCACCGGCGGCCATCGGACCGGTCAGCGATTCAATCGGGCCGGTAAAGCCGAATTCAATGCCGAGTTTCACTTCTTTCGCATGTGCGTCGGCAAAGGCCGATGTTGCCACGAGTGCCGCAGCCGTTGAGGCCAAGAGCATCTTTTTCATGAGGTTTCTCCCTATTGGAACATGATGTTCGCGAGAAACGTAGGCAAAGGCTTGCGAAAAGAAAAGGAGTTTTTCCTCAGTGTAATAACGCGAAACAAGCGGAATTGATCGGGCCGTGGTGGAATTTCCTGTCACGAAAGTTACATTTTCTGAAAATGAGTGTCTGAACAGGAGTTTTGCCATGCCGATTCCGAAAAACTTTACCAATTTCCTGCATCTGGCGATTTTCGGGGCGCTCTTGCCTATGTCTGCCGCAGCGCAGGAAAATTGGTCGTTTCAACCCGTGGTAACTGATCTGGACACCCCCTGGGCAGTGGCGCCGATGCCGGATGGCGGCATCCTGATCACCGAAAAGGACGGCAGACTGCTGTTGCAACGCGACGGCACCCGCAGCGAGGTTGCAGGTGTGCCGGAGGTTGAAACCGGCGGGCAGGGCGGGCTGCTGGACATCACGCTTGCCCGCGATTTCAATCAATCGCGGATGCTGTTTCTGACCTATGCCAAAAAGCAGGGCAGCGGCAGCGGCACGGCGCTGGCTTCTGCCCGGCTTTCGGATGACGGGCAAAGGCTGGAAGGCGTGACCGAGCTTTTTGCCATGAAACCGGGCAGCCGGGGCGGCCGTCACTTTGGCAGCCGCGTCGTCGAGGCCACGGATGGCAAGTTGTTCATGACCATCGGTGAGCGGGGTGACCGCCCGGCGGCACAGGATCTGAGCCGTCACAACGGCTCTGTCATTCGCATCAACCGCGATGGCAGCGTGCCTGATGACAATCCCTTTGTGGGGCAGGCGGGGGCCTTGCCTGAAATCTGGTCTTACGGTCACCGCAACCCGCAGGGGGCCGGGCTCGACCTTGAAGGGACCCTTTGGGTGTCCGAACACGGCGCGCAGGGCGGCGACGAGGTCAACGAAGTGCGCAAAGGGGCCAATTATGGCTGGCCGGTCATTTCCTATGGGCGGCATTATTCCGGGGCCAAGATCGGTGAAGGCACCGCAAAGCCCGGCATGGAACAGCCCGCGCATTACTGGGACCCGTCAATCGCGCCGTCTGGCCTCATGGTCTATTCCGGCGCGCTGGACGCGGATCTGCGCGGCGACATCTTTGTCGGAGCGCTCAAGTTCGACTATATATCCCGGCTCAGCGGCGATCCGCTGCAAGAGGTGGCGCAGATCAAGGGGCCACAGACTTCGCGGGTGCGCGACATCGTGGAGGGGCCCGACGGCGCGATCTGGTTTATTTCTGTGGGCGAGGGTACGGTTTACCGGATGACACCCACAAAGTGAGAGCCACGATGCGTCTATTTGCCATTTTGCTGAGCCTGATTGCCTGCCTGTCCACTGCCGCCCAGGCACAGGAAAGCGACAGTCTTTTCCCCGACTACGAGGCCTATGCGGATTTTGTCGACCGCCATGTGATGCGTCGCGATTTCATTCCGCTGATCCAGCGGCTGGGCGGGCGTGATGAGTTCACGCCTGAGGAGCTGGCGGCGAACCAGCGCCAGATGGAAGGTGCCTGGCCGCGCGATTTCCGCAACGTTTCGGTGTTCAAGGAACTCGACCTGGGCGGCGGCGTCCGGCAGGAGGGCCGGATTTACTGGACCGGCACCAGCTATGCGTTCTTCTATGCCATGCTGCATCAGCGCGAGGATGATCTGGCGGTCATCACCTTTTTGCTGAATTCCAGCAGCAAGCCGATCATGGATCGGTTCTGATTGAGCGGGGCCCGGGGGCCTCTGTCACGTTGAGCGCCACCCGCAGCGCATTTGGCGCGCTGCGGGTGGGTACTTCAGGTATAAGGAAGCGAAAGGAGGGCGTTCTTTTGCGGGCCTTGCCGGGTCAGATCGACAGGCGCGCGGCGTGGCTGCCGCGTTCGCGGTAGGGGGTCGTGTCGTAATGCGCCCGGTAGCATTTCGAGAAATGCGACGGTGAGGCAAAGCCACAGGCCAGCGCCACGTTGATCACGCTCATGTCGGTCTGCATCAGCAGGTTGCGCGCCTTTTGCAGGCGCAACTCCATGTAATAGCGCTTCGGGCTGCGGTTCAGGTAGCGCCGGAACAGCCGCTCAAGCTGCCTTGTGGACATGCCGACATCGCGGGCCAGCACGGACGGGCTGATCGGCTCTTCGATGTTGCTCTCCATCATCTGGATGACCTGGCTGAGCTTTGGATGGCGCACCCCGATGCGGGTCGGCACGCTGAGCCGCTGGGTGTCCTGGTCGGTGCGGATCGAGGAATAGATCAGCTGGTCGGCCACCGCATTGGCCAGGTCTTCGCCCTGGTCGTCCGCGATCAGCTTCAGCATCAGGTCAATGGAAGAGGTCCCGCCCGCGGTCGTCAGCCGGTTGCCGTCGACCACAAAGACCGATTTGGTCAATTGCACCTCTTCGAACTCTTCGGCAAAGCTGTCCTGGTTTTCCCAATGTATTGTCGCGCGTTTGCCATCCAGCAGGCCAGCCTTGGCCAGGGTAAAGGCCCCGGTACAGAGCCCGCCCACGGTCAGCCCCTTGCGGGCCTCGCGACGCAGCCAGCTGAGCACCTTCTTGGTGGTCGCATCCTGTACGTCCATCCCGCTGCACACCAGGATGGTGTCGTCGCGGGCCATTTCATCGAGATCGGCATCAAGCTGGAACACGGTCCCCGCAGAGCAACTGGCGCTTTCGCCGCCCTCACCAATCGTGATCCAGGAGTACAACTGCCGCTCGCCCATGCGGTTGGCGATGCGCAGACATTCGATAGCCGTGGAGAAACACAGCAGGCTGAACTGGTCCAGCAGCACAAATACAAAACGCCGTGGCTTTTCGGTGTCTGGCGGTATGCGGGTGGCCGGGCGCTGTTGAGACATCGCAGGCGTCCTTTTCCTTGTTGGTAGGCGCGGCTCTTGTGACGTGACGTTACATTAGCGACACAATCTGCCGCAACCTTAGGTCACGGGATTCGATCTTGGTCAAGAGGTCGAAATTGGGTTCTGGCCACCGCGCACGTCCTTTTGTATAGAAAAGGTCTTTGATAGCGCTGACAAACAGCGCGCGGGACCGGAGAGATGACATGACCCAATGGAGCAAATCAAGCTGGCGCAGCAAACCGCGAATCCAGATGCCCGATTATCCCGATCAGGCCGCGTTGAATGCGGTCGAGGCACAGCTTGCGCGCTATCCATTGCTGGTCTTTGGCGGTGAGGCAAAGCGGCTCAAGAAACATCTGGGCGCGGCCAGCCGGGGCGAAGCCTTTCTCCTGCAGGGGGGCGATTGCGCCGAGAGCTTTGAGCAATTCAGTTCCGACGCCATCCGCGACACTTTCAAGGTGATGCTGCAGATGGCCGTGGTACTGACCTATGGTGCCAAAGTGCCGGTGGTGAAGGTGGGCCGCATGGCGGGGCAGTTTGCCAAACCGCGTTCGGCACCTTCCGAAACGGTGGATGGTGTGGAATTGCCCAGCTACCGGGGCGATATCATCAACGAGTTGGAGTTCACCCCCGAGGCGCGGATACCCAACCCCGAGAAAATGCTGCGCGCCTACACTCAGGCGGCAGCGACGCTGAACCTGATCCGGGCTTTTTCGACCGGGGGTTATGCGGATGTCCACCAGGTTCACGGCTGGACGCTGGGCTTCACCGATGGGGAAAAGGCGGCGAAATACCGCGAAATCGCCAACCGCATTTCCGACACGCTCGATTTCATGTCGGCGGCGGGCGTCACGGCGGACACCGCGCATACCCTGCAAACGGTTGAGTATTATACAAGCCACGAATCGCTGTTGCTGGAATACGAAGAGGCGCTGTGTCGTCAGGACAGCCTGACCGGCAAGTGGCTGGCAGGCTCGGGTCACATGATCTGGATCGGAGACCGCACGCGTCAGCCCGACGGTGCGCATGTGGAATTCGCACGCGGGGTGCAGAACCCGATCGGCCTGAAGTGCGGGCCAAGCATGACCACGGATGACCTGAAAAAGCTGATGGCCACGCTGAACCCCGAAAACGAGGCCGGTCGCCTGACCCTGATCGCGCGTTTCGGGGCCGGGTCGGTGGGCGACCACCTGCCAAAGCTGATCCGCGCGGCGGAACAGGAGGGCGCAAAGGTGCTTTGGACCTGCGACCCGATGCATGGCAACACCATCAAATCGTCTTCGGGCTACAAGACGCGGCCCTTCGACTCGGTCCTGCGCGAGGTGCGCGAATTCTTTGACGTGCATGGGGCAGAAGGCACCGTTCCCGGTGGCGTGCATTTCGAGATGACCGGCCAGGATGTCACGGAATGCACCGGCGGCGTGCGTGCGGTCAGCGACGAGGATTTGAGCGACCGCTATCACACCGCCTGCGATCCGCGACTGAACGCCAGCCAATCGCTGGAACTGGCGTTTCTGGTGGCAGAGGAACTGTCGGCGCGACGGGTTTCACAGTCCGAATCCGCCGTACTCTGAGCGCTGTGGCCACAAGGCCGCGCTATGTAACGCAAACGCCGCTGGCCAATGGTCTGCGGCGTTTGTCGTTCAGGGTGTCAGATGCAACGCAAAACCAGCTTTTGTGTTACATAAAGCGTCCGGCCTTTAACCTGAGGCATCGCACATCACTTTTCGCGCCCCGCCGCAGGCGAAGGCAGCAAACAAGTGATTCATGTTTTAGGCCGGGCGCGGCGACTGTCCGGTCTTGGTCGGAAAGGCCTGGCGTTTGGGCGGGGAATGCTCGGCACGGGTTGCCACGTTGATTCAGAAAATACGCGGGTTCGAATTGTTGTCACATGGCATTCGACACGGGGCATTCGAAACGGGGCATTCGACACGGGACGATGACAATTCTGGGCGATGAGAAAACCGTAACAAGCCGTCAGTCATCGGACTTGACCAGCCGCAGGTAGGGCGGGCGCTTGTCCGTTGGTCTGACCCGCGCCGGAGCTGGCGTCATGTAAGGCGGAACGGGGGCCGCAAAGCCCGGAACGCCTTGCGGTTTGGCTGGCGTGTCTTGCTCCGGATCGGGGATCGGCGTGGCATCCGTGCCGGGCATCAGAAATGTGAATTCCCGGTCCAGCACGTCAAAGCGCCGGGGGGCCAATCCGATCTGGCCCTTGAACACCAGGCATCCCAACAGGCGGCTGACATCGCCCAGATCGCTTTTCAGCGGCAGCAGGATCATCCGTGCCTCACCCTCCGGCCTGCCTTCCGACCCCGAGGACGTCAGGCGAAACCGGCCCGTGCCGGGGGCCTGAAACACCTCTTCTATGGTTTCAGAGATCAATTGCCGCGCGTTGGGGTTGAACATGGCCGTCAACGGCATGCCGCGCACTTCCATGCCCATCAGGTCATTCAGGTGGCTGCCCGCGATGCGCAACCGCGCGATGCCGGGCGCGACCCGTTCCACGATAAAGGCATTTTCAAGCGCGCCCTCGATCCCGCGTGGATCAATCTCGGACCGCTTTGGCACAACGCGCGCTCCGCGCAGAGCTTCCCAATAGGCTTCGACCTGCGCAATGGCGGCATAACCGGAATCTGGATGATGGTCTGACATTTCAACAACATTCTGCGTTTTTTGGTCTGACTTGTCCATGTAACACCACCTTTACTCAATCGGCCGGGTTCACAGGGAGGACAGGGCCAGTCGCACCCTGTTTCATGACGGCGTCACGAGGTGTGCGTTCAACTCTATTCTAATTAGCGTGAACAGGCAGGCAGCGGGGAAAAATCTTAAGCATTGGTTAACACCGCGCCGGATGGGCTTGCCCCGCCGGGCTGTTTCGACCTATCCCGGTGTGGAACTCAAGCGCCAGGGGCCGCCTTACATGATCCATTCGATGACCGGTTTTGCGACACGCACAGGCACTGATGCGCCCTATTCCTGGGGCTGGGAGATTCGCGCGGTGAACGGCAAGGGGCTGGACCTGCGGCTGCGGGTGCCGGACTGGATCGAGGGGCTGGAGACAGGGCTGCGCAAGAAACTCGGCGCGGTGGCGGCAAGGGGCAACATCACCTGCAACCTGCGCGTCACCCGCGAAGAAGGGGCAGGCCGGTTGGCAGTCAACGACGCCCAGCTTGAAACCGTGCTGGACGCACTGCACCGGATCGAAGCGCGGGCGATGGATGCAGGCATATCGCTGGCCCCTTCAAAGGCCACCGACATCGTGACCATGCGCGGTGTGCTTGAACAGGCCGTGATGCAGGATGATACTTCGCAGCTTTGCGCGGCGCTGCTGGCGGATGTGGACAAGGTGCTGGCCGATTTTGCCGCCATGCGCGCGAGCGAGGGGGCCGCCCTCGCCAGGGTGCTGGAAAACCAGCTGACCGAGGTGGAAACCCTGACCGCTGCCGCGGCAAGGCTGGCCGAGGCGCGCAAGGGCGAGATGGCGCAGACCCTGCGGCAGAACCTGGCCCGCATCCTGGAAAATGCCGATGGGATGGATGAGGACCGTCTGGCCCAGGAACTGGCGCTGATCGCGGTCAAATCCGACATCACCGAAGAAATCGACCGGCTGGGCGCGCATATCGCGGCAGCACGCGCATTGCTGTCCGAGGGCGGGCCGGTGGGGCGCAAGCTGGATTTCCTGATGCAGGAATTCAACCGCGAAACCAATACCCTCTGCGCCAAGGCGCAGAACACCGAGCTGACCCGCGTCGGGCTGTCGCTGAAGGCCGTGATCGACCAGATGCGTGAACAGGTACAGAATGTGGAGTAAACCATGACCCAACAGCCGGAAAGGCGCGGCCTTCTTGTTATTCTCAGCTCGCCCTCTGGCGCGGGCAAATCCACTCTTGCGCGCCGATTGATGGATTGGGATGCCTCGCTGAAGTTCTCTGTTTCCGCAACCACCCGCATCGCGCGCGAGGGCGAAGTCGAAGGCAAGGATTACTTCTTTGTCTCGGAAGAGAGCTTTCGAAAATGGGTAAAGGAGGGCGAGTTGCTGGAGCACGCCCATGTCTTTGGAAACAACTACGGCTCTCCCCGGGGGCCTGTTCAGGAAGCCATCGAGGCGGGTCGGGACGTGCTTTTCGACATCGACTGGCAAGGGGCCCAGCAAATTCAGAAATCTGCGCTTGGCTCGCACACGCTGTCCATTTTCATCCTGCCACCCTCCATTCTGGAACTGCGCCGCCGGTTGATCAGCCGGGGCCAGGACACCGCCGAGACCATCACCAAGCGGATGCGGAAAAGCTGGGACGAGATCAGCCATTGGGACGGCTACGATTATGTGATCGTGAACGACGACCTGACGGAAACCGAAGAAAAGCTGAAGACCATCATTCGTGCGGAACGCATGAGGGTGGCCCAGCAGCCCCGGTTGCTGGACCATGTGCGCAAACTTCAAACCGAATTCGAGGATCTGACATGACGCTCTATGCACTTGGCGACAAGACCCCCAAAGTCCACGGCAATGCCTGGGTGGCACCGGACGCGAATATCATCGGCAAGGTGGTGCTGGAGGACGAAAGCTCGGTCTGGTTCTGTTCCACCCTGCGCGGCGACAATGAGGTGATCCATGTGGGCCGGGGATCGAATGTGCAGGAAAACTGCGTGTTCCACACCGACATGGGCTATCCGCTGACCATCGGCGAGAATTGCACCATTGGTCACAAGGTCATGCTGCACGGCTGCACCATCGCGGACAATACGCTGATCGGCATGGGGGCCACGATCCTCAATGGTGCAAGGATCGGGCGCAACTGCCTGATCGGGGCGGGTGCGCTGATCACCGAAGGCAAGGAGATACCCGACGGATCGCTGGTCATGGGTGCCCCCGGCAAGGTGGTGCGGCAGTTGGACGACAAGGCCATCGCGATGCTGACCGCAAGCGCACGGCATTACGCCGAAAACGCGGCCCGCTTTGCCAAAGACCTGACAGCGCTCTGACGCGATGACCGAAGCGCCGCTGCTGCCTGACCTGATCGCCGCCCTGCCATTGCCGACGCTGGTCATCGACCGGGCAGAGCGGATCGCAGCGGTGAACCCGGCGGCCAAGGCGCTGGTCGGGGCCCATACGGTGGGCCGCCATTTCGTGACCGTGCTGCGCCAGCCCCTGCTGGTGGATGCGGTGGAGCGGTGCATCGAGGACGGGCAGGGGCGGCACGCGCAATTCCTGATCGACGAGGCGGGCAAGGACGTGACCTATGACGTCACGCTGAATCCGGTGCAGGGTGCCGGGCTGCTGATGGTCAGCTTTCAGGACATTACCCCACAGGCACAGGCGGGGCAGATGCGGCGCGACTTCGTGGCCAACGTCAGCCACGAATTGCGCACACCGCTGACCTCGCTGATGGGGTTCATCGAGACGCTGAGCGGCCCGGCGCGGGACGATGCCGCCGCGCGCGACCGGTTTCTGGGGATCATGCAGACCGAAGCCGGGCGCATGAACCGTCTGGTGGGCGATCTTCTGTCGCTCAGCCGGGTGGAGGCAGAGGAACGTGTGCGCCCGACCACACAGATCAACCTTGCCGAGGTGCTGCAAACGGCGCTGCGCAACCTCAACCCGCTGGCGGTTGAGGCAGGCGTGACCCTGCGCCCCGACTTCGGGGCCGAGCCGATCCCGATTCTGGGGGATGCGGACCAGATGTTGCAGGTCTTTACCAACCTGATCGAGAACGCGATCAAATACGGGGGCGATGACCGACCCGTGGAGATCACAGCAGAAACCAGTCTGCGCGACCCGGCATTGCGCGGGCCATCGGTGCGCATCACTGTCAGTGATCATGGGCCGGGCATCCCCTCACATCACATTCCCCGGCTGACCGAGCGGTTCTACCGCGCCGACAGCCACCGCAGCCGGGCATTGGGCGGCACCGGGCTGGGTCTGGCGATTGTGAAACATATTCTCAACCGGCACCGGGGGCGGCTGAAAATCACCTCCGACGTCGGGCAGGGCGCATCATTCTGCGTGATCCTGCCCCGAGATGTAGTGGTGAGCGACGATTGAACGTCAAAATACCACTTGTTTTGCACAATTCTCACCCTGTCATAAAACCGTAACAAAACCGTCACAAAAGGTATAAGCGCGCCACCTAAACGGGCCGGGAGATCACCCATGGGGGAGATCGTAGAATGTATGAAAACAGGAGACATCATGTCACTGACAAAACTCACCACATCCGCACTGGCGATCGCCGCACTTTCCGCCTCGGCTGCCGCCGCGCGTGACAACGTACAGGTTGCGGGTTCTTCCACCGTGCTGCCCTATGCTTCCATTGTTGCCGAAGCCTTTGGCGAAAACACCGACTTCCCGACACCGGTCATCGAATCGGGCGGTTCCTCTGCCGGTCTGAAGCGGTTCTGTGAAGGTGTGGGCGAAAACACCATCGACGTGGCCAACGCCTCCCGCGCGATCCGCGAAAAGGAAATCAAGGCCTGCGCCGAGAATGGTGTCACCGAGATCATGGAAGTGCGCATCGGCTATGACGGCATCGTGTTTGCGTCGCAGATCAGCGGCCCGGCATATGATGCGTTCCAGCCTGCCGACATCTTTAACGCCATCGGCGCGAAGGTTCTGAAAGGCGGCGCAATCGTCGACAACAGCTACAACAGCTGGGCCGAGTTCAACAGCGACCTGCCGGATGCGGAAATCGCAATGTTCATCCCCGGCACCAAGCACGGCACACGCGAAGTCTTTGAAGACAAAGTGCTGCTGAAGGGCTGTGAAGACACCGGCGCGATGCAGGCCATGCTGGATGGCGGCATGAGCGAAGACGACGCCGAAGACGCCTGCCTTGACGTGCGTCAGGACGGCAAATCCGTGGACATCGACGGCGATTACACCGAAACCCTGGCCCGTATCGACGCCAACACCAATGGCATCGGCGTGTTTGGTCTGGCGTTCTACGAGAACAACCAGGACAAGCTGAAAGTCGCGACCATGGGCGATGTTGCCCCCTCGACCGAAACCATCGCTTCGGGTGAATACCCGGTGTCCCGCCCGCTGTTCTTCTATGTCAAGAAAGCACACATTGGCGTGATCCCCGGTCTGAAAGAATACGCACAGTTTTTCATCTCTGACGAACTGGCGGGTCCCTCCGGTCCGCTGGCCAACTATGGCCTGGTGTCCGACCCCCAGCTGTCCGACACGCAAAAGTCGGTCAATGAAGAGGCGACCATGGGCTCCGGCTCCTGATCGGGCCTCTGACCCTTCACAGCCGGGGGCGGCCCGATGCCGCCCCCGCGCAGTTTCGATAAAGAAATTCCACCGACAGGCGGGGCACGACATGCCGATACTCTGGCTCTTTCTCATCGTTTCGGGCATCGCCATCGCCGGATATTACCTCGGGCTGGCGCGGGTGATGCAAAGTGCGGGCGGTGACCGGCGTCACATGCATTCGCTGCCCTCCTATTACGGGGGCAATGTGGCGATCAAAGCCGCCGTTCCCGCCCTTCTTTTGATGCTGGTCTGGCTGCTGGTGCAGCCGATGATCGTCAACAACTCTGTCTCTGCCCTGATCCCGGACAGCGCCATTGATGAAAACTCATCGCGCGGGCTTGTCCTGTCAGAGGTGCGCCGCGCGGCGGACGGTCTGAACCGGGCCGTGGCCCAGGGCACCATGCACGCGGATCTTGCCAACGATCCGCAGGCCGACCCCGACGAGGTCACCAGCCGCCTGCAAGATGCAGGTGCCATCGTCACATCGCAGATCACCCGGCCCATTCTGAACGCCGCGCAAAGTTACCGGCAGCAGACCCAGCGCGGCAACCTGTTGATGAGCGGTGCCGTCATCGTCCTCGCCTTGCTGGGCGCGCTTTGGGGCCTGCGCGGTGCCCAGGCCGATTTCCGGGCGCGCAACGTGGTTGAAACGGCTGTGAAGATGTTGCTGATCGGTGCCGCCTCCATCGCGATCCTGACCACGCTGGGCATCGTGCTGTCGCTGGTCTTCAACACCATCGAATTCTTCCGCCTTTACCCCGCCAGCGATTTCTTTTTCGGCACCAACTGGGCACCCAGCTTTTCGGGCAGGGGGGGCAGTTCCGACCTGGGCGTGCTGCCGCTGCTCTGGGGCACCTTCTATATCTCGGTTGTGGCGCTGGCGGTGGCGATTCCCATCGGGTTGTTCGCGGCGGTCTACCTGTCGGAATATGCCAGCAACGGTGTGCGCGCTGTCGCCAAACCGCTGCTGGAAGTGCTGGCCGGCATTCCCACCATCGTCTACGGGCTTTTCGCGCTGCTGACGGTTGGTCCGCTGCTGGTCTCGGTGTTTGGCCGCGACGGGCTGGGCATCATGCAGGCGGGGACGGCGGTGATCACCGCCGGTCTGGTCATGGGCATCATGCTGATCCCCTTTGTCAGTTCCCTGTCCGACGACATCATCAACGCGGTGCCGCAGGCGATGCGCGACGGATCATATGGCCTGGGGGCCACCAAATCGGAAACCATTCGCCAGGTGGTCCTGCCTGCCGCCTTGCCCGGCATTGTCGGTGCCATCCTGCTGGCCGCCTCACGCGCCATTGGCGAAACCATGATTGTGGTGCTGGGGGCAGGGGCCGCCGCACGCTTGTCCCTGAACCCTTTCGACGCGATGACCACCGTCACCGCCAAGATCGTCAGCCAGCTGACCGGGGATGCCGATTTCGCCAGCCCCGAAGCGCTGGTGGCCTTTGCGCTGGGGATGACGCTCTTTGTCATCACCCTCGCCCTCAATGTTTTCGCGCTCTACATCGTGCGCAAGTACCGGGAGCAATATGACTGATGTCTGATGCAAGCCTCAGCAGCGGCGCTGCACCCAAACCGCGCGGAAAATCCCTGCTGGTGCAGGACGCGCGCACCCGCAAACGCAACGCGGCAGAAAAACGGTTCCGGGCCTATGGCATGACCGCCATCCTGATCGGCCTGTTCTTTCTGGTGGTCCTGGCGGTTTCGATCATCCGCTCCGGCGCGCCGGCCTTTACCCAGACGGTTGTGGACGTGGAATTCACCCTGACCGAAGAACAATACACCGCCGCCGAGGGCGAGTTGTTCAAGACCAAAGCCTATGAGGGGCTGCTGATCGAGGAAATCCGCACCGCGCTGGACGCGCGCGGCATCGAGGTGGCTTTTGACGCAGATGCCATCCAGCGCCTGCTGGGCAAGCCCGGCGGCACCCTGCGCGAACATTACCGCGCGAACGAACAGGATCTGGGCAGCCCGGTGGCCTTCAAGCTGGCCGCCGCGTCGCGGGTCGATGGGTATCTGACCGGACGCGTGACACGGGACGCGCTGCAAGACAGCCGTTTTTTGCAAGGCTCCGACCTTGATCTGATCGACGCGCTGGTCGACGCCGGTATCATCACCCGCGCGTTCAACTGGAACTTCATCACCGGGGCGGATTCGGGTGTGGACAACCCCGGCGGCGCGGGCATCGGTGCCTCGGTTGTCGGCTCGTTCTTCATGATGCTGGTGGTGCTGGCGCTGTCGCTGCCGATCGGCGTCGCGGCTTCCATCTATCTTGAGGAATTCGCGCCGCAGAATCGCTTCACCGACCTGATCGAGGTCAATATCTCGAACCTCGCGGCGGTGCCCTCCATCGTCTTTGGTATCCTTGGACTGGCGGTCTTTATCCAGTTCATGCATCTGCCCCAGTCCGCGCCGCTGGTGGGCGGCCTGGTGTTGACACTGATGACACTGCCCACAATCATCATCTCGACACGCGCCTCGCTGAAATCCGTGCCGCCCTCGATCCGGGATGCCGCACTGGGCGTGGGTGCCTCCAAGATGCAGGCGGTGTTCCACCACGTCCTGCCGCTGGCAATGCCGGGCATCCTGACCGGGACGATCATCGGTCTGGCACAGGCGCTGGGTGAAACCGCACCCTTGCTGCTGATCGGCATGGTGGGCTTTGTCGCGCGGGGCTATCCCGACGGCGTGCTGGCCGGTTTCACCGAACCGAACTCGGCCATGCCTGCGCAGATCTACACCTGGGCCGCCCGCGCGGATGCCAGCTTCTACGAGAAAGCATGGGGCGGGATCATCATTCTTTTGATATTCCTGCTGACCATGAACATCATCGCCATCATCCTGCGCCGCCGTTTCGAGCGCCGCTGGTAAGGAGACAGACCGATGAAAGACAATCATATTGCGGAGAATGAAGTGGCCACAAAGAACATCAAAATCGCGGCCCGTGACGTTCAGGTCTATTATGGCGACACCCATGCCATCAAGGACGTGAATGTCGAGATCGAGGACAAGACCGTCACCGCCTTCATCGGGCCGTCGGGCTGTGGCAAGTCGACTTTCCTGCGCTGCATCAACCGGATGAACGACACCATCGACATCTGCCGCGTGGTCGGGGACATCCGGATCGACGGTGAGGACATCTATGACCGCAAGGTGGACCCGGTCCAGCTGCGCGCCAAGGTCGGCATGGTGTTCCAGAAACCAAACCCGTTCCCCAAGTCGATCTATGACAATGTGGCTTACGGGCCGCGCATCCACGGCTTGGCCCGCAACAAGGCCGATCTGGATGACATCGTGGAACGCGCGCTGCGGCGCGGTGCGATCTGGAATGAGGTCAAGGACCGGCTCGATGCGCCCGGCACCGGCCTTTCCGGTGGCCAGCAGCAGCGGTTGTGTATCGCCCGCGCCGTGGCGACAGAGCCCGAAGTGCTGCTGATGGATGAACCCTGTTCCGCGCTGGACCCGATTGCGACAGCACAGGTCGAGGAATTGATCGACGAATTGCGCCAGAACTATTCGGTTGTGATCGTCACCCACTCCATGCAGCAGGCTGCCCGCGTCAGCCAGAAGACCGCCTTTTTCCACCTGGGCAACCTGGTGGAGTTTGGCGACACAGACAAGATCTTCACCACCCCCGAAGACCCGCGCACCGAAAGCTACATCACAGGCCGGATTGGATAATATCATGCAAGATCAACACATTGCATCAGCATTTGATCGCGATCTGGAGGCGGTTCAGGCCCAGATCATGAAGATGGGCGGATTGGTCGAGGATGCCATCCGCAACGGTGCCTTGTCCCTTGAAAGCCGGGACGAGGAACTGGCCGAGAAGGTCAGGGCAGGGGACAAGGTGATCGACAACCTTGAAATCATGATCAACGAAAGCGCCGCCCGCGTCATCGCCCTGCGTGCACCGACCGCGATTGACTTGCGCCTGATCCTGAGCGTGATCAAGATCAGCGCAAACCTTGAGCGGATCGGCGACTACGCAAACAACATGGCCAAACGCACCGGCGTGCTGTCGCAGATCGCCCCGGTGAACGACAGCGCCGGTGCCATCCGCCGCATGGCGCGCACGGTCGAGGCGATGCTCAAGGACGCGCTGGACGCCTATATCCAGCGTGACGCCGAACTGGCCGCCGATATCATCGAGCGGGACCAGGATGTGGACCAGATGTACAACGCATTGTTCCGCGAATTCCTGACCTTCATGATGGAAGATCCGCGCAATATCACCGCCTGTATGCACCTGCATTTCATCGCCAAAAACGTCGAGCGCATGGGCGATCTGGTAACCTCCATCGCCGAGCAGGTGATCTATCTGGTCACCGGCCAGCACCCCGACGAGGACCGGCCCAAGGCCGACCACACATCAATGCCGGCAGAGGGTTGAAGATGTCTGTAACGCAACCGCAGGTCCTGCTGGTCGAGGACGAACCGGCGCAGCGCGAGGTCCTGGCCTATAATCTGGAAAGCGAAGGCTTTGCCGTGCGCCGCGCAGAGAATGGCGAGGAAGCGCTGCTGATGGTGTCAGAGGCGCGTCCCGATCTGGTGATCCTTGATTGGATGATGCCGCTGATGAGTGGAATCGAAGTCTGCCGCCAGCTCAAGACACGCGAAGAGACCCGCGATATCCCGATCATCATGCTGTCGGCACGCTCCGAAGAAGTCGACGCCGTGCGCGGGCTTGAAACCGGTGCGGATGATTATGTTGTGAAACCCTATGCGCTGCGCGAACTGATGGCGCGCGTCCGCAACCAGCTGCGCCGCTCACGGCCGGCGGCCAGCGGTGCCGAACTGACCTTTGACGACATCCGCCTTGATCCGGAGCGGCATCGCGTGAACCGCGCGGAAAAGGAACTGAAGCTGGGGCCAACCGAATACCGGCTGCTGGTGACCTTGCTGGAGAAACCCGGCCGCGTGTTCAGCCGCGATCAATTGCTGGATCATGTCTGGGGCCGCGACATCTATGTCGACACACGCACGGTAGATGTTCACATCGCACGACTGCGCAAGGCGCTGACGGTCCACGGCGGGCAAGACCCGATCAGAACCGTACGCGGCGCAGGCTACGCATTGGGCTGAATGTCATTCTGTGTCTGCGGCAACCGTCCTGAGGGTGGCAAAGCGGTGTTTTGCTGGCCTCAGGTGATGATTTTATTTACATAATACTGATTATAGGATAACTGGCTACCGTTAGCGGACCGTCAGAACATATCTGTTCGACCCCATCCTGATGTGCCCCAGTGTTGACTGCTGGACTTTTCGGCCCTTCCGTCGTTAATAATGCACATCTCATCAAGGGGTTGTATATGCCGTCTGTCCTGATCCTCAATGGTCCGAACCTGAACCTGCTGGGCACCCGCCAGCCGGAAGTCTATGGCGCAACGACCCTGGCCGACATCGAGAAGATCTGCACCGATGCGGCTGCGGCGCTGGGGCTTGATCTGTCCTTTGTGCAAAGCAACCATGAAGGTGCGCTGATTGACGCGATCCACGCCGCCAAAGGCGTTCATGGCGGCATCGTGCTGAATGCCGGCGCCTATACCCATACCTCTGTCGCGCTGATGGATGCCATCGCCTCTGTCGAATTGCCGGTTGTGGAGGTTCACCTGAGCAATATTCACGCCCGCGAGGCCTTTCGCCATCATTCCTACATCGCCCCTGTCGCCATCGGCCAGATCTGCGGCTTTGGCGCAAAGGGCTATCTGATGGCGCTGGATGTGCTTTCAGAAAGGCATGCAACATCATGAGTTTACGAGAGTATCTTCATTCTGTCGCCCGCTGTCCCAGCCTGGAAGAGCTTTGGGATCTGCATACCACAAAGATGGCGACCTACGGGTTTGACCGGCTGATCTATGGCTTTACCCGCTACCGCACCTCAACCTCCCTGGGTGACCCGGAAGACTTTGTCATTCTGACCAACCACAGCCGCGCCTATACAGACGAATTCCTTGGCGGTGGCCTGTATTTTCATGCGCCCATGGTCCATTGGGCGCTCAAGCACGAAGGCGCCTGCAGCTGGACCGTCCTGCATGACATGGCACGCGAACGGGCCATGACCCCGGCAGAGGCGCGCGTGATCGACTTCAACCATCGCATGAAGGTCACCGCAGGATATACCGTCAGCTTCAAATCCATCTCTGCCCGGTCCAAGGGGGCCATCGCCCTGACGGCCAAGCCCGGCATGTCGCAGGACGAGGTCGATGACCTATGGGCCCTGCATGGCAATGACATCAAGCTGATGAACGAAATCGCGCATCTGAAAATCCTGACCCTGCCCTACCACTCGCAGCGCCGCGCCCTGACACCGCGTCAGCGCGAAGCGCTGGAATGGGTGGGTGACGGCAAGACGATGCAGGATATCGCGGTGATCATGGGGCTGACATCGGCCACCGTTGAAAAACACCTCAGACTGGCGCGCGAGGCGCTGGCGGTGGATACCACGGCACAGGCGGTGCTCAAGGCGTCATTTTCGAACCAGATGTTCGTGCTGGACGCATAGATTCAGCCGAATCTGACGTGTCGCGTGAAATATTCCCCTTGTTTAGGGCCTGTGGACAAACCTCTTCAAAAGGTAAGGAATCCCTGACTGGCTCAAAGCGGGAAGTTGACCCAAAGTAACGGTGTTCCTGGCGAACGGTTTGACCACAGGGACAAAGCCTGTAAATCCTTGTTATAACAAGGCTCTTTGCAGGTTCCGGTTACAGTCGGGCGTATTCTTCCGCCCGGCTGTCCGGGGTGATAACGCCCCTGCTCCTCCCCGAGCGTTCCGTCATCGGGCGTAGGGCGGGCCTTGATATTCAAGGTCCGCCCGCTTCATCTCAGCAGCGCCGCCAAGATCGGTCCAAACAGAAAGGGCGGCACCCTGCGGCACCGCCCCTTTCAATTCGATGTCGCCCTGCCGTCCATCGGACGACGCGACGCTTAGCCTTTGGCGGCCTTGGCCACTTCGGCAGCAAAGTCTTCCTTGACCACTTCGATGCCTTCGCCGACTTCGAGACGCACGAAACCGGTGATGGTGGCACCAACTTCTTTCGCCGCGTCACCCACGGTCAGATCGGGGTTCACGACAAAGGATTGGTTCAGCAGCGTGACTTCGGACATGTATTTTTTCATCCGGCCCACGATCATTTTTTCGATGACCTGCTCGGGCTTGCCGCTTTCGCGCGCGATGTCCATCTGGACCTGCTTTTCCTTCTCGACCACGGCCGGGTCCAGATCGTCTTCGGACAGGGACGCCGGGTTCACCGCCGCGATGTGCATTGCAACCTGCTTGCCGAATGCATCGTCGCCGCCGGTCATCGCGACCAGAACGCCGATCTTGCCCATACCGGGGGCAGCCGCGTTGTGGACATAGGACACCACGGTGTCGCCATCCACTGTCGCCATGCGGCGCACGGACATGTTCTCGCCGATCACGGCAACCGCGTCTGTCACGGTCTGCTCGACGGATTTGCCGCCCATATCCGCCGCTTTCAGCGCATCAATATCGGAAACAGCAACAGCGACAGCGACATCGGCGATGCCTGCAACCATTTTCTGGAAATCCGCGTTCTTGCCGACGAAATCGGTTTCTGAGTTCACTTCGACCGCGACGCCATGGCCACCCTCGACCTTGACCGCAACCAGACCTTCGGCGGCGGTACGGCCCGATTTCTTGGCGGCTTTCGCCAGACCCTTGGTGCGCAGCCAGTCAACGGCGGCTTCCATGTCGCCGTCGTTCTCCGTCAGCGCCCTCTTGGCGTCCATCATGCCTGCGCCGGTGCTGTCGCGCAGTTCTTTTACCATAGATGCTGTGATTGCCATCTTTGGGTGCTCCTAATTTCAATCAAACGATCGGGGCAGGTTTCCCCTGCCCCATATGTCAGGCGTATGTCAGTCTCGTGACAACGCTCAGCCTTCGGCTTTTTCAGCGGCCTTGGCTTCGGTTTCCTGCTTGGATTCCAGATCCAGCGGCGCATCCTTGGCCATCGCGTCGTTCGACACGGTCTCGGAGGAGGCATTGCCGACCTCGACACCGGTGCTTTCCTCGGCCAGCGCTTCTTCGACCGGGGCTTCTTCCATGGCACCCAGGTCAACGCCTGCCGCACCCAGCTGGGCCGACATGCCGTCAAGTGCCGCGCGCGATGCCAGATCGCAATAGAGCGAGATGGCACGGGCCGCGTCGTCGTTGCCGGGGATGATGTAGTCGATCCCGTCGGGCGAGCAGTTGGTGTCAACCACGGCCACAACCGGGATGCCCAGCTTGTTGGCTTCGGCAACCGCCAGCGCTTCTTTCTTGACGTCGATGACAAAGATCAGGTCAGGGCGACCGCCCATTTCACGGATACCGCCAAGCGAGGCTTCCAGCTTGGCCTGGTCGCGTTCCATGCCCAGGCGCTCTTTCTTGGTCAGACCTTCAAAGCCACGTTCGGATTGTTCGTCGATGGACTTCAGACGGTTGATCGACTGGGACACGGTCTGCCAGTTGGTCAGCGTGCCGCCCAGCCAGCGGTGGTTCATGTAATATTGCGCGCATTTTTCTGCCGCTTCTGCGACGGGCTGCTGCGCCTGACGCTTGGTGCCCACGAACAACACGCTGCCGCCCTTGGCGACGGTATCGCGGATCGCCTGCAACGCCTGGTCCAGCATCGGAACAGTCTGCGTCAGGTCCATGATGTGAATGCCGTTGCGCGCGCCATAGATGAACGGACCCATGCGGGGGTTCCAACGCTGCGTCTGGTGGCCGAAGTGTACGCCTGCTTCAAGCAATTGGCGCATGGAGAACTCAGGAAGAGCCATGTCTTTATACCTTTCCGGTTTAGCCTCGTCGGGGGTATGACAGCAGATGCTGCCAACCGGCGGACGCTTGAGGATGTCTCCCCCAAGGGCCCAACCCCGACTGCGGGATTAAGTGGGCGTGCTATAGGCCAGCAGCGCCCGCTGTGCAAGGGATAAACTGTTTGTCATCGCCATGGACAGACCATGCGCATTGCCGCAAACTCAAGCCAAGAACACAAGGCCGAAATAACAAGGCCAAATAGACAAGGCCAAATAGACAAGGGACGTAACCAATGTTGAAATCCACCGCGCTGCTGGCACTGCTCACCCTCGCCGCACCCGGCTTTGCCCAGACGCTGACCCTGACGCCCGCGTCTCCGCAACCTGAGGCGGGGTCCCTGAAACAAGGGCTGGCCGTTGACTATGCCTATTACAGTGTCCGGTCGCTGGACGAGGCAAAGGGCAAGCTGGACCGGGCCAAGGCAGGGCCGCCACTGGCCGGGTTTTCCTATCTCGACACAGATCCGGGCGACAACACGATGACATCGACCAGCGCGGAAAAGGTACTGGCCGCGATCAGCGGTTATATCAAGTTCGACGCGCCCGGCACCTATGACGTTGAATTCATCAGCAATGACGGCTTGCAGGCCAGCATCGGCGGACAGCAGGTGGCGCTTTTTGACGGTGTGCATGGCTGCGAATCCGCGGGCGTGACATCGGTCGCGGTGCCGCAGGCGGGCTGGTACGAGGTCGAGGCCACCTATTTCCAGCGCAAGGGCTCTGCATGCCTTTTGATGGACTGGGGCCAGTCGGGCAATATGGAACCGGTGCCGGACGCAGCTTTCGCCCACAAGTAAGACATGGGGGATGCGGTATCAGCCGCGTCCCAAAAGCGCCTGATGGCCAGCGCGCACCGCCTTTTCACAGGCCAGCGCCAGCGCCTTGCGATCCGGCATGTCGCTGACCCGCAGGGCGGGATGAAACACCACCTGCACCCTGCCCTGTCTGGCCGGTGCCAGCGTGTGGATCAGATGTGTCCCGAAATCCATGTCACCCCACCACCCGTAAAACCGCGCGTCGGTGCCGTGAGGGGCATGATACACCACGGTGACGGGCTGTACCTGGATCTGATCGCGCAGATCCGGTGCGAAAAAACTCTGGAACAGCGTGGTCTTGAACGGCAGCACCTGCCTGCCATCTGTGCTGGTGCCCTCGGGGAAGAACAGCAACTTGTGACCTGCCAGCAACCGCTTTTGAAACAGGGCCGTCTGTTCGCGTGCCCGTGCCGGGTCGCGCTCGATGAAAACGGTTCCGGTGGCGCGCGCCAGCCAACCGATACCGGGCCAGCGCGCCACCTCTGATTTCGAGACAAAATAGGCCCGCTTGGCCGCGTTCAGCACAAAAATGTCCAGCCAGGACGCATGGTTGCAAACCACTGCCCCGCGCCCTGTCATCGGAACGCCCGAAACCTCGTGACGCAACCCGATGATGCGCAGCGCAATGCGGCAGACCCATTGGGTCATATAAGGCGTCACCGGCCGGTTCGCGCCGCAGAGCGGCCGTTCTACCGCCCGCAAGAGCAGCTTGATCAGCAAGCCGCCGAAAACCACCACGATCAGGGCCAATGCCCGCAGGACCACGCGCAGCCAGCCCAGCACGGTGATCCGGGGATAGACCGGCGGCACACCGCTGTCCCAGGCTGTGGTCATGCGCCGGCGGCCCCATAGATACGGGCCTGCCGCGTGTTGATCTGGGTGGTGTCCATGATCAGACAAACATCGACCGTGTTGAAGGCATGATCCACAAATGCCCCTTCTCCCACACAGCCGCCCAGCCGCAGATAGGCCTTGATCAGACTGGGGATCTGGCGCATCGCCGCTTTGCGATCCAGTTGAGCTTCGTCCAGCAGGCCCATGCTTTGAAAGGATTTCTCCAACGCGCGCACCCGCAGGTCAGGCGGGGCAAGATGGCGTTCGTGCAGCAGGCTCAGCGGCGCGGCCAGCCGGTCGATATCCGTGCCGTGAAAGCTGGCGACGCCAAACAGGATCTCCACCCCGTGCTGTTTGACGTATCGCGCCAGCGCGGACCACAGCACATGCATCCCAACTCCGCCACGATAGTCAGGGTGAAGACAGGAGCGACCTAATTCCAACAGGTTACGGCCCGAAGTTAACAGGGGCGACAGGTCATACTCCGCAGCCGAATAGAACCCCCCGGCCTCGATCGCCCGTTCCGCGCGCATCAACCGATAGACCCCCACAACCGCGTCCGACCGGATGTCCGTCAACAGTAGGTGGTCAAAAAACGGGTCCAGGTGATCGCGCTCAAGTTTGCGTTCGTGGTCGACAAGGGGGCCGCTGCCGCCCAGTTCGGTGACAAAGACATCATACCGCAGGCGCTGCGCCGCATGCAGGTCTGCAGGCGTTTTCGCAAGACTGACCGAAAAATCCGCCGCATGTGCCTGAGCCATCTGCCTGCCGTCGCTGTTAGGAACCCTTGGCCGTCTGATAGGCAAAGAGCAGGCCAAGCGCAATCCTTGTGCCTTGGCTGGAAATGCCGCATCATCACCTCAAGGTTGCAGGTTTTCTTAATAGTTCCCGCGTTAATCATTTGAAAAGGATCATGGGTCATCAAAGACCGGCATCAACCCGACCCGAAAGCTGTCTATGACAATTTTACCCACATCCCTGAAATTGACGGTCACTTTGCCGCCGATATTGCTCTGTACCTGTCCGACCCCCCAATCGGGCCGGTCGGGATGGGTCACCAGCATACCGGGGGTCAGAATGGCGTTCAGGTCGTCCATGGTTTCGCCCCTTTCTGAAAGGTCCGCATGATGGCCGACGCCCAGCTTGATCTTGTTGCAATGATCGGCAGCCGCATCTGTCATGACCTGATATCGCCTATTGGTGCAATCAACAACGGGCTGGAATTGCTTGAAATGGCCGGCAACGCCAAAACGGGGCCGGAAATCTCGTTGATCGGGGAAAGTGTTGGCAATGCCTCTGCCCGGATACGGTTTTTCCGGGTCAGCTTTGGCGCGGCGGGCGATCAGTTGATGGGCCCTGCGGAAGTCAGGTCAATCCTGCGGGACCTTTATGATGGGGGGCGGCTGAGGGTGGAATGGCAACCCGATCAGTCGCAAGCCCGCGCTGAGGTGAAATTGGCCTTTCTCGCCATCCTCTGCCTTGAAAGCGCCCTGCCCTATGGCGGGAAAATCACGGTCACGCAGAACGCGAAGAACTGGCAGATTGCCGCGCTGGCCGACAAGCTGAAGGTTGATCCGGCGCTGTGGAAATTGCTTGCATCGGGCAGCGCGCGCAACGGCCTTCAGCCCTCACATGTGCAATTCGCGCTGCTGCCCCTGATTGCCGCCGACACGGGGCGGCAGGTGTCGCATCAGGTGACAGACACGACACTCACCATCAGTTTTTAAAGCGTCCGGCCATTAGCCTGAGGCATCGCACATCACTTTTCGCGCCCCGCCGCAGGCGAAGGCAGCGACCAAGTGTTTCATGGTCAAGGCCAGACGTTAGGCGCGCACCGTCCCGTCGCCGGTGACGATATACTTGAACGATGTCAGCTGCGCCGCGCCCACCGGGCCGCGCGCATGCATCTTGCCGGTGGCGATGCCAATCTCGGCCCCCATGCCGAATTCGCCGCCATCCGCAAACTGGGTGGAGGCATTGTGCATCAGGATCGCTGAATCAAGCCGGTTCATGAAGGTCTGAACCGCGCCCGCATCCTCGGTCACGATGCAATCGGTGTGGTTCGACCCATAGGTGCGGATATGGGTGATCGCCTCGTCCACGTCCGCCACCACGCGGGCGGCCATGATCATGTCCAGGTATTCGCGGCCCCAGTCGTCTTCCTGCGCGGGCGTGGTCCCTGCGATCTTGCCCAATGCCGCATCCACGCGCATCTCCACCCCGGCATCCACAAGGGCGCGGATGATGCCCTGCCCGATGGTGTCGGCGACATCGCGGTGGATCAGCAGACATTCGGCAGCACCGCAGATGCCCGTGCGCCGCGTCTTGGCGTTCAGGACAATGCGCAACGCCTTTTCCGGGTCCGCCGCCGCGTCGATATAGATGTGCACGATCCCTTCAAGATGAGAGAATACAGGCACACGCGCCTCGCGCTGGACCAGCCCCACCAGCCCCTTGCCGCCACGCGGCACGATCACGTCGATGGTGTCGGTCATGGTCAACATCTCGGACACCGCAGCGCGGTCCCGTGTCGGCACCAGTTGCACAGCATCCACTGGCAATCCGGCAGCGCGCAGGCCTTCCTGCAGGCAGGCATGGATGGCACGGGCAGAATGAAAACCCTCCGAGCCGCCGCGCAGGATCACCGCATTCCCTGCCTTGAGGCACAGCGCGCCCGCATCCGCCGTAACGTTGGGCCGGCTTTCATAGATCACGCCGATCACGCCCAGGGGGGTCCGCACCCGCTTGATATGCAGGCCAGAGGGCTGATCCCATTCCGCCAGCGTCTCTCCGACAGGGTCGTCCTGCGCCGCCACGCTGCGCAGCCCGTCCACCATGCCCTGAACACGGGGTTCATCCAGCATCAGGCGATCCATCATCGCATCGGACAGGCCCTTGTCCCGGCCATAGATCATATCCTTGGCATTTGCCGCCAGAATCTCCGCACGCGCCGCCCAGACGGCATCCGCCGCGGCATTCAGCGCGCTTTGCTTGGCCGCAGGCGATGCCGAGGCCAGTTCCGCCGCTGCCGCCTTGGCCCGTTTGCCGATATCGGCCATCAGTTCAGAGATGGTTTCCATATCTTTCATGGTACTATGCCCATACCTTAAAGTAATGCACCATCACAGTGCCATATCATCACGGTGAATCAAAGCCGCCCGACCGGGATAGCCGAGAATTTGCTCGATCTTCGCACTCTGGTGGCCCTTGATCAGCGCCGCCTCAAGCGCCGAATAGCGCGTCAGCCCGGTGCCGATGCTATGACCTTTTGAATCCAGCATCGAGATGCTGTCCCCCCGCTCGAATTTGCCGGTCACATCCGTGATTCCCGCAGGCAACAGCGACTTGCCACGCGCCATCGCCGCCACCGCACCCGCATCCAGCGTAACCGCGCCACGCGGTTTCATCGCCGCGATCCAGCGCTTGCGCGCCGCTTGCGGGTCGGAGTGGGCGGTAAACCAAGTGGCATTCGCCCCGTTCTGCAAGGCTTGCAGCGGGCGCTGCACCGACCCTTCGGTGATGGCCATTGCGCATCCCGCCGAGGTGGCTGTTCGTGCGGCCATCAGCTTGGTCTTCATGCCGCCCTTCGACAGGCCCGACCCGGCATCCCCGGCCATCGCCTCGATCTCCGGGGTGATCTGTTCAATCGTGTCATAGCGTGTGGCCAGCGGATCATCGGCGGGGTTTCCGGAATAGAACCCATCAACGTCCGACAGCAAAATCAACTGGTCCGCGCCGACGGTCACGGCGATCTGGGCTGCCAGCCGGTCATTGTCGCCAAAGCGGATTTCATCGGTGGCCACCGTGTCGTTTTCGTTCACGATCGGCACAACACCCAGACCCAGAAGGGTTTCCATGGTGGCGCGGCTGTTCAGATAGCGCTTGCGGTCAGCGGAATCCTCAAGTGTAACAAGGACTTGCGCCGTTGTGATGCCATGCGGCTGCAAGGCTTCCTCATAGGCACGGGCAAGCCGGATCTGGCCCACTGCCGCCGCCGCCTGCGCCTGTTCCAGCGCCAGGGTTGTGGCTGGCAGGCCCAGCACCCCCCGCCCAAGCGCGATTGAGCCCGAGGAAACCAGAACAACATCGGCCCCCAACCCCTTGAGCCAGCGCACATCTTCGGCCAGAGCCAAGAGCCATTCAGCGCGCAGCAGGCCCGTCGCCCGGTCCACCAACAGGGCCGAGCCGATCTTGATCACGATGCGTTTTGCGGCGGTCAGGGCTGCCATGGTTCGACGTCTTCCACAGGTTTGTGGCGCAGGCGGTCGTCGTTGATCTGGCCCCGCAGGGTGCGCAGCACCTCTGTCACGCCTTCGCGGGCGACACCAGACATCTGCATGACGGCACCGCCGCTTGCCTTTTCCAATTCTTTACAGGCCTCTGCACGCTCTTCTTCATCCAATGCATCAATCTTGTTCAGCACGGTGACACGCGGTTTGTCCGCCAGGTCGCCGCCATAGGCCTCAAGTTCGGTGATGATGGTCTGGTAATCCTCCGCAATGGTCTCGGAAGTGCCATCTACCAGATGCAGCAGCACCGCGCAGCGCTCGACATGGCCCAGGAACAGATCGCCCAGGCCCCGCCCTTCGGAGGCGCCTTCGATCAGCCCCGGAATGTCGGCCACGACAAATTCGGTGTTGTCCACGCCCACAACTCCCAGATTGGGGTGCAAGGTGGTAAAGGGGTAATCCGCAATCTTGGGCCGCGCGTTGGAGGTGGCTGCCAGAAAGGTCGATTTTCCCGCGTTGGGCAGGCCCAGCAGGCCCACGTCCGCAATCAGCTTGAGCCGCAGCCATAGGGTGCGTTCGACACCGTCCTGCCCCGGATTCGACCGGCGTGGTGCCTGGTTGGTGGCCGATTTGAAATGCAGGTTGCCCCAGCCGCCATTGCCGCCGCGCGCCAGTTCGACACGCTGGCCCAGTTCGGTCATATCGACCAGAACGGTTTCCTGATCTTCGTCCAGAATTTCGGTGCCGACGGGCACCCGCAGCACGATGTCCTCGCCATCCTTGCCGGTGCGCTGCTTGCCCATGCCGGGCTGGCCGTTCTTGGCAAAGAAATGCTGCTGATAACGAAAGTCGATCAGCGTGTTCAGCCCGTCCACCGCCTCGGCCCAGACCGAGCCGCCGCCGCCGCCGTCACCGCCATCGGGGCCACCGTATTCGATATATTTCTCGCGCCGGAAAGACACGCAGCCGCCGCCGCCCGCGCCGGAACGGATATAGACTTTGCACAGGTCGAGAAATTTCATGTCGGGGCCTTTCGGGACGTCGCTACAGCTTGCGGCTATAGGTCCAGGTGGGTACGGCAGCATCGCGTGCCAGACAATAGGTTTCAGCATCGCCGAGATAGACAAATCCGGCGTTGGTCAGCACCTTGGCCGATGCCGAGTTGTCGTGAAAGACAGATGCAAACATCGCCTGATTGGCCTGCGGGTTCGCCGCGACCAGCGCCTGCACCGCCTCGGAAGCCAGGTGGCTGTTCCAATAGGCGGGTGCAACCCAATAGCCGACCTCGGACTGGCCACGGTCCAGATGGGTGAGCGAAATCAGCCCCATCACCTCTGCACCGCCGGTTTTCAGACCGTCCATGACCCAGACATCCTCGACCCGCGGGACCGCCATGGAGCGCGTGATGAAAGCGTCAATCGCACCGGGGGGAAGCGGATGCGGGATGGTGGTCGTGGTCAAGGCCACGCGCGGGTCGCCCGCGAAAAGCTCGATCAACCCCTTGTCCGACCGGCGCAACGGGCGCAGGTCGAACCGCGCCGTTTCGATTACGGGCTGGTTGATGATGGGTTCCATTTGCACAGTCATGTTCCTCCTCCGAACATCTACTCAAACAGCTCGGCTTGCGAGCAACACAAAGAGAACAGAAGCAACAGTCAGCGCCGCCAATGTCCACATCAGATAGGGTTCCGCAGGGCTGCCTGCCAGTGTTCTGGCAATCCGGTCGCCCGCCAGGGTCCACAGCGGGTGCAAGATGATCTGCAGCGCCAGCAGTATGGCCGCAATGGTCAAGGTCGCATTAAGCGGTGGTGTCCCAGGTCCGACAAAACTGGTGAACCCGCTGACAATCATCGCCCATGCCTTGGGGTTCAGCGGATGCACGATCAGCCCGGCGACAAAGCCCGGCGGCGCGCCCATATCACGCCCCTGCCCCAGCCGCAGGTTGGCGATTTTCCATGCCAGCCAGATGATATAGGCGGCGGAGACATATTTCAGCACCTCAAAGACCCAGGGCGCGCGGGCGCTCAATTCCATCAGGCCAAAGCCGACAGGCCAGATCACGAATTGCTTGCCCAGTGCGACGCCAGCCACAAAAGGCAGTGCCGCGCGAAAGCCAAAGCGCGCGCCGGTGCCCATCAGCGCCATATTGGCAGGCCCCGGCGTGCCGATCTGGCTGGCGGCAAAGACGACGAAGGAAGTTACGGCGACAGACATCAGGCCGCCTCGCTCTTGGCAAAATCGGGGGCAAGGGCCCCCATGATCACGTCATCATGCCAGGTGTCGCCCACCCGAGCGGCCTGACGCTCGCGGCCTTCCTCGACAAAGCCGACCTTGCGATAGGCGGCAATCGCGCGGGTGTTATAGGCCAGCACCCGCACCGACACCCGGTGCAGCGCCAGCGCGCCAAAGGCATGGGTCAGGACCAGCTTGATTGCGCGGGGCCCCAGCCCCTTGCCCAGCAGTTTCGGGTCCAGAATGCCGATGGCAAGGCTGGCCCGGCGGTCATGGGTGTCCGGCGAATGCAGACGCAGCGCGCCGATCATCCGGCGCTTGTGTTCGATCACCCATGCCAACGGCTCAACCTCTTGCGCATAGAGCCATTTTTCCGCGTGCGCCTTGGTGATTTTCGGCACATTTTCAGGGTCTGCCCCGAACATGTGGTGGATTTCCGGCGTATTGCCCAGTTTCAGCCGGGCCGCGGCATCCTGCGGCCGGGGCGGCCGCAACCGCACTGTGCCGTCACTCAGAACGGGGCGCTGTGATGTGGTCATGACACCGCTCCTTTCTGGATGGCGGTCAAAGACAAAAGAAAAGGGACCGGCGTTTCCGCCGATCCCTGAAATTTTTCAATCCTTGCGGGTACGGCTTATTCAGCGGCCTCGGCGCGTGGCAGGACCGAAATGAACGTGCGGTTTTTCAGACCTTTGTGAAAGGTCACGGCACCATCGACGGTTGCAAAGATCGTGTGATCCTTGCCCATGCCGACGCCGGCCGCTGGCCAGAACTTTGTGCCGCGCTGACGCACGATGATGTTGCCGGGAATGACGGCTTCGCCGCCGTATTTCTTGACGCCAAGGCGACGACCAGCTGAGTCGCGCCCGTTACGGGATGAACCGCCTGCTTTTTTATGTGCCATTTGGTCTCTCCTTAGCCTTTGGTCAGTTCTTTGGCCTGTGCGATCCAGTCTTCACGACCGACGCGACCCTTGAACGACAGTTTCTCTTCAATAGCTTCCACGTCCGCTTCTGTCCATGCGGCGATCTGCGCGAAGGTTGTGATACCCTCACCGTGCAGCTTTTCGACGATCACGGGGCCAACGCCGGAAATCTGCGTCAGGTCGTCGCCTTTCGCTTCGGCCTTCTTGGCCTTGGGCGCGGCTTTCTTCTCTGCCTTGGCAGGCTTTTCAGCCTTGGCAGGTGCTTCGTCCTTGGCCGCCTTGGCGGGCGCTTCGGCTTTCTTGGCTTTTGCAGGCTTTGCAGCCACATCTGCCGATTTGCCGGAGAGCGCTGCCACGGCTGCCGCCGAAACAGAACCGGTGCCGACCGCTGCCATCACCTTGGACTTGCCAGCGCCGGAGGCCATGATCTCGGTGATCTTGACCAGCGTCAGCTTTTGGCGGTGTCCCTTGGTGCGCTTGGAAGAGTGCTTCCGGCGGCGCTTGACGAAGTGGATGACCTTTTCGCCCTTGATCTGATCAACGACTTCGGCCTGAACGGCTGCGTCCTCGATCAGCGGCGCGCCAACCTGGGGGGCGTCGCCACCCAGCATCAGAACATCGTTGAATTGAACAGTTTCACCGGCACTTGCCGCAATACGTTCCACCCGAAGCATATCGCCAGAGGCTACTTTATATTGCTTACCGCCAGTCTTGATGACCGCAAACATCGCGTCTTCCTTCATTTTGCCGCGTCCTGTGGTCCCCGGTTCCGGGAGTTTCGGATGGGCCTGCGGCCTCATCCACCTCGAACAGCGCGCCCTTGGGGCGTCATTAAAACAGATCCCACGCGAGAACCCTCGCCGGGATGCGGGCTTATCGGTGGATCGGGGCTGCAAGTCAAGCGGGTTTTTCCCGCCAGCATCAAAGGTCCTGTGCCGTCATGTTCAGCGCCACCGCGCGTCCCAGCGCATAGGAAATATCCTCATAGGCCGCACCGAACCCGTCGAACAGACCGCGGTTTACCGCCTGCCCCGCAGGGGTGGTGCCAAAGTCGATATAGGCCTGCAATTGTTCATCGGTCAGCGGCGAATAGGCCATCAGCAGATAGCCAAAAAGCCAGCCTTCGGTGTCTTCGCGGATCACTTCGGCCTCGCCGGTGACATCGGCCAGCATTTCATCCTCGGTCATGTCCAGCCCGTTACCGTCGGCAAGGCCGCGCATGAACTGGAAGTTGGAGTTCAACGCGGTGGCCACGTTCCGCTCCACCATGTCGCCATCGGCGACAAAGCGGCGCAGCATCTCCAGCCGGGGGTCAGCTGTTTCTGACAGTTCGGCAAAGCGCAGGCGCGCCGCCGCCTCGACATCCGGGGCCTGAATCGCCACCCGCGCGGAATTTTCCAGTGCAACAATCTGGCCGCCAAGGTCCGAGGCAAAGAAATCGATCGCCTGTTCCAGGGCCTCGCCTTCCAGCTCCTGCCCCAGCGCCTCGCGCACCGCCTCCACGATGCGGGCGGGGTCATAGATTGCCTCGACCTGCAGCTGCCACCCCGCGCCACCCTGCCCGTTCAGCATGTCGGTGTTCAGGTCCTCGGCGCTGTCCAGCCCTTCATCCCGCAGGATCAGCGCAACCTCGTCCAGATGCAGCACATCGACCAGCACCGACAGGCGCGCATCCGCATGGGCAGGCAGCGCCAGCGCCAGAAGCAGCGGCCAAAGCAGAAACGCGCGGCGCATCATAGATCCGTGCTCGGCTGCATGTCGGGCAGTCGCGCGGCCACGGCCTCAAAGCGGTTGGCCATGATTTCATATTGCACGGCGTTCATCAGCGCATAGACCTTTTGCATTCTGGCGTCCTCCAGTGCCTCGGCATAGGCTTCGACCTCGCCGTCGGAAAAGGCCTGATAGGTATAGGCGGCATTGGTCAGCGCGTTGGCGGCGATGGACTGGCGCATCTCGTCCTCCTGGCTCCGCATGGCCTCGCGCAGGTCGGCCTCGTCCATCCGCAATTCGATCACCCCGGCACCGGCGGCGGCCATCAGGAAACGCACCTGCACCTCCTGGATCGCCCTGAGCGATGCGCCATCGGCATCTGTCGCCTGTGTCAGCCGTTCCAGCAGCGCAATGCGGGGGCTGTCGATTTGCCGCAATCCTTCCATGATCGCGGCACCGCTTTCGGTTTTCAGCCCGTCCTCTTCCTCCATATGGCTGTCATTTTCCACCGCGACCAGTCGCTGGCCCAGGTCGGAGGCATAGAAATCGGCGGCATGAGTCAACAGGTCGTCGCTGAGCGTCTCGCCCAGGATGTCCATCGCCATCAGTTGCATGGTGTCGGTTGCAAAGACCTCGTTCACCAGCCGCGACCATTCGGAGCCGAAGGCATCCGCCTCGATCCCCAGCATGGCGGGTGCATTGTCCGCCGAGAGGCGAATGCTCTCCAGCGCCACGTCAAAGCCGGTGATCTCAAGATATTCGCGCAGCTTGGCCTGGTCGGCGGCCTGTGCGGGCGCGGCAATGGCCGCGAGGACAAGCGCGAATGTGGTGGTCAGGGCAATCAGCGGGAGGCGCAGCGCGGCGGGCATGGGGACGGTCCTTTCGTTCGGTTACCCTGAACTTAGGCTGTCTGGCCGCCGCCGCAATGAAAATTCCCGTGTGGGCGGGCAACCGGCAGATGCCCTCTTGCCTGCGGGCCCAAAGCCCACTAAACGGGCGCTCCAGACCCCCGCGGAGAGGTGCCGGAGTGGTCGAACGGGGCGGTCTCGAAAACCGTTGAGGGTGCAAGCCTTCCCAGGGTTCGAATCCCTGTCTCTCCGCCATTTGGTCAGATTGATACGACAGGCTGTCAGGTATCAGGCAAAACCGACTTTTGTGTCTGATCGCTGACCCGACGCACCGGCGCAATGTGCAATGCAGGCGTTTATGGCTGCCGCAGCGGAGGTCCGGGAAGAGGCCTGAGTGACGCGAAGCGGAAGCCGGGCCATCGCCTGCCTGGGTTGGGCGATGCTGACCTTGGTTCATGCCGCTTTTTTTCTCAACCTTGATGAATCCCATCGGCGATACAGACAGCCTCACCAAATCGCCTACCCGTCATGTCAAAGGCATGCCGACGATCAAGGGCGCACCTTTGGTGCGACGCACGGGCGGGCGATGGCCCGGCGCCTTCGGCTTGTTCCGGGCCTGGGTGCTCATGTTTGATGGCAGCAATGTCCGCTCTACCGACTTTGACCCACACCGCGCCGCAGGTCCGGTTAGGGTCGCAACCGCTTGCCATTCGGGTCAGGAATTCTCGGTTTGAGGACCAGACCCGCACAATGAAAGCGCGAAACTGCCGCGCCTGCGCCAAACTAAAGGCCCTATCGCATTGCAATGATCGCGCCAGAAACAAAGGCGCAGGCATGACAAGGGTTCATGATCAGATATCGTCCGGACGGGCCAGGCTTTTTGACCTTCACCGGCAATTGTTGCGGGCGGGCGATGCTGTGCAGGCCAAGAACCGCCCCCGCATTCTGGAACTGGACGACGCAAGCGCCGACCGGTTCAGGGCTGCGGCGATAGCCTCCCTGAAAATCCAGACACCGGCAGAGGAAACAAGCACCCTAACCGATATGCGCGGCATTCTCAGTAAAAGGCGCTGGCGTCCAGACCGATTGTGACCGCGCCGATCACCTCGCCGCTCGTGGGGTCGGTGATGGAAAACGACACCTGCCCCTGATAGGTCTGTGTGCTTTCGTCCAACTCGATGTCATCAACAAAGACCGCACCGGCACCTGCGCCGAACGTCTTTTGAAACTTGGCTTCATCGCCTTGCCAATAGTCCGATGTCACGCCGCTTGTCGCGACGTTCAGGCCGCGGTTGTCCATCACGAAAGCTTCGGTGATGCGCCCCCCGGCAAGGGCGACGTGCTCGCGCAGGAAATCTGACAGCGGGTTGTTCAGCACCGGGGCGATGTCCGGCGCGTCGGCGACCCCGACCTGCCCGCGCCAGACGGTATCCATCGCGTTGATGTCTGCGGCGGTCAGCCCGGCATGGCGGGCGTTCTGCTCTTGCACGGCGGCGACGATCCGGGGTGCATTGACCCAGTTTTTCAGGTCGCCGGTGATGTAATCGGCCATTGCCGGAGGCACTTCGGCGGCTTGGCAAAGGGTTCCCGTCAGGATCGACAGCGAAAGACAGGCAGAACGTAGAAACATGATGGTATCCTTGATCATTCGCCCGATGCGGATCGACCGGGCCAGCCCTGCGGACGCTAGCCTGCACTGCTTAATCTTGGGTAAATGCCATCGGGCAAGGACGCGTCATCCGGCCGCCGAACGGGGGGCAAACCGATCAGACCTGCCCCTTGAACCCCGTCGCCACGACAAATTTTTCCGAACTGTCGGACCGGCTGGCCGGGGGTTTGATGTTGGCCACCTTGGCAAAGCGCTGCTTGAGCAGTTTCTGCAGGTCGCCTTCGGCACCGCCTGCCAAGACCTTGGCGACGAAAGTGCCGCCCTCCTCCAGCACGTCAAAGGCGAAATAGGCCGCGGCCTCGCACAGGGCGATGATCCGCAAATGGTCGGTCTGCTTGTGCCCCGAACTGCTGGCCGCCATGTCCGACATCACCACGTCGGCCTTGCCACCCAGCCATTCCTTGACCTGCAAATCCGCGTCATCCGCCATGAAATCAAGCACATGCAATTCGCAGCCAGCAATCGGTTCCATCTCTTGCAGGTCAATGCCCAGGATTGTTCCGACCTGTTTGTCGGACCGTTCCCCCAGCACGTTGCTGCGCTTGACCGCCACCTGGCACCAGCCGCCCGGTGCCGCACCCAGATCGACGATACGTGCGCCGGGCACCAGGAAACGATACTTGTCGTCTAGTTCCATGATCTTGTAGGCCGCGCGCCCACGATAGCCTTCGGCCTGCGCCCGCTTCACATAGGGGTCATTCAACTGCCGTTGCAGCCAGCGGGTTGAGCTGAGCTTGCGCCCGCGTGCGGATTTGACCTTGACCTTCAGTTCGCGCTGTCCGCGACCCGAGGAATTCTTGCCCGTGGGTGTCTTTGCCATTCTACCAATCCGAGTTTCGCGCCACCCATAAAGGCTTTGCGCGGTTTTCACCAGAGGCCAGCAACGCCTTGATGCCAGAGGACCGCAAGGACCCTACAACCAGTTCACGCCCGATCACCAGTGCCCTGCGGCCGCCGATGATCTACGGCGCATGGGCGCGTGCAGCCATCGTCCCAAGGTTTCTTGCGCGTCATTCCGCCCGCCTGGTCATTCGCAGCCAGCTTGAAGTTGTTTTTTCGAGTTATATCAGTCTTTATTTGGAAATAACCGTTCGGAACGGAGCATCCAATGGCCTATTATGATATTTTCCTCGCCCCTATCGCCGCCGAGAAACGCACGGACTACGACGCGTTCCTCAAGGCGTCACACGCCATGATCCTTGGCTACGGCGCCAGTGAGGTCGTGGACCTTTGGGGCGATGATGTGAACGACGGCAAGCTGACCTCCCTGCCGATGGCGGTAAAGCTGGAAGAAGGAGAGGTCGTGACCGCCGGTTGGATCACCTGGCCCTCGAAAGAAGTCCGCGATGCGGGCTGGGCCAAGATGATGTCGGATGAGCCTGAAATGGAATTGCCCTTCGACGGGAAGCGCATGATTTTTGGCGGCTTTGCCGAAATGCTGATCTCGCGCAGCTGACCCAGATTGCGCAGACCCGACATGCCGCCCGCCGGGGCGGCGTGTCGGGTCGCCGTCACGCCGATTGGGAAGGTTGAAGCGGATCATGCTTCATTGTTTTCAGTAGGTGCCGTCCTCCAGCACGCCATCCGCGCTCATCTGGGCATAGAGCAGCCCTTCGCGCAGGCCCCTGTCCGCGACCGACATCCGGTCGGTGGGCCAGCAGCGCATCAATGCCTGCAAGATCGCGGCACCCGACATGATCAGGGCAGAACGGTCCTGCCCGATGCGCGGATCGGCGCGCCGTCCGCCCGGCCCCATGGCAAGGTAGGAGTGGATCACCCGGTCGATCTGATCGGAGGTCATGCGCAGCCCGTCCACCTTGGTCCGGTCATAGCGTTTCAATCCCAGATGGCTGGCCGCGACAGTGGTGACCGTGCCCGATGTGCCGACGATCTGGAAATTCTCCTGCGGCTGGGCGGATTGATAGGGGGTGAAATCGGTCAGGTTTTCCTCGAAGAACCAGCTCATCAGGGCGAAACGCGCCGCATCGTCCTCCACGTCGGAGAACTGGTCGCGCAGGGTGGCCACGCCCAGCGGCACGCTGATCCAGTCCACCACCCGCGCGGCGGGGATGTCGGATGCGGCCTGCTGGAACCCGGTGTGCAGGCGCATGATGGATTGCGCGCGGTCCCTGCGCGGCACCTTGGAAATGTCGATCCAGACCAGTTCGGTCGATCCGCCGCCGATGTCGACCACAAGCAGGTTCTCCGTCTTGCGGTTGACAAGCGGGGCGCAGGAAATCACGGCCAGCCGCGCCTCTTCCTCGGGCTTGATGATGTCCAGCCGCAACCCGGTCTCACGCTGGATACGCTTCATGAAATCGGCACCGTTCAGCGCCCGGCGGCAGGCCTCTGTCGCGACCAGACGCATGTGCCTGACCTTGTTGCGGCGCAGTTTTTGCTGACAGATACGCAGGGCCTGAATGGTGCGCGACATCGACCCGCGCGACAAACGCCCGGTTTTCTCCAGACCCGCGCCCAGTTGGACGGATTTGGAAAAGCTGTCGACCACATGAAAACCACTGCCCTTGGGCTGGGCGATCAACATGCGGCAGCTATTTGTACCCAGATCGAGCGCGGCATAAAGCTCGGTCGAACCGGGCGTAACTGGCGCGGGGCTCAGAGCCGGTCGTGTTCCTTTGTCGAGCGCGCCCGCACCTTTGGGACGCTGTGGCGCCATGGTGTTCGCGCCTTGTATAACGAGTTGATGACAGGCTAGTCCCTGCGCCGTCCCTACGCAAGGGCTTGCAGGGGTCCGGACGCTGCGACGCAGTCACGCGTGGCCAGTTTCGGCCTTGTATCGAGCCATCCATGCGGCGCTGGTGGCATCTGCAAGTTTGCGCGTGCCGGGGGCCACGTTGGCGGCAACACCGGGGTCAAGACCGATAAACTCCAGCACCTGTGCCAGCGTCTTTTGCGGGTCATCCGACAGGCTTTCATAACGTAACCGCAGCGGCTGAATGTCATTGGCCTCGAACCAGACATGCCATGCCGCGTCCAGCGCGCGCAACTCGGTGATGCGCCGCGTCAAGGCTGCGGCATCATAGCCCGATGGCCCGGCGGGCGGCAGTTCTTCCAGCGCGCTCCCGTCCGGCCGGCCATGCCAGAGCCCGCTCTGTTCGGCCCTGAGATAGGACACCGCCTCTGCCAGCTTGTCCGCGCGGCTGAGATGGATGAAACGGGCCGGACCGAATGCGGCGGCAAAGCGGGCCGCATCATCGGGCAGGCCGGGGTGCCTGCGGCCCAGCCAGGCGCAGGCCGCCCCCAGATCAACCCCCATCAGCCGCAGGCCAAAGAGGGGCGTGCCGCCCTGCCCTTCACGGCGCATGGCGGCGAAATATTTTTCTGTAAAATGCGGATCATCCGGGTCTGCCGCCTCGGCAATGCCCCAGTCGGTGCTCCAGTCAGACAGGTGTTGCGCGCCAAAGAACGAATCCGGCCGCCCCGCGACACCGGTTTGCGCCAGCATGTCGCAGAGCAGCGTTGTGCCGCTGCGTGGGTTGCTGCACAGGACATAGGCATGGGGTTTATCCTTCATCCCGGTATCTTAGGACGGCGGGATCGTGGTGACCATCCATGGCTTCGCCCCGCAGACGGGGCCAGCGGGGTCCGCGTCCGGACGCGTTCCAGCAAAGGGGCTAAAGCCTCAATGCGTCTGGTCCGCAGTGAAGGTGCAACGAGAGCCCACTTTACAGTATTTCGGCAAGGCAGCTAGGGCTTGTGGACGAGGCTAAAACGTTCAGAAGCTACTTTGGTTTTGAACGGGGTTTGTGGCAACGTCATACGAAGACGATTGCAAGTCTTCCAAATACCAGGGTTTTAGGAACGTCTCTAAGGTTCGGTGAGCGGGACTTAGCGGCCTTTCAAACCTCAGAACCGAATGAAGGCTCTCAGTTCGAGGTAGCGTTAGCATCTTCCACAGGAATTGTCTGCCTACCATTTGCTAAATGGAATGAGCACTCATTTGCTGACCCTTGCCGGAAGGTCGCACGCGTCCAAAGTGCAGCCACACTTGGGGTATGAGTAGGTGCTTTTGGTCCGTAAGCCCTCAATTAGCCAATTTTGAGCTTAGTTGCACCGCCACAAACTTACATACTTAAGCAAATACGTTTACACCAATAAGTATGTATGCTTCTTTTTGGTGATTGCCACGGTTGAGGACCTCGAATGCCTAAGCAGACCGTCACACCACATGCATTGAAGATGGCGAAAGGCCGTAAGCTCCGCCAAAAAAAGGCATTTGCGGACGCCGCAGCTGCCTACGGCGAAGCAGCGAGAATGTTACCCCGTTCACGCGCAGGACTTTTTGCTGCAATGAGTCTGCGGGATGCGGGATCCGTTGAACAGGCTGAAGCCGCCTACCAAGCCTACCTTGCGGTCAACGACACAGACGCTGAGGGTTGGACCAGCTTTGGCACATTCTTGAAAAACACCGGTCGGTTGGAAGACGCAATACAGCCGCTTAGAAAGGCGCTGAATTTCCGTGACGACACCGAAGTACGCAACACCTTGATCGGCGTTCTGTGGCGCGCAGGGCGGGTCCAAGAGGCAGAGCAAGAGGGCCATCACAATATCCGCCTCAAGGACACCAAGGCATTGGCCGATTTCAAGGCATCCGCACACCGCAATCATCGTCTGCACAGCGGTGGCGCGACGTTTGATCCGTCGCAACGCACGCGCAATATCATTGCCTTTTCGCTTTGGGGGGATCGGCCAGAATATATTACGGGTGCCATTGTGAACGCACAGATTGCACAGCACATCTATGTTTGCTGGACGCCGCGCTTTTATTGCGATGCCACTGTGCCCAAAGATGCAATCCATGCATTGCGGGCCTATGGCGCGCAGGTCGTGATGATGGACAAGGCCGAGCATCAGAAATTTCGGCCGATGTGGCGTTTCCTCGTATCTGATGATCCGAACGTAAACATCTTCATCTGCCGAGATGCAGACTCCCGTCTGAACGCCAAAGAACTGCTGGCCGTCAATGCGTGGATTGAATCGGGAAAACGGTTCCACGTCATGCGCGATCACATCTACCACCACGAACTTATTCTGGCTGGCATGTGGGGCGGAACTGCCGGTGTGCTTCCAAACATTTCTGCGCTGTTGGGCGGAGGGACGAAGTACTTTGACAACAAGTTTGGGGATCAGGCGTTTTTGGCAGACTTTGTATGGCCCTTGATCCGAAGTGATGCGTTGATCCATGATACATATTTTAGATACCCCAATGCAGAAAAATTCCCGCCAGGCTATGACCTTCCCGGCGCTATCCACGTGGGCGGCGGCGTCAAAAGTATGCCGCATTGGTCCCAGTATGTTCATCTGCCAATTTAACTGGCTAACCGATGTCTCGCATCTGGAACCTGAATGAAAACTGCTCGCTTAGTGGAGATTCATTCGGAAAAGTCGCCACACTTGGACGAAGCCGCGCTCAGGGTCCGGTCTCGCGATCAACGCCGGACCTCTGGCTCACACCGATCTGATCGGCTGAGACGCCCTGACCTGCCCAATTCACGGCGCGAACTCCACCTGCCCGCTGTCCTGCGCCATGCGGCAGACCTCACAACCTTGTTGAAAATTATGAGGCCCCGCCCCCTCGCCCTGCGCGGACCGGCAGGCTACAAGGTGCAAGTCGCGGATGGGGTCCCGATTGTCGAAAAACGGCGACGGGAAAGACGCGACTGCCGATAGAAGGCCTCAAAGCGCAACGGAGGAATCAACCATGCCGGACGTCACGATCGTATATTGGCGCGACATTCCCGCACAGGTGATCGTCGGCAAGGGCCGTCGTGGTTCCAAACGCCAGTTGCCGGAGCGCTTTGAGCAGGCCATCGACCGCGCCGCCATGAAAGTGGGGGCCGAAGACACCGATGCCTATCTCGCTGAGTGGCGCAAAGCCGTTCCTTACGAGGTTGAAGGAGACCCCGACGCCGTGGCCGATGCAGAGGCCGCCCGCCTGGACACCGAATACGACAAGGACCGGATCAAAGCGCTGATCGCCAACGACGGCTGGGCCTGAGGGCCGCCCCATGTTCAAGGATAACATCATGTCTTTGCTGAACTTCCGCCGCAAGGAAACACCCCAGGCACCCGCCAGCACCCCCGAAGTGGAGGCCTTCCTGGAGGATTATTCCATCGAGGTGATGCCGCGCACCGCCGAGAAGGTCGAGGATTTCCGCGATCTGCTGCCCGCGGGCACCCGCGTCTACATCGCCCATATCGAGGGCACGACGATCGAGGACATGGTGGCGACCGCCGCGCGCCTGAACGCCGATGGCTACAAGGTGATGCCGCATTTCCCTGCGCGCATCATCAAGGACCGCGCGACTCTGGCCAACTGGATCGCGATGTACCAGGGCGAAGCGGATGTGAAACAGGCGCTGCTGCTGGCCGGTGGTGTAACAACGCCGCACGGCGATTTCAGCGATTCCATGCAGTTGATGGAAACCGGTCTGTTCGACGCGGCGGGCTTTGAGCGGCTGCATGTCGCGGGCCACCCCGAGGGCAACCGCGACATCGACACCGACGGCACCCGCCTGCGCGTGGACGAGGCGCTGCGCTGGAAAAACGACTTCCAGACCCGCACGGATGCGAAAATGGCCATCGCCACGCAGTTTGCCTTTGAGGCGCAGCCGATCATCGAATGGGCCGACAGCCTGAGCCAGGCGGGCATCACCCTGCCGATCCACATCGGCATCGCGGGCCCGGCCAAGCTTCAGACGCTGATCAAGTTCGCCATCGCCTGCGGCGTCGGCCCATCGCTGAAAGTGCTGCAAAAGCGCGCGATGGACGTGACCAAGCTGCTGCTGCCCTATGAGCCGACCGATGTTGTAACCGAACTGGCCCGCCACAAGGCACAGAACCCCGATTTCAACATCAGCCACGTGCATTTCTTCCCGCTGGGTGGCATCAAGACCAACGCCAACTGGGCGATCCAGAACGGGGGCGCTGCCGCCGTTCCCGCAAACGCCGAATAAAGGACCATTTCATGACCCGTACAGTTGTCGAATCCAAGACCAAGACCGCCATCATCGGCTTTGAAGAGCCGTTTTGCGTCATTGGCGAACGGATCAACCCCACGGGCCGCAAGATCCTGTCCGAAGAACTGGAGCGCGGCGATTTCTCTCGCGTCGAAGCGGATGCCGTGGCCCAGACCAACGCAGGCGCCAACATCCTCGATGTGAACTCGGGCGCTGTCTTTTCCAACAAGATGGCCGAAGATCCGCGCTATGCCGACAACAACTTTGTCGAACCGACACTGATGCCGGAACTGATCGCGCGGGTGCAGGCGGTGTCCGATCTGCCGATCTGCATCGACAGCTCTGTGCCCGGCGCGCTGGAGAACGGGTTGAAAGCCGCCGAAGGTCGCCCGCTGCTCAACTCCGTCACCGGCGAGGAAGAGCGGCTTGAATTGGTGCTGCCATTGGTCAAGAAATACAATGTACCCGTGGTGGCGATTTCCAACGACGATACCGGCATTTCCGAAGACCCCGAAGTCCGCTTTGCCGTGGCCAAGAAGATCGTGGAACGCGCCGCCGATTTCGGCATCCCGGCCCATGACATCGTGGTTGACCCGCTGGTCATGCCGATCGGTGCGATGGCAACCGCCGGTCATCAGGTTTTCACCCTGGTGCGCCGCCTGCGCGAAGAGCTGGGCGTGAACACCACCTGCGGTGCCTCCAACATCTCTTTCGGGCTGCCGAACCGGCACGGCATCAACAATGCTTTCCTGCCGATGGCGATGGGTGCGGGCATGACCTCGGCCATCATGAACCCGGTCGCGCTGCCCGTGAACCAGACCAAGATCGCCGAGAAAAAGGCGGAACTTGAGGCTCTCGGTGTGGTCCTGCCGGAGGGCATGGATGACGAAGTCTTTGTTCAGCTTTTCGGCCTGGGCTCCACGCTGCCACGTCCGGGCAAGGAAATGGAAGCGATCCGGGCTGCGAATTTCCTGTTCAACCGCGACCCGCATGGCGGCGCATGGATCGAATTCAACAAACAGGCGCCGAAAGCGGGCCATGAAGGGCGCGGTCGCGCCGGGCGCGTCGGTGGACGCCGCCGCCGCTGACAGACCATCGAAAAACCAGGAAATCCATGGCCCCGTGGCATCGTCCACGGGGCTTTTTCATGCGCGTCTGCGGGAAATCCTGCGCCGGGCGATCAAGGTAACGCAGAATTAACGCGCCGCACGCTACACCGGGCTGACAAAGCTGAACTGGAGTCGCGTGATGAAGTCTGCTCACCCCTTGCAGGGCCGGTCCCCCGATGGCTGAGCCGTTGATCCCGGAAAGCCGGTTGACCGTGACGCAGGCCGCCGGGCTGCACAGCGCCCTGATGGCCCGCGCCGGACAGGACGTCACGGTCGATATGGCCGAGGTAACCCAATTGGGGGCGCTTTGCCTTCAGGTTCTGATCTCCGCTGCCAAATCCTTCCGCACGGCAGGTGCGGCCCTGCATCTAGCCAACGTGCCGGACAAGGTGCTGGCACAGATGACCGTCATGGGCATGTCCCCCGAAACCATCGCGGAGCCGCCAGAATGAGCCTGGAAATCCTTGCAGTCGACGACAGCCGCACAATGCGGGACATGATCCGCCTGGCCCTGCTGCCCGCCGGGTTCACCGTCCATACCGCCGATGACGGCATTCATGGTGTCGAAGTGCTGGATGGCATCGAACCCGATGCAATCATCACCGACATCAACATGCCCCGCATGGATGGTTTCGGCTTCATCGACGCCGTGCGCGGGCAGGACAGGCACCGCGCGACCCCGATCCTGGTGCTGACGACCGAAGCCGCGCCAGAGCTGAAACAGCGTGCCCGCGCCGCCGGGGCCACCGGCTGGATCGTGAAACCCTTTGACCCGGAGAAACTGGTCAAGGCCCTGCACATGATCGCAAGCTGAAAGGGGCATGACATGAGTGAACAGAATGATGCCATGGCCGAAATCCGCGCCTCCTTCTTCATCGAATGCGAGGAGTTGCTGGAAGCCTTGCAGGATGGGCTCCAGATCATGGACGATGGTGCCGACGACAGCGAAACCATCAATGTCGTCTTTCGTGCGGTCCACTCGATCAAGGGCGGTGCCGGTGCCTTTGGCCTGGAGTTTCTGGTGCGCTTTGCGCACCGTTATGAAACCGTCCTGGATGAAGTCCGCGCCGAAAGGCTGGCCGTCACGCCCGATGCGCTCAAGGTCTTTTATCAGGCGGCGGATCATCTGTCAGACCTGGTGCGGATCAGCCGCGACAACCTGCCCGCCCCGGAGGAGCAGACACAAGCCTTGCTTGTCGCATTGAACGCCTTCCTGGGTGAAGATGGCGAGGTCGAAGAGGCACCGGAAGAAGAGATTGATTTCAGTCCGATGGGCATCTCGCTTGACCTCGGTGGCGATGGATCGGACCTGCCCGACCTTGACGATCTGCCGCCCTTGCCGCCCCTGCCCGGTCTGGATGAACCGGGGACACGGCGCTACCTGATCCGGTTCACCCCGACTGCCGAACTTTTCGAGACCGGCAACGAGCCCGCATTACTGCTGCGCAACCTGCATGCGCTGGGCGAAATGCGCGTGACATGCGACACCTCGGAAGTGCCTGAACTCGGGCAACTGGTCCCGGAAGTGCCACATCTGACCTGGGACATCACGCTTGAGACCGAAGCGGAAGAGGCCGAGATCGCCTCCATCTTCGAGTTTGTCGAAGGGTTATGCCGCCTGGACATCACGCGCGAAGGGGACGCAGAGACGCAAATCATGATCGAAGGGGACATGGAGACAGGGGAGACGGCGGGGGCTGTCGTTGCTGCGGCGGAATCCGCCGCGCCGGAAACGACCGACATTGCTGTGGCAGAAGTGCCAGAGGCGACCGCCAGCCTGCCCGAGCCCGAACCGGTGCCGGAACCAGCAAAGGAACCTCCCGTGACACCCGCGTCGGCACCGCCCAAACCCGCCGTGCAGGCCCCACCAGCCGCCAAGACCATCGTGCGTGTCGATATCGACAGGATCGAACGGCTGGTGAACCTGGTTGGCGAATTGGTCATCAACCAGGCGATGCTCAGCCAAAGCCTGGAACAATCAGGACTTTCGCCGCATTCCGACGCGATGAACGGGCTTGAGGAATTCCAGCGCCTGACCCGCGACATTCAGGATTCGGTCATGATGATCCGGGCACAGCCGGTGAAGTCGCTGTTCCAGCGCATGTCGCGCATTGTCCGCGAATCCTCCGGTGCGGTGGACAAGGACGTGCGTCTGATTGTTCACGGCGAAGATACCGAAGTCGACAAGACCGTGATCGAACGGCTGGCCGATCCGCTGACCCATATGATCCGCAACGCCGTGGACCACGGGCTGGAAAGCAAATCCGCCCGCGCCGCTGCCGGAAAACCCGAACAGGGTCAGGTACACCTGTCTGCCGCACATCGGTCTGGCCGGGTGGTGATCGAGATTTCCGACGATGGTGCCGGAATCAATCGCCCCAAGGTGCAGCAGCTTGCCATAGACAAGGGGTTGATCCCCGCTGACGCGATGCTGAGCGACACGGAAATTGATAACCTGCTGTTCATGCCGGGCTTTTCCACGGCAGACAAGGTTTCTGACCTGTCGGGTCGCGGCGTGGGCATGGATGTAGTCCGCACCGCGATCCAGGCCCTTGGCGGGCGTATTACAACCACCTCCCAACCCGGCGAGGGCACGACATTCTCGATCTCGCTGCCGCTCACTCTTGCGGTGCTCGACGGCATGGTGGTCGAGGTCGCGGATGAAACCCTGGTGCTGCCGCTGAACGTGGTTGTCGAAACCCTCACCCTGGAGGCCGGGGATGTCCAGATGCTGCGCCCTGGCCGGAACGTCGTGCGGGTGCGCAGCGGCTTCGTGCCCTTGCTCGACCTCGGTGGCGCATTGGGCTACCGCGCGCCGCTTGAGGATATGACCGGCGCCGTTGTGCTGCTGATCGGACAGGAAGACGGCAGCACCGCAGCCCTGATGATCGACAATATCGTCGATCAGCGGCAGGTGGTCATCAAGGGCCTGGACGAAAGTTTCCACCGCGCCCCTGGCATCGCCGCGGCAACCATCCTCGGGGACGGGCAGATCGCGTTGATCCTCGACCCATCCGACATCATTTCCAACGCCATGTCCATGCAACTGACCATGGCGTCCCAGTCCCGCGCCGAAGGAGCCATAGCATGACCGAAAAGAATCCGACTAGCACTATCGAACTGCTGACCTTCCAATTGGCCGAACAGGAATATTCCCTTGATATCATGTCGGTGCGTGAAATCCGGGGCTGGACCCGCGCCACGCCCCTGCCCCAGGCACCGCATTACATGAAAGGGGTGATCAACCTGCGCGGCACGGTCCTGCCGGTGATGGACCTCGCAGAGCGGTTGGGCCTGCCGCCGCGTGCCCAAAGCGATCGCGCCGTGATCATCGTGGTTAAGCAAGACGAGTGTATGACCGGCCTGCTGGTCGATGCGGTATCTGACATCATCGCGCTGACCTCCGACGATCTGCAACCGCCGCCGGACGGTTCTGCCGGTGGCGGCGGGGTCGTCAGTGCGCTGACCTTGATCGACAACCGGATGATCCGGATCCTTGACCTTGCCGCGACAATCAACGTCAGCGAAGGTCTGGCCGCATGAGTGCGACCCGGCTGGCTTCGTCAACGCTGGATTCCGATAGCTTTCGTGCCATCGCGGATCTTGCGTACCGGGAGAGCGGCCTGACCCTGGCAGACAAGAAGGCGACAATGATCCAATCACGCCTGCGCCACCGGCTGCGAATCCTCGGTCTGCCGGATTTTGCCGCCTATTGTGCCTATATCCAGTCGGAAAACGGGCAAGAGGAACATCCGCATCTGATTTCCGCCCTGACCACGAATGTCTCGCATTTCTTTCGGGAAAGCCACCATTTCGACACATTGGGCAAGCTGGTTGCGAAGCGACTGCCAGACCTGCGCGCCGGGGGATGTCTGCGCATCTGGTCCGCTGGCTGCTCGAACGGACAGGAGCCGCTGTCGATCGCCATGACCTTGCTGGATCATGCGCCGGACATGCACAAGCTCGACCTGCGTATCCTTGCGACCGACATTGATGCCAGCGTGATCAATTTCGCCCGCGAAGGGGTGTACCCCGACCGGTTGATGAGCGGCGTGTCCGATGAGATGCGCGCGCGATTTTTCACCCGGCATACCGCAAGTGCGGGCGGCGAATCCGGATATGCCGCAAAGTCGGAGATCAAAGGGATGATACGGTACAACCCCTTGAACCTGCTCAAGGAGTGGCCGATGCGCAGTCAGTTCGATGTGATCTTTTGCAGAAACGTCGTCATCTACTTCGATGTTGAGACACAATGCAGACTCTGGCCTCGAATGCATCAGTTGCTGCGCCCGGATGGAGTGCTTTTCCTTGGTCATTCCGAACGCATCGCGCAGCCGGAAAAATTTGGATTTCGCGTGGGCGAGCCCACGACATATCGACCACTCTGAACCGACAACAGAACGCCCGCGCCCTGCGCGTCATCTGACAACAACGAGGATACCCCAATATGGCCTTGCGCGACCAAATCCACATCATGGTTGTCGACGACATGTCCACCAGCCGTGGCCTGATCACGCAGGCGCTGGATTCCTTCGGGGTGCGCAATGTGTTCACCGCCGAAAATGGCAAGCAGGCCCTGCAGGCATTGACAGCAAAGCCGGTGCACCTGGTCATTTCGGATTACAACATGCCCGAAATGGATGGGCTGAAGTTGCTGCATTACCTGCGCGCCACGCCCAAGACAAAGGGCATCGGCTTTGTCCTGATCACGGGCCGTGCCGAACAGCAGATCATTGACCACGGCAAAAAGCTGGGCATGAACAATTATCTGAAGAAGCCTTTTGAACCCAACGACCTGCGCAATTGCATCGAACAGGTCGTTGGACGCCTATAATGGGGGCTGGATCAATGCGGGAACCCGACCTTGGGGTCATCTTGCGGCGCGTCTCGTCGCATGTGGCTGGGCTGGCCGAAATGGTAAACTGGGCAGAGCATGCCATCGGCGACAGGCTTGATCTGTCGCGCGAGGATACGTATGTGATCGGCCAGTTGCAAAGCCTCGACTACCTGCGGCAATCGCTGGAGGATCTGACCGCGCTGACAGCCGCAATGGGGTGCCAGCCGGGTGTGAGCACCATCGAGGGGACGGGGCTCGCGGAGGCCTGCAAGGCGCTGCGGCTGGCGGATACCCGTGCGTTGTTTCAGGCGCGATGCAGTCAGGGAACCGCCCCTCTTCCGGCCCGGTCGTCCGGAGAGTTGGACCTCTTTTGATATCCCATTGCTGCCGCTGTCCCGGAAGCTGTCCCGAAATCGGGCGGTGGACGCAACATCATGCCGCAAGTCAGAACAGTTCGATCTCCCTCTGCGCGCTGGGCGCTGCGGGCAAGGCTTCGGTGACGGCGGCGCGAGGTTTGGTCTTTTGCCGGGCGATCCCGCGTGCAGGCAGATAGATCAGATGCCGCGCGGCATCGCCGCCGACGGACTGGGACAGGCAGGGAATATTCTCTCTTTCGAGGAAATCCAGAACAAAAGCCGCATTCGCCCCGCCGATGTCGGACAAGCCCGTCACCATTTTTGCCCCGCCAAAAAGCTTTGCCTGCATGCGCGATTTCTGGGCCCCCAGCTTGAGCATGTCGTTGATCACCAGTTCCATCGCATTCAACCCTTCAGGGTCGAAACGGGTGGACATCCGGGCATTTGCCGCGATCAGGATATGGTTCATCCCGCCGACACCCGCCAATGGGTCGTGCAGGCAGCAAGCCACACAAGATCCCAGCAGGGTCGAAATGACAACATTGGGATCACCGGAAACGGCGTATTCACCCTGGGTGATTACGGTGGTCTTCGCGGTCATTGCCTTGTCCTCACCAATCGTGCCCGGTGTTTTGCCGCCGCTTGATTGATGGCTTGGGGCATTTCTGCCAAAGGATACTGGCGTTCGACGGCACCGATATCCCAGGCAGCGCGGGGCATGCCGTAGACCGTGCTGCTGTCCTTGTCCTGACCAAAGGTCGTCGCACCGGCATCGCGCAGGGCCTTGAGGCCACGCGCGCCGTCCTGGCCAAGGCCGGTCAGGATCGTCGCGATGACGTCGCGGGCGTATGGGACTGCCGAATGGAACAATTGATCTATTGATGGGCAGTGCTTGGCCCCTTCTTCATCGGCGTGCAGCCGGGTTTCCCATTGCCCGCGACGGCGTACCAGCGCCGTATGCTGACCAAGGGCGGGAGCCAGCACGATCTGGCCGGGTGCCAGGACCATGCCAGGCCTTGCAAGCAGCACGTCCTGATCGAACCTGCGATCCAGAAGTTGCGAGAAACTGACCAGATAGATACCCGGCATGTGCTGCACGATCACAACCGGCGGGCCGGCAGGATCAAGCCCGCCAAGAAGCGTGTCAAGGGCTGCAACGCCGCCCGTCGACGCCCCGATCAACAGGATCGGTTCATGGCCCTGATGCCGGACAGCGGGGACTGAGGCGTTGGCGACGCGGGGGCGCGGCGCCAACTGAAGCCTGCTGCAGGCGGCGGAAAAGACCCGCCGCGAGATGTTGTCGCGCAGGCGCTGGTTGGTCCCGTTCTCGGGTTTTTTCAGGCAATCCACCGCCCCCAGCATCAGCGCCCGTACTGTTGTCTCGCAATTGTCGCGCGTCACGCCGGAAAACACGACGACCGGCAAGGGATTGAGCCGCATCAGTTTTTCCAGGAAGACCAACCCGTTCATCCCCGGCATTTCAATATCAAGGGTGATCACGTCCGGGCGCGTCGCCTTGATCACCGCGCGCGCCTCTTGCGCATCGCTGGCCTCGCCCACGACCACCAGCCGGCGATTACCCTCCAACACCACGCGCAACCACCGCCGTAACAAGGGTGAATCGTCAACAATCACGACAGTTTTGCGCTGTTGAAGGCGCGCAGGGTCCATCCCCGTGGAGGGCGGTGCAGCCGTCACCGCAAATTTTCCACAAAGACACAACTCATGACCAATTCCCGCTGGAAAGTTAACGAAACCCTGCGCGCGTCCCCGGCGGGGCCACCCCTCTTCTATGACCGCAGATCATGAACAGCCCTTTAACCCGACAGGAAAACCGCTGAAACGGCAGCATCTCCGAACCGAATGTGGGCGCGGCCGGTTATCAGGCCGCGGGCCCGTGGGCGAAGTGGCCGCTTTCATCGAAGGGCACAGAAATACGGCCACGCACAGGGTAACATTTATTAAACCAGCCAAGCGGCATATATGGCGGCAGGGCCCTAACCATTCAGAAACGCAAAAAGTTTATTTTTATCAATTGGTTTAAGAAGCAAGTTCACGTTAAAATCGCGGCAGGCGCGCTCCAGCTCCTTGCCCCGGTCGGCCGAAATCAACCGGGCCGGAACCTCGCCATGCAATGCCCGGATTTGGCACAGCAGATCCAGGCCCGACATGCCCTCGCCAAGCTGATGATCCAGCACCAGCGCGTCGGGTCTGAGGTCGATGTCCGCCAGCAGTTTCAACGCGTCCTCGCCGGTGCGGGTATGGATCACCTCTGCCCCCCAACCCTCCATCATCAGGACCAGCGCATTGGCAAGATTGTCGTCATTTTCCACCAGAAACACGATGTCGCCCTTGCGTTCCAGATCCGGAGTTTCAGGCCGCTCTCGGGCCAGCAACATCGGGTCCTGCCGCCCTTCGACAACCGGCACATCCACGCAGAACAGGCTGCCCCGGCCCAGTGTCGAGGTCAGCCGCAGCCCGTGGCCCAGCGATTTGCAGGCCCGCTCCACAATCGCCAGCCCCAACCCCAGGCTATGTTCCTTTTGATGTGCCGACAGGCGCTGGAACTCCTGAAAGATCGCTTCCTGTTCCTCCTCGGCAATGCCGGGCCCGGTGTCCCAGACCTGAAGCTGGGCCATCCCGCCGCGCCGACGCACCCCCACAAGCACCCGGCCGGTTTCAGTATAGCGCACCGCGTTGGAGACAAGGTTCTGCACGATCCGGCGCAAGTAGCCGGGGTCGCTGCGCACCGACAGCCCGCAATTGACCACACGCAGGTCGATCCCCTTGGCCTGCGCCACCGGGGTCAGCTCATCGCGCAAAGGGGCCATGATCGCGCCCAGTTGCACCGGCTGGATATCAAAGGTCGGACGTTCTGCATCCAGCCTTGAGATGTCCAGCAGCGCTTCGATGATCTGCTCGACCGAGGCCAGCGCGGTTTCCGCCTTTTCGACGATCCCGCGCTGGTCCGGTGCCTCGATCTGTTCGGACAGAGCCGAGACAAAGAGCTTGGCCGCCGACAGGGGTTGCAGCAGATCGTGGCTGGCTGCCGCGACAAAGCGGGACTTGGAGGCGTTGGCCCTTTCCGCTTCTGAAAGGGCGATCCCCAATGCCCGGGTCCGGCTTTGCACCCGGCGTTCGAGCATCTCGTTCATCTCGGACAGCGCCCGCGCGGCACCCCGTTCGGCGGTGACATCGGTAAAGCTGATCACGAATCCCCGGTCCGGCATCTCCTGCGCAAAGATGCTCAGCACCTTGTCGTTGTCGCCGGTCACCTCAAAGGCGATGGGGCTGCGGCCGCTTTCCTGCCCGGCCCAGTCGATCAGCATCTGGCTGTTGAAACTGTCCTGAAAGGTCAGTTGCCGGTTGAGACGTTCCAGCAGAACCACAAAGTTGCGGCCAAGGTCCGCGTCCTGTGGCGGCAGGTCCAGAAGGTAATCCATGCGCCGGTTCCAGCCGATCAGCTTGCGGTGCCGGTCAAAGATGCAAACGCCCTGGTCAAGGTGATCCAGCGTGGCGCGCAGGATCTGGGCCTGTTCGTCGCGCAGTTTCTCGCGTTCCTTGCGCTCAAGCCGGATGATATTGGTCACATCCGTTTGCAGGATCACGGTGCCGCCGCGCGCGGTCCGGTGTTCGCTGACCTGCAACCAGCGGTCATGGATCAGGCTGACGTTGAACACGACATGGTCGTCACGGTGCCGTCGGGTGCGTAGTTGCGCCCATTTCTGCGGCGTCACCCCCGCTGGCAGCGACAGGTATCTGCTGCCCGAAATCAGGCCGACATAGGCCTCAAACGACAGCGCTTCGGAAAGCTGCGGTTCAATATCGGGCAGATCGCGGCAGAACCGGCTGTTGAACAGCGCCAGCCGGTCATTGGGATCGAACAGCGCAAACCCTTCGCTGATGGTTTCAATGGCTTCGGTCAGGTTTTCCCGCGCGATGGCGGTTTCGCGGTTGGCCACCTCCAGCCGGGCATTTGAATCTTGCAGCAGGTCAAGCGTGCGTTCCAGGTCGATGGTCCGTTCACGCACCTGGACCTCCAGCAGTGCCGCGCGTTCGAACTGGGCATAGGCGACGCCGGATTGCTCGTTCTTCTGTTCCACCCGGCGCATCAATGCCTGGGTGATCTGCAACAGTTTCTCGTTCTGCCGCTCCAGCGAATCTGCGGGATTGATCACCGACACCGGATCACTCCGCATCCGCCTCGGGGGCATAGATCGCAACGCCGGTCATCGTATGATTGACATGCAGCGCGCCGATCTGCTCACCATAGGTGGAAAAGCCGATGACCCGGTGCTCGGACAGTACAGACGACACCGCGCGGGTGGTCTGCTTCTGTTCCGCCTCGATCCGGCGCAACAGGCAATCACATCCGACAATGTCGGTCAGTTGGCCCGCAGCTGCCAGTTCATCCAGCTTGCGCCGCAGGTGATCGGCGATGTCCAGAGGATCGGCCAGGGTCAGCACCATCCCCTCGTCGATGGCGGAAAAGAACAACAGCTCGCCGCCCTCCTTGACCTGCTGGATCGCCCGGACGTGATGGTCGCCGCCAATGCGCACCACCACCGGATGCGAGGCAAAGGTGAACTGGTCCAACTGTTCGGGGTCCTTGCCCACAAGGCGTGCGTATTCCATCGCGGCGGGTTCCGCGTTGATCGACTTGACGATGCGCCGGGCCGGATCGGCGCCGGTCACAACCATCTGCCTGTCGGTCGGGACCAGGTGGTCGATGCTGAAAACCTTCACCTGCAACGCGCTTTGGATCAGGGTCAGCACGGCGGCATTTTCGCAGGCACGGCCATTCAGCGCCACACGGGTATGCCCGAAATCCACGCCATCCCCCGCCGACCCGCCGAACAGCGCCATGTCGCGCAGCGCCGGTGCGATGGCCACGCTCAACATGTCCTCGCGCAGCGACAGCCCGTCCACCAGCAGAAAGGCAAAGCCATGGCGTTTGTCGCGATGTGCGTCCTGCAATGCGACGCGTTCCAGGGCGATACGGTCCTGCAAAGCCTGAGAGGACCGGTCATCCAGATCCTCGATCAGGATCGAGGTGGAGGCGAAATGCGCGCGCGGGAATCCGATGGCGATGATCGTGCCCTCGGCATAGCCGCCCGCCCCGATTTCACCGGCGGTCGTGCAGGCCATGACGTCGGCCCCCCCAAAGGCGGCATCTGCATCGCGCACAAGTTTTTCGAAATCGGCGGCGGGCGAGATGAACAGCGCCACCACTGCCAGCGGTGCGGCACCCATGGCGCGGCTCAACTCTGTGATCGGGTCGGGATGGCCCGCATCGACCTGCCCCCGGCACAAGGCATGCCGCGACCCCGCCAGCGGTTCAAAGTCTTGCAGAATTGCCAAATCGAGCCTCCCTCAAAGCAGACTAGCGGCGCTCTTCCTCACTTGGCAACTGGGATGTGAATTGGGCTTCGTGGGCGACCAGAACCGCCTGAGTCCGGTTCTGCACGCCAAGTTTGCGCATGATCGCGGTCACATGCGCCTTGACGGTGGTTTCCGCGATCGACAGCTCAAAGGCGATCTGCTTGTTCAGCTTGCCCGCGCATATCAGTTCAAGGATGCGGGCCTGTTGATTGGTCAGCGACGCCAACCGGCGCAGGTTCACGTTCTCTTCCGTTGTGCCCTCACCGGCGACAAAGCCGCTGGGGGTAAAGACCTGGCCCGCGCGGATGACGTCGATCGCCTGCTTGAAGGTGCCCCGGCTGCTGTGCTTTGGCACAAATCCCGAAGCCCCGGCCGCGATTGCCCCGTTGATCACGGCATTGTCGGTCACCGAGGTCACGATGATCACATGCGCATCCTTGACCTGCCGCCTGAGCCGCAGCAAACCGTCCAGCCCGCTGACATCCGGCAGGTTGAGGTCAAGCAGCACAAGGTCCGGTGGTCCAGCCCGCCCCAGTTCCTCAAGCGCAGAAGACAACGAGTGCGTCGTGCGTATATCGGTATAATCGGCGACGGACCTGAGCGTCAGGTCCAGCGCATCACAGAAAAGCGGATGATCATCCACGATCAGGGCCCATTTGCCTGAAGTCTCGGAGGTGACGGTTTCAGCCATCGGCAATTCATCTGCTGTCATGGTCAAAGGCTAGCAGCATTTCCCGGTCAGGTATCTAGCCAAAAGGTCTTAGGCTCTGGACCCATTAATTCTATATTCACAGTTTGCCAGATTTTTTCTCAGACCAGGAACATCTGCGCAGGAATAGTGGTTCTATTCCAAGCAGATGTGACGCCTCCTCTCGGGACATTGCTGCGCAATGCCCTGCCGGGCAATGGGCTGCGGGAAAATCCGTCAAACCCGTCACGCCGAAGGCGTGCCAGCATAACACGGCGCTCCTTCGGAGCGACGGGCGGCGATTTCACTTCATTTCAACGTCTTGGGTCGCTTGCCAATAGAACCTACCACTGCCCGGCAGTGCATTTGCATGGCAAATGTCACGAGAGGGGATTGGCGGCACGCCCCAAACCCTTGAAATTGCGCGAAATCGCCGCTGAGCATGTAAGATTAATGGGTCCAGAGCCTAGGACAGGGGCGCCCGTCACGTCGATCCGGCGGGCGCGGCCCTTGCCTCCAACCAAAGTCCAATACCGCACCGGGGCGTTCAGCCCTAACACTCCTGCCAAGGCCAGCGCGGTGCCCCGGCCCTCACCTGCTTGGGAAAAACACGGCGAAACAACGGAGATACCAGATGAACCTGAGCGATCAAAAGACCATTGATGCCGACCGTGACAGTGTTTTCGCGGCCCTTCTTGATTCCGATGTGCTGATGGCATGTGTTCCCGGCTGCCAGGAGATGACAGGCTCTGCCGAACAGGGCTTTGAGGCCACGGTTGTGCAAAAGGTGGGGCCGGTGAAGGCGACGTTCAAAGGGGTTGTCCACCTCAGCAAGGTGACCGCCCCCGAAAGCCTGACGATCAGCGGCGAAGGCAAGGGGGGTGCGGCCGGGTTTGCCAAGGGCGGCGCACAGGTGCGTCTTGAGGCTCAGGGTGACCAGACCATCCTGCATTACGAAGTGGATGCCAAGGTGGGCGGCAAGCTGGCGCAATTGGGCAGCCGGATCATCGACGGCTTTGCCAAGAAGATGGCCGATCAGTTCTTTTCCAACTTCCAGCAGGCTCTGGGTGGCCCGGAAACCGTCGAACCGGCATCGGAAGAGCCGGTCAGGAAAGGCTGGTTCGGGCGTCAGAAGAAGGCCTGAGACGCCATCGAAGACGGGTGGCCCTCTATCAGCAAGTGGACCTCTCTTGTAGTCGCCCCTCTGCACGGCAGACGGTCTCGCGGCATCACCTTATGGCGCGCCGGGAAAACCCTCCGACACATGAAGACATGTCAAAAATGACATGTCTTCTTTGACAGGTGTTTAGCCCGGCGCAGGTGCATCCGGCCCCATCGGACCCTTGCCAACCGCGCACCGCGCCTTTCAGCCGCTACCGCAATCCGTCATCACCCGTCACCTGCCAGACCTCCAGCCCGCCCATGCGCGAATGCACCCGCCCGCCGCAGGACATGCCAAGCGCAAAGACAATCTCGTCCGCGCGTGGCCCGTCGGGCAGGCCCACCTCGATCCCGTCGAAATGGCTGCGGACATAGGCCGCGTTGATATGGCCCAGCGGCAGGTCCAGCCTGCTGCCCACGCCACCGCGTTTCATGCAGGACGGCACAATGGCGTTCGACTGGCCCAGCAACCCGCGCATGGCATAGCCGCCCGGCACATGCCAAAGCGCGGCATGCTCCAACTCGCCGTTCTCGCCGACGATGGCCCCCTTGCCATAGCCGTCGATGCCCTCCTTGCCGCCAAGGGCTGCGATCAGGCGTTCGCTCATCTCCGCCCCCAAGGGCTTAAGATCCTCCATGGCCGGTTGCAAGTCCGGCTCATAGCGCCCGGCAAAGGGGTTCTTGACGCAGGCGACGATGGCACCCAGCTTGCGCGGGGTTTCGGGCAGCGGACCGCCGTCGTGATGCACCTCTTCCAGGATCAGTTGCATCTTGCGGATGGGAAAGTCAGGCATTTTTCAGGGCTCCTTGGGGATGGGTGACATGGGCGGTCCGGCCCGCGAGGCACAGCACCGCCTGATGAATCAATCCGCGCGCGCACAGGCTATCGGCCAGGGCCTGTCCACGCGCGAGGGCTGCGATGATTTCCGCCGTGTCCAGCGCGCCGACATCGGTGGTGACAAGCCTGTCGCCAAGGTCGCTGTCGGGGTTGAGCGCACGGGCCGGGACCCGTCTGATTGCGGGGTGATCCGGCAGATCCACGGCATTGGCGATCAGTGTCGCGGCCACATCTGCGGCGGCGGCGGTTCTGGCGGCCACGGTGACCGCATCGGCAATGCCCAGCGAATGGCTGCGCCCGCGCCAGCCGGAGGTCGCAAGCCCGCGTGACGTATCCTCGGCGGTGATGCGGATCGCGCCGGCAGGCCCCTCTGCCGAAATGTCCTGCCCCGATTCCAGGTGAAACGCCACGTCGCCGCCATTGTTGACATAGATCTTCTCGGCGGGGTGGCGGGCAAGAATGGCCGCCAGAACCTCGTCCGCCACCGAGCCCGCCACCGCCGCCATCGGCGTGACAAAGGTATCGTCATAGGGCCGGACCGCCTGCACCATGCGCCGCGCAACCGGGTCCTTGACCCTTGTTCCCGGGTCAATCGGTCTGCGCAAAATAGGCAATTCCGCCACCAGCCCCGAAAGCAGGGTCTGAAACCGCGCCTGTGCCGTTGCATAGCAGGCCGTGGCATCGCCGCCGAGCACCTCGATGATCAGGTCGATGGGGCCATGGTTCAGGTGCAACCGCCGCCCGTCCGGCAGGATATGCGCCTGTGGGTCCGTGCTCACGCCCCGTCCCCCAGCACCCGCGAGGCGCGCCCGTATTCACCACCCCGTGCCAGCACGTCCTCAAGGTCGCGCACTGACGCGCCATGCCCGCCAAGCGCCTCGTAGTCTGCGCGCCGCACGGTGAATTCCAGCGGGGCCACCAGCGCCGGTGTCGGCACATAGCCGAAGGCCCCCGCAGGCACCTGGGTGACATCCACCATCACTGTGATCCCGCCGCCCGGCCAGCGATAGGTCGGCGCGCCGCCGATGGTGACGCGGGTGCGGTCCTGCTTCACCGAATTGGTCAGGTGGATCGGGTTGCGCGTGACGCCCGAGCGCAGCGAACCGCCCGCGCCCCCCATGAACAACACGGTACAAAGGGCAGGCTCGCAATTTTCCGCAATCAGATCGACAGAGGGTTGCAGCGCGGCGGGCATCGGCTGCGGTTGCGGTTCCAGATTGTCATCCAACACGAAATAGGCCGCGTGTTCGCCGGTGGTCGACACCATCAGCAGGCTGAGCCCCGGCCGCGCGCCCTTGGCCGCGCGCCAGGGGCCGAGGATGTGCAGCGGATCGTCGATGTCGGTGCCGCCCCAGCCCATGCCCGGTTCTGCCACCTTGAAATACCGCCCCGGCGTGGAGCGTCTGCCGTTGATCTTGATCCCGGTCTCGGGCCAGTCGATCACCTTGCCCGCCTGATGTTCCGACACGACTCCGGTGATGTGGTCATCCACCACGACCACCTCGTCCACCAGCCCCTGCCACTGCACCGCGAACATGCCGATGGTGGCCGAGCCGCAGCCAACCCGCATCCGGCTTTCCTGCTTGCCATCCACGATGGGGGCCGCACCTGCCTGCACCACCACATGCGATCCGCCGTCGATGGTCAGTTCAACCGCCTCTCCGTTGCACAGGCGCAGCAGCGTGTCGCAGGTCACGCGCCCTTCGGCCTTTTCCCCGCCCGTCAGGTGATCGACCCCGCCAAGAGACAGCATTTGCGAGCCGTATTCAGAGGTCATCACATGACCCACCGCCTCGCTCTTTGCGCGCACGGTTGCGGCCTCCGGTCCCAGGTGCCGATCCGTGTCGATCTTTACCTTGACCCCGCAATAGGAAAAGATCGCCTCCGTCACCACGGTGACAAAATCCACCCCCTCTATGTCACGGCTGACGATGAAGGGGGCCGGTTTGTAATCGGGGTATGTGGTCCCTGCCCCGATGGCAGAGACAATCACATCATCGCCCGAGGCCGATGCCCCGTCCCAGTCTGCGGCGAGAAAGGGTTTGACCGCGTCGCCCTTGGCGATGCGCCGGTCCAGGATGGTCAGGGGATCGCAGCGGATGATCTGCCCGTTCTCGTTGGCATAGCGGTCGCAGGCCCCGGCGCGGCCTTCGGCGATGTAACACATGACCGGGCAGGCATCGCAGCGGATCTTCTCTGGCTTGGTCATTGGCGTGACGCCTTGATCGCGGCCAGCACGCGATGGGGCAATGCCGGCACTTTGGTGATTTTCGCCCCCGAGGCATCGCGGATCGCATTCAGGATCGCGGGTGCAGTCGGGATCAGCACATGTTCGCCCAGCCCCTTGGCCCCCATCGGCCCCTCCGGGTCCGGCTTTTCGATCAGGATCGAAGTCACGGGCGGCATGTCCCCGATGGTGGGGATCAGGTAATTGTGCAGGTTCTCGGTCTGCCCCGGCAGGTATTCCTCCATCAGCGCCAGCCCAAGACCCTGGGCGATGCCGCCCTCGATCTGGCCTTCGGCCAGCAGCGGGTTGATGGCACGGCCCAGGTCGTGGGCGGCAACGATGTGGCGGGTTTTCACGGTGCCAAGGGCCATATCCACCTCGACCTCGGCCATCTGCGCGCCGTAGCCATAAAGCGCATAGGGCGTGCCCTGCCCCTCCGCATCCAGCCCGGTGGTATGCGGATCATAGGTTTCCTCGGCAGCGATGACATAGCCGTTTGCGTCCGGGTCCATGTCCGACAGGCCGATCTCGCGGGTCTGTGTGCCATGGGTCACGGTCAAGCGGCCCTCGTGCAGGGTCATCCGGTCTGCCCCGGCCAGATTGGTCAGGCGCAGGATCGCGGCGCGCAGCGCATGCCCCGCCGCCACAGCCGCACGCCCGGTGATGAAGGTCTGGCGCGAGGCCGAGGTCTTGCCACAATCAGGCGTCAGGGCGGTGTCCGGGCCGATGATGTCGATGGCGTCGATGGCGATGCCGATGGCATCCGCCGCAATCTGGGTGATGACGGTGTTCGAGCCCTGCCCGATGTCCGTGGCCCCCTGATGCAGCTTCAACCGCCCGTCGCGGGTAATGCCAATGCGAATGGTCGAGGGGTTGGACAACCCCGTATTGCCGCAGCCATACCAGCAAGAGGCCAGCCCGATGCCGCGTTTGCGCGTCGCGGAGGTGGCGTTGAACGCTGCGACCTCGCGCTGCGCCTGTTCCCAATGTGGCTGCAGTGCCTCAAGGCATTCCACCAGCCCAACGGATTGCATCACCTGCCCGCAAGGTGACGTGTCCCCATCGCGCAGCGCATTGCGCAGCCGAAAGGCCAGACGGTCCATCCCGCAGGCCAGTGCCAGTTCGTCATAAAGCATTTCCTGGGCGATGGCGGCCTGCGGCACGCCAAAACCGCGAAAGGCACCCGAGGTCGGACCATGGCTATGCACCGCGCGGCTGGTGGCGCGGTAATGCGGCGTGAAGTAGGGGCCGGAGGCATGGACCGGCACCCGCACGGCCACAGTCGGACCCCAGCTGGCATAGGCCCCGGTGTTGAAGTCGCCGTGAAAGGTCATGCCGGTGATCTGGCCCCCGGCATCGGCCCCGATGGTCGCCTCCATCGTGCCGGGATGGCGTTTGGTGCTGGCCTGCATGGATTCCGTGCGGCTGAACACCATGCGGCAGGGCCTGCCGGTTTTCAGCACCGCCAGCCCCAGCAGCGGTTGCAGAGTTACGTCCAGCTTGGCACCGAACCCGCCCCCCGCCGCCGAAGGGATGATGCGCAGCCGGTCATGTGACAGGCCCAGCACCCGCGCCGTATCTTCCAGATCCATCACCGGGGCCTGGGTGCAGGCCTGTATCACCAGCGTATCGCCCTCCATCCAGGCCGCCCCGGCCTCGGGCTCGATATAGGCGTGTTCGACATAGGATGTTTCGAACCGCCCCGTCACCACATGGGCCGACGCCGCCAGCGCGGCATCCGGTGTGCCACAGGCCACGCGGCCCCGGATCAGGGTGTTTTCAGGCCGGTCGCCATGCAGCAGCGGTGCATCCACGGCGGCCCCTTCCTCCGCTGTCAGGGCATGGGGCAGCGGCGACCAGGTCACGGGAAAGCTGTCCAGATCAAGCGGTTCGACCACCTCTGCCGCGCCGACCACCAGTGCCACAGCCTCGCCCCGGTAGCGGGCGACCTTTTCGGCAAGGGCCGGCTGATCGGCCAGCGGCGGGATCACGCCATAGCGGTTCTCGCCCCTGATGTCGGCGGCGGTGATCACGCAGGCGATGCCGGGCCTCTGCGCGGCCCAGCTTTCGGCGTCGCCCAACGTAAAGGCCGCGTGATAATGCGGGCTGCGCACTGCGCGGACCAAAAGCGCGCCCTCGGGTGCATAATCCGCGCCAAAAACCTCTGTCCCGTCCACCTTGCGCTGTCCGTCGAGGCGGGGAATCGCTTGGCCCACGGCAGCGCCTGCCAGCGGAGAGGTCTGCACCTGCGCAGGCGTCGTGGCAGCCATGACCGCCGAGATGATCTTGCGATAGCCGGTGCAACGGCACAGCACCCCGGCAAGCGCATCCTCGACCTGCGCCTCGTCGGGTGCGGGCGTTTCGCGCAGCAATTCCATTGCCGCCATCATCAGACCGGGCGTGCAGATGCCACATTGCGCGGCCCCCTTGGCAAGAAACGCCTGCTGAAGCTGCGCCCGCAGCACCGGTTCCGCCGTTTCCAGGGTTTCGACCACGCGGCCATCGGCCTGTATCGCGGGGACAAGGCAGGCACATTCCTGTCGCCCGTCGATCAACACCGTGCAGGCCCCGCAATCGCCCGCATCACAGCCGATCTTGACGCTTTTCAGGTTCAGGTCCTCGCGCAGCACTTCCGACAGGCGGCGGCCCGGCGCGGTATCGACAGTACGGGGCTTGCCGCTGATGTTCAGGGTGATCTTCTGGCCCTTGGTCCTGTGGATATTCATGCCGGTTCCTCCAGTCGCAGCGCCGCCAGGGTGCGGCGCAGCAGTTCGGCGGCCCCGATGCTGCGATAGCCAGCGGTGGCGCGCATGTCGTCCATCGGGCGCAGCGCGGTGGCGACATCGCGGTCTGCGATCAATGCGGGGTCCAATGGTTTGCCGATCAGCGCCGCCTCCACCTCTGGCAGGCGCGTGGCGACCGGCCCGCAGGACCCGACGGCCAGTGCGACATGGGTGATGACCCCCTCACGCACAACGATCCGCGTGGCGGTCATCGCGATGGAAATCACCAGGTAATGCCGCGCGCCCAGTTTCAGGAAATGTCCCTGCCCTGCCAGCGCCGCCTCGGGGATCAGAACGGCGGTCACCATTTCACCCGGGCCAAGTGCCGTCTGGCGCGGCCCCGTGATGAAATCGGCCAGCGCAAGGAGGCGAGTGCCACTGGCCGAGGCCACCTCGACCACCGCATCCAGCGTCAGCAAGGGCGGCACCCCATCCGCCGCAGGCGAGGCATTGCACAGATTGCCCGCAATCGTGCCCCGGTTCTGGATTTGCTTCGCGCCCACCTCGCGCGCCGCCAGCCGTAGCCCGTCGCAGGCAGGCGGCAGATCGGCGCAGATCAGATCGGACCAGGTGGTCACCGCACCGATTCGCAGGCCCGCATCTGTCCAGGTGATTCCACGCAGGTCGCGAATGCCGGTGATGTCCAGGATGGACCCGCCAAGCGCCTTGTGCCGGGTTGTCGGAAACAGATCAGTACAGCCCGCCGCAATACGGCAATCGCCCTGCGCCAGAAGGGCAAGGGCACCTTCCAAAGTGTGCGGGCGGTGATAGCGGGCGGTATCGGTCATGGCAGTCCCGATTGTTGGTGTACAAGCAGATGTTGCGGGAGCCCGCGCAAACTGTCAATAATTTCCCTATGGGTGAAACAGAGATCACGGATCAGGCCTATCAACTGTCCACACAGGTTGGATTCAACCTGCGCCGGGCAAACCAGCGGCATGTGGCGATCTTTGCGCGCCATGTGGATGGGTTGACGCCAACGCAATTCGCCACCCTGGCGCGGCTGTTCGAACAGGGCCCGCTGTCGCAGAACAGGCTGGGCCGGGAGACTGCGATGGACAGCGCCACCATCAAGGGCGTGGTGGGGCGGCTGAAGGCAAAGGGCCTCGTGACCTCGCGGCCGGACCTGAACGATCAGCGGCTGCGGCTGGTGGAGCTGACCGCCGAAGGCAAGGCGCAGTTCGAACGCGCCGAGGCACAGGCGCTGGCCGCACGGGCCGAGACCATAGCCCCCCTGAGCGCCGCGGAAGCGGCCTTGTTCGAAGCGCTGCTGGCCAAACTGGTTTAACCTTTCAGTCGCCGCTATGCTGCATCTCGACCCAAACGGTCACAAAGGCTGCAAGACATCGTTTTCTTTGAAGAAAACGGCTCGGAATTTTTGAAAATTCCGCCTTCTATACCCCGCTTATTTCACGAACACCGGCCAGTCGCCACGCAGCAACCCGGTGTCCACCACGTCGCGGTCCTGGCTGCACATCGTTTTCTTTGAAGAAAACGGTCCGGAATTTTTGAAAATTCCGGCTTCTACACCCCCACGTATTTCTCGAACAACCGCCGGTCACCGCGCAGCAGGTCGGTTTCCACCACGTCGCGGCCATGGCCATTCTCGATAAAGGCGACCCGGTCGGCAATCGACAGCACCGCTTCGATCCGCTGCTCCACCAGTATGATCGCCACCCCCGCCGCGCGCAGCTTTTCCACCGTTTCGCGGATCAGCTGGATCATCGACGGCTGCAAGCCCTCTGTCGGCTCGTCCAGCAACAGCACCTGCGGCTCCAGGCAGAGCGCGCGTGCCGTGGCCAGCATCTGCTGCTCACCGCCCGACAGGGTTTCGGCCCGCTGGTCCAGCCGTTCGCGCAGGCGCGGGAACATGTCCAGCACCCGTTCGCGGGTCTCGGCCCCGCGGCCCCTTGTCATCAACCCGATCTGGATATTCTCGGCCACCGTCATTTCAGTGAACAGCCGCCTGCCCTGCGGGATATATCCGATGCCCTGGCGCGGCACCTCATGTGCGGGCAGCGTGCTGATCGACGCGCCTTCCAATGTGATGGCCCCGCCGCTCAGCGGCAGCAGGCCCATGATCGCCTTCATCGCCGTGGATTTGCCCGCGCCATTGCGCCCCATCAGGCACAGGACCTCACCGGCGCGGACCTCAAGGCTGAAGTCAAACAGGACCTGGATCGGGCCATAACCGGTGGATATCTGGTCGAGCTTCAGCATCATCCGGTCCCCAGGTAGGCGTCTTGCACCGCGCGGTTGGCGTGGATTTCGACCGGCGTGCCGGAGGCCAGGATCGCGCCCATGTCCAGCACCGTGATCCGGTCCGCCAGCGCCATCACCACATTCATGTTGTGCTCGATCAACAGGATGGTGGTTTCCCCGGCAAGTTCGCGGATCAGGGCGTTGAAGCCTTCAATCTCGCTTTCCGCCAACCCCTGGGTCGGTTCATCCAGGATCAGCAGCCGGGGCTTCTGCGCCACGCCCATGGCGATTTCCAGCAGCCGCTGGTGGCCATAGGCCAGATCGCCGGTCATCTGGTCGGCGCGGTCGGCCAATCCGACCCGGTCGAGGGCGGCCAGCGCCGCCGCCCGGTCCCGGCTGCGCAGGGCCAGCGCAAGATTGTCGGCAAGCGAGAGCCGCGCATAGACCGCCGTGATCTGGAAGGTATAGGCCATGCCGCGCCGGATGCGCGCATGGGCGGCCAGCGCGGTGACATTCTGCCCGTCAAACCAGACCTCGCCCGCGCTGGCGGGGATCCGGCCCGAAATCATGCCGACAAAGGTGCTTTTGCCCGCGCCGTTTGGCCCGATCAGCGCGTGGACCTCGCCCTGCGGCAGGGCGAAATCGACCCCGTCGACCGCAGTCAGCCCGCCGTAAATCCGCGTCAGCCCCTTTGTCTCAAGCAGGATCATGGCAGCCACGCCACCCAGCGTTTGCGGATCTCACCGACCAGCCCCAGCCGCGCAAACAGCGTCAGCAGGACCAGAACCACCCCCGCAATAAGCATATAGGCATTGGTCAGCCCGCTGGAATAGTCGATCAGATAGAACATGAAGAGCGTGCCGACCAATGGCCCGATGGTGGTGCCCGCCCCGCCCAGCAGCACCCAGAGCAGCGGAAAGATCGAATATTGGACCGAAGTGAACGTCGCCCCGACATAGCCGAACAGCACCGCATAGCCCGCCCCTGCGGCCCCCGAGATGGTGCCGGAGATGATGACCGCCGCCAGCTTGTGCCGGAACACGTCATAGCCCAGCATCCGGGTGCGTTCCTCGTTCTCGCGCACGCCGATCAGCACGCTGCCAAAGCTCACCTGCATCATCCGCGCGGTGATCAGCAAGGCGGCGGAAAACAGCACCAGGGCGGCAAGGTAGCGCGTTGTCGGCTGCGTCAGGTCCAGTCCCGCGATCTGGCGCGCCGACTGGGCGATGACAAACCCCTCGTCGCCACGCGTCCAGGCTCCGAAGTAGAGCACCGTCAGATAGCCCGCCTGCGCAAACATCAGCGTCACGATCATGAAGGCGACCCCGATGGTGCGCAGCGCCAGCATGGCAACCACCGCAGACAGGACAGCCGCGCAGATCAGCGCGACCACAAAGGCCGGGATCACCCCCAGCCCGCCATATTGCATCGCCAGCCCCAGCCCGTACATGCCCGCGCCAAAGAACATCGCGTGCCCCAGGCTCAGCAGCCCGGTATAGCCAAACAGCACGTTATAGCCGATGGCGTATGTCGCCAGCACCATGATCCGCGCAAGGTTGCCCTGATGATAGCTGGGCAGCACGAAGGCCAGCACAAACAGCAGCGCGATCAATCCCAGATGCAGCAGGGTGGAACGGGTGCCGATGCTCATGCCGGTTTCTTTCCGAACAGGCCCTGTGGGCGGAACACCAGTACCAGCGCCACCAGCAAGGTTGCGATGATCTTGGCCAGTGTCGGGCTGAGAAAGACCGAGATGATGCCGTCCGACATGCCGATCAGCACCGCCGCGACCACCGTGCCGCGCACCGATCCCAGCCCGCCGATGATCACCACGATAAAGCTCAGCAGCAGCGGGTCATGGCCCATCAGGTAATGCGCCTGCTGGATCGGCACGATCAGCACGGCGGCAAGGGCGGCCAGCCCGGCCCCAAGGCCAAAGACAATGGAATAGACCCGCGACACCGGGATGCCAAATGCCAGTGCGGTTTCGCGGTCCAACTGCGTGGCGCGCATGATCAGCCCCGCCTTGCTGCGGGTCATGATCAGCCAGAACGCCAGCAGGATCGCGATCGCCGCCCCGATCACAAAAAGCTTGTAGCTGTTGGTGCTCAGCCCCCAGGGGTAGAACATGGCAAGGCCGTTTTCGCCCCATTCGAACCAGGGCAGCGCGATGCGGTGGCTGAAGGGTGGCTCAACGGGCCGCGCCTCCGGGCCATAGGTCATCAGCGCGGTCTGTTGCAGGATGTAGAGCACCCCGATGGTGCCGACGATGGTCGCTTCGGGGTCGTATTTCACCGGCTTCAGGATCAGACGATCCACCAGCACCGCCACCAGCCCGGCAATCACCGGAGCCAGCGCCAGCGCGGCAACAAAGCCTACCGCCGGATGTCCGCCGATGGAGGTGGCGACAAACCACGCGATCACCGCCCCCAGCATGAAGAATTCGCCATGTGCCACGTTCACAACGCGCATCACGCCGAACACCAGGCTAAGGCCAAGCGCCGTGAGGGCCAGCACCGCAGCGCCAACGGCGCCTTCCAGCATGGCAAGTAGAAGGTGAGGTCCGAAATCCATAAATATCAGCATATTGCGCCGGGATGTTAAACCCCGGCGCCTGGCCCTTAAAAGGACATGGTCGTGTAATCGACTTCATCGGGATAAAGCGTATCCTCGATCGAAGTCGTGTGCACCTTGACCAGTTTGCCGTCCTCGACCTTCGAGATGTACTGCACTCCAAAGACCTGGTGCGTCTTGCCGTTAAAGCGCTTTGGCCCCTGCGGGTGTGCATCGCCTTCGGGCATATCGGTCATCGCCTCGACCGCCTCGATCAGCTTCGCGCGGTCTGCGGGCCCCTGGTAATCGGCGGCTTCCATCCCGGCCTTGATGATGTGCAGGGTTTCCCAACAGCCGAACATATGGGCATAGGTCGATACGTCCTTGGGGTCCGACACCGACGCACCGTTTGCATCGACCCCCACGGCCTCGCGGAACATCTTGTCATGGCTGGTCTGGTCTTCCTGCGCGTAGCGCGGGTTGCCCTCCCAGAAATAGGTGCCTTCCAGGAATTCCAGCCCCGGCGAGGCCAGATCAACCGCTTCGAGCGAGTCGATAAAGCCGAAAATCTCCGGCCGCGAGGGGCCAAAGAACTCGCCCAGCTCCTTGACGAAGGTCAGGACGGCGGGGCCGACCATGACGTGATAAATCACTTCCGTGTCGCGCGGGATCTTGGGGAAATACTTGGTGAACGAAGTTTCGGTTGGCGGGATCGCGATCTGCTCCAGCACCTCGCCGCCCTGCGCCTCGATGGCGGCTGTGAAATAGTCGCGGTGATCATGGCCGAACGCAAAATCGGGATAGATCATCGTGACTTTCTTGCCCAGATTCTCCGACACGTAAGGGGCCATCGCCTGCACCTGGCTTTTCACATCCGTAATACCGGGTTGCAGGGTATAGCGGTTGAGCATGCCGCTGGCGACGTGATGCCCTTCCGAGACCACGAAATAGGGCAGCTTCAGCTCGCCCGCTGCCGGGGCAGAGCCGATCACCACATGTGAGAACAGCGTGCCAAAGGCCACGTCGCAACCCGACTGGTTCGCGAATTTCTCCAGCACTTCCGCGCCGCGCTTGGGGTCGGTGCCGTCATCCTCGGCCACGATCTCCACCGGGCGGCCATTGATGCCGCCGGCGTCGTTGATCATCTTGACGGCGGCTTCGGTGGTGCGCCCGTACCAGCGGCCATAGGCGGCGCCAATGCCGGTCGAATGCTGCTGAAACCCGATCTTGATCGGCGCGCTTGATTGCGCGCTGGCAAAGCGGGCGGCCAGCGGTGCGGCGGCCAGAAGCCCCCCGGCGGCAGCACCTTTCAGCACGGTACGGCGATTTGTCATCAGTTTACGTGTCATTCCAACTCTCCCTGTTGGGCGGGACCATTTGCGGTTTCCCGTTTTAGTCCCTGAATGTTGTTTGCATACATGCAATTTGTCCAGAATTTTCTGAACCGCGCATTTCGATACCGCGATTCATGCGCCTTTTGGCGCGGCCAGCAACCACAAACCGAGCATTGTGTAGGCGATCATGAAGATCGACAGCGGCAAGGTGCCCATGGCCGCGCGCCGCCCCTCTCCGAACAGCCGCAGCGCGATGCGGTGCGACAGCAGCACCGACCAGACATGCCCCAGCACCACAAGCCCCGCCTGCGTTGTCCAGATCAGGCGCACCGTGTCGATGCTGTTGAAAAACCCGGTGGTAACACGGAACGGCTCGATGCCCAGCCAGTCTGCCCCGCGTGCGAAGGGATCGCTGAGGGCGGCGACGGTATATTGGATCTGGACCAGAAAGGCGGTGAGGTAATGGGCGATGTGATAGACCAGCGCAATAGGCAAAAGGCTCAGCGCCAGCCAGCCGAAGGCATGGGCAAAGCGGACTTCTGCCCGTGCAAGGCGCATCCCCAGCCAGACCGCGAGGGCAAAGACGCCCAGCAGCGCGCCAAATGCCAGTGCCAGCCCGGTCAGCGTCTGCACCACCACGGCGGAGCGGCCCGGAAACTCCAATGGGTTCACACCGATCCAACCCAGCCACCAGAAGGTCCCGTTCAGCCCGTCGAAACTGCCCACGGCCAGCAGGGTCAGGGCAAAGACCCCTGCGGCTGGTGCGGGCGTATCTGCCAACAGCCGCCAGCCCGGACCGCCCAGCCCGGCCCGCCCCGTGAGGCGCAGCGGGGCGAGGCTGGCAAAGGCCGCAAAGATCGCATGCCCCAGTTCGGCGTGGTGTTGCCAGCGCGGCCCGCACAGGATCATGCCCGCAAAGGTCACGACCCAATAGATTGCCACAAACCGCGCCAGCCGCGCGGGATCGTCGGGCGCGATATCGGCCAGCAGGAAGGCAGCATAGCCCAGCAGCAGTGCCACGGCGGGCCAAAGCCCCAGCCGCTCGGGCAAGGGGGACAGGGGGCGCAACGGCCCCAGCAGATGGTAGAGCCCGGTCCAGGGGTTGATCCAGTGCCAAAGGTTGCCGAACACCCCCGACAGGCTGACCGCCGCCACCCAACCCAGCGTCCAGAAGCCAAGCGGCATCAGGTTTGACAACGGGTCGCGCGGCCCGGTGAACCCGAGGTAGAGCACAAATAACAGGCAGATCAGCGAGAAAACGCTGCTTACCTGCTGCGCGCGCTCAAAACGCAGCGGTGCAAGGCGGCGATGTGCGAAGAGCCCCCTCACCGCGCCGCCGGGCAGCGCAAACAGCGCCAGCACCGTCAGTGTTACCGCCGCCACTCCTGCCGCCGTATAGACTTCGGTGGGCAGCAGCAGGACAAACCCCTGCTCCGACACATGCGCCTGTGCGGCGACGGGCAGCAGCGCGCCCAGCTTGACGCCTATGACGATCTCACGCAGTCTCATGGCGGCACTCTGGCGACGGGAAACGGGATTTGAAAGCGGCTTTTGTTCTTGCGGCCCTTGTGGCGCTGTCCGGGGTGATCTGGCTGGCGGGCATTGGCGGTGCCGCCTCGAAACTGCTGATCGAGAATGCGGTGGCCCAACCTGTGGACGATAGCCATCTTGGCGCATTCCTGAGCATCGACAACCAGGGCGCGCCCGACCGGCTGATGGCGGTCACCAGCCCGGTGGCAGAGGTGACACTGTACAGCCCGGCCAGCGCAGATGGCCTGCCGGTGCCTACTGGCCACTCCTCCCTCGCGCTGGACGCGGCCCATGTCAGCATCCGCCAACCCGAAATTCCGTTTGCGCACGGTGCCCTCGTCCCGCTTGTCCTGACCTTCGCCAAGGCCGGTGACGTGACCGTCAAGGCCCGGATGTCGGACCCGGCACAGGCCGGTGCCGCGGGCGAAGTCGGCCTGTTCGGCATGGGCGACATCTGCGTTGTGGGGGGCGGAGAACCGGCACCTGAGATCGCGATTGACGCCCTGCCCGACGGCGACGGCTGGCAAGTGCGGATCACGGCCCGCGACTTCACCTTTTCCGAAGACCTGATGGGCCTCTACCACGTGCCCGGCACCGGCCACGGCCATATTTACGTGGGCGGGATGAAGCTGGGACGGCTCTTTGCGCCGGAATACCACATCGGCCCCCTGCCCGCAGGCACCCACGAAATCCGGGTGACGCTGAACACCAACGACCACCGCGCCTATGTGGTGGGCGACACGCCGGTCACCGCCAGCACCATCATAACGGTTGACTAAACCCGGCGCTTCGCGATTTTATTGGTACACAAGTGAGTTTGGCGAAAGGCACCGGCGTGGAACACTCCGAAACAAGGGGCAGCATCATCGGCGTGGATGTCGGCGGCACCTTTACCGATCTGGTGATGGTGGACAGCGCAAGCGGCACCATGCGCATCGCCAAGACACCGACAACCCTGGACAATCAGGCCTTTGGCGTGCTGGCGGCCCTGGAACAGGCCGAGGTCGATCTGGCGGATGTGGGCCTGATCGTGCATGGCACCACCACCACCACCAACGCGGTGCTGGAACGCAAACTGTCGCGCACCGGGCTGATTACCACGGCAGGCTTCCGCGACGTGCTGGAACTGGGGCGGCGCACCCGCCCGCAGGCTTACGGGATGAAAGGACAATTCACCCCGATCATCCCCCGCGACCTGCGGCTGGAAGTACCCGAACGGATGGATGCGCAGGGCAATGTGCTGACCCCGCTGGATGAGGGTGCTTTGCGCGCCGCGATCAAACAGTTGATCGCCGAAGGCTGCGAGGCGCTGGTGATCCACTTCCTTCATGCCTATGCCAATCCGGCGCATGAGCTGCGCGCCGCCGAGATCGCCGCCGAAGTCTGGCCAAACGCCTATATCACCACCGGCCACAGCCTGCTGTCGGAAAGCCGGGAGTTCGAGCGCGGCGTGACGGCGGCGGTCAATGCCTCTGTCCAGCCGCTGCTGGAACGCTATGTGGCGCGGCTGCGCGACGAACTGGCGGCCAAAGGGTATCGCGGCGACGTGCTGGTGATGAACGGCAATGGCGGCATGGTGTCCTCGAAACTGGTTGCGCGGGAGGCGGCAAAAACCGTGATGTCCGGCCCTGCCTCTGGCGTGATGGCCGCCGCCTATACCGGCAGGCGCGCGGGCGAGCCGAACCTGCTGACCTATGACATGGGCGGCACCAGCACCGATGTGGCGCTGATCCGCGACGGCACGCCGCCGGTCTCGAACGAGATCGAGGTCGAATATGCCATGCCGATCCATGTGCCCATGGTGGACGTGCGCACCGTGGGGGCCGGGGGCGGTTCCATCGCGCGGGTCAATGCGGCGGGGCTGCTGGAGGTCGGACCGGAAAGCGCCGGGGCCGATCCCGGCCCGATCTGCTATGGCAAGGGCGGCACAAGGCCCACGATTTCGGATGCCAATATGCTGCTGGGTCGTCTGAACACCGACAAGCTGAACGCGGTGGCGGGCGGCGTCGGGATGGACGACCTTGCCGCGATCTTTGCCCGTGAGTTGGGCGCGCCGCTCGGCGTCGATGCCCATGGCGCCGCCGAAGCCGTGATCCGCATGGCCAATGCCAAGATGGCAGGCGCAATCCGCATGGTGTCGCTGTCGCTGGGCGCTGATCCGCGCGACTTTGCCCTCTTCGCCTTTGGCGGTGCAGGGCCGCTGCATGCCGCCGCCCTTGCCCGCGAGTTGGGTGTGCCGCGTGTGTTGGTCCCTGCGCGCCCCGGCATCACCAATGCGCTGGGCTGCGCCGTGGCGGACCTGCGCCATGATTTCGTGCAAACCCTGAACCAGCCGCTGGACGATCTGGACCTGACGACGCTGCACGCCGCTTTTGCCGACCAACTGGCCGAGGGTCAGGCCGCGCTGGCGCGCGAGAATGTCACCGTCACCGGTGTCGAACATCATTTCAGCGCCAACATGCAGTTTCTGGGGCAAAGCCATGTGGTGCGGGTGCCGCTGGAGGATGCAACACCTTCGGCGGAGACCCTGCGGGACCGTTTCAACGCGGTCTATTGGCAGCGGTTCAAGGTGGACCTGCCGGAGATCCGCGCGCGGATCGTGAACGTAAACTGCTCGGTCATCGGGGTCTGCGCACCCGTGGACCTGTCGCTGCTGATCGACGCGGGCGGCAGGCAAGCCAGCGCCACGCCGACGGGCCACCGCACCGTCCATTTCGATGGCAGCCCTCATGATACGCCGGTCTACTGGCGCGACCATCTGCCATCGGATGTGACGCTGGACGGTCCCGCCATCATCGAACAGCTGGACTGCACCACGCTGATCCCGCCGGGTGACCGGGTGACCGGCGGCGTTGACGGCAACCTGATGATCCATATCGGAGCGGCGACATGAGCAGTATCGACCCCATCACCCTTTCGGTCATCCAGGCCGGGCTGCAACAGGTCTGTGACGAGATGGATCTGAGCTTTTCCCGCGCCGCCTTTTCCCCCGTGATCGCAGAGGCGAACGACCGTTCCGACGGGATCTATGCCGCCGAGGATGGCGCGCTGATCGCGCAGGGCGCGGGTGGCTTGCCGGTCTTTGTCGGCACCATGCAATATTCCACCCGCACGCTGATCGAGATGATTGCCGCAGGCACCGCCGCCGCGCCGCAGCCCGATGACATCTACATCGTGAACGACCCCTATCTGGGCGGCACGCACCTGATGGACGTCCGCTTTGCCCGGCCCTTCTATCGCAACGGCGAAATCTTCTGCTGGCTGAGTAACACGGGGCATTGGCCCGACACGGGCGGTGCCGTGCCGGGCGGCTTTTCGGCCTCGGCCACCAGCGTCGAACAGGAAGGGCTGCGCCTGCCCCCCGTGCGCCTGTTCAAGCAGGGTGTGCTGGACCCGGAGATCTATGCCATCATCTGCTCCAACATCCGGGTCGCCGACCAGCGTATCGGTGACGTCAAAGCGCAGGCCGCCGCGCTGATGGTGGGAGAGGAACGGCTGAACGCGCTGCTGGACCGTTACGGCGACGACGTGGTGCGCACGGCGATTGCCGAACTGCGCACGCGGGCCGAGGCGCAGATGCGCAGCCTGATCGACGAGATCGCTGAGGGGGAATATACCTCAACCGCCTGGATCGACAGCGACGGCGTGGTGAACGAACCGCTGGCGATCCGGCTGAAGATCACCAAGACGCCGGGCCACCTGACCTTTGATTTTGCAGGCAGCAGCCCGCCCTGCATGGGGCCGATGAATTCAGTGCTCGCCACCACTTTGTCCTCGGTCTATCTCGCGATGCGCCATATCTTTCCGCAGGTGCCGATCAGCGCGGGCGCTTTCGAACCGCTGGAGGTGATCCGCCCGGTCGGGACCTTCCTTGACGCGCAATACCCGCGCCCGGTGTCAGGCTGCGCGGCCGAGGTCAGCCAGCGCATCGCCGAAGCCGTCTTTGCCGCGCTGGTCGAGGCGCTGCCGCACCGCGTCACCGCCGCCCCCGCAGGCACCAGCGGCAATTTCGCGCTGGGCGGCCATGACCCGATGACGGGGCGCGATTTCGTGATGTACCAGCTTTCGGGCGGCGGCTATGGCGGCAATGCGGACCATGACGGCATCGCCAACGGCTGTTCGACCATCGGCATCTCCAAAGCCCCCCCGGTCGAGATCATGGAGCAGAATTTTCCGGTGCTCTACCACCGCTATGCCCTGCGCGAGGGGTCAGGCGGTGCGGGGCGGCATCGCGGCGGTCTGGGACTGGACTATGAGTTGGAACTCAGGCGCGGTGACGCGCGGGCCAGTTTCGTGATGGACCATGGACGCTTCGGCCCCCAGGGCGCGCTGGGCGGTGCGGATGGTGCGGTGAACGAGGTCGAGGTCTGGCGCGATGGTGTGAAATACATCCCCGAACACCTGTCCAAAGAACAGGATATCGCGCTGAAAGCAGGCGACCGGGTGCGGGTGAAAACCCCCGGCGGCGGCGGTTTCGGCAAGGCGGAGGACCGCGACCCGGTGCTCAGCGCCGAGGATGAAAGATTGGGCCGGACCTAGTCCGCGCCTTGCGCCACCCTGCCCGCCCCGTCAGACCGAATAGCTGGGCAAAAGCTGGAACGCATCGCGCAGCGCGTCGCCCCAACCGGTCGAGATGGATTGATACACCGGATCGTCCTTGTCCACGCGCTTTTGCCGAGAGGTGTCGAAGGAATCCGTCTCATACACCATCAGATCAAAGGGCAGCCCCACCGACAGGTTCGACTTCACTGTCGAATCGAACGAGACCAGCAAGAGTTTGATTGCCTCTTCAAAACCCATGTTCCTGTCATAGGCCCGCACGAGGATTGGTTTGCCATATTTCGTCTCGCCGATCTGAAAGAACGGCGTGTCATCGGTGATCTCGATGAAATTGCCCTGGGGGTAGACCAGGAATACCGTGGGCGGCCCCGCCCCGATCTGTCCGCCGACAATGACCGAGGCGGCAAATTGGTCATCCGATGTCTGCCCGCTGGGCGAACTGTCCACGATCACTTCCTTGAGGGTTGCGCCCACGAGGCGGGCCACCTGAAACATGGTGGTCTGACGCAGGATGCTGGGGTCACGGTCCTCGGGCGACTTGGAGCGTTCCTCAAGCAGGCTGATCATCGCCTGGGTGGTGGCCAGGTTGCCAGCGGTCATGATGGTGATGACCCGTTCGCCCGGCGTGGACCAGGTGAACATCTTTTTGCTGGTTGCAAAGTTATCGACACCTGCGCTGGTGCGGGTATCCGACATAAAGACGAGACCCTTGTTGATCCGCATCCCGATGCAATAGGTCATCCGATTTTCCGATTTTGAGGTTCAGTGCAGAACTACTGCTGCACCTGCAAAGATACAATCAATTCTTCCTCTGCCGACCCCAGCCGCAGCCCTTCGATCGGCGAGGCATCGCGCGCGTCGCGCCCGATGGCGATGCGCACATAGCGTTCATCCGGCGAATAGCCGTTGGAGATGTCGAAACCGACCCAGCCCAGCCCGTCCACATGGGCCTCCGCCCAGGCGTGGGTGGCATCCTGATCCACCCGGTCGTTCATCATCAGGTAGCCGCTGACATAACGCGCCGGAATGCCCGCCACCCGCGCCGCCGAGATGAAGATCTGCGCATGATCCTGACAGACCCCGCCGCCGCCACTGGTCAGCGCCTCTTCGGCGGTGGTGTGGCTATGGGTGTTGCCCAGCACATATGGCACCCGTTCCAGGATCGCGGCGGACAGCCCATGCAGCCCGTCCAGCGGATTGTCATATCCCGCCAACAGCCCCGCGATGTCGCGGATTGCGGGGCCGGGTGTCGTTGGCAAGGTCGGCTCCCTGAAATGCCACAGTGGCGCACGGGTATAGACCTGACCCATCACGCCATCGGCGCTTTTGGTATCAACCGTGCCAGACGCCTTGATCGACAGCGCCTGCCCGCCGGGGTCGAGGCTGACCAGATCGACGTGGTTGCCGTAATGGTCAAGGTACTGGTTTTCCAGCTTGCCGCCGCTGATCACGATATTCCAATCGGCGACGTCCTGCACCACGCAGGACAGCGGACGCAGGCGCACCTTTTGCAGCGCGTAGCTGACCGGCGCGCTGTAGAGGTATTTGGTGGTGTGGCTGATCTGGATCTGCATCTATCCGGTGAACCTGTAATCCTGCTCGATCTGCTGTGCAAGCCGGGCGGTGTCGTCGATCACCGTCTCGACAAACTCGTGCAACCCTTCTTCAAAGATCGACCCGATGTCGCGCCCCTTGAGACGCGCCAGCAGTTGCTCGGCCAGATCGTTGGATGGTTTGCGGGCCTTGTATTCATCCGCCAGCAAGCCGAGATTCGCGGCGATCTGGGTGGCGCAGAAATTCAGCGACCTTGGCATGCGGGAATCGAGGATCAGGAAATTCGCGATGGCGGGGGCGGTAAAGTCGTCTTCCACCGCCCAGCGAAACGACCGATGCGCCGAGACCGAGCGCAGCACGGTTTCCCATTGCACATTGTCCAGCCGGCTGCCGACAAAGGACGGCGACGGCAACAGCGAATAGTATTTCACGTCGATGATGCGCGCGGTGCTGTCCATCCGCTCTATCGCAATGCCGAGGCTGCAGAAATCATAGATGTCATTGCGCAGCATTGTCCCGTGCAACGCCCCGCGCACCAGCGCCGCCTGTTGCCGGATCACGGCAAGAACCCCCGGCACTTCGGTCTCCGGCACGGGGTTCTTCAACAGCTCCGAAAACATCATCCAGGTGTCGTTGACCGCATACCAGACCTCGGTGGTCAGCGCGGTGCGGGTCAGCCGCGCATTGTCGCGGGCGGCCTTGATGATCGACAGGACCGAACTGGGGTTATGCGCCTCGCGCAGCAGGAAATTGATCACCTGGCTGCTGTCGTACCCCTCGTGATGCGCCTCGTAGGTGTCCTGACTGGCCGAGGTGACGATCACCGATTTCCATTCCGCTTCCGCGTGGTTGGACCGGGTCAGCGCGATGCGGAACCCCGCCTCTATCAGTCGGGCGATATTCTCTGCCCGCTCAAGATAGCGGAACATCCAGTACAATCCACCTGCGGTTTTTCCAAGCATATCAGTCGTCCAGAACCCAGGTGTCTTTGGTGCCGCCGCCCTGGCTGGAGTTCACCACCAGCGATCCCGCCTGCAGCGCCACCCGCGTCAGACCGCCGGGCGTGATGTTGATACCCTTGGGCGAGACCAGCGCAAAGGGGCGCAGATCGACGTGCCGGGGAGCCAACCCGCTTTCGGTAAAGATCGGCACGGTGGACAGGGCCAATGTGGGCTGAGCGATATAGTTGTCGGGCCGCGCGCGCAGTTTATCGGCAAAGGCGGCGATTTCCGCCTTGCTGGCGGCGGGCCCCACGAGCATCCCGTAACCGCCCGATCCATGGACCTCCTTCACCACCAGATCCGCGAGGTTATCAAGCACGTATTTCAGGCTGTCAGGCTCTGAACACCGGTGCGTCTCCACGTTCTTCAGGATGGCCCGTTCGCCGGTATAGAATTCAACGATGTCGGGCATGTAGCTATAGATCGCCTTGTCATCCGCGACGCCGGTGCCGGGGGCATTGGCGATGGTAATATTGCCCGCGCGGTAGACATCCATGATCCCCGGCACCCCCAGCATGGAGGCGGGGTTGAACGTCAACGGATCGAGGAATTCGTCATCGACCCGGCGGTAGATCACGTCGATCACCTTGTAGCCTTGCGTGGTGCGCATGGTGATATGGCCATCCACGACCCTCAGGTCATGCCCCTCCACCAGTTCCACGCCCATTTGATCGGCAAGGAAACTATGTTCGTAATAGGCAGAGTTGAATATCCCCGGCGTCAGCACCGCCACACAGGGCCGTCCGGTGCAGGAAGCCGGTGCCGATGCCTCAAGCGCGCGGCGCAGGTTCTTGGGGTAGTCGCTGACCGGCTGCACCCGGATTGTGCTGAAAAGTTCGGGGAACATCTGCAACATGGTCTCGCGGTTTTCCAGCATGTAGCTGACACCGGAAGGCGTGCGCGCATTGTCCTCAAGAACAAAGAAGTCGTCCTCGCCCGTGCGCACCATATCTGTCCCCACGATATGGGTGTAGACGCCGCCCGGCGGGGTAAAGTCCATCATCTGCGGCAAAAAGGCGTCGTTGCGCGCGATCAGCTCCGTCGGAATGATCCCTGCCCGCAGAATTTCCTGCCGGTTGTAGATGTCATGCAGAAAGGCGTTCAGCGCCGCGACACGCTGCTCGATCCCGCGCGACAGCTTGGTCCACTCCCGGCTCGACAGGATGCGCGGGATCAGATCGAAGGGGATCAGCCGTTCCTCGGCATCCGCCTGACCATAGACGTTGAAGGTGATCCCGGTGCGGCGAAAGAACGCCTCTGCCTCGGCAGCCTTTTGCGCAAGGCGCTGGTTGTCCTGTGCCGAAAACCACGCATCGTAATAGTCATATGGGGGACGCGCCCCGGCGTCTGACCGCATTTCATTGAAGGGAAAGACTTTTGAATTCATAGGTAAAACATATGCCAAACCTGCCGTCTGGCAATCTTGCACGTGAAATCTGCCCCACAGGCTTGCCCAAAACATCGCCGTTCGCGGTGAAATGCTCAGTAATAAGGCACACCCAAGAAGATGTCGCGCCGAAATGCCCGGCGCTTGCGGGTTTCAGGCTATTTCTGGGCTGATCCAGGGGCCGGATCGGGTGTTCAGATTTCCGGTTGCACCCGGCCCCCTGCCGGAGGACCCTTGGGCCGGTGGCGGCATGGGCCGCTGCACCACCCCGGCACGAAACCCCGCGATCAGGCAGGTAAGCGATGACAAAACTCCTTGTGGTCTATCATTCCAAAACCGGCGGCAGCAGGCAGATGGCCGAAGCAGCCGCCAAGGCCGCAGAGGCCGAAACACCCACGACCCTGCTGGCCGCCGCCGACGCCGGGCCGGACGATCTGCTGGCCGCCGACGGCTACATCTTTTGCGCGCCCGAGAACCTCGCGGCGATTGCCGGCGTGATGAAGGATTTCTTTGACCGCTGTTATTACCCTGTCCTGGGCCGGATCGAAGGCCGCCCCTATGCCCAGATGGTCTGTGCCGGATCAGACGGAGAAAACGCCAAACGCCAGACCGCCCGCATCGCCCAGGGCTGGCGATTGAAAGAGGTTCAATCTGCCATCATCGTCTGCACGCATGCCCAGACGCCCGAGGAAACTCTGGCGGAAAAGACGATACCGGAAAAGGAACTTGCCCTGTGCCGCGACCTGGGCGCGGCGATGGGGGCTGGCCTGAGCATGGGCATGTTCTAGGGCGTCTGACGAAATACCTGAAACATCAAGCATCACGCAACGCGTTGAAATCTCTGATTTCAGGCAGCGTTGCGTGATTCAGGTTTTTCGCATGACGCGTTTAGAGCGGACCTTCCCTATGGTCCGGATGGCTCAAATAACGCGTCGCGGCGCGTCCCAGCGTCGCAACATCCAGTACCACTGTTCCGGATTGGCCATGATCCGGGCGGACAGGCTGTCGTTGAAGGCGCGGGTCATCGTGATGCTGTCGCTATGCGGTATAGGTGCTTCGAAATCAACGCGGATGACATTGCCGTCCTCAATGCGCACCCCATAGGCCGGGATCATCGGCAGATCATATTTCAGGGCAAGCTGTGCCGCCGACAGGGACGTCAGGGCGTCACTGCCCAGAAACGGGAGCGGTTCGCCTTCGGCATATTTCTCGTCCAGCAGGATCGAGATGATGCCGCCATCCCGAAGATGGCGCACCAGCGCGCGCGTCCCCACGCGCCCCGTTGCCAGAATCGGCTTGCCGCCCGCTTCGATGCCTGCCCTGATCCGGCGTTCGTAGTGGCGGTTCTTGTGCGGCCGATAGACCGCGCCGCTTTCATACCCATGCATCTTGATGACGGCGCGCACCGCTTCCCACTGTCCGAAATGGCCCGAAACGACAATGACCCCCTTGCCCGATGCCTGCGCCTCTTTCAGCGCGTCAAGACCCGGCCCCGAGGCCCTGAATTTCCCGTGTTGTGTCTGAAACTCGGCGTCGTGATAGATCTCGAACAGGGTCCGGCCCATCTGCCGCCCCATCTCCTGGCCCAGCCTCGCGCGGTCCCTGCGCCGCATGTCCGGAAAGACCCGTCTGGCCTCACGGTCAAACCGGCGGCTTGCCGGTGGAAACCACCGCATGACCGCCGCAAAGGTCGTGCCCAACCCACGCGACCGCTCATCGAAAGACCGCCATCGCACAACCGTAAGCGCCGACCACAAGGGAAAGTAGCGGGCGTAATGGGCAAAAGATTTCAGGGCAAAGGACAGCATGGCTCTGTATGATCTTTTTCCACAGGTATACAAATAGAAAAGTCAGGCCAGCCTGCTTCACTCAAACACGCTGCTTCAGCACGCCGCATCGGTCATGCCGCTTTTGCGACGTCCCCAGGCAGACATCAGATTCCGACATGCCGGGCCGTGTATATATCGGATTATTGAGCAAATGGCGGACCATAGAGGATTCGAACCTCTGACCTCTGCCTTCGGAGGGCGGTGCATAGCCGCATGTTCACCCATTTCCCCACAAATGTTCCGTTTTTGAGCCCGTCTCGAACGGTCTCAAACGGCTGTTTCCAAACCGAAACCAAACCGACGAGGCCGAAATGAACGAACGCACCACCAGAGAGGAAACCAGAGTGAATACCGAAATCCAGTCCATCAGCGGGGCCGTCATTGCCCAGACCGTCATCCGATATGCCGCCTACATTTTCATCGCTTGGCTCGCCCTGTCCTTCGCGGACGGGTGGGTCACGCTCTGGCTCAAGCAATAGGCAGATGCCAATGGGATATAGCCCAAACATAACCGTCGCCCCCTGTCCGGCTTGTCACAGCATCTGTGGCAAGCCTTCGATCCGCTTCAAAGGGATCTTCCGCCGTCTCGTGAGGCTCGAATGCCGATGTGGCGTAAGCGGTGCATGGCAGCTTTTCGAAGGTCAGATCAACACATGGAACCTCGCCGCAAGAGGCTGGGCTCTTATTGCCGGTGATGGTGGCCCCACCACACCCCCACCCCCACCATCAAAAAGATAAGGAACCACGCGATGACACATCCCATTGACGCCTTCGTCGGCCGCCGCATCAGGGAGATCCGGTTGCAGCAGAACAAGCGGATGACCGACGTCGCCAAAGCATTCGGCGGCAGTTTCCAGCAACTGCAGAAGTACGAGAAAGGTGCAAACCGGGTCAGCGCCTCCCGCCTGGCCGAGATCGCCCAAATCCTCGATGTCCCGATCAGCGTGTTCTTTCCTCCGGAGTTTCAAAGCAGGGAACTGTCGAGCGAAGAGCGGAAGTTGCTGGGGCATTTTCGGTCCGCGGATCCAGGTGCCCAATCGTCACTGGCAACCATTGCCGCCAAGATCGCGGAGGCCGAACATGCCTGACCTCTGGTTTGTCGAAGAGCGCAACCCGTTCGGCCAGTGGAGCCCGGCCACCTATCACGGCGAAAAGCCTACGGAAAAGCAAATCGGTGGTCGTCGTCGCGAGTTTCGGAGGGATCCGAGGGAGGTCAACGTCGGGCACCACTACCTGTCATTGTCCGACCTGGCCGAAAACTATTCGCCCGACGGCCGTTTCTATCTGGCGGAAGGGGCCGACGCATGACCGCGCTGAAAGGTCGAACCATGAGCGTGGCAGAGGCGGCAGAGTTGCTGCTGGACGCTGACGACTACATGCCCACCCTTGCCCGCCTAGCCGCCGTCAAGGCACATCTTCAGCACAGCAGTAAGGTGCAGCCGGTTGTGGTGGCAGAGGCATGGCGTGAAGCCCTCCGCGCCCTCGCCGCCGACACCACCCCTGCCCCCGATCCCAAGCCCGGACAATATGTCTGCGACCGATGCAAAAAGCTGGCTTGGGGCGGTGACCATGTATGTGCTGGAGTGCCTGCCCCCGAGCCGTCCGAGCGCGACAAGCTGGTTCGTGCTGCGGCGCTGCGGCAGGCGCTTCAGAAGATCAAGGATGAAGCATCGGGCAACCCAGAAGGTGCCGCTGGCGACGAAGCCCTGAGACGCGCCCACATGGCAATCGAAGCCCTGATCTCCGAGGACGATCTGACACCCAGCCCGAGCGAATACGCCCTCTGTCAGTGCTGCGGTCGCGAGGTAAAGGCCGACGCATGGCTGCCGGATGACCTTTACGCGCAGGTGAGCGGCGACGGGGTGAACGGTATGTTCTGCGCCGCCTGTCTCGTGGAAAAGGCGTGCGACACGTTCGGCTGGCCCTCGGTTCGGTTGAGCAATGCGCATGAAGCCACCTACACGCAGGCCGATCTAGACGCGGCGACCGCGCTGATCGGCATTGTCGAGGGCATCAACAACCTCGACCACGGAACGTGGCGAGACGAACACGGGACAAGGCTCAAAGACACCCCCGAGTGGGTCAGGTTCTACAACGCCATCCGCGCCAAAGGTGACGCATGACCGGCCTTCCCAGAGGTTACGACGCATGGAAACAAGCCAGCCCTGCGGACGAGAGCGATGGTGTTGGCACTGAGGACCGCCAACCATGCAACCGCATCCACGAGCCCGACGAGGATGCGCCGCGCGGGTATAAGCCCAAGCCGTGCAAGGGTGAGATGTTCATTGCGGGCGATGACACTGACGACTGCTGGGTCGAGTGCGACACCTGCGGAGAAGTGGCATGACCGCCGCCCGCGCCACAGAAGTCGAGAACAGGGAATATCGCCATGAGCCTCGATATCACAGGGGCGATATGGTGATTGATCCCTGCCCGATCTGCGGCGCCGCCCCGATCGAGGACACCATGCTGCGTGAGGAGCCTTACCTTACGTGCCCAACGGTATTTACCGAAATTGGAAAGCCTGACGTGCCGTGTCCGATGCACGCAGAGGGGTACGAGGCGTGGTCAACGCTTTGCAGGTCGGCGACGAAAACAGCAAAGGAAAGATTGTGAGAATGAAATGCAAATAGCCCCGGAGGCACCAATGCGAATGCACATTACCGACACGATGATCGACGCCAGCTATGGGGCTATGAAGGCTGAGGCGGTCAAGGACGGGCACGATTGGGGCGAGGTGGAGCGATCCAATCCTGACCAGATGAACCGCCTCCGCGAGGTCATCCGCTCGATGCTTCAAGCTGCGGCTGACGTTGCGTCTCAACAACCCCACTAACCGATCTAAAGGAGACATTTATGACTGAGACCACAACAGACACCGCACCGCAGTCCTTTGGTTGGGTTCTGCTCGAATTGATGGGACATCGCCAGCGCGTCGGCATGGCCCGAGAGGAATACATCGGTAGCGGTAAGATGATCCGCATCGACATCCCGGCTGGGGACGACGGGGACACGGTGACAGAATTCTACGGCACCAGCGCGATCTATGCGCTGCGCCCGATTTCAGAAGAAGTCGCGCGGGATCATTGGTCCGCTCGCGATCCCCGTCCGGTGCGACCCGCCGAATACCGTCCGGCGTCTCAGATCGAGCACCATGACAGCGAAGATGAAGACGAACCCTGTTAAACCCGGAGGCCCACATGACACTTCCCTACGCATCCTCGACCGCTGGCCAGGCGCGCGAGAAGGAGATCCGCGACACGCTGCGCGCAGTCGGCGCCAGCGCGATTGGCTTCATGGTCGATGACGACGCAGATCAGATCATCGCGCAGTTCCGCCTGCACGGTCGCGAGGTCACCGTCCCGATCAGGATTGGCGCCTATGCTGAGGCCTGGCTGCGGGAGAACAAGCGCGGCCCGAAAACGAAAGAGGGGGATCATGCAGCCAAGGCCCGGAAGGTCGCGGAAAGCGCGGCGTGGGCCATTCTGGCTGACTGGATCAAGGCCCAGGCCGCAATGATGGCCTCTGGGTTCCTTGATACCGACGCGGCATTCCTGCCGCATATTTCCCTGCCGAACGGACGCAGGGCGATTGAAGTAATCACTGGTGGGGATAAGCCGATGTTGCCCCCGCCGGCAAAGTCCAGCTGAACCCGGAGCAAGCGCAATGAGAATTTTAGATGCAGAGGCATTCCTCGATCTGCCGCCCGGAACGGTATTTGCCTTTGGCCCGGCCTTCGCATTTTCGGGGTTGAAGATCAAAGAGGCTTCGATCCGTGGCGAAGGATATTGGGGCTTTTGGGCTTGTGATCCATGCTGGGTGGATGCCGATGATTGCGGCGAGGCGTCAACCCGCCTGCTCGACATGCAGGAAAACGGCGCATCTTTCCCTATGGATGTCAGCGTTTCAAAATACATGAGCTATGATGGCGATGATTTTGAGTGCTTCTTGGTGTTTGAAGCCGCTGATCTCGATCACTTGCGCTCGATTATGGGTAACGGCGATTGGGAATAGCCCAACAAAGGAGGCATCATGGAGAAAGAACGCGACATGCGCCTATCGAGCGAAATTCGTGATGCCCAAGCGCGGCACAGGGCGGCGTACCCTGACGGAGACTGGCGCGCTGTGAACGATGAACTGTCCGAACTGTTCCACCGCGCCGCGGCTATACTAGGCCCGGCGGGGGTTGATCCCTGGAAGGGCGGTAATGAAGGGCGGGCCAAGGCGCTAGAGCGTTTGGGTCACTGAGGCTGACGCCCCGAACTAACGGAGCGTCGGCTTTTCAGAAGTTGCTGACGGTCAGCCACCGATCCTTGCCAGCGCCTCTCGATAGTACCGCTCTGCCAGACGGTCGAGCACGCCGTCGCCTGGCACCAAAGCCTTGATTGCATCCGGAACCGACTGGTTCACATGCCGGATAGCCCGAGCCTTGATTACCTCAAGCCCGGCCTCTGGTCCGTCCACAAGCGCCGCCTCAACACCGGTAAGGATCGCCGAGTGCAGGGCGTTCATGTGCTTTTCCTGAATGCGAATGCCTGTCGCGGCCTGGAAAGTCCCTGACAAGCGGTTGAGGATGAAAGTCAGGCCAATCCCCAAAAGGCTCAGGATTGCCGTCTGCACTGCTTCGTTTGCAAGAAATTCTCCTACGATGTTCATATTCTTACCTTTCAGGGATGTTGAGGCGTCACGCCTCGGGTTTGGGGAAGTCGGGAATATCGACGGTCTGCCCAGCCAGAGCGTGAGTGCAGTCGCTCAGGAACTGGATCCGGCCGTCGGTTACGAAGGAATGACAAACCACGCATCCGAACGGCCATGGTTCGTCGTTCTCGTCGGTCGTGCTGCACCAGCAGTCGCCCTTATGGCCGGTGACGTGGTGACCGGTTTTCAAAAGGACTGATGGCTTGAAGGTCGGCGCATCGCCATTGCCATTGAATGACCAGCTGGGGCGCTTCGATCCGTCGACCCTGATCATGTGAGCTTCGTTGCAGCCGGGACACCAGAACGCGACTGATCCGCCTGCCAGGCTACGCAGCTTTGATCCCAGCGCAGACATCAGGCCACCGCCCGATCGGTCCAATCGCGGTCGATGACCTCGAATCCAGGACACAGCTTTGCGGCAACCTCGCGATGACCCATCAGCAGGCGGATCGGTGTGCGCTGCGCGATCTGCTCGAAATGGCCACGAGTGCTGGCAAGCGTCTCCGGCGTGAAATAGTCCTCCGGGTGCCGGGTGGCCGTGATCGTCCGGACCTCGATCATCAAGTGGTGAAACACGCCGCGATTGTGTCCCACCGCCCCGGCGCCGTAGCGGTCCATCGGGCGCGCATAGATGATCTCACCATCCGGGCAGGTGATCGCGTGATAGCCGGTATCGCTCCACCCTCGCCCGCCCTTCGACTTCGGCAGCGTGTGCATCAGGTGGATCGCCTTGGCGATTTCCGCATTGCTCTTGTCCGATGCCCAACTGCCCGGCACCGCGGCGCAGTGAAGGCAGTAGGTGTCGATGATCGTGTTTGCCCCACCCTGGCGCAGCACCTTGTCATGCTGCACCGCGCCGAGCGTCGGCTTGGTCGGCACAAGAACTTCGCCCTCGTCAGCGTAGGCTGCTTTCGGCATACCGTCTGCGTCGATGGCCTGACGCAAGGCAATGCGGCTCAGGGTGCCGTATGCGCCGTCCACCCTGCCCTCGTAGTAGCCAAGGCCCGCCAGGCCGCGTTGAAGCTGGTTGACGGCCCAGACGGTCGATTTGGTCGGCCCCTGGTCGAGCAGGCCCCGCGCGGCGGCCGCAGTGACAGGCCCCCACCAGCCATCGACCTCTCCAGGATCGTAGCCGAGGGACTTGAGGCCGAGCTGTAGCAGTCGGATTGCCGGGTTCATGGACATTGTGGATCTCCAATGCAAAAGGCCCGCGCGATGGCGGGCCGGGTTTCAGATTGTGGTGTGGCTTAGGACAGGATGCGGAACGCGACCTCGGGGGAAGTTACCGCCGGAACGGTCGGGCATTCGGGGTAGCCGACCCGCACCCATGCAAATGACCGCCCGGCATGGACGCCCTCATTGTCGGGTATGCGCGCGGTGTAGCTGATTGTTTGCGCCATCGACGGGTCCGGGTCAGCTGCAACACCGATCCCTTCCGTATCCAGGACGCTTACATTCTGGAACCGATGCAACCGACCGCCGCCGTTGCGGAACAGCAGGTCAATTTCCGGGCGACCACAGTCGCGCAACTTGACGAATTGCCATTTGATCTCGACCACCTGCCCGGGCCTGCCATCTTCGATGCTATGACCGTACATGGTGAATCGGATGGCGGGCGAAGCGTCCTGAGTTTTGGCTGACTCCAAGGCCTCAATCCGCTTCACGTTGTGAGATTGCGCGAGAAGAATTGCAGAAATGTCTGCCAGAATGTCCTGCTGGCTGTGTTGCATCTCTTGCTGTAATTGCTGCATATCTTGCTGAGCTTCAAACCCCTGCTCGAACTTCGCCAGCCAATCCCGCACCGGACCGGCGGTGAAACCCCAAACCATGATGGACAGTGCCATCATGGCGCTGATGGCCCCTGCAATCTTTCCTCCGTCGATGATTTTTTCTGTGAGGGTTTTCGGCTCAGTCATCAAACAAGCCCCTGCACTTCGAGGGTGCCCAGAGAACTGTTGGTGTTCACAGTCAGGCGGAAATCCTGCCAGAACCCGAAAACCAGCAGGCCTTTGTCTTCTTCGCCCTCGCCTCCATGGTAGCAAGCGGGGGTTGCTCGGGCCTGAGCCAGTTCATAGCTGATGCGCCTGGTCTGATCTGTTCGGAAAGAAAACTTGAACGTGCTTGTATCCACGTAGGCGCGCTCAACGATGGAGACATTACCAAACTCGTCAACGTTCTTCGTGGAAAAATCGACAATCGAAGTCTGCGAGCCAGTTTCGATATCACCAAGGTCAACTGGAATCCCAATGACGATTTCGCCAAGCCTGATTACCACGGATCCCGCTGCCTCGGCAGTGACCTGAAGGTACATCGTTTCATCAATGTACACGTTCTCGAAGACAGCAAACCTGTTGTCGACCGAACCGCTGATGTCAATTGAGCGGTCTGTTTGAACCGCATTGTTTGAAATCAGTCTTGTGGCACATTTCACCGTGTCAGCATCGACGTTCAAGAAGATGACATTGTAGTATCCAGCCGGTTTAAGACTGCTGATAAAGTCGAGCTTGTACCTGATTTTCGAGTTGCCAACCAGTTGAGGCGAAAGCTGATTGTCGAACGGTCGAAACCTGGACTTCACCCCGTAGATCACCCAATTGGTGCCGTCATCAGACTGTGGGTAATCACCTGTTGAGCCTGACGGGTTGACGCATTGGTAAACGTAGATCGTAGCATCTTCCTCAGCGATAACCCGGTCATCCGGCTCGTAGGTGGTGCCTATATCCCACTCTGCAGTCGTCTCCACCAGATCAACGTCGTTCACCTGGACCTCAAGAATATCGTTGTCTGAGATCGCAACTGGTTTGACAAGCTTCATGGTTACGTCCTTTCAGGGGGAAGACCCACCACGTCAAATTTGGTGAGCACAGTTGAAATTTTCTTCTGATATTCCAGCAGGGTGGCAGACTGCTTTTCCTGCTCTTTCCGGGCCGCAGCCAGTTCGGTCCGGACTGCTTTCAGTTCGGTCGCGCTCTCTTTTGCGGAATCCGTCTGCTGCTTCAGGGCAAGACTGGTGATGGGAGACATCTGAACCTCCCGCCGTGGTGACTGATATACGGGAGGCGGAGTGGCGTCGGGTGTGGATGGGCCAACCGAACCCACCTGACCGAAGAAGTCAGCCCAAACCGAGAAGCTGGCCTGCTGGCCGATCAGCATCAGGCGTCGGGCAAGCTCGTCAACCATTTGCCCTTCAGTAGTGATGCCTTGATTGGCTGCCAGAAGCTGCGCCTCAAGACCGTTCGGACCACGGAACGCCGCATTGAACGCCGCCAGGTTGCCGCCCGGACCAACAGCGACACTGGTCGCGTCGTAGTTGATCGTACCGTCCTCATTCATAAAGAGATCGGTCAGCTGGTTGCCCGTCATCAGGTGAACGCCTGTCTCACGCTCCAGATCTCGGATGGCCTGGGCTGCATCGAACGCGCCGACCAGGTTCTGTTCCAGACGGTTTTCGGCCATCATGCCCCAGCGTTGCAGGTTGGCGATCTGGGCCTGACGGGCCAGTTCCTCCTCCCTCTGCTGGGTGTCGGCAATCACCGCGGCGCGCAGTTCATCGAGCATGGCCGACAGGTTGCTCATCGGGTTCATGATCAGATCCTGCGCCGTGCTTTCGAACCAGGTGGAGAACAGCTGTGAAGGCTCGAACTCGAACTGCCCCCCGATCGTGATTGTCCCGTTCGGACCCAGCAGAAGCGTGTCCAGAAGGTGCTGCTGCTGCTCGGTGAAGTAGGTCTCCAAGTCGAGAGTGACCGTCGAGAATGGCCGACGGAGCACGTCCACGAGCGTGCCGTCCGAGCCGGGGGCCATCTGGAGCAGCGTCATGATCGTGTGATCGCTGCGACGATAGTGACCCATCATCCGGACAAGAGGATTGCTGTTCTGGTTGAGGCCAAGAAGCGTGCTGATGGTGTGCGAAGTACCGCCCACCGCGCCCAGGCGCTCCACAATCGAATTGCTTGCCGGGTTGAGCGCCAGAAGCGTGTTGATGCGATGGTTTGTCCCGCTTGATGCACCCAGCCTGCGCACCAGGGTGTGAACATCTCCCCGCAGGTCGATGCCAGCATTGATCAGATGGTTGGTCAGGCCCGACGCGCCGAGGCGGGAGATGATGCGATTGACTCCGCCGGTAAGGTCGACGCCAGCGCGAATAAGGTGGTTGGATGCGTTTGAAGCACCAACACGCCGCACAATGTTGTGGACTGACCCTCTGAGATCGACACCTGTGTTAACCAGGTGCTGCGATACCGGGCCACGCGCCACGCGCGACAGGATACTTCCCACGCCGCCCGCCTGATCAACCGATGTTTTGATGCGGTGATTGGAGCGGTCATCGGCCCCAAGACGCAGGAGCATGGCGTTGGTCTGGCCAACCTTGTCGAGATACGTTTTGACGCGGTGGCTGGTCTTTCCTGAAGAACCCAAGCGTAGCAAGGCAGCATCGGTCTGCCCCACCTTGTCGAGGTGAGCTTTGACCCGATGATCCGACCTGCTCTCAGAGCCGAGACGCAGCAGCGCGGCATCAGTTTGCCCCACCTTGTCCAAATGGGTCTTGATGCGATGGTCGGAACGGTTAGAGAAACCCATACGACGAACGCCGTCATGAACCTCGCCCCGCAAATCGACACCCACGTTGATCTTGTGGTTGGATGGACCTGTTGATGACATCCGAACCGCCCGAGCATCGCTGTTTGTCGCAACCTGGAGGCTCGTGTTGACCTTGATGCTGCTGGCCTTGCCGCCGACCGCCTTCAGGGCCAACGGGTCGCTGCCATCGGCTACAATCGCCTTGACCTGCGCCTCATGCAGGCTTTGCCGATATTCGAAGAGCGCACGGATCAGCGG
>NZ_LXYI01000046.1 GCF_001650875.1 Sulfitobacter sp. EhC04
CCAGCAGCCGTAGCGCTCAGGCAAGACTGCGTGCGGAAGAGGCCGCCCGCCAGAAGGCCGCATCCGCCAAGCGTGGCGCCCACAAGCGCGGCAAGAACGAAGAGGACGATCTGACAAAGGATTTGCAGGCGTCCATGATCCGTTCAGCCAAGACCTTCATCGCAGGGTTCGAGAACATCCAGCGTCCCGATCCCGAGACCGGCAATCTGCGTGATCTGACGGCCAGCGATGACGACATCGCATGGTTTTTGGATTTGAACATGGTCAGCGTCCCGCACCTTCTGCGCATCGGCAACGATCCCGAACAGGAAGAGGATGAGGACGACGATGCCTACGAGGCGCGCATGGCCGAACACAAGGCCAAGTGGCTGAACCCGTCATTCGCGCAGCAGGTGATCGACCACGCCCGCGAGGATGACAATTTTTTGGGGAAATCGTCAGCAGACTGAAACTGCACGCCCTTTGCGTCGGCTATCTCCACAGCACGCCGGAAAAATCAAAGCTGACCCGGCTTGATATGGAGAAAGATCGCATCGAGAGGGGCCGCGATCCGCAGGTTGAAATGCCTGACATCGAGTTCGCGGCCCATCTAATCGACGCCATGAACAAGATTGGCCCGGTCAGAGGTTCGATGTCCGGGCCAGTTCCTACCGATTGGGATGTGATATTGCCTTTCGGGACCGCAACTCAACGACTGACAGAGCCTTGGGAATACGAGGCGCTGGCTGAGATGTGCGTGGCTTATCATCGCGGGCTGACCAAGGGGGCGGATCCACTTTGTAAGCCACCGATGGAATGGAAGAAGCCGTTCGAGGATTGATCAGGAGCCAGACAAGCGGCGAGGCGGTTGACCCGCCTCGATCGCATCCAGGAACTCATTGAGTGTTTTTTTTGAGGATAATCTTGCCATGCCCATCTCAGTGCCTAGCAAGCCAATCTCCGGGACAGAAAACCCCTACGATTCTGAAATCAAAAAGTGGGTTCAGGAACAGATCCAACAAAAGAAAAACCCACCGGCGGAAAAGCCGGTGGGGCAGGGGTAAGTAAAGAATGAATTTGCTTGGTGGCGAACTAGCCAGTGATTTGATCCCCCAACAAATCTTCAATCAGCTTTTCTAGGCCGACATTGACGAGCGCCTCGTGGAATTCGGGGCAATAATTCATAACAACGCGTTTCACCAGGTCGTTAGTTTCTTCTTCCTCCACTCCCAATTCGGTAAGGGCCTGGGTGAGGGCTTCAACCTTCTTGAAATCGGGGTGCTCTTGCAAGTTATCCATCGTGCTTCCTTTCAGTTGATGGGTTGGTATCGCGACGGCACTTGCCGTCAGGATTTTGAGGGGCGGCTCTTGCCAGACTTTTCACGAACCTTCTTGAGAAGAACATGAAGATTGCGACATTCATCGGCATAATGATCGCGCTGCATGATCTTGTATTGATATGCTTGAGTCAGCTTCGGCTCGTCATGACAGAGTTCAGGAACCGAATAGTAGGTGCCTTCATGAGCGCCATTGGGGACGTAGTACGCGACCGAATTCAGGACCTGAACCAGCGGCAGTAGATCAGGGTCAAGGCTTGCAAATGTTAGCTGGCGTACCGAAGCTTTCGGCTTTCGGATGTACCGAGAAATGTCAGACTTTGCGCCGTGGCGGAGAAATTTATCGCAACCCTCCGCCTCGGCGGCCGCCATTGTTTTTGGAAAAGCCTCGCGTAGAATCTCATCGGTGATCTTTGGAGCGCTGTCTCCGAAAATCTCCCGGGCTTCGTCCGCGAGTACATAGAATTCAGTCATCTGTTCTTTGCGCATTGGTCGTCTCCTTGAGTTTCAGAAAGGTTTTGATGGTTTCGATTGCTGATTTGGCCTCGTTTAACGTCAGTTCGGCGAGCCATTCGTGTTCATTCCAAGCGGCAATTGCCTCAAGGTTTTCAGTCTCGGCGATCTCACGGCACAAGCCGCCAAACCGCGTCACCTGGTTCCATTCGGGATTGGGCTTGTGGATTGGGTTTTTGTTGCTGGACTTGCGTTCGGGCTTGAGACCGCGCTCGGCAGCTTCCATCACCTGCCGCTGCAGTTTTGAGCGGGGTATCTCACTGCCATCCGGCATTTTGACCATATCGGGCAAGTGCGGGCCGAAATGGTCGGGCCGTTCTGTGTGGCGGAACTCGATCCTGCCTACTTTGATTTTCTCAGGTTCGGTATGGTGTACTTTGACACGAAGCGGCGCGGTTTCAGGATCTTCTTTTGTTATTTTGGCCTGCCCAATGTTGGCGGTGTTAATCGTGTAGGTGGTGCCACCGCGCGTGACCTTTCTCGAGGTATCTTGTGATCGATCACTAGACGGAATTTCTTGGGACACACGGTTGACGAACTCTCGGCTCACATTGCAGGTCTTTGCAATGTCGGTTTGCGACCATTTCGACCATTCTTCGTCTTGAAGAAGACGTGTCACGGCAGATCGCTTGTCCGCATTGGATCTCCGGTGGCCGTGTGTGGCATTGGCTGACACGCTGAACAGGATTGCATCGCGCTTGTCGCCCTTGCGAACGTCGGCCTCGATCTTGCGCTCCTGATTTCGAAGGGCGCTGGCAACACGGTGATAGCCATCGGCAAGGTGGTAGTCGCTGCCATCGAAGAACACGACAACCGGAGGAAATTGATCGCCGCGGGCCATAGCTTCCGCGTAATCCTCAACCACTGCTGGGTTGAGCGCTTCGCGGGGTTGCGTAGCAGGACTGCGCTGGATTTGGCTGATAGAGAGCAGGGTCATTTGACCTCCTTAGGTTGGGTAAACGATACGGCGGGCTTCCGCGACCAGCGCGACCTGCTGCCGGTTTGCGGACATGTCGCCGCCGTCATCGGCGTGCAGGATTTTGATGGCGTAGTCGAAGGTGCTCAGAGGGGTGGCCAATGTGATCCGGTCGCTCAGGTCGATCAGGTGCTCGAGTTCGGTCTCTGCATCATCCGGGTCCAGGCGATTGTAGGAGTCCCGCGCCGCGAGATAGTCGCGGTACATGGAAGCGATGTCGCTGTCAGAGTTGGGTGCCGCGTGACCAGATGATGCAAGTGCTGCGAGTGACGCTGCCGCGCCCAAGACGCCACGGCGGTTGATAACGGATTTGAAAGGGAGTATATTCATTTCGAATTTCCTTATCTTAGCGGGTGAGGGTTCAAACGAAGGCCATCGGGGTTGCCGCCCCGGTGGCCTTTACTGTTGTGGGGTAGGCGTTTCATCCTCCATTACCTCGCGGAGAATGAAGATGATCTCAGCAGAGACCGAGCGCAGGCTGCGCTCGGTTCTCAACGAAAGCTGATCGAAAAGATCGGTTGGAAGGTTCAGTTTGAACTGGCGTGTGTCAGACATGGTTTCCTCATTGTGTATTGTTGGTCATGTTGTGACTAAGTATGGTCACAAAATGACCATTGTGTAAAGGACATTTTTTGACCATGCATGGTTCATGGATCGAGAATCGTTGTCACCCTTCAAAATGAATCTGCCGACGGAGCTAAAAAATCGCATTTCTGCGGCAGCCCGAGCCAACCATAGAAGTGTTTCAGGGGAAATTATCGCAGCCCTTGAGGAAGCCTACCCAGCTCCGGCTGCTCAAGGGTGGGACGCCTGGAGCGATCTGATGGCCGCCATTCGGGATCGCATCCGCTACCTGGATGTGCCGTTTGAGGAAAAGAAGCAGATGGATGCAGAGGCCGCGCAGCTTCAGCAGATGGTCGAGGCAATTGCTTCTGATCCAGATGGGGAACACGACGCCGAAGACGGCGCACGAATTGCCTCGATGCTGCTGAAGCTCGGGACTGAAACCGGCGTCATGAAAATCGACTACGAGGGCGCGGCCAAGGCCGACGGCAAAGAGTAGGGCCCTCGGGTATCCCCGGTGGGGATGGTTAATCTATCGCGATTACCGACCCGTCCGCGGCAGTGGCTTCATGCACAGAAACCTCTAGGATCAGATCGGTCGCCTTCTCAACTCGCTTCGGGATCGTCCAATGACCGAAGTAGTCCCTGATCGTCTCGTTTGGTTCAATTCCACCGGACACTTTATTGGACTGAGTTGGCGGCCCTGATCCATTCAGTGTGTCGATCCAAGGAACTGCACGGTCAGTGCTGTAGATTACAACAGAGTAGCTATACGCAGCGACCGAAACTTTCAGATTGTTGGTCACTGAACATTCCGCGATTTCAGGTGGGGAACCCCTGAATTTGCAATCCGAAACGACAATTCCGTCGGCAACCGCTGACGACCCCCAAACACACATCAAAACCACGAATAGCCGCATGATTGCTCTCCTCCAAATGGGGCGCAGTCTGCGGCTTTTGCATTTGAGAGGCAAGCAATGTCGAACTTCGCAGAATTGGTAATGATCGCCAACACTGTCAGTCTTGAGCGCGGAGAGAAGGTCCTGGATGACGTAATCAAGGCAGGGGCCAAGGCCGAGAAGGCTGTTGGAGGAACAGAAAAGGGCTTCAATCGCGCTGGTCGGGGTGCGCGGGACGCGTCGAAAGACGTTGATCGGTTCAATAAATCGTCCGGCGACACCAAAGGGATCGCACTGGCTGCGGCCCGATCACTCGCCAAGATGGGCGGCGCATTCCTTTCCGTAGCTGCTGTCAGCCGGGCCTCCGAGACATACGCCCAGATCGGCAACAGTCTGCGGGCAATGGGCGTCAACGCCGATGACGTGGCAGGGCAGATCGGTGCAATCGGGGATATTGCCCAGCGGACGCGGGCGCCCCTCGATGCGACTGCGCAACTCTATCAGCGGATCAATATCGCCGGTCGAGACCTGGGCGCATCTCAGGCTGACGTGCTGCGATTCACTGAAAACGTCGGCTTGGCGCTGGCCCAGCAGGGTGGGAGCGCAGCGCAAGCCTCTGGTGCGCTTCTCCAGCTTTCTCAAGCGATGGCGGGTGGCGTTGTTCGCGCCGAAGAATTCAACTCCATCCTGGAAGGCGCATTCCCGATTGCCCAGGCGGCCGCCAACGCGATTGACGGTGCTGCGGGGTCGGTCGGAAAGCTGCGGAATATGGTGGTCGACGGGGAGGTCTCCAGCCGGGAATTCTTCGATGCGATCCTGTCTTCGACAGATGCGTTGGAGGCTGCGTTTGGCAACACAGTCCCAACAGTATCGCAGGCCATGTCGGTTCTGAACACTAGCTTCACGCTGTTCGTCGGCGAGACTGATGCGTTCCTGGGTGCCAGCTCTGCGCTGGCGAATATCATCATCTCTTTGGCCGAAAACATCGACGTTCTGGCCTACAGCGCTGCGGTATTCGGGGCCTACATGGGTGGAAAATACGTTGCGTCTCTTCTTGCTGCGCGAGGTATCACCCTGTCACTCGCAGGCGCAATGACCTTATTGCGCGGCGCTATCCTTGCGACTGGCATTGGCGCACTGGTGATCGGCGCAGGTTACCTGATCGCGAAGTTTGCAGGTCTGGTTCGGGCCGCAGGCGGGTTCGGAAATGCGCTTTCCTTGTTGGGCGAGGTGGCGGGCGCGGTCTGGCAGGGGATCGTGGATTCGGCTGCTGCAATCCCGCCGGGTCTGAATGCGGTTTGGGAGAACATGAAGGCGGGTTTCTTCCACGCTCTGTCCGATATGGCTGCCAACTTCTACTCATTTATCAAGCAAATAGCGGATGGGTTTAACCAAATCCCTGGTCTGGAAGCTGTGGGCTCATCGCTGATGAGGGTGGCGAAGGTAGCCAACGATACTGCACTTTCCATGTCCGTGGCGGGCTACCACGCAGAAGACGCCGCCGCCGCAGGCTTCGCCAACGCCGCTGGCATCATCACCAAAGCCTTCGAACCCGCCAAGGTCGCGGTTGACAAGTTGAACGCCTCAGTCTCCACCACCGCGACCGAAATTGAGGGAGGTGCAGCAGCGACGGACCGGCTCAACGAGTCGCTCGGCAAGACCGGCGGGGCAGGTGGCAAAGCAGCGAAGGCGCTGAAGGAGGTCAAATCGGAGGCGGAGGCCTACAATGACGCTCTGAAAGAAGCGGCGCTGACCACCGAGGATATCGGAACCGAGAAGGCCAACATTTTGATTGGTGGAATCGACGGTATTTCAACGGCATTCGGCGACTTCATCGGCAGGGGCCTTCGGGACTTCAAGGGCTTTGCACGGTCTATCCTTGACACCTTTACCGGCATGCTCAGCCAAATGATTGCACTGGCCGTAAAGAACCGGATCATGATTTCGATGGGCATCACCGCTGGTGGCTCGGCAGGATCGCAAGCAGCAGCGGCGGCAGGTCCAGGCGGAGGCGGCGGTGGCCTGCTCGGCTTAGGCAACCTGTTCGGCGGCGGTGGGGGCGGCGGTCTTCTGGGTGGGATTGGTAGCATCGGTGGCGCTCTCGCGGGCGGGTTCATGAACTCTGTGGGCTCGCTTTTCAGCAGCGGCATCGGCGGTATGT
>NZ_LXYI01000047.1 GCF_001650875.1 Sulfitobacter sp. EhC04
GGTCCATTTCGGCAATCCCGCTTCCAGCTGACCACCAATCCGGGCGCGAAGGTCATCGCCACGGCACGCATCACGTCCTCGATCATGGCCTGGTCGCCGATCCGCCCGTCAGGCCACGCGTCGTAGTGCTCGATAATGCCCGCCGGATTGACCTTCATGGCTTCCCAGATGATGGAATAGTCACCCGCCCATGCCATCACCCCGCTGTTCATGATGTTCGGGTTCAGGAAGTCCCTCGTCATGGTGAATTTGTCCGAAAGCAGCGGCGCCAACGGGCCGGTAATGACCGCATCGAGGTCAAGATAAAGCGTCTGGCCGGTCAGCAGACCTGGGCGGAACATCTCGATTTTCGACCACCAACCCGGCCAATCCGTTTCGAGCGGGATACGCTCACAATCCACCGGCTCATCAGAGAGGCACACAAAGCGATGTGGCAGGCTCAGGTGTCGGGCCACCCCGCGCTGCAACTTGGCCACCCATGAGGCGTCATATCGACCACCTGAACGCAGGACGCAGGCGACGGAGATCAAGCCCGCGCCTCGTATGGGATCTTCACCGGAACCCGCCAGTGGGCCCCGTCTGGATAGCCTTGCTGTACCTCGGGCGGCTGGTTGATCAGTACCTTGCCCCCCGTGACGGTCAGGCGCAGGCCATATGGGAACAATGCCGCGACGGATTCCGCGATATTGGTTGCTGTTGTTGCGAAATTGCCAATCTCGGCCATCACAGTGATCTGCGCAAAGCCACGGCTGATTGTGTGACCGCCCTTGATTGTGCCCTCCCTTCGGTTGACCGGCACATGATCGAATATCAGATACGGGTGCGGCGTTCCGGCTGGCACGTCCTTGTTTGGCCATCCGATTGTCAGAGGCGGGTCGAGCGTGGCGAGTCGCTGCCCGAGCGCGTTGGAAATAGCGGTGTCGGAGATCATCGACGCACCTCAGCGGCTCGGGCCTCAACATGATCGGAGAACTTCGCTGCGTTTTTGCCCACAAAATGACGCCCGGGCACGTTGTAAGTCCGCCCAAGTTCATCAGTTCCTATGAACCCGGCCTCGATCCGGTGGGCATAAGGGGCCACCCATGCGAAAGACATCGTATCCCCAATTTCCATGTCTGCTATCTTGACCACATAACTGTCGGCACCCTCTGAGCCATCCACCGTCAGGCTGTTGACCAGCTCGGCGGTCAGGCCCACGGGGATAGCCCCCTCGACAAAGCTGGTGGCCCCTTGGGTGATACCGATCTGCGTGGTCTGCGCGCCAACCAAAACGTCGCTGATCGACTGCCTCATGACGTATTCCATGCCTCCGACGGTCAGGTCTCGGATGTCTTTCAATTGAGCCGTGAAAGTCTTGCTCATGTCAGCCTCCGATATTGCGGGATGTACGTCGTGGTGCACCGGCAGCCGCCGGAATGCTTGATGCCGCCAGCAGGATCGTGGGCGTACTGCATCCGCGTGCCGTCATCCATCTCAAACGCCTCGTTAAAGCTGACACGCTTGCCGTCCAGCACCTTGTGGTCGGGCCTCGCGTCCTTGGCTGAATTGTGCTGCCACAGCTTGTCGATACTCTCGACCTTGCCGGATTCCATGAGTTGCGTGTAGGCCTCGCGCCGTCCCTCGGCTTGAGCTGTGAATGTTTCGTGTTCGGCAATTGCCCTGCCCCGCGCCCTCAACAACCGCGCATCATGCGCCTTGGCGATCCGCTCAATCGTCGCCTTATCCAGCGCCCTGCCCTCGGCAATCGCCTTCCGGACCTGCGCATCAAAGCGGCGATCCGTTGACGTGTATCGCGGCTTGCTGCCTTTGAAATAGTCCGCGATCTGGTCAGGGTCGCTCAATATCTCACGCACGCGCACCGAACGCTGCGCCCGTGGCCCGTCCAGCCCTAGGATACCGCCCTCACGAACGCCTGTGCGGGGGTTCAGGGTGCCTGCCAGCCTGCGCGCCGTGGTCTCGGCCCCTACGCGCTCCCGTTGCGCCTGTAGGATCGTGGCGCGTATTGGTTCAGGACCGGGCGAACCGATTTCAGTGACCAGACGCGCGCCAATCTCTGCAAATATCTGCTGCGCCCTGACGTGGTTGCCGTCGAACCCGAAGGAGCCTTGAATGCCCCTGGGTAATGTGACCGTCATTCCGCCCGCGACAATCGTGACGCGAACGGCTTCTTGCAGCGGGAACAGCAACGCCTGATTGAGCCGCATGATCTGCTCGATCCGGTTCCAGTCGCCGATTTCCACCAGCCTGACCAGTTCGGCAAAATCAACGGCACCATGCGCGTTCCGTACCACCTCAAGAAACGCCGCTTGGATCAGCGGGTCATGCTTGGCAATCAGTTCGCGGATCTGACGCTGTTGCTGGCGTGTTAGGCGTGTAGGTCGGGCCATTGTGCCCCCATGCAGTTATTCCCCGCGTGCGGGGTTGGGTGGTTCAGTTTGTGGGGTGGTTCAGTCGGCATTTTTCAACACATCTGTTGACTTCCAGTCAAGATGCAGGGGCTGTATAGTACACAGATATGTGAATTCATACGGGACGACGACATGCTGAAGCGAAAAGGCACTACTTACGTTTACGTGGTTGCCCATCCCCATGGGCTGAAGAAAATCGGGATCACGACAAACATGAAGTCCCGAATCCGGACCTTGCAAAACTTGTCCGCTGAGCCACTCAAGCTTTTGTTTTGTAAGGGCGTCGATACAGCCATAGCGCTAGAGATTGAGCGGTCGACGCACGCCAAGGTCTCCCAGTACCGAGTGTTCGGTGAGTGGTTCCAGGTCTCGGAAGAAATTGCGGTTTCCTCGCTGCTCTCATCCGCGCTTTCGGCGGGAGTGGACTTAACCAAAGATGAGAATTCGGCAAACGCATCGGCGCCACGACTGCCGCTCCAATACCCATTTGTTGCCACGCCGGATGGCGATGGCTTTCTTATCACCTGTCCTGACTTGCCCGAAGTTACCTCTGACGCCGATACACTGGATGATGCCGCCGCCCGTGCCGCCGACGCCATCGAGGAGGCGATTGCTGGGCGCATGGCTTCGTTTGAGGATATCCCCCGCCCATCGGCTGGCGCTGATATGTGCGACCCGTTGGACCCTTACCTGTCGATCAAAGTCTCGCTGTTCTGGACCCTTCATGACCGGCAGGAAACCCGCGCCGGGCTTGCGCGCCTCCTTGGTTGGCACCGCAACTCCGTGGATCGCCTATTCATGCCGCGACACGCCACGAAGTTGGATCAGTTTTCAGCAGCTTTCTCCGCCCTTGGTGCTCGGCTTGATTTCGAGGTTCGGCCCGGTTGATTGGCCTTTCATAGCCACACCCAACGCAAAGGCCTGTTCCAGCATCCGGTCGAACTCGACAAAGCACTCCGGTGGCAGGCTGGCCACAAGCTGGGCTGCGGTTGTGTCGCCTCGGTTGAGGTGCCAGAGGATTGCGAAGGATTGATAGGTGCTCAGGCCGAAAGTTCCAGTTCATACAACAGCGCCACACCAGAAGGTGCGAGTGGCTTCACGGCAAGTATTTCTTCGAACAGAGTATCCGCTGTCACATCGGCCGGCGCAACCCCGCAGGCAATCTTGTCCGACTTGATCGGCGCAATCCCCGTTGCGGATATGGTCAGCGTCCGCTTTTGCAGCCCGATCAGCGTCCCGTTCATGTCGCGGACCTCGCGGATGTCCTCAACAGCCGTCACTGCGTACAGTGTCGGGTCGGTACCTGGCGCGCCATCCCACGGCGTCCCGCCAGATGGGCTTCTCTTGATCGTGCAGATGTAGGGGCCGGAGCCGGTGCGCGTACCTGCGCGCGCAAGGCCAGCCGCGATTCGTGATTGGATGCGGGCACCGGCGGTCATGCGACAATTCCCGTGATGCCGTAGGGGTTAGACCCGCCCGCCATGACCGGGGCCAACATCGACATAACAATCGGAATGATCGGCGTCGATGTAGTCAGGCCAGCCATCGGACCCTTGGTTCCGTCTGCGTACTGAAACTCAACAGAACCGAATTTCTCACGCACAACACGCTCGTCAGACAGAACAGCTTGGTTCAGTCCGCCGGGGTTGATCAGTTCGTAAAATGCGGCCTCGTATGTGGCGCGCAGGACAGCACCCGGAACAGTGTCCGAAGCAAGCTCCCTGCCGTAGATGTCAGATGCGCCAGTGCGCGGCCACTGATCTTCCTGATCGGGGTCTGTCGGGATGCCGGGAAAACGGCTGACTGCGACCTTACCAGCCATGCGCCAACCCAGACCATCGACAAACCCGCTTGCGACCGCCAGCAGTGCGTCCGTGGGCGTCCCTGCGTAGCCTTTGGCTGTCCAGTGGGTTTGCGCATCTGTGGTGCTGCCGTAAGCCATATGGTTCTCCGATTGGTGTGAAGCGGCCCCGAAGGGCCACCTCGTTTACTTTTTGGCGTCCGCGTCAGCCTTGGCTTTTGCATCAGCTTCGGCTTTCGCCTTGGCGTCCTTGATCACCAGACCGGCGCGCTCGTACTTTGCGCGCTGCTCGTCGGACCAATCTACGTCAAGAGACACCTTCTTGCCCGGAAGGATGACGTGGAGGTCGCCCGGAATACGGACGGCCTTGCTCTTTCCTGTGGGGTTTTCAACTGTGACCTTCATCATGTCAGGGTCCCCTTGCGCAGAACACGGGGCTGCTGGCAAACATACAGCGGGTAGCTGTACAATTCACCCTTAGTCCACATGTTGCGATCACGATCCGGCACGTTCATCGCATAGACGGACTGACCCGGCGTCCCGACGTATTCCAGTGTCTCCAGCGGTGCCTGAGCAACTTTGAAAACGTCGCGCGCGCCGACAGGGAAGAACTTCGCTTCGGCCACGGGAATTGCCACGGTCGAATTGTCGTCGGTGCCACGATAGTTGTGGAACGTGATGCCGCCGACACGGAAGCTTTCGAAGATCGCGCCCTGCGCCTCGCGCAGGTTGTTCGCGGCCTGCTGTTGCAGGTAGAACTTTTCGACGTTCGGATGTGAGATCAGAGCGTCGTAGAAGTCGTCACCGGCCAGCGCGTGGATGCTGGTGCCCGTGGTGAAGGAGCCGCGACCAGAGCGGACCATGCCGCGCGCAATGTCCTTGCAGACACCATGCACGTCAGTACCCGCCTGGTCCAACTCAAAGCTGGTTGCGGCGGGGATGCTTTCGTTGAACTGGGTCGAATAGTCGTAGATGACCGTCGACCCGTCCGCGTCCAGAAGAATACCCTGCAACGCGCCCAGGCGGTGAAACTCGTGGGTGAGTTCCATGTCGGAGCGCAAGCGCCCCATGCGGCGGCCGTATTCCCGCTGCACAGCCATCAGCTCTGTTTCTGACCCGAAGGCGCGGATGCCATCCAGTTCATGCGCGTAGAGCGTGAACCGTTTGGCAAGGCGGGCGGTTTTGAGCGAAACCGCGTCACGGTCTTCGCCGTCCAGAACTTCTGGCGGGGCACCATCTGCAGATGTCGGGATAAGCGTCAGCCCACCGTCGATACGATCCACAAAGATGTTGCGGGTGCGCACTGGTGTTGGTTCGAAGATTCCCAGAGAACCCAAAAGGTTCGGCTGGTAATCCATTTTCTCAACCATGCCCGACAAGGAGGTCGTGCTGAAGGCTGAGTTGTTAAAAATGTCCATGGTAGCCATGATTTCAGACCTCCTTGCTTAGCGGACGATGATGCCGAGCGCTGCCAAGGCAGCGTTCGATGTGGTGATTTGAGCGCCGTCTGCGCCCGCCTCATAGGTCAAGTCAGAACCGTTGACCTCAGCATCCCGCGCGATGACGGTAGCCGAATAATCGACGGCTGATCCGGTGCCGTTCACGAGATTGAAGCCCAGCACTGCGGTTTCGTCTTCTGCGCCGGTATCAAGCGCCGCGTTATGGCGCACGAACTTGCTGGTTGCCGTCAGCTTGCCCAGGATCGTACCAGCGGCAAACGTGGTGTTGGCAGGAACCGTCACGGTCACCTCGTCACGCGAGCGCCAGTCATTGGCCTCGGAGATGAGGAATTCCATGTCGCGGGTGCCCTCAGTGAGAGTGGTCATGGCTTACGCCTCCTTTTTCATGGAAACGACCGAGCCCCAACCGCCGTCCTGCACCTGTGTGCGCAGGCCGGCGCCGAGAGCGGCGTCGTTTGTTTGGGTTGCAGCGCCCTTCGCGGCGAAGGCAAACGCGCCCTCGATTGCGGCGTCGGTCATAGCCTTTACCTCAGCATCGCCGAGAGACTTGGCGACAACGGCGCGGCGGATTGCGGCGTCATCCATCTTGGACATTTCGTCCTCGGACAGACCTGCCTTTTTGCCCGCTTCGGTCGTTTTCGCATACGACTTGGCCGCATCCTGCAACGCGGCGGGGCTGGTGGCATCGGCAAGGGCTTTGTCTTTCGCCTTGATTTCGCCGTCCTTGGTTTCGATCTGCTTTTTCAGATCGGCGATTTCAGCATCCTTGGTGCTGATTGTGTCAGCCAAGGTCTTTGCTGATGCGTCCTTGAACGCTTCGATTGCGGGTGCTTGGGCGGCGGGCACGTTGACCGCCTTATCGCCCAACACCACCGAGATAAGAGCATCGGACATGGTGTCCTCCTTTGGGTTGCTCGTTTGGATGGCGAGGGGCGATGCCCCCCAGTGATCCGCATCTTGGTCCCCGATGCGAAATTCTTGACCAGCGCGCCCGTTTGGAACGATGGCGAGGTGGTCCACGAAGATTGAACGCTGCACGGCGTCATAGGCTTGCCCGTCCGGCGCGATGCCGGGGGTCCAGTCCAATTTGGTCACATAGCCGACGGACAGTTCGCGCGGCCCACCGCTTTCGATGGATGCCACGGTGCTGCCGTCTGTGATCGCCACGTCCAGCGCCACGGCCTCTCCATCGCGGGCTACCCCGGCAATGTGCCCCCGTGATAGCGCCGTGTGATTGTCCGCCGTGACCCGCTCTTTAGGGTGTCCGTCTGTGATAGGCTTGCCTTTGAAGCTACCCATGCTGTCCAGATTGAACACCTCGTCAGCGGGCCGGTAGACGCGCACGCGATCCAGATCGGGCTTGCCCAACTCAGACCCCATGTAATCCTGAATTCCCGTGCGTGCCGCCTTGACGCGGGCTGTCAGGTATCCATCACGGGTTTTGCGCGGCTTGCCGATTTCGACAGCATCCGTGAAGCGAATTTCGGTCATGTCTCTGTGATCCCCTCGTTCCAATCCTCTTTGACCTCTTGAAAGATTTCAGGGCCAAGGATGATAGGCCCCTGATAGGCTTCGATACCTGCGATGTCGGGCGCATCAGGGTCATGGCTGATCGTGATGTGAGGCTGGTACTCGGGGTGATCCCAAGTCGCCCCAGCCTCCTTAATGCGCTCGTGACGCCACTTCAGTTCGTCGTTGTTGAACAGAACCACGCGCGCCTTGCCAAACTGCTCCATGATGCGAGGGCCACCGGGCGCAACCTCGACTTTCGACTGCCAGCTTTCGCCAACATCCATCCAATCAATCTCTGTGCGGCTAAAAGCGACGGTGACGTGCAGGTCTGACGCTGGCAGTGTGGTTTTGAAGCCCTGCGCTTTGGCCCAGCGGATAATCTCTGCCCCGTTCAGAACGTCGCGACGAACGTAAAGGGTACGCGGCGCTGCGTCGGCAGTGACGGTCTCAACAAAACCACCATCGTCCAACCCGTCATCCGCGATGGTCAGCGCATCAATTCCGGTTTCGCGGAACATCTGCGCACCGGCAGCGGCGATTTCGTCGTCACCGTAAATCGCAGCCGTTGCCAGCTTGGACAGCGTGTCCGCGTCCTTGTTGCGGATCTCGCTCACTTGGGTTTCGCTCATCTGCTTGAGTGGACGCCACTCGTATGTCGTTTTGTCCGGCCATGCGCCCAAGGTTGAACGGATCAGCACTTCGTCAAGGATGCTCATCGCCGGTTCGATTTCCAGCGTCTGCATCGCTTGTACGCGGTCGTAATAATTGTTCAGATCACTTTCGCCCGTGCTGTTCAGCCCGCCCGGTGATGTGCCTAGAAGCCGCGTCATCGGGATGTCGGCAGCACCAGACGCAACTTGCATGAAGCGGTCTGCAATGTCGGAAAGCCCCGAGAACGCGAAAGACTTGCTCTCGTATTCCTCGTCTTTATCCAAGATCAGCGTGCCGTTGTTGCCCTTGAGCAGGCGGGCCGTGGCAAACCGCTTGAACAGCATTTCTTCGTACTTCGGGTCGGTGATGTTCTCGGACAAGCCTTCGATCTTGATGATGTCCGTCTTCGCATCGAACACCAAAGATGCTACGTTTGCCATGGTCATATCGAGATGCTGACAGGCCGTGTAGACCGATTGCAGCACGCTGTCACCCCATCCGTATTGACCGGACCCCGCCACGAATTGAGACGGCAGAGGCTCACCCCTGAACTCTACAAGGCGCGTTGGATGAACTCGCAGGACTTCGCCGTGGTTGGTGCTGAACTGGTAGTCGATAGGCAGGCCATAGCGCGGGCTGCGGGGGTCAATATCCGCCAGACCGGCAATGATGTCCTTGCGGGTGATGACAGTCAGATACCGAAGATCGCCCTTGCGGATAGTGCGCGGGTCAAGAGGTTGATTAAGATCCTCACGGCCCGCTCCGATCAAAATTACTGCGCCGCCGTAAAGCCGCGCCTTCCATTTCGCCTCGTTGATCTTGGCGCGGATGCGGAAAGCATCCTCCATCGCCTCGATCTCTTTCGCGCCATCACCGCTCCATTCACGCCATTTGCGCACGGCGTCCATTGCAGGGATCGTGACGACCTTGCGCATCACCCAGGACGTGCGGAAAGCAGCCTCAAGCTGCTGATCGTCCAGCATGTCGACTGCATAACTGACCGTTGCGGCCTTGTCGCCGGATGTACCCAGCCGGGTCGCAAGGCTTTGCAGGCCATCGGCGATGGGTGTGAATATGCTCAAGATGCCATCCCCGCGAGGTTGAATTGTTTTTTGGTAATCACCGGCCAGAACGCCATCACGATAGCGTCGGCAAGGTTGGGGGAGCGTGTCCCTGGCGGAGATTTATCAACCACCAACTTCATCGCGCCCGTTGATCGGCTTGCGGTAGCCTGCCCTAGTTCTTTTTCGATTTGCCGCAGCTTTGGCAGCGTTGACGGCAGGCTGATCAGGTCATCCGGCGAATAGGTGACGCCCTCGGTGACCGCCCGATAGGTGCGCTCGAACCGCAGACGCAGCTCCCACCAGCCTTGTGCCTTCAGGTTGCTGTAGAAGTCCTTGTTCGTCGGTGACGCCTTGTCCGGGTTGCCGTGTTCGTCGCGTAGAATATGCTTATCTGGAAACAGCACCCCTGCCCCGGCTGACCAAGGCGTCAACTTGATGCCCACTGGCAAGTGACCCTCAGACGCCAGCCTGTTTGCCTCGGATTTAACCCCGGCACCGATGCCAACACTGTCATATTGCAGATCGACCGCACCGCGCCCTTGTAGCGCGCCAATGGCCTTACGTGTCGTTTGGCCTGTGTCGCCTTCGCCCCAATCATCTGCGGCTTCCAGGACCGCGCCCTTGCGAGCAGCAAGGGCGTTCTTGTCGCCGCCCTCGTCTGCTACGTCCAACCCTGCGATGGTTGCGCCCGTCGGCTCGAAACCAAGCTTGACGTGAGCGTCTATCGCCGCCTTGATCCACGCATTCGGGATAATGACGCCATCGACCGAAGCCGCATAGTTCCGGTCAACCTCTTGCGCGAAGACATGCAGCAAGCCATCTGCCTCTGCCTTTTTCCGCCGCGCCTGATACCATTTCTCATCTTTGGCAGGATGATCCCGCCAATCCATGACGAATACGTTGGTGACGCCCTTGTGAGCCTCGCCGCCTGTCCACTCCACCCCGGCCTCTCTGCGCCGATGAAACACGTTGCCAAGGCCGTTGACTGACGAAATGTCGATCTGCACGCGGGTGTTGTCTGCAAGCGCCGCCTCGATCTTTTCGGGCCGCTCGAAGTGCGCGGCCTCATCCTTGAAATAGATCAGCTTTCGACCGCCGCGCCCGATGTTATCGCCAGCCTCGCCAGTGATTGTCGCCCCCGTCTTCGGGTTGATGATCCGCATGTACGTCATGTGGTCGGATTCATTGAATCCTTCGGGCCAGAATTCGCGCGGAATGCCACGAATTAGCATCCGCATTTTCTCGAACAGGCTGTCAGGGTCGCCGATCTTATCGACAAGCTGTTCCTTGCGTGACCCCCAGCCAACTGCCGCGCCATCCCAGAACCGCCAGAGCCACACCGAAACGGCGCAGCACACCCAACTGGCCCCCATGTCGCGGGCCTTTTCCATCAGCCCGTTCTCTTCACCAGACAGCATTGCCATGATGAACTCGACCATCTCGGCCTGACGTTCGAACATGATGAACGGCATTTTAGCTGGCGTCGTCTTGCCTGCGTTTCTTGGGTCGTATGTGTCCATCCAGTGATTGATGAAATCGACCGGGTGCGTGCGGTAGTACACCAGCGCCCCCGCCATGATGACCGGATCGGCGCGCATCGCCTCAAGCTGCTGTTGCCGCCACGCCCAGACAGGGACGTATTCAGGCGGCCAGTTATCCTTTGTTGCTGTGCAGGGTGGCTGCATAAGCTTCAGCGGCCTCCTGCGGCGTCATGTTCACGTTGACCTTGGGTGTCATGCTGCCGTCCGGGCTGGTGTGTTCCCGCTTGTCCGCAAGCCCCAAATCGCGGGCGATGATGCTGCCATTCAAGAGGTCCGCCGACGCACCTTCGAACTTCTGGCGATAGATCACGGATTCCGCTCGCGTAATGACAGGGGATAAATCCGGACGCGAAGTCCGCCATTCCCGCCATGTTGTTTCATCAATGTCGATGAATTGGCAAAGACCGGCGATGGTCATAGCCCGCATCTTCGCAATAGGCTCGTGTGAGGCTGACCCTTGGAATGTCACAAGCTGGTCTGCGTAAAGCGGGTTCTCGTGGTTCCAGTCGAAGTATTCCAGGCACGCGCCCCACAGGTCATCAGGGTTGTTGAACTTGGGTTTCGCGCCATGCGATGAACGCGCCTCCCAAAAGCGGTTACCCATCGCAAAGCGCCCGTTCTCATCACGGTCGCTCATTTCGCTCTCCGATGTCCTGAAATAGCAAAACGCGCCGCAGGTTTCCCTGAGCGCGCTTCATCTGCCGATGATGCCAAAATGACCATTCCGGCACGTTTGTCAACCCTCGCGCCTCCCTCGGTACGACAACCGTTTACCCTTGATTCCGTCGGACACGCAGCGCAGTGCCAGGATCAGACCGTCAGGATCGACGCAGACCTCATCGTGAAGCACCACCCGTTTCGCCTCGGACCGGGATCTTGTGTCGGTGTAGCCCAGCCACCCCTCGACCTTCATCAGCGCGGCAGACGCCCGGGAAACGCGCTCCTCGTCGGTCCGGGTGTCTTCCACGCGCCCGATTACGACGCTGTCCTGCAGGAGCCGCATGCAAGCCGCGTGGCGCTTTGGTAGACCGATTGCGGCGTCGTGCTGCGTAACGACCTTGCGCATGTGGCAGATCGCAGACCACAGGTCCGCCCGATCAGCGGCGTCCATGGTCCTGTCGCCGAGGATGCGCCCTGCATAGCAACCCCACCACGGTGCCCGAACCTCGCCAATGTTTTTTGCCGTCACTTGCTTGCCCATAAGCCTGCACCTCGCCTTGAGTGTTTCGATACCGGGGTCGCGGTCCCTGCCTCGCCGCGATGGTCGACCGTTTTTTTCGCGCTTGGGTGTTTCTTCAAGCCCCAGACCTTCGCCGCCCACCGGCGCCTTCCTCGCCCGCCGTTTCGCGCCCTTGCTGTAGTTCTTCGTCATCATCTGCCCCTTTGCCCAAATCGCCTGTTTCCTTCGTTCATGATCGCCTGCCTCAGCCAGTCGTCATCCACATCCGCCGGGTCGATCACCAGCAACCCGAAGCGCTGCCATGCGATCTTGCGGGCCTCCATGTTCCGCCGATGCACCTCTTCGCCCGCTGGTGCCGGAGCATTCGCGCAGTCGTAGATTCTGCTGATGGCGGGTTGACCTCTCATGCTGCAAACTCATCCTCCGGGCTTGTCGGCATCCGGTTGAATGGCTCGCCGTCAGGCGGTGACGCGGCGACCTGATCAAGCCGTTCTGCAGCATCGTGCCGGGCGATCCATCCTTCCTCCATCAGTCGCGCCTTCTCCTCGCCGTAGATTTTTTTCGTGCTGAAGTACAAAGAGCTTCGGTATTTCCGCATCAGGTCGCTGGACACATCGCCGGTCCTCAGCAGAGCCACTGCGTCGCGACCGTAAAGCCAGCCATCACTGACCGATTCACCGGCGTTCATTCGCCGTGCCGCGATGGTCGCCGGGATGGTCGTGACCGCTGTCCGTTGGCCGCTCAAGGATCTGGATTTGTTCACATTGCTGCATGCGGCGCCAACCTCTGAAACCGTTGGCCAAGCCGATGTTTTCATCTGGTAGTCGAGCTGAGTTGTCACTTTTTCGAGCCAGCTCAGATAATCCGCTACCGGTGCCATTTTCAGGATAACCCGCATGAGTGCGTTGATCTCTGCCCCCATTGCTTTTTCGTTCGACTGGAGCGCGCGCCTTGGGCTGTAGCGGTCGAGCCACTGCTTGAATTCTTCGGTCAGAGCTTCCGTTCTGGGGTTCATTTATCCAACTCCGGGTGTTTTGCGATGAGGGCGGCAAGGTCAAATTTCACCCCTCCTGGCGGCGGTTGAGCCCTACCGTCTGTCGATGCTTTTGGAGCCAGCGGCGCGGTGTTTCGGAGGCCGGCAAGCTCCTCCATGGCTTGGTCGAAATAGGCAAATGAGGACGGCGGTCCATTGCGCTTTCGGGCCATGACCTCGGCAACGACCAAGCGCTGCTCATCGTCGGCTACGCCAAGAGCCCGCCACCGATCGACGTGCGCCATATCGGCACGGCCGCCCAGCATTTTCCCGCCGTGGCCAGTCAGCCCGGAAACCGGGTCGACGCCGATGGCGGCGAGGATGCGCTGACGATGATCCAGATCTGGATTTTTCGCGCCCGCGCTATCATCATCATCTCTTATCTTATCTTCTCTTATCTTATCTGCTTGGTTTTCGCTTGAAGCACCCGCTTCACCTAAGTGATTGTTTTCTTTTATTGCGGCCCTTTTTTCCGCAGATTTTTTACCTCCCTTTTTTCCGCTTTCTCTTGCGGTTTCACTCACGTTTTCTTTCGTTTTCGCTTCGGTTTTCGCTCGTTTTTGGGAGATTTGATCGCCGTCGATGAAAAGTTTTCCCCTCTCGACCAGGCTGGAAATGGCCTTTCTGACGGCTGCTGACCCCATGTCTTTGATCCATCCGGAGATCCATCCGGGGTCGTTGTTCACCGATCCGCCGTGCGCATAGATGAGGTCCAGCGTCACCGAATAGACGGCATGCTCCTTGGCCGTGAGGCCTTGGACGCCGCCGAGATACGCGGTGGGCTCCCGCTTATACCAGTCGCTACCGTGCTTCATTTGAAGCCTCCACAACGCGGAAAACCACCTTGCCTTTAGGATCGTTTCCCGCCCAGACAGACGGAAAATCCACTCGAAAACCTCGATCATCGCACCCCATGGCGTCGGCAATTCCGTCTATGTAGGCCTTCATTCGCCCGTGCATATTGTGGACGTCCCCACGGCGCGCCTTGGGCCAGTATTCAACGAATATGACGGCATCCGGCACAGTCTTGATGCGGGGCTTTTCCAGCGCCACAGCGCGGGCCAAAGCGCGGGCTTGCTTGGTGGCGCGTATCTTTGGCCACTTGCCTCCCTTGGCGTGAGGCGTCAGATCCTGTGATGGCCAAGGCAACTCTATCGTGCGAACGGTCATATCTCACCACCCCGCGCTTCCATCGTGCCGCGATCCAGCACGGCGCGGGCCAGCTGCTTGACGCGCGTTTCATCGACGGGTGTCGCCTCTGTGTCCACACCATATGGGTCAAGGATTCCGTGGGACTGGGATGCCTTGAGGCCCAGCACAGACATGATGACCGGATCGGACCCTCCGTCCGTCCAGAGATAATGGGACGTGACAGGTTGAGCCTGCCCGAAGCGCCGCAGCCGCCCGGTGACTTGAGCATGAACCTGCGGTGACCAGTCCATTTCACCAAAGACCATGTGGTGGCAGACGCTCTGCAAGCCATCGAGACCAGCGCCAGAACGCAACGACATGAACATCAGTTTCGTCTCACCCGACATGAATGCATTGACGGCGCGCTGTTTGGCTGCCTGGCTTTCGCTGCCGGTAAACATGACCGGGTTCAGATCGGCCAATGCCTCATTCCAGATCCGGTACACTTCCCGGTGCCAACCGGCGATGACAACGGGTTCGCCCGCCTCAACCAGAGTCCTGGCATAGGCCGCGACCGCCCTCGCCTTGGCAATCCCGGTATCTTGACGCAGTAAGAGGTCAAGTTCACGCGCCGCCTGACCGCGCTCATGCCACCCACCACCCAGGACACGCATGGCCAGTTTGCGCTGCAGTTCACGGTTGGATTCGGCATCACCCTCGTTCCAATCCACCTCGAAGATGACCTTAGATGCAGGCGGCAATGTCGCAGAGACCTCTTCATCCTCGTTGGTCCGGCGCAAGGTGACGCCCTCGCCCTGTAGGTAAGCCCCAAGTGCCGACGGATCTTTGACCACCCAATGCGATCCGTGCGCCACACACCAATTGACGATGAATTCGCCCCAAGATCCCAAAACACCGGGCGCGATGAATTCGATCACGTTGAAGATTTCAGACCCATAGTTGTAGATCGGGGTGGCCGTCAGCCCGATCACAGCGTCAGCGGCGTTTGCGAAAGCTTGAGCCCCCCTCCCCTTGTCGGTGCTGGTTCCGTGGCGCAGTTCCTGAACCTCATCAAAGATGACCGTCTTGCAGCCCAGCGTTTCGGCATAATTTCCCCATGCTGCGATGTTCGAGTAGCGAAACAGGTAGATGTCGGCAGGCTCCAGGTCGCGCACGCTGCGGTCCTTGACCATAACGGCGCGCAAGTTGGTGAAGCGATTGATGTAATCCACCACCCATTGCCGCTGGAGGTGCGGCTGAACAACCACCGCCGCAGGCAATCCCCATCCGTCAGACACCGCTGCCAGCGCAGATACGGTCTTGCCAAGCCCCACATCATCGAGAAGCAGCAAACCACCATTGGCGCGGGCCATTTCAGCGGCGCGCAGCTGATACTTGAATGGGCGTTCTCCGGTGCGGAAACCTGGGTCAATCAGTGGCTGATAGTCTGGGCGCTTCAGGGTCTCCAGGCGCTGACGTTGCGCATTGTAGGCGGCAACCCCTTCGGCAAGGCGCGCGGCGGCCCGGTCTGTAACCGTCAACGGGTAGCGCTGCATGAACCAATCCAGATCAGCGGCCCGATCAAGCCGGTCGCGCAGGATGAACGGCGGCGTCTGCCCCTCGGGGATACCTTTGAACATACCTTTGAAGCGCATGGAAACATGCGGTTTCAGGTCGATGAGCGCCCAGCGTTCGCCATCATAGTCGAGAGTTCCAAGGTTCATAACCAGCCTCTACTCAGTGATGCGATGTGCAGTTTCTTGCCGCCCAATTCTTTTATGGATTTCGGGAATGCGATGGCCGTGGCCAAGATTACCTCGGACACCTCGTCTATTTCGGAGTACCGCTTGATCTGGCGCAGGATGTCCGCGCGCCGGTGCCCGGTCTTAACCTCGATCGCGATGGTTTCGACCATCAGGTCAACACGGCTTTTCGCAGACAAGCGCACCTCTGACCGGACATCCATCCCCTGCGCCGCCAGCAACGCGGCAATAGCCGAATGGCTTGCCGCCTCGGTGGTGACATTGATCTTCGCGCCTTCGATTAGGCGAACGATGCGGCGGGCAAGAAATACGTTTTTCATGGCTCAGAAGCAGCCGCCAGCCGATACGTCTGCGAGGGCGCATCTTCCGGAAACAGCCCGTCCCCGACCGGCTCCAGCTGATCCGAGAGCTTGCGAAAGGTCAGCGCTGAAAGAGCGCCCCCCCCCAGAAGGTTGTACCTGGTCCGGTCGGACTCCTTCGTTGGATCTTTGAGTGTCACCATGATCCGGTCACCAGACCGAAGGGCGGAAAGCGCGGCGTCGAAATTCACCATCAGCCCATCCCCAGCGCTTCTTTATACATCTGGATCACAGCTTCCTCCTCAGCCACGTCGTCCTTGTCGCGCTTGCGGAGGGCGATGATTTTCCGGATCGCCATGACCAGGTAACCGCGCGACTTCGCCTCGCCGAAAACCTCTTTGATCTGGTCGGCGATATCCTTTTTCTCGGCCTCCAGCCGCTCGATCCGCTCGATGAACTGGCGCAACTCGTTGGCGGCGACACGAAACGATGCATCGCCAGGTGTTTCGATTTTTTCAGCCAAGTCGCCTTTTGGTTGTGTCATCGCGTTCATCTCAATCTCCAATCAAACGCACCTGTTCGCCGGTGCCGCGGCTATTTCGCGGTGGTCTTCTTGAGTGCAAATTCCTCGGCCATCTTGCCGCCAACACCGGAAGGTTTGCAGAATGGTGGAAGCTCAAGAATCAGAAAGCCGTCAGCGGATTCGAGGATCTTGCACGACGCTGCCGGGCGCTTGTCCTTTGGCAGCAAATCCCAACCCGCCATGTGGATGGATGCCGACCCCTTGATGCCACCTTTTGCGGTGAGGGTACCCTCGGGATTCACGGCAAGTCGCAACCTCCCCTCATCCGATCCTCGCCCCGCCTGTGCGGTGAATTTCATCCCGTCGATCGGGCCGCCGAAATATCGGTTCTGGATTTCCTCGCGCAGGGTGATCCGGACTTTTCTGATACCCCGTGTGCTGACAGTCAGGCTGAAGGTGATCCCGGTTCCTGGAGGTGGTGGCGCGGGCGGTGGGGCAATATCTGTAAAAGGCATCTCAATCTCCTGTGTTGATCCGGTCTTCGAGTTCATCCAGCCGGTGGGCCAGTTTTCGCAGTTGATCGGCCATCCCAGGCTCCACATGCGCAGAGAACAGCGCGGGCTTGTCCTGGAACGCCTCCCCATCGGGCCGGAGCGAGAACGTCACCCCATGCTCCGGGTGGTCGATGATCTGGAATGACACATGTCCAACCGGGAACCGCTCGCGCTTGAGCTTGCTGGGTTCTGGATGACGCCTCATCGCCTTGACGCTATGGCTGCTCATCGCTTGCCACCCACCTGCAACTGTACCCGTCGCCGAGCCAGCGCCTGCACCGCCTCACCCGGCATTTCCTCACCGCGCGCCTTGACGGCATCGCGCAAGGCATCCAGCTCCTCGACGGAGGGGCAGGCCTCGATCTTGGCGATCATGTGTGGATCCGTGTTCATCATCTGCGACCCACCCTGCGAAGCGCCGCACTCTCTTTTTTCGCGTACATAGCCATCACGTCGGCACCACTGATCCTTGCTGGTTCGGGTGGCTTTGGTTCTGGCCTCAGCTTTACCGGCGGGGGTGCTGAGCGCTCCTCAAGGGTCAGAGCTATGCCCCGCGCCCTGGCGAAGACCCGAACCGCTGTCGGGCTGCACTTGAAGTGCTTTGCCGCCTCTCGCGCCGTAATCCCGTTGGCGGACAGCGCGCGCATCTCAGCTTCATCAATCTTGCTTTTTTTGGCGCATCCAGACGGGAATTTGACGCCGTAATTATTTGCCATGCTCCTGAGCGTCGTATGCGGACACCCGAACTTGCGTGATGCATCGTTGAGGCTCTCGACATGAGGAACCAGCGATCTGACCCAGGCGGCACGGCTGTCCATGTTGCCTTCAAGCGCCTCGTGGTCCTTCTGTTCGGCCCAAGTGCGGATCGGGAGGGTCATCGGACTGCCCCTCCCGTAGACCGCTCTTGCAGACGGCCTTTCCTCGCAACTAGCACTGCAAGGATGCTGTGGTCTCGCAACGAACCATCAGCAGAACAGGGGCCTCGACCCCCACCCTTTCGGGTCTCTTTGGCGCGGGACACCAGTTGCCCCACCACACGCTTTGTCACCGACTGACAGACCGAAGCCCTGCCCTTGTCTGTGAGATAATCGGGATGAGAGTTGAAGGCGTCCACAACAGCCCCCTCGACCAGCCGCCACAAAGCTGCGTGCTCTTGCCTCGCCATGTAGGCCGGCGTTCGCCTTCCCGTGCGCCGGATCATCGCCACCACCCTCGTGGCAGGCCGCCGTCCTTGTTCTCAGGCTTCATGCACCGACAGGGCAGTTCCGCACGATAGATGCTGTTGATGATGCGAGACACCGACCCGCGGCCCATCCCAGGGCGGCTCCCGATGACCGCGCCGCTCAACCCGTCGCCGTCTCGCATGTCCAGGATGCGCAAGTACCGCTCGTCGTCGGCGCGTGTTTGGGGGGCGCTGCTCATGCCGCACCGCCCGTCGCGGCGACGATATCGGCGCAGAGATCCACGCATTCGTCGCAGATGAACACCGTTGGTCCCGCAATCAGCTTCTTGACGTCATGCTGAGCCTTTGCGCAGAAGGAACAGCGCAGCGGGCGTAGATCGGCCAAAGTGGCTTTAGCCTCGTCGCGCTCCTTGATTGCGATCTCTAGCTTGGCGCGTAGATCGTCGACCTCACGGGGCTTGCCGCCCAGCCCGGTCACGCCGCACCGCCTGACACAACCTTCACGCCGCCGGTGGCAGCGATCGGTGCCAGTATCTCGATCAGTTCGGCAGCCATCGGACGCAACCGCGCGGCCTCGCGATGATCGACATGACCGTCAGCAACCGCCTCCGAGACACTATGGATGAGAGCACCCATGGCCCCGAGAACCCGCATGTGTTCGGGCTGGTCCGTGGTTGCCTCGGAAGCTGATAGGCCGCAGACACTGAGAACGTCGCTGGCAAATGATGGCCCAAGAACCGCGCAGAGGGACAACAGAGCGGACAGCCCCGGTGTCGCTCCCTGCACATAGCTTTCCAGCGTGCGCGTCGGGATACCCGTGGCATCAGACAGCGCCGGAAAGCTGTGCTTGCGACCGCGACCAACCCGTAACCTGAGCGCGTCCTCGATGCGAGATGCCGCAAGATCATGCGGAACAAGGGGGGATTTACTCATTGGCGGCCCTCCGAATGCAGCGCAGGTTCAGCGCATGAATGAGAATCAGGGATATGAGAGGGAGGGCGCATCAGGCGGCGCTGGTGGTCGAACCATCAATCAGAGATTGATAGGCGGAAGTTGCTCCGCTCCACGCCCGAAAAGACGGCTTGAATTTGTCGCGCTTCCAGCGCCCCCAGGTTGTCTCGGCAATACCAGCCTGTCGGCAAAGCTCCGCAACAGGAATACCGCGCTCAGCCAGCGCCTCTTCCATTTTCGGGATATCATCAGGATGAAGCATAAATCTGCACGCCTTCTGCTTTTATGCATCTGTTATGCATTTCTGCAGATCGCATGTCAATGCAGGAATGCAGCATGACTATGCATATATGCATTGATAACGTAGCGGACATGAGCAAGTGGGCCGTAGAATACCTAAAGCACGTAGAGCGCACGACTGGGCGCAAGTTGTCGGCGATTGCTGTCGACGCTGATCTGTCGAGCACAACGTTGACCCGACCAGTCAACAGTCGCGATTATAAATTCCAAGTGAAACAAAGCACGCTTGAGGCAGTTGAGCGCGTAACAGGCGTGCCTTGGGCACCATTTGCATCTGGCGACCCCATACCCGATGTTGAGACTGTTGATGCTGACACGCCAGCCATCGGAAGCCGACAAATGGTCAATGTTTACGACGTTCAAGCCGCAGCAGGCGATGGCGCACTGGTCGATGAGTATGAGGCAATCGCGAGTAAGCTCTCCTTTCCGCCAGACTACCTGCGCCACATCACCTCAACCAACCCGGTGAACCTTGCAATCATCAGTGTAACCGGCGGGTCGATGGTCCCCACACTGCACCACGACGACATAGTGATGGTCGACACGACCAAGAAAAACATCGCCTATGACGGGATGTTCGTCCTGCGCCATGACGGACTTCTGAAGGTGAAGAGACTACAGTGGGGCCCAGGTAAACAGACAATCATACTTATTTCAGACAACACACAACTTCACCCACCTGAGGAGCATGCCCTCGATGAGATAGAAATTCTCGGGCGTGTGATTTGGGTTGGAGCGAAGCAACCGTGAAGCTGAAGTGGGCCGCAGCGTCCCAAGAAAAATAATGCTCAATCCCAACCACTACTCCGCCCCCAACCCGCCACTGGCGGGTTTTTCTTTGCGCCGACACCCCTTCGGCTGCGTTACATCCCAAGCGGCACGCCCATCTGCGCCAGCTTTTCGCGCGCGTAACCCTCGGCGACCCGGTACAGCATCTGGATGCTTGCCCCGCCCATGTGCCGCGTGGCGGACTTGGCGGCTTCCCATGCCTCACTTTGCCGGGTGATCGCCAGGAAGTCATGTCCTTGGCTCGTCAAGCGGTATGGCGATCCGTTGCCATTTATCGAGGTCATCAGCCCAGCGTCCACGAGCAAAAGGATGTGGTACTGTCGCCGGAACGCTTCATGTTTGGAAAGCGACAACCCGGCACCGCTGCTGTGATGTATCCAGGTATTGCTGGCTTCGAACTCATTCAAAAGTTCACGCAGATAGTCGTCGTCTCTGTTCACTTCGATTCCACCCCTGACAATCGCCCACAAGGCTGGATCGTCGTTGACCTCAAGGCAATGATTCATTCGTGTGAGACCTTTCTGCCGTTTGCGCCGACACCGCGTCGGCAGGGGTGTTGTAGCATGCATTTCTGCTATCGCACACGCGAAATGCATATTATCTGCATTTGTGCATTGACTGATGTAGTGCATTAATGCATATTCCCCCCATAGCCACACGGCAACGGAGAGACTCAGATGAACGCTTTCAACCCCATCCGCCAGAACCCCATCATGGACGCTGCCCTTGCAGCATCCGGCGGCAACAACGCCAGCGCCACAACCATTCTGCTCAAGGCGCTGTCCGCGAATGAAGGCGACAGCGATCTTGGCTGCCTGATCCACGCGATCCTGCAAGCGGGTCCGTTCTGCCAGCGCACGCACAAGTCCGAATGGGAGGACGCATCCCTTGCCTGCGACGATGTGACCAAATGGGCGGAGGCGCTGGCTGAGGCTTGGCGGATGTCTGCGGACTATTATGCCGAGGATGCGGCATGACCCACCTCACCTCCCTGCTCGGCGCGGAATGGTTCGACCACATCCTGCACCGCCAAGAACAAGACACCGCGCAATGCCGCGCGGCTGGCGCCGGGGACGGGCCTCGCCTTTCCCACCCCGAACCCCGGCGTCCCCATTACCAAGAAATATCCGACTTGCTGTTTGAGGATCAGATGCGGCGCGAGATGCGCGCAGACGATGATCTGCGGCGTCGGGTCCAGTTTGATCAGGAGACATGAACGTGAAGGATCAGCGCATCGAAGACCTTACCCGCCTGCAGGGCTATATCCGCAGCCTGATCTCCATGCGCAAGCGTGTCGTTAAACTGAGCGGTGCTGAATACTTGCAGATGACTCAGCGCGCCATCCAGAAGAATGGGGCCGATCTGACATGGTTGGGCATGGATATCGACAAAGCTGAGCGTGAAGCCCATGCGGCAGCCGTCGATTGCGGTCTGGCTGATCCCCGTAGCGCCGACCGGTATCAGCCTGTCGATTATCACCCGTCCAGCTTTCACCATTATCGGCATGTTCCGAGCAAGCCGCGATGCATGGGAGACGAGACATGAACACCTGGAGATACCCACCCCGCCCACCAGAGGCATCCCGCACCCGGTTCGCGATGATGGCGATCATGGCGCTCGCGGTTTTCTTCGCCGCCATCATCGGCGCGTCGATCACCGCCAAGGGGATCGCCAACCTCGCCCATTTCAACGTGACCTATATTGAAGGAATGCACTGATGAATGATCTGACGCCAACGGACAGTGGTAACGTGCTGGCCCTCCCGACTGGAACCGCCCTCACCGACATGTTCGCGCAGCCCGAGCAGGTTGACGACATGATCACGCGGATCGAGGCCGAGGTGCGCAGCCATGCGCCCGACCTGACAACCGCCAAGGGTCGCAAGGCGATTGCATCGCTGGCCCACACAGTCGCCCGCAGTAAGACCGCCTTGGATGGGGCCGGGAAGTGCCTGACCGACGAGGCGCGCAAGCAGATCGCGGTTGTCGATGCGGAGCGGCGCAAGATCCGCGACCGGCTGGATGCTCTCAAGGCGGAAGTGCGCAAACCGCTGGACGATTGGGAGGCCGCCGAGGAGGCGCGGATCGCAGGCATCAAGGGCATGTTGAGCAACTTCGACACGGGGCGCGCGGATGCGGAGAGCGGCCCCGACCATATCCGGCATGTCATCGCCGATATTGAGGCCACGCCCACCGGGGCCGATGTTTGGGCGGAATACCATGAGATTGCACAGACCAAGCGGGAATCCACGCTGAGCCATTTCCGCAACCTGCTGATCTCCGCCGAGAAGCGCGAAGCCGACGCCGCCGAATTGGCCCGCCTGCGCGCCGAGGCCGAAGAGCGCGCCCGTCGCAACGCCGCGGAGGTCGAGCGTCAGGCCGAGGCGGAACGTGCGGCTGAACAGAAACGTCTCGCCGCAGAGGCTGAGCGCCGCGCCAACGAGGAGCGCCAAGCGGCTGAAGCTCGCGAAGCCGAGCGTCAGGCCCAGATCGAACGCGACAAGGTTGAGGCAGCCGAGAGGGCGGCGAAGGAGGCAGAAGCCCGCGCCGCCCGGGAGGCCAAAGAACGGGAAGAGCAGCACAAGCGCGACTTGGCCGAAGCCAAAGCCCGCGAGGAAGCGGCCGCCCAGCGGGAGCGTGACCGGATCGCCGCCGCCCAGAAAGCGGAGCAGGAAGCCGCAGACAGGCGGCGCGCTGACGCCGAACACGCCAACCGGGTCAAGACAGCGATCCGGGATGCGCTGGTGCCCATGACCGCCCCCTACGGAGACGAGGATCTCTCCTTGGCAGCCGATATCGCTGTCGCCCTGCTCGATGGGAAAATCCCGCACATCGAGGTGAAAGCATGAACGACTTCATAGCCGAACCCTTCATCAATGGTGATTTCGAAGATCCTATTCCAGCCGATCACGGTGTTGGTGAAACGATCGGAAACGTCACCTATTACCGCAACCTCGTCCAGGGCAGTGACGAATGGTTCAAGTTGCGCCTTGGGGTTCTGACCGCCAGCGAAATGAAGCTGGTTGTTACGCCAACATTCAAGGCCGCAAACAACGACAAGGTGCGAGCCCATGTCTATGAGCTGGCCGCGCAACGGATCAGCCAATTTATCGAACCAACATATATCGGTGACGCAATGCTGCGCGGTCACGAGGACGAAATTGAGGCGCGGATCAAGTACGAAGAAAAGATCGCTCCGGTTCGTGAAATGGGCTTCATCACCAACAGCAAGTGGGGCTTCACGCTTGGATACTCCCCTGATGGCTTAGTCGGGGAGAACGGCGGTATCGAGTGCAAATCCCGTATCCAGAAGTACCAGGTTCAGACAATCGCTGAGCATGTCCATGACGACAAGAGCACGACAATCCCGGCTGAATTCATGGCGCAATGCCAAACCGGGATGTTGGTCGCCGAGTTGGATTGGATCGACTTCATCAGCTACAGCGGCGGACTGCCGATGGTTGTTATCCGCGTCCACCCCGATCCGGATATCCAGGCAGCAATCATCGACGCCGCCACCGAATTCGAAATGAAAATTCAGGAACGCATGACCGCCTATCGCAAGGGGCTCGCCGCGCCCGAAACCCGCGCATTCCCGACCGTGCGCCGCATCGAAGAGGAAATGATGGTATGAGCATTATCAGGGTCTTGGATTTCGAGACGACAGGTACAGAGCCGCCAGCACAGGTCTGCGAAGTAGGATTGTGCGACCTGGACCTTGAGGCAATGACCGTGGCGTCATGGAAATCATGGCTCTGCGGCGTGTCGGAAATGCCCCCCGAGGTCCGGGCTGTACATCATATCTCGCTGGCGGAATGTCATGGGTTACGGGAGTTCAGTCAAGCACAGGCTGACGCGCTCATGGATGAGAGCGAACCTGTTGCTCTGGCCGCGCACAATGCTGAGTTTGAGACAAAGTTCTTTGCTCCCAGCATCCCGGTGATCTGCACCTACAAGGCTGCACTCCGGGCATGGCCACACGCCCCCAGTCACAGCAACGGCGCGCTGCGGTATTGGTTGGAAGATCAAGGATTGATCGCCTTAGACCACTCCATGACACAACCTGTCCACCGCGCCGGGCCGGACGCCTATGTCACCGCGCATATCCTACTGGCCTTGTTCAACGCGGGCCACACCGGGCGCGAAATGATCGCCTGGACGAAGGAACCCCGCCTTCTGCCCACATGCCCGATTGGCAAATTTCGTGGCCAGCCTTGGTCCGAGGTCGAAGCCGGGTTTCTCGGCTGGATGTTGAGGCAACCGACGATGGAAGCCGATCTGAAATGGAATGCGGAAAGGGAAATTTCCCGCCGCCAAAGTGAAGGAAACAGACCATGACCGACATGAGCCAATTCATCGCTCCGAAAAGCGACCAGATGAATGCCGACGACCTGATTGGGGGTACGCGCACGATCAAAATCACCAGAGTGTCCGCGTCACCTGACAGCGCGGAACAACCTGTGGCCGTCAGCTTCGAGGGTGACCAAGGAAAGCCGTTCAAGCCCTGCAAGTCGATGCGCAGGGTCATGGTCAACATCTGGGGCGCTGACGCCAGCAAATACGTGGGCCGATCCATGACCTTGTATCGCGACCCCGAGGTCAAATTCGGCGGAATCGCGGTCGGCGGTATTCGCATCAGCCATATGACGGACATGAAGAACAACCGTGAGGTTGTGATGGCATTGACCGCCAGCCGCGCTCAACGGAAACCGTACACGGTCAAGCCGCTCCAGTTGCAGTCAGAGCCGCCGAAAGCCAGCGAGGCTGAAATTAAGGCCGCGCAGGATGATGCAACCACTGCCGCGAAACAAGGCAAGGCAAAATTCCTGGAATGGTGGAATGGCGATGGAAGGGGGGTCCGAGACCTGGCCCGGCCGATCATGGCGGAACTGACACGGCTTTGCGATGTGGTCGATACATCAGGCTCAGATCAGGACGACAACGACCCCTTCGCCGACGCCAAGCCCACACCCGAAGAGATGGCAGCCGCAGAGGCGGCGGCGCGTGAAGCGGCTGAGGCGCAGGGCCGGGAGGAAGGGGTGTGAGCGGAGTGGTGAGCCAACTTCTTTCTGCTGCCGCGCAGTTTTCCGGGGCTGTCAGTGATTTGGTCGAGGAAGCCCGCGAGGGTGCAATAAAGACCCACTCCAACGTCGGCTCCGGTGACACGTTGACCATCGCGGCGGACGGCCTTCGACTACTTATCGAGGCAACGGATAGCGACGACAATCCAGATGCTGCTGTGAACCAGTTGCATGGGGCGCTGATCCGGTTCCTGGAGGAGCGCCCATGATCTCCCCTCTCCGCGTTCTGATCGGCTGCGAAACCAGTGGTATAGCACGACGGGCATTCGCGGCGCGGGGTCACGATGTTTGGTCTTGCGATATCGAGGCCGCAGAAGATGGCAGTAATCGTCACATCAGATGCGATATTCGAGATGGTATTCTGGATGAGGGCTGGGATTTGCTCTGTGTCATGCATCCGCCTTGCACCCGGCTATGCAGATCAGGCCGCCGATGGATGAGTGGCCCCGGCAAGTGGACCGAGCCGAAACAACTGCCGCGCGGCAAGACTCTGGCGGATTTGCGATCAGAATTTGAGGAAGGTGTCTCGATCTTCACCTCATGTTGGAGCGCACCGATTGATCGCGTGGCCATCGAGAATCCTGAAATGAACGACCTCGCCCGCGATCGGATGCCGTCCGATCTGCCTGCGCCAGATATCGTACAGCCGTTCTGGTTCGGTGAGCCAGCCTACAAAGCGACCGGCTGGTATCTACGCGGGCTGCCCAAGCTGGCCTCCACCGATCTATTGCAGGAGCCGGAACGGGGCTCTGATGAGTGGAAGACTTGGAATCGAATCCATCGAATGCCTCCCGGTCCGGAGCGCACCCGCCTTCGTAGCCGCAGCTTTCCAGGCATGATGAATGCCGCCGCCGATCAGTGGGGTGGATACGCCCTCAAACAGGAGCAGTCAGCATGAGCCAGATCGTAACCGGAAACACAAGGGTGAAAACCGACTTCCGGAACAACAGTCTGGATGTCCGGTTCCGGGATCCTGAAACCGGGCGATATTTGCACCTGTCCGGGGCTGGATTAACGACCGGCACCGCATCCGCCTGGATCGGGACGCGGAAGCAGGCGGGAACGCTCAAGGAGCGGGCGGTCGCGCGAGGCGAGGATTGGCCGTTTCGGGCAGTTTCGGCTGGAGGGAAAGAGGCATGACCCACCCCAAAACCGAGGTTTACTGTGACAGCGGAGACGGCACCGCGTTGACAGCTTATCACAGTTGGAACGCTATTCACGTCAGTGTGGAGTCCAATCTGGTGGTTCTGTCATCGGTGTCCGCAGAGGCCTTCGGGCTCGCCTTGATCCAGTTGGCGCAAAAGGCGAAAGCCCAGCCGAATGCTGAACGGACCAACGAAGACCGTGTGGCCGAGTTTTCGCTGCAATTGGACCTGCTTCACGCTCTGACCGGCATGGATCCTGATCCAGCCGCCGACGGCCCGGAGACAGCCGTTTCGGATCTTCTGGCCCACGCCATGCATTACTGCGAGGCGCATGGGATGGACTTCCAGGCCTGCGTCGATCGCGGGACCGGTCATTTCACCGCCGAGGCGAACAGATGAGCCGGCTCAATGAAACGGAAAGTGCGCTGCCAAATCGGCTGTTAAAGCCATCTGACGCAGCCATATTCCTGGGGGTTTGCCAAAAGTCCTTGCAAGACTGTCGAGCGCGCGGGCTAAAGTGGGTCGAGGTCACGCGCGGGGCCATCCGCTACCGCTACGACGACCTGCAGGAATATGTTGAGGCGCAAACCAGATGCCATTCAGAACAGCGAAAACCCGCGTCTATCAATACGACATCGTCGTCAGGGGTCGTCGCTTTCGAGGCTCTACCGGGACGGAAGATTACGAAGAGGCGAAAGAGGTAGAAGCCAACATTCGCGCAAACGCAAAGCAGAATGCCGCGCGCGGGTCGGATTGCACTCTATCAGAGGCTCTTGGGACGTACATCAAGGACAGGATCATGGGAACAGCATCAGAGGCCACCACAAACAGCCAGGCGCGCGTCCTGCTGTCCTTCATGGATGGAAGTAAGAGGCTGTCTGCCCTGACCGACGCCGATCTGATGCGTTATGTCTCCAAGCATCGCGCCACCTGCGCCAACAGCACGGTCAACCGTCACCTGCAAATGCTAGGGCGCGCTATCCGCCACATGGGAAAGGTCTACAAGGCACCCCTGCCCGATCTGGACTACAAATCCGCCGAAACGAAAGAACCCCGTGAGCGGGTCCGGGAGATGTCCACCGAAGAACAGCAGGCATTGTTTGCCGCCCTTCCGCAGGAGTATCACGCCTTCGTCGCCTTTGCGCTGATGACCGGCGCGCGGATCAGCACGATCACGGGCCTGTTGTGGCGCGACGTTGACATGGCCAACCGCGAACTGACGTTCCGGCTCAAGGGCGACGACATGATGATTTTCCCGATCAATGATGAGCTGGCGGCGCTGCTGTCGGCATTGCCCCGCTCAAATGTCCTGGTGCATCGCAAGCTGGTGTTCACGCGCATTGACGGCCACAGCCTCGAACGCATCCCTATCGTAGCTGGCGGCGGTGTGTTCGGAACGGCGTTTCGAAAAGCCTTGAGGGATGCCGGGATAGACAATTTCCGGTTTCACGATCTGCGTCACACCTTTGCCACTCGCATGCTGCGCCGAACGCAGAACATCAGCTTGGTATCAAAGATGCTGGGGCACAAAGACATCGCCACAACCATGCGATATGCGCACGTCCTGACCAGCGATATGCGCAACGCTCTGGACGATTTCAGTGTGCTGGGAACTGGCCCGAAAATTGCCAAGCCCCAGAATTCGCCCCAGAGAGAACGAAGGAAGGATTAAATTACAATGCCTTACGTCACTTCTCCCTGTGCTTCCCAAGCTTTAGTTACGAGTTCGATTCTCGTTACCCGCTCCACGCTCCATTTCATCCAATCCATCCTGCGGCGCGCGCGCAAGCGCTTGTTTTGTCTGTTCCAGCAGGGTCAGGAAACGCTGGCTTGCCGCAAGGCGGGCTGCGACCTCCGCGATCTTGTCATCCAGAAAGCGCTGCATGTCCTCCGCTTCGCTGTCCTGTGCCATATACTGGCCTATGAACAAGGTGATATCGGCAATACTTAAACCTGCCGCCTGAGCGTCGCGGATCACGTCGAGGGTCAGGAGCGTATCTTCGGGATAGATGCGATAGCTGTTGGAGGCTTCCGGGTCGATGTCAGAGCGGATCAGCCCGTGGCGTTCATAGAAGCGGATCGTATCGCGGCTGACCTCTGCCCGCCTTGCCAGTTCACCGATGCGCATGATGCCCTCAAAACCGTTGACAATGGTCCATTGTTTATAGTTTACTTCGAACCGCAGGGCAATCGGCAATCAACTGCGATGCCCCAGAGTGCCTGACCCCATTGGAGGACACCACATGGCCACATCCTGCCAAAGCTGCGGCATGCCGCTGAACAAGGACCCCCAGGGCGGCGGGACCGAGGCGGACGGCAGCCTCAGCACCAGCTATTGTTCGATCTGCTACGCCGATGGCGCGTTTCGCCACCCGAATGCAACGGTAACCGAATTTCAGCAACACTGCGTCGAGGCGCTGATGCGCTCAGGCATGCCGAAAATCATGGCATGGCTGTTTACCCGAGGCATTCCGCGGCTGGAGCGGTGGAAAGGGGCCTGAGCCCCTACCCAATCAAGACCTCGCCAAACTCTTCGCGCAGGTTCCGTTTGAGCACCTTGCCCGTCGCATTGCGCGGCAACACATCGGTAAAGACCACCTTGTCCGGCACTTGCCATTTCGCGATCTTGCCTTCGAACACGCTCAACACGTCTTGCTCGGACGGGTCCTGCCCTTCGACCTTCACCGCGACCAGAACGGGCCGTTCATCCCATTTTTCGTGCCGCGCGCCGATCACCGCCGCATCGGCCAGCGCCGGGTGCGAGATGGCGATATTCTCCAATTCGACGGAACTGATCCATTCGCCGCCCGACTTGATGATGTCCTTTGAGCGGTCCTTGATGGTGACATAGCCATCCGGGTCCATGGTGGCGACATCGCCGGTGTCGAACCAGCCGTTGGTCAGGGTCTCTTCGGTGGTTTTCCTGAAATAGGCATCCAGAATCCAGTGCCCGCGCGTCACCAGATCGCCCTGCGCCTTGCCGTCATGGGGCAGCGGCTTGCCATCGTCGTCCAGGATTTCCAGTTCCACCCCGTAGACCGGGCGCCCCTGGTTCTCGCGCAGATGGTGCTGTTCCGCCTCCGGCAGGTCGGCATGTTTGGCCAGCGGGCGGTTGACGGTGCCAACGGGCGACATTTCGGTCATGCCCCAGGCGTGGATCGTATCGACCCCGAATTCCTCGCGGAAACTCTTGATCATCGAGGGCGGACAGGCCGAGCCGCCCACCACCGTGCGCTTGAGACTTGCCAGCTTGCTGCCGCTTTTCTTGGCCTCGCCCAGCAGGCCCAGCCAGATCGTCGGGACCCCCAGTGCCAGCGAAACGCGGTAGGTGTCGATCAGACTGACCAGCGACGGGCCGTCCAGCCCCGGCCCCGGCATCACCATGCGCGCGCCGACCATGGCGCAGGCATAGGGCGCGCCCCAGGCGTTGACGTGGAACATCGGCACCACGGGCAGCACAACCTCGGCGGCGGATATCGCGACACTGTCGGCCAGGTTGATGCCGAAGGAATGCAGCACGGTGGAGCGGTGGCTGTAGAGCACGCCCTTGGGGTTTCCCGTGGTTCCCGATGTATAACAAAGGCTTGAGGCCGTATATTCATCCATGTCCGGCCAAGCGTAGCCCGCATCGCCCTGGGCCAGCAGATCGTCATAGGCGATGATGCCGGGCAGTTTGTCAGCGGCATCGCCCACCGTGGGCTCCATCAGGATGATGTGTTCCAGATGCTCCAGCTTGTCGCGGATCGCGGCGACCAGCGGGACAAAGGTGGCGTCGATGAACAGCACCTTATCCTCGGCATGGTTCAGGATATAGACCAGTTGTTCCGGGAACAGGCGCGGGTTGATCGTGTGGCAGACAAAGCCGCCGCCCGAGACGCCGAAATAGATTTCCAGGTGCCGCCGGTTGTTCCAGGCAATGGTGCCGCAGCGCGCCTGCGGGTCCAGCCCCAGCCCCGTCAGCGCCGAGGCGAGCCGCCGGGCATTGGCCGCGACCTGCCCCCATGTTGTATCCTCGACCCCGCCACCGGTGTTGACCGAAAAGATCTGACCCCCGGAATGGTACTTTTCAGCGTGTTCAATCAGGCTGGAAATCAACAGCGGTTGCGACATCATCTGGCCTAGCATCGGGATCCTCCTCATCCGTTCTTTGCGCCAGAGTGGATCAGCGACCCCGCACTTGCAAGCCTGCCGTAAGGTGCCTAAAGGTCAGCTATACGGCCTGCCCGCCTGCCCGCAATCGCCCTGAGACGGAGGAGATCCCGATGACGCTGATCATTCGCCCCACAACTTCCAACGACCGGGAAGACTGGGACCGCCTCTACCAGGGATACGCCGAATTCTACAAAGTCGAGCAGACCCCGGAAATGCGCGATACCGTGTTCGGCTGGCTGATGGACGAGACCCAAGAATGCAACGGGTTTGTCGCCGAAACCGCAGAGGGCCGCCTGATCGGGCTGACGCATTTCCGCCCCTTCGCCAGCCCGTTGCGGGCGGCCACCAATTGTTTCCTCGACGATCTCTTTGTCGATCCGGCCGCGCGCGGTTCAGGTGCGGCGCAGGCCCTGATCGACGCGGTGGCGGAACATGCCCGCGCGCGCGGCTGGGCCACGGTGCGCTGGATCACGGCGGATGACAATTACCGCGGGCGCAATGTCTATGATCGTCTGGCCACAAGGACGATGTGGGTGACCTACGACCTCAAGACATGAACTTTCTGCAAATCACCTCCCTGCTGATCGTGCTCGCCGGGGCCTTTGGCGCAATCAACTACCTGTTTCTGAAGCTGCCCTCGGCCATCGGCATTCTGGTGGTGTCGCTGCTGGCCTCTTTCGGGCTGCTGATGCTGGACCTCGCCCTGCCCGCCCTTGGCATTGCCGACACGGTGCGCCAACTGGTCACCGGCATCGACTTTTCCGAGGCGCTGCTGGAGGGGATGCTGGGCCTGCTGCTGTTTGCGGGGGCGCTGCATGTCAAGCTCAGCGATCTGCGCAGTGAATGGCTGAGCGTGTTTCTGATGGCGACACTGGGCATCGCGCTGTCGACGCTGGTGGTGGGCTTTGCCTTTTCCTGGCTGACCGGCATGCCGCTGCTGGTGGCGCTGGTCTTCGGCGCGCTGATCTCACCCACCGATCCGGTGGCGGTGCTGGGTGTGCTGCGCGAGGCCGATCTGCCCAAGGCACTGGAGACCAAGATCGCGGGCGAAAGCCTGTTCAACGACGGTGTCGGATATGTGGTGTTCCTGGTGTTGGTGGGCCTCGCCTTTCCCGGTGCGCATCACGGCGCGGGCGGCAGCCCGCTGGGCGATGCGGCCCTGCTTTTCGCGCAGGAAGCCTTTGGCGGCGCGATCCTTGGGCTGGTGCTGGGCTGGCTCACTTTCCGGGTGATGCGCCGGATTGACGATTATTCGCTGGAGGTGCTGCTGACCCTCGGGCTCGCCTTTGGCGGTTATGAACTGGCGGTCTGGCTGCATGTCTCGGCCCCGATCATGGCGGTCTGCGCAGGCCTGCTGATCGGCGATGTGGGCACCGCACGCGGCATGTCGGAAGAGACCCGCAAATATGTCGAAGCCTTCTGGAAGCTGATCGACGAGATCCTGAACGCGGTGCTGTTCCTGATGATCGGGTTTGAAGTCTTTGCCATCGCCCTGAACACGGATGTGCTGGTGACCGGCGTGATCACGATTTTTATCGCGCTGTTGGCGCGGCTGGCTGCCGTGGCGGTGCCCATCGCGATGCTGCGCCCGTTCCGCAGTTTCAGCGCCGGTGTGACGCCGATCATGACCTGGGGCGGGTTGAAGGGCGGCATCTCTGTTGCGCTGGCACTGTCGCTGCCGGAGGGCGAGTGGAAATCGCTGATCCTGACCTGCACCTATGTCGTGGTCGTCTTTTCCATCATCGTGCAGGGGCTGACCGTGGGGCGGCTGGCAAACCGGATGGGCCGCGCGCCGGACCTCATGTGACCCACCGGTGCGGCTGCGCCGCATTCGATCCATATTTTGTTGGGGCTCTGCCCCAAACCCCGGGAATATTTAGGGCCAAAAAGAAAACGGGGTCAGGCCCGGTGTTTCAGGATGTAACCCACCAGTGCGGCGGTGGAGCCGTCCTTGCCTTCCGCGCTTGCGCTGCCTTCGACAATGGGTTGCAGGGAGGTCGCCAGTTCCTTGCCCAGTTCCACCCCCCATTGATCGTAGGAATTGATGTTCAGGATCACCCCTTCGACAAAGACGCGGTGTTCGTAAAGCGCGATGATCTGACCCAGGGTGAAGGGATCAAGCAGCGGATAGACCAGCGTGGTGGAAGGCCGGTTGCCCGGAAAGACCCGGTGGCGGGCCTGACGTTCCAGTTCATTGCCGGTCAATCCCTTTGCTTCCATCATGCGCCGCGCCTCGGACAGCGAGCGGCCGCGCATCAACGCCTCTGACTGGGCGAGGCAATTGGCCAGCAGCAATTGGTGATGGTGCGCCAGTTCGGGTTCATGCCCGTTGGCGGCAACCAGGAATTCGCAAGGCACCACCCGCGTGCCCTGATGGATCAGTTGGTAGAACGCATGCTGGCCATTGGTGCCCGCCGCGCCCCAGACCACGGGCCCGGTGTGATGCGCGGCATCGGTGCCGTCCATCTGCACCGCCTTGCCGTTGCTTTCCATCTCAAGCTGCTGGAGGTAGTCCGGCAACATCCGCAGCCGCTGGTCATAGGGCAGGACGGCGCGGGTTGCATAGCCGCAGAGCTGGTTGTGCCAGATGCCCGCAAGCGCCAGCATCATCGGCATGTTTTCCAGCGGCTCTGCCACGCGGAAGTGCGTATCCATCGCCTGCCCGCCCCGCAGAAAGGCATCGAAGCCCTTTGGCCCGATGGCGATCATCAGCGCGAGACCAATCGGCCCCCACATGGAATAGCGCCCGCCAACCCAATCCTCAAAGCCAAAGACCTGTTCGGGTTTGATGCCAAAGGCTGCCGTTTTGTCCTCTGCCGTGCTGAGGGCCGCGAACTGGCGCGCGGGATCACCGCCGTGGTCCGTCATCCAGGCCTTGGCGGTGCGGGCGTTGGTCATGGTCTCGATCGTCGTGAAGGTCTTGGAGGCGACAATCACCAGCGTGGTTTTGGCATCCAGCCCGCGCAGCGTGTCGGCGATATGTGCGCCATCGACATTGGAGACGAAATGGCACCGCGGCCCGTCGTGATAAGGCGCAAGTGCGGCCACCGCCATGGCCGGGCCCAGATCGGAACCGCCGATGCCGATGTTGACCACATCGGTGATGGCGCTGTCGCGGACCGTGTCGGCATAGCGGCGCATCCGCTCAAGCGTGGCATGCACCCCCGGCATTACATCGGTGCCGTCCATCATGACCGGCCCGCCATCGAGATTGCGCAGGGCGGAGTGCAGCACCGCGCGGCCCTCGGTCTGGTTGATCTTTTCGCCCGCGAACATCGCGTCGCGCTTGCCCGCCACACCGGCCTGTTCCGCAAGGGCAATCAGGTCGGCGCGGCTGTCCGCGTCGATGTTGGTCTTGGCGTAGTCGAAATGCAGATTCTCCAGCGTGACGGAGAAATCTGCCGCCCTGCCGGTATCCTCGAAAAGGGCCAGCAGCGGTCTGTCCGCGACGGCTTCGGCCCGGCTTTTCAGTTTGTTCCAGAGTGTCATCATGCGGCCCAATGTACCTCTGCGTTGTTCAGAACGGCGGCGACGGGTGCCTCTTCGGGTGGCAATTCCTCCGCGCGTTCCAAGGCGGCGCGTTTCGCGTCACCGAAGATCACCAGATGTGTGGACATGGCACCACGCAGCACATGGGCGGGCAATGTCACGCGCGCGATATCCTGGCCTTCGGGCCGGACGACACAAAGATTGGGCGCGCCTGACGCCATCGCCGCCGCGACCCCCTCGGCCCCCGGAAACAGCGAGGCGGTGTGCATGTCATCGCCCATCCCCAGCACCAGCAGCGAAAGCGGCAATTGCCCCTCCAGCGTCGGTGCAACTGCTGCGGCACCGGCCTCGGCATCCATACCGGGCTGAAAGAAGGGCAGAAACCGTGCCGCCGCCGCATGGTCGGTCAGCAGCCGCGAACGGACCAAGGCCCCGTTGGAGCGCGCGTCCTTCTCGGACACCCAGCGTTCGTCGGTCAGCATCACATGCACCCGGCCCCAATCCAGGTCGGTGCCGCTGAGCATGTCAAAGATCGGGCCGGGCGTGGTGCCGCCGGGCACGGCAAAGGAGGCGAATTCATGCACCAGAAGGCATTTCTTCAATTCTCCGGCCAGCCGGTTCGCGACCTTCATCGCCAGGATTTCCCGGTCGGGATATTCGATCAGGTTCATGGGGTCACCTCGCGCCATTCGCGGCCGTCACGCCGCATCAGTTCGTTTGCATAGTCGGGCCCGGCAGAACCGCTGTCATAGGGTTTGGGCACGTCATTGCGGGCCTCCCAGCCCTGAATGATCGGGTCGGTCCAGGCCCAGGCGGCCTCGACCTCATCGCCGCGCATGAACAGGGTCTGGTTGCCGCGCATCACGTCCATGATCAGCCGCTCATAGGCATCCACCTGATCCGCACCCTCGCCCAAAGCCTCGGCAAAGCTCATGTCGAGGGGGACGTCGATCAGCCGCATGCCGCCCGGCCCCGGTTCCTTGATCGTCACGCCAAGGGTGATCCCCTCGTTCGGTTGCAGCCGGATCGACAGCACATTGCGGTGGCGGCCCGCGTCCTCGCCAAAGATCGAATGCGGGGTTTCCTTGAACACCACGGTGATCTCGGAAGAGCGCGCCGACAGCCGTTTGCCGGTGCGCAGATAGAACGGCGTGCCGGCCCAACGCCAGTTGCTGATATGGGTTTTGAGCGCGACAAAGCTTTCGGTACGCGAGCGGGGGGAATCGACTGCCTCGCGGTAGCCGGGCATCTTTTCCTCGTTGCCGGTCTCGGCCAGATACTGCCCTCGCACGATGTGGTGCGGCAACACCGGGTCCAATGCGCGGATGACTTTCAGCTTTTCGTCGCGCACCGCATCCGGCGCAAACCGCGCGGGCGGCTCCATCGCGATCAGGCACAAAAGCTGCATCAGGTGGTTCTGCACCATGTCGCGCATCGCACCGGACTTGTCATAATATTCACCCCTGCCCCCGACCCCCACGGTTTCTGCCACGGTGATCTGGATATGGTCGATGAACTGCGCGTTCCACAGCGGTTCGAACAGCATGTTGCCAAAGCGGACCGCCATCAGGTTCTGCACGGTCTCCTTGCCGAGGTAATGGTCGATCCGATAGATCTGATCCTCGTTGAAATAGGTGGCGAGGGTCGCGTTCAGCGCATGGGCGCTTTCCAGATCGCGGCCAAAGGGCTTTTCGACCACGATGCGCGCGTCCTTGTCGGCCATGCCCCATTGCTGCAACCGTTCGGCCAGATCGCCGAACAGCGTCGGCGAGACGGAGAAGTAATAGGCTTCGGTCCGGCCCTTGCCCTTCATGATCTCTTGCAGTTCGGCCCAGCCTGCCTCGCCGCGCGCGTCGATGGCGGTGTATTCGATCCGCGACAGGAAATCCTGCATCGCCTCGGGCGTGTGGCTGAACCCGGCATTGAATTCCTCAATCGCCTCTGCCACCATCTCGCGATAACCGGCGCTGTCCAGTTCGGTTCGGGCGGCCCCGACGATACGCGATTCCGGTGGCATCTGTCCGGCGACGAAGCGGCGGAAAAGCCCCGGCAGGATCTTGCGTCGGGCCAGATCGCCTGTGCCCCCGAAAATCACCAGATCGAATGGATCGACCGGAATCACACGGCTTTCCATATGTGGCAGCCGGTCTTTGGTCTGGGTCATACTGGATTTGGTCTGGGTCATGCTGGCCCCTGCGGTTCTTGAGCTTCTGTTAGCGCTACCATACTCGTATATTCGGGCTTCACAAGGTCGTGCACCGCCCCCGGTCAGGTCTTTTCACGCCCTGCCCGATCGCTTAGCACAAACAATAGCATCCGAAACGATCAGACAAGGACCTATCATGAAAGATATGGCCAACGCCAAATCGCAGGCGAATGTCGGCAAGTTCGTCGACCCGGCGACCACCGCCAAGGGCGAGCCGCGCGCGACTGTGGCGCTGAGCAACCCGCAGACGCTCTGGTTTAATACCGGGACGCTGTGCAACATCGAATGCGCCAATTGCTATATCGCCTCGTCGCCCACCAATGACGCGCTTGTCTATATCACCGCCGATGAGGTGCGCGACTATCTTGACCAGCTTGAGGCGCGCAAATGGGCGGTGCGCGAAATCGCCTTCACCGGGGGCGAGCCCTTCATGAACCCCCAGATGATCGAAATGACCGAGGCATCGCTGGCGCGGGGATACGAGGTGCTGATCCTGACGAACGCCATGCGCCCGATGATGCGCAAACCCATGCAACAAGGGCTGAAACGCCTGAATGCGGCCTACCCCGGCAAGCTGACGCTGCGCATTTCTGTCGATCATCACCGCCCGGCCCTGCATGACGCCGAACGCGGCGAAGGGTCCTTTGACAAGACGCTTGCGGGCATGAAATGGCTGCGTGACAACGGGGTCCGCATGGCCATCGCGGGCCGCTCCGTCTTTGCCGACAACGAGGCGGAAAGCCGCGCGGGCTATGCTGCATTCTTTGCTGAACACGGGTTCGACATCGACGCGGACAATCCCGGCATGACGGTGCTGTTTCCTGAAATGGACGAAAGGATCGACGTGCCCGAGATCACAACCGCCTGCTGGGGTATTCTGGACAAATCACCTGACGCGGTCATGTGCGCGTCCTCCCGCATGGTGGTCAAGCGCAAGGGGGCCGAGGCGCCTGCGGTGCTGGCCTGCACCCTGCTGCCCTATTCCCCCGAGTTCGAACTGGGCACGACGCTGGCCGAGGCCGAAGGTGACGTGGCGCTGAACCATCCCCATTGCGCGAAATTCTGTGTTCTGGGCGGGGCAAGCTGTTCGGCCTAGGCCTTCCGCCCTGCCTGAAAGTGCTGCCAGGCGCGCTGCATCGCGTCTGCGCGCCCCTGAATGTGGGCTAGGCGTTCGGCTGCGGGAACAGCGCGCCGCAGCGCGGTTTCCTGCCGTATCCTTTCAGCCAGATCCTCGGGATTGCGTATACCGCGCGGTTTGAAATAGGCCGGGTCGATCCCGAAATCTTTTGCGAAAGCCAGATTGCGCGCCTCGAACCGGGTGTCGATACAATCTCCCAACCAGGTCAGGAATGCCGCGTCCGGCAGCGGGATCGCCTGCACGGTTGCGTCACCGACAGCCAGAAACCTGTTTGCCTCATGCCTGCCCGGCATGTCGAAGCCGCGCTCAATCGCATTGCTCACCGCCTCGACAATGGCGGGATCGAAAGCGGCGTTCACCACCGCGTCGTCTGTGGGGGCGGCGTCGGATGCAAGACCGATCCGGGTCGCGAAATCCACCAGCAGCGGGCGTTCGGCATCTCGGGACGGTAAGGCCGCGACAGTCAGCGGCACCTCCAGCGCGCCCAGCTCTTGCGCCATCGCTGACATGCTGTCGGACCAATCAAAGCGCGTGAACCCTCCGGCATCCCGCCCGACATCGTGATGGCCAAGCGCAATGGCCATCAGATGCCTTTCCACGCCGGTAAAAAGCATCGGGTCAATGTCATGGCCGCGCAAGATCGTGGCTGTCTCCGCAATCCGGTTCGGTTCACGGAACAGCCATTGGCCATACACCGACCGCAGGTAATCCGACTGCCTGCGCACATAGGCCAGGGCCGAGGCGTCGGCCCCCTGATCCAGGGCGGCACGCACCAAGGCCAGCAGGGCCGCCTTTTTCTTGAAAAGCGCCTCGTGGCTGATGATCAATGGCAAACCGGGCGCGGCAGCCCGTGCCATCCGTGCTGCATATCCTTCAATGGTCCCGCCATCCCCGGCTTCCAACGCCTGAATGTCCTTTGATCTGGGAAGTATTGCATGCAGACATGCATCCGCCGCCGCCGAGGTTCGGCGCAGATAAGTCTGAATAGCAGAGGACCCGCATTTGCCCGGTCCGAGATGAAAGATGATCCGCGCCATGCGAAACCGGCTAAATGAGATCGCTTTTCAAGACAAGTTTCCAATCACGATGACATGTCCGTCACGCGGGTTGGCGCGGCCCTCTGCCAGGTCGGCATAGACCTGTGGCGCGGCCTCGATGCCCTCGTGGACCCGGACCTGCATCCAGGCTCCCGCTTCTGCCGCGATACGTTTCCAGGCCGCCGCGATGCGTTTTTCAATCTCGCCCGGCCCCCATTCCTCGCGTCGCTTCGCAATCTGGGAAGGCGCGAAAAAGAACTGCGGTTTTGGCCCCGGCAAGGATTTCTGCGGGCGAAACTGGTCCCAATGGCTGGTGCCGACTGCGGCGGAATGTTTCAGGACCTCTGCCAGATGGCCATGCAGCTTCAGCTTGACCTCGGCATTGCCAGACATATCCACATAAACCGATGGCACCTGCGCGATTTCTTCGATCTCGCCATAGCTGACCACCTGATCGCAGGCCCCCAGCCCTTCGACAAAGCTGCGGTTGCCCTCCGAGGTCAGACCGACGATGCGGTAGCTGCGGTCTTCCGGCTCTGCCAGATATTTGCACAGGCCCAGCCCGGTCTTTGAGGACGCCGACCCGATGATGATCTGCTGCGCGCCAAAGCACTCATTGTCCATCAGCCAGTCAAACAACAGGTATGAGGTCGCCAGAAGCGGTTGCAGCAAGGCGCGCAGGTGGTCCTGTTCCACCGCCCCCTGTCGCACCGGGACATAGCGGTTATAGACCGCAGGCAGGTCGGCCCGATGCGCCACCGCATCCAGGATCATGCCATGGCCGTCATCTTGCGGTGCAATCACCAATTCCTCCGCCAGCGGATAAAACCCGTAAAGCCGCGCTCCCTGTTCCACCGCATCGCTGCGGCTTTCCACCACATTTGCGACGCCCCAGACCGGGACCTGACCCATGCCGTCGCCCCCCGTGGGAAAGAACCTCCAATACCCGATGTCAAACCCGACGGCGGCATAGGTGATGTTGTTGGCGGTGATGGCAAAGCTTTCCAGCCGCAACCGGGCCTCACCCGGTTGCAACGGGGGGCTTTCCACCTCCTCCAGCCGAATTTGCGTGATGTTCTTCTGGTCGACAAGAAGTCGTTTCATGCCGTTCCTCCCATATGGCTTGCCTCAGCCTAACCGGGGAACAACAGCATGTGAGCCGGAAAATGCACCGACGCCACGTCACATCGCGACCTGGTCAATGAAGAATGAATTCCCCCACCTGATTGCGCCACTCGCCCGGACCGATCAGCTTGCGATGGGTGAAGCGCACCGAATGAAGCGGGCCGTCGATCTTTTCCTGCCAGAATTCGACAAAGCTGAAGAGTTTCGGATGATCTGGTGCCAGGTCGTAGTCCTGCCAGATGTAGGAATTCAAAACATGGGTGTAATCCGGCATCCGGTAAAAGAATTCCGCCGTGGTCAAACCATATCCCTTGAGCATCATTTCAGTTTCGGTTGCGATGGGTGTCTGGGCCATTTGTGACCTCTCCTTGCTGCTGCTATATCACCACCTTCGCACGGATGAATTACTTTTCAATAAAAACAGTGTGTTGTCACTCCATCCCCTTGGCTGCCAGTGATCGGGGGGCATCGTGCATTGCACCTGATATGCGCCCTCTGCTATAAAATCTCACAATATATAGATCGCCATCAGAAGCAGAGCAGCCAACGTGAACGACACGCCGGAAACCCCTGAAAACGAAGACGAAATGCCGCCAGAACGGCCCGAATTCGATGGCCCTTCGGTCACCATCGAACATGAGATGCGCACATCCTATCTGGATTACGCCATGTCGGTCATCGTCAGCCGCGCAATTCCTGATCTGCGCGACGGGTTGAAACCCGTGCACAGGCGTATCCTTTTTGCCATGCACGAGACCGGAAATACCCACGAAAAATCCTATCGCAAGTCCGCGCGGCCCGTGGGCGACGTCATGGGCCAGTACCACCCGCACGGCGACAGCGCGATCTATGACGCGCTGGTGCGGATGGCGCAGGATTTCTCGATGTCGCTGCCGCTGCTGGACGGTCAGGGCAACTTTGGCTCGATGGACGGCGATAACGCCGCCGCCATGCGCTATACCGAAGTGCGCATGGACAAGCCCGCCGCCTTCCTGTTGGCGGATATCGACAAGGATACGGTTGATTTTCAGGATAACTACGATGGCAAGCAGAAAGAACCCTCCGTTCTGCCTGCCCGGTTTCCGAACATGCTGGTCAATGGTGCCGGTGGCATTGCCGTCGGCATGGCCACCAATATCCCGCCGCACAACCTGGGCGAGGTCATCGACGCCTGCCTGGCGCTGATCGAAGACCCTGATCTGACCTCTGAACAGTTGATCGACTATGTCCCCGGCCCCGATTTTCCCACCGGCGGCATCATGCTGGGCCGCTCCGGTGCGCGCAAAGCCTACCTTGAAGGGCGTGGCAGCGTCATTATCCGGTCAAAAACGCGGGTGGAAGAACTGCGCAAGGACCGTTGGGCCATTGTCATTGACGAGATCCCCTATCAGGTGAACAAGGCCACAATGATCGAGCGCATCGCGGAACAGGCCCGCGAGAAGAAGATCGACGGCATCGCCCATGTGCAGGACGAATCCGACCGCAATGGCGTGCGGGTGGTGATCGAGTTGAAACGGGACGCGACCGCCGAGGTGGTCATGAACCAGCTGTTCCGCTTTACCCCGATGCAAACCTATTTCGGCTGCAACATGCTGGCGCTGAACGGTGGCCGGCCAGAAACGCTGACCCTGCGGCGGTTCCTGACCAGCTTTATCGACTTCCGCGAGGAAGTCGTGGCCCGGCGCACCGCTTACCTGCTGCGCAAGGCGCGCGAGCGCAGCCATATCCTGTGTGGTCTGGCCGTTGCGGTCACCAATATCGACGAGATTGTCGCCACCATCCGCGCCTCTGCTGATGCCGCCGAAGCGCGTGAAAAGCTGATGACACGGCGCTGGCCCGCGGCCAGCATTCTCGAATATATCGCGCTGATCGACGATCCGACCCATACCGCCAACGACGACGGCACCTACAACCTGTCAGAAGCACAGGCGCGCGCCATCCTTGAACTGCGGTTGCAGCGTCTGACCCAGATCGGCGTCAAGGAAGTCACCGACGAGTTGGAAGAACTGGCCGGCAAGATCAAGGAATACCTGGAGATTCTGGGCTCCCGCGAGCGGATCATGGGCATCATCTCGGATGAGCTGCGCGAAGTGCGCGACCAATTTGCCGTCCCGCGCCGCACCGAGATCGTGGACTGGTCCGGCGATATGGAGGACGAAGACCTGATCGCCCGCGAGGACATGGTCGTGACCGTGACCTCCGGCGGCTATATTAAGCGGACCCCGCTGGCCGATTTCCGCAGCCAGCGGCGCGGCGGCAAGGGGCTGTCGGGTGGCGGGCTGAAAGAGGACGACGTGGTCACCACGCTCTTTGTCGCCAACACCCATACGCAATTGTTGTTCTTCACCACCGAAGGCATGGTCTACAAGCTCAAGACCTGGCGCCTGCCCCAGGGCAGCCGCACCTCCAAGGGCAAGGCGATTGTCAATATTCTGCCGATCCCCACAGGCGTGTCGATTGCCGCGATCATGCCGGTGGACCGGGACGAGGACGAATGGGACGATCTGCAGGTCGTCTTTTGCACCGACCATGGCACCGTGCGTCGGAACAAGCTGTCTGACTTCACCAATGTGAAATCGAACGGCAAGATCGCGATGAAGTTCGAGGGCGAAAGCGAAGGCTGGAAGCTGATCAACGCGCGCATCGCCTCAAACGACGACAACGTGATGCTGACCACCAATTCGGGCCGGGCGATCCGGTTCCGCGCCGATGACGTGCGGGTCTTCAACTCGCGCGCTTCCACCGGTGTGCGGGGCATCAGGCTTTCGGGCGATGACCGCGTGGTCTCCATGTCGGTGATCCGCCACTTCGAGGCGACCTCGGACGAACGGGCAGCCTATCTCAAAATGCGCCGCGCCATGGCTGGCATCGCCGATGACGCCGAGGTCGAGGATGAAGACGAGGGCAACGCCAACGCAATCCTGCCGATGGAGCGTTACGTGGAAATGTCCGAAGCCGAAAACCTGATCCTGACGATCACCTCCGGCGGCGCGGGCAAGCTCAGCTCGGCCCATGATTATCCGCTGCGCGGGCGTGGTGGCATGGGTGTCACCGCCTGGGACAAGCGGATGCAGACCGGCGAGATCGTGGCATCCTTCCCGGTCGAGATGGACGACCAGATCATGCTGGCCACCTCCAAGGGACAGTCGATCCGGGTGCCGGTGGATGGCATCTCGTTCCGATCCCGTTCGGCTGGTGGTGTGAAAGTGTTCAACACCGGCAAGGGCGAAGTGGTCGTCAGCGTGGCCTGGATCGCAGATCAGGGCGATGCGGATGTCGATAGCGACACGACGGAAGATCCCGCCGAATAAGGGCTAACCGAAACTGCAACCGGTTGCAGACCGTCCGAACCAGCCAAAGGTTGGGCCCCCGCAGGTAACTGCGGGGGCCCGTTTTTCGTGTGGGGCGGAAATCGGTGACACAGTCCCCGGCCAATAGGTGCGGCGACAAGGCTGGTCTGGAAAAGGCATATCTCCGGCGGCCATGCGGCGGATCACTTGCAAGCTATCTGCTCAGAAGAAACCAAAAGGCAAAACGCCTCCCGGCCTTGCGACCGGGAGGCGTGAATTTTCTAACCCTGCCCCGATGGGGCAGCGCCATGAATTAGTCGGCGACGGGCGTGGTAGTTGTTGTTGTGCCCGAGCCGCTGTCGCTGGCTGCCAGAACGACCAGCAACAGAGCGCCCGCTGCAGCGGCGCCACCTGCGGCAAGACCGCCACCAGCAGCGTAAAGCGCACCATCGTCATCCTGGACGCAGCGACGTGCGCGCACGCCGTCGATTGTTTCGATTTCAGCTTTGCAGCTGTAGATCTGGCCGTTGCCACCCTGAACGCGGAGAGGGTATGCGGCGTTGCCGGTTTCACCCAGAACTGCTGCCTGAGTTGTATTCTGTGCGGATGCACCTGCGGCAACGGACATTGCTACAGCTGCGGTAAGTGCGAAAATCTTCTTCATCTGGACCAAACTCCCAAGAGTATTTCTGTTCACAATTCTTATGACACGTATCAAAAGTCACTAAAAGCCATGTATCGCATTGCCTGGCAATTTGCACCTGCTGATACAAAAAAATCGCACAAAAAACAGGAGATCATTGGCGAAAAAATGCTCATTGGGGCCTAGAGATCGTAAATTTCCGTAAACTTGCCCCGCAAATACCCCAGAAGCGGCGACTCAGAAGGCGTTTTTCCTGTGGCCTGAGCGATGACATCGCGCGGTTCCAGCAGCCCGCCGTGGGTCTGGACGTTTTCGCGCAGCCAACCGGTTGCCGTGCTGGTGTCCCCTTGTCCCAACTGATCGTCCAGACCGGGCAACGCCGCGCGCATCGCTTCGTTCAGGCACCCGGCATAGACGTTGCCCAGCGAATAGGTCGGGAAATAGCCCAGCAAGCCCACGGACCAATGCACATCCTGCAAGACGCCGTTCGAAGCCTTATCGACCGGATAGCCGAAATCGGCTTCGAACCGATCGTTCCAGGCGGCTTCAAGGTCCTGAACCTGCAGGTCATGCGCCACCAGTGCGCGTTCCAGATCGAACCGCATCAACACATGCAGATTGTACTGCAATTCATCCGCTTCGGTGCGGATATAACCATCAGAAACCCGGTTCACGACCCTGTAGAAGGTTTCGGCATCCGGGATGCCAAAATCGCCAAATGCCTCTTTCATCTCGCCGAACAGCCAGCCGGTAAAGGCGCGGCTGCGCCCGATCTGGTTTTCGTAGATCCGGCTTTGGCTTTCGTGCACCCCCATCGACACACCCCGGCCCAGCGGGGTCAGCAGGTAGGCCCTGTCGATCCCCTGCTCATAGGCGGCGTGGCCAACCTCGTGGATGGTGGAATAAAAGCAATTGAACGGGTCGACCTCGTTGGTCCGCGTGGTGATCCGCACATCCAGGCCGGACCCCGAGGAAAACGGATGCACGGCCTTGTCCACCCGGCCCATGGACATGTCATAGCCGAAAGTCTTGGCCAGATGGCGGGTCAGCTTCATCTGTGCCGCTTCGTCAAAGCGGCCCTCCAGCTTCGGCGGTGCCTTGGCGGCACGAACCGCTGCGCGCAACTCGCTCAACTCCGGGCGCAGCGCGCCGAACATCCCGGCAATTTCCGCGCCTGTGGTGCCGGGCTCATAATCCTGCAACATCGCATCATAGACATCGCCGCCCATCGCCAGCGCCTGCCCCTCTTCGCGTTTCAGCGCGATGACCTCGGTCAGGGTCGGGGCAAAACTGGCAAAGTCATCCGTCGCGCGGGCCTCGGCCCAAATGCCCTGCGCCTCGGAGGTGACGCGGGCGATCCGTGCCGCCAATTGCGCGGGCACCTTGCTGGCGCGCTCAAAGCTGCGGCGGATGTGGCGCAGGTTGGCACGGCCTACGTCATCCAGCGTATCTTCCTCGATCTCGGCCAGCCAGCCGCCCACACGGGGGTTGACGCGGCGTGCATGCAGCACGGATTCCATCGCGGCCATTTCCTCGGCCCGCTGCGGGGCTGCGCCGCGCGGCATCATGGTTTCCTGGTCCCACCCCAGCCGGCCCGCCACCTGTGACAGGGCTTCGGTTTCGCGCTGGTGCGCCATCAGGTCGTCATAGGCGGTCATGGTCATTTTCCTCTCAGGGATGTCGCGACGGGATAGGCGCTCAGGAAGCGGGCGCGCAGGATCAGCACCCACAGAACGACCGCAAGCGCCTGATGTGTCAGGGCAATATGGACGGGAGCCGCATAAAGCACGGTGGTAATGCCCAGCACGATCTGCAAGGCCAGTGCGGCCATCACGGCGTTAAAGGCGAAACGCGTGGTTGCATGGGCCGAGCGCCGTCCGCGCAGCCAGACGACAGCCCCGAAGAGGGCCAGCAGATAGCCGGTCATGCGGTGAATGAATTGCACCAACCCGGCGTTTTCAAAGAAATTGCGCCAGACCGGCGTCAGGTCGAGCGCGTCGGGCGGAAAGAACTGCCCCTGCATCAGCGGCCAGTCGATGAAATAGCGGCCCGCGTCGATCCCGGCCACCAGCGCACCCAGCAGGATTTGCAGGAAAGCGAGGTGCAAAAGGCCCGTGGCCATCCCGAATTGTTTTGCCTCCTTGGCCCGGCGCGCCTGCATCAGGTCACGCTCCGACCGGCCCAGCATCAGGATGTACCAGGTGATGAACCCCATGATGACAAAGGCCAGGCCCAGATGCGTCGCAAGCCGGTAGCTGGCCACATCCGTGACCCCCTGCCCGCTGGTCACACCGGATGACACCATCCACCAGCCAATCGCCCCCTGTGCGCCGCCAAGCGCACCCAAAAGCAACAGTCGGCCATGCCAGCCCGCCGGGATCTGGCGGCGCAGCGCGAACCAGCCAAAGCCCAGTGCCCAGACCAGCCCGATCACCCGGCCAAGCTGACGGTGTCCCCATTCCCACCAGTAGATGCGTTTGAAATCAGCCAGTTCCATCCAGGCGTTCTGCACCTGAAATTCGTCGATGGCCTGGTATTTCTCGAACTCCGACTGCCAGTGCGCCTCACTCATCGGGGGCAGCGCGCCGGTCACGGGCCGCCATTCTGTAATCGACAGGCCGGAATCCGTCAGCCGGGTCATGCCGCCCACTGCGATCATGACAAAGACAAGTGCAAAGAGGATCATCAGCCAGACCCGCATCGCACGGCGGCCAGCGCCCCTGCCCCGGTCGATCACACCTGCATGGGTCTGCGGCCTTGTGGTTTCGGTCTCGGCCACATCTTCGAACAACTTGCGTTTTTCAGCCATATCCTGCCTCGGTCTTGAAGTACCGCCTTGGTAGGTCACGGCGCGGCAGAGGTCCAGTGGGGCAAAAGTTGCGGTCCGGGTCCGCAGTGTCGCACCCATGGGTTCGGGATCGGCCAGGACTGGGGCGGCAAATCCCGCCCGGCACGGTCCTGGCAGCTAAGCAATGGCAGCGTTATCCGGTTCAGTCTGGGCAGTCTGGCCTGCAAACAGGTCGGGGCTGCGGTCATCCAAGCCCGAATGCCATCTTTTTTGCCGGGTCCATCCCGGTTTTGAAACCGTAGACATGTCATAAATGACAGGTCTTGGATGACATGTCATTTAAGACATGTCTGCACCGCTGGTTGCGAACAAATGGGGCGGCTTCCAAAGGCACCATGATCCAGAGCCTTGGCACATTTCGAAGGGGGCGGATTTCAAGCGATAGCGCAGTTCACACGGATGGCGCACGTCGATCGACAGCATTTGTCCACAGGCCCTAGTCGCCCCGACCCTTCCAGCGCACCATCTGCCGCATCATCCCGTGCATCATCTGCACATCGGCCCGCGTCATCGGCATCCGCGACCACATGTTGCGCAGGTTCAGCTTCATCGAGGCGACCTTGTGCGCAGGGAAAAAGAACCCCGCTTCCTCCAGCCGTTCCTCGTAATGCGCCGCCAGATGCTCGATCTCCTGGCCGCTGGCCCAGTCGGTGCCTGCCATTTCGGTCGTCACTTCGGTGACAGAGGCCGTGGCCCGCATCCATTCATAGCCCATCAGCAACACACATTGCGCCAGGTTAAGCGAAGCAAATGCCGGGTTCACCGGGACCGAAACAATGGCATTTGCCCGTGCCACGTCTTCATTCTCCAGCCCTGCGCGTTCCGGGCCGAACAGCACCGCCACCCTCTCGCCCCGCACGATGCGTTTCGCGGCCTCCGCCATCGCGGCCTCGGGCGCGAAGACCGGTTTGGTCATGTCGCGGCCCCGTGCCGTGGTCGCCAGCACAAAATCGCAATCCGCCAGGGCATCCGGCAGATCGGGGCAAAGCCGCGCTGCATCCAGCAACCGACCGGCACCTGATGCCATGGCCACCGCCGCAGGGTTCGGCCAGCCGTCGCGCGGGGCCACGATGCGCATATGGTCCAGACCGAAATTCCACATCGCGCGGGCCGCCGCGCCGATGTTCTCGCCCATCTGCGGGCGCACAAGCACAAAGGCCGGGATTTGCGGAGGGGTGACAGGGCGGGACATGCGCGCCTCTTACCGCCCGCCCGTCAGGCCCGCAAGAAAGGTTTTCATTTCTCCGCAGCTTGGGGTACGCAGACCGCCAAAGACCGCAAAGGACCGCGCCCATGGACAGCCCCGAACAGCCGCAGATCTATCTGATCACCCCGCCCGAAATCGAACTGGGCAGCTTTCCCGCCCTGCTTGGCACCGTTCTTGATGCGCATCCCGTTGCCTGTGTCCGCCTGGCCCTGTCCAGCAAGGACGAAGACCGCGTCGCCCGTGCCGCGGATGCGCTGCGCGAAGTGACCCATGCGCGCGACGTGGCACTGGTGATCTCCGACCATCTGCTGATGGTCGAACGGCTGGGCCTTGATGGTGTGCACCTTTCCGATGCCGCGCGGTCTGTCCGCTATGCGCGCAAGGAGTTGGGCGAAGACGCCATCGTCGGCTGTTACTGCGGCCCCTCCAAACACGACGGCATGGCCGCAGGCGAAGCAGGCGCGGATTATGTCAGCTTTGGCCCGGTGCAGGCCTCTGCCCTGGGCGATGGCAGCCATGCGGAAACCGAGCTGTTCCAGTGGTGGTCCGAAGTGATCGAAGTGCCCATCGTCGCCGAAGGCGCGCTGGACGCGGAGATGATCCGCAGCCTTGCCCCCTACACCGACTTTTTCGGCATCGGGGATGAGATCTGGTCCACCGACGATCCTGCCGACGCCCTTGCCACGCTGATCAAGGCAATGGGCTGACGCGACATGCGCGCCCACCCGGAAGGGTGGACGCGGCTTGCGGGGGCTGAGCTTAGAGGAACACCCGCTCTATCACCCAATAGACCCCGATGATCGCGATCAGCAGCGATCCTGTCACGGAGACCGCGCGGAACATCACCGGGTATTCGGTCACCAGTTCCTCCTGCCCCTCCAGATGCGCCTTTCGCGCCGCCCCGACGGCCAGCCACAGCAGGATGGCGGCCATGGCGATCACGGTAAGCTGGCCCAGTTCGACCCCGATGTTAAAGCCGATCAGCGCGGGCAGGAACTGCCCCGGCGGCAGGCCGAAGTCGCCCAGGACGGAAGCAAAGCCAAGACCGTGCAGAAGCCCGAAGCCAAAGATCACCATCGGTCGCCAGCGGCTGAGACGGTGGAAAAAGATATTCTCGACAGCAACATAGACAATCGAGGCCGCGATCAGCGGCTCCACGATGGCGCCCGGCACATTGACCAGCCCCAGCGCCCCCAGCGCCAGCGTGACCGTATGCGCCAGCGTGAATGCCGAGACCTGCCAGACTAGCGGCCGCAGGTGGATGGACAGAAAGAACAACCCAAGCACGAACAGGATATGGTCCAGCCCCTTGGGCAGGATGTGGTCGAAGCCAACCGGGACATAGCCGACAAAAGTGCTGAGGCCGGTCTGCTCTGCGCCGCCCTGCAAGGTGATTTCCGGGCTGGTGTCGCCGCCGTCAAGATAGCCGGTAAAGGGGTCATCCACCCCCTGCTGGCGCAGCACCATGGCCCCGCCTCCGTCGGGCCATGTGACCTGCACAACCTGGGCGCGCGGATCGACCGGCGCGGTCAGCGTCCAGTCGGATATGCGGGCCAGTTCGATGTCCGTGTCCTGTGGCATGGTGACAGAGGCGGTCGTCAAGGCCACCGGCGCGCCATCCAGGCTGAGCAAGGGCAAGGCGTTCCAACGCTCCAGAAGGCCCGGCACACGGGCAATGATCTCTTCATTGGAGAGCGCGCGCAGCGCGTCATAGTCTTCGGCATTGGCGGCATCATTGGTATCGTCCACCGCGTCCAGGTCGATCCCGGCCAGAAATGCCTCAAGATTGATATGCAGCACCAATTCGACCGTGCCGCTTTCGACGCTCAAATCACCAATGGTCGGTTGCAGCTCATGCGCCCCTGCGCGCTGCCCGCCAAGCGCGAATGCACTTGACAAAAGCACCACCAACATCAGCTTTGAAATCAACCCAGTGAGAGTTTTTTGCATGTCCCTGTCCCGTCTTTTTTTACTCGTTACGCTTGCCGCGGTGCCATTGTCGCCCGCGCTGTCCCATGAATTCTGGATCGAACCGCATGATTATCAAGTCGATAATGGTGGAACCCTAAAAGGGGATTTCAAGAATGGACAGGAATTCGTGGGCAACACCCTGTCATTCTTCGACAAAAGCACACAGCGTTATCTCATGCTGGCCGATGGTGTCGCCACAACGCTGAAACCGCGCGCAGGCGATCGGCCCGCCCTGAATGTCGCGGCACCCGTGGACGATGGGCTGGTGGTTGTGGCGCATGAAACCACGCCGCAGTTCGTGACCTATACCGATTGGGACAAGTTCGTGAAATTCACCGAACACAAGGATTTCAAGGATGCGGTTTCAATCCACGAGCAAAGGGGATGGAGCAAGGAAAGGCTCCGCGAGCGCTATACCCGCCATGTCAAGGCGCTGATCGCCGTGGGCAGCGGGGCGGGCATGGACCAGACGGTTGGGCTGGCCACCGAATTCACCGCGCTGACCAACCCCTATGACCCCGGTTTCGATGGAACGATGCAGGTCAGGCTGACCTATGACGGCGCGCCGCGCGCAGATGCGCAGGTGGAAGTTTTCGACCGCGCCCCGGACGACAGCGTAACCATCACCCTGCACCGGACCGACGCCGAGGGGCTTGCACAAATCCCCGTCGCGCCGGGGCATGAATACCTGTTTGACGCCGTGACCCTGCGCGAAGCCGCTGACGCGGGCGAAACCGATGACTCGCCGGTCTGGGAAACGCTCTGGGCTGCCCTGACCTTTGAAGTGCCGCAATGATTTGAACTGCCGCAATGACATGGCTTGCGCCCCCGCCTCGGGCGCGGGTAAACCGTGACCATGACGGCATCGCATCCCCCTGATATCCTGTGCATCGGCTCTGTCCTGTGGGACATCATCGGGCGGTCCGATCAATCCATGCGGCAAGGGTCCGACATGCCGGGGCGGATCACCCGCCTGCCCGGCGGCGTGGCGCTGAACATCGGCATGGCGCTGTCGCGCTTTGGCCTGGCCCCCGCCCTGCTGTCAGCCGTCGGCCGCGATGCGGAAGGCGACGAACTGATCGCCGCCTGCGCGGTGCGCGGCCTGATCACCGATTTCATCTATCGCTCTGACGATCTGCCGACCGACCGTTACATGGCGGTCGAAGGGGCCAACGGGCTGATCGCCGCCATCGCGGATGCCCATTCGCTGGAAGCCGCCGGCGACAAGATCCTTGGGCCCCTGTCCGATGGCCGGTTGCCGCAGCCCTTTACCGGTGCCGTGGCGCTGGACGGGAACCTGACCATCGACCTGCTCAGCCAGATGGCCCAAAGCCCGCTGCTGACCCAGGCGGACCTGCGTGTCGCCCCTGCCTCGCCCGGCAAGGCCCTGCGCCTTGGCCCCTTTGTGCAGGCGGGGCGCGGCACGCTTTACGTGAACCTTGAGGAAGCGGGCCTGCTCTGCCAAAGCGAATTTGGCGATTCCCGCGCGGCGGCGACCAGCCTGCTGGCGCGGGGTGCTGCGCGCGTGGTGGTCACCGATGGCGGCAGACCCGCCACTGTGGCCGATCAGGACAGCATGCTGACCCAGACCCCGCCGCCCGTCCAGGTGACCCGCGTCACCGGCGCGGGCGATACATTCATGGCCGCCCATATCGCGGCGGAACGCAGCGGCATCCTCGCCGATGATGCCCTGCACCGCGCGCTGGACGCCACAGCCCTTTACGTTTCCGGAGAGACCCGCATATGACCCTGCCCCTGACCCTCAGCGCCGAAGTCGCACAGGCCCGCACTGCGGGCACCCCCATCGTGGCGCTGGAAAGCACCATCATCACCCACGGCATGCCGCACCCCCAGAACCTTGAGGTCGCCCGCCAGGTCGAAGACGACATTCGCGCGGCAGGCGCTGTTCCCGCCACCATCGCTGTCATGGATGGCCAATTGCACATCGGGCTGGAGCCGGATCAACTGGAAGCGCTGGCAAAGGCGCGCAATGTCGCCAAGCTGAGCCGCGCCGATCTGGCAGTCTGCATCGCGCGGGGCGGCACCGGGGCAACAACCGTGGCGGCCACCATGATTGCCGCACAGCTTGCCGGGATCGCGGTCTTTGCCACCGGCGGCATCGGCGGCGTGCACAAGGGGGCCGAGAACAGCTTTGACATCTCGGCCGATCTGATGGAACTGGCGCAGACCCCGGTGACGGTTGTGGCCGCCGGGGCCAAGGCGATTCTGGATGTGGCCAAGACGCTTGAAGTGCTGGAAACCCAGGGCGTGCCGGTGATCGCCTTTGGTCAGGACAGTTTTCCGGCTTTCTGGTCGGCCTCCTCGACGCTCAAGGCACCGCTGCGCATGGATGACCCCGCCCAGATCGCTCAGGCCCACCGGATGCGCGCAGCACTGGGACTGCCGGGCGGGCAATTGGTGGCCAACCCGATCCCCGCGGCGGATGAAATCCCGGCGGCGGAAATGGCACCGGTGATCGCCAAGGCGCAGGCCGATGCCGCAGCCCACGGGATCAGCGGCAAATCCGTCACGCCCTACCTGCTGCAACGCATTTTCGAGCTGACAAAGGGCCGGTCGCTGACCGCAAATATTGCCCTGGTGCGCAACAATGCCCGCCTCGCGGCCCGGATTGCTGTTCAGATCGCAACTGCTGACGCATAATCGCTGGGCAAACCGCCTGAATTCAGGCGGAAATGGATCGCGCGCCATTGTGGCAAGCACGCAAAGGCCTTAGCTATATCGCGATCTTGCCGGGACAGCTCATGAACACGCCTTTTGACCTTGATACATCCGAACCCCGCCGCCCCGGCCTGGTGGCGCGCCTGCGCGCGTCCTTCCTGACCGGGCTTGTGGTGATCGCGCCTGTCGGCCTGACCATCTGGTTGATCTGGTCCGTCGTCGGCTGGATCGACGGTTTTGTCCTGCCGCTGGTGCCCCAGTCCTATCACCCCGACCGGATGTTGCAGGATTTCCTTGGCCTCGATCCGTCGGTGCAGATCAACGTGCGCGGCCTCGGAGTGGTCATCTTCCTGATGTTCACGATCATCGTCGGCTGGATGGCCAAGGGCATCATTGGCCGGTCGCTGATTCGATTTGCCGAAAGCCTGGTGGAACGGACCCCTGTGGTGCGCACCATCTACTCCGGGATCAAACAGATATCCGAGACGATCTTTGCCCAGTCCGAACGCAGTTTCGAAACCGCCTGCCTGATCGAATACCCCCGCAGAGGCATCTGGGCGCTTGGCTTTATCTCGACCACGGCCAAGGGCGAAGTGGCGGAAAAATCAGACGCTTCGGACGAGATGGTCAGCGTCTTTCTGCCCACCACGCCCAACCCCACATCGGGTTTCCTGCTGTTCTTTCCCAAGAAGGATGTGATCGAACTGGACATGTCGGTGGAAGATGCCGCGAAACTGGTGATCTCGGCCGGGCTAGTCTATCCCAGTGATCGGCCCGAACCGGGCGAGACGCTGGACATCACACCCGTTTCCCGCGACTGAGTTACTTCAGGAGCGCGTAGCAAGCTGCTGTTATAAGAACACTTCTGTTATATTGCGGCTTCGTTTTCTTCAAAGAAAACGGACCGGAGTTTTCAAAAACTCCGTCCCCCTCATCTAAAGGCCGGACGCTTTATCCAAACATTTCCGGTAGATCGACGCTGCTTTCCACACCGATCTTTTCCTTGTGCTGTTCAAGGAACCCTTCCGCAGCCTTTTGACCTGCCTCAAACAAGGTCGCGATCACCGACGGCAGCGGCACCAGCTTGGTGGCCACCGACAATTGCTCCATCAGGTTGTCATCGGCCACCATATGTACCCTGATCCGGCGCATTGTGCCTTCGGGTATTTTACCCCGGTCCAGCAGGCGCTGGACAAATTCAATCGCGCGCAGCTCCCGCAACAGGCTTGAATTGAAACTGATTTCATTAATCCGGTTCTGGATCTGCTTGGGCGTGCGCGGCAGGTCGTGGCGCTCAAGCGGGTTGATATTGATCACAACAACATCGTCTGGCAACCCGTTGCCAAACAATGGGAAAAGCGCCGGGTTACCGGTATATCCGCCATCCCAGAACGCCTCCATCTGGCCGGTTTCCTTGTCGTGCATTTCCACCGCCTGGAACACCGTGGGCAGGCAGGCCGAGGCCATGATGGCATCAGGCCCAATCTCGTCCCCGGAAAACACCCTGATCTTGCCGTTCCGGACCCGCGTGGCACAGATGAAAAGCTGCGGTGCGATGCTGTTGCAGACCTTGTCGTAATCCATCTTTGTCACGATGTCGGTCAGCGGATTGCGGTAAAACGGGCCATAGGCATAGGGCGATGTCACGTTCGACACCGCATCCGCGATGGCCACGGGCCATGAATATTCCAGTGCCTGGCTGACCGCGGCGATCCCGAAAGGGGCCATCCAGCTTTGCATCCGCAGATCCTGCACACCGGCCACCTGCCGCCACAGCCAGGCCAGGTTTTCCCGCGCGCCCTCGGCACCCCCTGCTGCGAAACCGGCCTTCAGCGCCGCGCCATTCAACGCCCCCGCAGAAGCCGCTGAAATGCCGCAGATTTCAATGTCCGGCTCTTGCAGGATGCGGTCCAGCACACCCCAGGTGAAGGCGCCATGCGCGCCGCCGCCCTGAAGCGCCAGATTGATCCGTTTCTTCTTCGCCGCCATCAAAGCGCGGTCCAGCCGCCGTCCACGCTGATCGCTGTCCCGGTGATCTGCGCAGCCGCGTCAGAGCACAGGAAGGTGGTCGTCCCGCCCAGTTGCTCGACAGTTGCGAATTCCTTGCTGGGCTGTCTTTGCAGCATCACGTTCTTGATCACGTCCTCGCGGGACATGTCGTATTCCTTCATCGTGTCGGGGATCTGGGCTTCGACCAAGGCGGTCAGCACATAGCCCGGACAGATGGTATTGGCCGTAATCGGGTCTTCCGCAGTTTCCAGCGCGGTGGTCTTGGTCAGGCCGACAATGCCGTGTTTTGCCGCCACATAAGCGGATTTGAAGGGCGAGGCCGTCAGCCCGTGGGCCGACGCGATGTTGATCACCCTTCCCCAGCCCGCCTTGCGCATCATCGGCAGCGCCATGGCTGTGGTGTGAAAGGCAGAGCTGAGGTTGATCGCGATGATCGCATCCCATTTCTCGACCGGGAAATCCGGGATCGGGGCCACATGCTGAATGCCCGCGTTGTTGACCAGAATATCGCAGCGGCCCGCATCGGTGATCAGCTGGCGACACTGATCGGCCTTTGACATGTCCGCCTTGATGTAGCGCGCGGTGACCCCGGTCTCATCCGCGATCTGCTTGGCCAGATCGTGGTCCTCGGCATTGTCGGTAAAGGAATTGAGAACGACGTCGGCCCCGGCCCGCGCCAGTTCCCAGGCGATGCCCAGCCCGATGCCGGAATTGGAACCGGTGATCACTGCGGTCTTGCCGGACAAGTCGATCGTATATGCCATGGTGAAATCTCCTGAGGTTGGATGCTGCGACGCATCATGCCGTGCTGCATCTGCAAAGTGAACGCACCGCGCGGATAAATGTTTCCACGTCGTTTACCGGGAAAGGGAAAAATCTGAAACTCCGGACCCCCGCCTTGCCCGCGACAAGGAACAAGGTATTTGCACCAAAGCGTTTTTCCCCGTCAGGCAACAGGGTCCGCCGCCGTTTTCCTTGCAAACCGCGAAGCCAAAAAAAAACGCCAGCACGAAGCTGGCGTTAAGTTATTGAGGCAGGTTTCATACAGGCAAGAAACCTATCGAGCAGTGCCTTATGTATAAGCAATCTCGCGCCTCAGGCCAAGCATAAAGTTTGAAGTGCCTCCGAAGCCCAGCTATGCAAGGCCCTAACAAAATAAGGGCAGTGCAGGATTGTGTCGAAAATGGTGATTCATTTTTTCCAGAAAGCATGGGCGGTTGCGGCGTTTTCTTCACTGATTCTCTGTGCCGCTCCGGCGGGCGCGGAACCGCAGCACGGGCTATCTATGTATGGAGAGCCCGCCCTACCACCTGATTTTGTGTCCCTGCCTTACGTGAACCCGGACGCGCCCAAGGGCGGGCGGATCGTGCTGGGAAATTCCGGCGGCTTCGACAGCCTCAATCCATATGTGCTCAAGGGCTCTGCCCCCTGGCAATTGCCGTTCTTCACCCATGAGACGCTGATGGGCCGATCCCTCGACGAACCCTTTGCACTTTACGGTCTTTTAGCCGAATCAGTGGAGGTGCCGGAGGACCGGTCCTGGGTCGCCTTCACCCTGCGCGAGGAGGCCCGATTCTCTGACGGCACCCCGGTTACGGTCGAGGATGTGATCTTTTCCTTCGAGCTTCTGGGCACCAGGGGCCATCCGCGCTACGCGGGGTTGTGGAACCAGATCGAAGGGATCGAACAGACCGGCCAGCGGTCGCTGCGCATCACCTTCAACACCGACAACCGCGAGCTGGCGCTGCTGGCAGGCATCCGCCCGATCCTCAGCAAGGCGCAGTGGGAGGGCAAGGATTTCGCCAATGCCCCCCTGCAAGAGGTGCCGCTGGGCAGTGGTCCTTACGTGATCACCGACTATCAGGCCAGCCGCCATGTCACCCTGCGCCGCAATCCCGATTACTGGGGGGCGGACATCCCGGTGCGCCGGGGCACCAACAATTTCGACGAGATCAAGCTGGATTTCTACGGCGATGCCAATGTTGTCTTTGAAGCCTTCAAGGCAGGCGAGATTTCCGCCGTGCGCGAATTCAACGCAGAGACCTGGGCCACCCAATACGATTTTCCCGCTGTGACGCGCGGTGAGGTCGTCAAATCGACCTTCCCCCATGCCAAGCCCTCTGGGATGACCGGATTCGTGATGAACACGCGCAAACCGCCCTTTGACGACTGGCGGGTGCGCGACGCGATGATCTGGGCCTTCAACTTTGAATACATCGGCGAGACATTGACCGGCGGCGCGCTGCCGCGGATCACCTCCTATTTCTCGAACTCCGATCTGGCGATGCGTCCCGGTCCCGCCCCGGCCCCGGTCGCCGATCTGCTGGCCCCATTCAGCGCCGACCTGCCCGAGGGCGCGCTGACGGGTTATGCCCTGCCGGTCGGGGATGGATCGGCACGCAACCGGGCGGGCATCCGCCATGCAATGAAGCAATTGCAGGCGGCGGGATACACGGCCCAGGACGGCGTGATGCGCGACGCGGCAGGCAAGCCGCTGACTGTGCAGATCCTGCTGTCAAAGGGCAGCAGGCTGGATGTGGGCGGTTCGGAAAAGATCGCCGACCTCTATGTGCAGGCGCTTGCGCGGCTTGGGATCACGGCAGAGGTCGATCGCGTCGACACTGCCCAGATGACCAAGCGGCTGGAGACCTTCGATTTCGACATCACCACCTTTCGCCGCGCCTTGTCGCTGAGCCCCGGCACCGAACAGCGGTACTACTGGGGGTCAGAGGCGGCGTCACAGCCCGGATCGGGCAACCTGATGGGGGTGCAAAGCCCCGCCATCGACGCGATGATCGACGCGATGCTGACCGCGCGTGGGGCGGATGAATTCACCGATGCGGTGCGCGCGCTCGACCGGCTGCTGACCGCCGGGCGATACGTGATCCCTTTCTGGCAGTTCGACGAGGGGCTGATCGCCCATAGGGCCGAAATGAAATATCCCGACAAGATTCCGCTGTATGGGGACGGGCCGAACTATATGCCCGAGGTCTGGTGGTGGGACGCGTCACAAAATTGAAACATCTTCGCGATAGCGCAGCGCCATGAGTATTTTCTTTACGCTCCCCGCCTCTTGCCCTTCCCCGTTGTCAAGGTGGCGACGATGAGACGCCTTGCCGCCGAGGGGCTGGGCACCGCGATGCTGCTGGTCTCTGTCATCGGATCGGGGATCATGGGGGCGGCCCTGGCCGAGGGGAACGATGCAATCGCCCTGTTGGCCAATGCCATTGCCACGGGATGTATGCTTTATGCCATTATCACCGTGCTGGGGCCGATTTCAGGCGCGCATTTCAACCCGGCGGTCACGCTTGCCTTTTACCTGCGGGGCGAGATGCCCGGCTGGGAAGCTCCGCTGTTTGTCGCAGCGCAGGTGACAGGGGCCGTGCTGGGGGTCTGGGCGGCGCATCTGATGTTCGATCTGCCGGTGTTGCAGGTCAGCCAGACCATGCACCGCACCGGTGCCGCGCAGTGGTTCTCCGAAGGCATCGCGACATTTGGCCTGTTGTTCGTCATTTTCGGCGGTCTGAAACACCGCGAGGAGGCGGTGCCGGTGCTGGTCGCGCTTTATATCACCGGGGCCTACTGGTTCACCGCCTCCACCAGTTTCGCCAACCCGGCGGTGACATTCGCACGCGGGTTCTCCGACACTTTTGCAGGCATCTATCCGGGCCATATCGCGGCTTTCGTCGCAGCGCAGATTGTCGCGGTGTTACTGGCCCATGTCATCCTGCGCGCGCTTTTCGACGACAGGTAGCAAATTGAGCGGCTGCGCCGCATTCGATTTTGTCCGGGGGCTCTGCCCCGTCCTTTCGCTGCAAGCAGCAAAAGGACTACCCGGGATTTTCAGGGCCAAAAAGAAAATCAGACCAGCGAGGTGACCCAGAGGATCGTCGCATCCTCGGCAGAGGTGGAGACCACGTTGTGACCCATGGTGGCATCGTAATAGGCGCTGTCGCCCCGGCGCATTTCCACCGGTTCGTAGAATTCGGTGTAGAGCATGATCACGCCGGTCAGCACATAGAGGAATTCCTCGCCGTCGTGGCGCACCCAGCCGTCGAACTCCTCCATCGTGCGGGCGCGGATGCGCGCGCGATAGGGCAACATCTGTTTCTTGCGCAGCGTCTCGCCCAGCAGTTCGTGCTCATATGTGGTGGTGGCCTTGGCCGCGCCCTCGCCCGACTTGGTGACCGCCATGCGGCCATTGATCTTTTCCGCAGCAGGCGGCGTGAACAGCTGCGGCACCGAGATTTCAAGCCCGGTGGCCAGTTTCTTGAGCGCCTCATAGGTCGGCGACATCTGGCTGTTTTCAATTTTTGACAGGGTGGAGCGGGCCAGCCCCGCCTGCCGTGCCGCCTGTTCCAGCGTCCAGCCGCGCGCCTTGCGCAATTCGCGCACCCGCGCGCCCAGGTCCAGGGGCGGGGCGGTTTCGGGGTCACCGCTGGCGCGTGCAATCTCGATCAGGCTGGCGTTTTGGCTCATTCCCATGCTTTAGCGCCACGCGGCGGTGCTTGCAACGCGCCACGTGCTGGGCTAGCGCGGTGGCATGGCACAGACGACCGCAAAAACCGACTTCAATCTGGCGCAGCATGTGCTGCGGGCGGGTCTTGCCACGCCGGAAAAGGTGGCGCTGTCATTGCTGTCAGCAGACACATGCGACAACTGGAGCTTTGATCGGCTGACGCGGGCGGTACGCGGCACCGGGACAGGATTGCTGGCGGCAGGCCTTGCGCCGGGCGACGTGGTGCTGATGCGTCTGGGCAATACGCCTGATTTCCCGATCGCCTATCTGGCTGCGCTGGCCGCAGGGCTGGTGCCGGTGCCCACCGCCGCCGCCCTGACCAAGGGTGAAGTGGCCCGGCTGTTGCCGGGTCTGCGCCCTGCCGCCATCCTGCACGATCCCGATGTCCCCTGCCCGCCACATCCGGCGCGCATCACTCTGGACGATCTGCGCGCCATGCGGGACCTACCCGCCGTTGACTGGCATCTGGGCGATCCCGACAGGCTGGGCTATATCATCTATACCTCCGGCACATCCGGCAGACCCACCGCCGTGATGCATGCGCATCGTGCGATCCTGGCCCGGCAGATGATGTTTGACGGCTGGTACGGGCTGCGCCCGGATGACCGGATGTTGCACGCCGGTGCCTTCAACTGGACCTATACGCTTGGGACCGGGTTGATGGACCCCTGGACGCGGGGTGCCACCGCGCTGATCCCCGCGCCCGGCACCCAGGCCGCCGATCTGCCCGGCCTGATGGCGCGGCATGGCGCGACCCTGTTCGCGGCGGCACCGGGCGTTTACCGGCAGTTGCTGAAAGGACGCGACCGCCTTGCCCTGCCCGATCTGCGCCATGGGCTGAGCGCGGGGGAAAAGCTGAACCCGGCGGTGCGGGACGCCTGGACCAAGGCCACCGGCACGCCGGTTTACGAGGCCTTTGGCATGTCGGAATGTTCCACCTTCATCTCCGGCTGCCCGGACCATCCGGCGACACCCGGCGCATTGGGCCGCGCGCAGGCGGGACGCCAGGTGGCGATCCTGACCGAAACCGGCCCCGCCGCAACCGGCGATGTGGGCACGATTGCCATTCACCGCGGCGATCCGGGCCTGATGCTGGGCTATCTTGGTGCGCCGGATCAGACCGAATCGCGGTTTCAGGGCGACTGGTTCCTGACCGGCGATCAGGGCGTGATGGATGCGGATGGGCAGATCACCTATCTGGGGCGGCGCGACGACATGATGAACGCGGGCGGGTTTCGCGTCTCGCCGCTGGAGGTCGAGGCGGCGCTTGCCACCGCCCCCGGCGTGACCGGGGTGGGCGCGGCGGAGGTGGAGGTGAAACCCGGTGTCAGCGTGATCGCCGCCTTTTACACCGCGCCCGCCCCTCTGGACGACACGGCACTGGCCCGTTATGCGGAACAGACGCTGGCGCGTTACAAGCAACCGCGCCTTTACATTCACCTTGCCGCGCTGCCCACCGGGGCCAATGGCAAGCTCTTGCGGCGCAGGTTGCGCGCGGAATTCGAGGCCAGAAAAGATGCCGGACCCGATCAAGCTTGATATCATGTCAGACCCGATCTGCCCCTGGTGCTATATCGGGAAGGCCCAGCTTGACCGGGCCCTGCTGGACCATCCGGGCCACCCTTTCATCATTGAATGGCACCCGTTCCAGCTGAACCCGGACATGCCCGCCGAAGGGATGGACCGGCGCGCCTATCTTGAGAACAAGTTCGGCGGCAAGGAGGGTGCGGTGCGGGCCTATGCCCCGATCGTGGAGCATGCCGAAAAGGCCGGCCTGACGATCAACTTCGACCAGATGACACGCACGCCCAATACGCTGGATGCCCACAGGTTGATCCATTGGGCCGGGATCGAGGGCCGTCAGACAGCGGCAGTTTCCGCGCTGTTCAAGGCCTATTTCGTGGAGGCGCGCGACATCGGCGATGCCGAGGTGCTGGCCGATATTGCAGACGGTATCGAGATGGACGCAGGCGTCGTCACCCGGCTGCTGCAAACCGACGAGGACCGTCAGGCCATACAGGACCGCGATGCCCACAGCCGCCAGATGGGGATCAACTCGGTCCCGACCTTTATCGTGGCGAACCAGCACGCGGTTCCCGGTGCGCAGCCCCCCGAGCTTTGGGCCAGGGTGATTTCGGAGCTTGCGGCCACGTAAAGCGCGAGTCAAATAAGGCATGACTATGGCAGATTGGCCACAGCCGACGGCCATGTCGCAACGGGGCTTTGCCAGCACCCCGACCCTGGCCTAACCTGATGGCACAATGGGGCAAAGACCCCTGAGCAGAACAGTTTGAGCGGGTAAAATGACAGACATTCAGGCGACGCCGGACGGCGATACCGCATGGCATTCAGGCAAGGCTTTCATCATTCTTCCACCGTCCGAGGATGGCGGGGCAGCGGCGGCAGCGCCGGTGTTCTTCCCCCGACCCTCACCTGTTCAGGCGATCTGGCTGAAGGAATCCGGCCCGGTGCAGAGGACCGGCGCATGATCGGCCATGTGCCCTGCCGGGTGGTGCTGACATATGGTGTATTTGACGATATCGGGCCACAAAACAGCGCGCGGCTGCGCCATCTGGGTCATCTTGGCCGCGAGCTGATCGTGGGCTGTGCCACCGATGCACTGTGTCTGCGCAGCGGAATCCACTGTGCCTTGCCCTATCATCAGCGGCGCGCAATGCTCGAACGCTCGCGCTTTGTGTCGCGGGTCATCGCGCAGGAGTGCTGGGACCAATTGCGCACCGACATCGTGAACTACAACGTGGGTGCCTTGGCGCTGGGTGATGTACCGGCGTTCGTCGAACTTCAGGGCTTGGGCGACATTGTTCAACTGCTTGAGATGCCCGAAGCGGCAGCGGAATTTTCTTGCGCGCAGACGCGTCTGGCGTCCTGAACATTAAAAATTTACGACCATTTTTATAAGTTGTTGTCTGACCTTCAACCATGAGTTATCCAGTCGCCGGAACGTGCCTGTCTTTGTTTCGGCACAATTGTCGGAGTACCCTGTGGAAAAGCCAAAGCAAAAACTGACAATCCACAGGGCAGAATTTGTCGGACTGATCGCGATGATGTTCGCCTCCATCGCGTTTTCCATTGATGCGATGCTGCCCGCGCTGCCGGAAATCTCGCGCGAATTGTCACCGGAACTTGCACATCGCGCGCCCCTGATCCTGACCGCCTTTGTATTTGGCATGGGATTGGGCACATTTGTGACCGGCCCGCTGTCGGATGCCTTTGGCCGCCGTCCGGTGATCTTTGGCGGTGTGGCGATATATATTATTGGCGCGATGGCGGCCTGGGCCAGTCATTCGCTCGAAGCCATGCTGATCGCACGGGTGTTTCAGGGATTGGGTGCCTCAGGCCCCCGCGTGGTGGCCATCGCCGTGGTCCGCGATCTTTTCTCGGGCCGGGATATGGCCAAGATCGTATCTTTCATCATGCTGGTATTTACCCTGGTGCCGGCACTGGCCCCGATCCTGGGGTCGCTGATCATCGAAGTGTCGGACTGGCGCGGGATCTACCTGGCGTTTGTCGCCTTTTCTGCGATCAGTGTGATCTGGATGGCCATCCGGTTGCCGGAGACCCTGCGCAAAGAAGACCGCCGCCCCCTGCGGCTGGGTCTTTTGGCCGATGCGGTCCGCGAGATCATGATGCACCGGACGGTGCGGTTGGCCATCGTTGTCCAGGCCATGGCCATGGCCATGTTCTTTTGCACCTTGATGTTGATCCAGCCGGTCTATGCGCAGGTCTATGCCAGGGCAGAGAGTTTCCCCTATTGGTTCGGAGGCGTGGCTGTGATTGCGGGCGCATCGAGCATCCTCAATGCGGTATTGGTTGAACGCCTCGGAATGCGGCGGCTGGTCAGCGCGACCTTGTTCGGACAGATCCTGTTGTCAGGATTCATGTATTTTTCCGGGATCGCCGGGTCGGTCGGCGTGCTGGGTTTCGGCGCTTTCCTGTTCTGGCAATTGTGTCTTTTTGCCCAGGCCGGGCTGACGCTTGGCAACCTCAATGCCATCGCGATGGAACCGATGGGCCATATGGCGGGCATGGCGGCCTCTGTCATCGGGTCGATCTCGACCGTTCTGGCGGTGCTGATTGCCTCGCCCGTCGCGCTGATGTTCGCCGCAGATGTGTCTTTGCTGTTTGGGTCCGTTCTGATCATGGCCTGCGCCGCATGGGGCCTCATGCTGCTGTTGGCGCGAACCGAAGCGGGCTTTGCCCCGGCCGAATGATCCGCCCCTTGCTGGGGGTGGTCCAATGGGTCGGCGGCGTTCGCGCCTGTTTCAAATGCGCCGCACGACGACAGCGCCGGTCACGATACTTTCCTGACCTTCTTTTCCTTGGCAATCACATGCTCTGCCAGGTCACGCGCGATGGCAAAGGCGCCCTTGATCTTGTCGGCTTCTGATTTCCAGTCGCGGCGCACGACGATCTTGTTGTCCTTGACGCGTGCCAGCCCGCGCTGGTCCTGGATAAAGGCCACCAGCCCCTCGGGAGAGGCGAATTTGTCGTTGTGGAACTGAATGGTCGCCCCTTTCGGGCCGCCGTCCAACTTGGCGATCCCGGCGCGTTTGCACATCGCCTTGATCCGCACCACCAGCATCAGCGTGTTGACCTCGCGCGGCAGCTTGCCGAAGCGGTCGATCAACTCGGCGGCAAAACCTTCCAGCTCCACCTTCGTGCTCAGCGCGGACAGGCGACGGTAGAGGCCCAGCCGCACGTCGAGGTCCGGCACGAAATCCTCGGGGATCAGCACCGGCACGCCCAGATTGATCTGCGGCGCCCATTGCTCATCCGCCTCCGACAGGCCTTCCATCTCGCCCGCCTTGATCTTGGCAATCGCCTCTTCCAGCATGGATTGATACAGTTCAAACCCCACATCGCGCATCTGGCCTGACTGTTCCTCGCCCAGCAGGTTGCCCGCGCCGCGAATGTCCAGATCCTGGCTGGCGAGCGTGAACCCTGCCCCCAGCGTGTCGAGGCTGCCCAACACCCGCAGACGTTTTTCCGCCGTTGCCGTCAGCTTGGCGCGCGGCTTGGTGGTGAGATACGCATAGGCGCGGGTCTTTGACCGCCCGACCCGGCCCCGGATCTGATAGAGTTGCGCCAGACCAAACATGTCGGCGCGGTGCACGATCATTGTATTGGCGGTGGGAATATCCAGCCCCGATTCAACGATGGTGGTGGCCAGCAAAACATCGAACTTGCCGTCATAAAAGGCATTCATCCGGTCATCCAGCTCGCCCGCCGCCATCTGGCCATGGGCGACCACATAGGACAGTTCCGGCAGTTGTTCCTTGAGAAAGGCTTCGATCTCGGGCAGGTCCGACACCCTTGGCACCACATAGAACGACTGCCCGCCGCGATAATGCTCACGCAGCAGCGCCTCGCGCAGCGTGACTGTGTCGAATTCGCTGACATAGGTGCGGATCGCCAGCCGGTCCACGGGGGGCGTGCCGATGATCGACAGGTCGCGCACCCCCGTCAGTGACAGTTGCAGCGTGCGCGGGATCGGCGTGGCGGTCAGGGTCAGCACATGGATGTCGGTGCGCAGCGCCTTCAGCCGTTCCTTGTGGGTCACGCCGAAATGCTGCTCCTCGTCGATGATCAGCAAGCCGAGGTTGTTGAACTTGATCCCCTTGGCCAGCAGCGCATGGGTGCCGATCACGATGTCGCAGGTGCCCTTGGCCATGCCGTCACGGGTCAGCGCCGCCTCCTTGGCCGATACGAACCGGCTGAGCGTGCGGACCTCGATCGGGAACCCCCGGAAACGCTCCGCGAATGACTTGTAATGCTGGCGCGCCAGCAGCGTGGTGGGGGCGATGACCGCCACCTGCACCCCCGACATTGCCGCAACAAAGGCCGCGCGCATCGCCACCTCGGTCTTGCCAAAGCCGACATCGCCGCAGACCAGCCGGTCCATCGGGTTGCCGCTGGTCAAGTCGTCCACAACATCCGTAATCGCGCGCAGCTGATCGTCGGTCTCCGTATAGGGGAAACGCGCCGCGAAGGCATCCCAGGCCCCCACGGGGGGTTCCAGCACCGGGGCCTTGCGCAGCGCACGTTCCGCTGCAATGCGGATCAGCTTGTCCGCCATCTCGCGGATGCGTTCCTTGAGCCTGGCCTTCTTGGACTGCCAGGCCCCGCCGCCCAGCTTGTCCAGCAGCCCTTCCTCATGGCCGTATTTCGACAGCAGTTCGATGTTCTCGACCGGCAGATACAGCTTTGACCCTTCGGCATATTCCAGCAGCAGGCATTCATGCGCGGCCCCGGCGGCGGTGATCACCTCCATGCCCTGATAGCGCCCGATGCCGTGGTCGACATGGACGATCAGGTCACCGGGCGTCAGGCTTTGCGCCTCGGTCAGGAAATTCTCGGCACGGCGCTTGCGGCGCGGCGCGCGGATCAGCCGGTCGCCCAGCACGTCTTGCTCGGAAATCACCGTGATCCGGCCGCTCTGTCCTGCTGCCTCCCACGGGGCCTCGAACCCCGCCTCCAGCGCCCAGACCGCCAGATGCAATCCGCGTTTGCCGATGCGGGTGGCGTTCTTCACCGGGATCGCCTCTGCCAGCCCCTCGTCCTCGATCAGGCCGGTCAGGCGTTCGCGCGCGCCTACGGAATAGCTGGCGATCAGCACCGGACCTTCATCCATCTTGCGGCGGATGTGGTCGGCCAGCGCGCCAAACAGGCTGACGGCTTCCTGCTGCCGCTCGGGCGCGAAACTGCGCCCGATGCGCGCGCCCGCATCCAGCACCCCCGGCCCGGTGGGCTGCGGCAAGGGCATGAACTGGATCATCCGGTGGTCTTGTGTCGCCAGCAACCAGGCCTCATCGTCCAGATACAGCCCCTCGGGCGGGGACGGTTTATAGACACTGTCCATCTTCGACCGGTTCGCCATTGCCAGCCTGCGGGTCTCGTATTGATCGGCAATGCTGTCCCAGCGCGCCAGCCGCGCGGGCGTGACCTGATCGTCCATCGTCACCGTGGCCTTCGGCAGATAGTCGAAAAGCGTCTCAAGCGTTGCGTGAAAGAACGGCAGCCAATGCTCCGCGCCCTGATGTTTGCGCCCCGCGCTGATCGCCTCGTATAGCGGATCATCGGTGCCCGCCGCGCCAAATTCGATGCGGTAGTTCTGCCGGAACCGGGTGATCGCGGCCTCGTCAAGGATGACCTCGCTGACCGGGGCCAGTTCCACCACCTCCAGCTTGTCGGTGGTGCGCTGGCTGGCGGCATCAAACCGCCGCGCGCCGTCCAGCACGTCGCCAAAAAGGTCCAGCCGCACCGGGCCCAGATCGCCCGGCGGATAGATGTCGATAATGCCGCCCCGGATGGCATAATCGCCCGGTTCGGTCACCGTGGGGCTTTGTACAAAGCCCATGCGCACCAGAAAGGCCCGCAGCGCGGCCTCGTCAATGCGGCTGCCGACGCGCGCGGAAAAAGCCGCCTCGCGCAGCACGCTGCGCGCAGGCACCCGTTGGGTCGCGGCGTTCAGCGTGGTCAGCAGGACGAACCTGTCGGGCATCCCGTGCACCAGCGCCGCCAGTGTCGCCATGCGCTGCGCACAGATGTCGGCATTGGGCGAGACCCGGTCATAGGGCAGGCAATCCCAGCCGGGAAAGGTGACAACCGGCATGTCCGGCGCGAAAAAGGCCAGCGCCGCCTGCATCGCCGCCATCCGCTTGTCATCGCGCGCCACATGCAAGACCGGCGCACCCTTGGCGACCTCGTCCAGCAGGGCGCGTGCATCATGGCCTTCGGGCACGCCCGACAGCGTGATTTTGCTCTGCTTACCCATGTCGTTCCAATTGGCCCCGCGCAGGGCGCTGTCAACCGCCCAGAGGGCCAAGCGCCACGTTTTGATACATGCCCCAGATCGCAGTGACGAAGATCGACACCATTCCGATGATCTGGGTATAAAGCCGGTGCCGCGCCAGCCGCTTGCGCAGCCGCTCTCCGGTTGCGCCTTCCGACTGGATCAGCCGCGCGGTGGACAGGCTGAGCACACCGATCAGCGACAGCGGAAACGCCAGCAGGAACACCGCCTGCGCAAATTCCATGCCATAGACAAAGCCCAGCAGCACCAGCATGGTCAGCCCGAAACAGGCAAACCCCAGTATCCACAGGCCCGACACCTGCGCGATGAACAACAGCCGGTTTACATTGATCCGCACCATGTCTTCCAGATCGACCTCGGCCTGATCGCCCTGACGGCGGGCGCGCAGCACCATGTCATAGGGCACGCCCAACACCCAATGGCTGGCCGTCGACCAGGTCACCGCAAGCACAATCCAGAACCACAGGTTCGAAAAGGACCGCATGTCGATGAGTTCGAATAGGGTCTGATACCAATCCAAGTCTTGTCCTCTGGATCACAAGTGCGCAGGTCATACCCAAGGCGTCGGGCAATTCCTACCCTTGAGGGCTCACTTTTTTCATGCCAAGCAAGTGGTCTGGCAAACTGAGGTATTTTTGCATGAATCCCATCGTCGCCCCCTTCCCCGCCGCGCGCCTGCGCCGGACCCGTGTCAGCCCGGCTGTGCGCGCGCTGGTCCGCGAAAACGCGCTTGAAGTGGGTGATCTGATCTGGCCGGTCTTCGTGCGCGCCGGCGAAGGGATAGAGGAGCCGGTGCCGTCCATGCCCGGTGTCATGCGCCGGTCGGTCGACAAGATCGTCGAGGCCGCGGCAGAGGCCGACGCACTGGGGATCGGGGCGATGTGCATCTTTCCCTATACCGGCATGGAAGAACGGACAGAGGATTGCACCGGCGCCTGGGACCCGCAGAACCACGCAAACCGCGCGATTGCCGCGATCAAGGCAAAATTCCCCGACATGGCGGTGATGACGGATGTGGCGCTGGACACCTACAACATCAACGGCCACGACGGTTTTGTCGAGGACGGCATCATCGTCAACGACCGCACGGTCGAGGCGCTGGTCAAGATGGCGCTGGCCCAGGCCGAAGCGGGTGCCGACATCATCGGCCCCTCCGACATGATGGACGGGCGCATCGGCGCAATCCGCGCCGGGCTGGAATCGGGCGGCCATGCGCAGGTGATGATCCTCAGCTATGCCGCAAAATACGCATCCGCCTATTACGGCCCGTTCCGTGACGCGGTGGGCGCTTCGGGTGCGCTGACCGGCGACAAGAAGACCTACCAGATGGACCCCAGCAACGCCGACGAGGCGCTGCGTTTGGTGGCCCGCGATCTGGCCGAGGGTGCGGATATGGTCATGGTCAAGCCCGGTCAGCCCTACCTGGACATCTGCCGCAGGGTGAAAGACAGCTTTGGCGCGCCGACATTCGCCTATCAGGTGTCGGGAGAATTCGCGATGATCAAGGCCGCCGCACAGAACGGCTGGATCGACGAAGAACGCGTGATGATGGAAAGCCTGATGGGGTTCAAACGGGCCGGTTGCGACGGGGTGCTGACCTATTTCGCCCCCGCCGCCGCGCGCCTGCTGAACGGCGGCTGAAACCGGCATCGGGTGGTTCTGCCCCCACGCCCGGACATAGGTTACGCCACGGCATAGCCCCTGCCGCAGATTACATGCGGCACCTTACATCTTGTCAGTAAGACACTGATTCCCGCAAAAGCTCCCGCACTGGTAGAATTTATTACACTCTGCAAACAAATCCAGGTCTCGGATCGGTACAAAGCACTAGAAAACAGCAATATACTGCAAGAATTGCTTAATAAAAATCGCCAGAACAACATTCCGACATAAATCGGCCTATACTTAGACACGATTTCGGGCATTACTCAACCTAAGGGTTAGTCGGCCTGTATCGTCAAATTCATTTGCACGGGCCGAATTTGTTCATTTCCTAGTATCGCGCGGAGGGTCGCGTTTTGAATTTCGCGAAGATAAGGCCTGACGTGATGGTTGAACAGGATTTGTTGGCACAGGCGATTGCCACTGTTGAAATCGCCGTGATCGTGTTGGGGCACGAGGGCGAGATTCTGCTTGGCAATCCGGCCGCATGTTCCCTAATGGGATATGAGCCCGATCAGTTGACAGGGACAGATATAACGTCCGTTCTGCCAAGCCTGGACAGCGCGTTTCTGGATGCCCATATCGTGCCCCCGGCCAACTCGGTCATCCTGCACGACGTTGCGGGCCTGCACCGCAACAATGTGCAGCGACACTTCAACGTTCATGTCACTGCCTGGAACAACCCGGATGCCCCGGCCCGCCATACCCTCATGCTGCGTGAAATGACCGAGGAACTGGCGCAAAAACGCGCCCGGAACGCCGAATTGGAGCGAGCGCAAAACGCGATCCGCGGGGCCAGAATCGGGGTGTTCGAATTCGACACGACCACAAAGGAGGCCCATGTCTCCGACATCTGGCGCGACCTGATGGAACTGCCACGCGACGAAATCGTGGATGTTCAGAAGGAATGGCGCACCCGTGTTCACCCCGATGATCTGGACGCCGCAGATGCGCCCATGCGCAGGCTGGCCCAGGGGCTCGAAAGCCGAACTGTCAGCGAATACCGGCTGTTCACCCGCGACCGCCGTGAACTGCGCTGGATCCGCACCAATCTTTCCGTGGCGCAGCGGGATGAAAAGGGAAATCCGACCCGGATCGTCGGTGCCCAGGTCGATGTGACCGACCGCAAGGCGACGGAACTGGCGCTGCGCAAAAGCATGGACCAGTTTCAATCCGCCTTTGACAATGCCCCGATCGGCAAGGCGATCATGACCCTTGACGGAAAATTGCTCGAGGTGAACCCCGCCTTCTGCGCCATTGTTGGTCAAGACAAATCGGTCCTCATGGGCAAGGGACTTGCAATGATCCTGCACCCCGATGAAATCGCCGAAACGATGATGGAAATGGAGCGGCTGAAGTCCGGCTACCTGTCCAATCATCAGGCGGAACAGCGGTTCCTGCACAGAAACGGCCAGGTGATCTGGGGTCTGCTGAGCATCGCTGCTGTGCGCGACGAAGATGGCCAGGTCGTGCAATTCATCGCCCAGGTGGTCAATGTTTCCGAACAGCACCGCCTGCAAGACCTGAAAAGCGAATTTGTGGCCACCGTCAGCCATGAACTGCGCACACCGCTGACTTCGATCCTGGGCGCGCTCAAGCTGCTTCAGGCACAGGCGGCAGATCAGGACCTGCCGGACCCCATGAAACGCCTCATCGAAATATCGCTTCAGAATGCGGATCGGCTGGGGACACTTGTTGGCGATATTCTCGACTTTGAAAGATTTTCCAAAGGCAATCTGGACATCGAAACCGGCGATCATGATCTGGCCGAGCTGATCGAAGCTGCCGTCGAAGAAAGCCGGCCGCTTGCCGAAAGCTACCGGGTCGCGGTCGCCACAGACTTGCGCGTGGGGTCGCTGCACTGCCCGGTCGAGCCGGCACGGATCTGTCAGATCATGTCGAACCTGCTGTCGAACGCCGCGAAATTCGCCGACAGCAACACCACTGTCGAAGTGATACTGGACCGCCGGGACGACATGGCGCGGGTGGTCGTGCGCAATCGTGGGCGCGGCATTCCCGAAGCCTTCCGCTCTACCATCTTCCTGCCCTTCGCGCAGGCCGCACCCACCCTGACACGCGACCATGGCGGCACCGGCCTGGGCCTGAGCATCTGCAAGCAGATCGTCGAACACCTGGGCGGCGAGATCGGCTTTATCAGCGTGCCGGGCGACTACACCGACTTCTGGTTCACGCTGCCACTCTGCGAATCCCAGCAATAATTCGCCCAAAAGCCCAAAGGGCATGACAACCTGCGGAATTATGCTTAAAGTTGCCAGCAAGTCGGACCAACCGGCATCAGGCAACTTTTACGGGCAGATAAACATGAAAAACACTCAGATTTCGCGGCGGGCGTTCACTTTTGGTGCGCTGGCTGCAACTCCTGTACTCGCGGCATGCGGCAACGGTGTGGGCGGACGGGGCAGCGGCACCATCGACGCGCGTGTGCGCGCGACACTCGAAGAAATGTACCGCAGCTATCCCAACACCCGCAGCCTTGCGGAAAAGGCCAATGGCATGCTGGTCATGCCGCTGGTGACAGAGGCGGGGCTGGGCTTTGGCGGCGCCTACGGGCGCGGCGCACTGCTGATCGACAATGTCACGGTGGATTACTATTCCGTCGTCAAGGGATCGGGCGGCTTGCAGATCGGCGCGCAGCAATATGCGCATGTGCTGTTCTTCATGACCCAGGCCGCATTGACCGACTTCCGCCGCTCCCCCGGCTGGGCTGCCGGTGCCGACGTGGAATATGTGATCTCTGACAAGGGTGACAGCGTGTCTGCGGATACCACAACGGTGCTGACGCCGGTTCTCGCGGCAGTCTTTGGCCGCGCCGGTCTGCGCATCGGTGCCACGCTGGAAGGCACCAAGTATACGCGTATCATTCCCTGATCCGGTTCAATTTCTGTTCATGTTGACACAGCGCCGGGGCGAGACCTAACCTTGGCGCATTCAACAACAGATTTGGAACCTCATAATGATCAAAACGACAGCAATTATCGCCACCGCCCTCACCCTTGGTCTGGGCGCCACACCGGCAATGGCCGGAGACGCCGCATGGACATATTCCGACGGCATGAAGCTCAAGATCAAGTGCCGTTCCGGCGGCTGCAAGGTCACCGCCAAGAAGCCAGGCGGCAGCTGGGTGGTGGTCGAGGAAGGCAAAGGCGGCAACGAGAACTTTCAGGTGCTCGAAGCCAAATACAAAAAGGTCAAACCGGCATTTTGATCGGCGCTCGACCTTAACTTTGACCTATAACCACCTGATAATATGACATTAATGCAGGATTAAACCCTGTCCCCGCGGGGACAGGGCTCAGCCAATTGCGCGCAGGCGCTTGATCAGGCTGGATGTATCCCAACGTGCACCGCCCAGTTTCTGCACGTCCTTGTAAAACTGATCGACCAGCGCGGTGACCGGCAGGCTGGCACCGATCTCGTCGCTGGTGTCCAGACAGATCCCCAGATCCTTGCGCATCCAGTCCACCGCGAACCCGTGGTCGAATTCATCGTCCAGCATGGTTTCATAGCGGTTGGCCATCTGCCAGGACCCGGCGGCGCCTTGGCTGATCACCTCGACCACCGCGCGGCCATCAAGGCCCGCTTTCTCGGCGAAATGCAGCGCCTCCGACAAGCCCTGCACCAGACCCGCAATCGCGATCTGGTTGCACATCTTGGTCATCTGGCCGGCCCCGCTCTCACCGATGCGGCGGCAGATCTTGGCACAGACCTCCATCACCGGCAGTGCCCGGTCAAAGGCGCCCTTGTCGCCGCCGCACATGATCGACAGCGCGCCATTCTCCGCGCCCGCCTGCCCGCCCGAAATCGGCGCATCCACGAAACTGATCTGTGCCGCATCGGCGGCCTTGTACAATTCCCGCGTGACCGCCGCCGACACCGTTGTGTGATCGACAAAGATCGCCCCCGCCGTCATCCCGCCAAAGGCACCGTCATCGCCCAGGCAGACCGATCGCAGATCGTCGTCATTGCCGACGCAGGCCATCACGACTTCGGCATCCTTGACCGCCGCGCGCGGCGTTTTCGCCATCGCGCCGCCATGGGTCTTGACCCAATCCTCGGCCTTGGCCGCAGTGCGGTTATAGACGGTCACGTCATGCCCGGCCTTTTGCAGATGCCCCGCCATCGGCGCGCCCATCACCCCCAACCCCAAAAACGCGAGTTTTGTCATCTGCTTTTCCTTGTCCATCAGTTGCGCTAGTCAGAGTTTTACCTATCACCCTGCGCGCATTGGTCAATCGCGCCAGTCCCCTCGGAGCGCTTCATGGTCACTGTCTTTCGCTGGCTTGTACGGATCACCGCTGCCCTGATCGTGCTGAGCGTGGTGGTGGTGTCGCTTGTCTACTGGCTCGCGTCGCGGTCCCTGCCCGATTACAACGACACGGTCGAGGTGGCCGGGCTGCGCGCCCCGGTCGAGATCGTGCGCGACAATGCCAATGTGCCGCATATCTTCGGCAGCGACGACCTGGATGTGTTCTTTGGCCTCGGCTTTGCCCATGCGCAGGACCGCATGTGGCAGATGATCACCCTGCGCCGCACCGCCCAGGGACGGCTGAGCGAGGTCTTTGGTGCGAGCACGCTGACCACCGACAGGCTTTTGCGGCGACTGGACATCTATCGGCTGTCGGTGCAATCGGTCGACGCGCTGGATGACGCCACCCGTGCCAAGCTGGAAGCCTATTCCGCCGGGGTGAATGCGCGGATCGCACAGATCAACTCGGAAGCGCTTGGGCGCGGCGCGCCCGAGATGCTGCTGTTCAACGCCCCCATGGCCCCCTGGCGGCCTGCCGATTCCATCGCCATTGCCAAGCTGATGGGCCTGCAACTGTCAGGGCACCTTCAGGCGGAGGTGACCCGCGCCCGTGTATCGCTGGCCCTCGCGGACCCGGACCGGCTTCGCGACATCCTGCCCGATGTGCCCGGCCCCGGCATTGCGGCCCTGCCTGAATATGCCGCCCTCGTGCCCGGCGCGCCCCGCTTTGCCAGGAACATCCCCCTCGATCCGCACCCGCTGTCGCCGTTCAAGGACAGCGCCTTTGCCGGGGCGTCAAATGCCTGGGCGGCGGCCCCCTCGCGCTCTGCCTCCGGGGGGACATTGCTGGCCAACGATCCGCATCTGGGCTTTACCGCCCCGGCGATCTGGTATCTGGCGCGGATGGAACTGGCCTCGGGCGGGGTCATCGGCGGCACCATACCGGGGATTCCGGTGGTGCTCACGGGCCGCTCCGCCACGCTGGGCTGGGGTCTGACCTCGGCCTATGTGGACGATCAGGACGTGCACATCGAGGCGCTGAACCCCGATGATGGCGAACAATACCGAACACCGGAAGGCTTCAAGGATTTTGTCACCCGGTCCTCCATCATCACGGTCAAGGACGGCGATCCCGTCACCGTGACACTGCGCTGGACCGACAATGGCCCGGTGCTGCCCGGCAGCCTCTACAATCTGGCCAGTATCACCCCGCCCGGCCATGTCGCCTCTGTCAGCTGGACAGTGCTCAGCGCCAAGGACACCTCGCTGGGCGCGGCGCTCGACCTGATGGAGGCGAAATCCATCGCTGACGCGATCCGCGCCTCGGAACGCTATATCGCGCCGGCGCAGAACCTGATGCTGGTGGACCGCCAGCAGATCGCGATGAAGACCATCGGCGCGCTGCCCCGCCGGGACCCGGCACATCAGTCAAAGGGGCGGCTGCCCTCGCCGGGGTGGATTGCCGCGAACCGCTGGCAGGGGGTGATGCCCTTTACCGCCAACCCCGCCTTTGTCGCGCCCGTGGGCGGCATTCTGGGCAATACCAACAACAAGACCGTGGACCGCCCGTTTCCAAACCATGTCTCCTACCTCTGGGGCGATACCCAGCGGGTGCAGCGCTGGCAGCGTCTGATGCAGGGCCGCCAGGTCCATACCCGCGACAGCTTTATCGAGGCGCAGCTTGATACCGTCAGCTTTACCGCGCGGTCGCTGCTGCCGCTGATCGGGGCGGAACTGTGGTTCACCGAGGAAGCCGCCCCCGACGGCACCGCCGAACGCCAGCGCCAGCGCGCGCTGAACCTGCTGGCCGAATGGTCCGGCGAGATGAACGAACATCTGCCCGAGCCGCTGATCTATGCCGCCTGGCTGCGCGCCTTGCAGGCGCGGCTGATCCAGGATGATCTGGGGCCGCTGGCCGCCGAATTCACCCATGTGGAGCCGCTGTTCATCGAACGCGCGTTCCGCGATGTCGAGGGCGCATCCGTCTGGTGCGACGTGCGCCAGTCCGCCCCGGTGGAAACCTGCCCCGACATGGCGCGGCTGGCGCTGGATGATGCGCTGCTCTGGATCAACGAAAACTGGGGATCGCAACTGGAATCCCTGCGCTGGGGCGATGCGCATCAGGCGACCCATGATCATCCGGTGCTGGGCCAGGTCCCGGTGCTGCGCTATTTCGTCAACATCCGGCAATCGACCTCCGGCGGCGACAACACCCTGCAGCGGGGCCTGACCAAGGGCAGCCTGCCCGATCCGTTCAACAACGTGCATGGCGCAGGCTACCGGGGGGTCTACGACTTTGCCGACCCCAATTCATCGGTCTTCATCACCTCGACCGGGCAGTCGGGGCATTTCCTGTCGCGCCACTACGACGATCTGGCGCAGTTGTGGCGGCGTGGTGAATACATCCCGATGTCGCTGGACGAGGACTTGGCCCGCGCCGCATCGGTGGGGATCACCATGCTGACGCCAGAAACCCCATGAACCGGGTCATCCTGTTCAACAAACCCTTCGGCGTGCTGTCGCAGTTCACCGACAAGGGCACCGAAGGGTCGGCCCGCCCGACCCTGTCAGGCTTCATCGCGGAACCGGGGTTCTACCCCGCCGGACGGCTCGACAAGGACAGCGAGGGGTTGCTGGTCCTGACCGACAACGGTGCCTTGCAGGCCCGCATCGCGCATCCAAAGTACAAGCGCCCCAAGACCTATCTGGTGCAGGTGGAGGGGCGGCCCGATGCGACGGCCCTGGATGCGCTGCGCCGGGGCGTGACGCTGAAAGACGGCAAGACGGCCCCCGCCGAGATCACCCGGGTGGAGGCGCCCGCGACCCTGTGGGACCGCGACCCGCCGGTCAGGTTCCGCAAGTCCGTGCCGGACGCCTGGCTGCGCATCACCATCCGCGAGGGCCGCAACCGCCAGGTGCGCCGGATGACGGCCCATGTGGGCCTGCCGACGCTGCGGCTGATCCGCTGGCGGATCGGGGATTGGGAACTGAACGACCTGGCCCCCGGCGCCTGGCGCTGGGCCTCGGAAACCGGGGCCTGAAATCAGCCGACCAACCGCGCCACCCAGACGCCACCCGTGGCCGCCACCGCCGTCAGACAGGTGCCCCAGGTGACATCGGTCAGTGTCATCTGCCAGGTCCAGTCCTTCATCACGGCAAGCGAGGTGAACTCATAGGTGCCATAGCCCATCGCACCGATCAGCGCCGCATTGCCCAGAACCCACAACAGGCTCTTGTCCTGCGTCAGGGCGGGCCAGGAGACGAACCACAGCAGGACGCCCACGTAGAAGGCATAGAATACCACCGCCGGACCGATGCGGAAATTCTCCAGCAGCAGCGGGCCGATGTCACGCTCGAAGACGGGTTTGATCAGGTTGGTCAGCCCCAGGTAGTCGAGCCCCATGAACAAGACAAAGGTGGCGATGTAGAGAATGACAAGGGTCATGGAAGATGCTCCGTTAGGGGGATGCCGAACCATATGGTCCGGGGGCCGGAAAATTCGAATTTTCCGGCCCAAATTCTTCAAAGAATTTTGGTTGTCCGGCACAGCGCGGGCCGCAGCAGGCGGAAAATTCAAATTTTCCGGTCCAAACTCTTCAAAGAGTTTGGCGCGTTAAAGCCCCTGAAACTGCGCTTCCTGCTTGGCGGACCAGCGCACGAC
>NZ_LXYI01000048.1 GCF_001650875.1 Sulfitobacter sp. EhC04
TTCAGTTGCGGGTTGGAAACTCTACCTCACCCCATTGCGCCGTTTTTGCAGAGCCGCAACGCTTGCATCGAAGTCCAGCCTTCCTGCCTTGGCTCGACGGATCAGTTCGCGCATCAAACCGCCAGGATTGCGAACAGGGTAGCTCGGGTGATCTCGCTGCGCATCAACCAATAGTAGGCAGAAAGCCAACCCGTGGTCGCCCAAGGTGCTCTGGCCCTCGTGCCAAACTGAAGCATGGATATCGAGCATCGGCAGCAACGCCCAGGCAGCCTCGATGATGTCGCGCTCTTTGAGAGGTCGGTTCTGATCTCGGCTCGCGTCAAGCATCATGCGTAAGCCATCGCCGGCAATGCGATATAGATTCTCTGGCGTCAGAGCGGGTGGCGCGGGGCAGGGAATTGATGATGGCGGTTCACTCTGTGCGATTTCCGCGTGTCTTTCAGAGTTATCCACAGCGGGCGGCGTCTCTACAGTTTGAGTTTCTTCTCTGGTGTTTTGTGTAAAGGGCCGGAAGTTTTCCACTGGCTGGTCGGAAGAAAGCCCATGGTTTTCAAGCCAATCTTCAAGGCTGTTGCACAGATCGGAACTGGCCTTCAAATGGGCGGTAAGCCGCTCCAGACCAAGACGGCCTAACGCATCGCTGCGTGGCCATTCCGCAAAACTGGCCAGAATCCTGGCGATCTCAGGATCTTTGATAGCCAAGGAGGGCAGGGCGGCGATGCACCGCCTCATGTGACGCAAACGAAGGGACCGAAGATCCTTCAAAGCGCGCAAATGCCTCCGTTCCGCACGGAGCCGATCGCGAAGGGCTATGAATTCTTCCAGTCGCGCGATCAGCGGAGTCAGTATCAAGCCTAAGCCAGCACGCCCATAGCGGGCACCATTCGCCGCGACACGTTTCACGATCAGCCCAAGCTTGCACAGCGCGGCCTCATCCGTTCGCAACTGGCGCGACGTCTTGCCAAGTTCGACCGCTGCGAGATCCTGCGCGCCAAAAAACACCGGTTCACGATGGGGAGAGGTCCAGTCGGATGCGCGGGTGCGCCCGATGATGTAGTTCAGAACTGCGAGGCGCGCCGGGCGCAGGCCTATATGCGGGGCAACCTCTGAGATTAGCGCCATGACAGCCCCTTTGGTCCAGCCTTCCGGCAGGGTGGGATGGGTTTGGATCACGTTCATTGTCTTGTCCTTGTGAATTGGGACAAGGCTGCAACAGGGCATCCGTGTCCCAGCGAGAGACACGTTTTTTCGTTGCCTTGACTGTCGGGACTGCTAGAACGAGATCACAGTTTGATTTGACCTGTCGGAACGCCAATTCCGATGTTCTTTGAGCCCCTCGCTTGGTTGCCGCCTTGCGGGGGTTTCTTCTTTTCTATCGTTACCCTGTGATTGTTTGAGATCAGTAGTTGACCTGTTCGAAGCCATAGGTGCCCTCAAAATCCTCCCAATCGACGAACACAGCACGGACCCAGATATCGGGGCAGTTCTGACCGTATCGCTCGGCTCCTCGGAATGCCGGAGGAAGCGCGCTTACCGAGCTGTTTTGCCACCGAAATTGGCCGCCTTGATCGTACGTGCCACGCCGCACAGAAGCATGTCTGTTGCAATTCTCACGGCCCTCGTCCTGACGTGCCGTAACCTGGAAGACATCTATGGAGCGGATGAAATCAAAAGCGGGGTTCGTCACATCGATATCGGCGGCACGCCCGACAGCTTGGGCGAGCCGGAGCGTTTCTCGCTCTCGGGGCAGGGAGACTGCTGGACCCGGATTGAACCCCGCCAACCTGTAGAGGCGCTCAACCGGGTTCGGCGCTTCGAACTCAGCACGCATTGGACAACGCCAAATCTGCAGCGGTGGTTCGACCGGCCAGGGCGTGATCCGGCGGATAAACTCCGCGCGCGCGCGGGCACATGGGACCGAAGGAGGCCAACCGCCTGCGAGGCACAGGAGGATCGCACAATCGATCTGGTAGCCCTGTGCGGCGGCAGGTTTGGCAGCAAGCGGTGTAAGCCCGATCGCGATGATCACGGCAGTTGACACAAGCCGCCTCATGACAGAGCGCCACCGCTAACCCGTTGGCGTATAATCAGACTTATGTTAATTGTGTCATAATTGCTGACATATTTTGCGCGTCGTTTCATTGGAACATCTCCTGGTAAGCGTCAAGCACAAGACGGACTTCGGCCTGCGCGGAAGCTGATGCTGCGGCGAGGCAATTCAGATAGGTTTGTGCCTCATCGAAGTAGGTGTTGAACTCGGCTCTGATGTCGTCGCCGTACTCGTTCAGGAGCGCAGGCGAGGCCGCCAGCTCCGGCCGCAACGGCAACACGCAGTCCATCGCCAGCGCCTCGGCATTTGCTGGGATCGCTAGGGCGATGAATGTGCTACATGCCAGCAACCGCGACATCTGGTGGTCTCCCGACAATCTGGGGGCGAATCGTGTGTCGGACCTATCACCGAAAAAATATCGTAATCAATCAAAAGATATCTATTGACCTTCTAACGGGTTTTCCGCTACGTCGCCGCATATCTTGTGACATGCACTGTTTGAAGCGGTGCAAAAGCAGGTTACTTCCGTAGGAACTTCTTTCCTTCGGAGGCAAAATGGCAGGAACAAAATACCCCGTGATCCTAACATCGCACATGCAAGAGGCGATCGAGGGTGGGGCATGGATCGAGGTGGAATGCGTTGAAGCCCCGGAAAAGGGCGGCAACACGCATAGGGGTGGCTGGACGGTTTTCGTCTGCTCCAATGACGGTCAAGGCGGTGTGCACCGGTCGGTCTATGTGACCAACCGGGATCTTAAACCACGCGTCTTCAAGACCGCAGCAGGGCTCATGAGCTTCTGCCTGGAGCTCGACGCAAAGGTATTCAGCTGCCCTCTCCGAGAAGGTGAGAGAGGCACGTGGGAGTTTGAGACGACAAGGTATCCTACCAGCGGCTAGCCTCGTTCTCTGGGGGCTTTCAGGCCCTTCCACTTATGCACAATCCGTTATCGATCTCGATGCTCCAGACCGTGTTGGTCGACTGACCAGTAGCGTTCTCGACTTTGCAAGACCCCAACCCGAGCAAAGCGACGGTGTCGCACGCTCTGAGGTCGTCCCTCTTGATTCACCACGCCTGTCTCCGCCTCGGGTCCCATCGGGCCGCCCTGCGATCGAGACTATGATCCTGGATGTGGGGTCGGTTTACGTGGACCACCCGGCCCTGCGCAGGGCCGGGATGTCCTCTCGCGATTGGCTCGCATTCTTTCGCGCCAACATCGCTATTGAAAGCGCATTTGATCCAGGCGCGCGGTCGCATGTCGGCGCAATCGGGCTTGGGCAGTTGATGCCGGACACTGCGCGCGTGCTTGGCGTCGATCCGCATGATCCTGAGCAAAACCTGCATGGATCCGCCCGCTACTTGCTGACACAACTTGATCGTTTCGGCACGCCGCAGCTTGCGCTTGCAGCCTATAATGCCGGCCCCGAAGCCGTGGCGCGCCATGGCGGGATTCCCCCCTACCGCGAAACCCAAGGCCATGTCCGCAAGGTCATGGCCGTCTATGCCCAATCCATCGGAGACCAGATATGAAACGCATCGACTATACCCGGGCGGCATTGGCCGCGTTGCTGATAGTGGCCGCAGCCCCGGCGCTTGCACAGGACCTCAGCCCGGTCTCTGACATGATCGACAACATCATCGACGCGGTGACGGGTCCGATCGGTCGTGGCCTCGGCGTGCTCGCTCTCGTGGGATCGGGTGTCATGATGTTTTTCGGGCGTCTCAACTGGCCGATCTTCGTCGCCGTGTTTGTCGGCGTGGTGCTGATCTTTTCGGCCGAGACCATCATCGATGGCTTTGCGGCTCCTTGATCTGACAGGCCGCAGAGACCTCCATGCGCGACACACCACTCTTTCTGGGGATGACCAAGCCGCCACGGATATTCGGTCTCCCGATCGGATATTTTGTGGCGCTGGTCTTCGCATCCGTGATCCCTTTCATTCTGGTTGACGACATGCGGTTCCTGCTGGTGTTCCTCGCGGGCTACCCACCGCTTTGGGTGGTCGCAGACCGCAATCCACATCTGTTCCAGATTTTGAACGTGGTGATGTCGCGCACACCGCGAACGAGTGTGCGATCCCGCGATGGGGGCGATCTCTATGTCGCGTGAGTTTCGGGGGTTGATTGCAAGCAACGCTGTTCGGGATGCACTTGGGGACAAGGTCTTGAAAGCCGAGCGTCTTGGGCGGCACCTACCTTACATTGCTGCGGTGCGAGACAATGTCATCCTGACGCGGCAGGGTGATCTGATGGCGTCGGTCACGCTTGGCGGGATCGACAGCTTCACCAGCGATGACGCCCGGATCGATGAGATCAGTGAAGGCTTTGCCCGGATCGTCAGTCAGTTGGGCGAGCGTTTCGGTTTCCACATCAACAAGGTATCACGCCCGGATGTCGCGGACCTTGCTGCGCCTGACGGTATGCCTTTTGCAGATGCGGTAGACGCGGCGTGGCAGAGAAGCCTGCGCGCACGTGACCTGAAAGCCCGCACCTTGATGCTGACAGTATTGATGCGTCCGTCGATGCCGCAGGCATTCTCGAAGGTTCTGGGCGCCCTTGGCGGCGGCCGCGATTTCCAGAAAGACATTGATACGCGAATTGTTGCCCTGGAAGAGGCCATGACGCTGCTCATGGCGATGTATTCCGACGCAGGTGCAGCGCGCCTGACAGTCTCGAGCGGGGACTGGCTTGCAGTGTTGGCCGCGGTTCACGGACAGAGCTACGGCAAAATCATCGCGGCCCCCGGGCAACTGTTGGCTGACACGATGAGCAATTTCGACGTCAGCTTTCAAGGCAAAACCATGCGGCTGGAAAGCGGCGACAGCGCACGATACGGCGCGATTTTCGGGATAAAATCCTATCCCAGTCGCACCTGGCCAACCATGCTTGACGCGTTGGAACTGCCCTATGACATCACGATCACCAACTCTTTCACGCCGCGGCGCGCCAATGAGATGGTTGAGCGCATTCAACGCACCTTTCGCCAGCGGGGTGCCTCCGAGGATGCTGGTGTCAGCCTGACAGAGCAATTGATCGAAGCCGCCGACGCCGTGGCATCCGGCCGGTCGACCTTTGGGACACACCATGCATCCGTGCAGGTCTTCTGTGACAGCGCCGAGGAACTGGAACAGGCAGCTTCCGAGATCTGGCGGGCGGGGCAAGAGACCGGTGCCGTTCTGGTAAGGGAATCCTGGGCCGCAAAGGCGCTCTATTTCGCACAAGCGCCCGGAAACTGGGCCTACCGGATCCGTGACGGGATCGTTTCGTCGCACAATTTCGCGGAACTGGCCGCGTTTCACAAGACAAGGCCGGGACGCGGACCCGAGGCCAGCCCATGGGGCAAGACGATCACGGCCTTCCCGACCGTGACCTCCAGCCTCTACCGGTTCAACTTTCACGAAGCGGGGCGCCGGACCGATGAGCCAAGCGTCGGGCACACGCTTGTTCTGGGCCGCACCGGGTCCGGCAAGACACTGGGCACGGCTTTTCTCATGGCGCAGGCCCGCAGAGTGGGTGCGCGGGTCATCGTTTTCGACAAGGATCAGGGGTTGGAGATGGCGATCCGCGCTTTGGGTGGCAGCTACAGCGAAATCAAGGTGGGCCAGCCCACCGGCTTTAACCCAATGACCACGGAGACCGATGCGCGGGGGGCCGCCTGGCTGACAGATTGGCTCGGCGACATTCTGGCCCGCCACCGTCCATTTGAGACGGTCCAGACCGCAGCACTGAACGAGGCGGTTCGTCAGATCGCCGCTGCGGAGCCGGGCCTTAGAACCTTTGACGGTTTGGCAAGCCTCGTGGCTTCTACCGATGATGACGGCGACCTGGTGTCCCGCGTGCGGGAATGGACAGAAGCCGGCCGGTACGGTTGGCTTTTCTCAAGGCCCAGTGCCCAGTCGATTGCCATTGGCGAGGATGTCCTTGGTCTCGACATGACCGAACTTCTGGACCAGGACGCAGAACGCTCCGCCCTCCTCGCCTATCTCTTCCGCCGTATCGAGCGCGTGATCGAGGATCGCAGACCAACGATTATTGTGATCGACGAGGCGTGGAAGATGTTGGCTGACGATATCTTCGTCAAGCGCCTCCATGACTGGCTGGTTACCATGCGCAAGCGCAACTGCGTGGTGATGATGTTGACCCAGACACCGGGCCATCTGGACCAAAGTTCGGTCGGCCAGATCATCGCGGAAAGTGTGGCAACCCAGATCCTGTTTCCCAATCCACGGGCAAATCCGGAGGATTATAGCATCCTGCGCCTGAATGCGCGCGAGGCGGATTTTCTTTCCAGCCCGACAGCCGGATTGCGGCTGGCATTGATCCGTTCCGGCACCGACAGCGTGTTCGTCAATACCGATCTCGCAGGCTTGGGCGGTCTGGTTACTGTTCTTGGTGGCGGCAAGACCGGCGAGGAAAAAGCGCCTGCCAATTGGCGCAAGAAAGAAGAATTCTGGAAGGACATGATGTGAAAGCACGATTTTTTCTGTTGGTCGCCATGACGGTCCTGAGCGCTTGCGAAGGTGCATCAACAGGCGTGCGATCGCCCTGTTTTGAGCGGCCCGCTATGGCGTTCTCGGCCCCTGCCCCCGGCCTTGTTTCACGGAATGCGCATTGTGATTTCCAGAGCTTCTAGAATGGCGATTCCGTTGGCTCTGGGTCTTGGCTCGCTTGCCTCTGCGCAGGGCGTACCAGTGATCGATGGCTCCAACCTTGCCCGCGCTGTGTCTCGCGTGGAAGAGCTCGCACGCGACGCCTTGCGGCAGGGCCAGAAGCGCGACGCCCGCCAGGAACAAGCGGATATCTATCAAGAGCAGCTTGAAGCCTATGAGCGTTTCCTTGCGGAGACCACCGGTGTCACCGACCTGAGTGGGTTCGAGGCTGGTGGGCCCGGCTGGGCGAGCGCTGCAGAGACTTACCGAGCCCAGGAAAATCATCCTGATGCCGATCGCCTCTTCGGTGAGCCAAGCGACGTGGAGCGCATGATCATCACGGTGGCGCGGCGCTATGAGGGTCATCCCGGTGTTGCGGCCGCCGGTCTGACGCCACTGACGTGGCGTATCCTCTTTCAGTCACTGATCAAGCAGGAAAGTCGTTTCAACAATGCAGCCGTCTCCCACGTGGGTGCGCGCGGTTTTTGCCAGCTGATGCCGGGCACAGCATCGGATCTCGGTGTGAACCCGTATGATCCTTGGGAAAACCTGGACGGTGGCGCACGCTACATTCTCACGCAATTGAACCGCTTCGGTCGGATCGATCACGCTCTGGCGGCCTATAATGCAGGCCCCGGCCGTGTTCTAGAGTATGGTGGTGTGCCTCCTTTCGAGGAAACCCAGACCTACGTCCGGCGCATCAACGGGTATTACAACGACTATCTTGGCACTATCACCGGCGTCGATATGACGGGGTCACTGGCGGGCTTCGATGGCGCTTCGGCCGCCTGGGGCAACTGGGCGGATGCCTCGGTCGGCTATAGCGCCTACATGGGCACCCAGATCGATCAGGCCATGACGAGGATCGCGGCGCTTTTGCGTGAAGATCCGCCCCGTAACGCAAAAGAGGCACTGGACCGCTCCACCTACATGCTTGCTGAACGGGCGCGGCTCATGGCGCTGACGCTGCGTCTGCGCGCGGCCCACGTGAAAGTCGAAGCGGCACAAGGTTTGACCGAGGCCGCCGATCACCTGGAGCAATCCACTTTCTGGAGGTATTCCGATGAGGGCTGACACCCGCCTTGCCGCAATTATTGTCGCGGGCACACTCATGGCGGCACACCTGCCCCCTGCCTTCGCTCAGGGTGTGCCTGTGATCGATGGATCGAACCTCGCGCAGAATATCGAGCAGCTGCAGGCCGCGCTGCGCGATGCGGAAAACCAGCTTCAGCAAATCGAGGAATTGCGTACCCAGATCGAGCGCCTCACTGATATTCAGGGCCTTCTTGATGACGTCCTGGGTTCAATTACCGGCCTGAATGAAATCGCAGCCCTCTACAACGATGTGGAGGACCTGCGTGCCCGCGCCCAGAAGATCACCGATCTATCGGGTTTCATGGACAGTCTGTCGCTCGGGGATTTTGACAGCCTGCTGGACGATCTGCTCGATGGCGACGTCACCATGGGAGAGCGCCGGGCCGCCGATGCCATGCGCGAGACGATGGCCAGTGCGGGGTTCACCTCGGAAAAACTCACCGAGCTGAACGACGCCGGGAACCCGCAAGGCGCTGCCATAGCCGATCTGGCGGCTGCCAATGCCATGGTTATCGGGCAAGCCCAAATTTCCTACGAGGAAGCCGCCCAGAGCATCGAGCGTATCGATGGGCTGGTGGAAGCGATTGGCGATCAGGAAACGCTCAAGGAATCGATCGATCTCAACACACGTATGGCTGCGGAGACGAATTACATGTTGGGCCAGATGTGGCGCCTGAATGCCGCCCAAGGCTTGGCGCAAGGTCAAAATGGCATCGATTTCGCGGCCGAGCAGGCTCGCACACGCTCCTTCTTTGATTTTTCCGGCGCTGAGGACTGACCCTTGAATACATCACTCAAAGCAGTTGCAGTTTTCATCGCCCTAGCAGGCAGTGCCTGGGCGGAAGACTTGCAAGACCTGCCCGACGATACGTTGCTCGGGGAGGTCGTCACTGCCACCGAAAATGGGGAGGAAGAACGCCTCCTCGATCTGATGCGCGAGGTACAGGCAAGAGGGCTCTTGATGTTCCCGAAGCCGCAAACCTGCACCTTCAGCTATCCGGACACTGATTTTTTCGGCAACGAGATTTTCCGTGGAGCGGTTCGATGGGGCTTCGGCACCGACCTGAGAGAGCTTGCAATGTCGCAGGGCTTCTGCGGCTGCATCTATGATCTCGGGTCGCTCGATGCGTTTACGCAGGAACGGATTGGCAAAGCGGCGCAGGATGCAATTACCAGCGATTTCAGCGTCTTTCGCAAATACCGCCGTAGCGATTGGTCAGATGTAAACGAGCGCTATCAGATCTTTCAATTGGAGCGGTGTGGTAGTTAAGGATGGCCATAATCGCTGAGGTTCTGGCACTGGTAGATGCAACTGTCGCGGGCGTGGCAGCTGACACGTATGCTGAAACGGTTGCCGCAGTACGCCCGGTTGTACAGACCGCATCTGTGTTGGTGGTCGTTCTTGTAGGCGCAAATGTGGGTCTGCAAGCCGTGCCGCTCTCGGTTTCCACAATCGTGTCGGTGGGGCTGCGCATTGTCCTGGTCAATGTGTTTTTGATCTACGCAAACCTTTCTGTTCCGTACGAAGCGCTGACAAATGCTCCTGCTGAACTTGGTTCAGGTATTCTCAACTCCCTCTCAGGTGGTGATGTCACAAACCTTTATGACGGCATAGACGATCTCTATTCCCAAGCTCTGAATGTCGGACAGGCGATCAGCCAGAATGGCGGCTGGCTGGCCGGTGCCATGACCAGCGTGATCATGTTTCTTGTGGCCGCTGCCATGGCGACGATCACCATCATCGTTCTGTCGGCTGCCAAAATCATGTTGGCGGTATTGATCGCCATCGCACCTGTGGTCGTGGCTTGCACATTGTTCAAACAATCCGCGCCACTGTTCGAGGCCTGGGTCAAACTCGCCATCGGATTTGCCTTCGTGCCTCTATTCGTGGCTGCCATGGCTGGCTTCACCATAGCGACGGGTGAGGCCGTCGCACCTGATAGCCTCGACAGCGTCGAAACACTCGGGGACGCGATTTCGTTCGTCGTGGTGATGATGATCGGCGCCGGCCTGATGTTGCTCGTGCCAACTTTCGCGCAAGGGCTTGCCGCCACGAACATCGGCCTCGCCTCGATCGGTGCAAATGCCGCGCGGATGCCCGGGAACGCATGGCGCAATACCGGTGCCGCGATCCGGGGCGGAGATGACATGCGACGGGGCTTCAACGCAGGACTTCAGGGACAAGGCGTCTCCGACCGATCGTCCAGCGCGGCCCGTGCCGGGAGCTATGCGGGCGGTGCGGTCAAGCTCGCCGGAAAGATGAAGAAGGGATAGTCATGAGTGGTTTCGATATCGATTTGGTGATGGGTCCGCGCCGGGCAGCGCGCGTCGCATGGATCGTTGCGGGCTGTTCCTGCGCCGTATCCGTGCTGTTGGCTCTGACCATTACGGTTATGTTGCCCCTGCGCGAAACCGAAGTGTTTACCGTCCTCGTCGACAGCACGTCGGGTGCAGCAGAACGCATCTACCAGGTTCAGCCGACCGGTATCACCGATGAGGAAGCGATCAAAGAATCCCTGCTTGTCAGCTATATCAGCGACCGCGAAAGCTATTTTAGGAACGGCATTCAAGAACGGCTCGAAAGTGTCCAGCGGCGCTCCAGCGGGTCAGCGCGCACCTCGCTGATAGAACTCTGGACCACGGGGTCCGAGAATTATCCCCCGCGCAGCTATGGCGCGAATGCGCAGGTCGATGTCCGCGTGCGGGCGATCACCTTCCTGGAAGACGAAGTGGCCCAGATCCGGTTCGACAAACGCCTCACCCGACCCAACCAGACCCCCGTCACGCAAACATTCATCGCCACCGTAGGGTTTGAGTTTGCCCCCCGCCGCGAACGCTCCCTGACACGCGTTTGGGAAAACCCCCTAGGCTTCTCGGTGACCGCTTACCGGGTCGATGCCGAAACACTGACACGAGAATAGTTCATGAAAACCGTCATAATTGCCATCGCAACGGTCGGCGGGTTGCTCGTAACGCCCGCCTTGGCCGAGCGCGCACCGGTCACCATGGGTCAGGACGCCCGCGTTCGCCACGTGACCTTCAACCCTACGGATGTGATCCGGATCGACACCCACCTTCGGGTAAACACGTCAATCGAACTCGGTCCCGGCGAACGGATCAATCAAGTCCTGATCGGTGACTCCGCGTCCTATGAAGTGGAGGTTCTGTCAAACCGCAATACGATCTCGATCAAGCCTGTCGAGGCACGGGCCGCGACAAACCTGACGATCTTTACCAACCGCCGCGCTGTCGCCTTCTATCTGACAGAGGGACGCTCGCGGACACAGTCTTTCCGGGTCGTCGTAAACTTTCCCGACGAGCGACCCGCCGGGCGCCAGCTTGCGGCTGGAGGCCGAGATACCGGCTATCAGTTCGCGGGCAGCGGTGCGATCCGCCCGACGAGGGTCTGGAATGATGGGCGCTCGACATTCTTTGAATTCCGGCCCGGCGTGCGGCCCTCGATCTTCGGCTTGAACGCCCAAGGCTACGAGATCACCCAGAACAGCCAGACGCAAGGTGCGGTCGTGCGGGTCACCGGCGTGCGGGACGCCTACACCATCCGCATGGGCGAAGATCATATCTGCATTACCCGGGAAACTGGTGGGTTCACGACCGAGGCTGCCGCCGTGGCCGCCCTGCGTGGACGGGAGTTCTGATCATGAGCGACGAGAAAACAGGGGGAAAGGAATACAGCTTCGCGCCCAAGCGGCGCGCATCTCTCGGGCTCAGGCTTGGTTTGGGTGCATTGCTTCTGGCAGGGACCGCCATCATTGCCTACCCGCTTGTGCAAGGCAGCGGCATCACTTCTGCCGTTGAAACATCGAAAGCCGACGACTTTCAGGATCAGGTCGACGGTGACGGGTTCGGCCGCATGACAACCGACGCGGAACCGACCGAACAAAGATCAGAGCCGAGATTCGATCCCGGACCAATCGAGGATGAACTCGCGGCGCAGCGCCAAGCCCTCGAGGAACAGAACGCCAAGCTTGCGAGCGACGTGGTCGCCCTACAAGCCCAGTTGGCAAGACTGGCCGAAGCCCCTGCCCCCGACAATTCCGCCGAGCTGGCCGAAGCGCTGCGCTCGGTCCAGGAACAGAACACGGCGCTCATCGCCCAGATGCAAAGCGAGATGGACACCCGGTTGGCAGAAGCCGATCTTGAAGCGCAAAAGCGTATCGCCGATGAGGTTGCCGCACGTGCGCGTGTTGCCGATGGCCGGATGGAGCAGTTGATGGAGCAAATGCTCGGACTGCAGCGCCAGAACGACGCCCTGCAACAGCAGATCGATGACGGAATGAATGATGCTCTACGCGCGCAAACCGAGAGGGATCAGCTCGCCGCCGAGGAAGCCGCGCGGCGGGCTGAACTGGACCGTCGGCGTGCCGAGGCGGCGGCGCTGCGCGACACACAAATCCGGTCCGAAGGGGTGATCTTTGATGCGGGCGGACAGACGGGCAGTCCGGCATCCGACCCCGAGAGGGGGCCCGCGCTCGGAGATGCGGCGGCGCGCGCCTTCGTGTTGGACGGTGCCCAGCCCGTTCAAGTCGCGACAGCGGAGGTAATCGCCAATCCTTCCAATACGGTTCTGCAGGGCACGCTCATTCAAGCGTCACTGGAAACCGCCATCGAATCCACATTGCCCGGACAGATTACCGCCATCGTGAACTACCCGGTCTGGAGTTTCGATCAGTCCCGCGTTCTCATTCCCGAAGGCTCCCGCCTCTTCGGGAC
>NZ_LXYI01000049.1 GCF_001650875.1 Sulfitobacter sp. EhC04
ATCCGCACCGCATCAGCACGGAATTCGTCCGTTCGTTTCAGTCCTATAGTTCATCTCCTTTGCTACAATAAATGCTATCAAAGGAGCGGCATCAAACCGCGACACGTCCAATCAGAGCTTAAACCAAATGGAGATCATGAACGTCGACACGCCCTAATCAATAAAGGCCTTCTCGACCACGAAATGCTTGGGATCGGAATTGGCACCCTCAAGCAACCCGTGGGCTTCGCAGATCGACATGATATCCTTGTTTAGGGCCAGATTGCCGCACACCATCACACGATCCTCGCTGTTGTCCCATGCCGGCGTGCCAAGCGCTTCGAACACCCGCCCATCGCGCAAATGATCGCTGATCCGGCCTTCGCAATCCGATGGTTCGCGCGTGGTGGTGGGGTAGTATTTCAGCTTGTCACCGACCAGCTCGCCAATCAGCGGATCGTCCGGCAATGCCTCGACCAGCGTACGGCCATACGCCAGTTCCGCGTTGGTGCGGCAGGTATGGGCAAGGATGACCTCGTCGTATTGCTCATAGGTCTCAGGATCACGCAGGAGCGAGGCGAACGGTGCCACGCCAGTGCCCGTGCATACCATCCATAACCGTTTGCCCGGCAGCAACGCATCCAACACAAGCGTGCCCACTGGTTTGGGACGCAGGATTATCTCATCTCCCGGTTCGATCATTTGCAGGCGCGAGGTCAGGGGGCCGTCGGGTACTTTAATGGAGTAGAACTCCAGTTCCTCATCCCAGCTGGGCGAGGCAATGGAATAGGCGCGCAACAACGGCTTGCCGTCGTCTTTGAGCAAACCAATCATGACAAATTCACCCGAGCGAAAGCGCAGGGATCGGGGCCGTGAAACCCGGAACGAAAACAACGTCTCTGTCCAGTGATGCACGGAAGTGACCGTCTGTGCGTCGGGCATGATCTTGGTGGCTGTCGCGGTTTGAACATTCATGTCAGCGTCCTTCATACCGTCTCAACGGCGGGGTTTTCTGAGAAATGACTCTCAAGTTTGCCGTCCTGACCGTCCATCTCTTCGGCGGTGGGCAGGGGGTCTTTGGCCTCTGTGATCACGGGCCAGATTTTTGCGTATTTTTCGTTGAAGGTGACCCATTCCTCCATCCCGTCCTCTGTATCGGCACGGATCGCATCAGCCGGGCATTCAGGTTCGCACACGCCACAATCGATACATTCGACCGGGTCGATCACCAGCATGTTTTCGCCCTCGTAAAAGCAGTCTACCGGACAGACGGATACGCAGTCGGTATATTTGCAAGCAATGCAGTTGTCGGTGACGACGAAGGTCATGGCGTTCTCTCTTTGTTGTTTCCGCCATTTTGCCGCAGCGCAGAATCCCTGTCCGTAAACAAATTGCTATTGAGCGATTCTGCATTGCGGCAATCTGAACCCAACAACAGGGGACTCTTATGATTGACTGCCTTTCCGCCACGCCAGACTGCCGCGCCTTGATCGTTGAATGGAAGGACGGGGCCACATCGCAATTGCCCGCCGCCATGCTGCGCCGCGAGGCCCGTGACGCTTATTCTACAAGAGCGCGAATCGATCACGGCGAGATTAAGGTCGCAGATGGATTGACCATCACCAACCTCGTGCAGGTGGGTGCCGCGGGCGTAAACGTGCATTTTTCAGACGGTCATGACCGCGCTGTCTACCCTTTTGTCTACCTTCGCGAACTTTCCGACCAATACGGAAACCAATTGACAACTGCCGCGCCGCAGCAACGCGCAGGCTGAATACAACCTCATAGGACTGGAGCCTTTTAATGGACGAAATACTGGATGGAACGACGCAGATTGATTGCGACATCCTGATCATCGGCGGCGGCACGGCTGGCCCGATGGCGGCGATCAAGGCCAAGCGCAAGAACCCCAATGCGAATGTCGTTTTGCTCGACAAAGCCAATGTGAAACGCTCAGGCGCGATCTCCATGGGCATGGACGGTCTAAACAATTCAGTCATTCCTGGCTATGCCACGCCAGAGCAGTACACCAAGGAAATTACCATCGCCAACGACGGCATCGTCGATCAAAAGGCGGTCTATCGCTATGCCGAGGAATGCTACAGCATCATCGAAGAGCTGGATCAGTTCGGCATCCGGTTTCAAAAGGACCAGAACGGCGAATATGACGTCAAAAAGGTGCATCACATCGGCACCTATGTATTGCCGATGCCCAATGGCGACACCGTCAAAAAGGCACTTTACCGACAGTTGCGCAAGGCGCGGATCAATGTCGTTAACCGTTATATGGCCACACGACTTCTTACCGGTGAGGGCCGGATCGCTGGTGCAATTTGCGTAAACACGCGGACCGCCGAGTTCCTCGTGGTGCGCGCCAAGGCCGTGATCATGTCGCTGGGGGCCGCCGGGCGTCTGGGCCTGCCGTCCTCCGGTTATCTTTATGGCACATATGAGAACGCGTCGAACTCAGGCGAGGGTTATTCCATGGCCTACCACGCGGGCGCTGGCCTTGCGAACCTTGAGTGTTTCCAGATCAACCCACTGATCAAAGACTACAACGGCCCTGCATGCGCTTACGTCGCCGGTCCCATGGGGGGCTATACGTCGAACGCGCAAGGCGAACGGTTCATTGAATGTGACTATTGGTCCGGTCAGATGATGCAAGAGTTCTATGACGAGCTGCAGGGCGGTAAGGGGCCGGTTTACCTCAAACTCAACCACCTGGCCGAAGAAACCGTGGCTGAGATTGAGCGGGTATTACACATTGTGGAACGCCCCACACGCGGGCATTTCCACAAAGGGCGCGGCACGGATTACCGCAAGGATATGATCGAAATGCACATCTCCGAGATCGGGTTCTGCTCTGGCCACTCCGCCAGTGGCGTTTTTGTAGATGAACGCGCACGCACCACCATTGAAGGGCTTTACGCTGCGGGCGACATGGCGAATGTGCCGCACAACTACATGCTGGGTGCCTTCACCAATGGCGCATTTGCGGGTCTTGATGCGGTTGATTTCGTCAAGGATGTCGATTTTGCCGAATTTGATATGGCCGAGGTTGATGCCGAACGTACCCGCGTGTTGGCCCCGACCAAACGCGACGATGGCGTCCCGCCAAACCAGATCGAATACAAAACCCGCCGCTTCGTGAACGATTACCTCCAGCCGCCAAAAGTGACGGCCAAGATGGAGTTGGCACAGCGCCGTTTTGAAGAAGTGCGCAATGACATGGAAAATCAGATGTATGTGCGCGACAGCCACGAGTTGATGCGCTCACTTGAGGCCTCCGCAATCATGGATTGCGCAGATATGGCGGCAGCTGCCTCACTTTACCGGACGGAGAGCCGTTGGGGGCTGTATCACAATCGCGTGGAATACGAGCGTGATGATGAGAATTGGTTCTGCCACACGATCCTCACCAAAGGCGATGACGGCAAGCCGGCACATGCCAAAAAGGCAGTCGATGACTACATCGTCGAAGTCGATGATGACGAAAAGGACGCTTACAACAACCAACGAGTGACCAAAACGGTCGCGGCAGAATAAGGAATAATATCATGCCCTTAGCTCAAACCCCTACCATTGTTCCCGTTGTTGTGGATGACGCACTTTGCATCGCTGACAAAGGCTGCACCGTCTGCGTCGACGTCTGCCCTTTGGATGTCTTGCGGATTGTCGAAGGGCCCGATGGCAGCCCCGTCACCGCGCATATGAAGTACGACGAATGTTGGTACTGTATGCCCTGCGAGGCGGACTGCCCCACGGGCGCCGTCACCGTAAACTTGCCCTTTTTGTTGAAGTGAGACGGATATGAACGCGCTCTTTGAAGACTTTGACGAAATTGCCGAACTGGCCGCAGGGCTAGACGATGCGTCGCCTGGTTCGCGGATCATGGCAGTCATGGAACTGGCGGACAGTGCTGATCCAGCGGCGATCGTCCATTTGGCCCGCGCTATTGCGGACGAAGATTCCGGCGTTCGCAAACAGGCTGCACAGGCGCTGACCGATTTTGATGGGCCAGAGACCGCAGCGGCGCTGGTTTCGGCGCTGACCGACAGCGATCCGGCTGTGGTCGAAGCCGCAGCGATCAGCCTTACTGAGTTGAAAGATCCGGCATCAGGCGATGCAATCCTGCCGCACCTTGGTGACGCGGACACAGTTAAACTGCACGCCTGCCTTGCTGGGATTAAGGAATTGCGCCGGCCGGAAGCGATGGGTCCGGCAATAGCTGCGCTACAACATGCCGATTCAGGTGTGCGCGTTGAGGCAGTTGGGGTGATTGGCTGGCTGCAGGACGAAGGATCACTGCCCGCTTTGCGCGATGCGGCAAGGGACAGTGACACGCAGGTGCGCCGGACGGCGTTGGCTGCGTTGGGTTTCTCGAAATCCGAACACGCTGAGGCAACGTTGGTTGAGGGATTGAAAGATCCTGAATGGCTGGTGCGCGAGGCCGCAGCGGAAACGCTGGCCAAAACCGGTGGAGCGGCCTGCGTGCCCGCCTTGCGTCCGGCTTTGGCAGATGAATTCTGGCAGGTACGTGTCAAAGCGGTCCGGTCTTTGGGCAAGCTGAAGGCTACCGAGACCGCAATTGAGATTGCGCCAATGATGGACATTCCAGTGCCAAATTTGCGCAAGGAATGTGCGGCTGTTCTGGGGGAAATGGCCGTGCCAGAGACAGCCCCGTTCCTGGAAAAATACAAAGACGATCCTGACCCCGATGTACGCAAAAACGTACGCTGGGCTTTGGGGAGAATGGGCATCGAATAGCCCCTTAGACTGATCAAATTAGCTGCATTCATGCACCCTTTGGCATCTGCCACGGGGTGCTTTCCGTGTCTGCAAAAACACAGCTAACATATTGTTTTAAAAATAAAAAAGAGTCGCCCGATTCTTAATCATTCCCTCAATTTCCCCTTTTTATACGTCTAAATTTCACCCGAGTTGATGCTTTTCCTGCTCATCTTTTGGGCTTCCGGAATTTTCGGTGAATTCCACGCTGAAAACGCTGCATTTATCCCGCATCGGTCCGCATACTGAGTGGGATAAATAGAAGAAACCACCCAACAACGGAAAATGACATGAAACTCAAGACAAGTTTAAGATCCGCATTGCTGGCGGCGACGATGATCCCTCTTGGATTGGCCGCCCAGGCGGAAGAGATCACAATCGCTATCGGTCACCAGTCGATGTGTACGGACACCTATACAGCCGGCATCGTGATCAAAGAGCTGGGTCTGTTGGAAAAGCACCTGCCCACCGATGGCAAATACGCCGATGCGGAATATGACATCAGCTGGGCGGACTACAGCTCGGGCGGCCCGATCACCAATCAGATGCTGGCCAACAAGCTGAACTTTGGGGTGATGGGCGATTATCCCCTGATCGTGAACGGTGCCAAATTCCAGGAGACCGACAGCCTGCGTACGGTTTATGTGGCGGGCACCGGTTACAACCTCAAGGGGTCTGGTAACGCAATCGTCGTGCCGGTGGAAAGTGACATCTATTCCATTGATCAGTTGCAAGGCAAAGAGGTCTCCACACCTGTGGGGTCCGCCGCTTGGGGAATGTTGCTCAAAGCGATGCAGGACAACGACATTCCAACCTCTGAGTATGTCTTGAAGAACCAAAGCCCGGCTGTGGGCGCAGCCAACATTGCTGCAGGCAAGATCGACGCGCACTCTGATTTCTGCCCATGGTCCGAAATCATGGAATACCGCGGAACCGGTCGCAAAATCTATGACGGGTCTGAAACCGGAGTACCGTATTTGCACGGCGTTGTCGTGCGCCAGGACTTTGCAGAAGAATATCCTGAGGTCGTTCAGGCCTTTATCAAGGCCGTGTACGAAGCCGGTGAGTGGATACGCGAAGATCCCATGCGTGCGGTGACCGAAATGGAAAGCTGGACGGGGGTCGAGAAAGAGGTGCTGTATCTCTACTTCTCCAAAGGCGGTCACCTGACGCTAGAACCGTCGATCAAAACCGAATGGATTGACGCACTAAAGTTTAACCACGGCGTTCTGGTCGCTGAAAAGGCGATCCCACCGCTCGATTTCGATGCCTGGATCACCGAAGACTACCTGAAGGCGGCGTATGCCGACATGGGCGTCGATTATGAAGTGGACAAAGCCAAGATGGTGGACCCTGAGGTCGCCAATGAGGGCCTACCAATGGAAATCTGGCACTCCCGCGATGGGATCAGCACCTATGGGACAGCCGCTGAGTTCCTCAAAGGCATGGCTGACATCCGCGCGACCGCAGCACTGGTCAATGCCACCTATGTCTACGACGTTGAAAGCGGGCTGAAGCTCTTTGGCAAGACCGCCTTCTGGGTCAAGGCGGGCGACGACTTCGCCACCTTCCTGCGCAAGGGCGAGGCCGAGGCCTACGCCAGTGCAAACGCAGGACAGGTTGTGACGTTTGACGACGCTATTGCGGCCTACGCCACCGACGGCTGAAACAGCCTTCACGCTGGTCCCGGACGGCAGGACCGTCCGGGATCAATTAAACGCGCGCACCTCATACGGAAAGCAGAAGTCATGCAGCCACTTGCAACAAAAACCGATCTTGCGTCGCCCTCGGATGTCGCCAAAGACACAGTCGTACCAACGGCTTCAGCGGCACCTGCTACACCGGTGCCAAAGCTGCGCGCGATCCCGCCACAGGTTCTGCAAAACATTGGCATCGCTTTGGTCTCTCTCAGTATTGGTGTTGTGCTGTGGCACATCGCGACCGCAATCGACCTCGACTTCTACATCAACTTTTCCAATGTGCCCGCGCCGCTGAAGGTCTTTACTGACTTCATTGCCCATATCCAGACCGAGATTTTCTGGACTCATATCGGCGTCTCCATGAGGCGCATTCTATTCAGTTATTCAATCGCTGTGGTTTTGGGCATTGGGATCGGTTTGATCATGGGCCGCTCGCGCATCGCACGCGCCTTTATCATGCCCTATATTGAGGTGATCCGCCCCATTCCTGCGGTAGCCTGGATCCCGTTGGCCATTTTGATGTGGCCGACCGAGGAAAGCTCGATCATCTACATCACCTTCCTTGGCGCTCTTTTCCCAATTGTTCTCAACACCCTGCACGGGGTTGAACAAACACCGGAAGTGCTGGTTCGTGCCGTGCAATCGCTGGGTGCTTCGCGGCTCGATGTGTTCCGCCACGTAGTGATCCCCGCTGCTTTGCCCTCCATCGCCGCAGGGCTGGCGATCGGCATGGGGGTCAGCTGGTTCTCCCTTCTCGCGGGGGAGATCATCTCTGGTCAATACGGTATCGGGTACTTCACATGGAACGCCTACAGCTTGATCAACTATCAGGACATCGTCGTGGGCATGCTGGTGATCGGCGGCCTTGGCACCGCCTCAACAGCCGCCGTCAAATGCGCAACGTCACCGATGTTGAAATGGCAAAAGAGGTCACGCTGATGGAGGTTGTGAAAACACTTGGTCATGCCGTGCGCCTCGATTGGCGGCGCATGGTTGTCACGGGGCTGACGTTTGCGCTGCTGATGCAGGTGCTGATGATGATCGCCCTGATGGTACGGTTTCAAGGGCTGCCGAATTACGCAGTCGGATATGACTGGATTGGCAACGTCATCCACATCATCAAATCGACCCCCTCTTGGGGCGACATCATGCCCATCGTCAATCAGGAATGGCTGATCGAGATTGGCAAGATGAACTATGACTACGGCACGGGCATCTCGGAATGGAGTCTGAACGTCGTGCCTGTCCGCATCATGGTCCTCTTTGTCCTCGGCGCTTTGGTCGCCCTTTGCCTCAGCCTGCTGCGTACAGATCAGTGCGATGTGGCCACGGGCACTACGCTGCGCGCCACGACTGGCTTGGGCACGGTGCTGATCGCCATGACCAACGCCACGATGAGCTGGGTTGTCTGCTGTGCAGCACCCTCTTGGGTCGTAGGGCTGGCGATGCTTGGTCTTGGCGTGTCCACCTCGCTGGCGCTGGAATCCATGGGCCCTGCGCTGAACCTCGCTGGGTTCGGATTACTGCTGTGCACGGCGCATTATCTGGCGTGGCGCAAGACGCGCAACCCGCAACACCTCTCTGGGAGCCTGAAACATGCTTGATGTTCTGAAGTTCAAAAAGCCCGATGGCGGGCCCGTCACCCAAGCCGACAAAGGCGAGATCAAGATCAAAGATGTCTCGATCACCTTTGGGCGCGGCCCGACAGAGTATCGCGCGGTTGAAACCACATCCATCGACATCAAAGCTGGAGAGTTCGTGTGTATCCTTGGCCCCTCGGGCTGCGGTAAATCCACGCTGATGAACGCGATTGCGGGATACGTTGAGCCCACCACTGGCAAGGTCACCGTTGACGACGTTGAAGTCAAAGGCCCCGGACCTGACCGGGGCATGGTGTTTCAGCAGTATTCGTTGCTGCCCTGGAAAACCGTCTATGAGAACGTCGCCTTTGGCCCGAAAATGGCGGGGGCGACCCGGACCGAAGCAGGTTCTGTCGCGAACACATTCCTTGGCCTTGTTGGTTTGAAAAAATTTGGAAACCGCTATCCGGCGGAGCTGTCGGGCGGCATGCAGCAGCGTGTGGGCATTGCTCGTGCACTGGCCAATTACCCCAGCGTCTTGTTGATGGATGAACCCTTTGGAGCGCTTGACGCTCAGACGCGGCTGATGATGCAGGAGAGCCTGCTCGACATCTGGCGCCAATTTGGCACCACGGTTGTCTTTGTGACCCACGATGTGGACGAGGCGGTGTTCCTTGCCGACCGCGTGCTGATTATGAGCGCGGCCCCCGGCCGGATCATCGAGGACGTACGGATCAAGCTGCCACGCCCCCGATCCACCGATATGGCCGCCACACAGGAATACATGGTAGCACGGCAATTCTGTCTCGACACGATCAAGGCCGAGAGCCGCAAAGCCTTTGCGGAGCAGAACAAATGATACGCTTTGCTCTGCTCGTAGTCGCTTTGGCTTTTGGGTCTGGGGCACAAGCGCAGGTGCAGGGTGTCCTGCTGGACAAACCCGTCGCGCTCCCAGCGTTGTCTTTCTACGATGAAAACAGCCAGACCTATGAAACTGCTGATCTAACCGATCAGTGGACGCTGATCATGATTGGCTTTCTCACCTGCCCGGACGTCTGCCCCTTCACCTTGGGCAATCTGGAAGCCGCCGTCGCCGAAACCGGCATGCGCGTGCGGCCTGACAATGTGCCAAAAGTCTGGTTCCTGTCCGTCGATCCCGACCGCGATGCGGAGTATGTCAGTGAATACGGCCCCTTTTTCCATCCCGACTTTCGCAGCATGACCGGCACCCGCGAAAACATCGACACCTTTGTCGAGGTCTCTGACGGTTATTACCGTCTGATGCCACCGGATGCGGATGGGTTTTACGACGTTCAGCACACATCAGCCGTCTCTGTCATCGCGCCTGACGGCACATTGCGCGCCAAGCTACAGCCGCCGTTTGATCCCGGCCTCACGGCAGAATTCCTGTCGCGCCTCCAAATATCATACCGCAAGGAACTCTCCCAATGATCCGATCCTGCCTTTTCGCCGCATTGCTGATGACAGCCACCACAGCCACTGCGCAGGACATCAAGGCAACGGATGCCTATGTGCCGCAATCTCCACCTGGCTCCATGGCGCAGGCAGCATACATGCAGCTGGAAAACACCACCGATAAAGTCCGAAGTGTGATCGGGGTCGAGGCATCCGGTTACGCCATGGCACATCTGCACGGCAGCGAGATGAAAGACGGCGTGGCCACCATGACTATGGTGCACCAACTGGACATCGCACCGGGGCAAAGCGTTTCGCTGGAGCCCGGCAGTTACCACATCATGCTGATGCGACCCGAGGCGATGTCCAAAGTTGGCGACACAGTTGAACTAAAACTGTTGTTTGCGGATGGTGATACGCTGGAGGTGGCGGCCGAAGTCAAATCCCGGTCCAACGGATCATGAAATATCTGGTCGCGTCATGTGCGTTTCTTGTGGCGCTGCCTGCTGCGGCTGATTTCGACGCGGCCAGTTATCCTCCTAATGAGACCTGCGCGTTGTGCCACGGATTGTTTGGGCAATCACGGACAGCGAAGTTCCCACACCTGGCCGGACAGAAGCCTGCCTACCTGCGCGCCCAGCTCGATGCATTCCTTGCGGGGGAGCGTTCCAATGACGGCGGACAGATGGTGAGCATCGTGACAGAGCTCAAACCAGAGGATTTTGACGTGGTGGTCAGATGGTTCTCCAAACAAGACCCTCCCTCGTCGTCAGTGGCACCCGCAGATAATATCGGCAAAAAACTGACGACAGAGGCCGGATGCCTGGATTGTCATAGCGGAGGTGGTGCAGAGGACGTGCCCCACCTCACGGCCCAGCACGTCGGATATCTGGCGAAACAAATGTACGATTTTCGCGATGGAGCGCGCACCCATAGCGCGGCGGCTGATCTGCACCGGGAAGCCTTCCGTGCGATGGGCGATGGAATCGATCAAATCGCCGCCTATTTGTCGTCGCTGGAAAGGTCCCCATGACAGAAATGAAACCCATTCCCGACACCGACCCGAGTGCGATTTTCCTGTCGGAATACCTGCTTGAGATCAACGAAGGTGCTGGCTTTCTGTCCTCGCTATCGCCGGATGACCAGAAACAGGTGCGCAGATACGGGACCAGATGCAAGGTGGCCAAAGGTGAGGGCGTCTTTTTTCAGGGTGATCCGCACACGGGTGTGTGGGTTGTCGAAAAAGGGCGCATCAGGACCTATTATGCTGGACCCTCAGGGCGTGAGATCACGCTGGCCTATTGGAGTGTGGGGCATTTTATCGGCGGACCCGAGGTGTTCGGGATGGGACGTCACGTCTGGTCCGCTGACGCACTTGAAGATTGCGAATTGCTTTTTGTGTCCGGCGCGAGCCTCCTTCGGCTGGTGCGCGAAATCCCTGATGTTGCGGTCGCTGTGATCAATGGCTTGGTCAACAAAGGAAAGTGTTATTCTGCTCTGATTCAGATGTTGGGCACACGCACGGTTTCTGAACGGCTCCAGCAGTTGCTGGTGATTTTGGCCGAAACTTATGGCCGTCACGAGGAGGGCCAAATCGTCGTTGATCGTGACATCACATATGATCAAATAGCAACCATTGTGGGTGCCACCCGTCAATGGGTGACGCTATCGCTTGACCGACTTCAAAATGAAGGCGTTCTAAGAGTGAGCCGGAAAGAAATCACCATTTTGAAGCTGGACCAGCTCTATTCTTGAAAAACTCAAATGCGAAAAATTTCCCAGCGACTGTTCGCGTTACACCATAAGGCAGACTCTGCGATGCTGATAAATCCCAAAATCCTCATAATGGATTTTGGCTATCCCTGAGATGATGCAATTGCAAACTTCGATAACCACTTAGGATGCATTAAGAATCTTGGCGCAACGTTCAGCTTTCGGCACTATGGGCTCGTTGCGGTCGATCGTCGCGCACCGCCCCAATGTCAGCGTTGGAGATCAGGCGTCTGCCCACAGAGTTCGACCCGTCCCCTGGATCTTAATCTCTACGACGGGATACCGGCCAGACTGTCAGACATCTTCTTCTAGCGAAATCCAAGAACCTGTTTCTCGGTGGAACTTGCAGTTCTTTCCCAAGCCTGGGCTCGCCTAGTTCAAGTCCACTGCAGCCCAAAACGTACTGAGCGGTAGAGCGAAATTGCCTTCACCCATAGTCAGCTTTTCCCTCCCAAGGTAGAATACGATCCCTATGGTGCTGCGCCCTTTTCCCGGCCCATCGTGGGCGAACCATTTCAGGTGCTTGAAATCGTCGGCCGCAACCGTGGTTGCCGCCTTGACTTCGATCCCAACCAGCCGATGTCCGCCGTCGATCACTACATCGATTTCTCGACGGTCAGCGCTGCGCCAATGATACAGTCGATAGTCTTCGTCCTGCATCGGCAAAGCACGCTGCAGCTCGCCGACAACGAAGCTCTCCAACAATCCACCCAAGGCTTCAGGACTATGGCCGATGTCAAACGATCTGTCGTTAAGCCGGCGAAGCGCACTGGAAATTCCGTTATCCACAAAATGGAATTTCGGTTGCTTGATATCACGTTTGCTCTCCCCTGGCATCCAAGCGCTCAGCTTGGTCACCAGTGAGAGACGTATGAGAATGTCGAGGTACTGATCAACTGTCTCGCGTTTGAGCTTTGCCAGTTTTGCCAATTCGGACGTGTTGATCTCTTGCGCAGTCCGTGCCGCCATTTGATCAATCAAAAACCGAAGTGCATCGGGTTTCCGAACCGGCATGACGTCTGCGACGTCTCGATCCACCACCGCATCAATGTAGTCGCGATACTGCCGCTGCCGGGGTCGGGGAGGCAGCGCGCGGAGTTCGGGGTACCCGCCCATGAGAACGAGGTCTACATAGTCTTTGCGTTCCAAGTGTGCGGGATCCGATATCTGAGACAGCGTTGGAGCGGACTGCATCGCCCAATCAATCAAACGGCTCGCCGACGCGCGATTGACCTCCGCGGTCGTTAGCGGCCAGAGTTTGAGCGTCTGCATCCGGCCCGCCAGCGAGTCCGCGACCTCCCCCGTTGTGAAGACATTGGATGACCCGGTAAGGACAAACTGCCCTTTCCGGCGGTTACGATCGACGATTTTCTTGATGGCCAGAGCGAGCTTCGGAGACCTTTGGACCTCATCGATGATAACCGGCGCATCAGGCTGTTCTTTCGCAAGACTTGTCAGCTGTCCTTCGGGGTCAGCCTCCATCGCCGCCAGGATCGCTGTATCGTCCAGCGTGATGAAGCGGCCTTGCTTAAACAAGTCGCGGACAAGGGTCGTCTTACCGACCTGTCTTGGTCCGACAAGGTTGACAACTCGTGCAGTTGTCAATGCTTCCTGCAATTCAGGCGTCAGATGGCGCGGGAGGTATTCATCAATTTCGCTCATTTCACGAGATGCCTATCAAGAGCTTCACGAAATGTCCATTAGGTCTTTCACTATCTGCCCCATACATACCTCACCAAACAATCATTAGTCTCATCACTCTACGCTGCGCCAAACCCTGCATCGTTGAGCTGTCCCCGCACCGGCAGATCTGCGAGTGACTCGAGGCCGAATGGCACAAGGAACTGTTCCCTTGTCATCTGGCCATGGTACCGGGTCTGATTGCGTTAATCCAACAGCACGCGCATATTCCAAAATAATTTGTTTGAGCGCTCAATAAAATTTGTTAAGGTTCCGGGAAGCCATCAATCTGGAGTTTCCCATGACGTCCTCTGCCATACAGGCCCAAGATTTGCCCCAAGACCATGATCGCAAGGGTCTGCCAGCCTGGAGTTACTTCAACACTGAGATGCTGGAAATGGAAAAGGACCTCCTTTTCCGCTCGCATTGGCAGCTTGTCTGCCACGTCAATGATCTTCCTGAACCCGGGGATTTTGTGACACTTGACTGTGTGGGAGAACGCGCGCTGGTGATCCGTGGCAAGGACGGAGTGCTGCGCGGGTTTCACAACCTTTGCCGCCACCGCGGCTCGCGCGTGGTCGCCGCCGAACAGGGCAATTGCAAAGGTACGATCGTCTGTCCGTTTCATGGCTGGGTCTACAATCTTGACGGCACGCTGCGCGGTGCGGCGCAGCCTGACAAGCTGCCGAACCTCGATTCTGTGGCCTTCGGCCTCAAAGCAATTGAGACTGATATCTGGCGCGGATTTGTCTTTGTGCGCTTTCGCCCCGGCCCGCAGCCGCGAATGTCAGAGGTGCTCAAACGCTTTGACGCAGAGATAGATCAGTACGACCTCGAAGGGCTGATGCCCTCGGGCGAGGGGTTTTACGCCGATGTGGCAGAGGTAAACTGGAAATGTATCCGCGACGTGGACAACGAAGGATATCATGTCCCCATGGCCCACCCCGGTCTACAGGACCTGTTCGGGTCCAACTACTACGACGAGGATTTCAAGGACGGTGCGTCGCGCTCCTACTCGGAATTCCGTGAATCCAATCACCGGCTGTGGAGCGTGCGGGCCTATACCTCGATCCTTGAGGCCCCGCCCGAACTGGATGAAAGCCACGCCAAGGCCTGGCTATACATCGGATTGTTCCCCAATTGTGTGCTTGGCATTTATCCCGATTGTGTCAAATTCTACCAGGAATTCCCGGTGGAGTATGGCAAGACCATGCAGCGCGGCACAACCTATAGACTTGGCAACGAAGACCGCCGTACCCGTCTCTCACGCTATCTCAGCAGTCGGATCGACCGGCTGACCTCGGAAGAGGACGAAGAACTGGTCCGCTGGTCCTGGGAAGCGGCATTTTCCAGCGGCTATGACGGTGTGATCCTGTCGGACCTGGAAAACACCGTGCGTAGCTATCATGACTGCTTGCGCGAACACTTTCCCGTCCTGAATGAAGACGAGCCGATACGTGGCACAGTCGCCGCGCGAAACGCTGAATTGCTCGCCCAGAAAGTCGCCGCCGAATGAGTCCGCAACCCGCCTTTGGCAGGGGGGCGCATTGATGGCGTGGCATTTCGACCGCGAGGCGGGCCAAGGTCTGAAGCTGATCAGCCCGACGTTACTTTACGTGCTGGTGATGCTGGCGGCACCCCTGCTTATGGTCATCACCTTCAGCTTCTGGACGCAGGATTATCTGACCATCGACACCACGCCGACGTTTGCCAACTACCGCGAGGCATGGACGACACCGCTTTATCAGGTGCTGATGTGGCGCTCACTGAAAATTTCGGTGATTGTTACGGGCGTAACCGTCGTGCTGGCCTTTCCGATTGCCTATTACCTCTCGTTCCATGTGAAGAAACGAAAGGCGCTTTGGCTGTTCCTGATCACCGTGCCGTTCTGGACAAGCTACTTGCTGCGCGTGTTTCTTTGGAAGGTAATCCTGGGCTACAACGGCGTTTTCAACACCGCGTTTCTTGAACTGGGTCTTATTCAGGAACCACTGACCTTCATCCTCTACAACCTGAACGCCGTGGTGATAACCTTGGCACATGCTTGGGCACCATTCGCGATCCTGCCAATCTTTGTGGCGTTGGAAAAGATCGACCGCTCGCTGCTGGAGGCCGCGACGGACCTCGGTGACAGTCCGATGCGGCGGTTCTTTCGCATTACGCTGCCGCTGGCCATGCCGGGCATCGTCGCCGCGACCCTGATCGTATTGATCCCCACCGTCGGCGATTTCATCACGCCGCGGCTAGTGGGGGGCACCGATGGGCTGATGATCTCAAACATGATCCAAATTCAATTTGGCAAGGCGAACAATGCACCGCTGGGGGCCGCGCTCGCCGTGTCGTCGATGGTGGTGATTGGACTGATCAGCGCGGGCATCTTTCTGGTCGGCAAGAAACTGGGGGGGCGCGTGCGATGAAATGGATATCTGTCAAATGGCTGACGGTCTATGCCGTCGTCTACATGATCTTCCTCTACGCGCCGGTGATCCTGCTCCCGCTATTTGCCTTCAACACATCCACCATTATCGCCTTTCCGCTGTCGGGTTTCACAACAGAATGGTTCGTGGGTCTGTGGTACACCGACACGCTGCACACGGCGCTTGGCAATTCGATGATTGTCGGGGTGACTACGGCCCTGGTCAGCACCCTGCTGGGTGCCTTCGCCGCGCGCGCCTCCGCCCGCTTTGCCTTTCCGGGCAAGACGGGGATTGTGGGGCTGATCATGCTGCCGCTGGTCCTGCCAGAAATCATCGTGGCCGTGGCGCTGCTGGTGATGCTGAACCAACTGGGCATGCCGCTGTCACTCTGGACGGTGGTGGGCGGGCATGTGCTGATCTGCACGCCCTTTTCTATCGCGATCCTCAGTTCTGCCTACCGCGGGCTGGACCGGGAGCTCGAGGAAGCATCGTTTGACCTTGGGGAGTCCCGCTGGGGCACCTTCCGGCGCGTGACACTGCCGCTGGTGCTGCCGGGCGTAATCTCCAGCCTGCTTATCACATTCACGATATCGCTGGATGAATTCATTATCGCCTTTTTCCTGACCGGCACAGACGTCACCCTGCCCGTCTACATCTGGAGCCAACTGCGCTTTCCGGCCAAACTGCCGTCGGTCATGGCCCTTGGAACGATCCTGCTGGCGGTGTCGGTGCTGTTGCTCATTTTGGCAGAGGCTTTGCGCCGTCGCAGCGCCGCCCGGCAGGGTGTCGATACAACGCTGGCAGGGGTATGACAGATGACCCGAAAGGATGACATGAACGACAGCATCAAGCCGATGATCGAGATCCGCGATGTGATCAAGAAATTCGGCACATTTACCGCCCTGCACGGCATCACCGCCGACATACGCGAAGGCGAGTTCTTTTCCCTTCTCGGTCCCTCGGGCTGTGGCAAAACGACCCTGCTGCGCGCCATCGCGGGGTTCGAACCGCCGACCAGCGGCACCGTCGCCATCGCGGGCAAGGACATGGCGGGCATCCCCGCCAACCGTCGCCCCACCAACATGGTGTTCCAAAGCTACGCAATCTTTCCCCATCTGAACGTGGAAGAGAACGTGGGCTACGGCCTCAAGACCCGCAAGATGCCCAAGGCTGAAATCGCCAGGGAAGTGGCCGAAGTGCTGAGCCTCGTGGACATGAAAAACTACGGCAAACGCAAGGCGCACGAACTTTCCGGCGGACAGCGGCAGCGCGTGGCCCTGGCGCGTGCGCTGGTGATGCGGCCCAAGGTAATACTGCTGGACGAACCGCTTTCCGCGCTCGACAAGAAGCTGCGTGACCAGATGCAGATGGAACTGCGCAGCCTGCAACGGTCCATCGGCATCACCTTCATCCTGGTGACCCACGATCAGGAAGAGGCGCTTATCATGTCTGACCGCATCGCGGTGATGTTCGACGGGCAGATCGAACAACTCGATACGCCCGAAGGGCTCTACCGCCACCCTGTGAACAAGCGCGTTGCCTCGTTTATCGGGGTGATGAATTTCCTGCCCGCGCGCGTGACGGCGCTGAGCGACACGCACCTGACCCTGGGCATCGCCGCCTTGGGCGAGGCGCAGGTCCCGCGCGACAGGCTGGGCAAAGACGTAAACCCCGACAAAATCGACACCATCGGCGTGCGGCCCGAGATGCTGACCGTGCTGTTCGACCAGGACGAGCGGTCGCAGAACAAGGTGAAGGGCGAAGTCGTCGACACCGAATATTACGGCGACATGACCTATTACGAGGTGCGCCTGCCCGGTCACGACAAACCGCTCACGATTTCAATGCGCAATACCGCGGGGCGGTCCGTCGTGGCCCCCGGCAGCACAGTCTCAGTCGGCTGGGGTATCGAATCTATCGTCGTCTTCGGTGAGTGACCCAATGCCCATTCCCACGCTGAGACGTCACAAGGCAACGCCATGACCGACCTGAACTATGACACCCGCCACATCGCCCTGCTTGAGGCGCTCTGGGGCGACGGTTACCTTTCTCCCGGCGGGCCGGAGGAGGTCGCACGGGTCGTCAAACACGCCCCTGTTGCGGGCGCGCGGATGCTTGATATCGGCAGCGGATCGGGTGCCATCGCCATCGCGCTGGTACGCGAACACGGGGCCGCCCATGTTACAGGTGTCGACGTGGAACCCCCCGTTTGCGCTGCCGCGACGCGGCGGGTGGCGGCGGCGGGATTGACCCAGAACATTACGATCCAAGAAGTCACCCCCGGCCCCCTGCCATTTGAAGATGCCACGTTCGACGTGGTCTTTTCCAAAGACTCGATCATTCACATCCCCGACAAGGAAGCGTTGGCCGCCGATGTCTTTCGTATCCTCAAACCCGGTGGCTGGTTTACAGCCTCCGACTGGCTGATGTCTCACGATAACGCCCCTTCGCCCGAGATGGCCGCCTACATCGCGCTGGAGGACCTCGACTTCGCCATGGCCTCGCCCATGCGCTACCGCAGGGCGCTAAAAGATGCTGGGTTCGAGAACATCGTACTAACCAACCGCAACCGCTGGTATCTGGAAGTGGCAGGAGAAGAGCTTGCACGCCTGTCCGGGCCAGACCGCGGTGCTTGGGAAATGACCCATGGTGAGGACCTGATCGCGTCGTCGATCGAGACATGGGCGGCGATGATCAAGGTGCTGGAAACCGGTGAGCATTGCCCGCATCACCTGCTGGCGCAGAAACCACGCTAAGGCGCTGCTTGGCTCGTTTCACGCCGCAGACAAAAACCGCCGCAACCCTTCGGCCACGGCGGTTGATCATCTTGGTTTGACCGGCTTCAGAAGCCGGCTTTGATGTTCTCGAATTCAGCAATCATCTTTTCGCGCAGTTCAGACCCCGGAGGTGCCTGCCAAAGTGTATTTTCGCGCAGTGCCTCATTGCTATCAAGGCCCACTGACTTCAGCATCTCCTGATCCATCGTCGCCATCTCCGCTGCGTTGGAGTGGCCATAACCCCAGGCGGTCACGATGTAGTTTGCGGTCTTCGGCTCCAACCAGGCGTTGATGAAATCATAGAACTTGTCGTCCGATCCTTCGCCGTCCTTAAGCTTGACGTACCCACAGACCCAGCTCGATGCGCCCTCGTCCGTGTCGCGCTTCATTGCGATAGGCAGGCCCTCGGCCCCCAGCGTCGAAGACGTCTCGTTCCAAGCCCAGGCCAGTTCAACCTGACCCGATTGCATCAACTGCGCCAGCGACGAAGACGAATCCCAGTAGGACAGGACGTTCTGGTGTACCTTGCGGAGGAAATCAGAAGCGTTCTGAAAATCCTCATCGCTCGCCTGCGTCCAGTCCTGAACGCCGGTGGCAAGGAAGCCAAGCGCATAAGCATCGTCTACGCTATCCCCGATCGACACCTTGCCCGCCATCGATGGGTCGGCAAAGATTTGCAGGGATTTCACCTGATCCTCGGTCAGCTTCTCTGTGTTATAGGTGAGGGCGGTGTTGCCCCAATCCATCGGCACAAAGTAGTATTCGCCATCTTTCTGATAGGCCTCGATCTCGCGGAACTCCTCATTGAGGTCATCCCAGCGGTCGATCCTGGAGGGATCTAACGGCTCCAGCAGTCCCGCCTCCATCCATTTTGGCACCGACTGCGAACAGGGGTGTGCGACGTCGGCCTTGAACCCCGACCGCAGTTTCTGGAAAGCCTCCTCTTCGTCGCCGAAAAAGGCAAAGGTCGGCGCGGCACCATGTTTGTCATTATAGGCGGTGTAGAATTCCGGGTCTTCGTAACCTGCCCAGTCGAACACCGTCAGTTCAGAATCCTGCGCCATGGCCGCCGATGTCAGCAACGCAGCCACACCGGCGATCGTTGCGCCCTTCAGTCTAAGAGTAATCATCAGTTTCTCCCTGTTTTTATGTCGGCCCATCTGGCGAACATTCAGGCAGGCCCCTGCTCAAAAAGCTACGAGGGAAAGAGACATGACACAAGGTTTATTTGAGCGCTCAAATAATATTGAGGCAAAACGCCGGGGAAATTGGCTAAATCATGCGCGATCCATGCCATGATATCTTGTTCCATCCGCTCCAATTGGGACCTGTCACCGCCCCCAACCGATTTTTTGTCAGATGCCCCATTGCCACGGCATGGGCTGGCACTACCCCCGCAGCCTTGCGGCGATGCTGCGATCTTGCCGCCCCGAAACTTCAGTCTGAGGCCATCGCCGTCGATACTTCCTCAAGCGCCTCTTCCAGCAGATCGAACATCTCGTCGACCTGGGCCACGCTTATGATCAACGGCGGGGAAAACACCGCCATGTTGATCAAAGGCCGCACCAGTAGCCCGCGCTTGTCACAGGCCTCGTCCAGAAGCGCGCCCAATTTGCGTTCAACGGCGAGCGACGTGCCCGGCGTATCGGGGCGCCCCTGGATGCAGGCCAGCAGCCCCATACCCCGAACGTCACCCACAATGGGAAACCGCTCCAATGCGCGCAAGCGGCGCTGGAAATGAGGGGTGATCTCGCGCACATGTTCAAGGATGCGCTCCTCTTCCATTATCTCGATGTTCTTGAGCGCGGCAACACAGCAGACCGGATGGGCGGAATAGGTATAGCCGTTGGAAAACAATACATTTTCGTTCGGCCCTGTCATCCGCTCCATCACCGCGTCCGAGATGATGCAGGCCCCCAACGGCAGATAGCCGGACGTCAGCCCCTTGGCGCAGGTGATGATGTCAGGCACGATGCCAAACACCTCTTGAGAGGCGAACCAGTGGCCAAGCCTCCCGAACGCTGTCACAACTTCGTCCGAAATATAAAGAATGTCGTGTTTCTTGCACAGCCCATGGGTGCGCTGGTGATAGCCTTGGGGCGGGATAATCACCCCGCCTGAACACAGGATCGGTTCGGCGATAAAGGCACCTACGTTTTCCGGCCCCACCTCGGCAATCATATTCTCCAGATCCGCGACCTTGGCATCGCACCAGTCAGCGACACTCATGCCTTCCGGGCGGGTATATGGATTGACGTCAGGCAGGAACCGCACCAGCCGGTCCTCGACGTCAAAACGGCTCTTGTCGCGCTCCTTGCCGGTGACGGTGGAGGCAAGGTAGGTGGACCCGTGATAGCCCTTTTCCCGCGCGATCACGATCTTCTTGTTATGCCGCCCCATCGCGTTGTTCATGAAATGCATGGTGCGCAGCGCGGTGTCGACCGCCGTCGATCCACCGGTCGTAAAAAAGACGTTGTTCAGGTCACCCGGTGCCAGATCGGCAATCTTCTTGGCCAGCAGGGTCGAGGGATCGGTCGTTGTCGTCCAGGGCGATGTATAGGGCAGCCGCAGCACCTGATCGGCAATCGCCGTCGCCATTTCCTTGCGGCCATAGCCGATCTGCACGCACCACATACCCCCCGGCCCGTCGATGTAGCGCTTGCCATCGGCGTCCCAAAGATAGATACCCTCGGCGCGCTCGATTGGGTGATAATCGCTCTCCTGCCAGGCATCCATCGCGGCCCAGGGGTGCAGCTGGTGATTGCGGTCCCATTCGTTCAGCGTGTCCGCTGAGGGCCAGTTGGTCATATCGCGCGAGATGGTTGTCATGGTCTTCTCCTTGGTCATCAGAACGCGCCGGGCGGTGTCGCGCGGGCGCGCGCATTGATGAAAAATGGTTTAGTCTCGACGGTGACGGGCACCAGGCGGCGCTCCCAGCGGCCTTCCTGATTGACGTAGATTTCGGCCCATAGGTCATTGATCTTGCTGTCCCCGTAGGGCGCTTTCAACTCTGCCAGGGCGATATTGCGCTTGGTCGTGGGCGACCATACACCCGAGGTCACATGCCCCACCTCGCGTCGCTTCCGGTGATATATCAGCGCATCCTGCGCGGGCTTGAACCCGCCCAGATCAATCTTGACGAGGTGATAGCGCGCGCCCTTTTCCTGTTGTGCCAGCAGGGCGCGGCGGCCGTTGAAATGGCCCTTGTCAAAATGCACCATCCGGCCAAAGCCCAATTCGATCGGCGTGCGCCCCCGGTGCAAGCGCATCGCACCATGGGCAGGTTGAAAATCCATCCCCGCCGCCACAAACCCCGCTTCGATCCGCGCGATATGCAGCGCGTCAAAGCCGATTGCCCGCAGCCCCCAATGATCGCCCGCGTCCCAAAGCCTGTCCCAAAGCGGCAAGGCGTCGTTCCATGGCACCCAAAGTTCATAGCCCAGATCGCCAGTGAACCCGGTCCGCGAAATCCACAGGCCCGGTTCGACCTCGCGCCAGTCAAAGGGTTTCATATCCGCGACATCCAACCCCGCGTCCTTGAGAAGCGAATAAGACGTCGGCCCCTGTAGGGACAGCGCTGCAATACTGTCGCTTTCGTCGGTCACCTCAACGTCGAAACCATAGGCACCATCCAGCAGCCAGCTGAACATGCGTTCCTGACAACACAGACGGAAATCCCTGGCCGAAAAGCGGAACAGCGTGCCGTCGTCGATCAACATCCCTTCCTCATCACACCACATGACATAGCCCACGCGCCCATCACCGATCTTGGCCACGTCGCGGGTGACAACACGGTTGATCATCGCCTGCGCATCAGGGCCGGTGATGCGGTACTTGTGCATCGGCGAGATGTCGAAAAGCGTCGCTTGGTTGCGAATGGCAAAGTATTCAAACTCCGCCGTGTCGAGCACGGAAGGAGAGATGTAACCAGCCCAGTCCATCCAACCCTGCGCAAGGCTAAGCGGTGCCAGCCGGTCGTGGAACGGGCCGGGGATCAACCCGATGGCTACGGTTTTCGCGGCAGATTGGGTCATGTCGGTATCCCATCTTCCAAGAGGCAACGTGCGGCATTGCGCCCGGGCGATCCGGTCACGTCACCGCCCGGATGGGCTGATGCCCCGCAAAGGTAAAAGCCCCGCACCCCGAAGGCATAGCGCGACAGCCCGTTTACCGGACGGACCGTCAGCAACTGATCAATGCTCAACTCGCCGTGGTGCCAATGGCCGCCTGGCGCGCCCGTGCTGGCGGCGATATCATCGGGTGTCAGAAGACTGCTGTGCGTGATGATATCTGAGAGAGCCGGCATATAGATTGCCAGCGTGTCAGTGATCCGTCTGGTCAGCTTTGCCCGCGCTGCATCCGTCCAGCCGCCTTCGGGGTCAAACGGCACATAGCTCACAACCGCCGACAACACCTGCTGACCTTTGGTGCACAGCGACGGATCACTCAGCGACGGCAGCACGGCCTCGATCACTGGCGCATCAGAAGCACGGCCATATTTCACTGGGTTAAAGGCGCGCTCAACATATGTCGCAGAGGGTGCCACGATCAGTCGGCCGGCCTTTTGTGCATCACTCAGCCCCGGCAAGTCCGGCACAGCGCTCAGCACCAGGTTCAGCTTGGCCACCGTCCCTCTGGCCCGCATCTTGCGCAGGCGGCGTGTGGCCTCAATGTCGAAATGCTGCGCACCGGCAAGCTGCATCGTCAACGGTGCACCAATGCTCGACAGGACCGCGCCTGCGGCTAGTACCGTACCGTCTTGCAAGGTAACCCCGCGCACCCCGTCATCTTTTACCGTGATCGCAGAAACACCCGTGCCGTAGCGGATCGTCGCCCCAGCAGCGGTGGCCGCCGCCTCGAACGCGCCGAACCCGCCAATGGGCCAGGCCACCTCGCCCCCCTGCCCCATACGGTACATCAACGAAAACACCGACCCCGGAGCGCGCGGCCCACTAAACGCGCCGCGCACCGCATCGGCGGCCAACGCACCCGCAACGGGACCATCCGGCAAATCGTCGAGCAGCAAGTCATAGGCGTTCGACAGGATGACCCGCAGGAATTCCCGCATGTCCGCCTTGCCCATCCGCTTGAGGTTCAGTCCCAGCTTTGCCAGTCCGCCAAGGTCGCGCAGGCTGGCGAGGCTCGCCAACCCTTCCGCCAGCGACGGCGGCGGGGCATCGGAGAGCTGGCCCAACAGGGCGGCGAACCGCACCAACCGTGCGTGTAATGCAGTAAAAGCCTCCGCCTCCGGATGCGCGCTGCCATCCGCGTAACAAAGGGTACCGCCGGTCATTTCTACGTGCTTGCCGTCAGGGGACAGCGCAAGGGTAGGCAGCCTGCGCGTCTCGATATCAAGACCGATATCCTTTGCGACCGCCGGGCTGAGGTTGTAGAGCAGATGTGCAATGTCGGGCCCCCGCGCGCCTTCCGCAAAATCAACCATCCGCGCCATGCCGCCCGCCTGTTCGGCTCTCTCAACCACGCAGACCCGCTTGCCCTTGCGCGCCAGCATGGTGGCCGCTGTCAGCCCGTTATGTCCGGCCCCAATTACGATCACGTCAAAGCGTTCGGTCATGCCGCGAACCTCGGCATTGCGCGGCCCTTGCCCGCGCGGCGCAGAATTTCGCGCGCCGCGTTCGCTCCGGGTGCCGCCATGACACCCCCACCCGGATGACTGGACGACCCGACCATGAACAGCCCTTCGATGGGGGTTGAATAGTCCGAATAGCCCGGCACTGGCCGGTTAAAGAGCAATTGATCAAACGTCAGCTCGCCCTGAAAGATATTGCCTTCGGTCAGCCCGACCTCGTTCTCGATGTCGAGCGGTGTGCGTACCTCGGCATGAACGATCCGGTTGCGTATGTCCGGCATCGCCTGTTCAATCTTGTCGTAAACGCAATTGGCCAGCTCCGCCCGCTTGGCATCGGTCCAGTTCTGCCCGGACCGCAGGCCATCTACCTCAAGATCATAGGGGGCGTATTGCACGAAGACCGTCATCATATGCTTGCCCGGCGGTGCCATCGTCGGGTCGATCTGGCTGGGGATCAGCATGTCGAAATAGGGCTCGGCGGACCAGCGCCCTTCTTTCCAGTCGTCATACCCGCGTTCCAACTCGGCCAGCGATGTCGAACAATGCAGATCACCGCGCAGAAACGGCGCGCCCCTGGGGGCCGCAGGGAAATCAGGCAATCGGTCCAGCGCAATGTTCAGCTTGGCCGACGAGCCGCGAATTTTGAACCGATTGACAGCCCTGGTAAACTCCTCAGGCACATGGGCCGCATCGACATGGTGCTGGAACGTCCGCTTGACATCCATGTTGGACGCCACGATGGGCGCGTCGAAGGTATCGCCATTCTCCAGCGCCACGCCAACGATCTTGCCATCTTTCACCCGAAAGCTGTCGATCCCGGATCCGGTACGTATCTCGCCGCCCGCTTCCGCAAAGGCCATGCCAAGCGCCCTGGAGATTGACCCCATGCCGCCGCGCGCAAAACCCCAGGCGCCGATGGCACCATCCACGTCACCCATGTAGTGATGCAGCAGCACATAGGCCGTACCGGGCGAATAGACCCCTAAACCGGTGCCAATGATGCCCGAACCTGCAAGATGCGCCTTGATCAGGTCACTCTCGAAATGCTCATCAAGAAAATCACCGATGGACATGGTCCAGAAACGGATCGTTTCGCCCAGTTCCTTTGCCCCCAGCCCGTGCGCCTTCTTCACCAGAAACGCCAACTCTCCGAGGTCGCGGGGATGCAGCGATGTCGGGTCCGGTGCATTGCGCAGCAGAAAGGGCCGGATAAAACGGCACTGTCGCATCACCGTCTGCGAAAAGCGCCCGTAGGCGTCAACATCGCGGGGCTCATGGCGCGCGATCTCGCGCTCCAGCGCGTTGTGATCGGACATGTAGGCAAAATAATCATTGTCTTGGGTAAATGTCGCACCGCCCTCGTAGGGGATCACCTGCAAGCCAAAGCGCGGCAATTCGAGGTCGCGCACAATTTCGCGGCGCAGCAGCGAACAGACATACGAACAGTTGGAATAAGTCCAGCCATCATGCAGCGACCGGCTGACAGCCGCCCCACCGATCCAGTCGTTTTTCTCTACGATCAGCGTCTTCAGCCCGGCCTTGGCGAGATAGCAACCGGCTGTCAGTCCGTTGTGCCCTGCCCCGACGATGATCGCGTCATATTTTGCCACACTCATGCATCGCCTCCCTGATCCTTCGCCCAGTCTTAGCGAAGCAGCGGAATGTCGTAAAGTTTTTTGAGCGCTCAAATAAAAACAATTGGCATGACAACCTCGCCCGTCTGTGAAAAAACTACCGGACCCCGGTGGAGGAATGGGTTTGACCGACGAAAAGACCAAGAGCGCATCAAAGCCCCGCAAGGAGCGAAAGGACAATGCCGACATGCGGCGGCGGCAGTTGCTGGACGCGGCGCGACGTTCGGTAATCCAGCATGGGCTGGCCAAGACAACCCTCGCCACCGTCGCGGCAGAGGCGGGACTGTCGCAGGGCGTAGCGGTCTTTTACTTCAAATCCAAGAACGGGCTGCTGGCCGAAACCCTGCGTGCCCAATACCAGGCCTACGCCGACAATTGGCGTGCCGCGCTCGACAGTGCCGGTCCTGAGCCGTTCGACCGCCTGATGGCGCTGGTAGCGGCAGATTTCGCGACTGAGGTTTGTTCACCCGAAGCGCTGTCGCTCTGGTTCGCCTTCTGGGGAGAACAGAACTTTGTCCCGCAATACGCGGAAATCTGCCGCGAGTTTGACCAGGACCGCGGTGCCGTCATCCGCGACATCTGCCGTTCGCTGATGCCCGGTGCGGAGGAGGATCACGTTGCCCGCCTGGCCCAGTGGATAGACACGCTGACGGACGGCTTCTGGCAGAACCTGCACCTGCAACCCAAACGGATGACGCCCGCCGATTGCCTCGCCTCGACCCGCGCGATGATCGCGGCGCTGCTCTGACGATATTGTCGCCCGGCGTTGTCACGTTAACTCGTGAAGGGCTTTATTGCACAAATCGGGGCCTGAGCGCGCATTCCCTTTCCCCGGACAGACTTATCCTACGGGCTCTGTGACGGGTATGCCAAGGGCGGTGTAGCGGTTGAGCACCGCGATCCGGATCTGGAGCTCAGCAACCTGTCGGTCGAAGTCTCGGGCCATGAGGCCTTGGCCAAGGAGTTTGACGCAGTTCAACTTCCTCTCTGCGTGGCTTCGGCGGTGATACCCGGTCAACTTTCGCCACAAGGCACGTCCGAGATATTTACAGGCCCTCACAGCTTCGTTTCGCGCGATAGCACCCGCCGTGGTTTGCTTCCAAAGTTGGGCATTCTTGCGCGGCGGGATGACGGCAGCGGCACCTCGAGCGGCAATCACATTGTGACATCTGCGCGTGTAATAGGCCCTGACAGCGGTGACCGTGGCAATCTCTTGGTCGGGCGGGATCTGTTCCAGCAGGTCGGGCAACATAGGGGCGTCGCCGACGTTGCTTGTCGTGACGCCGATCGCGCGGATCTCCAGTGTTTCCTCGTCCATACCGAGATGCAGCTTGCGCCAAAGGCGCTTCTTTGACCCGCCATGCTTGCGGGCATTCCACTCTCCCTCGCCCTCGGCTTTGATCCCGGTCGCGTCGATCAGCAGGTGCAAAGGACCCGTTCCTCCGCGGTAAGGGATGGCGACGCTCAGGGTCTTCTGGCGGCAACACAGGGTGCTGAAGTCCGGCACTTTCCAGTCAAGCCCTGCCAACCGCAACAAGCTTTCGACGAACCCGGTCGTCTGGCGAAGGGGCTTGCCGAACAACACCGTCATCGTGAGACAAACTTGGACTGCCGCATCGCTGAACTCGCGCTGACGACCGCGTTTGCCGGTCACTGGCGCATGCCAATCCATCTCGGCATCAAACCAGATCGATAGCGAACCGCGCTGCTGCAGCGCCGTGTTGTACGAAGGCCAGTTCCTAGTCTTGTACGTCGTAGGGGACCAACTGCTCATGCAAGCCAGCTACCACGCTGGATTCAAACAGGGAATCCCTCACCCCATTTGTGCAACAAAGCCCTGTCAAGCGGGAAAAGGTGCGGTAGTGCTGCGGTCTCAATTGAGAATGAAGAATGACCTTCCGGAGAAAGTGGCTTCAACCAAATCTAGAACAGGAAATTATCCACTCCCAAATCGCTAATGTTGACATTTATTAATTCGATCGAGCTATCCGACCCAGTGTCGATGACAACATTCCAACGAACCTGATTTGCAGCAGCAATAACCTGTGTCCAATTTTGGAAAAGATCGACATTCGAAAAATCGATCCTTTCCTGATAGTTGCTCGCATCAAAATCAGCTATTCTATCATGTCCGTGTCCACCTCTAAATATGAAGCGATCACCATTAAAGCCTCCGAATAATAAATCGTCACCTTCGCCACCTTCGATGGTATCAAACCCGGCACCTGCGTATACTGTATCTGTACCGCTCCCACCATGAATTAAGTCATTACCTTGACCGCCGAAAACTCTATCGTTCCCATGCCCGCCCCAGATGTGGTCATCGCCATTTTCACCAAAGAGCCCATCGTTATCCAGGCCACCAACTATGTCATCGGCGCCAGTGCCCCCAAAAACTCGATCAAGCCCAGCACCCCCAATTAGAAGATCATTACCACCGCCACCGTATAGGTTATCCGCCTGGTTACCACCGTCGATAACGTCGTCACCCTCTCCGCCATCAAGGTGATCGAACCCAGCATCGCCAAAAATTGTATCACTGCCTCCTTCACCAAATACTCCATCGACGGAAAATCCGAAGTTTGAACCTGCGCTGATCCAGTCATTGCCTTCGCCACCATAAACACGATCAGCGGAAGCTCCGGCCCAAATTGAGTCACTTCCGGTTCCACCGAAAATTTGATCAAACCCGAACCAACCTAGTAGCACATCATTGCCATGACCTCCGGTCAATGAATCCGCTCCTCCACCACCATCAATCGTATCCGAACCATTTCCACCATTAACCGTGTCGAATCCATTGCCTCCAAACAGTAGATCGCCCCCTCGACCGCCATTTACTAGATCATTTCCTTGAGCGGCTGAGATCTGATCTGCTCCATCACCGCCATGAATCGTGTCGCGCCCCCAGCCCCCGAAAATGCGATTATCGTGGTCATCACCATTAATAACTTCAGAGGTGGCAGTTCCTCGAATGCCACCTGGCGAAGTATCCATATAACTCAAAGGCATGTTAACCCTTGACGGCGGAGTTGGAGCTGCATCCAGGAAGATGGTTGGCGCTATTGTTTGCGGCTCAGGTGGCATTTCACCCGGGACATCCTCGAATACTGGAGGGCTGATTGGAGTATCGCTCGGATTTCCAAAGAAGATGAAGTTCTCCACTGTCAAATTGCTTGAGTTTAGGGCGTTTCCATCCCTAGTGCGAATTTCAAAGGTCTCGGCTCCAAATTCTAAGGTCGCACCCCAACTCCTAGAAATGATTTGTACTCCGGCAAGGCCACTTAAGAATTCAAAATTAGAAAGGTCGATTACATCGATACCTAACTCGAAGTCTGAAATAACATCAACGGAGCTGTCATGATCAAATCGAAAGGTGTCGATCCCATCACCCCCCTCAAGTGTGTCTTCGCCAGCGCCATCAACTAGAAGGTCATCACCATCCCCTCCAACAATGGAATCATGACCGATATCACCCCGTAAGACATCATTACCTTGAAATCCAAAGAGACTGTCGTTTCCGCCACTTCCATAGATTGTATCATCTCCACCCCAACCAGACAGAAAGTCATTGCCACGACCGCCGTCAACAAAGTCCGAATGCGCTCCTGCAACGATATGGTCGTTTCCATCGCCGCCAAAAATTGTATCCTCGCCCCTTCCCGTTCGGATTGTGTCATCACCATCTAAACCATGAATCACTTGCGAGCCATGGTCCTCAATAATTCTATCTGATCGATTGGATCCAGTTATAGTGCCAGCCGTTGGAATTTGATAGACCAATTCAATAACTTCATATGGGTTAAGTGTGAAGTTAAACACACCGAATGGATTCCCATTTAAAACGTCCAATTGTGTTATTTGGGCCTGCGCGTCATGTTCGTTGAAATAATATACTTCACCATTGATGATTGTTGAGTTTGGTGCAGTCCACCCCTGCTCCATAGGATTCCAATGCCGTCCATCTGCGGTGGCCGGATCATAACCTACCAACGTTGCAGACGACAGCGAAGCGCCATGCCCGAAATTACCGAGGCTAAACGAAACGTCTTCAATATTCTCGGACCTTGATGTGACATAAACTACAAATGTACTATCGTCTGAATAGACGTACGATTGGACAGAGGAGTTTTCTCCACTGAATCCAGTGGCCAATGCCTCCATGCCAACTAGTCGGGATGACATCATATCAAAAATCGCCCCGCCAACTGTATTCACCACGATATCGGTTTCCGGGTCCACGATGGTCACATTTGAACCGGCCAAGTCGTTTGTTGTATTATGCCGTGGAGGCCAAACATATGCTGTGTCAACGCCCAACTCTATCATAAACTGGAATTGTGCGATAAGCGCGGATGCGGCCCGCATTCCCAGATTATAGAGGTTTCCGTTGTTTATATTCCATTCCGTAATATTTAGACTTAGTTCATGATTAAAATGGCTCTGCCAGATGGAATAATCGAGCCCAATCATATTGTCAGCGTCTGATAGATCCCCCAAGTACTGGTTGCTCTGTCGGAAGTAGTAGTGTTCCACAGCCCCGTCTATGAGTAATTGTGCTTCTGGAGAGAGTGCATCCAAGATAGCTTCATTTGCCATTATTGTGCGAGTGATCCAACCCTCGTCAATATTACGAAAGTCGGATGCAATTCCGCCTGCGTATCCCATCTGAACCCAAATATCGATATTGGTGTTTGCCTCTTGTAAAGCATCACCAATAGCAATCGTCGCTTCATTTGCAATTTCGCCATAAGCGGTTTCTCCTTGCTCCTGCCAGTACTCATTGCCTATCTCAAATGCCAATATATTATCGCCATAATCTGCCAGGAGTAGTCGTGTAAATTCACGCAACTCATCCTCTCCAGGATATCCAGCAAAAGTTGGAATGACTACAACTACTTCGTGGCCATTCTCCTGCGCCCAGTTCATGTAATTGATTAAGTGGGCCGGTAGCGCTCCTTCAATGACCATCCCATCAACATATCGCTCGTCTGGTTCACCAGCTGGGTACCGAATAGATGTTACACCGAGCTCACCAATAGCTTCGGCATACTCACTATCTGGAATTCCTGACGGTGCATGGAGGGTTCCAATCAGATTTCCACCGAAATGATCTTGACTGACAGTTTCACCAGTTTGGACAATTGTTTCTAAGGTAAGACTTCTCATTGATGGCACTCCGTTGATTGCCATTCTTGATCAGCCACGTTCTAAATTCTTGCAATTATATCGGCTATACATTTTTCCACGACTTAACCGCACTAAAACTCCCGTTTCAATTTATCGTTATAAAAGCGCCCTACAATAGACATATTATGGATTTCATTTAGGAATTTCGGGTATTCTCTTCAGTTGTCATTAGCAATTTTGTCTTAGTTGTGATCTGACATTCAAATTTTTAGATATCTGTATGAATTTTTCCGACCCAATTTACGGTCCGGAGTTCTCAAGACTTTTTCAACGGGATTTCATAGACGTGCCGAGTTGGTAGCAGTTCGGCAAAAATTGAACGACTACTGACTGGTTCCGGTGGAGTCGGCGATGTGACTATCTAAGTATTGAATTACGATGTCTGCGGCGATGGCCCAGTTGGTGGGGATTTGTTGCACAAATGGGGTGAGGGTTGTTGTCACGTTAACGGGCCTGAGGTTTCTGGTGCATTGATCTGGGCGTAGGCGGTGTCGATGCAGGCATTGAATATCAGCTACAAGCGCCACCGGTTTCCGCCCCAGATCATTGCTCAAGTTGTCTGGCTCTACGCCCGGTTCAACTTGAGCCTGCGCGAGGTCGAGGATCTGATGCTGGAACGTGGCGTGGACGTCTCGTTCGAGACGTTCCGGCGCTGGACTTTCAAGTTCGGCCCGCTGATCGCCCACGTTCTACGGCGACGGCAGCCGCGCCCCGACGATGTCTGGCATCTGGACGAAGTCGTCGTGAAGATCGCGAGCCAGTCATACTGGCTCTGGCGCTCCGTCGACCAACACGGTGTCGTTCTTGAGGAAGTCCTTCAACCGAGGCGAGACAAGCGCGCCGCAAAGCAGCTTTTGATCAAGCTGATGAAACGTTGGAGCTCCCTGCCCAAAAGGATCATTACGGACAAATTGCGATCCTATGGTGCCGCAAAACGCGAGGTCGCGCCCGGCCTTGATCATTGGTCCCACAAGGGGCTCAATAACCGTGCAGAACACAGCCATCTCCCTTTTCGAAAACGAGAGCGGGTGATGCAGGGTTTCCAATCGCCGGGTAGTTTACAACGCTTCGTCTCGATACAATCTGCAACCCGTAATTTCTTCTCCGTACCAGCCCACCGTCGTTCCGCTCTCACCAACCGCTACCATCGGCTAGAAGCATTCGAGGCGTGGAAATCTGCGGCAAACGTCGCTTAATCAACGATCGGCATGCCAACTTGCAAACTCGGCGAGTTAACGTGACAACACCCCCTCACCCTTTATCGCCGGACTGCGCATTGACGGACTGGCCGCACCCTGGGTGCTGGTCGGCCCCATGAACCGCGCTGCGTTTGACGCCTATATCGAGACACAACTGGCCCCGACATTACAACCCGGCGACGTCGTGATCGCCTATAACCTGTCGTCTCACAAATCCGCATACGCCCAGAACGTGCTGAAGGCGCAAGGCAATTGGATGCTGTTTCTTCCGCCCTACAGCCCGGACCTCAATCCGATTGAAATGGCCTATTCCAAGCTCAAAGCACACCTACGACGGCTCAAAGCACGCACCTTCGACGCATTGTTTCAGTCTGTCGCGCAAACCTGTGAACTGTTCCCACCAGAAGAATGTCGGAACATCTTCATAGCTGCCCGATATGTTGCAGATTAAATGGATGATGCTCTAGATATGCAGTTTCTAGCCAATAAATTTACTGAAAATTTACTAAAACCGTGATCACTTCAGAAACCTCCTAAGGAGTACAACCATGATCCATCAAAAACCCCAGACTTTTGGCAGCTTTGAAAATTACTACCGAGAAGAAATGCTCAACAAGTTGTCGAAAGCGCTTACGGAATTGCGAGGCTGCCTCAGTGTAAAGGCCAGGAAACATGTTAGAGAATCGCTAGTTAGAATTGAAGATATTCTTTCCATCTCATCGTCAACCCAACCGACTGATCGGCAAGAATACCCAATCAAGTACCGTTCAACGGATACCGATCCAGAACTGACGTCTTATTTTGAAATATGGAAAGCACTATTATACTTCCTTAATGAAGTGAATATGAACGGTTTTAGGTATGCCGATGAATCAATAGAGATAATCAGAATATATCAACTCTTTGACTTGATGAGCATAAGCATTGCCACAGCTAGGCCAGAACGCTTAGAGGATTCAATCGTTCTTATGGAGTGGAGCATTCTAGCGAGAGATCATGGATATAAGCATTCGCTATTGGAAACAGCGAGCTTGAAGTCGTTAAATTATTGGAAAGGCTTTGTTGCAGAACAGCGGTTGGAAATGTGATGGCCCTTGCCCGGTTTTGTTGCACAAATCGGGGCCTGAGCGCGCTTTCCCTTTCCCCGGACAGACTTATCCTACGGGCTCTGTGACGGGTATGCCAAGGGCGGTGTAGCGGTTGAGCACCGCGATCCGGATCTGAAGCTCAGCGGGTGTTGTCACGTTAACGGGCCTGAGGTTGCCGTTGCATTGATCTGGGCGTAAGCGGTGTCGATGCAGGCATTGAAAATCAGCTACAAGCGCCACCGGTTTTCACCTCAGATCATTGCTCATGTTGTCTGGCTCTACGCCCGGTTCAACTTGAGCCTGCGCGAGGTCGAGGAGCTGATGCTGGAACGGGTATTGTCGCAAAGTTTAGGATTTGGGTTGCATTGCCGAGCGTGATGATCCAGACCCCACTCTTTCCCGATATCAGGTTAGGATGGACGAGTTGATCAATTTCAAAGGCGCACAGTACCCGAAATCGGTGATCCTGTACGCCGTTTATTTCTACGTTCGCTTTCCCGTTTCGTATCGCGACCTTGAGGAGGCCATGGCCGAACGTGGCTTCGATCTCGATCATGCAACACTCAATCGCTGGGTCGGGAGATATGCGAGCGCAATTGCCGAACAGGCACATCATCGAAAGGCCTCAAAGGGGCGTTCGTGGCGGATGGACGAAACTTATGTGAAGGTCAAAGGCCAGTGGACTTATCTGTACCGTGCGATCGACAAGGACGGCAAAACCCTAGATTTCATGCTGTCGGAGCGCCGCGACGAAGCTGCGGCAACTGCGTTCTTCGTGAAAGCCGTCGGCAATAACGGCTGGCCAGACAAGGTCGTGATCGACAAAAGTGGATCGAATACAGCTGGTCTGTTCAACATGAATTGTCTGCTCGTCATGTGCGGCTGGTGTTGGTTGATCACCGTCCGGCGAAAGAAATATCTGAACAATATTATTGAGCACGACCACCGCTTCATCAAGAAGCTCACCCGCCCAATGCAAACCTTCAATTCGATCAACTCAGCTTCCGCAACGCTCGCCGGGATTGAAGTCGCGCATATGATCCGGAAAGGTCAATTTCGCCAGGCAGGCCAATCCGGATTCGCGCAATTCGCCGCATTCGCTGGATAAGTGTGTCCAACGGCGGGGCTAACTTCGGATCAGCGAAAGCTTTGCGACACTGCAGGCCCAACTAAGCGACACGCCCCCTCTTACATTACAGCCTGCCTTCAGCAAGCTGAGCGGCACAAAGCGCATCAAATTAAACCGTTGGGCAAAAAAGCTCCGCGACATTAGCCTCCGAAACATGCAGGAAGGCATCCAGAACGGGTTTTTCCACGCCGCACTGACAGAACATACTCCTGAGATCGTGGCTGGATATTTTCTGGGTATGTCGCGAATGGTGACAACAAATCTGCCCCGCCAAAAAATCGCGGATTTTGTTACCGACATCGCTTTTCACGGCCTGATAACACCCCGATATTGATAGGGGTTGTGACATTAGGCTCTGGACCCATTAATCTTATATGCGCGAGTGTAATTGGTTTCCGGCTCACATCACCGCTCCGATTTGCCACGGCACAAATTCGTTGTCGCCAAGGCCCAACGCCTCGGATTTGGTGACCTGACCGGATGCCGTTGCGCGGATCATGTCGAAAATCTCGCGGCCCTTGTCAGCCATGCTGACGCCACCGGACACGATATCGCCGGTATTCATGTCCATATCGTCGGGCATCTGATTGAACAGTCGGTCGGATGTGGCCACCTTGATGGTCGGTGCGGGTTTGGACCCGAAGGCCGAGCCGCGCCCCGTTGTAAACACAACGATCTGCGCACCGCCCGAAATCTGGCCCGTCGCTGAGACCGGATCATAGCCGGGCGTATCCATGAAGACGAAACCCGCCTGTGTAACTGTTTCGGCATAGTCATACACGGCTGTCAGGGGCGTCGAGCCCGCTTTGGCCACCGCGCCCAGCGACTTCTCAAGGATCGTCGTAATGCCACCCTGCTTGTTGCCGGGGCTGGGATTGTTGTCCATCGAGCCGCCATTTTGTGTGGTGTAGTTTTCCCACCACTTGATCTGGGCGACCAGTTTTTCCGCAATATCCTTGTCAGCAGCGCGTCGCAGCAGGAGTTGTTCAGCTCCATAAATCTCCGGCGTCTCTGACAGGATGGCCGTGCCCCCTTGCCCCACGATCAGGTCACTTGCGATCCCCAAGGCCGGGTTGGCGGTGATGCTGGAAAAGCCGTCGGAGCCGCCGCATTGCAACGCCACGCGCAACGCGCTCATGGGTTGGGGGGTGCGGGTGACGGCGTTTACCTGCGGCAGAATTTCCGCCACATGCGCCTTGATCGCGTCGATCGTTGCACGGGTGCCGCCGGTGTCCTGAATGGTCAGCGCGTGAAACCGATCGGTGCCAGCGTCGCCGAAATGCGACTGCATCCGCGCGATCTGCATCACTTCGCAGCCCAGGCCCACGAAAATCGTCGCACCCACATTGGGATGGGTCGCGTGGCCCCAAAGGACACGGTCCAGAATGTCAAAGCCGCGCCCGCTGTTGGCCATGCCACAGCCTGTGCCATGGGCGAAAGCCACGATGCCGTCGACACTTGCATAAGCCTCAAGCGCGCCACTTGCCTCGATCTCCGACACGGCACGGCGTATCACCGTCGCCGAACAGTTCACCGTCGCGACCAGCGCAATATAGTTACGCGTGCCAACACGGCCATCCGCGCGGGCGTAACCGTTAAAGTTCAAGCGTTCCGTCTGCGGAATTGCGCGCTGTGATGCGGCCAGATCTGCGCCGATGTGGTAGTCCTGTTTGGGGTCTGCGAAGGTGCAGTTGTGTGTGTGCACATGATCCCCCGCAGCGATCTGCACGGTGGCCTGCCCGATGAATTGCCCGAATTTCACGACCGGCGCGCCGATCTGCATCGCCACGCGCGCAATCTTGTGCCCAGAAGAAACCGACGCCGCCAGCGGCGCCCCCAACCCCAAGGGATCATCCCCAGCATTGGCCCGCTCCGTCAGCACACCAATGGTGTCGCTGGGGTGCAGGATCAGCGGATCAGACATGGGACACCGCGCGGATCACGCCACGCAATTCGGCAAGACCGCGCAACCGGCCAATCAGCGGGTAGCCAGGGATCATGTCGCGCGTCAGATCGGACAACATGTGATGGCCATGATCGGGCCGGAACGGGATCGCGTGATCGTCGCGCCCCGCCGATCGGCGCCGGTCTTCTTCCGCCAGCAGAACGCGGATAAGGGCGACCATATCCGTGTCGCCATCCAGATGGGCGGCCTCCTCGAAGGAGCCGTCCGGGTCTTTGCGCACGTTGCGCAGATGGGCAAAATGGATGCGGTCTGCGACTTTTTCCGCGATAGCAGGCACATCATTGACCGGATTAGCCCCCAAAGACCCCGCACAAAGTGTCACGCCATTGGCAGGGCTGTCATAGGCGTTCAAGATCCAGTCGAGGTCTTCACCGTCCGACACGATGCGCGGCAGGCCCAGAATATTGCGCGGTGGGTCGTCGGGGTGGACGCACAGGCGCATGCCCAACGTTTCGGCTGTGGGAATGATCTCGTCCAGAAACCGCTTGTAGTTTGCGCGCAAGGCGTCGCGCCCGATGTTGTCATAGCCGGCCAGAGCGGTCTTGAGGCCCGCGACATCGTAGCGGTCGAACGCGCCGGGTATTCCGGCCATGATGGCGGCCAAAAGTTTTGCGCGGTCTGCCTCACTGGCGGCCTGAAACCACGCGGCGGCCTTCGCAAGCACATCGGTGGGATAATCGTCCTCGGCTTCGCGGCGGCCCAGCATATGAACTTCGAAGGCGGCCATGCGCGTGGCCTCGAACCGCAGACAAGTGGCCCCGCCCGCGACGGGTGCGGCCAGATCCGTGCGGGTCCAGTCCAGCAACGGCATGAAATTGTAGCAGATCGTCTTGACCCCTTGGGCCGCGAGATTGGCCATCGACTGGCGATAGTTACCAAACAGCGTCGACAGATCGCCGTCACCGCGCTTGATCCGCTCATGGATGGGCAGGCTTTCGACCACGACCCAGTCAAACCCGGCCTGCGTGATCACGTCTTTGCGCGCCGCAATCGCGTCCTGCGACCAGACCTCGCCATAGGGGACGGCGTGCAAAGCACTCACGATCCCGCGCGCGCCCGTCTGGGCCACGTCTGAGAGCGGGATGCTGTCGAACTCACCGTACCAACGCCAGCTTTCGATCATGATGAGGCTCCTTTCACAACGGCGCGCACGCCGTCGGCCCAGATCTGCTCTGCCGCTTGGGTAACTGGCGCCTGCATCCGTTGGGCAAAATCGGCGGGGAAAATATCCTCGACCGCCAGCAGCGACGCAACAATCTGCGCAGGACCCGTCGCCTGCGCCGCCAAAGCGTGCAGACGGTCAGCCATGGGATCCCGCACATCTATAGGCTGCCCGGCCTCGTCCACGCCCGAAACATAGCGCATCCACCCTGCCACGGCCACGCACATCGCTGTCGTGGGGCGCGCGGAATCCAAATTTTCCCGCAACGTTCCCAACAAGCGTTGAGGCAGTTTCTGGCTGCCGTCCATGGCGATCTGCCAGGTCCGGTGCCGGATCGCAGGGTTGGCATAGCGGTCGAAAAGCGCGTCAGCATACTGCGTCAGGCTCACGCCTTTGGGGGCCACGACGGCGGGCATGATTTCTGACCACAAAGCGCGGACATAGGCGGCAAAGACCGGATCGGCCACGGTTTCGGCGATGGTCTCGTGCCCTGCCAGATAGCCGGTATAGGCTAGCGCTGAATGCGTGCCGTTCAGCATCCGCAACTTCATGTGCTCGTGTGCGGTGACATCCGCGACCATCTCGGCACCTGCGGCCCCAAGATCGGGGCGCTGGCCATCGACGAAATAATCCTCGACCGCCCATTGCGCGAAAGGTTCGTGCATCACGGGGGCCGCATCGTACGTGCCGGTCTGCGCCGCAAGTCGGCGAATGTCGTCGTCGGTCGTTGCGGGTGTGATCCGGTCTACCATGGTAGAGGGGAAGCGCCCTTCGGCCGCGATCCATGCGGCGAGTTTGGGATCGATCCTTTCGGCAAGCTGCAACACCATGCCGCGCACCAGCTTGCCGTTTTCGGGCAGGTTATCGCAGGTCAGCACCGTAAATGGCGGCACCCCTGCCGCATGGCGCCGCGCCAGCGCACGTACCAGATATCCGGGGGTCGAAACGGGAAGATCGTGGGCCAGATCGTACTGGATATCGGGGTGATCGAGGTTCAGCGCGCCGGTGGACGGATTGTGGCAATATCCCTTTTCCGTGACGGTGAGCGTCACGATCTTCACACCCGGATCGGCCATCGCAGTCAGAACCGCGTCGGGGTCTTCAGGGGCCACCAGAACATCATTCAGTACATCGATCTTGCGCAGTTTTTCCCCATCCGCTCCAAGGCTGACCGAGGTATACGACCAATTCTGCGGGCGCAAGGCATCGCGCGTGTCGGGGCTGCGCAGGGACACACCAATGATGCCCCAGTCACCGCCCGAAGCCGCCATGGCATCGGCGATATACACACATCCAAAGGCACGGAAAAACGCCCCAAGCCCCAGATGGACAATGCCCGTCGCGGGGCGATTGTTTGCAAGATCAGCGGGCAAGCCAGCCTCCATCCACGTTCAGAACTGCCCCATGCACATATCCCGCCGCCGGGGCGCTCAGAAAAACCGCCGCGCCCGCGATGTCAGACGCCGCCCCCCAGCGACCTGCGGGAATGCGGTCAAGGATCGCCTTGTTCCGCTCGGGGTCGGCGCGCAGCGCTTCGGTGTTGTTGGTCTCGATATAGCCGGGGGCGACTGCGTTGACGTTGATGCCCTTGGTGGCCCATTCGTTGGCCAAAATCTTGGTCAGCCCCGCCACGCCGTGTTTTGACGCGGTGTAGGACGGCACGCGGATGCCACCCTGAAACGACAACAACGAAGCGATGTTCACGACAGCGCCGGTCCCCTTGCGCGCCAGCACCGCCTTGGCGAAGGCCTGCGTGGTGAAAAACAGCGCCTTGAGATTTACATCCATAACCGCGTCCCAATCCGCTTCGGTAAAGTCGACTGAGGCGTTTCGACGGATGATGCCTGCGTTGTTGATCAGAATGTCGATATTCTGGCCGTCGAACAGCCCCTTTCCCGCCATCGGATCGGCAAAATCAACGAGGATGGTGGACGCGGTGCCCCCCGTAGCCTCAATCATACCCACGGTTTCCTCACAGGCCCGGCGCCCGGCGCAAATCACCGTCGCGCCGGCCTGGGCAAGACCCACGGCGATGGCCTGACCGATACCGGTATTGGCGCCGGTGACCAGCGCGCGACGGCCCGCTAGATCGAAAGGATTGCTCACCGCAGATCCCCCATGGCGACCATATCCATATCGGTGAAATCAACATTGTCGCCCGCCATCGCCCAACAGAATGTGTAGGACGCCGTGCCCGCACCGGCGTGGATCGACCACGGCGGAGAGATCACGGCTTCTTCGTTGGCCATGACGATGTGGCGGGTCTGGTCAGGTTCTCCCATCAGGTGAAAGACGCGCTGATCTTCGGGGAGCTGGAAGTACAGATACGCTTCCATCCGGCGGTCATGCAGGTGGGCGGGCATCGTGTTCCAGACGGAGCCTTCTGCGAATTGCGTATAGCCCATCAGAAGTTGACAGGATTTGCAGACCTCGGGGTGCAGAAACTGGATGATTACCCGTTCGTTTGCGGTCTCGCGGGCCCCCATCTCAACCCGGCGCGCATCCTTGAGGGTGATCAGCGTGGTCGGATAGGTCTGATGCGCAGGGGCCGACAGGACATAGAACCGCCCTGCCCCGTCAAAGGTCACCGGCCCGGCACCCATGCCGATATAAAGCACCTCGCCCTTGCCCAGCTCATAGGTCTGGCCGCTGACCGTTACACTGCCCGCCTCACCGATGTTGAGAATGCCCATTTCGCGCCGCTCAAGGATGGTTGCAGTGCCTGTGGCGTCGACCTTGTCCAGCGTCAGCGCCTTGCCCGCAGGCACGGCAGAACCTAGGATCAGGCGGTCGTAATGGCTGTAGACAAGGTTGATTTCGCCATCAACGAACAGACCTCCCACATGGAAATGATCGCGCAGCTGGTCCGTGTCGAGCGTCTTGGCTGTTGCAGGGTCGATGGCATGGCGGGTCTGGGTCTTGAGCATTTGGCTTGTCTTTCTTTTCAGAGGAAATCGTCGCGGCGGGGGGTAAAGCTGTCGATCAGGGTTCCGGCAGCGGTGCAGACGCAGCCGTGACGCACACCGGAAGGAATCACGATGCTGTCGCCCGGTCCCAGATCATGGGTGACGTCGCCCACGGTGAAGGTGAAGCGACCGGCCTCGACGTAGGTGGCCTGCGCGTGGGGATGGTTGTGCAGTTTGCCCTCGGCGCCGTCGTGGAAACGAAAGGCGACCACCATCAGATCGGGGTTTTCGGCCAGCACCTGACGGGTCACGCCGGGATCGGTGGGAACAACGGGATAGCGCATGTCTTGCCTCATCTGAACATCGACGGCAGCCACAACGACAGCGCCGGAATATAAGTGACCAGCATCAGCGTCGCAAAGGCGGCACCATAGAAGGGCCAGATCGTGCGCACCGCGTCCCAGATCGGAATGCGCCCCACTGCACAGCCTACGAACAGCACCGCCCCCACGGGCGGCGTGCACAGGCCGATACCAAGGTTGAGGATCAGGATTACGCCGAAGTGGACGGGATCGACACCGAATGCCATGGCGACCGGCAGGAAGATCGGCGTCGTGATCACGATCAGCGGCGACATATCCATGAACGTGCCAAGGATCAGCAGCACGACGTTCAGCAACAGCAGGATCACGATCGGGTTGTCCGACACGCCCTGCAACATCTGCACCATCGACGCGGGCACGCGGGTATAGGCCAGCAGCCAGCCAAAGGATGCCGCACAACCGATGACCATCAGCACCATCGCCGTTGTGCGGACGGCAGCGAAGGTCGCTTCGATGAAGTCGTGCCAGCTGAGGCTGCGGTAGACGAAGAAGGTCACCAAGAGCGCGTAGACCACCGCGATGTTGGAGGATTCCGACGCGGTGAAGACGCCCGACCGCACCCCGCCAAAGATGATCGCCACGAGGATCAGGCCCGGTGCGGCGGAGATGAAAAGCGTGCCGATCATGCGGAAGCCCTGGAACTTTTGCACCGGGTAGCCCTTGCGCTTTGCCACCCACCAGGCGGTGATCATCAGGACCAGCGCCAGCAGGAAGCCGGGGATGATGCCCGCCGTGAACAGATCCGCAATGGAGATGCGCCCGCCTGCGGCGATGGAATAGATGATCATGTTGTGCGACGGCGGCAGCAGCAGCGCGATGATCGAGCTGACGACGGTGATGTTCACCGCGTAGTCGGCATCGTATCCGCGCTCCTTCATCTGCGGCACCATCAGCCCCCCGACGGCGGAGGCGTCGGCGGCGGCAGAGCCCGACACGCCGCCGAACATCACGGATGACAGGACGTTGACCTGCCCCAGCCCGCCCCGGAAATGGCCAACGAAGGCCCCGGCAAGCGCCACGAGGCGGCGCGCGATGTCGCCGCGCACCATCAGGTCGCCCGCGAAGATGAAGAACGGAATGGCCATCAGCGCGAAGGCCGACACGCCGGAATTGAGCCGCTGGAACACCACGACCGGCGGCAGCCCCAGATAGGCGATGGTCGCGAAGCTGGAAACCCCAAGGCAGAAGGCGACCGGGGTGCCGATCAGCAGCAGGAACACGAAGGTCCCGAAGAGTACGTAAAGTTCCAAGGGTCAATCCTCTATCGGGTCATCGCCGAAGCGAGCGGTCGGCAGGCCTGCGGCACGGCGCACCATGCGCTCGACCGAGAAGATCACGATCAAAATGCCCCCGGCGACGATAGGTATGAAATCGAAAGCCCCCGATATGCCGAGACTGGGCAGCTTGTTGCCGGCGGTCTTTGCGGCAAGCTGCCAGCCGTACCAGATCATGCCCGCCCCGAAGCTCGTCACGAAGAAATCGGAGACCGAAAACAGCACCAGCTTGGCCCGTTGCGGCAGCAGATAGAGGACCACGTCGAAGGACAGGTGATATCCCTCGCGGATGCCCACGGCGGCGCCGAGAAAGATGAACCAGCCCATGATCATGACCGATGCAGGTTCGGTCCAGACAAGGCTGTCGTTGAGGATGTAGCGCCAGAAGACCTGCGCGGCGATCAGCGCGGTCATCAACACCAGCCCGCCCCCCGCGACCCATAGGGCGAGGCGAGACAGGCGGCCGGTGGCCACGGCAACGGAGGTCATACGGTTGGTCACAACTGGCGATCCCTGAGCAAGAAGTTGACCCGCCCCCGAAAGCGGAGGCGGGCCGGGTGAGGCTTATTCGGTCGCCTGAATGTCTTCGACCATTTTCTTGAGTTTGTCCGAGGTCACGTATTTCTGGTAAACCGGCTTCATCGCCTCGATGAAGGGGGTCTTGTCGATGTCGGTCACGATCTCGACGCCCGCTTCACGCACCTTGGCTTCGGATTCCTTTTCGCGGGCGTTCCACAACTCGCGCATCAGCGGAACGGAGTCCTTTGCGGCCTGGCGGACCATCTCCTGATCCTCGGCGGACAACTTGTCGAAGCTCGACTTGGACATCACCAGAACTTCCGGCACGATCAGGTGCTGGTCAAGCGTGTAGTATTTGGCAACCTCGAAATGACCCGAGCTGTCATAGGACGGCCAGTTGTTTTCCGCCCCGTCGATCACGCCGGTCTGGATGCTGGAATAAACCTCGCCGTAAGGCATCGGCGTGGCGTTGGCACCAAGGGCCGCAACCATGTCAACGAACATGTCCGACTGCATCACGCGAAACTTCATGCCCGCGAGATCTGCCATCGAATTGATCGGCTTTTCGGAGTTGTAAAAGCTGCGCGAGCCGCCGTCGTAAAACGCCAGACCAACCAGATCATGAGCACTGAACGCGTCCAGAATTTGCTGGCCGATGGGGCCGTCCATGACTTTGTGCATATGGTCAACCGACCGGAAGATATAGGGCAACGACGGTACTTGGGTTTCTTCGATGATGTTGTTGAACGGTCCAAGCGAGACGCGGTTCATGTCGATCACGCCGAACTGGGTCTGCTCGATTGTGTCTTTTTCTTCGCCAAGCTGGGCTGAGTGGAACACCTCGATGCACAGACGTCCGTCGGACCGCTCTTCGAGCATGTCGCCCATGGCGTCAACTGCGGCAACCGTTGGATAGCCATCGGGGTGTGTGTCCGACGACCGGAACGTGATTTCGCAGGCAAATGCGCTGGATGCCAAGGCGACGCTCGCCAACAGAGCGGCCCCCAGAGTTTTCGTGTAAGTCATTATTTTTCCTCCCAGAAATTGCTCATCAGAGCTTGTAGGCCTGTTTTGCAAGCCGATATGCAAGGTCGTGCGCGACCTCAGATGCTTCGTCCCTGTCCAGTCGGCCGGTTTCGACCAGATTGGCAAGGAACGAACAATCAACCCGACGCGCCACATCGTGGCGGGCGGGAATGGAACAAAACGCGCGGGTGTCGTCATTAAATCCGACAGTGTTGTAAAACCCTGCGGTCTCCGTCGTCATCTCACGAAACCGCATCATCCCTTCGTAGCTGTCATGAAACCACCACGGCGGGCCAAGGCGCAGCGCCGGATAGACGCCGGCCAAAGGGGCCAGTTCGCGGGCATAAGATGTCTCGTCCAACGTGAACAGGATGACGGTCAGGTCTGGTTCGCAGCCCACGGCATTCAAAAGCGGGCGCAGGGCGGTCACATAATCGGTGCGCGTCGGGATGTCGTACCCTTTGTCGCGACCAAACCGGCCCATAATGCTTGCGGAATGGTTGCGCGCGGCGCCGGGGTGGATTTGCAGGACCAGACCATCATCCAGCGACATGCGCGCCATCTCGGTCAGCATATGACCGCGAAAGCAATCCGCCTCGTCCGCGCTGCATTTGCCCTGAAGCGCCTTATCGAACAAGGCAGCAGCCGCTGAGGGGTCCAGATCTTCGGTGCGCGCGGTGGGATGACCATGGTCTGATGACGTGGCCCCGAAGCATTTGAAGAATGCGCGGCGGTTGCGATGGGCCGCCAGATAGCCGGTCCATGTGGTGGCATCCTCGCCCGCCATCTCTCCCATTTTCGCGACGTTGTCGGCAAAGCCATCAAATTCGGGATCGACCACTGCATCGGGGCGGTAGGCCGTCACGACCTTGCCGGACCAGCCGCTGTCCTGGATCATCTTGTGCCAATTCAGATCGTCGATGGCGCTTTCAGTGGTGGAAATCGCTTCGATCTTGAACCGTTCGAACAGCGCACGTGGGCGGAAGGCTTCGGTTTTCAAGCAGGCATCAATCTGGTCGTAGATCGCATCGGCGGAATGCGTCGACAAGCGTTCCGTCACGCCAAAGACTTCTTGCAGCACATGATCGATCCAGATGCGCGACGGCGTGCCACGAAACAGGTGATACCTGCTGGCAAACAGACGCCAGATCTTTCGGCTGTCCTGCTCAATAGGTCCGCCGTCCACACGCGGAACGCCCAGATCCTCAAGCGCAACCCCCTGCGAATGAAGCATCCGGAAAACATAGTGATCTGGGGTGACGAGCAATTGCGCCGGATCGGAAAACGCCTTGTTTTCGGCGAACCAGCGGGGGTCCGTGTGACCGTGCGGGCTGATGATGGGCAAATCCTTGATCATCTCGTACAGGTCCCGCGCCAAGGCCCGAACGGTCGGGTCCGTTGGAAACAAGCGGCTTTCATCAAGAAGTGGCATTTTGACCCCCCGTTTGGTCGCTTGACCGCACCTCCTATGCTGCCAACCTAACTGATATCCTAGTTTATCAAAATTACCTTGTCAACTAATATCCTAGTTGCATTTTACCCTGCAATCCGCCAGAATGTCATCAAGCGCTAGCACGCCGAGGGAGGAATACGTGATGGATCAGACAGCTTTATCCGACATCAGGGAAGTGTCGCTGCCGGTTATCCAGCCTGCCCCGCAACCCACTGTTTCCGATCAAGTTTTCAACGCCTTGCAGCAACGCATCTTGACGCTCGAACTGCCACCCCAAACCAAGATTTCCGAAGCGGATGTTTCAAAGAAAATGGGTGTGTCGCGGCAGCCCGTGCGCGAGGCGTTCAAACGCCTGGCAAAGCTCGGCTTCCTCAATATCCGCCCACAAGCCAGCACAATGGTCAGCCTGATCTCGGAACGCGACGTGTTGCGCGCCAAATTCATCCGCATCGCCCTTGAGGTGCACACCTGTCGCACCGCGTGCGAGGTCATCACCCCAAAAGGAATTGACGCGCTGAACGCACTGATCGCGCAACAACGAGCCGCCGTAGCGGCAAATGACAAGCGACGTTTTCATGCCCTTGACGATGCGTTCCACCGCGAAATCTGCGTCCAGTCCGGTGTCGGCTTTGTCTGGGACCTGATCTACGACAGCAAGGGGCATATGGACCGCATCCGCATGCTCTCGCTCGACGCGACGTCGCAGCGCCTCGCGCTCGACGAACACATTGCCATCCTTGACGCGATCATCACACGCAAACCCGAAGACGCGGCGGCCGCCTTTGTGCAACACTTATCGCGGATCGACGATCTCATCGCCAAGATCAAAGCGGAAAACCACAACTGGTTCACAGACGGCGCCGAATGACACGTATTCTCGCGATTGGTGAATGTATGGTCGAAATGGCCCCTACGGCCGTTGTCGACACCTACAAGATGGGGTTCGCGGGCGATACGATGAACACCGCGTGGTATCTGCGCCGCCTTCTTGGCCCCGATCATCAGGTCGACTATTTCACAGCCGTGGGCATCGACAGCGCCTCGGATCAGATGCTGGGCTTTCTGGAGCAAGCAGGCATCGGCACGGACCACATCACACGCCGCGCCGACCGAACAGTCGGGCTTTACATGGTCCAGTTGAACAATGGCGAACGCAGCTTCAACTACTGGCGCGGGCAGAGCGCCGCACGGACGCTGGCACAAGACGATACGCTGCTGAAGAGCGCGCTGAAGGGTGCGGATGTCGCCTTTTTTTCCGGAATTACCATAGCAATCTTGCCAGAGGGTGATCGCGCCCGAATCCTAGCTGTTTTAGCTACTTTCAAAGCCGCAGGCGGCACCGTGGTCTTCGATCCGAACTTGCGCCCCAAGCTTTGGGGCTCGAAGGAAGACATGACCTGCGCGATTATGCAGGCGGCGGCTGTCAGCTCGATCAGTTTGCCGTCGCACGAAGACGAAGCAGAATGGTTTGGCGATGCCGACAGCGCCGCAACCGCCGCGCGCTACGCGAAGGCCGGAGCGCGAACTGTACTCGTCAAAAATGGACCGGCCGAGATCCTCATTCATGCAGACGACACGATAACAACGATCAGCCCTGAAAAGATCGACACTGTGGTCGACACGACCGCCGCAGGGGACAGTTTCAACGCGGGCTATCTTGCCGCGCTCCTGCAAGGCGCGTCAGAAACCGAAGCGGCTGCGGCTGGTGCAGTATTGGCCGGGAAAGTCATCCGTTCGCGAGGTGCTTTGGTCCCGCAAGCTACCGGCATCGTCAACTTGCGGGGCGTGATCTGAAATCGTACCGACCGGCATGGCAAAAGCCAAACATTCCGGTGCCTTCAAGGGCCACCGTCTCCCGCCAGAGATCATTGCCTATGCGGTCTGGTCTTATTTTCGGTTTCCCTTGAGCCTACGCGATGTCGAGGATCTACTTGCCGCGCGGGGCATCATCGTAAGCGGCCTTGTTGCACGGATCGCCGTTCCGTTGATATTGATGCGGCCTGTTCCATTCAGGATGCTGTAAATGCCGCACAAGTTCAACGACGGTCGTCGTGACAATATCCCAAAGCAATAGCACCGGGTGACCAATTGGGCTATGTACAACGAAGGTCTACAGCGGCGCGGTGATCTGACTGTCTGGATCAGCGATGATGCGCTTGGGTTGTGGATGGTGCCGCGCCGAACGACGCGAGGCGGGCAGTCACGCTACTCTGATCTGGCGATTGAGACTTGTCTGACGTTGGGCGTGGTTTTCAAACAACCACTTCGTCAAACCCAAGGCTTGATGCGCTCCATCGCGAAAATGCTGGGTATTGTGATCGTAGTGCCTAATTTTTCCACCTTGTCGCGCCGGGGCAAGGGGCTGACTTTGGCAGAAACGCAAAACCCGACCATGCGCGCACCAATCCAACTGGTCGTCGACAGTACCGGCCTGAAGATCCTCGGCGAGGGTGAATGGCTTGAGCAAAAGCATAAAACCAAACGCAAACGGCGCTCTTGGCGCAAGCTCCACCTCGGTCTTGATCTTGTCAGCGGCGAGATCGTCTGCTGTGATCTAACCAAGGGTGACGTCGGCGATCCGACGGCGCTGCCAGACCTGTTGGATCAAGTCGACGGACCGGTTGATCTGTTCTTCGCAGATGGAGCTTACGACGGAGAACCAACATCTGAATTGCTTGCCGCTCGGTTCGGATCTACGATCGAGGTCACGATCCCACCTCCCAAAAACGCAATACTGAGCCCCAATGCGGCCAAAGATCCGACGGCACGGGACTGCCATATCACCGAGATCGCAGCCCGCGGGCGGATGGCCTGGCAGAAAGCCACTGGCTACAATCAACGCAGCCGAGGTGAAACTCTCATGGGCCGCTGGAATACAGTTATTGGGCCCAAGCTGAAGGCACGAAACTTCGAGAATCAGAAAACAGAGGCCAAGATTGGCGTCCGGGTTCTCAATCGGATAACCGGACTTGGCTGCCCAAGTTTTGAACGCACCGCATGAATGCCGTTTGGGGTAGGGCGCGTTCCCAGTTGCGGCCGATCTGTGCAACAAGGCCCCCTTGATGACATTTCTGCTTTGCGAAACCATTGACATTTCTGAATGGTTGCAACAAATGCAGGCGACGGGTGCGCGCTACTTTAAAGTCCGAATCCTATTAGAAAACAATGAGGTAGTTATTGGCTGAAACTTCGGCACATTCTAAGCTGGTCTACGAAATTCCAAATATGCGCTGACCCGCGCCTCAATGTCATCGGCAACTTCTGCAGCGTCGCGGTCCAAAGCGTCGACGGCACACTGCACATCGTCCCGGTCATCCGCGACCACACCAAGAGCCAGATTGAACTGTTCGGGATGGGGCACGTAGTCCGATGCGTCGGGCAGGATCAGCACAACCTCATTCTGATGTGGATGCCGTGCACCCCATGTATCCGGCCCGTCCACCTGCAGGCGATGGCCGCGTTTCTCAAGCTCGGCAACAAGGGCCTTTGTCGTGTCGCCCGCTGGCGTGCCCGACTGCTTGATCGCGATGGAAAACCGCAGATCGGCCAGCGTGTCGGCAATCGTGGCATAGCCGCGCGCGTTCTTGTAGGAGACAACCCGTTCGAAAATATAGGGCTTTGACGTCGAAATCCGCGTCTTGTCCTGCGCGTCGTCTGAATAAAGACACCCGATGAAAGGGCAATAGACCGGCTGGTTCCCGCTGGTGTAGCGCAGGATCAGATCCCAATCGACCATGCGCCGCAACTGGCCATCGAAGGTGCCAAATTCGCGCATCATATCGGCGCGATGGCAGAACACGTTCAGGTCCACATAGTTTCCGTCGATGCAATGCGCCCAGTCAAACGGTTCCCCCCGGTAGCCTGCCACCGCGCCCTCCCGGTTGAGCAAAAGACTCGCGGCATAACCACATCGCGCCCCCGAGGTCACCAGCGCGGCCAGCATCAGGCGCAGGAAATCCGCCGTCCACAGGTTGTCACTGTCGAGATAAAAAATCACCTCGCCCGATGCCTGGCCCAGACCTGCGTTACGGGCGGCAGAAACCCCGGCATGTTCAGTGTGACAACAGATCAGCCGTGAATCGGCTGACAGACCCCGCAGCACATCGGCGGTGAAATCGGTGCTGCCGTCGTCCACCACGATGAGTTCCAGGTTATGGTGCGACTGGCCCAGCACGGACCGCACCGCACGCGTCAAGGTCGCGCCACGGTTGTAGGTCGCCATGATCACGCTGACGGTCGTGTTCCGCGCCACAAGCTCTGCATCATGCTGCGCGCTCAGCGCATTCACGAACCGCCTGGCCGCCACATGGTCGAATTCCGTCATCAACCGATGGGGCCGCTGATCCAACCTGGCGGCAAATGTCTTTTGCAGGGTTTCCTGCGCGGCAGCGGGCAGCGGTTCTGCTGCGCTGCGGTCAATCAGCGACTGCATCACCGGATCGGGCTGGGCGCTGTCGAATAACAGGCTCGGCGATGTTTCCCTGCCCTCGTGCCTGCCATAAAGCTCGTAGTGCCACAGCGGGTTATGCCCGACTTCAGCCACCTCCGGGTTGCGGGCAAGATAGGCTGCGGTGCTGAAGTCCGGTCCGGGGTCACGGCCGATCTGCGCCCCATAGACCGCATAGTGATGTGCCGCCGATCGGTCGTACAAGGTGACATCAGGGTAGGTCCGGCGATACCATCCACCATCGAAAAACGCGCTGTCTTCGATGATCTTGATGGGGTCCTGTGACATTGCCTATTCCCGCCCCTTGCCACCGGCCAGCCGCCGAAGCGGCCGCGTCAGACGCCAGGATCGGCTTGATCGCATGTCGGACAGGGTTTGTTCAAGCTCGGCAATCTGCTGGGCCTGCTGCTGGGCCTCACGGGCGTTGTTGTCTTTCTGCTGCGCCAGTGCTTCCGCTCCGGCTTTCAATGCCGCGTCCAGCTTTGCAATCTCGCCCGCCTGTCCGTCCAGCCGCAGGGCACGGGCGGTCAGTTCCGCCTCTGCCGCGCTGCCGCGCTGATCCGCCAGGTTGGCAAGGGTAGCCAATTCGTTTTCGCGGGTCGCCAGCGTTTCGCGCAAGGCCCGCATCTGACCTTCTACCTTGCGCAGCTGCGCTTCAAAGATGTGTTCCGCATCCAGCAACAGACGGTTCACATCCTCCGCCGAATAGCCACCATCCTTGTCCACGGCCACCACCGGCCGGTAGGCCGGACGCCGCTCCGCAACGAGATACCGATCGAGCTTTGATGCCATTACCTTACTCACTACAACAACGCCGCTGCCTTTGGGTTTCCGGCGATGCTTTATATCGGCAGAAATTGCAATGGCCAACAGTGACCATCGCTGCATCGCGATCAGGTCGGTGCATTCCCTCTTCCTTGTATTTCTTCAAAAGAGCACGTTGCCGTGGTTTGATATTACACAACTGTAACGGAAGTCACAGCGCCTATGTTCCCGCACTGCGGTTGCAGGACGTCGGGTCATCCGGCGCGTTAACCCTCACGCCCGCCAGTCAAAGAACCCTGGCCCGGCCTGCGCAAGCAGCCTGCGCGCCATCTCCTGCCCCGCTTTCGCGCCATCCTCCACCGGGCAGCTGATCGCGTCATCCAGTGCTTCGGACCCATCCGGGCGCAGCACCTCGCCGCGCAGGTGCAGCGTGGCACCCTCCAGCACGGCCAGCCCGGCGATGGGGGTCTCGCAGGAACCGTCAAGTTCCAGCAGAAAGGCCCGTTCCGCCGCCAGCCGCTGGCCGGTGGTCCGGTCATGGATCGCTTCCAGCATGTCCGACAGGCGCCTGTCATCAACCCGACGCTCGATCCCGATGGCGCCCTGCGCCACGGCGGGCAGCATCATCTCCACTTCGATTGCGGTCGCCGGAACCTCCTCCATCTTCAGCCGGTTCAATCCGGCCATCGCCAGAAACGTCGCCTCTGCCACTCCCTGATCCAGCTTCATCAGCCGGGTCTGCAAATTACCGCGAAACTCCACCACCTCAAGATCGGGCCGCCGCAGTTTCAACTGTGCCCGCCGCCGCAGGCTGGAGGTCCCCACCACCGTGCCAGCAGGCAGATCGGCCAGCCCCTTTGCACGGGGCGAAATGAACGCATCCCGCACGTCCTCGCGCGGCAGGTAGGTATCCAGCACCAGCCCCTCCGGCTGAAGTGTCGGCATGTCCTTCATCGAATGCACGGCGATGTCGATCCGGCCTGCCAGCAGATCATCTTCGATCTCGCGGGTGAACAGCCCCTTGCCGCCGATCTCCTTCAGCGGGCGGTCGATGATCCTGTCGCCCGTTGTCTTGATCACGACAATGGTAAAGGCCTCCAGCGGCAGATCAAAGGCCTGCGCCAGCCTTTCGCGGGTCTCATGCGCCTGCGCAAGCGCCAGCGGCGAACCACGGGTGCCGATGTTCAGGGGGTTCTGCGGGGTGGGCAAATCAATGGTCATGGCCTTTCGTACATTTGCATTAACGGGCTGACAACTCTTGTCTCTCCCCCGTTGAAAAAGCATGATAGATGAAACACTTCCATCAAAGAGTACCCCCATGAGCAAGACAAAAACCATCCTGCGCGCGCTGGCAGGCGAAACCCTTCCGGTCCCGCCCATATGGATGATGCGGCAGGCGGGCCGTTACCTGCCGGAATACAAGGCGACACGCGCCCAGGCGGGGGATTTCCTGTCTCTTTGCTACAATCCCGAACTCGCCGCCGAGGTCACCTTCCAGCCGATCCGCCGCTATGGCTTTGACGCGGCGATCCTTTTTGCCGACATCCTGCTGGTGCCGCAGGCGCTGGGGGCCGACCTGTGGTTTGTCACCGGCGAGGGACCGCGCCTGTCCACCATCACGACACAGGCCGAAGTCGATGCCCTGAAACCCGCCGAAGCCATCCATGACACGCTGAGCCCGATCTACGAGACAGTTGGCCTCCTGTCCAAGGGCCTGCCGGAAGAAACCACATTGATCGGCTTTGCCGGCGCGCCCTGGACCGTGGCCACCTATATGATCGCCGGTCGTGGCACGCCGGATCAGGGCCCGGCCCATGCGCTGAAAGCGGAAAACCGCCCCGTGTTCGAGACGCTGATGGACAAGATCACCGAAGCGACGGTCCTTTATCTCTCTGAACAGATCAAGGCGGGCGCGGAGGTGGTCAAGATTTTCGACAGCTGGGCCGGGTCGCTGCAAGGGGCGGACTTTGACGCCTTCTCGGTGAAGCCGATGCAACGCATCACCAGCGCCCTGCACGAGATGCACCCCGGCGTGCCGATCATCGCCTTCCCGCGCGGGGCCGATGCCCGTTACGCGGGCGCGCACAAGGCCATTGGCGCGGAATGTATCGCGATTGACGACGGGGTTACGGCCGAATGGGCCGCCACCCATGTCCAGACCGAAGGCTGCGTGCAGGGCAACCTGAAATCTTCTCACATGGTCACTGGCGGCGACGCGCTGGTCAGCGAGACGCGCCGCATCGTCAAGGCCCTGTCGGGCGGGCCGCATATCTTCAACCTTGGCCATGGCATCACACCCGACGCCGACCCCGAAAATGTGCAGCTGATGATCGACACGGTCCGCGAGGGCCGGGGATGATATGAGGCGCAAGCCGGGCAGGCAATGGCCCGGCGCCACATATCCTCACCTCTCAATCCTGCCGTTTCTCCAACAGCAGGGACGCGAGCCCCAGCAGCGCGGACACCACGATCAGCAGCAGGGACACCGCATTCAACACCGGTGTCGATCCCAGCTTGAGCCGGTCGAACATGGTGATCGTCAGCGGCGCGTCCGATCCGACCAGCATCAGGGTGGTGTTGAAATTCTCGAAACTCATCAACACCGCCACCACCCCGGCAGCCCCCATCGCCGGATAAAGGAACGGCAAAGTAACCGCCCGAACCGCCCCCCAGCGGGTCGCACCAAGGTTCAGCGCCGCCTCTTCCAGCGCCGGATCGAACTTTTGCAGCCGGGCAGAGATCACCAGCGTGGCAAAGGTGGTGATAAACGAAAACTGCCCCAGTACCACCAGGATCAGACCGGGGCGCAGCCCGTCGAACCAAAGGCCTGTTGCGTCCTCCAACGTATTCGCAACAGAGGAAGAGAACACCAGGATCGAAATGCCAAGGATGATGCCCGGAATGATCAGCGGCAGCAGCATCAGGATATAAAGCAGCCCCTTGCCCGGAAAATCGTGGCGCACGAACAGGAAGGCATTGCAGGTCCCTACCGCCACCGACAGGACCGACACCCAGAAGGCCACGATTCCAGACGTCACGATGGACCGCAGGATGGGCCGTTCGTGAAAGACGCCGATATAGGGTGCCTCATCGCCAAAGAACCATGCCCATGTGAACCCTTCCCAGGGCAGCGACGGAAACACGGAATCGTTGAAGGCAAAGACACAGACAGTGACCAGCGGCAGCGCCAGGAAGATAAAGAACAGCGCGACATAGGCCCGATAGGTCCATTTGAACGCGCCGCTTTGGGGGATGCCGGTAATCATATCCGCCTCATCATGTCTGGGCCATCGTCTTGCCCAGCGACTGCCGGGTCAGTTTCAGGCCGACAAAGACGATCAGCGACGACAGCCCCAGCAGCAGAAAACCAAAGGCCGATCCAAGCTCCCAGTTGAAGCGGGTGATGAACTGGCTGTAGATCAACCCGGTGAACCACAGGCTGTCCTTCCCGCCCAGCAGGATCGGGGTCAGGTAATTGCCAAGGCTCAGCATGAACACCACGATGCAGCCCGACACGATGCCCGGCATGGCATGGGGGATCACGATCTCGCGCAGGATGGCGATGCCGCTGGCCCCCAGGTCATAGCCCGCTTCGATCAGGCTGTCGTCCAGACTGTCCAGTGTCGTGACCAGCGGCACCACCATGAACAGCATCGAAGTATAGACCAGCCCCACCATAATCGCCGCATCGTTGTAGAGCATCTCCACCGGCGCATCGGCCAGCCCGACATATTGCAGCAGGCTTGAGAATATCCCCGTCTCGCGCAGCAGGATCATCCAGCCGAATGTGCGCACCAATTCGCTGACCCAGAACGGGATCAGGCACATCAGGAACAGCGTGGTCTTGCTGCGCCCGCGCGTCAGCTTGGCGATGTAATAGGCGATGGGAAAGCCGATCAGCAGGGTCAGCACGGTCGACGCAACCGACATATAGGCCGTGCGCGCGAAAGTGTTCCAATACAGCGGTTCGTTGAAGAATACCGCATAATTGGCAAAGCTGGTCTCATATTCCCGCACCCCCACCTTTTCGCGCAGGGATACGATGAACATGCCCACATGCGGCAGGATGATCAGCGTCACCAGCCACAGTAGCAGCGGGGCCAGCAGCAGGTAGAATGTCAGTTTCGACCGGTCAGCCATCGGCATAGACCCGCGTCTGGTCGGGGCTCCAGCAGAAATGAACGGCATCACCCTGTTGCAGGTCGCGGAATTCGCCGGTCTGCGGCAAGGCCACGCTGATCTCTGCGCCGCTCTGCCCGTCGCGCAGCAACACCTGCGAATTGGCCCCGTTGAACAGCACGCTTTGCACCGTCCCCTCGCCTGCGTTGCCGGTTGCATCTTGCGGCGCCCGCGACAGGCGCACCGCTTCGGGCCGGACAAACACCTGCGCCGCTGTGCCCCTGGCCAGCCCCTGCCCCGCCGCGACACCCGTCAGCATCCTGCCCGCGTCGGTCCGCAGGGTCAGCGTGCCGTCGCCGGTCTCCTCGACCGTGGCGGCAAACCTGTTCGCCTCGCCCACGAAACCGGCCACAAAAGCCGTTTGCGGTTCATAATACAGCTCTTTCGCCGTACCGACCTGTTCGAACACGCCCCTGTTCATCACCGCGATCTGGTCGGACATCACCAGCGCCTCGGACTGGTCATGGGTGATATAGACAAAGGTGGTGTTGAACTCCGACTGCAACTGCTTGAGCTCGATCTTCATATGCTCGCGCAGCTTCAGGTCCAGCGCGCCCAAGGGTTCGTCCAGCAACAGCACATCCGGCTCCAGCACCATGCAGCGGGCGATGGCGACGCGCTGTTTCTGGCCACCCGACAGCGAGCTGACAGCGCGGTCCGCGACCCCGCCAAGGCCCACACGCTCCAACACCCGCTCGACCTGTTTCTTGACATCGGTCTTGTTCACCCCGCGCTGGCGCAACCCGAAACCGACATTGGCCCCGATGTTCATCATCGGGAACAGCGCAAGGTGCTGAAACACCATCGACACGGGCCGCTTGTTCGGCGGCACATCCACCACCGACCGCCCCTTGATCAGCAGATCACCGCTGGTGGGTTTCTGGAACCCCGCGATCATCCGCAGCAGCGTGGTCTTGCCACAGCCTGACGGCCCGAGGATGGAGAAAAACTTGCCCTGCGGGACGGCGAAACTGACGTTGTCCACCGCCCTGAAATCATCAAAGCTTTTGCAAATGTCGCGGCATTCGAGGTCGGGGGTTTCGGACATAGGAGGGCCTTCAATAAAATCGGGAAGCGCGGATGCCGCGCTCCCCCTGCATCACGTCAAGGCCGTTCAATTGGCCGCGTTGATCCGGTCAAGTGCGGCACCTTCCAGCGCCTCAAGGCCCGCCGGGACCGTCGGATACCACTTGATGTTGTCGATGGCCTCCTGCGGGAAGCTGGCCTGATACTTGGCCTTCAGCGCGTCATCGACACCTGCATCACCCCCCTGCGAGGCCGTGAAGTTGCCCGCCGAAGCGGTGATCATCGCCGCAATTTCCGGCTTCATCACAAAATTGATCCAGGCATAGGCCGCATCATCTGCCCGCCCCCGTGCCGGCAGAACAAAGGTGTCGATCCACCCCAGCGCCCCCGATGTGGGCGCGACAAAGGTGATGTCCTTGTTGTCGTCGTTCAGCTGCCAGCCGCCGGTGTCCCAGGCCATCGAGGCGACAACCTCGCCTGAGCGCAGCAGGTTCTTCAACTCGTCCCCGCCATCCCAATAGGTTTTGACGTTGGGCTTGCATTCGACCAGCTTGGCCTCGACCTGATCTAGGATGTCCTTATAGGCCGCCTCGTCGCCATAGGCCGCGAAGGGGTCCAGACCCATCGCATAGGCGAAACCGATCAGGGTCGGGCGCTTCAGGCGGTAAGACACCTTGCCCGCCACATCGGCATTGCACAGGTCGGTGTAATCCTTCACGTCGCCCGCCATCGCGGTGTTCACCACCAGCCCGGAGGTGCCCCAGACATGCGGCACGGCATAGACTTCACCCTCAACAGTGGTGTTGCCTTTGGTCGCTTCCAGCATCGATGGGATAAACAGCGCAGTGTCGATCCTGGACATGTCCAGCGGCTTGTAGATGCCAAATTCCGCCTGCGGGCCCGCGATCCGGTCCTGGCTGGGCTGGGCAAGGTCGAACCCGCCGCCATTGGTCGCGCGCAGCTTGGCGATCATTTCCTCGTTGTTGGATTTGGTGACCTCGACGGTATGGCCGGTTTCGGCCTCGAACATCTCGATCACGTTCTCGGGCGCATAGCCGCCCCAGGTCAAAAGGCGCAGCGTGTCCGCCTGCGCGGCAGAGCAGAGCGCCAGGGCGGCAACGGTTGTCAGGATGGTTTTCATGATTTTCTCCAAATTGTGCCGGTGCGGTCAGGCCGCGCCGGGCTTCCTGGTTCGTAGTGTTCACATATGACAGCGGTGTGACACACGATGGGTTCTCAATGGTGCCATGATCAGCACCGTCTGCCACCCGTGTCAAAGAATATCCGATCCGCGTCCTGCCATTCGAGATGCACCGCCGCACCTTCCGCCGGCATCGGGACAGAGGCATCCTGCCGCACCGTGGCGCGCGTGCCGTCCGCAAGATCCACATGCACCAGCGTTTCCGCCCCCAATGCTTCGTTGTAAATCACTCTGGCCGGGGTGCCCTGCCCCGCCAGCGTCAGGTTCTCGGGCCGGATGCCAAGGGTCTTTGCGTCCGCAGGCGCGTCAGCCGCCATCGCGGCGGGCAGGAAATTCATCGGCGGCGAGCCGATGAAACCGGCAACGAATTCGGTCTGCGGGTTGGCGTAGACCTCCAGCGGCTCGCCGATCTGGTCCGCGCGGCCCGCGTTCATCACGATCATCCGGTCGGCCAGCGTCATCGCCTCCACCTGATCATGCGTGACGTAAAGCGATGTCACCCCCAAGCGACGCTGCAACTGCTTGATCTCCAGCCGCATCTGCACGCGCAGCTTGGCATCCAGGTTGGACAGCGGTTCGTCAAACAGAAACACCGAAGGCTTGCGCACGATGGCCCGGCCCATGGCCACGCGCTGGCGCTGCCCACCAGAAAGCTCTCGCGGCCGCCGCGTCAGGTAATCCCCCAGCTGCAAAAGCGTCGCCGCCTCCTGCACCCGCTCCGCGATTTCCGCCTTGGGCGTCCCCGCGATCTTCAGCCCATAGGCCATATTGTCGAAGACCGACATATGCGGATAAAGCGCGTAGTTCTGGAACACCATGGCGATGTCCCGCTCCATCGGTTCGCGGTCGTTCACCCGCGCGCCGCCGATCTGAACCTCGCCCGCCGTCACCGTCTCCAGCCCCGCCACCATGCGCAGCAGCGTGGACTTGCCACAGCCAGACGGCCCGACGATCACGATGAACTCGCCGTCCTCGATCTCCATGTCGATGCCGTGAATCACGTCGGTCTTGCCGAATGTCTTCTTGATGCCCTTCAGGCTGACTGTCGCCATGTGTTATTTCTCACTGTCTACCAGACCGCGAATGAACAGCTTTTGCATGCTGATCACCACGATCACCGGCGGGATCATCGCCAGGATGGAAGTTGCCATGATCACCGGCCAGTCGGCAATGTCGTCGCCGCTGGGGAACATCTGCTTGATGCCCATGACGATGGTGTTCATCGACGGATCGGTCGTGATCAGCAGCGGCCAGAGGTACTGGTTCCAGCCATAGATGAACAGGATCACAAAAAGCGCGGCGATGTTGGTCCGGCTCATCGGCAACAGGATGTCCCAGAAGAACCGCATCGGCCCTGCCCCGTCGACCCGCGCCGCCTCTGCCAACTCGTCCGGCACGGTCATAAAGAACTGGCGGAACAGGAAGGTCGCCGTGGCGCTGGCGATCAGCGGAAAGATCAGCCCCGAATAGCTGTTGAGCATCCCGAAATTCGCGACCACCTCATAGGTCGGCACAATCCGCACCTCGACGGGCAACATCAGCGTCAGGAAGATCAGCCAGAAAAACAGCCGCCGCCCCGGAAACTTGAAATAAACAATGGCGAATGCCGACAGCAGCGAGATCACGATCTTGCCGATGGTGATCCCCAGGGCCATGATCAGCGAATTCAACATCATCATCGCCACCGGCGCATTGACGCCCGCCACCAGCGCCTTGCGGTAATTCTCGAAAAAGTGGTCACCGGGCAGCAGCGGCATCGGCGGCTTTACGATTTCCGGCTGCGCCACGGTCGAGGCGACAAAGGCCAGCCAGATTGGAAAAAAGATGAACAGCAGCCCGATGATCAGCCCCAGATGGGTCATCCAGTACCCTGCCCCGCGTCTTTCAACCATGCCCGCCATCAGTAATGCACCCGCCGCTCGATGAATTTGAACTGCACGATGGTCAGCGCCCCCACGATCACCAGCAGGATCACCGATTGCGCGGCGGAAGACCCCAGGTCCTGCCCCACAAACCCATCCTTGTAGACCTTGTAGACAAGGATCGTCGTCGATTGCTGCGGCCCGCCGCTGGTGATGGTGTGGATCACGCCGAAGGTCTCGAAAAAGGCATAGACGATGTTGACCACCAGCAGAAAGAAGGTCGTCGGCGACAGCAGCGGCCAGACAATGGTGCGAAACCGGGTCCAGAACCGCGCGCCATCAATCGCCGCCGCCTCGATCACGCTGCGGGGAATGGCCTGTAGCCCCGCAAGGAAGAACAGGAAATTATAACTGATCCGCCCCCAGGCCGATGCGACAACAACAAGCCCCATCGCCTCTTCCCCGTTCAACACATGGTTCCAGTCATATCCCAGCATGCCCAGATACCAGGTCACCACCCCCACGCGGGTGTTGAACATGAACAGCCACAACACACCGGCAACGGCGGGTGCCACGGCATAGGGCCAGATCAGCAGCGTGCGGTACACGCCCGACCCCTTGATCAGCCGGTCCGCCAGAACGGCAAGATACAGCGCCACCCCCATCGACACGACGGTCACGGCGATTGAGAATACCGCTGTGGTGACAAAGCTCGCCCGGTAATAGGCATTGCCCAGCAGGTATTCGAAATTGCCCAGCCCCACATATTGCATGGACAAGCCAAAGGGGTCGGGAATGAACAGCGACTGCCAGATCGCCTGCCCCGCCGGATAGAAGAAAAAGACGGCCGTCACCACCATCTGTGGCAAGACCAGCAGCAGGGGCAGCCAGATGCCCTTGAAGGTGACGCGCTTTTCCATCACTTGACTCCGGTGCGACTGAGTAGCACTTTGAGGAAAAGGAGTTCCGCCATGACCGTCAAGATTTCCGTCTCCATTTCCGATCAACAGGCCGAATACGCCCGCAAACAGGTGGCCGAGGGCCGGTTTTCATCAACCTCCGCCGTGATCCAGCAGGCGCTGGAGGCCAAGCGCCGCGAAGACGAGGCATACGAGGCATGGAAATCAGGGTTCTTCCAGACGCTCGATAAGCGCGCAAACGAGCCAACCATTTCAGGTGAAGAGTTCGAAAACCGCGTGGCTGCAATGCTTGCTCGGAAAAGGCAGAAGTATGGCCTGGACGGTTGAATTTCGTCCATCGGCCGAGAGCGATATCGCAGTCATATTCGATCATCTGGTTCAGTCGCATCTCGATTTTGGCCATGACACCGCATCTGCAGTCTCTCTGGCAAGCGGGCGCATCAATTCCATTGTCCAGAACCGCCAACGGATCGCTATCGCACCGGAACGCGGCGGCCGCATCTTCAGCAATAATCGCACATACCGCCACCTTACCATCGAACGAACGATCTACTGGTTCACCCTCGACGAGGTGAGCCAGATCATCCAGATCGAGGCGATCTTTCACGGTGGACAGGATCATCTGCAACACATGCTTGCACGGCTGACCGGGAAGGAGCGCTGAGCCCCTCCCCGCCCGCTTCAGCGGTTGGCCTGCTCAAAGCGGCGCAGCAACTCGTCGCCGCGCGCCTTCGCACTGTCAAGCGCGGCTTGCGCGTCCTTGTCACCGGCCCAGACGGCTTCCAGTTCCTCATCGATGATGCCGCGGATCTGGTCAAAGGACCCCAGCCGCAGACCCTTGGAATTCTCCGTCGGCGCATTGGTGGTCATCTGTGTGACCGCAATGTCGGTGCCTGGGTTCGCCTCATAGAAACCCTGCTCGCGGGTCAGATCGGCAGCCGCCTGGGTGATTGGCAGATAACCGGTGTCCTGATGCCACTTTGCCTGAATCTCGGGCGAGGACAGGAAATTCAGGAAGGCCGCAACGCCCTCGTATTCCTCATCCGACTGACCGGCCATCACCCAAAGCGATGCCCCCCCGATGATGGTGTTCTGCGGCGCGCCTTCGACATCCGACCAATAGGGCAGCGGGCGCACTTCGAATTCGAAAGTGGCTTCGGACTTGATCCCGGCATAGCCGGCAGAGCTTTCGGTAAAGAGCGCACATTCACCGCTGCGGAAGTTCGCGCCACCCTCGTTGCGACGGCCGGTGTAGATGAACTTGCCGTCCTTGGCCCATTGGCCCATCGTCTCGACGTGTTTGACCTGCACCGGACCGTTCAGCGACAGCTCGGTATCGACCCCGGCAAAACCATTGGCTTGCGTGGCGAAGGGCACGTCGTGATAGGCGCTGAGGTTTTCCAGATGGATCCAGCTTTGCCATGCGGTGACCAGCGGGCAGTCATTGCCCGACGCCTTGAGCGTGTCCAGCACCTCACCCACTTGTTCCCAGGTGCTCAGATCCACATCGGGGTCAATGTCAGCCGCCGCCAGCGCGTCACGGTTGACCCACAACACCGGCGTCGAAGAGTTGAAAGGCAATGACAGCATATCGCCGTCGCTGCTGGTATAGTAGCCCTTGACCGATCCGATGAAACCATCGGGATCGAAATCCGCCCCGGCATCCGCCATCACCTCATAAACCGGCTTGATCGCGCCCTTGGCGGCCATCATCGTTGCGGTGCCGACTTCGAACACCATCAGGATGTCCGGCTGTTCGCCCGCGCGGAACGCGGCGATGCCTGCGTTCAGGGTCTCGGAATAATTGCCCTTGTGGGTCGCGGTCACGACATAATCGGACTGTGCGTTGTTGAAGGTTTCGACCTGCTCCGCCACCAGCTCGCCCAGACGGCCGGTGAAGGCGTGCCAGAACTCGACCTCGGTTTGCGCCATGGCAGGTGCTGCCGCCATCATGGCTGCAACGCTGGCCATCATCGTGTTTCGCATCTTCATTTGGATTCTCCCCCTCTGGATTTTCATCGCCAGCGTAGTGGGTCACAACCTGTGCTGGCAACACATCATTCATGTTTCACGCGCGGCGAGGTATCCTCCTGTTCCGTAACGAATTTATGACGGTTTATGCAAAGCCAGTAGAGTCTCTCTGGCCACCGGGAACACCCTCGACCGGACATAACGCGCAAGCCGGGCCATCGCCTGCCCGGGGTGGGCGATACTGACCTCTGTCCATGCCACTTGATTTCTCAGCCATGGCGATACCTCTCAGAGTATCACCCAGCCTCACCAAATCGCCCGCCCGACCGGCGGGCAGGCGATGGCCCGGCGCCTTCGGCTTGTTCCGGGCTTTGGCGTAAGACCGCCCCGTCCCGCTCACCGGCCCTTGACCCATCCCGCGCCCAAGGTCCGGTCTGGGTCGCTTTCGCATGGCATCCAACATAGCTGACGCATCTGGCCTATCGTTACAAACCTGTTACATACCGGTTCCGGGCACCTTCGCTCCCCCCGATCATCGAAAGAACGACCTTGCAAGAACCCGCACTCCTTTCCTTCCTGCTCCATATCGCCGGGGCTGCCGCGCTGCTGATCTGGTCGGTGCGGTTGGTCCGCACCGGGGTCGAGCGCGCCTTTGCCACCCAGCTGCGCCAGTCGCTGCGCCGCGCCTCCGGCAACCGGATGCTGGCGGCAGGCACCGGCACCCTGGCAGCGGTATTCCTGCAAAGCTCCACCGCCGTGGCGGTGCTGGTCGCCAATTTCGTCGCCAAGGGCAGCCTGATCCCCGCCATCGGGCTGGCCATCCTGCTGGGTGCCGACCTCGGTTCTGCCATCGTGTCGCAACTGCTGCTGATCCGGCAGTCCTTCCTGATCCCGCTGTTGCTGCTGGCCGGTGTCGCGCTGTTCCTGCGCGGGCGGTCGGGCACCCTGCGCCAGACCGGGCGCATCCTGATCGGACTGGCGCTGATCTTTCTGTCGCTGGACATGATCCGCGACGCCACTGCCCCGATGGTCGACAGCACCGGCACGCAGGCGGTCATGGCCTACCTAGGGCGCGATATCTTTTCCGCCTTCGCGGTGGGCGCGCTGTTTGCCTGGGCGGTGCATTCCAGCGTCGCGGCGGTGCTGCTGTTCGTGACCCTTGCCGCGCAATCGCTGCTGCCGGTCGAAGGTGCCGCCGCCATGGTGCTGGGGGCCAACCTGGGCGGCGGGTTCATCGCCTATGTCCTCACGCTTGCCTCCCCCGCCCCGGCGCGGCAGATGATCTGCGCCAACCTGATGCTGCGCGGCGGTGGTGCGGTGCTGTTGCTGCTGGTCCTGTCCCAACAGCCGGATCTGCTGCACTATCTGGGGGCCAACGCCAGCCGCCAGGCGATCAACCTGCATCTGGCCTTCAACGCGGCACTGGCGGTGGCGGCCCTCGGGCTGATCCACCCGCTGTCCGCGCTCAGCGCGAAACTGGTCACAAGCGCTGCCGACAAGGAGGCCACCACGCTGGCAGAGATCAGCGCACTGGACCCGAACGCCATGGACCGCCCCGGCCGGGGCCTCGATTCCGCCGCGCGTGAACTTCTCAGGATGGGTCAAAAGATCGAAGGGATGCTGAATGCCACCGGCCCCCTCTATGACAACTGGGACAGCGCCGCCGCCTCTGCGATCCGGGACCAGGACAAGGCGATCAAATCCATACACTTCGAGATCAAGCTTTACCTGGCCCAGCTTGGCCGCGCCGGGCTGGACGAGGATCTGGGCAAGCGGTCGATGGAACTGGCGGGCATCTCGACCGCGCTCGAAGCGGCCTCAGACACCATCGTACGCAGCCTGCTGACACTGGCCAAACGCCGCGACAGCGAACGCGTCGCGTTTTCCGATGTCGGGCGCGAAGAGATCAGCAATTTCATGGACCGCGTGCAGGGCAATGTCCATCTGGCGCTGAACGTCATGATGAACCAGAACCCGGCAGGGGCGCGCGACCTTGTCGAAGCCAAGGAAAAGGTCCGCGCGGTGGAACAAAAGCTGCAACGCAACCACCTTGGCAGGCTGCGCGAGGGTCTGGCCGAAAGCATCGAAACCAGCAGCATCCATCAGGAAACCCTGCGCTCGCTCAAGCAGATCAACACGGCATTTTCCATGGTCGGCTATCCGATCCTGGCCCGCACCGGCGACCTGCTGAAAAGCCGCCTGAGCTGACCCCCGGTCACGTTTCAACTTTGCGATCATTTCGGGATTCCTGTGCATCTCCGTTGACCCCGCCGATCCTGCTGCGCAAACTGCTGTCATGCGGGGTGGCTGCCGCCCTGCACCTCATGCTCAGCAAGGAGTTCTGCACATGCCTGGCTTATCGAAATTTCCCGCCCTGTCCATTCTGGCCCTTTCCGTCGGGCTGACGGCCGCCCCCCTGTCTGCGCTGGCGGATACGCTGGTGGTGGGCCTTCAGCAGGAACCGACCTCGCTGGACCCGACCGCGGATGCCACCGCCTCCATCGACGGCATGCTGACGATGAACGTCTACGAATCCCTCACCATCGTGGCCGAGAACGGCGAGGTGGGGCCAAATCTCGCCACCGAATGGGAGGTCTCGGAGGACGGGCTGACCTATACCTTCAAACTGGCCTCGGGGGTGACATTCCACGATGGCACCGGTTTCGACGCCGAGGATGTGGTGTTTTCCTTTGACCGCGCCATGGCCGAGGACAGCGTGAACCCCTCCAAGGACATTTTCAAACCCATCGCCTCCGTCACCGCGCTGGACCCGCAAACGGTCGAGATCACGCTGAAGAACAAGGATGCGTTTTTCCTGTTCAACATGGGACAGGGCGACAGTTCGATTGTCGCCGCTGAATCCGCCGATACCAACAACACCAACCCCGTCGGCACCGGCCCTTTCAAACTGGACAGCTGGACCCGTGGCGACCGCCTGACCCTGGTCAAGAACGCCGAATACCGCGATGCGGACAGCGTGGCGCTGGACAAGGTCGAATTCCGCTTCATCTCTGACCCCGCCGCCGCAACCGCCGCAATGATGGCCGAAGAACTGGACGCCTTCCCCGGCTTCCCCGCCCCGGAACTGTTGCCGCAGTTCGAGGCTGACCCGCGATTTCGCGTCAACATCGGCTCCACCGAGGGTGAGGTGATCCTGGCGATGAACAACGCCAACCCCCCCTTTGACAACATCGAGGTGCGCCGCGCCGTGGCCACCGCCATCGACCGGGACGAGATCATCGAGGGCGCGATGTACGGCCAGGCCGTGCCCATCGGCAGCTTCTATCCGCCCCACGGCACCGCCTATGTGGACCTGACCGGCGCCTACCCCCATGACACCGAAAAAGCCAAGGCCATGTTCGCCGAGGCGGGCGTCGAAGGCACCACCATGACCCTGCGCGTGCCGCCCTTCCCCTATGCCATGCGCTCTGCCGAGATCATCCAGCAGGAACTGTCCAACGCGGGCATCGACGCAAAGGTCGAGAACGTGGAATGGGGTTTCTGGATCGACGAGGTCTACAAGAAAAAGAACTACGACATGACGATCATCGCCCATACCTCGCCCAACGACATGGGCAACTTTGCGCGCGGGCCGGATTATTTCTATGGCTATGACGACGCGGAGTTCACCGCCCTCTGGAACAGCATCGAGACGGAGGCCGACCCGGCCAAGCGCGACGAACTGCTGAAACAGGGGCAGCAATACCTGTCCGATCAGTCGGTCCATGCCTTCCTGTTCCAGCTGCCGCTGCTGGGCGTGTTCCGCACCGGTGTCGAAGGCTACTGGTCCTCCTCGCCCGTGCTTTACATGCCCCTCAAGGGGGTCAGCAACAACGGCTGAAGCGAATGGCCGCGCGGACCTTTTGCGCGCGCGGCCCCTTGCCCCGAATGTTATCCTGAATGTGGTATTTCCTGTTCCGCCGAACCGCCGGTTTCATCCTGACATTGCTTGCGGTGTCCGTGGTGGTTTTTGCGGTCATGAACGTCCTGCCGGGCGATCCGGCGCTGACCATCCTGGGGCTGGATGCCACCGACGACGCGCTGGCGGCCCTGCGCGAACAACTGGGCCTGAACGAACCGCTGCTGACGCGGTATTTTTCCTGGGTCTGGCAGGCGCTTCAGGGTGATTTCGGCATCAGCCATTCGTTCCGCGTGCCGGTCTCCGAATTGATCGGCGAGCGGCTGGGCATGACAGTCGCGCTGGCGGTGGCGGGGATGGTCGCGACACTTGCCATCGCGCTGACGCTTGGCATCGGGGCGGCGGCGCGGCACCGCAGGATCGGCGACTGGGGGGTGATGTTCCTCAGCCAGTTGGGCATTGCCGTCCCGGCCTTCTGGCTGTCGATGCTGCTGGTGCTCCTCTTTGCCGTCAAACTGCGCTGGCTGCCGCCCGGCGGATTTGCGGGCTGGTCAGACCCGGTGGCGGCGGCCCGGTCGCTGATCCTGCCCACCATCGCGCTGGCGCTGGTGCAATCGGCGGTGCTGGCCCGCGTCACGCGGTCTTCGGCGCTTGAGGTGATGCGGCAGGATTTCGTGCGCACCGCCCGCGCCTCTGGCCTGTCGCGCCGCCGGGTGCTGTGGCGGCATGTGCTGCCCAATGCGCTGGTGCCGATCGTGACAATCGTGGGGATGCAATTCGCCGCCCTTGTGACCGGCACCATCGTGATCGAAAACGTCTTCTACCTGCCCGGCCTCGGGCGGCTGATCTTTCAATCCATCTCGAACCGGGACCTGCCCACGGTGCAGGCGCTGGTGATGCTCTTTGCCGCCATTGTGGTCACGGCGAATTTCGTGGTCGATCTGCTTTACGTGGTGATCGACCCCCGCCTGAAGGCCCGCGCATGACCCGCCGCCTGCCCGCGAATTTCATCATCGGCGCGGTGCTGGTGACGCTGGTTGTCGGCACCGCCGCGCTGTCGCTGGTCTGGACACCGCATGATGCCATCGCGATGAACATCCGCGACAAATTTGCAGAACCTTCCGCCGTCCATTGGCTGGGCACCGATCAACTGGGCCGCGATGTGGTCAGCCAGCTGATGGCAGCGGCGCGCAACTCGATGGCGGTGGCGCTGATCGCGGTGCTGCTGGGCGGGTCGGTCGGGGTTGCGCTGGGGCTGCTGGCCTCGGCCATCGGCGGCTGGGTCGAGGACGGCGTGATGCGGCTGGCCGACCTTGGCTTTGCCTTTCCCGCGCTGCTCTTCGCGATCATGCTGGCGGCGGTCTTTGGCCCTTCGCTGACCAATGCGGTGCTGGCAATTGCATTCATCAACATCCCGGTCTTTGCCCGCGTGGCGCGGGGATCGGCCAATCAGGTCTGGACGCTGGACTATGTGTCAGCGGCCCGCGCGGCGGGGATGAACCGTTTTGCCATCAGCCGCGATCACATCCTGCCCAACATCGCCGCCGCAATCATCGTGCAGGCCACCATCGAATTCGCCGTCGCGATCCTGGCCGAGGCGGCGCTGTCCTACCTCGGGCTGGGCGCACAACCGCCCGCGTCAAGCTGGGGCCGCATGCTGTCAGAGGCACAGACGCTGATGTATCTCGCCCCCCATCTCGCGATCTATCCCGGCCTTTGCATCGTCACCGCCGTGCTTGGATTTGGCCTGCTGGGTGACGGGTTGCGCGACATGACCGACCCAAGACTGGCGCGGGAGCGGTAGATGTTCGAGCTTGATAACCTCTCTGCCGCCTTCGGGTCCGCCACCGCGCTGCGGCGCGCCAGCCTGACGATCCGGCCCGGTGACCGTCTGGGCATCGTCGGCGAAAGCGGATCGGGCAAGACCATGCTGGCACTCTGTCTGATGGGCATGGCACCCGATGGCGCACGGCTGTCCGGGGCGCTGCGCATCGACGGGCAGGACATGACCCAGGCCAGCGAAACCGCCTGGCAGAGCCTGCGGGCAAGGCGCGTCGCGATGATCTTTCAGGAACCGATGGCGGCGCTGAACCCGCTGGTGCGGGTCGGCGACACGGTGGCCGAGCCGATCATGGTGCATGAAGGCCTGAGCCGCCATGCCGCGAGGGCCCGCGTGCTGGATCTCTTCGAAGAAGTCGGCATTCCCGATCCCGCCGCGCGGATGCGCCAGTTCCCGCATGAGCTGAGCGGCGGTCAGCGCCAGCGGGTGCTGATTGCGCTGGCGCTGGCCTGCAACCCCGCGCTGCTGATTGCAGATGAACCGACCACGGCACTGGACGCCAATATCGCGCTGCGGATCACCGACCTTCTGGTGCGGCTGGCCGGACAGCGCGACATGGCGCTGGTCTTTATCACCCATGACCTTGCCGCCGTGGCCCGCGCGACCCGTGACATCGTGGTGATGTATGGCGGCGACATGGTCGAACGCGGCCCAACCGATCAGGTGCTGGCCAACCCGGCACATCCCTATACCCGTGGCCTGCTGGCGGCGCGCCCCGATCCCGTCGCACAGACCCGTGTACCGGGCGGCAAACGCCCGCGCCTGCCAACCATCCCCGGCACCGTGCCCTCGCTGCCGGACCTGCCACAGGGCTGCCGATTTTCGGGCCGCTGCCCGGTAGAGATCGCCCGCTGCGCCACCGCCCGCCCCGGCCCGACCGACCTGGGTCGGGGCCGCAGCGCCTGCTGCCATCTGCTGACGGAGGGGACCACATGACCGCCCCCCTGCTCGACGCCCGCAGCCTGACCCGGCGCTACAGGCTGCCGCGCAGCACCCTGCTGGGCGCCGCGCCGGTGCTGACGGCGGTGGACAACATCAGCTTTACCATCCGCGCAGGCGAAACGCTGGGGGTCGTGGGGGAAAGCGGATCGGGCAAATCCACGCTGGCCCGCATGGTCATGGCGTTCGAACGGCCCGACGCCGGCGAAATCCTGTTTCGGGGCGACAACCTGCACGCCCTGCCCGCCGCCGCACTGCGCCACCAGCGGCGGTACTTCCAGATGGTCTATCAGGACCCTTTCGGTTCGCTCGACCCGCGCCGCACTGTCGGCTGGTCCATTGCGGAACCGCTGCGCGCCATCGGCACCGATGCCGATACCGCCCGCCGCACCGCCGAGGCGCTGGAGCAGGTCGGCCTGCACCCCCGCGACGGCGCAAAATACCCGCATGAATTTTCCGGCGGGCAGCGCCAGCGCATCGCCATTGCCCGCGCCATCGTCACCCGCCCTGCCCTGCTGATCGCGGATGAAGCGGTGTCCGCCCTGGATGTCTCGGTGCAGGCGCAGATCCTCAACCTGCTGATGGATCTGCAGGACGATCTTGGGCTGGGCATCCTTTTCATCAGCCACGATCTGGCAGTTGTCGCCTCGATCTGCGATCATCTGCTGGTCATGCAGCATGGCAAGGCACTTGAATCCGGGCCCGCCGCCCACATCCTGCGCCAGCCCGCCCATACCTATACACAAACCCTGCTCAAGGCCGCCGGAGTATCCACATGACCCGATTCATCCATCTGACCGATCTGCACATCTCGCACCCCCGTTCGCCGGACCCCAGCGACAAGTCCGGCGCGGTGGAAACGCTGAAGCGCGTGGTGCAGGTCATCAACGCGATGGAACGGCAACCCGCCTTTGTTGTCGCCAGCGGTGATCTGACCAACATGGGCGATCCCGACAGCTATCGTTTGCTGCAGGATATTCTGGAACCGCTTGTCCCCCCGCTGGTGATGGCCCTTGGAAACCACGACAAACGCGCGCCGTTCCACGAGGTGCTGGGCAATGCAGGCTCCGACGCACCCTATTTCCACGACACCGTGCATGGCGGGCTGCATGTGATCACGCTGGACACGATGAAACCGGGACATGTGGCCGGTACGATCTGCGATGCGCAGTTCGACTATCTGTCAAATGCCCTGTCGCGGCATACCGACCTGCCCCGGCTGATCGTCATGCACCACCCGCCGCGCGTCGATGCAAACGGCCTGCCCTGGGGCAGCATCGACATGGCGGCAACCGAGCGGCTGGCAAAGATGCTGCAAGGTCAGACCGTGGCCGGGATCCTGTCGGGCCATATCCACATCAACCAGGTCAACCACTGGCACGGCATTCCGATTGTCATTTCCAACGGCCAGGATTCCACCGTCGACCTGCTGGAAACCGACGGGCTGCGCATTGTCGAAGGCACCGGCATGGGCATCTGCGAATGGCGCGCTTCCGGCCTGTCGGTCAGCTTTGTGCCGCTGTCGCCCGCCGCGCGCGAATTGCGCATGATCGACCGCAAGAGACTGCTGGCGTTCACATGAGAGCAATGTCGCGACACCTGCCCGTCCGGGGCGCCTACAACATCCGCGACCTGGGCGGCTACACCACCGCAGGCGGTGGCATGATCCCCTGGCGGCGTTTCCTGCGCGCCGACAGCCTGCACCGGCTTGACCCTTCCGACGTCACCCGACTGCATGACGAGGGTCTGCGCCTGGTCATCGACCTGCGCACGCCGCAGGAAGTCGCAAGCGCGCCCAATCCCTTTGCAGCCTTTGCCGATGTTCATTTCGCCAACCTGCCCCTGTTTGACGATCTGTCACCGCAGGCCATGTCCCGCGCCGAGGTGGCAGACGCACATCCCCTGCTGACCTTCTACCTGACAGCGCTGGAAACACGGGCCACGGCAATCTGCACGGTCCTGTCCACGATGGCCGAACACCCCGAAGGGGGCGTGCTGTTCAATTGCACCGCCGGCAAGGACCGGACCGGGATCATCGCCGCCCTGCTGCTGGGCATCGCGGATGTGGACCGTGACCAGATCATCGCAGACTATGCCCTGACCGCCGATCTCATCCCCGATCTGGTCGAAGAGTTCCTGGACCTGTCACGCGCGCGCGGCGGCGATGTGGAAAGCTATGCCAGACTGCTGGAAAGCCCGGCAACCGCCATTGCCGCAACACTGGACCACATCGACCAAAGCTATGGCGGCGTGACGGGCTACCTGGAAAAGATCGGTCTGCCTCGATCCGATCTGCAAAAGCTCTATCTGCGTCTGACAAGGGCCTGATCCGGCGGACCACGCCCTGCCGAAATGATTATGATGCTTACCCCGAAAGAACGCGGTAAGCTGCGCCCGTATTGACCCGAGATAGCAAAGTTGCCGATGAAAGCCCTGCTGCAAACAATCCTGTTCCTGCTTGTGCTCTGTGCAGGCCTTTATGTCTGGATCATCTATGTTCCGGCGGCCCGCCCGCTGATTGAGCGCAGCGGCATTCCCGATCTGCTGGGCATCCAGCTGTCCCAGGCCGAGGCCGCGCCGCAGCAGGCAACGCCCCGTGGCGGCGGCGGCCCGGCCAAGGTCGCGATCGCCGCTGTTGGCGAAACCGCAATCGCCGACCGCATCACCGCCATTGGCGACGGGCGCGCGAAACGGTCGGTCACCGTGCGGTCCAATGCCGTGGGGGTCATCACCGAACTGACCCTGTCGGCGGGTGTCGCGGTCGAGGCGGGAACCGTGATTGCCCGCCTGCTGGACGAGGAAGAAGAGATTGCACTGGAACAGGCGCAGATCAACCTCGACGAGGCGCAGCGCGAAGAGACCAGGATCAAGCAGTTGTCCTCCACCGGTGCCGTGACCGAAGTGCGCCTGCGCGCAACCGAAGTGGCCCTGCGCAGTGCCGAACTGGCCGTGCGCAAGGCCCAGTTCGACCTGTCGCAGCGCCAGATCACCGCGCCGATCTCGGGCCGGGTCGGCATCACCGATGTCGAAGTCGGCGATCGCGTCAATGCGCAGGACGTGTTGGCCACGATCACCGACCGGTCCGACATCCTGATAGATTTCCGGGTGCCGGAACGGGTGGTGGGCAAGATCCGCCCCGGCCAGCAGATCACCGTGACGCCGCTGGGCCTGCGCGACACCGTCCTGACCGGCGAAGTGGCGGCCATCGACACCGTGGTGGACCGGACCAGCCGGACCCTGCTGGTGCAGGGCCGCGTCGCCAACAGCAACGACAGGCTGCGCGCCGGCATGGCGTTTTCGGTGGCAATGACCTTTCCCGGCGACAGCTACCTGTCGATACCCCCGCTGGCGCTGCAATGGTCCAGCGAGGGGCCATATGTCTGGGCCGTGCGCGACGGCAAAAGCGTGCAGGTCGCCGTGACCATCGCGCAGCGCAACAGTGATTCCGTCCTGATCCGCGCCGATGCGCTGAACGCGGGCGAAAACGTCGTGACCGAAGGCGTGCAAACCCTGCGCAACGGGGCAGAAGTCAGCCCGGTGAACAACCCGGCCACAACCGACGGCCAGACCGGCAAGGAAACCCTGTGAGCGCGCCGGAACCTCGCGCACCGGGAACCGCGCTGTTCGTGCGGCGGCCGATCCTGGCCTTTGTGCTGAATGCCCTGATCGTGCTGGCCGGTCTTGCGGGCCTCTTTGGCGCTGAAATCAGGGAACTGCCGAACGTGGACCGGCCTGTGGTCACGGTCACCACCCAGTTTTCCGGTGCCTCGCCCGAGGCCGTGGACCAGGAACTGACGGGCCGGATCGAGGGCGCCGTGGGCCGCGTGTCGGGGGTGCGGTCGATCTCCTCCAACTCCCGCTTTGGCCGCAGCCGCGTGACGCTGGAATTCAACGATTCCGTCGATATCGACGTGGCAGCGACCGATGTGCGCGACGCGGTCGCCCGGATCGCAAACCAGCTTCCCGAGGGGGCGGAACAACCCCAGATCGTCAAGGCCGACGCGAATGCCCAGCCGGTCATGCGCATCGCCGTCACCTCCACTGGGCGGTCGCCGCAGGAACTGACCCAGATCGTGCAGGACCGGGTCGAGGACCGGCTGATTTCCGTCGACGGCGTGGCCGACCTGCAGATCTATGGCGACCGGGAGCAGATCTTTCGCGTCGACATCGACCTGCTGGAACTGGCCAGCCGGGGTCTGACCCTGGGCGATGTGCAGCGCGGGCTGGCCGATGTGGCCTATGACACGCCCGCCGGTGACCTGTCGGGGGATCGCCAGTCGATCAACGTGCGCACCACCGCCAGCGTGGCGACCGCGCAGGCGTTCGAGGCGCTCGAAATCAGGGAAAACGTGAGTCTGGGCGATATCGCCCGCGTCTCGCTGGGCCCGGCACCGGGCGAAACCGTCCTGCGCGCCAACGGCCAGCAAGGCATGGGCATCGGGGTCATCCGGCAGGCCACGTCGAACACGCTCGAAATCTCTGAAAACGTGCGCGCCGTGGTGGATGAGCTGAACCAGACCCTGCCCGAGGATGTGAACATCTTTGTCACCTCGGACGATGCGATCTTCATCTCCGGCTCCATCGAGGAGGTGCTCAAGACGCTCGGTTTTGCCGTCGCCATCGTGGTTGCGGTGATCTTTCTTTTCCTGCGCGATGTCCGCGCGACGCTGATCCCGGCCCTGACCCTGCCGGTGTCCCTGATCGGTACGCTGGCGGCGATTTATCTGGTGGGGTTCTCTGTCAACATCCTGACCCTGCTGGCACTGGTGCTGGCCACCGGGATGGTGGTGGATGATGCCATCGTGGTGCTGGAGAACATCGTGCGGCAACGCACCCTCGGCATGGGGCCGCGGGCGGCTGCGGTCAACGGCACGGCGCAGGTGTTCTTTGCCGTGGTGACCACCACCGCGACACTGGCCGCTGTCTTTGTGCCCCTGTCATTCCTGCCCGGTCAGGCGGGCGGGCTGTTCCGTGAATTCGGCTTTACCCTGGCGATGGCGGTGCTCCTGTCCTCCATCGTGGCGCTCAGCCTCTGTCCGGTGCTGGCCAGCCGCCTGCTGACCGCCGCCCCGCCGAAAAACCCGCGTGGCCCGATGATCTGGCTCGGCAACCGCCTGTTCACCCTTTATGAAAAAACCCTGCGCGGCGCGCTGGCCATGCCCTTTATCATTGTCCTGATCGCGGTATTCGTCGCGGCCACCGCCGCCCTGATGGCGGGCGGCATCCGGCAGGAGCTGACCCCGCGGGAGGACCGGGCGGTGGCCCTGCTCAGCGTGACCGCGCCGCAGGGGGTGTCACTGGAATACACCCAGGGCAAGATGCGCGAGATCGAGGACGCGGTTGCACCCCTGCAGGACGCGGGCGAAGTGACCAATATCTTTTCGATCACCGGTTTCGGGGCCTCCAACCGCGGGTTCATGGTGTTCACCCTGGCCCAATGGGACGCACGGACACGGGGCCAGCAGGACATCGTGAACGACATCAACGCAGGGCTGAAGGACATCATCGGCGTCCGCGCCTTTGCCATCCAGCCCAATTCGCTGGGCATTCGCGGCGCCGGGCGCGGGCTGGCCTTTGCTATTACCGGCAACGACTATGACCAACTGGCCGAGGTCGCGCAGGCCATGGTGGACAGGCTCAGCGAAAATCCCGCCATGGGCCAGGTGCGGCTGGAATACGAACGCACCCAGCCGCAGCTTTTTGTGCAGATCGACAGGACACTGGCCGCCGACCTTGGCGTCGATATCACCGGCCTTGGCCAGGCCTTGCAGGCGGTGCTGGATGGGCGCGAGGTCGCATCCGTCTTTATCGGCGATACGAATTTCGGGGTGCAGATGCTGTCCACTTCTGACCCGGTGAACGATTCCGGCGATCTTGAGAACATCTTTATGCAGGCAGGCAACGGGCTGATGATCCCGCTGTCCAGCTTTGTCACCTTCGAGGAACGCGCAGTTGCCCCGGAACTGGACCGCGAGGGGCAGAACCGGTCGGTCGAACTGACTGCCGGTCTGACCCCGGAACTGTCGCTGGGCGATGCCATGGCGCAGGTTCAGGACATCGCGGATGACCTGCTGGCCGAACAGAATCGCATCGTGCCGCTGGCCGAAGCAGCAACCCTGGATCAGACCAACGGCGGCCTTTTCGTCACCTTCGGCTTTGCCATCCTCGTGGTGTTCCTGGTGCTGTCGGCCCAGTTCGAAAGCTTCATCTCGGCGGTGGTGGTGATGGCCACCGTGCCGCTGGGTCTGGCCTGCGCGGTCTTTGCCCTGCTGCTGACCGGGCAAAGCCTGAATGTCTACAGCCAGATCGGTCTGGTGATGCTGATCGGGATCATGGCCAAGAACGGGATTCTGATTGTCGAATTCGCCAACCAGCTGCGCGACAAGGGGCAGGATGTGCATGCCGCGATTCTCGATGCCTCCACCATCCGGCTGCGCCCGGTGATGATGACCATGACCTCGACCGTGCTGGGGGGCGTGCCGCTGATCCTGTCTGCCGGGGCCGGTGCCGAGGCGCGCGAGGCATTGGGCTGGGTGATCGTCGGCGGGTTGGGGATGGCAACGCTGTCCACGCTGTACCTCACGCCGGTCGCCTACCTGCTGCTGGCCCGGTTCTCTGTGCCCAAGGCGGAATCGGAAAAACGCCTCCGACAGGAGCTTGACGCCGCCGCGGCAGGCTGAGGCACGCCATGGGCGGGAAGAAGATTGCGCTGATGTTGCAAATCAGCGCTTATGACGCTATATACTGTCAGTATAGCCGATATGGGTGACGTCATGCAGATCAGAAACTTTGCCGATGGCGGACAGTTCGAACCGCGCAAGATCGCCGCAGCGCTCCGCACCTCTGCGGAGGAAATCGCCATGACCGTCGGGCTTGGCAAGGACGCGCTGCAGCGCCGCACCCGCATCAATTCGGACAAGACGCAGCGCCGGTTGCGCGAGCTGGTCGAAGTGCTCAACAAGGTCCAGCACCGCTTTGGGTCGGAACTGATGGCCTATGCATGGTACAGGTCCGAACCCCTGCCCGGTTTCGATGGCCGCACCGCGATGCAGCTTGTGCAGGAAGGCAAGGCGCAGCAGGTTCTTGAATATATCGACGCGATTGATGCAGGTGTCTTTGCCTGATGCCGCTGCGCGATGGGCGTTATCGGGGGCCGCTTTATCGCGCCCTGAACCCGGTCTATGCGCGGGAGCCGCTGTCGGGCCGTGGCGCACAGATTTATGGCGGACGGCTGAATGCCAGGGGAACCCCTGCGCTTTACACGGCGCTTGATCCGACCACGGCGCTGCGCGAAGCCAATCAGGCAGGCAGCCTGCAACCAACGGTGCTTGTTTCCTACAGCGCCGATCTGGGGCCGGTTTTCGACACCCGTGATGCAGACCAGCTTGCCCGACGCGGCATGTCCGAAAGCGCGCTTGCGGATTTCGGCTGGCGCATGAAGATGCTTGCAGGGCGCGCGGTGCCAACGCAGGATTTCGCGCGCACCCTGATTGCCGACGGCTTTGCCGGTCTGCTTGTTCAAAGCCATGCAAAGGGTGCCGCACAGAACGCCCTGAATATCGTTCTATGGAACTGGACGGGCGAGGGATGCGACCTGCGGGTTGTGGACGATGAGGACCGGCTGTCCCGGATGTAGGCTCAAGACACCGAACACAGCCGCAGCGCATCATAAACAGCGGCATGGATGTTGCGGGATGATTGCGCATCGCCAATCCGGTGCAGTTCAAACCCCCTGCCCCTTCGCGGCTGCGCCGAAAGGTCGCGCAGCGCATGCAGGTCGGTGACCCCGTCATTCCCAGATTGGCCGCGCAGATCCTCGAACAATTCGTTCATTGGCAATGTGCCCATTTCGACAATCACCTGATCGTAGGTCTGATGCGTGACATCATGGGTCAGCTCGTTCATCAGTGTCGCTTCAAGCTTGTTGCCTTTGCGCGTCACGCCGGTCAGCCGCAGGTTGCCCTCCGGGTAAAGGCCGGACTTGGCGAACTCCTTGTGCCAGCGTGTCGATTCCGGATAGGCAAGGTCCTGTCCAATGGTCACGTCAATCGTGGCCAGCCGCAGGTTTGCACCTTCGGCCTGCGCCATCTGTGCGGCCAGCAGTGCGGGATGCCTGCCGGTATTGTCCCAGATCAGGACGTCACCCGCAGGCCGAACCTGCCGCCCGACAATGTCCCAAGCGCTTTGCACCAGATCATGCCCCGCGCCGAACGACGTCTGCGGCACACCGCCGGTGGCCAGAATGACCAGATCGGGGTCAAGGGCCGCGATGCTTTCCATATCCATGTAGCGGTTGCATTCAACGTCGACACCTGACGCTTCCAGCTCGCTAAGGCGCCAGTCGATGACACCGATCAGATCGCGCCGCCAGTCGGACGCGGCCAACAGGACCTGACCGCCCGGTTGTGCCGCCGCTTCGAACAGTCGAACCCTGTGGCCCCGCGCCGCCAGCACCCGCGCCGCTTCCAGACCGGCAGGACCGGCCCCCACGACAACCGCATTGCGCGGTGTCAATGATGTCTCGATCCGGTGGCCAATGGTCAATTCGCGCCCGGTCGAGGCATTGTGCAGACATTTCGGGCGGTGCTGCGACTGGCAATGCCCCGCCCCGACGCAGGGCCTGATCCGTTGCTCTTGGCCCCGCATCAGCTTGGCCACCATATGCGGGTCCGCGATATGCGGACGGGTCAACCCCGCCATGTCCACATGCCCCTCCGAGACCGCAAAGCGGGCCGAGGCCATGTCGGACAGTTTCGCCGCATGGAAGACCGGCAGATTGACCGCGCGCTTGAACCGGCCCACCGCCGCAACCCAGGGTGCTGCGGGCGTGCCCATGCCGGGAAACACCTCTTCGGACAGCGAACGGGAGGTGTCCATCGAGCCGAACAGCGCATTGAAAAAATCGACCGCACCTTCGCGTTCCAGAATTTGTGCCGCAGCCAGACAATCGTCGGCTGACAATTCACCGTCGATGCCCTCGTCCACCACATAGCGCATGCCAACGATAAAATCGTCGCTGACATTGCGCCGGATCTCATCATGAACCATCAGCGCAAACCGCACGCGGTTTTCCAGCGATCCGCCAAACCGGTCGGTGCGGTGGTTGGTCTTGGGCGACAGGAACTGCCCGATCAGATGCCCCGAGGCCAGTGTCTCGATCCCGTCAAGCCCGCCTTCCTCACAGCGCCGCGCGGCTTGGCCGTAAGCTTTGACCACCCGCGCGATGTCATGTTCATCCATCTCGCGGGGGATGGCACGGTGCAGGGTTTCGCGGATCGGCGATGGGCCAATCGGCGGTAGCCAGTCCTGCGCATAGGGGTCGCCCCGCCGCCCAAGGTGGGTGATCTGGCACATCAGCGCAGCCCCCTGCGCGTGCATCCGTTCGGAAAACTGCTGAAGGTGCGGGATGATCCCGTCGGTGCCGACATTCAGCTGTTGAAAGATGTTCGGACTGTCGATGTCCACATTCGACGATCCGCCAAACATCGACAGACCAATCCCGCCCCGTGCCTTTTCTTCGTGATAGGCCTGATAGGCCTCCTGGGGGAAACCGTCCTTTTCAAGCCCACAGGCATGCGACGTGCTCATGATCCGGTTGCGCAGAACCAGTTTCTTCAGCTTCAGCGGTTGCAGCAGCGGGTCCTTGCTGCGGGTCGGGCTGTGAATGGTCACGGCAATCTCCTGTTCTGATGTGCGTCTTTCGCGGAGGGGCCTCTCAAAGCACCTTGGACAGGAATTCCCGTGTGCGCGGGTCCTGCGGCTTGTCAAATATCTGCGACGGTGGGCCGCTTTCCACGATACGTCCTGCATCGGTAAAATAGACCCGATCCGAAATCTCACGGGCAAAGCCCATTTCGTGCGTCACCAGCATGCAGGTCATGCCGTCACCCGCCAGATCCTTGATCGTCACCAGCACCTCCTTGACCGTCTCGGGGTCAAGTGCTGCGGTCACCTCGTCGAACAGCATCACGTCAGGGCGCATGCACAGGCTGCGCGCAATCGCGACGCGCTGTTGCTGACCTCCGGACAGTTCGGCCGGATAGGCCTCTTCCTTGTCGCGCAGCTTGACCTTTTCCAGCAGGGCGCGGGCGCGGGCTTCCACCTCCTTGCGGTTTTCCTTCAGCACCAGCAGCGGTGCCATCATCACGTTCTGCAAGACGGTGCGGTGCGGGAACAGGTTGTACTGTTGGAAAACGATCCCGACCTTGCGCCGCAGCGCCAGCTTGTCGAGCCCGGCATCGTGGACCTCGATCCCCTCGACCTTGACCGACCCCTTGCTGACAGGGGTCAGCCCGTTGATGGTGCGGATCAGCGTGGATTTGCCCGACCCGGACGGCCCGATGATGCAGACCACCTCGCCTTTCATCACGTCGATGTCGATGCCTTTGAGAACCTCGAAGGTGCCAAAGCTCTTGTGGACACCGTGCAGTGACACGATGGGCTGCGCGGGGGACCAGGTTTCGGTGGGGGACATGATCATGAAGTCTCCTGTCAGGACGCGACGGCAAAGCGTTTTTCAAGCCGGCGGGTGTAAACGGATAGCGGATAGATGAAGACAAAGAAGATCGTCATCAGGAACAGATAGAACGGGATCAGGAATTCGGGGCGGGCGCCTGCAGCTTCCATCGCCGCCTGGGTGTTGCCCAATGCCTCATCCACCCCGAGGATCGCAGCCATCGGTGTCATCAGGGTCAGCAACGCATACCAGTTCATCCAGGGCGGCAGCATCCGGCGGATGCATTGCGGCAGGATGACATGGCGCAGTGTCTGGCCGCGGGTGAAGGCCAGGCTTTCCGCACTTTCCCACTGACCCGACGGGATCGACAATACCGCACCCCGCAGGATTTCCGATATGTTGGCCATCACCGGCAGGGCAAAGCCGAAGGTCGCCTTGACCCAGTCGGGGATCATCACGCGGCCAACGCCGGGCAAGGTCATCTGAAACGGCACCAGCAACATGATCGCAAACAGGATCACCAGCCAGGGCGAGTTGCGGAAAAGGTGCGTTACAAGCCTTGCAGGCACACGGATCAGCGCAACAGGGCTGATCTGCATGAACCCCAAGATCACACCCATCACCGTGGCGAAACCCATCGCCAGAACGCTCATCAGCAGATTCAGCCCGAAACCCTTGAGGATGAAGGGCATCCAGATCACCAGCGATGCAAGCGCAGAGGGCCGGGCCGCCCCACCGTCTTGCGCCGTGGCGGCAAGGGCGGCGGCAAGGCACAGACCGGCGGCAAGAACAGGCGCGCGCCAGGTGACACGGGAAACTTTCCAGTTCGGTATCATTGGCCATACCCCGGCAATGCAAGCCTGTGTTCGATCACCGACATGATCCGCGCGATGATGGCGACAAGCACGATGTAATACAGGAACAGCAGCACCATCATCTCCGGCACATTGACGCTGTCCGACCATATCCCGCTGAGGGAATAGGTAATTTCGGGAACCGCAATCACATAGGCCAGCGAAGACGTCTTGGCGAGTGAAACGATATTGTTGGTCAGCGCAGGCAGGCAGATGCGCACCGCCAGCGGCAGGGTGATGTAGACAAAGATCTTGAACTGAGAGAACCCCAACGACTCCGCCGCCTCCTTGGTGGAGTCAGGCACCGCCTCGATCCCCGAACGAAAGATCTCCACGTTGTAACTTCCGCCGAAAATGCCGATGGCGATCACCGCCCAGCCAAAGCTGCCGATCATCGGCTCATACCAGCCGCCCATATCGACCTGCGGGGTGATCGCCCCGAGGCCAAAGTAGAAAAACAACAGCTGCACGATGGGCGGCGTGTTGCGGAAAACCTCGATATAGGCGGCGACCAGCCAGCGCACCGGCCTGACCCGTGAGGTCTGCGCGCCCGCGCCGACCACGCCAATCACCAGCGATACCGCGATGATGGCCGTGATCAGCTTGATCGAAACCCACATGCCCTCCAGCAGACGACCCCAGTCATAGGAATCGTAGAAGGGCGAAAAATTCAGCCCGGTGGTGTCGTTGAGCCGTTCAAAGAACGGCGCGATGAGGTCCAGCAAGATGTAATCCTGTCATTGGCCGGGGGGGCGTACCCCCCCCGGTGTCATCAGTTGTCCAGATAGGAGCTGTCGTACTGCAGCTTTTCGTTCATATCGGCGATCCACGGGGACGGCTTGACGCCCCATTTCTCTTCAAGCTCGATCAGCGTGCCGTCCTTGTGCCAGTTGTAGGCCATACCGGACATGAAGGTGCCCCAGATACCGTCCTTCTCTTCCAGCGGCACGGCAAGGCCCCAGGGGTTCGAGAAAACCGTGCCCACCGGCATTTCATAGCCATCCCACTCACCACTGGCGAGATCGGCCGAAATCGACGTGTCGTCATAGACCCAGGCAACACATTTGCCTGACCGCAGTGCCTCCTTGGCCTCGGTATTGCCGCCAAAGGCCACCACATCCGCGCCAAACTCGACCTCCGCGATCTTGTTGTAAAACACCCCCTGCTTGCCGCAGACAGGCTTGCCCTTGATGTCGTCCCAGGACGAAATCACGCCTTCCTTGGCCATCAGCGTCGGCCCGGACGTCCAGTAGGCGGGTTCAACAATCCCCACCACCTCGCGACGGTCGGGGCGGTCGGACATGGCACCGATCAGCAGGTCGATCTTGCCCTGTTGCAGAAACTCCATACGGTTGGCCGAGGAAATCACAACCGTTTCCAGCTCGACCCCCATGCGATCTGCAACCGTCTGGGCGAGGTCCACCTCAATCCCCTCGACAGAACCGTCCGGCGCGCGAAATGCCCAGGGCTTGAACGCGCCCTGCACGCCGACACGCAGCACACCGCGTTCGAGAACTTCCTTGAAGCGGTCGTTGGTCACCTCCTGCGCCAGCCCCGCCGTGGCGGTCAGCGCGCCCAGGGCGATGGTACTCAGCAGTGTTTTCATCATGGTCATCGGTTTCTCCTTGTTGGTTTTGTCATGGTTGCATTGCCGGTTGATCCGGCTCTTTCCTGTTGTGCCGCGGCACACAGAATTCCGTTTCCTGTCGTGCCAGGAACGCCTCGATCTCCGAAGCTTTCCTGACCGCGCTCCAGCCGAACAGCGGGGCCAATGTGTCGGCAGTCCGCGCTGCATCCTCGCGGCTGACCATCCCTGACCAGACCGCGCCGGTGCGGCGCGCCAGAACCGCATAGAGGTCCGGCGCATGTTCATGGGTCACAGCGAGCGCCTCAGCGTCTGTCGGGGCTTGCGTGGTCTGTCCCAGGCTGATCGTCGCCCGGGCTTTGGGCGGGCCGATCCGCGCGACCACCTCGGACAACATGCGGCGTCCTGCGCTACGCAGGCTCATCACCGGCCCCGCCGTCATCGCGAGAACGTTCTCGAACCCCTGCGGGGCCAGATCATGCACCCTGCGTTCACGCGCGCCCATCGGGCGGCTTGCATCCTCGGTCAGCGGGCGCACCCCGGCCCAGCATTGTTCCACGTGCTTCTCCGTCAGACCCAGACCCGGCAACAAATGGTTCGCCTCACCCAGCAGGAACGCCAGATCATCGCGATCCGCATGAACGTTCCGTGCGTCCCCTTCAAATGGCGTCTCGGTCGGCCCGAAATAGAACCGGTCCTGCCCCAGCGGCAGGCCATAAAACGGATGGCCGCCGCGATGCATTGTGGCGATCCCCCGGTCGGCAAATCCTTCGGGCAGCCGGACGATGATATGCGCACCCTTTGTCCCACGCACCAGACGCTTGCCAAAGTCGGCAAGCCCGTCGGCCCAGCTTCCGGCCAAGTTCAGAACCACAAGGGCGCGCGCCTCGGTGATGCTGCCGGGACCCTCAAGCCCCAAACGCCACAAACCCGCCACGTCCCTGCCCCGCAACTCCGCTCGGGTCATCAGCCGTAACTCTGCCCCATGCAACTCTGCGTCCAGCGCATTGTCGATGCACAGGCGCTCGGGCTCCGTGAACAGATATTCGCGAAAGCTGACCATGCCGCGCAACGCGTCCTGATCGCGCAGATGTCGGCCAATGGGATGCGTCCCTGCGGCATCGGCATCGCGCGATTTGACATCCAGGGGCACCCCGGACGGGCCAATCAGACGCAGCAGCCGCAGACCGGCATCAAGCTGCCAGCGCGGAAACGGGCCGTCGCGCCAGATTGGAAATGACAGCTCAATCGCCCGCGTTCCGACGGTTTCGTCCTGCGCCAGTTCGGCCCGCGCCTGCATCGCATCCCGTGCCATATGCAGCGCGCGCGCAAACCGGATGGGATGCCGGATCGCGTTTCTGATCGGATCGGGCCCCTCAAGATAGCGCAGTCCGCAATGCAACATGCGCGACGACCTGCCACTGGCGCCTGATCCCAGATCCTCGGCCTCGACCAACAACACCTTGTACCCTGCCCCGGCCAGTTCGCGCAGAGCAGCCGTGCCGTTGACGCCGCCTCCGACGACCACGACATCGAAAATCTCTTTGTTCCTTTCGGGGGGCAGGTTCTGGTTCATGGACCGTACTAGAACCAATCACCCATTAGAATCAAAATGCAAAGTTAACCTTTCAATATGCGTTTCACGCATATTGAACCGGGCCGCCTGTCAGCCCATCCCGGCAAGCACCTCGTCCCTCAGTGTTTCCGCATGGCCGATCAACTCGGTCGCCAGAACAGTCGGCGTGCGCGTGTCGGGTTCCAGCAGGGCAAATCGGCACGGGATCTGCGGCAGAAAGGGCCGGAACACGATGCTGGGATCGCGATTGGCCCATGCGGTGAAAGGGTCAACCACCGCCAGCCCCAACCCGCGCTTGACCATGCTGCACATCGGAGCGGACATGGTTGTCTCGGTCAGTTGCAATGGCGTGATCCCCGCGCCCTGCATGATGTCATCAAAGATCCGCCGCGCCGAAACCGAAACCGTCCAGCCGATCAGCCGCTCGCCCGACAGATCCTCTGGCCGCACGACTTCGCGCTCGGCCAACGGATGATCCGCCGGAATCGCGGTGATATAGCTGGTGTCGGCAAAAATACGTGTGTGAAACCCCGACAGTTGGAACGGTGTCTCCGCCAGGCCGAAATCGACCTGCTGTGTGGCCACCCATTTTTCAACGCTGACCGACATTCTGACGTTCAGCTTGACCCGTGCCAGCGGCCTGCCTTGCGAAAACCGCGAAATGACCTCGGGCAGAAAGTCCAGCCCAAGCGCCGGCAGCGCGGCGATCCTGACACCGCCGTCCGCGCCTTCTTCCATGCGGCGGCTGAAGTCATCCAGCGACGACAGGGTCACAAACAACCGTTCCACCTCGTCCAGCAGCAGATGCGCCGCATGGGTGGGCACAACCCGCCCCTTGCGCCGCTCGAACAACTTGACGCCGACGCTGCTTTCCAGCTTGTCGATCATCCGACTGACCGCAGGCTGGCTGCGCCCCAGAACTTCGGCAGCACCTGAAATGGTGCCTGTACGCATCACGATCTGAAACGCCTCATATATGGAGGGGTGCAGCCTCATTTGCCCATTCCTGGTTCCAGCAGTGCATCGACCCCCAGCGCCGGATAGCGCGCGGCGATGGCCATCAGATCGGACTGCATTTCACTGACCAGCCAGCTGCTGACGTCCTGCACCACATCGGCATGGTCGCCCCCCGACCGCGCCAGAATGCGGCATTCGCGACCGGGGCATACCTGTTTGTTCACTGCCGGAATCAACCGCTCCTCGTTTATCCAGTGGCTGACGATGTTCATCCAGCCCGCAGCGATCCCCTGCCCCAGAAGGGCGGCTTGAATCACCACGGAATAATCCGAAAACCCCAATTGTGCCTCGCGCCGCAGACCCATGCCGACCATCAGATCGGCCAGTTCGTCCGAGGCCTCGCCTTCAAGCCGGATCAGGGCGGGACCGTCCTTTGGCGGTGGTTCCAGATAGCCCGGCGCGCAGACCGGGACATAAGACTCACGCATGACAAACCGCCCGGCGGTGTCCGGCGCAACGCCATAACGCATGGCAATATCCACGCCATTGGTCGGCCCGGTCACCTGACCGGCAATAAGCTGAAACCGCAGATCGACGCCGGGAAAGGTCGCCTGAAACCGTGCAATGCGCGGCATCAGCCAATGGGTTGTAAAGGCGGTCGAGACCGACAATGTGACCTGTACCTTGCCCGTCCGCCGCTCCTCGATCTGGTGAAGAACGCGATCTATCTGCAAAAATGCCGTTTCCACAGCGGTTTTCAACAGTTGACCACTTTCTGTCAGCCGCGCACCCGGTTTGCCGCGCAGGAACAATTGCGCGCCAAGATGCTCCTCCAGACCGGCAAGCGCCCGGCTGACGGCGGGCTGTGTGACGTTCAACTCTTCCGCCGCCCGTGTGAAATTCTCATGCCGTGCCGCCGCTTCAAAAACAAACAGCGCATTGGCGGAGGGAAGTTTGCGACGGAGACCATTCATTACCTCAGATTATGGAAACCCTCAGAATTTGGCAATTGCCCAATTCACTGCATCTGCACCATGTTTGCCGCAACGCAACCGCCCTGCGGGGCCTCCAGCATGAGGGTTTCATGGATTTCACCCCGTTCAAAGTTTTGACGTTCGACATTGTCGGCACCTGTATTGATTTCGAAAAAGGCGTTCTTGACGCCGTGCGGCGGATCGGCGGGCGCCCGGATCTGTCTGACGACGATATCTTTGGCCCTTACATGGCGGGCCGCGACCAACACTACGGCCGCTCAAGCGAGGTCTTTTCCGATGTCTATCTGCATCTGGCAAAAGAGCTTGATCTGGACGCAACGCCCGAGGCAGCCCGCGACTTTCAACTGTCGGTGCTGGAATGGCCCGCCTTTGCCGATTCAGTCGAGGCGCTGGCCCGCCTGCGCAGCCGCTTTCGGCTGGTCGCAATGACCAATGCGGACCGCACTGCCTATACCTCTTACGCGCATCGGTTGGGGCTGCCGTTCCACGATGCCGTCACCTGTGACGAAGCCCAATGCGCCAAGCCAAACCCCGAATTCTTTGCCTTCAATCGCGGACGTCAGTCGGCGCTTGGCTACAAGCAAAGCGAAATCCTGCATGTCGCCCAAAGCCAGCATCACGACATCGGCATCGCGAAATCGTTGGGCTACACAACCTGCTGGATCGAACGGCGACATGACCAGCCCGGTTACGGTGCTACGCCAGATCCCGCCACGTTCACCGAACCCGATCTGCGGCTGCACAGCCTGGGGGCGCTGGCCGACGCCGTGTTTGGAACAGCATGACCAGACTGCCGCCGCCCGCGATATCGCTCTGGCGTGACCAGATCGGGAATGGGGCTGATTACCCTGCGCTGACACGGGATGTTTCCTGTGACATCGCGATTGTGGGCGGCGGCTATACCGGCCTGCACGCCGCGCTGACCCTCGCGGCGACAGGGTTAAGCGTGGTGGTGCTGGAGGCCGGAACACCCGGCACCGGCGGCAGTGGTCGGAACGGCGGCGTCGTATCCGCCAAGTTCAGGCGCGACTTTGCCGAAATTGCCAGATCCGAAGGGATCGACATGGCCCGCCGGATGCATGACATCGCGACAGGCAGCGTTGATCATCTGATCCACACCATCGACAAGCTTGATCTTAAAGAGACCGGATTTCGCAAGGATGGCGCGCTGAAATGCGCCCATTCCGCCAAGGCGTTCGACCATGCCCGGCAAGAGGTCGACTGGCTCCGCGATACGCTGGGCGACACCGGTTGTCGTAGTACCCTAATAAAAGAGAAATTACCGCTTCTGGCCTA
>NZ_LXYI01000050.1 GCF_001650875.1 Sulfitobacter sp. EhC04
ATATCTCCAACGGCGCGGGAAGCCACTCTCCCCGCCTCATCCGTCAAAGACCAAACCGCCACCCTCTTCCTCGAAGGGGCGACGGTGATGGATCTGGCCACAGCATCAGAGTTTGCCGAGACCCCGCAGGCTTAGCTCCGTCCCGGCACCCACGATGACGTGGTCATGCAGCGTCAGGCCGAGATACTTGCAGCCCTTCTGGATCTCCTTGGTCATGCTGAGATCGGCCTCGGACGGCGTCGGATCGCCCGACGGGTGGTTGTGGATCAGGATCAGGGCGCTGGCGTTCAGCATCAGGGCTCTCTTAATCACCTCGCGCGGATAGACCGGGACATGATCGACTGTGCCGGTCGACAATAGCTTATCGGCGATGATGCGGTTCTTGCGGTCGAGATAGAGGACATGGAATCGCTCGATGGGACCTCGGACGGTCAAAGCGCAATAGTCCATCAGCGCTTGCCAGCTCCCGATCACCGGGTTCTGGCTAAGGTAACGGCCGAGGATATCGCGGGCCTCGAGAATGACGGTTTCTTCCTGGGGGGTCATGGGGGTCTCGCTGAAATCCGCACACCGAAGCCCCCTGCCCTTTCGGGGCATGGCCAGCGGCGTGCATGTTGAGAAAAAGGCTACAGCGACCGCCCCGGTGTCGGGCGATCGCTGCGTGGGGGCTCTGTCAGCCGAGCCGGTCGAGGAGCTTCTTCGCGCGCCCTTCCATTTCGAGGCGCGCATCCTGCTGGGTCTTGTCGCGCGCAAGCCGCGTGATGCCCTGCACGAAGTCGAAGATACTCTCGGGCGGGCGGCCCTCTTCCATCAGCACTTTCTCGATGATCTTGCCGGACTCCGCCTTCGAGAAGCCCCGCTTGCGCAGGAAATCCGCGCGATCCTCATCGCTGCGCGCCACGATCTGCTGCCGCGCGGCCTTGATGCCATTCACGAACCCCTGCGGCGAGGAATTGGCGAAGCGCGTCAGCGCCGGGGCCGCCTCATGGGCAAAGCGCGAGGCGGCGTATTTCGAATGCCGGATGCGGATCTCCTGGAAATCCTCGACGCCCCACAGATTCCTGTTTTGACACACCGCCCGCAGGTAGAAGCTCGCCATGCCGAGGGTCTTGGCACCAACTTCGGAGTTCCAGCAGTAGAAGCCCCGGAAGTAGAGATCGGGGGAGCCGTCCGGCAGCTTGCCCGCTTCGATCGGGTTGCGATCGTCGACCAGGAACAGGAAGACGTCGCGGTCCGAGGCATAGAGCGTGGTCGTGTCGCGGCTGATCTCGACATCGGGGTTGTAGACCCCGGTCGACCAATCGAGCACGCCCGGCACCTTCCAGCGCGTGTCGCCGGTGCCATTGCCCGCGATGCGCTGCACCGCCTCGACCAACTCGTGGTCATGGATGCGGCCATAGTCGGGGCCGGTCACGGCGCGCAGTTCCGTGCGGCCGTCTTCCGTCTCGAAAGTCTTCACCTGCTCGGCACGGTGGTTGGTCAGACCGTATTGCAGGTTGATCCCCGCCAGCGGCGCGGGCAACTGCCGCAGGTAGGAGGCCGGGGCGCCGACGATGCTGGCAAGCTGGCCGAACGCCCAATGCGTGGGCGCGACCGGTTCTTGTGCCTTCGGCAGCATCAGGTGCAACCGCTCGGGGTTGTCGCGCGCAGCCTCGACCCGGATATCCGCCGTCTGTACCACCCGGCTGCGGCTGCGTTCCGACCGGCCCTTCACATTGGCCCAGAGATCGTCGAGCGACAGATACCGCTCGTCATCGGGCCGGTTGAACCATTCGGACGACACCCGCCCGTTCCGCTCACCCCGGCTTGCATCCACTTTCCAGCCACCAGCCCGCGTCGGCTGCACCGGATCCAGAACTTCTACAACGCCCATCGGCTATCTCCCGTGACAGGCGCCGGGAGCCACTCTCCCAGCCCTAAACCCGTCACCGGGAATCCGGCACTCCTCTTACTCTCTACAATGATGGAGCACAAAAAGCGGGTCCACTGCTGAAAATCACCATGTTTGAGCATGAAGGTGGCCGCCGGCGTACTTCATATTCAGCACTTGTCCAGCCCGGTGCTTCGCTTTGCTCGACACAAAAGCCAATCATACGCAAAAAACGAACCTCAGAGGATAAAAACTGCGAAAATTGCCGGTACGGGCTTGACAGGTCGCAGATCGACGTCATATGAACATCATCAGATGAAGTTCGCTATGACGGAACTTCAAAATTTAGAGAAGGCTACCTTATGAAGTGGTTTGATGAGCACAAGGAGTTGATGGCGGGTTCGGATGACGAAGTGCCAGGTAGCTCGTACCGCACAATCGCGAAAATCGCCGACGATGCGCTTGGCGAGAAAGAAATGGTTCAGTTTGTCCGGGATGCTTTTCTCAGCCAGAAGGCTTTTGGCGAGTTTCTGGGTGTTGGCGAGTCCACAGTCGCCGGCTGGATGAAAAGCGGCTCTTTTCCGGACTACGCTAAGCGCGCCACGCTGGCTGCCCACTACTCTAACAAGTACTTTCGACAGCTCAAGGACGCTAAGCGCGACGCTACTCGGCCCAAGGTGGTCAAGGATGGCGACCGCTACTCGATCGTGCGGTTCAAGATTGATGAAGTCGGCGTGACCATTGGTGAGGTTCTGGCGCGAGACATCCCCACAAAGAAAGCAGCCTTGGTGTTTGCTGGCGGTATTCGTGCTTGGGAGCTCTTGGGTGAAACCGAGCATCTGATCAATCATGAGCTTGAGTCTATGGATCCGGAGGACAGTGCATGGATTCAGGAGCTCAAGGACGAAATCGGGTTGGAACGCACGCGCACCTTTGCTCACGACAAGCTTCTTGAACTCGAGCGCGAACGAAAGGAAGCGATCACAGACCTGAACCTGGATGACCTCTTGTCGATGGAACCGGCCAAAAAGGCTGTCGATGTCATAAAGAACGAGGAGGATAGCGATGACTGAACTTTCCCTAACACGTCACGCCGAAACGCGGATGCGCCAGCGTGGGTATAAAGATGAGGACGTCGACTTGGTCTTCCGTGTCGGAACGCGGGTCGCAGATGATGCTTTCCTTCTGACTGATAAGGATGCCGCCCGCGCCATCCGAAAACGCAAACAAGAAATTCAGCAACTCGAGCGGCTGCGTGGAAGCCAAGTAATCGTCGAGGGAGAGACGCTAATCACCCTCTATCACACCACGATGCGCCCGCGTCGTAGAAACCGCAAGTCTTGGAGGCACTCATGATACTTGCAGCACAAGAACCGACCGTATTGGTTAGGCTGCCCGTGCATCTTGTCGACGCAATGCTCAAGATGCGGGACAGTCTTGATAAGGATCTCACGGCAAGCCTATCCGCGAGCATCGCAAAAAACACTAAGGTGGCGACCATAGAAACTGGCACGCAGTCGAAGCTCTTAAACGGGCCGCGCCACCACAAGTACAAAGCTGAATATCTTGGCGAATGTATCAGAGGTCGCACGCTCCCCGATGTCTTTGCCGCAATCGTAGACTTGACCGCCGAAATTGCGCCTGAGGCCCTAGAGAGACTCGCAGATATGAGTGCCCGATCCAGACATTACGTCGCGCGCAAACCCGAGGCTGTCCATCCTGGCAATAAAAGGCTCCCAACCAAGCAGACGACTTCCGGTTGGTGGATCAGCAAGAATATCGGCCAAGAAGACCTATTGCGCGCGCTGAAGGCACTTTGCCGTGCCGGTGACCTACAGTTTGGAACAGACGTGAAGTTTGTTATTCAATCTTGAACTTGGCCGAACCCGGCGGGTTACCCCGCCGGGCCCGAGGGGGAGACCCCGTTCTCAGAACGGGATCTCGTCGTCGCGGTCGACCAGCTCGGGGTTTTCGTTCTCAGCCGACTTCGGGCGGCTCAGGAAGTCGACCTTCTCGGCGATGATCTCGCAGCCGTAGCGGTCGTTGCCCATGCTGTCGATCCACTTGCTGTAGTGGATGCGGCCATGGACGAGGACCTTCATGCCCTTTTCGCAGTGCTCGGCGACCGTCTTGCCGAGACCGTTGAAGCAGGTGATGCGGTGCCATTCCGTGTCCATGATCCGGTAGCCGTTCTCGTCGCGCAGGACGCGACCCTCCGAGAGGCGGGGGCGTGAGGTGGCAAGGCTGAAGTTGGTGATGTTGGTGCCGCCCTGGGTGGTGCGGGTTTCGGGTTTTTGACCGATGTTGCCGGCGAGGATGACGATGTTTTGCATGATTAGCTCCTGTGTTTCCTGTCTTCGGGACCGTCCCTTCGACAAGACCCGGAAAAAGCCCGTCGGGTGATGCGTGCACGGTGGACAGCATGGACACCGGAAACCCCCAAAGGACCGGGGTGGAGCGGGCAGGACGCCATAGGCGGCCAACACGGCCCGGGCTGACGCGGGGTTGCGCGCAGGAGACCGAACGGGATTAGGGGATTGTCAGTCGAAGGGATGGCCCAGAAGTCAGAGAGGCGCGGGGAGCCCATGCCAGACCCTGTCATCCTGCCAATCGGGACTGCCTGAACCCAAGCCCAGCACCCCACTAGCGGCCAAGATTATGGTCCAACCAACCCTCGTCACCTGCCCCCCTGCCTACGGGAGTTGCGGGACCATGCCGCGGCGGGCTATCGATACCGGAACATTCAGGACACGGACCGCATCAATGGCTGATTACGATCTCGAGGCGTTGTCGCTTCCCGAGCTGAAGAAAATGCAGAAGGACATCGCCAGGGCGATCTCCAGCTATGAGGATCGGCAGAAGGCGGAAGCCCGCGCCAAGGTGGAAGCTCTCGCCCGGGAGTTGGGCTACTCTCTGGCCGAACTTGTCGGCAACGAGGCGAAAACCTCCCGTACGCCTGTCGCGGCGAAATACCGGCATCCTGAGAACCCGGCGCTCACTTGGTCAGGCCGGGGACGCAAACCGCAGTGGTTCGTGGACGCGCTGGCGGCGGGTAGCACCGCAAGTGACCTAGCTGTTCCATCCCGGATGATCACATAGACCCTCGCCGCTCTGCCCTGTTCATGGCAAGATCGGTTCTGAGGGACGTTCAAGACGGAGTGCCGCCATGTTGATCCGATTGCATGCCCAGGCAACGACGACGCCGAAGATCAGGGCGGCGATCCAGGCCAGCGAGGAACCTGCTTGGGTCTTGGCCGAGCGCTACGGCACCACCGAGCAGACGATCTACAAGTGGCGGCACCGTGAAACGGTGGAAGACCGCAGCCATACCCCGCATCACCTGCAGACGACGCTGACGCCGGCGCAGGAGGCCGTTGCGGTGGCGCTCAGGACCACGCTTCTGCTTTCCCTGGACGATCTTCTGGCCGTGGTCCGCGAGTTCCTCAATCCGCACGCCTCGCGCTCGGGTCTCGACCGCTGCCTGCGCCGGCACGGGGTCGGCAACCTGCGCGATCTGAATGCCAAGGCGCCGCAGCCGAAGCACAAGTCGTTCAAGGCCTATGAGCCGGGCTACCTGCATGTCGATGTGAAGTATCTGCCTCAAATGGCTGACGAAACCTCACGCCGCTATCTGTTCGTGGCGATCGACCGCGCCACCCGCTGGGTGTTCGTCCGCATCTACCCGGCGAAGACCGCGGCCAATGCCCGGCGGTTTCTACGCGACCTCGAACGGGCCTGCCCGATGCGCATCCGCACGGTCTTGACCGACAACGGCAAGGAATTCACAGATCGTCTCTTCGGCCTGCGCAAGCGCGCCGCGACGGGAGAGCACGAGTTCGACAAACTCTGTGCAGCCCTGGACATTGAGCATCGCCTCACCCCGCCGAAGTCGCCGCAGACCAACGGCATGGTCGAACGGTTCAACGGCCGCATCGAGGAGGTCCTGCAGAGCCACCATTTCCGCTCCGGCGAGGAACTGGAGGCGACGCTGCACCGCTATGTCTGGCTCTACAACCAGCAACTCCCGCAATCAGCCCTGGGCAGCAAGACGCCGTTGCAGGCGATGAAAGGCTGGCACAAGCTCAAGCCAGAGCTGTTCTCAAAGCGCCCATACTACCTCACGGGATGTGACACCTAGCCATAAGTTGAGGATGTGGGCGACGCGATCGACCCTGAACCGCCTTTCTATACAGCATCGGGAAATGACAGGGCTGGACAGAGCGGACAATTAACTGCCGAATCGGGTGATCGTCACACTTTCATGGATCCGGCTTTGCAGTGCTACTTCACCACTCGCAGCGCCGGTTTGTGCGGCTCATTAACGGCCCGTTGATCTGGCGACAGTCGGAAAATAAGGGCCTCGATTTCCCCCAAAGGAATCCCAAGGTCTTTGGCGATGTCGTCCTTAGTCATGCCCTTTGACCAAAGAGCGGCCAAGACCTTTGCGAGCACGGTCGAAACCTCACGCTCGATTCCGTCTGGCTCGCCGCTTCGATAGCCTCGCTTCCCAAGCTCGATCAGCAAAGAACGGTAGTTCCATTCGCTGATATAGCCCAGAGAATTGAGGCGGTATGCCAAGGCCATGGCCGATACCTTCCAACGCTTCTTGGCCGAAATGATCTGCCCAACTGTGAAAAGGTGCGCATAGTCCATCATGTCGTTTTCGGGCATGAGGAATGCCGATGCAAATCTGTCGGCCTGCGTCTCTGCCTCTTTGTCGGCTTTCGACCCTGCGTGGTGATGCAAGACAAGGTGTCCAAGCTCATGTGCCGTATCAAAGATGGACCGTTCCGCCGTCTTCTCTTGGTTCAAGAAAACATAGGGATGTTCCCCGCGCCAAAACGAGAAAGCGTCAACATGCTTGGTCGCTTCCGACAGGGAAAGGACGCGAATACCCTTTGACTCGATCAGCTTGAGAACGTTTCCTATAGGCCTGTCGCCTATGCCCCAATGCTGGCGCAGAAGGCGGGCGGCGACATGCGGGCGGCTGCGCTCTTTGCTCAGGTCGATAAGGTCGGCTGCGGGCAGGTTGAAGCGGGAGTCGATCCACTCGTAAAGCTCGATTCCCAACGATCCCGCTGCTTCTGCAGCTCGGCGCTCTTTGGCCTTCATACGCGACAGACTGCGGAAGCTAACGGCGTCGGTATCAATACGCTCTGGCGCTTCCCGGTAAAAGAAATCAATTGGATAGGAAAGCGCGAACGCGAGGCGCTTCGCTGTCGCTTCATCGGGCGGATGCCCGTTTTCATACTTTGAGAGAGTGACCGCAGACACGCCTACGCGCTCTGCGAGTCCCTTCGCTGTCAGCATCCGCCGTTCGCGGGCTGTTTTGAGACGATCTGCGTTGAACATTAGTGTTTGAAGGAAACGGTGATGTCGAAGTCTTCAATGGGGCCGGTATCGGTTTGCGGGTCTGCCTCCCAGTCGCTGTCAGGCGAATAGATGTATATCCGTTCCATCCAGTGAACAAACTTACCCTTTTCGATCACGGGACAAGACAGTTCCACACTGCCATCAAGGCCAACCATGACATAGTAGGTACGGATACCGTCCTTCAATACGGCGGTGAGGGGGCCGGGTTTCATACCTGCGTTGACGAACAAATCGGGTCCAGAAAGGCTTTCCGCGCCGCTACCCTTTTCGGAGCGTGGCAGAGGCGGCATATTGACACAGCATTTGTCAACGTTCTGGAAGCCAATGCGGACAGTGCGATCACGTTTTACAACCGCTTCAATGCCGCAAGTTCTGTCCGGCACGTAGTCAGGACCGACAAGCTGCTGGCGGAGTTCGCCAACGCCGTGAATGTAAGACAACATTCCAGCCGCGTTGAGCGGCATGGAGGGGCTGGCGTCGTCCGCATAGGCGCGGGCGGTTTGTCCGATAGCCATGATCTGCTGGCGAGTGACGCCAAAGTCCTCAAGGCGGGTTTCAACGTCCACCAGCGTGGAGACGATCACGGTGTTGAATGACGGCAATGCTCAGCCCCTTTAAGATTTTCTACATCATACGATGTTGTGTTTCTTAAAGGCAAGTGAAATTTTCCCGATGCTTCGATGGTTGCAATGTCAGCCCGCTGCTTTGCGCTGCCATTCGTGCGCTTCGCGGTGAAGGTCGGCTCCCAGCGGCCTGTGCGCACCACGATCTGCGCCAGGGTGGCACACCGGCGTTCTTCAGATCGGCATCGCCGATCACTTGGTCGCCGATAGGCCCGGAGGCGCTCCTGCGCCGTGCCCGGGCCCTCGGGAAGTGAGGCCAAAGCCTCACCCGAAGGGATCGTACTCCGAGACGATCACGACCTCGTCCCCGTCGATTTCATCGGCGGGGACGGCGCCGAAGGTTCCATCCCCTGCCTGGAAGACGACGATCGAGACCATGAGCGTGGCGGCGAGGGAGGCGGCGAAGGCGTGTGCATCTTTGCGGGACATCTGTTTGGCTCCTGTCTTGGAGGCGGGGGACCATCCCCCGCGCGACAGGACCCCGCAGGCCCGAATACTGGCTGACATCACCGGGTGCGTTCGGACTTGCTCCGAATCCGCCCGGCGGCACGGGCTTGCCCGTAGTCCGACCCCTCGTGGGTTGATCTCGAAGACGGGATTCGGGGCAAGGAAGGGAATGGCGAGCGGGGGATAGTGCCCTGACGACTGGAGCCGGTTGTCCCGCTGATGCTTTTGCCTCCAACCTCCCGGCCTAGATCTTGGTTGAAGACGTCCTTCCTTGGGGATGGCTCCTTTGGCGCCCCGCGACATCGCGAGACAAGGTTGTGATGGATGAGAGGCCCGCGCTTGGGCGGGCCCCTCGGTTTCAGTTGGGCTCAGGCGGCCAGGTCCGCGCCCCCTGCCCTTTCGCCATCTTCATCGGCGACGATTTCAAGTCGCGCATTGCGGTATCCTTCCTTGGCGATCCAAAGCTCGGCCGCAGTCATGGATTCCGCCAGATGCAGCAGCTCCGTGTTGCCGCCGAAGTCGAGAAGCACGCGCACCTGCCCGGGCTTCGGGTCCTCGGCCACCTCGAAGACGAGGGCGCTGTCAACAGAATGGCTGCGCATGATGGTCACGAGGATCACCCCGTCCGAGGAGAAGTTGCCCTCATGCAGCGTGAACGACGCGGGAGCCGTCCAGGTCGGATAGGCCCGGGGCGGCTCCTTCTTCACGAGACGGCCTACACCGTTCGAGCGCTCCCAGGCCGCCAGCTTCTTGGTGAAGCGTGCCGGTGGCTTGGGGCTGCCGTCGGTGTAGCGAATGAGCGCCCCGAGGGGGGCTGTGTCGATGATGGTTGTTGCAGACATGATTCCTCATTCCGAATGCGAGTAATCGAACTCATCTTATTGATATTGTTATGTTATAGGGTGATTGGGGGCGGAATACCCGCCCCCTGCCAGATCACGTTATTCCGCGGCCAGCATCGACGCGCCTTGAGCAGGCAGGTCATCCGTCAGGAATGCAGGAAGGTCAGCTTCACTGACACTGTCAGCCACTTCGGCATCCCCCCCCTGCCCTTCGGCACGGTCCTCATCGTCCAGCGCCACGAGATCGTTCCGGCGCAGGACCTCGGGCAACCAGCCGCTGCCCTTCAGCAAGCGCTCGGCCTCACTGGCCATCTCGCCTTTCTTCAGGTGATCGAGGAGTTGGGCAGTCCCCTCCCCTTTCGCCTCGCGCACGGCCTCGAGGATGCGGGCCTTGGGCACGCGGTTGAGATAGGTGTCCACCGTTGGCTCCCATCCCGCCTCCACCATATCGAGACCTGTCGCGCGCGCCACGAGATCGGCATGCGCCATACGACGGGTCAGTCCGCCTGCGGAGATGCCTGCCCCGTATGGGTTCACCTTCTCATGCAGCGCATTGACGCCGAAGCTGAGGCAATGCGCCAGCAAGGCCAGCCGACTGCCCTGGTCGAGGACCGTCAGATAGTCCCAGAGTGCTGCATCATCGCCAAGCGGCAGATCGGCTTCCCATTCCGCGTGACGCTCGTCGACCAGCTTTGCCACCACGCTGTCCTTCAGATCGGGCGCCTGCGCCGACATATAGACCTGACGCACGGATGCCTCGAGACAGCTGCCCGAAGCAGAGGAGGTGCGGAAGGTGTCCGTCACCAGCTTCAGCAGCAGCAGCGTCAGCGCGACATCCGGCGAGCGCCCGATCGCTTCACGCAGCGCCAGCGTCCGGTGGGCCGTCAACTCCATGACCAACCGCTCGGGCAGTGGCTTCAATGCCCCGTCGTCCTCATCCTCCGGCAAGTCTGCTCCGATCAGCTGGCCACCCGACGTGATGACGGTTCCGCCATGAACGGCACTGCCATGGCCATCGGTGAAATCACGATCAGCCCCCTGCCCCGCCAGCGCAGGATCAGCACCATCCTGGACCGCGGTCTCGTCAACGGGCTCATCCTGTGGACGCACATAGCCGCGATAGACTGCCAGAGCGCCGTAGCGGTCGAGCGTGACGAACGCCCCTGCCCGCCCGATCTCCTCCGCGTCGAAGATCAACGGCCGGGTCTCGATCTTTTCCATCTCCGTTTCCAACACGCCAAGCCGCGCATCGATCTCTTCAGGGATATCATCCTGACCTGCGTATTCTTCTTCCAGCGCCCGGTACTCGGCGAGAAGCTTGGCATGGGCCGCGCCTTCGTCATCCGTCATCGGTGCCGGATCGCCGGACAGGGACCGCAGGCCGTGGCTGTAGCCGTAGGGCAGGTCGAGTGCGACCTCGATCCACTTCCAGCCCTCAACTGCAACCGTCTCTGCCTCGGCCTGGAGTTTTTCCGTCACCAGCCGATCGAGCAGGGCAGGGTCTTCGAGCCAACCTCCATCATCGCCTTGGAACAGGTCATGCAGCATCGTGCCGCCCGCCGCTTCATAGGCATCAACACCCACAAAGACTGCGCGTCGGTCAGACGCCCGGACCGAGGTCTCGGTCAGCATGCGCCGGATTTGGAATGGCTCCTTGTTCCAGGATGAATGGATCACATCCCAGACCTGAACCTGACGCGCGTGATCGGGGTTCACGGTGAAGGCCATAAGCTGCTCCAGCGTCATGCCATCCTCGGCGTAGATCTCAAGCAGGGTAGGGGCGACGGAAGCGAGTTTCAGGCGCTGCTTCACGATCTGCGGCGTCACGAAGAAGGCGGCAGCAATCTCTGCGTCGCTCTGACCCTTGTCCCGCAGCGCCACAAACGCGCGGAACTGATCGAGCGGGTGCAGGGCGACGCGCTGCATGTTTTCTGCAAGGGAATCGTCCTCGGCCAGGATGTCGGACGCAGCATCGCGCACGATGCAAGGAATGGGCGTCGTCTTCGCCAACCGCTTTTGCTTCACCATCAAGGACAATGCCTGGAACCGGCGGCCCCCGGCCGGTATCTCGAACTTGCCGGTCTCGGTACCATCGTTAGCCAAGACGGGCCGCACGCTCAGGCTCTGCAAGAGGCCGCGGCGGCCAATGTCTTCGGCCAGTTCCTCGACGGACACGCCAGCCTTGATGCGCCGCACATTGGACTGGCTCAGCACCAGCTTGTCGAAAGGGATATCCCGTGAAGGGGACATGGTGATTTTCTGGACAGCTTTGGTCATCAGATCTTCTCCACGACGGGCGCCGGAAGCCACTCTCCCGATCTCACTTCCCGTCACCCTCAAACCAACACTCCTTTCCCTCTCGCGGTTGTTCTTGACCGCGGTCAAGAAGTTCATGTGGGAGCAAGTTGTGTGCGTAGGATTCTTTCGAAATAGGCGTCAGGGTGTTTGATCGTGTCTGCTCTTGCTATCAGGTAGTCGAAGACGAGAAGCAGTTTTCCCGCGCCAGCTTTCTGGATCCCATGCCGCAGTTCGTCTTGGCTTATTCTAAGCAATCGACCGAGGTCGTATAGAATGCGGGTGAGGGCTTCTCCTGTACGCGGCGGTTCTGGGAAAAATCCCGCAACATGGGTGAAATCTTCCCATGCCATGCGTGCTGGGTCTCGGTTCATCGTCGGTTTGGTTTTTGCGGTTTGTTCACCGCGATTGACCGTAGAGGGAGCAATCTTTTTAATATCTTTTTTTATAGACTCTATGTGCCGGACATTTTGTCCGTTTGTGGCGGGCAGATCGTTGGATTCTGGTGCATAAGGTTGGTGTTCGATAGCTTGTAAATTATCTTCGGAACTAGCTTTTGCTGCGGCATGGTGTTCACCGTAGCTTGCGTCGGTATCGGCTCCGAGGGCTCTAAGTTCCGAGATAACGCTCAGGACTGCATCAACGGTTAGTGTTGCTCGACGCAGGACATTTCTGATCATGTTGAGGGTTGAGAGCTTTGCTTCATCGAAGCGTGTCTGTTGGAGTAGCGAAGCACGTAGGGCCAACGCCTCAGCCTTCAGTGAGCGCAAGCGCTCGCGTTCTTCGGTGAGTTGCAAGGCTTGTGTCGCGAGCGAGCCGTACCTCTGTATCAAGGGTTTCAGGTCGATACCGAAGGCATCTCTGATAACGCCTCCATACCTCAGCGGAAAGCGTTTGCCATTTGCTGAGTTCTTGCGTTCGATCAGTTCAGCAGCTGAGAGGCGTCCCAGGCTGCGTCGAAGTGTTCTCTCATCGAGTCCATTGGCGCGCTCTGAGAGAGAAGCGTTCGATGGGAACACGACAGTGAGCGTAAGTCGCTGGCTGTCCTGAATCTCACGTTCGTTGCGGGGTAGGAAGCTAATGAGCGCGGTCAGAACGGCGAGGTCATTGGTTGTGAGACCGAGCTCCTTCCTCAGTACGCGAACCGGGCCCAGAAGCTCGTAGGGGTTAGGGCAGGGCAAAGATGTCCGTTCCGCCAGGGCGGTTGTTGTTTCAGTTGCATGTCTCATGGTGTTTCGGAAGAAAAAGCTTCCCCGTTCACCGCGAGCGGTGTTGAAATCGATTCGTTTTGGGGGTATCAATCAGGTGTCGAGACTGATTGAGGCCCTTCGGAAGCATCGCTTTCGGGGGGTCTTTCTTTTTCTAGCCGGTCCTCCTTTCGTTCTCTGCTCGTTTCTTTTGATGTCTTGACCGCGGTCAAGACACGGGGTCGTCACTCTGGCCTGTCTTGACCGCGGTCAAGAAGCTCTGTGACCAGCTTCCGGACTGCCTCCTCAACACGAGGGACAAGATCCGCGTCCACATCGATGGTGATGCGGTTGCCTTTTCGGCCGATCTTCACGCGCTCACTGGGACGTGTCTTCTGCGTCGACGATTTGGTCGCTGTCAGCAAGGTAACCGCCGCTTCGAGACGGTCGGGGCCCGGTACGTTGCGAGGGATTTCGCCGGCAACTTCTCGGGCTCTCGCGACGTCTTTCTCGCACAGCCTGAAAAGCTTTTCCCAAACCCGTCGACCAACGCCGTGTGCAGGTCCGATAGCCTGGATTAGTTCCATCGGGATGCCCGTAGCGATACGGTTCATCCGCGAGACGAGCGATTCATCGATCTGAAGTGCCCGATACGCGATCGTTTGAGCGTTCTTGCGCGTTTCGTCGGTTTTCCCAAGTTCTCGAATGATCCCGGCGACAAACAGAGCCCTTTCGATGAACGATGGATCTTGGCGCGCATTATTCTCTACGCCTTGGGCAATGAGAGCTTCCTCGTCGGTCATCTCCATGACCGTAGCGCGCACTTTTTGACCAAGTTGGCGACAAGCGAGAAGCCGACGGCGTCCATAGACGATCTCAAGCGCACCGTCCTCGGTTCGGCGAACCAGCACTGGAACCTTTTGACCGTGCTCGCGGATCGACGAGACAAGCTCATCCAGACCATCGCTTGGATCGATGCGGTCCATGACCGCGGACATCCGTATGGCGGTCGGGTCGATCAGCCGCGTGGCGTGTTTATCCTCTTCGAGCACAGATGCTTGTGCGCGAGCTACTGTCGGGCTCGTTCGCTTCACATCCAGATCCTCGTCCGAAGGCGGCGTTTTGCCCATCGCGTTCTTGAGTGAGTCCCCGAAGACCTTACGCGCCATGGCTACGCCCCCATGCTTTCAGGATTTCGCGTTCGACTTCGTCGGTCACGCGCGAGACGGACTCGATCGCGCGCTCGTAAGTTCTGCGGTTCACATCGCGAGGTTCGACCTCAAAGATGCTCTGCTGGGTGTTCGCAGCATCACCCACGGCTGTTGATTTCAGAAACTCGGCAGACAATACGGCATCCCCGAGGACTGTCCGAAGCAGAGATGAAATCTGCACCTGCGGACCATCCGTATTTTCGTAACGGGTGATCAGAACTCGCACGAAGTTCAGTCCATGTTCCGGGGCGTGTGCCTCTACGACGCCCATCAGGTTGCTAGCCATGCCCAGAAAGCTCGCCAGCGACATGACATCGAGCATCGACGCGTTGAGCGGGATCAGGACCCCGGTCGATGCAAAGAGGGCAGAGATCACAGAGAAGTTCAGCTGCGGTGGGGTGTCAAATATCACCACATCATATCGGTTGAGGACGGGCTCAAGTGCTTCCCGGATGCGGCTATGGAACGTGGTGGCGCCGTGTCTGAAGCTCAAGGCGACCTCAAACTCGTATTCCATGATGTCCATGGATGCCGGGATCAGATCCACGGTCGGGAAGTTCGTTTTGCGAATGATCTCTGCTGCGGGCAATGGATCGTCGGATCGGATAAGATCGTATGAAGTTGGCATATCCGGATCAAGCTCGGGAGTTACCCCGAACAGGTTCGTCAGACTTGCCTGGCTGTCGAGGTCGATCAGCAAGACCCGGTATCCGCGGAGACCCAGTAGTTGTCCTACATGGGCAACAGATGACGTCTTTGCCGAACCACCTTTCAGGTTGAAAATCGTCAAGACCTGACAAGCCTCTCCCGGTCTTCTGTGCGGGTGTTCTTCTGGCTTGATCCTTCCAGTCTCGAGAAGTACGCGTTGTGCCTCGACCATCTCCTCTGCAGAGAAGCTACGGCGGTTGCCGCCCTCCAGAACACCTTCGGGGAAGCCTTCGAGGTTTGACACATGATGGCGGAAGGTATTCTGATTAATGCGAAGAAGTTCAGCCGCTTCCCGCATGGCGAAGCGGCGGAGACCCTTCTGAGCGTCCGGTGGGAAGGTTTCCTGCGCATGTTCACGCAACCGACTACCAAGCCGCTTGGACATGACTTCAAATCTCTGGGAGGCCCGTATCCCGTTCATCACTGCCCTCAAGTCTTTATTGTTTTGCAAAGCTTAACAGATATTGTGGATAAATCCAGACCAAACCGTTGAGCGGCCTGGGGGCGTTGAAGGCACCCATTTCTGTCGACGGTAAACTGTTAAAAATCAGCGTCTTGGGCGACTGCGCTCTCACTCTACTTCAACACCTCGTTGCCAGCTGCGAAGTGACCACAAGATGTATTGTGAGTGCGTACAGAAATCAGTCGGCAGAATCGGATGGACGATTCTCCGGGATCTCAGTCGAGCAACCCCAGCCTCTCGGCCCGCTCCAGCAGCATCTTCACCGACGAAGGCTGCCAGCTTGTCCGCCCGCGCGGCGTGCGTTCGCGCATCGCCTGCAGCCGGGTGCAGATCGCCTGAAGCGTGATGTCGGGGTCCGCGCCCTTGATTCCGGCGACGATGGCGGGCAGACGGTCGTCGGTTTCGCGACGCCCGGCGCGGGCCAGCACCTCGGCCGGCAGGAAGCCGTCGCGGACATATGCCTTCACAGCGCGCAAGAGACGGCTTTGGGTCCAGCGACGCGCCTCGGGCAAGGGGCCGTTGATGATGCGCACTACGTCTTCCCAGGCCAAGTCGGGTCGCAACCGGCGCACATGGGGCACCCAATCTTGTGCCGTCTCGTTCAGACGCTCCATGTAGCCGTCTTGTCGCGCCAGCTGCACTTTGCGAAGGGCAGCAGGGTCTTTTGCCCGCAGTCCAGGGTTCCCGCCGACCCGGCCCTTGGTACGGGCGCTCGCCAGCCCCGCCTTGGTACGTTCCCGGATCAGCGCCCGCTCGAACTCGGCCGCGGCGCCCAGAACCTGCAACGTGAACTTGCCTTGCGGGGATCCGGTGTCGATCGGGTCCTGAATGGAACGAAAGAAAGCACCCTTGGCCTCCAGTCGCTCGATCACCTCCAGCAGATGCGATAATGAGCGGGCAAGACGGTCAATACGCACGACAACCAGCGTGTCGCCCTTACCTATGCGTTCTAACACCCGCGCAAGCACCGGCCGCGCACGATTGCCGCCTGAGGCCTGTTCTTCATGGATCTCGGCGCAACCCGCGGATTTCAGGGCCTGCGACTGGGGCAGGGGGGTCTGATCCTCGGTAGATACGCGCGCATAACCAATCAGGGGCATCAAAAAAGGCCGTTTGCAGTTTCATATACCATCAATAAACGACCGTTTGAAAACGAATGCAAGGGCGTGCACTGTGGCGCTGCTCAGCAGAGAACCCTTGGTTTCCATACGCTGAGCGCGATCAGCGAGCTCTCGCAGACCATCGCGCGCCCGTGCTATATAAGGTGTGCAGGCGCACTCTGACAAAACACTTTGGTAAAATGCAAAAGTGCGGTATTTTGCATACATGAAGACTCAAGTATCTATGCAGTATGATATTTTTTACGATCCTCTTGTGAATGCGGAGGGGCTTGAAGAGACGTCTGAGGACGACCTGTGGTGTCGCGTTTAGTTCCCGATTTCAATTGATGCAGTAAGCTGAAACTGAAGCGCTGGAATTTCATCTTAGCGCTTCACCAAATACGTCAAGAATCCTGGGCATCACAGCCCTGCGGCTTTGGTTAGGTTCACTCGGAACCTGTCGCGCCTGCGCTGATAGCGCCGGGTCATCTCGGCCGACGCATGTCCGAGTTGCTTTTGAACATAGCGCTCATCAACCTCTGCCGACGAGGCGAGCCCGGCGCGTAAGGAATGGCCGGAGAACATTGCCAGCCGTTTGGCGTCCGGCAGATCGGACCTGACGCCGCTTTTTAGAACGGTCGCTTTGATCAGTCGCGCGACGTGCTTATCGGAGAGGCGCGCCTCGAGGGCGCTTTTGCCATCCCGGGAGATGCGCACGAAGACCGGCCCAAAGTCGATGCGTCCGAAGTGTAGCCATTGCTCAAGTGCGTGGACGGGACAGGTCTGGTCGCTTGAGCCGCGCCCGACCTCAACCTCGCGCCACCCGGTCTTGGCGTTAAGCGTCAGCAGCGCGCCTTTGTCGAAGATCTCGAGCCAGCCGCCGCTGTCGGGGGCATCGTCCTTGCCGTGGTCCAGGCTGACAATCTCGGACCGGCGCAGACCGCCCGCATAGCCCAGAAGCAAGATCGCCCGGTCTCGAAGCCCGCGGAGATCGAAAGGAAGGGTGGCCACCATGGCCTGGATGTCCTCAGGCAAGATCGCCTCCTTCTGGACCGGCGGGCGCGCATGCTTGCGTTTGATCCCGGCCAGAACTGTGGCGATGTGCCGGTCCTTGCGATCAAGAGTGAACCCGCGCTGCCTGTAGTTCCAGGCAAGCCCCGAGAGACGGCGCTCGATCGTGGAGACCGAAAGGGCAGGGGCCTTCTCGGCTGGTGCAGCAAGATCAGCTACATAAAGTCCAACCATCTCGGACGAGGGGGGCAGAGGTTCTATGCCTTTCAGCCGGCACCAGCGGGTGAAGTGTTTCCAGTCGGCGGCGTAGGCCTTGTTCGTATTCCCAGCCGTCGAGGCCTCGGCGTAGTCGCGGGCGGTATCGATCAGCCGGTCGAGCGCGCCGGAGCTGACCACATGGGCGGGCAGAGCGATTGAGGCTCCGTCCCGAGAGGTTCTCTCGTCGCGCTCGTCACTGGTTGGCACGGTATGGGGTGCTGAGTTCGAAATCTCAGACTCAGACCCGCAAGAACCCGCGATTTTGGTGCTGTTATTTGTGAGACTACCCATGTTTTTGAGCATATCATTTTTACGTCCGATAATGCAACATTATTGGACATATCAAAGAGCTGTAAGGTGGGGCGGTTTGAGTGGTATTTACTGGAATTAAGCGCCGTGGCGAGTTAGTGTCTCGGCATGACCTATCAGCCCGCAACTGTCTCTGACGACGTGAACACTCTACCCAAGCTGCCGGGCTGGGTCACCTCTGGACGTGCCGAAACCCTTGAAACTGTGGCATTTCGGTCTGGAGCAGCGCTCACGGTATTAAATCAACTGGTCAGCGATCCGTCCCAAGGCGTGCCTCTTAAACTGCTGGCCAACCAGCTTGCACTACGAGCGGCCACGGCGACGTCTAAACTCGAAGGCCGTCTTGCCCGAGAGGCTGATATCCGCGACGCTTACCACTTGGCACCGCCCGGAGAGGCACGCGGCCCCGATGGTGATATCTTGGCGTTTTGGCGAGATGCGGCGCGTCTCAAATTGACGGGGCGGGACTGGCACGACGGTGTGCAAAGCTTGGTTGGCGCGGCGTTTGCCGATGATGTCTTGAGGGTGATAGGGGTTGGTGCCGATTGCGCAAAATCCCATGGACCGTTGGCGGGATGTATTGCCGTGATGCGCGCGGTTCTGGAAATGGATGATCGGGCGGAGCAGATCGCCTGTCTGCTCTCGGATATTGTCCTTGCGCGGGCATTGAACTGGATGTCACTGCTGCCTGTCACGGCACAAGACCTTACGAAAAAGATGTTGCGCGACCTGATTGAAGAAGGGCAGGGGGCGGATCTGAAAGTTCAGGCGCGCCTGTTGATGTCTATCGAAGATACGATCCGCTTGGCGCGCGATCTGGCAGCGCGGGCGACTTTGCTGCAGGCCGCGGCTCCGAAGCTGCGCGCCAAAGGATCTGATGCGGCCGTCGCGTTGTTCCTTACTGAAGATGCGATTGGGCCTTCAATGATGCTGTCACCAACAATCCAGGGCAGCACCATTCCGATGACCGATCGCGCTGCGCGCCGGTTTTGTGATCGGCTCGTCGAACTGGGCGTCGCGCGTGAGCTCACTGGACGGGCTACGTTCCGGCTGTATGGGATTGTGCGATGACCCGCACCGCCATAACCTCCGAAGCCAAACAAAAGCACACAAGACCGAAGGAGGCCGGACGCGAAGGCGTCTTTGACCGTGAGCTTGAAGATCTGCCGCAAGAGCTGCGCTGGCGCGAATGGATGGGGCGGATCGAGGCGGTTCTGTTTGCCAGTGGCACGCCGGTTGGCCATGACGACTTGGCACGCGTGGTGGGGCAGGGGGCCTCGGTTGAGATGCTGATTGAGGATATTAAGACGGAGTTGATTGGTCGGCCTTATGAACTGGCGCAGGTTGCTGGAGGATGGATGTTCCGGACCAAGACGCAGTTTGCAGATGTGATCAAGGCGGCGGCAGACCTTGGCGACCAGTCGATGGCCTTCACTGAGATGGAGATGGGCGTGCTCTGCGCGATCGCCTATCATCAGCCGATTGATCGGGCAGGGCTGAAGGACATCTTTGGCAAAGACGTGAGCCGCGATCTGCTCGCGCGGCTCCGCTTCAAGGAGCTGATTGCCAGTGGACCAAGGGCTCCACGCGCGGGCGCGCCACATACATTTGTCACGACTGAGACGTTTCTGGTGACGTTCGATTTGGAGACACTGCGGGACTTACCAGAGTTGGATTTGGCTGTTGCAGACAATGGTGAGCAGTAAGTTTAATTTGATCCAGGGCCAGATAGATCAAGGTAAACTTAGTCAATGGAAAACGCTGAAACCTTTGGGCATAATCCGGCCATTGATGCAGCCGCAATTCTGGCTCATTTGTAAGAGCTATTCCGTCAGGTTTTTATGGTCATTTGTATCTGTGTGGGCTAAGATTTTCCCATAAACGAGGAGAAAATCAGGTGGCACGCGGCGAACTCATGAAAAAACTTCTGGCCAGTTATGGCCAAGAGGATGCGTTTCGTGCAGTCGCCGAACAGATCATCGGTGAGGAAGAAAAGAAGAAAAACAACGTCCTGGCACGGACCTTGAGAAAGACGCTCGAGAATCTTGGGCACAGCGTTCCGGCCAAAGGGCTTGCCCCTCTCATCCCCTTTCCCGATGAAGCCAGTGAGTTTATTCAGCGCATTGAGCCAAACCGGACTGCGCAAGACATCTTAATGTCGACAGAGAACGTACGGCTTTTTACTGGGCTTTTGCGTGAATTCCGGAAATCCGACCAGATCAAACAGCATGGTTTACCTGTGCGCTCAAAGCTTCTGTTTTGTGGACCGCCTGGCTGCGGCAAGACACTTTGTGCTGAGGTCTTCGCACATGAGCTGGGGTTACCTCTCTTTGTTGTGCAACTTGATCGTCTGATGTCATCCTATCTTGGCGAGACTGCCACAAACATTCGCAAGATTTTTGAGTTTGCCCGCCGTCAACCCTGCGTCCTGTTTCTCGACGAATTTGATGCGATTGCGCGGTCACGCGACGACGGTGGGGAACACAGCGAGTTGCGCCGCGTTGTGAATAGTCTTCTTCTCTTCATTGATCAGATACAACCAAGCGGTTTCTTGTTGGCTGCGACCAACCTTGATCAATCTCTCGACCCGGCTGTCTGGCGTCGGTTTGATGAGGTCGTTTGGTTTGACGCACCTGATGAGAGAATGACAAGGAAGTTTCTGACCAACGCTTTCAAAAACGTCAAAGCTGACTTCGTTCCGGCAGAACAGGCCTCTACGGTCAAAGGCTATTCCTACGCTGAACTCGATAAGATTTGCACCCAATCCATTAAGCTCTCAATTTTGGGACGCGCTAAGACTGTGTCTCTTCGTCATTTCAACATTGCCGTTGATGATGCCAAACGTCGCGCAAAGCGTACTGAACGGCTCGGCACCTAAATCTCGGTAAGTACCCTTGCCCCAGTATGATCATTTGCCGCTTGTTCGGTTGCCAGAAAATCTTGATCGACGCAAAACCGGTCGCCCTCCGCCCAAGCCGGGCAGAACGCAAGGACATGGGACAGGGGTAAGCGCTGAGGTCGACGACGCGATCCAGACGCAGCGCTTGCAAAGACCGGTAGAATTCGTAGATCCGTCCCTGATCCTCAAGGTTGAGATGAATGGGATGTCGATGGAGGACGACTGGGAAGGTGTTGGGCTTCGCTTGCTCTCAAGCGACGATGATAACACCTTGGTGCTGTTTTCCTCAACCGAGGAACTGACAGAATTCCGCAGAAAGCTTGCAGCTTACGCGGGCCCAAAACCCGCTGGTCAAAAAGACCGCAGTTTTGCGGGGTTTATTGACCGGATCGAAAGCGTATCCACGCTTGAGCCAAGGGATCGGCTTGGCATCCGCCTGCTCGAGCGCGGCTTCACCGGCGCTACAGATTTTCAGGACAACGAAATCTATCTTGTGGACATTGAGCTTTGGGACTTTGCAGGTGCACCGGCTCGTCGCCGCAAGGCCGAAGAAATCGGGGCCTTTGTTGAGGCCCGCAACGGAGAGGTTTTCGACACCTACGTGGGGCCGTCCCTGACCATCATGCGGGTCCAAGCGCCAGGACAAGCCCTGCGACCGGTATTGTCTGTGCCTGAGGTCGCACTAATCGACCACCCCCCCGAGCCAGATCTTGAGGCGCAGCCTGTCGTTGAAATGGCGCTTGAAGACCTTCCCGCTGCTGAACCAGTGTCACCCGATGCGCCAATCGTTGCTGTGCTTGACAGCGGTATCAATGCGCATCCACTGCTGGAAGATGTCCTCATTGCATCTGAAACTTTCGATACAGGCCTTTCAGCAGCAGATATCTGGGGTCACGGGACCAAAGTCGGTGGGGCGGCAGTCTTTGGCGATCTGAGAGACCAAATAGCAAGCGGGCAGCTTCGGAAGTCAGTGCGGTTGGTTTCCGCAAAAATTATCACAGACGACGGGCAGTTCTATGACCGGCGAACACTGCCAAATCTAATGCGGACGGTCTTCCGGGGTCTCAACGAACGGTATGGTTGCAGGATCTTTGTCTTGTCGCTTGGGGACAAGAAATCTTGGTTTGAGCGCGGACGGGTCGGACCTTGGGCTATGACACTGGACGAACTTGCACGTGAGCTTGATGTTCTGGTGTTTGTGTCAGCAGGTAACCGGTCTCCCCGTGGTGGCAATGTAGTTGAGCAAGGTGTCACTCAGTACCCTCAGTACCTTCTCGAAGAAGCCAACCGCATTTTCGAGCCTTCAGGAGCCGCAAACGTAGTGACTGTCGGTTCGCTTTCTCATGGGAGCGGACTTGCTGCACAGCACAGGGATGATGCACATGTGCGTGCGATCACGGCGGGCCCAAATGAGCCGTCCCCCTTTACCCGGGCCGGTCCCGGAGCTGGGGGCATTACGAAGCCCGATTTTTCTGATTTAGGCGGTACGATGCTGTTTAGCGCGGTCACACGGTCGCTCCAATCGGCTCCCATTGTGCCGGAAGCTGGTATTACCACGCTCAACCATGACTTCGTTCGGCAGCTCTTTACGTCCGCAAGTGGGACCTCGATTGCGACCCCTCTTCTTGCACGCAAGGCGGCCTTGTTGCTGCAGCGTTTCCCGGAAGCGTCAGCCAATCTCGTTCGCGCGCTCTTAGCAGGTGCCGCTTCCTTTCCAGATGAAATGACTACGCGGCTTCAGGCGATGGACGCCTTGGAAACGGCTTCTGTCGTAGGTAACGGCTTGGTCGATCCTGTCAAAGCGGTCTATTCGGATGATCATCGCGTTATCTACTTTGCCGAAGATCAACTCGATATCGATAAGTTCGCAATCTACCGCATTCCTATTCCTGTGGAATTTCAGACCGGTGGCAAGCGGACCATCCGCATCTCTTTGGCCTATGATCCCCCGGTGCGCAGAACACGCGCTGACTATCTGGGCACAAAGATGGATTTTCGACTCATCCGCGGTTGCCCTGTTGATCACATCTCAAATTTCTTCCGCAGCCATGCCGGACAGGAAAGTACGCATCCTGACATGCCGCCAAGATACGATTGTGATCTGAAGCCTAGCAAGACGCAACGTGGTGGCAACACGCTGCAAACTGGCTCAATCACCTTCACCAAAGACACCTTGGACTATGGCAATGAATATCACCTTGTCGTCAGGTGTATGGGGGGCTGGGCAACAGATGAGCTGCGCCAAAGGTTTGCTATCGTGGTTGAACTTGAACACCAAATTGGTGTTCAGCTCTATGCGCGGCTTCGTCCTCGTCTGCGGACGTGATCTGTACCCTTTTGGTCAAAACATGGTTACCCTGTAACCGGCCTCAGGTGGCCGAAGGCATCTGTAAGATTAAGGATCAAGTCTCAACAGTGATGTCGGCCACATTCAATTTTTACGACGGAATCTCGATCAATACCTGTCATCCCGAGCCTTAAACTTGCGAGCTGGCTGCTTATGCTTCAGCATGGAATGCATGATGACGGCGAGTTTGCGAGCAACGGCGACCGCCGCCCGCTTGAAGCCAAGGCGGTCGCGCAATTGAAGCCCCCAGGTTTTTAGATCACTGACCGTTTCGGCTCGAGTCCTCGTAAGCAACGAGGTCGCAGCCTCGTAGAGGAGCCCACGCAATCGTTGATCCCCCCTTCGAGAGATGTGGCCGTTAAAATCCATCTCTCCCGATTGGTATCGGCGTGTGGTGAGGCCAAGCCATGCGCCGACAGATCGGGACTTCGGAAAGTTCCTCGGGTCTTCGATAGCGGCCACATAGGAAACTGCTGTGATCGCCCCGATGCCTGGTATCGTCATGAGCAAACGCGTGCTTTGGCACTGTCGCGCCGCCAACAAGAGCTGGCGGCTGAGCGTAGACGCCCGCTCCCTGACAGCTTGCCAAGCTTCGAGCAGCGGATAGATGATCCCTTTCAACTCGATATGTCCGTCCAGTAGATCGTTAACCTTTTCTATGAACACCCGGCCTTTGCTCTTGGGCACGACAAGACCGAAAGTCTTCATCAAACCACGGATCTGATTGGTCAATTGTGTCGTGATGGCCAGGAGTTGCGTGCGGGCTGCAACCAATGACCGGATCAGCATCGCTTCGAACGACTTGACCCTAACAGCCTTATAGAAGCCGGTTTCGGCAAGTTTGGCCAATCCCTCAGCATCGTTTGCATCGGTCTTGTTCAACGTCTCACCCAGATGAGAACGTCAGTGCAAAAGTGAGCCACGGAAGTGGCGGGATAG
>NZ_LXYI01000051.1 GCF_001650875.1 Sulfitobacter sp. EhC04
ACCCACGTGGACTGAAGCGCCAAGAATGGTCATGCCATCTGCTGCAGCCGGATCTGCTGCTCGGAGCGGCGGGTTTCCGTCAGGAGCCGCGAGGCAAGCAGCCTTGCAGCGGCGATGTCACCTGCCGCGCCGTCCCCACGCAGCAGCACCTGAACAGCCGCGGCCTGCATCAGGTCATATGCCATGCGCCAGTCCCAGGCACCGCCGGCATCGCTGCCATGGAACGTCTCGCGCATGATACGCGCGAGCGCTGAACTGCGCAGGGGCTGGTTGTCGACCTCCGCGCCGATCTGCGCGAGGGCAGAGGTGAGGTTAGCGTCGGATTCAACAGGATTGGGGAGCGTTGAGAGAGGCTTGGACATGGGGAATTCCTTTGGATCAGGGTCTGAGTTCCAAAGGACAAAAAGCCCGCTTTGACTTTTCAGGATGACTGGGTCAGACCGCGCTGACCTCCAAGGCTTGGTCAGGACTTGGGTTCGACCTGCCGCTTCGCATCAATCAATGCCTGTGCAGCCTGCATCACCTGAACCTGAGATGTTCCCGAGCGTGCATCCTCCAGCGCGGCCTGTACCTGCGCGCAAAACCACGCGTCATACGCGTCCGCTTCAGCAGCCACGGAAATGCTCTTCAAGACCTATATCCAGCAGCTTGCCGAAGTCATCGGGCATGTCTGCAACGCGCACATCAATTGGGAAACGGTGCCCCGTCAGATGAGGCGCGCCTTGTTCATCAGTGCCGAAATCCGGCCCTTCCTTATCCGTTGGGTCCATTGCGATTTCTCCCACTTTACTATGGGTTGTTACTACATCATCCAGCGTGGTGACATAAACGGCAATGCCATTGTGGTCAAATCAAGTCGGGCCACTTAGGAATCGAATGCCGGAGGGGGCAGAATCCTGCGTGAAGCTCAAAGCCGCCGTTCATTGAAAGCGCGGCGAAATCTGACTCAGAGCCCAGAGTCACAGATGCTGCACAGTGCACGAATGGCTGCTTCGGCAGAAAGCGCAATTGCGATCAAGCGCGGTGAATCGTTATGTCAGATAAATGAGGAGTGAACCAACGGAGGTCGTCGTGGCTTTGCTCGATAAGATAATCTGGCAGACCGAAACTGCACTCGGTGAAGCAATCACTCTGACGCTGCTATCTGACAGATGCGCAGTCAGCCCATATCATATGTGCCGTGTGTTTCAGCAAGGCATGGGCATGTCCATCATGTCATATGTGCGGGGTCGTCGTCTGTCTATTGCGGCCCGCACAATAGCTGAATGCGATGAGGTCATTCTCAACATCGCACTTGATGCGGGCTATGCGTCTCACGAAGCGTTCACACGTGCTTTTGCGTGTTATTTCGGCGTTCTGCCAAGCACAATCCGCACTGCACGTTCTGTCTCACTGCTAACTCTAATGGAGCCTCAGAAAATGAAAATGGATATGATCGTTGATGTAGCAAAACCTGACATGCGGGACCTCAAAGCCTTTCGTGTCGTCGGTTTAAGTGCGCAGTGCAGCTTTGAAGATACCAGTGCCATTCCCAGCCTGTGGCAGACGTTCAATGCCAAAGAGGACGACGTGGTCGGCGCGGTGGATGGCGCTGCATACGGGGTCTGTTGTGATGCAGATGAAACTGGCCGCTTTCGCTACTTGGCGGGTGTCGAAGCCCCGGAAAAAACCAAAGGCATGGACGACGTTGATTTACCTGCAGGTCGCTATGCCGTCTTTACCCATACTGGACATGTTTCGGATCTTCCAAAGACGACTTACACGATATGGAACAAGAGCCTCCCCGATTTGGGTTTAGAGCCCACTAAGGCACCTGATTTTGAACGGTATGACAGACGGTTCGACCCCCAAACGGGTCGCGGCATCGTAGAGATTTGGATACCTGTTTCGTAGACCCAACTCATCCAAAGGGGACATTCTCTGCGGGTAAGGGAATGTCTGAAAAGTCCGCACCTTACCAGTTCATATACGTTGCAGCGAACGGCAGGTGTACGGATAGGGAGGGACTTCTGAGAAGTTCATCGTACCAGCCATATGACACACCAATGTCGCCTATTTCACTCGGCCCAAGGGTGACGGGAGATTGAAACGCTGAACGACCCCGTTGCTGGCAGCCTTAACGGGGATTCTGCTCCCTCCGGCATTCGACCCCACTTACCGATCGGGCACCGCTTCAAGGGAAGTTTCGAACCGCTTGTCCGCCGCCGCTGCTTCTTTCAAGAGCGCGTCGAAATTGTCAGGTGGATTGCCATCTTCCAACATCCCTTTGAACGTCGCATAGGCATCCGTCTTGCTGCCGTAGGCGCGCAGGGTCTTGTCGTCGTTCACCCAGGCCACCACGATGACCTTCGCATCGCTGTTGAACCGATAGAACAGCCGATACTGCTGGAAGAATTTCGCCCGGAACCAGTGCTTGCGGTGATCGCCGAGTGTGCCGCCTTGCCGGAAGGCGGCAGCACCCGGATCTGCCGGTATGGCCTCGGTAACCAGCTTGAAGATGGCGGCCAGCCGTTTCGTCGGGTTTTTCTTGCGCCAGGTCTTAGGATCGCGTGCCTTACGCGCCTCGACCTCTTCAATCAGCCCTTCGAGCTGATCCAGAAAGAGCGGATGCGCATAAATCGACCATCCGTTTACGACAAGGGGCGCTTGGGCGGGCACGCTATCGCCGCTCATTCATCCTCGAGCGATAGCGGCGCATCGAGATCGACGTCAACGTCTCCGACCAGTGCTGCAAGACGGTCATGCAAAGCCCCATCGAACGCCCGAATGCGGTCCGGATGCGCCTTGATATCGGCCTCGACAAAATCGAGAAAGGCTCCGAGCACGGGATCTTCCTCGTCGCTGCGCACGGGCTCGATATAGACCCTGCCACTCGGCTCGGTGCGGTAACGAATCTGGTCGCCCTTGCCCAGCTTGAGCTGTTTGCGCACACCCGCCGGCACGGTCGTCTGATACCGATCCGTGAGTTTCGAGACATCTTGTGCGAGGGCTGTCATGGCAGTCTCCTGAAGAAAAGGGGCTTTGCTGCCCGCGATAGGTAATGCATTTGCATTGCCTTGTCAAGATTAGACGCAGGATCTGCTGTCACCGGGCAGGTCGATGAACCGTCCGGCGCTGACCTATTCTCGCCCCGCCAGAAACTCCGCCAGCACGGGACTGGCCTCGCCCTTTGCGGAGCTGAGCAGCTCCGAACCCGCAAGCGAGGCCTTCGACAGGCGTACGAGCCCGCCGGTTTCCTCGATGCAGTAGCAGCGGCGCTTTTGTTGCCCGCGCCAGTAGTGCGTCGCGGTGACAATCTGGCAGATGCTGCCATCGGTGAGCGTCACGGGTGCTGCGAGTTTGATCTTGTCTCCCTCCTCGTAGTCCGGGATCGCAGCCCAATCCCGGCAGCGCTGGCGCCAGGCATGAGCATAGCTGTCTGGGTCTTTCAGCTCGGACAGCAGGGCCAATAGGCTCAGTGGCGCGCGGGATTCGACCGGTCCCGCGCTTTCCTCCATGTCCTTGTAGCCCCAGCAGCCGTCATCATATCGGGTAAGGAATACGGCGGCGAAAGTGATGGAGCCATCCGCATCGGTGACATAGGTCGTGTCTTCGACAGGGGTGCCGTCGATATTTGTGACTTTTGCCGCCGCGTACCAAGTCGAACCCACCTTGCAGGCTTTGACCAGTTCCGTCTTGCGCCTTTCGCCCTCGAAGGTGCACAGCCGAGCAATCTCCGCTTTCTCATCCGCGTAGGTCTGGACGCGGCCGTCGGTGTAGAAGAGCCAACCCATCACGCCGCCCTCCGGTCATCGATTTCCATCAGCGCATCGAGCGGCACGCGGTAGGGCTGCATGGCGTCGAAATCCTCGCAATTGCCGCAGTTCTGCACGATCGCGAAGGTATCGCAGGCATCCTTGAGGATGACCCGGAAGGTGCCGCCGAGGCCCGAGGGCACTTCGTAGGTCCCGCCGATGAGATAATCCAAGGCCCGGCGCACGAAGACGCGGATGCTGTGGCCATCGGTGGCCAGCCGGATGGCCCCCCGCCCCCGGTCGATGAGAACCTGCACATCGTCGAGGATGTCGGTGTAGAACTGGCCGGTCAGATCGCGAAACGCCATGCGGCGCTGCGCCATCCAGTCGGTATCCCGAAACGGGTTCATGCCGTCGGCAAAGGCGAAGGAGGGATCGGCCTGTTCGGTGGTGACGATACGGGTGGTCGTGCCATCGATGCCGTTCGAGCGCAGATGCACACCATTGCCGACGATCAGGATCAGGGCGGGCCTGTCCACGGGCCCGTTCCAGTTGGGCAGGAAGGTCTTGCAGGCGCGCGCATGGGCGATTTGCGCCGCGACTGCGGAGGCAGAGAACTTGAGAATAGCCATGGGGATGTCTTTCCGTTGGGTGTGGGAGGGTCGACCCGCGCGGGTGGCATGGCCCACGCGCGGGTCGCGTGATGGCTCAGGCCGCTTGCGCGACCTCGCTGGCAGGCTCCGGAGTTTCCACGGTGGGCTCCGCCTCCTCAAAGGCGACACCGGCGGTCTGCATCATCGGCGGGCACCAGGCGGCCACGGCAGCTCGCTGCGCGTCCGTGAGTGTGGCGAAGGGTTCGGCGAAGAGCTTGTCACAAAAGGCGATGATCTCCTTCTTGCTCGACGGGGCCAGTGTCACCGCCTCCTGGGCGAGACCCAGATCTTCGCCGAGGATCCTCAGGAGCCAGGCCTTCTTGAAGCGGTTGAAGAGCGCCGCATTCGGCGTCCAATGGGCGCGGATGTCGGGCATGATCTCGATCTCGAACGCATGCATCAGGCTGTCGCGCTGGCGGTCCCGCGCGAAGCAGGACTGCGTGGTGCTGGCGGTTGCAAAGGCGACGAGCTTGGCCTTCTCGCCTGCCTCCAGCGCGCGGAACGCCGCGAACTGATCGGCAGGGGACCGGGTGTCATCGAGCCAGGAGAGGTCCAGCACATCATGCGCCGCCGCCACCTGCTCAAGCGAGGTCTCGTCGATCTCGTCCATCTTGGCATGGCTGCGGTATTCCTTGCGGGCATCGATCTTGATCGCCTGCGTGACACTCATGCCACTGGCCAGAACGTCACTGACCAGCTTGAAGAGCGTCAGATCGAGCGTGGCCTCCGGATGCAGCGCCATCGCGGCCCCGAGCGCCATGGCCCGCTCGGTCTTGAGGTCCTCAGCAAGCGAGGCTGGATAGGTGATTTCTCCAGCGTCGGGGACTTCCTCCCCGGTGGTGTTGGTCGAGGAACTGCGCGCGCCCTCCTCTTTCACGGTGTCCTCGGGGCGCACGAGGCCGATATGGAGCGTCACCTGCCCGTTCGACCAGGACGCAATCACACCGGCGCGGGCGAGGTCCTCGGCGCTATAGGCCTCCTGCAGATCGCGGGCTTCCTCTTCCAGAGCGTCCATGCGCTCGTAAAGGGCATTGTAGGCATCGTCTTCGAGCCCCTCATCCTCCATCTCGAGTTGCAGTTTCTCAAGTTCAGCGGTGATCTCATCCACGCGCTTCTGGGCGGTCTCATCCGGCTCGACGGGTCCTGGGTAGACGCGGCCATATTCGGCCATGGTCGCGTAATCATAGCGCACCATTGCATCGGCCCAGGCAAAGCCCAGCTTTATGCGAGCCTCTTCGGCGGCGGCCCCGAGCTTCTCGAGTAGGATGGTTTCGACCAGCGCCGCATCCTCGAGCACCGAATGCTCTTCCAGCAGATCGGCCGCGATCGCTCCGCCGCGGGCCTCATAGTCCTCGCGCACGAAGGCCCCGATATCGTCGCTGACCTGGACGCCGCGGGACTTGAGCGCCTGGCGGACTGTATAGGCCTGCAGGTAGCTATCTTCCTTGGTGAGCGCCTCGAAGACCTCGCGCTGCACCTCCTGGCTCGGATGCTCCGCAAAGGCCTTCATCGTGTCGAGCGTGATGGTCTTGGCCCGGGCCGCGGCGCGGATCTCGGGGTGGATCAGACCGTAGCGCAACCGGCCTTTCACGGCCGCCACCGTGGTGCCGAAGGTCTTGGCGATCGTCTCGGGCGTCTGGCCGTCGACTTCCATCATCCGGGCGAAAGCCTCGAACTCGTCGATGGCGTTCATCGGCGCCTGGGTGATGTTCTCGGCGAGCGACAGGGCAGTGGTGACGTCGCAGTCGTCAGGGACAAGCCGACAGTCGACCTTGGTTTTCGCAGTGAACCCTTTGCTGGCATTGTCGGCGATCAGCTCCTTCAGGGCTGCATGGCGCCGGCCGCCGGCGAGGACGGCGTACTTGCCGTCGAGCTTCTGGACAAGAAGCGGCTGGAGCAGGCCCAGCACAGCGATGCTCGCCTTCAGATGCGCGATATTCTCGGGCTCATAAGTTTCCGGGGAGTTGCTGCGCACGTTGGCGGGATGCGGGACCAGATCGCCGATGGCGACGGTGAGGGGGGCAAAACTTGTGGTCATGGGATATCCTTCCAGATGGGTTAGGTGTGGCCCGCGCCTCTACGCGCGGGACCAATCCCCGGCTTCGGGGATCACCACGAAAAAAGGCCCGCTTTGCTTTTTTTGGGGGCAGCGGGCCTTAGTCGTCTGAGATGTCACGGGAAGCGTTCCCTGCCCTTCTACCAGTCGCGCGCCAGCATGACGGTCAGCACGCGCATTGTGGTCACGGGATTGCCCGGGGTCTCGGCCCCGTAGCGGAAATCCGAATCCGCTTCATAGAGATCGATTTTCCAGAACACGGTCTCGCCGCGGATCTCGACCGCGCCGAAATCATGCCATCCCTCCGGGTCGTTCTCGGGCTCAAACGTGGCGAACTCACCGGTGGCCTTCACCGCCTCGGCCATAAAGCCGTCACCCGCCTCCATAAGCGAGCGGGTCACATGCATTCGGCCCTGGATGGGCTGCGCGGGCGGCACTCCAAGGCACGCGAGCTTGCGAAACGCGTCGTTCTGCGCCGCAATAACACTCGGATCCGGGCGGTCTGGCTGGGGTTGAACGGTCATGGACATGGGGATCTCCTTTGAGAAGTTGAAACACCCTTCCCAAAGCCAGCTTTTTCTTTTCCGCTTGGCGGAGAGAGACCACACGTGGCCTACCTGAACGGATCCAGAGGTCGGTGCAGTGGCACATAGCACCGGTTCACTTCGTTTGCGCCTATATCTTCTGAAGCCAGCGTTTTTCCTTCATAATTTACGCTGAACGACTGACGTCCAAGGCATCCAGAATGGCCTTGCCAAACGCTTCGTCCGACACGTCTTCCGGCAAGACCGTATCTTCATGGCCGCGAATGCCCTCCCAACTGGAACGCCCGCGATAGCGCCATGGCTTGAGCCTGATCTTTGCGTCCTGCAAGGTTAGCGTCACGCTCCCTGCGCCGTTGTACAGCGCTTTCAGTGTCTTGACACCCGCGCGCGCCTTCTCGGCTTCATCCAACGCCTTGATTTCCTCTTTTGTCGGAAACCGCATGATTGATTCCCATTCCGGGTGATCGGGCGTTATGAAACGGCTCGCCATGAGCGCCGCACGCGCTTCGCGCCCAATATCTTCTGCATTCATGTTTGGCTCGAGGTATTCATTGTAACCCTTGGGATCAGGGCATCCCGAGCGATAGACCGCAAATGAGACAATCTTGGTGAAGGCGCGATGGGCATTAATGATTGCGTCCTTGGACACCTTGGGAGGCTTGGCGCGTTTTTTCCGCTCCGCCGCTTCAGCACGCCGTTTCGCGATCCATTCTTCTGTGGTTAGCACTTTTCTCATTGGATACGGCTCACTTCTACGTCGATCCCCAAACTCTCAGCGTAGTCTATCGCCCGTTGAATTTGAGTAAACTGTTCCGGGGTGGTGTCATTTGGAATAGCGAGTTCGAGGCGTTTTAGGTCGATTTGGTCAGGACGTAATGGGAAGGCATTGAGATTGGACCCATCAAAGCCGTCGATTTGATCAATGTATCGTTTCAAAGCACCATAGATTCGGCTGGGGCGGTCTACATATCCCGGCGCGCGTGTGTCCAGCGTTTTTGCGCTTGTCGCGATGCCTGCATCACGGTCCCAGAAATCGAAGGCCTTAAAACTGTCAGGTGTACGATCTCCCAAGTGCCCTGGCAGTTCCAAGTGATCTTCCCAAGGCCCGCCTTGTTCTTTGATCGGACCGCCCCACTGGATACCGAGATTGTCGATTGTGTCCCAGCCGGGATCGGATGGCAGACGACGGGCGTTTTGTGCTTCATCCAATAGTTCGTCACGCAAACGGTCGGGATCAGTCGTATCACCGCTCTTCCCTCTGCGGCGCAAAGCTCTCGCGGCCAACCCAGCGGGAGCAATGGCCGTGAACATCAACGTTCGCAGATATCCGCGCTCTCGCGCCGCTTCTTGAACTTGAGCCAGCGTCGCGCGACACAAGAGGTATTCGGACAAGACAGTGTCTGGGCGTTCTTCTACCGCTGCAACATATTCCGCAAATGCGTTGGCCGTTTCCGGGAACTCGCGCCAAAACTCCTTGATTTCTTCGATGCGATTGTCGCGGGCCAATCGCATTTCATCTAACTCAGCTTGTTCCGTTGGCGAAATCGACCCTGCTTCTTCCCGCTCTACAAGCGTGTCGAACCGTCGAACCCATCTATAGTCTTCCGGAATTTCGCGTAGAGTTTGCCAGATGCCAGAAAGAGCGTCCTTGATAGCGGCCCAGATACCATCCTCTACGCCTTCGGCATGAGCGATCTGCGCCGCAACGATGTCCGGTTTGCACTCCGGTTCTTCAAAAAGATTCGGTTCGGCAAAACACCGGCAGTTATAGGCTTGCCCGGGATGGCCGGTTTCGGGCGGATTGTCCCAAACAAAGACCTTATCGTCATTCTCGGCATGTACATAGCGTACTTTGTCGTCGTCACGGGACCGCCAGATGTACTGATCAATCCCAAGGGCGCGTTGTCTGCGTTCATTGATCAGCCCGGAGAATGACGTGATCAGGTTTTCTTCCATCGCACGGCGGACGGAGTTGAAGCGACTTGGCCGCTCGCCATGATCGGCCCAGATCGTTTCTAACCGCTCCGACCACGCTTGAATCGCCGCGGCTTTGTCGCCTGAAACATCCGCCAAGTCGGCAGCGGATAAAGGAACTTGAAACCCATCGCGAGTGAACCGCAGCAGGAGGTCAACGTTGATCTGATCGGCAAAGTCAAGATTCGTGGCAAACTGCTGCTGCAAAGCGGCGAGGCCGGGGATATCTGCTTTGCGCGATAGCGGGCGCACAACCACCCCATTCGTGTGGCGAGACAATACATAGCCGCCGCTCCCGCCTGACCTTAGAAATTGGGTAAACTTCGTTTCCATGAACCACGCCGCATCCGAATGAACGGGGGGCATCATCGTGGAACACGGTTAACAGGACGGAACTAGACCGTTCGGTCAAGAATCGACTTGTTTATCATTTTTATCATTGCGGTCATTCACACGTTACGCTGTCTCTGTTCGCATTGGGGACTCAAAACCACCGCAGCGACGCCTAGGGTCAGGACTCATAGCCAGTAGATGACCGTGGCGGCGAGAGCGATGGCGGAGAGGAAGACCTTCAGGCACCTGTCGTATCGCGTGGCCACCCGCCGCCAGTCCTTGAGTCTGCCGAACATGATCTCGATCCGGTTTCGGCGTTTGTAGCGGCGCTTGTCATACTTCACCGGTGTCTTCCGCTGCTTCCGGCCTGGGATGCAGGCGCGTATCCCTTTGTCTTTCAACGTTTCGCGGAACCAGTCGGCGTCGTAGCCGCGATCCCCGAGCAGCCAGTCGACATCCGGCAGACTGTCGCAAAGCGCCCGCGCACCGATGTAGTCGCTGACCTGTCCTGCAGTTACGAACAGCTTGAGAGGGCGTCCCTGGCTGTCGCAGATAGCATGTAGTTTCGTGTTCATGCCGCCCTTGGTCCGTCCGATCAGGCGACCGCGCCCCCCTTTTTGACGCCCAGACTGGACGCCGTGCGGTGGGCCTTCAGGTAGGTCGCGTCGATCATCACGGTCTTCTTCTCGCCGTGCCCGGCAGCCAGTCCGACCATCATTTTCGCGAAGATGCCTTTGTCGCTCCAACGTTTCCAACGGTTGTAGAGCGTCTTGTGAGGACCGTATTCCTTAGGCGCATCACGCCATCGCAACCCATTGCGATTGATGAAAATAATCCCACTCAGGACGCGCCGATCATCGACGCGAGGCTTGCCATGGGACTTCGGAAAGTAGGGCTCCAGACGCGCCATCTGCGCATCGCTCAGCCAGAAGAGATCAGACATGTTCACCGCTCTGTTTTCGCGCGGTGAATCATGCCCTTCTGCTGAAATCAATGGGTCCTGAGCCTAAGTGTCGGTTGGGGTCCAAGATCGGCAAGGTATATCGGCAATCCCAACCTGACCGCAGCAGTCTTTGGCATATTATCAATGACCTATGTGATGTTCTCGACCGGCAAAGAAGCGCGCCTAATTCAACTTTTTAGGCCCAAAAATCAGGTTATCCAACGTTCAGAGCAATGCAGCGTTACGGATTGGCATGGGAAACGAAGGCACAGCGCCTCCTGACAGCTTGAAATTCAGCAATATTGTCGCTATATACCGTCAGCATCACTGTAGGAGCATAGATCATGCACATCACGAACTTTGCTGAAGCTGGGCAATTCGAACCGCGCAAGATCGCCGCGGTGCTACGCACGTCAGCAGAAGAGATTGCATTGACCGTCGGCTTGGGCAAAGACGCGTTGCAGAGGCGAACCCGCATCGGTTCGGACAAGACGCAGCGCCGCCTGCGCGAATTGGTAGAGGTGCTGAATAAAGTCGAACCCCGCTTCGGCTCGGAACTGATGGCCTATGCATGGTACCGGTCAGAGCCCCTGCCCGGCTTTGATGGCCGAACAGCCATGCAGCTGGTGCAGGAAGGCAAAGCGCAGCAGGTTCTTGAATACATCGATGCAATCGATGCGGGCGTCTTTGCCTGATGCCTTTGAAAGACGGACGCTACACAGGGCCACTCTTTCGCGCCCTGAACCCGGTCTATGCCCGCGCGCCACTTTCCGGACGCGGCGCCGAACTCCATGGAGGGCGCTTTAACGCAAAGGGCACCTCTGCCCTCTACACCTCGCTGGATCCCGCGACCGCTCTTAGAGAAGCCAACCAGGTCGGCAGCCTGCAACCCACGATCCTGGTGTCCTACAAGGCCGACCTTGGGCCTATTTTCGACACGCGCGATCAGGACGGACTTGAACGGTATGGCACGACGGCGGTGATGCTTGCCGACCCTGCATGGCGCATGAAGATGCTCGATGGCCAACCTGTGCCAACACAGAATTTAGCAAGCGCCCTCATTACGGATGGGTTTGCAGGGCTTTTGATCCAGAGTTTTGCGAAGGGCGCGTCGTTATCGGACCTCAACATCGTCCTGTGGGCCTGGACTGGCAATTTAGGTTCTTTAGAAGTTGTGGATGACGAAGAGCGGCTGTCACAAATGTGAGGTGATTGGCAAACATGTTCACGGGATGTCTTCGTCGTATGCCGCACCTGTGGACAGCCTCTCTACGTCGCTGTCAGGGAATAGCTGGTACTACGTCCGCCAGCCTCATCTTTCTCAAGGGCGCCCAGGTCGATCAGATCGAGGATGTCGCGATATGCCGTGTCTTGTGAGCATTTTTCGATCTTCGCGTATTTAGACGTCGTGAGCTTTCCTTCGAACCCATCAAGCAGGCGGTTGAGCATGTCCCGCTGGCGGTCGTTTATGTTGGCCGCTCCGTATTTCTCCCAGAACCGCGCCTTCTGGAATACTGCCTCGAGGATGATCTCTGCGCCGTCGAATGCTCGATCCAGGCAATCCAGAAACCAAACGAGCCACGCCGTGACATCAAGCCCCCCTTTCTGTGTCGTCTCGAGCATATCGTAATAAGCGCTGCGCTCCTGCCGGATTTGCGTTGACATGCTGTAGAACCGCTGTGAACTGCCCTCGGATCGCGCCAACGCCATATCCGCGATCGCGCGCGCAATGCGGCCGTTGCCATCATCGAAAGGATGGATCGTAACGAACCAAAGATGGGCAATTGCGGCATGGATGACTGGGTCCGTGTCGGGTGTCTGATTGAACCAGGACAGAAAGCGCGCCATCTCAGTGTCGAGCCGCGCGGCTTCCGGCGCCTCAAAATGCACCCGTTCGCGGCCATAGGGTCCTGACACAACCTCCATGGGGCCATCACGCCAATTTCCCACGCTGATCCGGGTCATTCCGCTTCGCCCGGTCGGGAAGAGGGCCGCATGCCAGCCGAACAGACGCTCAGCGTCCAGTGGCTGATCATACGCCTGGGTCGCGTCCAGCATCATCTCGACAACCCCATCAACATGGCGATCAGACGGGATCAGCCCGCCAATCTCGAGACCCAGCCGTTTTGCAATTGAAGAGCGAACCTGATCCTTGTCGAGCGTCTCCCCTTCGATCTCGCTGCTTTTGACGACATCACTGGTCAGTGTTCTAAGCATCGCCTCGTTGCGGAGATCAAAGCCAAGACCCTGCATGCGTCCCAAGAGCTTGCCTTGACGGTGGCGGACCGCCGCAAGTTGTGAAGACAGCTTGGCCTTGTCCCAGGTAAACTTCGGCCAATCAGGGATCTCGTGAATGTAGGTCATATTTTACGCATTCCTTGCGGAGATTATACCGCACAATCTCCGCAAGACAACAATAACCGCCGCAAAAACTGCGGAGAATATAGACGGCAATCTCCGCATGCCCCACTTGGAACATGGACCGCGGGACAATTGCTTCCCTCCCATCAAGCCGCCTGTCCGCTCAACCGGCCATAGAAGCTGCGCTCGAGATGCAGCTCCCCTGCCCCGGCCTTCTCGACCATACCGCGCAGATATCCGCCCGGAGACGCCACTTCGCCGGCGCAATGCTTGTCGAACGTGAGAACCAGCGCCGCAGTCGCGACTTGGGGCCCGAGACGGTCCTGCGCGAGGTTCCAAGCGTGCTCTGAGACGCCGATCATCGGCCTGAGCTGCCCGACAACGCGGTGAAGATCGCCCCAATCCTTTAGATACCCGCCCATATTGCGTGCCCAGGACGCAAATTCGGGACAAGCCTGCATCACGGTCGGCAAATCGAGCGCAGCACCACGTTTCTTCCGGGTTTCAGCAACCCAATCTCCCAACTCCCTATCAACCCGCTCCTCCGGTGGCGCATTGGGCACCACGCCAGCCGCTTGCTCAGTTTCTGAGCGATTACTGGTTACAGGATTAAGTTGAATTGTAGTTAGTATATGAGGGTCGGAATTGACCTCCCTGGGGTTCATTTCTTGAGTCTTCTGAAGCACTTGTTCACTGGTTTCAGGCATGTTTTCCACAACCTCATCCACACGAACTGCCTTGAGATAGGCTGCCTCGACGCGCTCCTGGAGTTCCCTGAACCATTCCAGAAGCCGCTCAAGCGTCTCAGAGGCCGTGTTCCGGCGTGGCAGGCGGTCCAAGAGATCCTCAAAGAGGCTTGAGAGCTGTGTCCAGGGGCCTCCCAGAGCGCTGCTGAGGGCCGCTTCGATCCTCGCTCGGATCATTCGGCGCGCAACTGTGATCTGGCGCTTCAGGCGCTGGCAGACTTCACGTTCGGCCTGCAGTTTTGCATGTAGCTGCTCAAACTCTTCGGCGCGGGCCGAGAGCGGCGACAAATCAAAGCCGTAGGCCTCGATGATACGGCCGTCAGCGTCCCTGTGGCCCCACCGCTTGCCATTAGGGCTGTCCTTGAAGGCAATCACGCCGATCTCGGCCAGACGCCGGGAATGGCGCTTGAGCGCCGAGAGCGAGAAGCCTGTTTGCTCCATCAGATAAGAGTTGGACGCCCAGACGATCGGACGCTGTCCCTCTTCCCAGTCCTGGGCTTGCGTGAATGCCCCAAGCGTGTCGAGAAGCAGCATGTCGCCAGCCTTGAGGCCTATATGCGCACCAACGCGTTTCACGGCGACAAAGGCCTGTGTTTTGGGCACGGCTGCTCTTTCACCAGCTTGTGCGTGCTGTTCAGCAACCGCCAGTCCGGCCGTCGCTTTGCGCCATCCCGAGGGTTGGTTGATATTGGAAATACCTCCGCCGTTCTGAGGCATGACTGTCCCAGTCGCTCCATGCGGAGCATCATTCAATTTTGTCATTTTTTATCTAGGCACAGAAAACCTGTTCGCCCGAAGACGTTTTTCGTTGTTTAGCGATTCGCGGGCTGCTAGGATTGTGGTGTGAAAACAAATCGCGCCTTGTGCGCAGCAGCCCTCGGGACTTCGGTTTCGAGGGTTTTCTTTTTGGTGCCGTTCTCCTTTTTGCTCGTTGCCTCTATCTTGGCGGTTAATAGCTGTTAACCGCCGCTATCCTTCGTGGCTCTCTGATTGGAACCGATCGAAGGAATCCTGAATGAGCTGGTCCAGATTCTGGTCCAGCCAATTCGCGAATCTCGTGTTCTCCCCTGCCCGCTTGACGGTCACTGAGAGTCCCGATTTTCCACTCTTGATCTGCACACCGGGAACAGGCGAGCGCTCCTCAACAGATCGCTCCTGCTTGCCTCGTTTGCCAATTTCTTTAAGGACGAGGTCCAGCCGCCCGTCGGAATCAAGGGCACCAGATTGACCAAGCACATCCAATACACGCCCCTCCGAAAGTTGGTCCTTCTCGAACGCTGTGGCGAGGGTCGTCCATTTGGGGCGCCCTGCGCCCGGGGCCGCGCCGATGGCTTCACCAACCGCCACGGGCACAAGCCGATTGATACGTTCAAACTGCGAAAGAGTGTTCTTACTGATCGCCAAAGCTTGGCATGCTTCCGCGCGGGAGTACCCCTGCTCCAGGATCGCCTGTGCGAACCGAACACGTTCATAGTAGCTTAGCTCCGCACGGCCGACATTCTCGAGCCCCTTCGCCATGAGAGCATCGGTATCATCGAGCGTGCGGATCAGAGCCCGCACCGGCATGCCTAGATGGCGGCATGCAAGTATGCGTCGCTGGCCATAGATGACTTCAAAATGACCGTCACGATCCTTTGAGGGGCGCAGAAGCACTGGAACTTGCTGTCCCGACTCAGCGATACTGGTGGCGAGATTCTGAATGGATTCATTTGGCGCGTCAATGTTAACAGCTGTTAACTCGATATCCAGCCGATCCTTCGGACCCCAGGCAAGGATCAAGTTGGTGTCGATTTCCTGAATGCCCCCAAGTCCTGCGCGGACCGAACCGATAGTTCCCTTCGGCAAGGTCCGATGGGCCCTGTCGGACGCACCCTCCTTTGACGCCTCGCTTGCCGCAGTGATCGCAGCCATGATACCGGTCTTATTCTTCCCCATTGCCATGACTAGCGCCCCCATGCCTGTTGAAGCATACCTGCGATCTCCGCACCTACTGCATCCATGCTGTTCTTTGCCCGATCGTAGGTCGACCGTGTCATCTCGGATCGTGCAACCTCATAGATCGACATCTTGAGCATCGACGCGTCGCCAATTGCCGTACTGCGTAGCCCCGTCGCTCCAACGACACGATCTTGGAACAGAGCGCGCATCAAACTCACAATCTGCTGACTAGGAATGTCGCTCGGATCGTCGCGCGTAATGAGAAAAGAGAAGAAGTCATGATCGAGCTTGACGCCCGTGTCCTCGATCACGCTGAGATAAGCGGATGTCATCTCAACAAACTGCTGTGTAGAGGCGAGGTCGAGCATGCTTGGCGTCATCGGCACGATGACAGAGGTCGCGGCATAAAGGCCGGTCAGAGTCAAAAACCCCAGAGCTGGCGGGCTGTCGATCACCACTACATCGTAGTCGCTCTCAACGGACTGGATCGCTAAACTGAGCTTCTCAAAAAACGCGACACCGCGTCCTGCATTGACCGCTGTTTCAGTCTCAAATTCGCTCAGCACAAGGCGGGCAGGCGCCAAATGCAAACCAGGGAAATAGGTTTCCACGACAGCTTCAGTCATCGGTACTGGATCGTCATAACGCAGTGCGTCGTAAATCGACGCGCCTTCGAACTCCAGTTCCGTTTGAATCCCGCAAAAGCCTGTGAGGCTCCCTTGTGGGTCCAAGTCAATCGCCAGCACCCGGTAGCCACTCAAAGCAAGGTAGTGACACAGATGGATCGCAGAGGTGGACTTTGCTGATCCACCTTTGAAGTTCATCAGCTGAATGACCTGAAGCTTGTCACCCTCACGACGCCCAGGAAGATACTTACCCGGCTTTCGAGAGCTTGCCTCCAGGAAATGGCGCGCTTGCAGGATTTCTTCCCCGGAATAAAAGCGTCGTCCATTCTTGATGACGTCCGGCTCAGGCAACGATCTGTCGCTATGGCACTTGCGCAGGAATTGACCGGTCACACCAAGCAGTTCAGCAGTCTCTGTTGCGCTGAATAGTCTCAAATTCTTACGCTGATCGGGTGCGTAGGCCTGTTGAAGATGCGTCGTGAGCGCGGTGTGTAGACGCGCGGCCATCTGGCTTGTAAGCTCGGATTGGGACGCCGCTTCGATGGGTGCCGTCTGAAACATAGTTGCAATTTCTCTGCTCGAACGCGCTTATTTGCGCAACTTGACTCTAATGGCCGTGATTCACCCTGTTAAGTCAAGGATTTTATCCACAATTTGTGCTGTTGAGCCCAAGCGCTACTAGGGGAGCCACGCACCTTCCCGAGTTAACAGCTGTTAACAGCACACACAAACTTGTGGTTCAAGAGTGCATCTGGCGCAGACTGGGTATCGCTAACGCTCGGTTTCTCATCGGTGCCTTGACCGAAAATCCGCTTAGCGAGAGAAACAGCGAACCCAGACCGGATCGGACAACGCACCGAAAGACCCATGGCAAATCCCAGGGCCCAATTGGATCGACATCGCAATTACATTAATACTTGGGTGTCGGTCCCAAACGATCAGATCGAACGCACTTCATGAGCATGGATGGTCAAGCCCCTGTTGTCTGAGGCGTCAATGATCACCAGCAGGGTAGGGGGCATCGCGGCTTCTCGCGTCGCGGAAACAGCATCCGGCACAAAGCACGGCGTAAACGGGACAGTGTCGTAAACGAAGCAAAGCTTACCTATTGAGGGTTTTAGGTATACACGGGTGTTTCTCCATGCCTGAGAGGACACCATGCGAGTTGCCAAATGGGGAAGCTTCCTTGCCGTCCGGCTACCCGCGGATCTTGTGCGGGAACTGCGCCTAAAGGAAGGCGACCAGATCGACCTGGTAAAGGGAGACGGAACCATTCTAGTCGGGCGCCAACCTGGCGCCGATGAAGTTCTGCAAGGGTTAAGGCGGTTTCGCGGAAAACTGCCCAAGGCCGCGCGTCTAAGCCGCGACGCCACGCATTAACGCTGAAATCGCAGACATAAATGTTGTGCTCTACCTTCTCGACAATGGTCCAAAGGCTGAGAGGGCAGAGGAAATTCTGGGGCAGGGACCTCGGGCAAGCGCCCAGGTCCTCAACGAAGCGATGGTCGATTGTCGGCGGGAAGCTCTGCTCAGTTAGGAAGATACCGGAGCGTTTCTCGAGGGTATCCAGTCTCTGTGCCCGGTCGAGGACCTGACGGTCCAAACCCATCAAGTGGGTCGCGCGTTGGCAGAGAAGTACCAGCTTTCGGTCTATGACGCGATGATCGTGTCTGCCGCGCTGATAGCCGGGTGCACGGCCCTGTGGAGCGAGCACATGCACCACGGATTGCTGGTCGAAGATCGGTTGCGTGTCGTCAATCCATTTGGCTGACCAGCAACCCAAGTCGCTCCGCTCGTTCGAGCAACATCTTGACCGAAGACGGCTGCCATCTCGTTCGGCCACGTGGTGTGCGTTCCCGCATAGATTCCAACCGTTCACAGATCGCCTGAAGCGTGATGTCGGGATCTGCGCCCTTGATGGCGGCGACGATGGCGGGCAGCCGGTCGTCGGTTTCGCGGCGGTCGGCGCGGGCCAAAACTGTCTCGGGCAGGAAGCCGTCGCGGACATATGCCTTCACGGCGCGGAGCAGGCGGCTTTGGGTCCAATGACGATCTGGGGGCAGGGGGCCATTGATAATCCGTAGGACGTCTTCCCAGGCCATATCCGGCCGTAGGCGCCGCACGTGGGGCACCCAATCCTGCGCGGTTTCGTTCAAGCGCTCCATGTAGCCGTCCTGTCGTGCCAGCCGCACCTTGCGCAGCGCGGCGGGGTCTTTGGTTCGAAGCCCAGGATTGCCACCAACGCGCCCTTTGGCGCGCGCAGAGGCAAGCCCGGCCTTTGTGCGCTCACGTATCAGCGCGCGCTCGAACTCGGCCGCGGCGCCCAGAACCTGCAATGTGAATTTTCCTTGAGGGGAGGCGGTGTCGATTGGATCCTGCAGCGAGCGGAAGAAAGCTCCCTTGGCCTCCAGACGTTCGATCACCTCCAGCAAGTGCGACAGAGACCGCGCAAGCCGGTCGATCCGCACAACGACCAGCGTATCGCCGCTCTGGACGCGTTCGAGCACGCGTGCCAGCACCGGTCGCGCGCGATTGCCGCCCGAGGCGTGCTCTTCAAAGATCTCGGCACAGCCCGCAGATTGCAGCGCCTCGGACTGGGGCAAGGGGGTCTGATCCTCTGTGGAAACGCGGGCATAGCCTATCAGGGGCATGAAAACGGGGCCGATTGCAATTTCATATACCGTTACTAAACGACCATTTGGTCCCGATTTTTATGAGCCGTTCTTGCATTTTGGCAAACTTTGCCATACGTTGCCACCAGTAAGGGGATCACCATGGGCACCATGAATATTTCGTTGCCGGACCCGATGAAGAGCTGGGTCGAAGAACAGTCAAAAACTGGACGCTATGCCAATTCCAGCGACTATGTGCGCGACCTGATCCGGCGTGACCGCGCCCGTCGTGAGGCCATTACGGAAATTCAGGCCGCTGTCGACGTAGGTCTTGCCAGTGGCCCGGCCACCCCGCTGGATCGCAGCACGTTCAAGTCCCGGATGCGCGCCCAACATGCCGGAAAATAGCCGTTGGGTCATTCGATCCGCCGCTGAAACCGACATGTCCGACATCTGGCACTATGGCGCGGGCAACTGGGGCATGGCGCAGGCGGATGGTCTGTTTGCGCTCTTCGATCTGCTTGCCGACTTTCCGGAGATGGCACGGGATCGCAGTGAATTCACACCCGCATTACGTATCCACCCAAGCGGAGCGCATCTGGTGATCTACCGAGCGGACGGGCGGGGGATCGAGGTCATCCGCATATTGCATGCCCACCAGAACCTCACGGCCTATCTGCTGGAAGGCTGACTTCACAGCCCTGCGGCTTTGGTCAGGTTCACCCGGAACCGGTCACGGCGGCGCTGGTAGCGACGGGTCATCTCGGCCGAGGCGTGGCCAAGGTGCTTTTGGACGTAGCGTTCGTCGACCTCGGCAGAACTGGCGAGACCGGCCCGCAGGGAGTGACCCGAAAACAGCGCCAGGCGTTCTTTTTCGGGCAACTCGGAACGAATGCCGGCGTTTAAGACTGTGCTCTTGATCAGGCGCGCGACATGTTTGTCGTTCAGCCGCGTCTCCGATGCGCGTTTGCCATCGCGTGAGGTGCCGACGAAGACTGGACCGAAATCGATTTTCGCAAAGTGCAGCCATTGCGCGAGCGCATGGATAGGGCACGTCTGTTCCTCGGAGCCGCGGCCAATCTCGACCTCGCGCCAGCCGGTCTTGGCATTGAGGGTGAGCAGGGCGCCTTTGTCCAAGATCTCGATCCAGCCGCCAGAATCCGGCGTGTCGTCCTTGTGGACGTCCAGACTGACGATCTCGCTCCGCCGCAGGCCGCCGGCGTAACCAAGGAGCAGGATCGCCCGATCCCGTAACCCGCGCAGGTCGAAAGGAAGGGTGGCCACCATCGCGAGGATGTCTTCGGCAAGGATCGCTTCCTTCTGCACCGGCGGGCGCGCGTGCTTGCGCTTGATACCGGTCAACACTGTCGCGATGTGGCGGTTCTTGCGATCAAGGGAAAACCCGCGCTGCGCATAGTTCCAGGCGAGGCCAGAAAGGCGACGGTCAATCGTCGAGACGGACAGGGCAGGGGAGGGGCCCGACCCGGAGGCCAGATCGGCGAGGTAAAGCCCGATCATTTCGGATGAAGGAGGCAGCGGCTCCGAACCCTTCATCCGGCACCAACGTGCGAAATGCGCCCAGTCCTTTGCATAGGCCTTCAGCGTGTTGTCCGAGGCTGCGGCGCGCGCATAGTAGCGGGCGGTGTCGACCAGGCGATCGAGGTTGCCGGAGCTCGCCACAAAAGAAGGCAGGTTCAATGCCTTGCTGTCAGGGCGATCTCGCGCGTTATCCTCGCTGATCGAAGACCCGCCGAACGGCTCTGAGTGTCGGTCTGCCGGAGTTTTTGAGACTGCGATCCATTTGTTTTC
>NZ_LXYI01000052.1 GCF_001650875.1 Sulfitobacter sp. EhC04
CCCCCGAGATAATCGGGCTCTTCCTCGCGGATCTGGCCTCCGGGTCAGGCCCTTCCCCTTCGCAGTCGGCGTCCCGACCCCTATCAGTCAGCACCATCGATCGCCGCCTATCGGGCCTTGCCTGGAACTATGCGCAGCGCAGCTTTGTCCTCGATCGCAAGAACCGCCACATCGCAACAGTGCTCGCCGGGATCAAACGCAAGCACGCCCGACCGCCCGTGCAAAAGGAGGCGATCCTGGCCGAGGATATTCTCGCGATGGTGGCCACTCGCCCCTATGACCTGCGTGGGCTGCGAGATCGCGCAATCCTGTTCATCGGATATGCCGGGGGCCTCCGACGCTCGGAAAATGTCAGCCTCGACGTCCACAAGGACGACACGCCGGACTCTGGCGGTTGGATCGAGATCTTTGACAATGGTGCCCTGCTCACCCTCAATGCCAAGACCGGCTGGCGCGAGGTCGAGATCGGCCGCGGATCATCAGATCAAACTTGTCCCGTCCATGCGCTGGAACAATGGCTGCACTTCGCGAAGATCGACTTCGGTCCGGTCTTTGTCGGCACTTCGTGCGATGGCAAAAGCGCATCCGAAACGAGACTGAACGACAAACATGTCGCCCGGCTGATCAAGCAAACCGTCCGCGACGCCGGGATCCGGTCGGATCTGCCAGAAGCGGAACGGCTGGCGCTGTTCTCCGGCCATTCGCTGCGCTCCGGTCTGGCCAGCAGCGCCGAGGTTGACGAGCGCTGTGTCCAGAAGCACCTCGGTCACGCCTCTGCCGAGATGACCCGCCGTTATCAGCGCCGCCGCGACAGATTCCGGGTGAACCTGACCAAGGCCGCGGGGTTGTGACGCCCCTGCCCTGCCGCAACAAACCGCACCCTAGAACGGGTTCTCGATCGTCACCCCCGTCGGCGCGAAATCACTGACATTTCCAGTGACAACGGTTGCAGCATGCCGCAGCGCCGAGGCCGCAATCATCAGATCAGCGCCTGCGTGACCGACCTCTGCCGACAACCGGCCCCAGATGCGAGCGTCCTCGGCATCGAACGGCAGCAATCGGTCAGAAAACAGCAGGACGGTCCGATCAAGCCAGGAGCGAAGATCACGCGCAAAACCGGGATCGCGCCCCTCCTGCTGGCGGATGCCGCGCTCGATTTCACCCAGTGTGATAACGCTCAGGAAAAGGTCCTGCTCGGCCTTCCCGCGCAACCAGGCCGCCACCTGAGGCGCACGGTCCGGGCGGCGCACAGCCGAAATGACGTTGGTGTCGAGAATATACATCAAAAGCTTACGTCACGCGGTGCGGCTTTGGCGCGCGGGACATCCCCACCAGGAAATGCCATCAGATGCTCTGCAAAACTCTCGCGCGCTCTCACGGCCCCATCAACCAGCCTGTGGTATTCATCCGCAGACAGGATGACCACCGCCGGCTTGCCGCGACGTGTGACTTCTTGGGGCGTCCCTGCCAGCGCGGCATCGACAACCGCACTGAACTTGTTTTTCGCATCTTGAACTGTCCACATCGCACTTCACCTAGCTAGCTATCTAGCTAGATATATCATTTGCAGGAGGTCCAATGTCAAGGTGAGAGAAAGACGATTGAGCGGCGCTAGCCCAGATATCACGACACCATCACGCGTATTCGGTCGTTTAGTGGCGGTATATGAAACTGCAAAAGGCCTGTTTTGATGCCATTGATAGGCTACGCGCGCGTTTCAACCGAGGATCAAACCCCCCTGCCCCAGTCGCAGGCCCTGAAATCCGCGGGTTGCGCCGAGATCCATGAAGAACAGGCGTCGGGCGGAAATCGTGCGCGGCCGGTCCTTGCGCGCGTGTTGGAGCGCGTGGCCAAGGGCGACACGCTGGTTGTCGTGCGCATTGATCGTCTGGCGCGATCGCTGTCGCATCTCTTGGAGGTGATCGAGCGGCTTGAGGCGAAGGGCGCGTTCTTTCGCTCCATTCAAGACCCGATCGACACTGCCTCGCCGCAGGGCAAGTTCACGCTGCAGGTTCTGGGGGCCGCGGCCGAGTTTGAACGCGCCCTGATCCGGGAACGCACGAAGGCCGGCTTGGCGAGCGCAAGGACCAAAGGACGCGTGGGAGGCAATCCGGGCCTGCGCGCGCGAGACCCTGGCGCACAGCGCAAGGTGCGGCTGGCGCGGCAGGACGGATATATGGAACGACTAAACGAGACCGCGCAAGACTGGGTACCGCATGTACGCCGGCTGCGCCCTGATATGGCTTGGGAGGATGTGCTGCGCATCATCAACGGCCCCTTGCCCGGGGCGCGGCGCTGGACGCAAAGCCGCCTGTTGCGCGCCGTGAACGCCTATGTCCGCGACGGCTTCTTAGCAGAAACAGTGCTAGGGCGGGCCGGACGCCGCGAAACGGATGATCGCCTGCCCGCCATTGTCGCAGGCATCAAGGGCGCAGATCCCGACATCACGCTTCAGGCTATCTGCGATCGGCTGGAGGCGATGCGCGAACGCACGCCGCGTGGGCGGACAAGCTGGCAGGCGTCATCTGTGAAGATGCTGCTGGAACGCGCCGGAAGGCTAGGATTGCTATAATAGGCACTTAGTAAGCCTTCCTGGACACTTAAACGCGTTCAAGTTCACGGAATCACTTATAATCTGGTTATGAAATAGCGAGTTTGCGAGCCATGAGCAGGGGTTAAGTCGACATCTCGCCAAATTTCTCGAGTCACGGGAACCAGTGCAGAAGTAAGACATTACAAAATATTATCAATACCTTAGCCTGATATGGTCCCTGGGCATGCCGTTGGTGCTGTGGATAACTTTTCCACTACATCTAGATTCTTCTTGCTGGAATTGCGCGTTCATGGCATTTCCATTCTGACGACAAACCGCGTCAGGTGGGTATTTGACCGTCAGAATGAGAAAGAGCCTTCGAAAAGGCCGCGAGAGGCAGTAGAACATGGATGATCGCAACGCTGGAATTATGCAAGGTATAGGCTCAGCTGACATCGGAGCCTTTGCCGATAATTTGGCCGAGTCGCTCGATCGACAGATGAAAATTGCGTTTGAGCCCGAGGAGCGCAAATCTCTTCGCCGCTTCAGTTCGACTGAAGTTGCAAGCGTACTCAGGGTAAGCACGTCGAACCTGCGCAATCGGCACAAAGACGGGAGCTTCCCCGAGGTTCACACCGATAATCGTGGGCATAGATTCTATAGCGCCGAGGAAGTAGATATTCTACGCGACATCCTCGGTCGCACAGGAAAGAACGCGGACGCCTATCGCCCCGGGCGTCGAGACAATGATCGTCTCCAAGTGATTTCGGTCGTCAATTTCAAGGGTGGGTCATCCAAGACTACGGCGACGATACACCTGGCGCAGCGCTTTGCTTTGCGCGGGTATCGTGTGCTCGTGCTTGATCTCGATCCGCAGGCCAGCCTGACCACTTTCTTCGGCTTCCGTCCTGAGCTGGAGTTCGCGGACGGCGGCACCATTTACGATGCTTTGCGATATGAGGATCAGGTTCCGCTCTCAGAGGTCATCCAGAAGACCTATTTTCACAAGCTCGACATGGTCCCAGCCGGACTGATGCTTTCAGAGTACGAAACCGAGACAGCAAACGCGCTTGCACGCAGGGCCCAACCTATTTTCGCCGAACGTCTGGCTTTGGCATTAGAAGAAGTCGATGCTGACTATGACATCGTACTAATCGACTGCCCCCCACAATTGGGCTTTTTGACGTTGACGGCACTGTCTGCATCGACTGGCCTCCTGGTCACCGTTGTGCCAGGCATGCTCGACATTGCTTCAATGAGCCAATTCCTCAAGTTGGCATCCGAGACGATAAAAGCCGTCGAAGAAGCCATCGGCAGGCGCGTTACTTGGGACTTCGTCAAGTTCCTGGTCACACGATATGAACCCTCCGACGGCCCCCAGACACAGATGGCCGGATACCTAAGGTCAATTCTGGCTGGGCAGGTCATGACGGAACCCATGCTGAAATCCACCGCAATCTCTGATGCAGGCATGACGCAACAGACAATCTATGAAGTCGATCCTAACCAGCTCATCCGAAAGACGCTTGACCGGGCACTTACGAGCGTAAACAGCGTCGCAGACGAGCTCGAGCAGACGATTCAGATGGCATGGGGGCGTCGCTGATGGCCCGCAACATCTTCAATCAACCTCCGAAAGAAAACACCGAAGCCACAACTGTGCCCCCTGCCCCGGCCAAGTCTTCCAAGCTTCCCGGCTCCGTAGGCGGTCTACGTGACTCCTTGCGCGAGATCACAGCCAATTCGATCCGCGACATCGATCCTGACCAGATTGACATAGACGGCCTGCGTGACCGCCTCGTACTGGAAGACAACAGTATTGATGAGCTTGCGGAGAGCATCCGGAAACACGGTCAGCAAGTGCCAATCATGGTCCGCCCTTCAGACAAGCCAGAGCGGTATCGTGTCGTCTATGGTCGCCGCCGCCTCGCAGCCATCCGAAAAGTTGGCGGAACAGTTAAAGCGATTGTGCGAACTCTGGACGACGATGCTTCACTGATCGCGCAAGGCCAAGAGAACAATCTGCGACTCGACCCCTCTTTCATCGAAAAAGCGCTCTTTATCAAGGAAATGCAGGAAGCAGGGTACAAGCCAGGAGTTATTCAGGACGCTTTGGGCCTTACACGGCAAGGCGTCTCAAATCATCGCGTTGTGATCGAGCAACTGCCCGACGAACTCATCCGCCTCATTGGGCCAGCACATGGCATCGGTCGGCGCCAATGGGGAGATTTGGCAGCTCTGTCTGAGAAAGTGCCCTTGGTAGACATCGCAAGAGAGACACTTCCCTTGGTGAAAGACGATACGCCAAGCCCTGAGAAGTTTCAGGCGGTCTTCAATGCAGCCTCCAGCAAGGCGCGTGGAGCCCCCAAGCAAAAGGCCACCATTCATTCCACTGTGATCAGAGATGAAAATGGCGGTCCGCTCGCCATGCTTGCGATTGATGATCGATCCGTCGCCATAAAGGTCACGCGAAAGGACAACCCAGAATTCGGCCAGTGGGTCGAAGAGCACGCCGAGGCAATGCTTCGTCAGATCTTCGACCAATGGCGGAATAAGAGAGGCTCGGGGTCCTGACCCCGGCTACAACGAGAAACACGAGCAGAGGAGAGAGACGAAGGCCAAAAATAAAAGAGCCCCCCAAGGTTTCCCCTGGAGAGCCCTCATCATCAGTTTTGCACCTATGATGTAGCAACCTCCAACAAAGCGGTCAAGAGTCACCGATTCGGTGGACATCTTTTTATTGCCTTTTTGCGCGCACACTCGCGGGAAGAGACGGGGAAGTTATGGGCCAAGCGGTCCTCGTTCATAAAAACATGACATTCACAAAACTGTCCATCAAACGAAAAGAGACTTACCCAGTCCCCGGTGAGGCACCGTCGACAAACGAAACTAACGTCTGGGCCATCTTCAGAGCCCTCAGAGACTCTCACACTCAGTTCGGTCTACGGCCTGGTCACATGCAAACGCTCCAAGCATTGCTCAGCTTTCTAAAACCAGGTCACGGCGAAACTGTATTTGCCTCCAACTCTGAGATCTGCCGCCGTGTTGGGGGTATTGATGAACGAACACTCCGTAGACACATTGATCGCTTTCTCGAACTGGGTTTCATGACGCGCCATGACAGTCCAAACCGCAAACGGTATCGTGTTCGGTCATCCGACGGCCAATGCATCAGCTACGGGGTTTCTCTCTCACCATTGATCGAACGCGCGAACGAACTTTTGGCTGTTGCCCAAGAGGTAGAGAACAGACGCCGTGACTGCATTTTTATCCGCAAACAAATCCTGACCAAACTTGCACAACTTGAGGAGTTCTGCCCCGAAAGCCCGTTTATTTCAGAGGTCAGGAAAACTCTCAGAAGGAAGCTGTCGGTAGTCGAATATCGCGCCCTGCTCGTTAAGGCAGAGACCGAATGTGATACAATGTCCACCGCGGTGGACACACCAAAAGCAACCTATTTGCCCGCCAACGACGGACAAAATGACCGGCATCTATCTAAGTCAGAAAAAGAAGATAAAGATTTAGAAAGAAGGGAAACCACTGAAAACCCAAAAATACGGACTCTAACCACGGTTTGCAACGAGGCTACTGCTTTCGCTACGAACATGCTTAGAACTTGGGATGACGTAGACCATCATGCGAGAACATTGGCTCCAATGATGGGAATTCATACCACAACATATGAAAAAGCTAAGACAGCCATAGGTGCGCAGAAAGCATCCTGCGCAATCTTCATAATGCTTCAGCTCGGCAATCGCATACGAAACTTTGGAGCATATTTTCACAGCATCACACTTGGCAGACGCGTAAATCAGTTCAACCCATCCATGTTACTTGAACGGCTAGCAAGCGCAGAAGGCCCTCCAGCATGATGTCCACCGCGGTGGACATTCAACAATCGCTAAGAGGGAGAGA
>NZ_LXYI01000053.1 GCF_001650875.1 Sulfitobacter sp. EhC04
TAGGCCAGAAGCGGTAATTTCTCTTTTATTAGGGTACTACGACACGTGAGGTGACAGGGCTGGGGCGGTTTCGAATGTGGCGGATTGCAACTTAGTATTTGCCTGGAATGTGGGCAGAAACACGCATAAGCGCGCTTATGGCAAATAATGCGCAGGGACCCGCTGTATGTTGTAAAAGCGAAATTTTACGTCCCAGCACTTTGTCGATTGTGTTTTAGAGCTAGCTCCATCCATTCGCTTCCAAATTATGGGTGTTTGCATCAACCAGCCATCTATTTGGTCGGTGCGTTGGGTTTCGGGTAAGCGGTGCCTTACCCCCATCCTTCCGCACTAAGGTTTGTTCTGCGATTGAGGTCCTTCATTGATTTGAGGGAGTTTCTCGATGGGAGCTACAAGCGAGTTTCTCACACCTGTGCCTCGGCGCTCAGACGGCAAGCGGGAGTGGCCATTGGATCTGAAGGCCCGGGTTGTGGCGGAGACGTTGATCGCGGGTGAGACGGTCAAGGGGGTGGCTGGGCGCTATGATTTGATCCCGAGCACGGTTTCGGATTGGCGTCGCATGGCGCGGCAGGGCAAGCTGGTTTTGCCCAATCTGGATGGCATGGGATTTGTGCCGGTTGAGATCGAGGAAGCGGCAGTGCCAGCGGAGGCGCCTGTCGGTGCGGGACGATCAGGCACGCTCGATATCGTCAAGGGAGATGTGGTGATCCGGCTGGATGCATCGACCCCGGCCGGGCGCATTGCCGAGATTGTCATGGCGCTATGATCCATCCGGGCCCGGGGGTGAAGATATTCGTGGCGACCAAACCGGTCGACTTTCGCAAGGGGCATGATGGGCTGGCGGCATTGGTGCAAAGCCATCTGCGTTACAAGCCCTTTGACGGCGCTGTCTATGTGTTCCGCGCCAAGCGTGCGGATCGGCTGAAGCTGATCTACTGGGACGGCTCCGGTCTCGTGATGTCCTACAAGCGACTGGAGCAGAACAGCTTCAAATGGCCAAAGGTGACGGACGGCGTCATGCGGCTTGATCCGGCGCAGTTCGAGGCGCTGTTTGCCGGGCTTGACTGGCGACGGGTGACTGCCCGGGAAGTGGCACCACCGGCTGCGGCAGAGTGAATCAGACGGTCTTTTTGGGGCGGTGGTGGCTTGCTGTTTTTGGTAGGTTTGGCCCATGAGCTTCCCCGCCGATCTTCCCACGGATGTTGCGACCTTGCAGGCCCTTTTGCGGGCAGCAGAAGAGCGCGCATCCGAGCGTGATGCGCGACTGGCTGAGCGTGACGCAGTGATAGAGCGCAAGGAGGAGCGGATCGTCCGGCTGGAAAAGCTGGTGGCAGACTTCAAGCGGGCGATGTTCGGCGCCAAGTCTGAGAAGGCCGATCCAGACCAGTATCAGCTGGCGCTGGAGGACATCGAGACGGCAATTGCAATAGTGCATGCGGAAGACGAGGCGATTGATCCGCCCAAGGCGCAGCCCAGAAAGCGGAACGCTAACCGGGGCGCGTTGCCCAAACACTTGCCCCGTGTCGAAGAAATCATCACGCCCGAGAGCACGACATGCGATTGTGGCTGTGATCGGCATGTGATCGGCGAAGATACCAGCGAGCGACTGGATATTATCCCGGCCCAGTTCCGTGTGATTGTCACCCGTCGTCCAAAGTATGCCTGCCGGTCCTGTGAGAGTGGCGTCGTTCAGGCTCCGGCAGTCTCACGCCTGATCGAGAGTGGCCTGCCGACCGAGGCGACGGTGGCCAGTGTCATCGTTGCCAAGTTCGCGGATCACCTGCCGCTGTATCGACAGGCTCAAATCTATGCGCGGCAGGGTGTCGATCTCGATCGGTCCACACTGGCGGCATGGGTGGGCAAAGCTGCCTGGGAGCTGGCCCCGGTCTACGACGCACTGATCGCCGACCTGAAGCGCTCGACCAAGCTCTTTATGGACGAGACCACCGCCCCCGTGCTCGACCCCGGCAAGGGCAAGGTGAAGAAGGGATACTTCTGGGCCTTGGCCCGAGATGACCGACCATGGAATGGAGATGATCCACCCGGCGTGGCGTTCACATATGCGCCGGGGCGATCCGGCAAATATGCGGTGGATATTCTGAAGGGCTTTGACGGCATTCTTCAGGTCGACGGCTATACCGGATACAACCGTGTAATTGACCCAAAACGGCAAGCCAACATCCGGCTCGCCTACTGCTGGGCGCATGCCCGACGCAAGCTGTTCGAGCTGACCAAAAACAGCGCAGCGCCGATTGCGCAGGAAGGGCTCAGGCAGATCACAGCTCTTTATCGCGTCGAGGCGCAAATCCGCAGCTTGCCTGCATCCCAGAGGCTGGCCGTTCGGCAGGACAAATCCGCCCCGATGGTCGCGGACTTCAAAACTTGGCTGGAACAAGCCAGAGCGCAGGTCTCAGCCAAATCCCCAACTGGCGAGGCGCTCAAATACATCGCAAAATACTGGGACGGGCTGATCCTGTTTCTCACCGATGGCCGCATCGAGATGGACAACAACACCGTCGAACGCACCATCCGCCCCATTGCCATCGGTCGCAAAAACAGTCTTTTCGCAGGTCACGAAGCCGGGGCCCAAAATTGGGCAGTTCTGGCCTCCCTCTGCGAGACCTGCAAGCTGAACGGAATGGAACCGCACGGCTATCTGACCCAGACCCTCACCGCTATCGTCAATGGACATCGGCAAAGCCAGATCAATGAGCTCCTGCCCTGGAACTACGTCCAAACCGTGTGATCGGAACACCGCTTACGGTTTCGGGATCACTTTTTGAAATTCAATTCATTGGCGAGCTTTGAGGTTTCTCGTAATTCTGCCAGAGCTTCCTCTCTTTCTTTTATCTCGGCGCGAAGCTTATTTTCGAGGATTTTTGATATCCTTGCCCATTCGCGAAGCTGCGCTCTTGAGCCCCTGTTTTTATATATTTCTAACCAAACTCTTATATCTTCAAGCTTCATTCCGAACCGACGACCTCGCAAGATCAGCTTGAACCGCGCGATCTGTTTGCGATCATAACTTCGTTCACGCCCTTGTAGCGTGGGTTTGAGAAGTTCGAGATATTCGTAATACCGCAGGGTTCGGGGGGTGACGTCGAATTTCCCGACCATCTCTTTGAAGGTGAGCGTTTCGTCATCGGACTTGTTCATGGCGTCACTCCGTTCTGATATATGGTCGTGTTAGCGTCTCGTCGTCTAATCCTAACGTGAACTGGCGAATAACCCTTTGCTGGTTTTTCGATATGCGGACGGCGAATCCCCTGAAACCCGCCGGAAAAATCGCGACAGGCTGGCAGTTTCCGAAAAACCGAGGCGATCTGCAACTTCAGCCAGCGGTAACTCGGATGTATCAAGAAGCTCCCGTGCGCGGCGCAAGCGCACGCTATCGATAATCTGGCGATAGCTCATCGACTGACTGGCAAGTTTTCGATGTAAAGAGCGTTCTGACAAATGAAGCGTTTCGGCCACTTCCGGCGCATTGGGAAAAACGCCGCGCACCTGCATCAACACCTGATAAACCGAATTTGCTGTTCCGGTATGCTTGGGGCCGGTTTCAAGCATATTCTCGCACAAAACACGATAGTTTACCGCAAGAAGGGCATTCGCCAGCGGCAGTTTCAGCGCGCCTGTTCCAGGATGAAAGTGAATGCAACTGCGCGGTGCGCGATACACGATTTCGGTTTGCCAGCGCGCTTCTAGGTTCATCCAGCCTTTCGGGCGGTCCAACGGGCATTCGATCAGACGGATGGGCAGGTTTTCTTGACGCAGGTCCCGGAAGAAGGTCGGGCCGGACCCAAGCAGCCGTTCATGAACAAAATCCAGAAGATCGGGCGGTACATACTGGTCGTCGGCAACAAACCCTGTTGCAAAACCTTCATCGTCCTCTGTGATGTCATATGCCAGCAGTGCGTATCCCAGCCCCTGCATTTGCGTGAAAACCCTCAGCCCCGCTGTCACATTCTCTGAAACTAGCGTGGCAAGCCCGATAGGGCCATACGAGATCAGGCTGTAACGCAGACCGGTGACAAAAGCGACACCTTCAATATGCGCTGTACTCCGGCAAAAGGCACGCAGGAATGTGAGTTCCTGAATACCGTCCAGCGTGCCCCATGGATCCGAGAGAAGGCTGAGCTGCAAACCTGCTTCTTTGAGCAATGGGTCAGGATCAATGCCGTGTTCGATCAGCACGTCACACATGAACTGGATGCTATGTTTGGGAAGACGCAGGTTTTGGAGCAAGCCCACCTTCATGACGATGACCTCAAAATTCTACTGATGGGTAAATAATATCGATTTGGCAGAAAATGTCAAATTTGTGGCGTTTTCGGACATTCCCTGCCAGTCCTAACCCTGCGATGCTTGATGCAAGAGATGGGGGAGGGTTAGGGACACGGTCGCGATCAGATGCACTTTTGCGCCATTTGCAAATCCATGATTTGTTACCGCCCGATTGCTGATCCGACGTATGATAAAACCCGCCAAACTTGCTGATAGTATTCTGCTTTTCCGGGAACGATTTATCCCGGGCAGCGCATCATTCGCCTTGCAGGAGAAACTTCTTGGGGCGTGAAACCGGGAGGAAAACTATGAAACGTCGGAATTTTCTACGCAGCGCCGGGGCGCTAACTTTGGCCAGTACCTTGCCTGCGCCAATGGTTCTGCGGGCCGCAACGCCCGAAGATTATCACATTGCGGGCATTCTGTCTTTCTCGGGCGCATACGGCTTGATCGGCAATGACATGCGCAAAGGCGCGGAACTTGCCGTGGCCATGCGGGGTGGCGAATTGTTGGGCAAAAAAGTCCGCTTCAGCTGGGAAGACGATGAAACCAAACCCCAGCCCGCCGTACAAAAAGCAAGCCGGCTGTTGGCGGAAGGCACGCAATTGATGTTTGGCGCGGTCAGCTCAGCGTCGACTCTGGCACTGCAAAGCCTGTCCACACAGCGCAAGGTGCCGCATCTGGTCACGATTTCCGCAGACGACAGCATTACCAAGATGGACGGTGCGCGTTACTCATTCCGTACGTCCAACACGTTGGCCATGGAAATGAACATGTGTGTTGAATTCGTAAAGAAACGCGGGATCAAGAGAGTATACGCGGTCACGGCTGATTATCAGGCCACGCGCAGCGCCTTTGACGACTTTGCCGCAAAAGCAAAAGCCGCCGGTGTCGAGATCGTCGGGAATGACTTTGCCCCGCTTGGCAACCGCGACTTTTCGGTCATCATCGACAAGATGGCGCGTTCGGACGCCGATGGTATTCTGGTTGTGGCAACGGGCAATGACGGCGTCACCTTCTGCAAGCAGGCAGGTCAGGTTGGGATGGGTCAGAACAAAGTGCTGTTCGGCCCCGTGCTTCAGGATGAAATCTTTGCAGCCGCGACAGGCGAGGCCGCATTGGGCGTGAACTCCGGCGTGCGTTATCACTTCTCGCTCGACAATCCGGCAAACGCCGAATTCGTGACGGCCTACCGTGACGCAAACGGTGACTACCCTTCGGCCTTCGCGGGCGAGGCATTTGACGGTCTTCGCTGGTGGATGGATGTCATCGAAGCGACTGACAGCTGGGATGTGGAAACCTGGGTCGATGCATTTGAAACATCGGTCTATGAAAATTCGGTCGAAGGGCGCAAGGAAATGCGCGCTTGTGACCATCAGGCCAAACAGGTCGGTCTTTGGGGTGAAGTTGTGAAGGGCGAGGCACCATTGCCGGACCTCACCATGAAAATCACCGAAGAGTTTTCGGCAAATAGCCTGTTTAGCGACTGTTAATCGATCCTCCCTGAACTGGGCGGCGCTGTTCCCTCGCGACATGCGTCGCCCGCTTTTTTGGGGTGAAACTGAGGAACCCTGAATATGTCCATTATCGTGATCGGGCTGAGTCTCAGCTTTCTGCTGTTTCTGCTGGCAGCGGGCTTGACCCTTATTTTTGGCATGTTGGGGGTGATCAACTTTGCCCATGGCGCGCTTTATATGCTTGGCGCGTTTGTCGGGTATCAAATTGTTCATATGACCGGATCGTTCTGGTTGGGACTGCTGTTTGCGCCGCTGATCGTCGCCTGTGTTGGTGCGCTGATCGAAATTTTGGCGCTGAAACAGGTCTATGACCGCGACCACATTTTTCAGCTTTTACTCACTTTCGGATTCATTCTGGTCATCGACGACGCGACAAAGATGATCTGGGGATTTGACTATAAGCAAGTGCCGACACCAGAAATCTTCATGGCACCGATTTCCATGTTTGGCAGTCAAATACCGTCATACCGGCTTTTTGTAATCGGTTTTGGTGCAGCGGTTTCTCTGGCACTGTTCTTGCTGCTGGACCGTAGCAAATGGGGCATGATTATTCGCGCCGCCAGTTCCGATCCGGAAATGGCTCAGACACTCGGTGTAAATGTAAACCGGGTTCGCACCGGCGTCTTTGCGCTTGGTGCGTATCTTGCGGCTCTTGGTGGCGTGGTTAGCGCACCGTTGGTGCCGATCGAACTGGGCATGGGATTCAGCGTTATCATCGACTGTTTTGTCGTGGTGATCATCGGCGGGCTTGGGAACATTCGCGGCGCAATCCTTGCGTCGTTGCTGTTGGGCATGACGCGGGCGGCCGGATATACCTACGCAACTGAATGGGTCGAACTACTTACCTTTGCCCTGTTGATCGGAACGCTGATGTTCCGGCCTGCGGGCTTGTTTAGCACAAAGGGGCGTTCGGCATGACACGCAGGATTATCGGTCAGGCCCTGATGGGCATTATTATCGCAGTTATGATTATCGTTCCGTTTTTTGTGCAGGATGAGCAATGGGTGAACCTTGTCAGCCTGATCCTGATCTGGGCCTTGTTCGCAATCGGCTTTGATCTGGTCTTCGGGGTGACAGGTATGCTGTCATTCGGCCATGCGGCGTTGTTCGGGGCAGGGGGTTATGCGCTCACAATCCTCACCCTCAGCTATGGCGTCGGTTTTATACCGGGCCTTTTTGCAGCGGCGATTGTCGGAGCGGTGCTGGCTTACCTGATGGGGCTTTTTGCGCTTCGGGTTTCGGGGCTTTTTTTTGCACTGCTGACACTGGCCCTGGCGCAGATGATGTACATCCTTGCGTCCAACAAGCTGCGCGCAATCACCGGCGGATTGGACGGTATTCCAGGCGTGCCGCGGCCTGACTTGTTCGGGATCAATTTCTACGACAACCACAACTATTATGGGTTTATCGTGGCGGTTTTCCTGATCGGACTGGCGCTGATGGCATTGCTGCGTGGGTCGCCATTCGGGCGGGCATTGCGCGCGGTACAGGCGAACGACGTGCGCGCCGCGCAACTCGGATACAACGTCCATAGCTTGCGCCAATCGGCGTTTATCGTTTCGGGTGCGTATGCAGGTGTTGCAGGAGCCCTGCTGGCATCGTTGATCTTCTACATCTCTCCGCAAATGCTGCATTGGTCCACATCGGGCGACGTTTTGATCATGACCGTGCTGGGCGGCAAAGGCACATTGCTAGGTCCGATTCTTGGCGTGGCCTTGTTTGAATTACTGAAAGAAGAACTGAGCCAAATCACCCAATATTGGTACGGCATCCTTGGTCTGGTGTTCATTTTTGCCACCATCTTCCTACGCAACGGTATTGCCGGAATGTTCCAAGGTGATCAGGACGAAGGAGACATGCAATGACTGCCGGATCATTGAGTTGCAACGATATTCAGGTCTCCTTCAGCGGGTTGAAAGCTGTCAACGGTGTGACGTTCGACTTCCAGCCGGGTCAGCTTTACGGGATTATCGGACCTAACGGTGCGGGCAAGACCACGTTGATGAATGCGCTTTCGGGTCATGCCAAGCTAAGCGGTGGTCAAGTGATGCTGGACGGGCGCGATGTAACGGGCCTGTCGGTGCATAAACGGACCCGCATCGGTCTGGGCCGCAGTTTCCAGATCACCAAGATCTTCGCCGGCATGTCGGTGCTTGAGAACCTTCAACTTGCTGCTTTTGCGCATCTGTACAGGTTGCAGCCCTTCTGGCTTCCGGCGGGCCGCTTTCCTGCAGTCAGGGAACGGGCCGAAAGCGTTCTCGAAGAGATCGGCCTGACGGTGATGGCGCACCGCCCCGCCGAAACCTTGTCTCACGGCGATCAACGCGCATTGGAAGTCGGGCTGGCATTGCTGAGCAACCCATCGGTCCTGTTGCTCGATGAACCATTGGCCGGTGTTGGACATGACCAGATCGGGCCTGCGATGGAGCTGATAAAACGGATCGTCAAGGGCCGCACCGTGCTGCTGATCGAACACAACATGGACGTTGTAATGCGGGTCTCCAGTGCTTTGGTCGTGATGGTTCAAGGGCAAATTCTGGCGTCTGGCAGCCCTGAAGAAATCCGCGCAAACGCCGAGGTGCGAGCGGCTTATCTGGGAGAAGAGGAATGAAGCTGCTTGCGTTGGAAAGCTGCAATGTCACTTATGGCAAGGCGCAGGCGTTGCATAGCGTGTCGATCGAAGTCGCACAGGGCGAAGTTGTTTCGCTGATCGGGCGCAATGGCGCAGGCAAAAGCACCATTCTCAAGACGATCATCGGTTTAAAGCAACCGGTTTCAGGGCGCAGAGTCTGGAAAGGGGACGACGTTACCGCGCGACTCCCGAACCAACTGGGCCGTCTGGGCATTGGGTATGTCCCCGAAGACAGGCGCATTTTTGACAATCTGACAGTGCATGAAAACCTGCGCATCGCAACCGTCATGGGACGCACTGGCGCATGGACCGAAACCCGGATTTTTGAAATGTTTCCGGTGCTGCTTGATCGCGCGTCACAGGCGGGAAACACGCTTTCGGGCGGCGAACAGCAAATGCTGGCGATTTCGCGCGCGCTTTTGACTAATCCGGAACTGTTGCTGCTGGACGAACCGACTGAAGGCCTTGCCCCGCTGATCGTTGATGAATTGGTCGATTCGATGCGGCGGATCAACGAAGAAGGTATGACGCTTTTGCTGGTTGAACAGAACCTGCGCGTGCCGATGAAATTGGCCCATCGACAGTACGTTGTCGACAACGGGACCGTCCAGTGGAGCGGCACGACAGCAGATTTGCTGGCCAACCGCGAAGAGATCGAAAAGCTCATCAGTGTATGAGTTCAGACTGGCAAGGCGGGAAAATCCCGGAAACCAAGATAGGAAACCGTTATGCGTGTGATCGATTTCTTCGACAGGGGTGTCGCAATCAACCCTAACGTGATCGCTTTGGAAGATGCTAAAATCGGCCGGAGTTACGGCGAAGTTCAGGAACGCACATATCGTTTCGCCAATGCCATCACTGCCGAAGGGTACGGACGCGACAAGATGGCCGGCGTTTACAGCCCCAACTGCGTGAGCGGCCTTGAAGTTATGCTGGGCTTGTTTCGTGCCGGCACGATCTGGGTTCCCGTCAATGCCAAGAACGGCGTAGAAGAAAACGCGTATATCCTGGATCATAATGATGTGGAGATTCTGTTTTATCACAGCGATCTTGCACCGGCGCTGGAACAATTGCGTGAACTTTGCCCAAAGATACAAAAATTCATCTGTCTGGATAAACAAGACGGCGCGGCACCATGGCTGGAAGACTGGATGGCCGCGGCCCCTTCAACCGATCCCGATGTGCCGCTTGGCCCTGATGATCTTGTCGGAATTTTATCCTCTGGTGGGACAACGGGGCGGCCCAAGGGGATCATGCTGACGCAGTTGAACTGGACCACGCTAATCGCGAACTATTATGCCAGTTTTGATGCCGGACCTGACCCTGTGCATTTGCTGATCACGCCTATGACCCACGCGTCAGGGGTGCTTGCCATTGCGTTGATGGCCGCTGGTGCGCGCAGCGTCATCCTGCCGGGATTTGATGCCGCCAACGTTCTAGACACAATTGAAAGCGAGGGAGTGACCCATCTGTTCCTGCCGCCGACCGCCGTTTACATGCTGTTGTCGCAACCGGAAGTTGCGCAACGTAGCTTTCCGTCATTGCGGTTCTTTCTTTATGCCGCCGCACCTATGGCCATTGACAAGCTGCGCCAATGCCTGAAGATTTTTGGGCCGGTCATGGCGCAGTGTTTCGGACAAGCAGAATCGCCGATGTTCTGCGCGCTGCTGACGGCAGAGGATCACAATGTTATCGGAGATCCGGCCCGCGAACACCGGCTTGCAAGTTGCGGCAGGCCCGCACTTTTGACACCGATGGCGATCATGGATGATGACGGTAACATTATGCCGCGTGGTGAGCATGGTGAAATTGTTGTGCGCGGAAATCTGGTGATGAAGGGGTATTACAAAAACCCCGAAGCAACCGCAGAGGTTTCCCAGTTCGGTTGGCACCATACCGGCGACATCGGGTATCTGGATGACGAGGGTTACCTTTATATCGTGGACCGCAAGAAAGACATGATCATTTCGGGCGGCTTCAACGTTTATCCCTCGGAAGTCGAGCAGGTGATCTGGTCGCATCCTGCCGTGCAGGATTGCGCGGTGATCGGTGTGCCTGACGAAAAATGGGGTGAAGCGATCAAGGCGGTGATCGAACTCAAACCCGATGCAACGGTGGAACCCGAAGCAATCATTGCATTGTGCAAGGAAAACCTTGGCAGCGTAAAGGCCCCCAAAACGGTTGACTTCTGGGATGAACTGCCGCGCAGCCCCGTTGGGAAAGTGCGCAAAAAGGACATCAGGGATACGTTCTGGCAGGGGCAAGCGCGCAGAATTTAGGGAGCAGAATTATGAACATCGCGTACATTTTGACACAGTCCGCGCGCGCCTATTGCGATCGACCTGCCGTCTGCTTGGGGTTGTCGACGTTCAGCACCTACACCCAATTACAGTACCGCAGCGCGGCCTTGGCCGCTGCGCTGAAACAGCGCAATCTGGTAAAAGGTGACCGTGTTCTGATCTTCATGGGCAACCGGCCCGAATATATCGAGATCCTGTTTGCCATCTGGACTGCCGGATGTGTTGCCGTTCCGTTGAATGCCAAACTGCACCCTAACGAAGTGACCTATATCCATGCTAACTGTGATGCCGCACTTGCCTTTACCGACCGGCCGGAAGACGTCGAAGGGTTTTCAGCAGTCATTGCGGTCGGTGGACCGGAATATAATGCGGCGTTACAAGCGTCAGCGGATTTGCAGCCTGCACACGCTGCGCAAACCGATCCGGCATGGATTTTTTATACCAGCGGCACGACGGGCCGCCCGAAAGGGGCGATACTGACCCACCGCAACCTCTGGACCATGACCACGAGTTTTCTGGCCGATATGTGTCCGGTTACGGAAATGTCGGCGGCGCTGCATCCGGCACCGCTGTCTCATGCGGCAGGGCTGTTTATGCTACCGTTTGCGCAGCGGGGCGCGGCGAATGTTGTGCCGCAAAGCGGTGGATTCGATCCGCATGAAATCGTGACGTTGCTGCATGAATATCCCCATTCATCTTTTTTTGTCGCACCCACGATGCTGACGCGTCTGACGGCCTATCCTGCGCTTGACACGGCGGCCATCGAAAACCTTGATCTGTTGTTCTGCGGCGGTGCGCCGATTTATGTCGCAGACCTGCGCCGGGCGATGGCGCTGTTGGGCAACCGCATCTGGATCGGATACGGACAAGGCGAGGCACCATGTACGATCACTTATCTACCACCGCATATATTGAGCTGGGAAATTCCGGATAGTTGGCTGGGATCCGTCGGCATTCCACGCACCGGCGTCACGGTCTGTGTGGTGGATGAAACAGGCACACAATGCCCCCCAGATGTCGCGGGCGAAGTGATCGTCAGTGGCGATGTGGTGATGGCGGGATACTGGGGCAATGAAACGGCAACGGCGTCAGCCTTGCGGGACGGCTGGCTCCATACCGGCGACATTGGCAGCGTGGACGCCCACGGTTTCCTGACGCTCAAGGACCGGTCCAAGGACGTGATCATTTCTGGCGGGTCAAATATTTATCCGCGCGAGGTCGAAGAGGTGCTGCTGCGTCATTCCGGCGTGGTCGAAACTAATGTTGTTGGCCGCGAGGAGGCCGAATGGGGCGAGGAAGTCATCGCGTTTGTCGTGGCAGAGCCGGGCGTGACCGCACAGGCGCTGGACCGTTTTTGTCTGGATAACATAGCGCGGTTCAAGCGACCCAAGGCCTATTGCTTTGTTCTCGAACTGCCCAAAAGCAGCTACGGCAAAATACTTAAGACAGAGTTGCGCCAGATGCTGACCGACCCCGATACACAATTCGAAAAACCATAAAAAAGGAGACCCAAAATGACTGCCATTATTGCCGGTGTCGGCATGATCCCTTTTGCAAAACCGGGCGCATCGGCACCTTACGACGAGATGGGCGAGGTGGCGATCCGTCTTGCACTGGATGACGCCGGTATCGCGTTCGAAGACGTGCAACAGGCCTATGCCAGCTATGTTTACGGCGACAGCACAAGCGGGCAGCGTGTGATTTACCGCGTGGGCATGACGGGCATCCCGATTATCAACGTGAACAACAATTGTTCGAGCGGTTCAACAGCGCTTTTCCTCGCACGGCAGGCTGTCGAAAGCGGTGTGGCAGAATGTGTGCTGGCGGTGGGTTTTGAACAGATGGCCCCCGGTGCGTTGGGTGTTGTCTTTCCCGATCGCCCGTCACCGCTGGCGGAATTTGATGCCGCCACGGACCGGCTGATAGGGGACGTCGATCTGCCGATGACGCTTCGGTATTTCGGCGGTGCGGGCAAGGCGCATATGGAACGATTTGGTACGAAGATGGAGACATTCGCCAAAATTCGGGCCAAGGCTAGCCGCCATGCCGCGAACAACCCACTCTCGGTTTTCCGCAAGGAGATGACCACGCAGGATGTAATGGGTGCGCAGGTGATCTGGCCCGGTGTAATGACACGGCCAATGGCTTGTCCGCCCACCTGCGGCGCTGCGGCGGCGCTTGTGGTGTCCAAAGGGTTCGCTGAAAAAATGGGCCTTGATACAACTGTACAAATCCGCGCGCAGGCAATGACAACGGATAAACTGCTGGACCCTGAAACCGGCGACATGATCGAAGTGGTTGGCGCCAGGCTGAGCCGTGATGCCGCGCGCATGGTCTATGAAAAGGCGGGCGTGGGTCCTGACGATATCGACGTGATCGAATTGCATGACTGTTTCGCGCAGAACGAATTGATTTCCTACGAGGCCCTGGGGCTATGTGCCGAAGGTGATGGCGAAAAGTTGGTCGATGATGGCGACAACACCTTTGGCGGGAAATACGTCACGAACCCGTCTGGTGGTCTGCTGTCAAAGGGGCATCCACTGGGTGCTACGGGGCTGGCACAGTGTTTTGAGTTGACCAACCAACTGCGTGGAAAGGCAGAGAACCGGCAGGTCGATAATGCGCGGCTTGCCCTCCAGCATAACGTTGGGCTGGGCGGTGCGGCGGTTGTTACACTTTATGAAAGGATTACAGCATGACAAAACCACCAATGAGAGATCGTGACGATTTCGGCGTGGCACTTGTCACCGGTGCAGGTTCTGGCATCGGACAGGGGATTGCTTTGCGGCTGGCGGAGTTGGGCGCGAGGGTTGTTGTCACTGATATTGCCGAAACAGGCATAGCCGATACGGTCAAGCAGATCGAAGCGGCAGGTGGTACAGCGCTTGGGCAAAAGCTTGATGTGTCGGATCCGGCATCGGTGAATGCGGCATTTGACGAGACGGAACGCTGGGACAAATGCGTGGATGTGCTGGTGAACAATGCGGGTATCGTCGGGATTAATCCGTTCCTCGATTTTCCTTTGGAAGACTGGAACCGCGTTATGGCTATCAACCTGACAGGCAGCATGTTGTGCGCGCAACTTGCTGCGCGTGAAATGGTTCGTCAGCGATATGGCAGGATCATCAATATCACGTCGGTCAGCGGCATCCGCGCAGGGGTCGGGCGCACGGCTTACGGCACGTCCAAGGCGGCCTTGGTGGGGCTGACACGCCAGATTGCGCTTGAAGTTGCGGCGCATGGCGTCACGGCAAACGCGATTGCACCGGGCGCCATTACAACTCCGCTCACCGAAAGCACCTATACCGAAGAAACGGTTGCGCGCCTGTTGCCGATGATTCCGGCGGGTTACATGGCCGACCCTGCGGATATCGCGGCGGCAGTTGCCTATCTGGGCTCGCCTGATGCGCGATATGTGAACGGTGAAACACTGGTCGTTGATGGTGGATATGTCTGTGGCGGCATGATGCAGACTGGCTCGCTGGATCTGGGCACAAAAAGTTCGTCCTGAACACAAGGTGTCGCGCGGCGAGGCATTTTTTCATGTCGCGCGCATCATCGGGGAACGCACTATCTTGATGTCGCCGGATTGCTGATTCTCCGATCAAATCGGACGGGAGAAACCGACAACCTACAAGCCTATGTAACCTAACGTAAATTAGTTCTTGATTTGATTATATATTTTTGATTACTTACTGGTAAGTAAATAGAAAGACGCACGCATGACTCAAGCGAATGTACTGGTCGAATACCGTGGTCCGGTTGCGTGGCTGACGTTGAACAGGGCCAACAGTCTTAATGCACTTTCTGTCGACCTCATTGGGGAACTGCGCGCCGCGATAAGAGAGATCGCTGTGGCAAAACAGGTGCGCGCAATTGTGCTGACGGCTGCGGGGCGTGCGTTTTGCGCCGGTGCCAATCTGAAGGAAGTCCTCGCTGGTCTGGATGATGCCGATACGCAAAAGGGTGATTTTCTTGACGCTATCGGCGCGACGTTTCAAGCGCTGCGTGATTTGCCGAAACCGGTGATCGGCGGGCTGAATGGCATTACCGTTGCGGGCGGGCTGGAACTCGCGATGTGTTGCGATGTGCTGATTGCGGGCGAGAGCGCCAGAATTGGCGATGCTCATTCGAATTTTGGTGTGTTCCCTGGCGCAGGCGGCGCTGCTGTCTTGCCGTGCCGGATCGGACTCGCAAACGCGAAATACCTCTTGTTTTCGGGCCAAAGTCTACCAGCGCGCGAATTGATGCGCATGGGGCTGGTGCAGGAAGTGGTTGGTGATGACGCGCTTGAAGCGCGGCTGCACGAGTTCAGCCAGTTGCTGGCGACCAAAAGCCCGCTGGTCCTGTCGCAGATGAAGCGGGTAGCCAATGCATCCATCGAAATGACGCAGGTGGAGGCGCTGAAACAGGAACTTGCCGTGCTGCGCGAACATCTGAAATCCAACGATGCGGCCGAAGGACTTGCCGCATTCGGTGAAAAACGAAAGCCGGTTTTCACCGGCACATGAGCGGAGATTGAAATGACAAAAATTTACATTGCCGGGGTCGCGATGACCAAAATGGGACGCCTCGACGGGGCAACGGTAAAGTCGCTGACCTGCGAGGCTGTCGATGGCGCGATGGCGGACGCCGGCATTGGCAAGGATGACATTCAGGCTGCCTACTACGCGAACACAACACAGCGACATCTTGAGGCGCAGTTGATGATCCCGGGCCAGATCACCCTGCGCGAGATGGGATTTGAGGGCATCCCGATGGTAAACGTCGAAAATGCATGTGCCAGCGGGTCAACCGCGTTGAACCTTGCGGCTCAATTTCTCAAAGCAGGCGAGGGTGACGTGGCTTTGGCCGTTGGGGCCGAAAAAATGTGGACAGGTGACAAAGCTAAGATGTTCAGCTTTTTCGATGGCGCGTGGGATGTGTCCACCGTTGAGGAAAATACCGAAAAACTGATGGCGCTGGGCAAAGGCATCGACGTGCCGAATGACACCACTTCGGACAAGCCGTTTTCAGTCTTTATGGCGATTTACGGAGCGTTCGGGCTGGCGCATATGCGCACGTTCGGCACGACCCAAAAACAGATTGCTGCGATTGCAGCAAAGAACCACATGCATTCGGTTGAAAATGAAAAGGCGCAATTCCGCGCGCCTTATACCGTTGACGAAATATTAAGCGCACCACCGATCACTTATCCTTTGACCCTGCCAATGTGCGCCCCGATGAGCGATGGCGGTGCCGCTGCGGTTCTGATGACCGAGGCCGGATTGAAAAAGTTCGGGATCAGCCGGGATCGTGCCATCGAAGTGCGCGCCAGCGTGATCCAGACCGGATCAAACCGCGCGCCGGAGGATTATGAGAACCACCTGACCGCGATTGCGGCACGGCGGGCATATGAAATCGCCGGTATCGGTCCCCAAGACGTATCAGTTGCCGAAGTGCATGACGCAACAGCGGTGGGTGAGTTGATCCAGATCGAAAACCTTGGGCTGTTCCCATTTGGCGAAGGGGGTGCTGCATCCGAGCGCGGTGACACCTCCATCGGCGGGCGGGTGCCGGTGAACCCGTCGGGCGGGCTGGAATGCAAAGGCCACCCGATTGGCGCGACTGGGTTGGGCCAGGTTTACGAACTGGTATCGCAACTGCGCGGTGAATGTGGACCTAGACAGGTCGAAGGTGCGCGGATCGCCATCGCGGAAAATGGCGGCGGTTTGATCGGTATCGAAGAGGCCGTGGCCTCCATCCTTATTCTCGGGCGCTAGGAGCGAAAGATGTTCAAAACCGAAGAGCAGATAATGGCTTGCGATTCCTTGCGCCGGTTTCTGGATGACCAGATCGAACCGGAATACCTGAAGGTTAAGGATGCGCCGTTCGAAAAAGAAGTCATTCAGGGTTTCATGACGCGACTTGCCGAGTTCGGTCTGACATCGGCCCCGCATCCCGAAGAAGCGGGCGGTATGGGGCTGGATTGGACCACCCACCTGATGCTGTTCGAAGAGGTTGGTGTTACGGCAATAGATATCGCGCTGCCCATTCTGATCAACGTGGTGGCAGGTGAGATTCTGCTGAAGCTCGGGTCTGATGAGATTCGCAAAAAATATATCGGTCCGTTGCTTGCCGGTGAAATTACCGCGTCGATGGGCATATCGGAACCAAATGTCGGGTCCGATGTGGCCGCTGTCAAAACCCGAGCGCGGCGGGACGGCGATGACTGGGTGATCAATGGCGAAAAGACCTGGATCACCAATGGTCGCTTTTCGGATTTCCTGATATGCACCTGCGCCACCGATGAGGGCCTGACCCATATTCTAGTGGATCGCAAAGAGCATGGCTATGAAACCCGCGACATCAAAAAAATGGGTCTGAACGCACAATCCACGGCACAGATCTTTCTTGATGACGTGCGTGTGCCGATTGCAAACACGATAGGCGAGGTCGGCCGCGGCTTGCAGCAAACGCTTGTGGTGTTTGAACGGGCGCGCGTTCACATGGCCATGTGGGGAATCTCCCTGGCACGGCGCGCGTTGGAAGAGTCGATCAGATATGCGCAGGAACGCAACCAGCACGGCAAGCAGATAGCGGGTCACCAGCTCATCGCAGACAAGATCGCCGTAATGGCCACAGAGATTGATGCTGCGCGGCTTTTGACCCTCCGTGCCGCTGGCATGATCGACCGCGGCGAACGCTGCGACAAGGAATGTGCCATGGCCAAATGGTACGGCACGGAAATCGCAGTGAACGCAACGCGCCAAGCAGTGCAGATCCACGGTGGCAATGGTGTCACCACCGATTTTATCGTCGAACGGCTGGCGCGCGAGGCCATTATCGGGCCGATCCCGGACGGGACTACAGAAATACAAAAATTGCTGATCGCACGGACGCTTACCGGCGTGCAGGCATTCAAATAGGAGCGGTCATGGAAATCGAAGGCAAGACAATCATCGTCACCGGCGGGGCATCGGGTCTTGGCGCGGCGACGGCGAAATATCTGCGAGCACGCGGTGCCAAGATTGGTATTTTCGATATGTCGCAGGGCGCTGGCGATGCGCTGGTCAAGGAACTGGGTGCTTCAAACGCAATGTTCTGCAACGTCGATGTGACCGACGATGAAGGCGTGGACGCGGCAGTTGACGCCGTGGTTTCAAAATTCGGTGCGCTGCATGGGTGCATCAACTGCGCCGGGGTCGTCAGCCCGATGAAAGTGATCGACCGTGACGGCAAGGCCGCGTCGCTCGACACATTCCGCCGCACGGTTGATATCAATCTTGTCGGCACATTCAACGTAATGAGCAAAGCTGTTCAGCGGATGTTGTTGAATGAACCCGAAAACGGCGAAGAGCGCGGTGTTGTTGTCAACGTCTCCTCTGGTGCTGCGATGGAAGGGCAAATCGGCCAGCCGGCTTATTCGTCGTCAAAGGCGGGGGTGATGGGCCTTAACCTGCCTGCCGCGCGCGAACTGGGTGCCAAGGGCATTCGCGTCAACGCGATTGCACCCGGCCTGTTCGGCACGCCGATGGTCATGTCGCTGCCCGACAACGTGATCGCAAACCTCGAAGCCTCTGTCGAAGCGCCCAAGCGTGTCGGCCGGATGGAAGAATTCGCTCATTGCTGCGCCTTTCTGATCGAGAATTCATATATGAACGGCGAAACCGTGCGGCTTGATGCTGCCACGCGCCTGCAGGCGAGATAGGGCGATGCTGCAACGCTCAGGTCCCCTCAAAGGTGTACGCATTGTTGAAATGGCAGGTCTTGGCCCTGCGCCGTTTGCTGCGATGCATCTGGCTGATCTGGGCGCTGAAGTGGTGCGCATCGCGCGGCCCGGTCAGAAATTTCCGTTGCCGATTGATGCGAAATACAATCTGTTCAACCGCTCGCGCCGCAGCCTGACACTTGACCTGACAAAGGCCAGAGATGTCGACCGGCTCTGGCAGTTGATCGAACGTGCCGAGGTGCTGATCGAAGGGTTCAGGCCGGGCAAAATGGAAAAGCTGGGATTTGGTCCGGAACAGGTGCAGGCGCGCAATCCGGCCTTGGTCTATGGCCGATTGACCGGATGGGGACAGGAAGGGCCGCTGGCACATGCAGCGGGCCACGACATGAATTATGCCGCCATAACCGGTGCGGTTTGGGGTTTGGGCGATGCGGACCGCCCGCCACCTGCACCGATGAACCTGATCGCGGATCAGGGCGGCGGCGCGATGATGCTGAACGTTGGTATCCTTGCAGCCCTGACTCATGCGCGCGCCACGGGGCAGGGGCAGGTGGTCGATACGGCCATGACGGACGGGGTTAACCTGCTGATGACCATGCAGCACGGGTTGGTCGCATGTGGCGCTTGGTCTGATAAACGGTCTGGCGATTTTATCAACGGCGGCGTTGCGTGGTATCGTTGTTACGAAACGGGCGATGGCAAATATGTGTCCGTTGGATGTCTCGAACCGCAATTTTTTGCCGAACTTCTGGCACTTCTGGGCCTCACAGACGATCCGCGCTTTGCCGATCAATACGCACCCACCGCGCAGGCCAGTATGATGGACGCGCTTACGGAGATTTTCCTGACTGCGACCCAACAGGAATGGTGCGATATTCTGGAAGGCAGCGACGCGTGTTTCGCACCTGTGGTTTCTCTGGCTGACGCATCGGATCATGCGCATAATCGCGCCCGGGGCAGCTTTGTCACAGTAGGTGGCATCGAGATGCCGACGCCCGCACCGCGATTCTCGCGAACACAACCCGACACACCGACGACCGGAGATGCGGGAGAAATCAGCCTTGATGAAATCCTTGAACACTGGGGGAACAACGCATGACTGCCTTGTCTTTTGCCGATGCGATGCAGCTTTTTGTGGTCGGCCTGTCACAAGGGTGCCTTTATAGCCTGATCGCGATTGGTCTGGTGCTTGTGTATAAGGCGACTGAGCAGGTGAATTTTGCCCAAGGCGAATTCATGATGCTGGGGGCATTTGTCGGGTATCAGTTCATCGTGCTGATGGGGATGCCCTACTGGCTGGGTGCGATGTTGACATTGGTCTTCATGGGCGCATTCGGCTACGGCGTCGAAGCGCTTGTGGTGCGGCGCCTGACGGGCCAGCCGGTGTTCACTGTCTTTATCCTGACGCTGGCATTGGGTATCGCGCTCAGGGCGGTTGCAGGGATAATTTGGGGGTTTGGCAACTATTCGTTGCCTGCTCCGGTTGATGGCAATCTTACACTGGGCCCAGTGATCATTTCTTGGGCCAGCGTGTTGTCGATTGTTGTCACCGCGGTTGTCGCCAGCGCGCTGTACCTGTTTTTCCGTTACGCTCGGCAGGGTGTCGCCATGCAGGCGTTGTCCCTGAACCAGTTAGCAGCGTTCTACATGGGTATTCCTGTGAAACGGCTGACATCCTCGATCTGGGCAATGTCCGCGATCTTTGGCGGGATTGCCGGACTGCTCCTGGGGCCAATGACGTTGGTTTCGACGCAGATGGGTTTTATCGGGTTCAAGGCATTTGCAGGGGCAATTGTCGGTGGTTTCGGCTCCATCCCCGGTGCGGTGATCGGTTGCTTGCTGATCGGTGTGACGGAACCGTTTTTCGATATCATGTTCCCGACCCTCAAAGGAATTGGTGCCTACTTGATCATGTTCCTTGTGCTGTTGATCCGTCCGCAAGGCCTGCTGGCCCAAATTTATGCAAAGAAGGTCTAAGCCATGCGCGTAATTTTTCGCAAATCCTATGTTCAGGACATCCAGCTTTTCCGCGACCGTGGACAGGCATTCTGGTATCTGCTGTTTGCCGCGATCGCACTGGCCGCGCCGCTGTTTCTGGACGGCTATTTTCTGGATGAACTCTCATTCGTATTCATCTATGCTATCGCGGGTCTTGGGCTAATGGTGCTGACCGGATTTTCCGGGCAGGTGAGTTTCGGACAGGCGGCGTTTGTCGCAATCGGTGCCTACACTCACACGATCCTGCTGACCCGTTACAGCGTGCCGTGGCTTTTGTCGCTGCCGATAGCGGCGTTGGTGGCTGGGCTGGTCGGGTTGGCCGTCGGACGGATCTGCGGAAAGATGCACGGGCTGTATCTGGCGATTGCCACGCTTTCGATTGCGATTGTGACCGAACGGCTCATCGGTGGTGCGGGCGATTTCACAGGCGGTCATCGTGGCCTTTCGGTGCCGGAAATCAATATTCTCGGGCTGGCCATCGACGAAAGCTGGAAAGTTTATCTGCTGAATTTTGTCATCTTCGTGGGTTGTATCCTGATCGTTCGCAACCTGACACGCACAAGGTCGGGTCGCGCCATGATTGCGATCCGCGACTCCGAAGTGTCGGCGCGGGCGTTGGGAACCAATGTGGCCTTCTTCAAGGCATATGCGTTCTTCATCTCGGCAGTTTTTGCGGGCCTCGCGGGCGGGCTGCTGGCGCACGCCTTCTTCTACATCACGCCGGAAACCTTCGGAATGGGGGAATCCATCCGTCTGCTGTTGATGATCGTCGTCGGCGGGATCGGAACCATCCACGGCGCGGTTTTTGGGGCGTTCTTTATCGTGCTGCTGCCAACCGTGTTGAGCTGGGTCAAGATCGTGCTGCCCAGTGCAGTCGCCACGTCCGGCGGTTTCGATAGTCTTGCATTCGGTCTGATCCTGCTGGGGTTCATCCTGTTCGAACCTGACGGACTTTATGGACGCTGGACCAAGATCCATCACTATTTCAACGTGTTCCCGATGTACAAGAAGCGCAGTTTCCAGCGTCAGAAGACATTCCTCAAAACGGAGCGTTTAAGATGAACGGGTTGGAGATAGATAACGTATCGCTTTCCTTTGGTGGTTTGAAAGCGGTGGATGGCTTGAGCTTTTCAGTTGAACCGGGGTCGGTGTTCACCATCATTGGCCCCAATGGCGCGGGCAAAAGCACGGTGTTCAACCTCATCTGCCGGATTTACGATCCGTCGCAAGGCGACATCCGGTTCAACGGCAAAAGCCTGCGAAAAGCGAAATCCCATGAGGTAATCAACCACGGCATTGCGCGGACGTTCCAGAATATCGAACTGTTCGAACATGCGTCATTGCTTGATAACTTGCTGATCGGGCGCATCCGTCACGGCAAATTCGGGCCTCTGAGTGAGCTGTTTTTTACCCGTTCGCAGATGCGTCAGGAACTGGCCCACCGCCGCAAAGCCGAAGAAATAATCGAGTTTCTTGATCTCGAAGGCTACCGTCATGCACGGGTTGCGGATTTGCCGTATGGCGTGCGCAAAAAGACCGAAATGGCCCGCGCGTTGGTGTCGGAGCCAAAGATCCTGTTGCTGGACGAACCGTCAAGCGGACTGACCAGCGAGGAAACCGACGATACTGCTTTTGTGATTGAAGATATCCGCGAGGTCCTGGGTGTCACCGTTGTTATGATCGAACACGACATGAAACTGGTGAACAAAGTTTCGGACATGGTGCTGGCCATCAACGAAGGCCGGTTTCTTGCAAGCGGCAGCGCATCCGAAGTTCAAAGCGATCCCGATGTTCAGGCGGCATATCTGGGAGGGCAGGCAGCATGACCGAGGTACTGCGCGCCAGCAACGTCGAAACGATGTATGGCAGGGTGATGGCCATTCGCGGCATCAGCCTGACGGTCAAGGAAGGGTCGGTCGTTACGGTCATGGGCTCCAATGGGGCGGGCAAAACGACGATTTTGAAAACCATCTCCGGCGCGCTTGATCCGTTCAAGGGGCAGGTGGAATTTGAAGGGCGCGATATCACCGCGCTTGACCCAGATGTCATCGCGCGCGCCGGCATCGCCCATTCACCCGAAGGGCGCGAAGTGTTTTCCCTCTTGTCGGTCAAGGACAACCTGATGATGGGTGCCTATTGCCGCAAGGATCGCGATGAAGTGGCGCGTGACTTGGAAAAGGTGCTGGGCTGGTTTCCCGTGCTGCGCACCTTTCTGGAAAAGCAGGCGATCTATCTATCTGGCGGGCAACAACAGATGTTGGCTTTGGGTCGCGCGTTTATGCAGCGTCCGCGCGTGATGTTGCTGGACGAGCCGTCGCTGGGCCTGTCACCGCTCCTGATTTCCGAGATTTTCCAGATCATCAAACGGATCAACGTCGAAGAAGGCGTGACCATGTTGCTGGTTGAACAGAACGCCAGTGTTGCGCTGCCGGCCGCCGATTTCGGGTACGTCCTTGAAACCGGCCGGATCGTTATGGAAGGTGAACGCGACGTTCTCATGAAAAGTGCTGACATTCGCGAATTCTACCTTGGCATCAAAGCAGAAAGTGCGCGCGGCGACCGCCGCTGGAAAGCAAGAAAGACGTGGCGATGAACACAATGCAAGACCAATCCACCGCAGGATGGACGCCGCCGCCGGTCCAGATTGACGGCTGTGACACGTTCTCCAAACTGTTCCGGCAGAACTGCAAGAAGTTCGGCAACAAAATCGCAATCCGCGAAAAGGATTTCGGCATCTGGAAAGAATTCAGCTGGCTGGACTATTACGCATCCGCGCGCAGGGTCGGGTGTTCACTTATGGCGTTGGGCTACCGTGAAGGTGACGTGGCCGCGATCATTAGTGAAGACAACAAGGAGTGGGTGTTTGCCGACCTTGGCATCCAGTGCATCGGGGCCACGACTCACGGGCTATATCCTACTTTGCAGGAAAAGCAAGTTGCCTATCAGTTGAACGATAGCGGAGCGAAGGTGCTATTCGTTGAGGATGAAGAGCAGCTAGATAAGTATCTGGGTGTGGAGGACCAGCTTGATCATCTCGAAAAAGTTATCGTATTTGATATGGAAGGGTTGCGCAGTTTCCAGCATGACAAAGTCATAGGCTGGGAAGAATTTCTCGCACTGTCGGACGCTAAAATCGAAGAACTGAGCGTTGAATTTGAGCGCCGCGTTGATGCGGGCGATCCCGAAGATATCGCAACGCTGATCTATACGTCCGGCACAACCGGTGCTCCCAAAGGTGCCGCGATGTCGCACCGCTTCTTTCTAGCGCAATCGGATAATTACCCCGAATTGCCGCTCGGACCGGGCGATGAAGTTTTGACGTTCCTGCCGCTGTGTCACGCGGCCGAACGGATCCTGTCTGTCTGCGTGCCGATCCGTCACGGCATAACCATCAACATCGCGGAAAGCGGCGATACATTTGCCGCTGACATTCAGGAAGTCGCGCCAACATTCATCTTTGCGGTGCCGCGCGTGTGGGAAAAATTCTATTCCCGTATCAATTTTGTGATGAATGATGCCACCGCATTTGGCCGGTTTGCCTATGACCAAGCCCTGAAAACGGCTGGACGCAGGGAGGCATTGATTGCTGCGGGAAAATCTGTGCCGACGATGCTTAGGCTTAGGCATAAGGTGCTGGACTTTCTGGTGCTTCGAAATATCAGGGTCGAACTGGGACTGGCGCGCGCGCATACGATCGTATCGGGTGCGGCACCGATTTCAGCCCGACTGCTCAGCTGGTTCAATGCCCTTGGGGTGACAGTACAAGAGGCATATGGCCAGACCGAAACCGGCATTGTGACTGCAACCATACCGGGCAGATCACCGATCGGTTCCATCGGCCGGGCAATGCGCAATGTCGAAGCGAAACTGGCCGATGACGGTGAAATCCTCATTCGCTCATCCAGCAATTTTTCGGGTTATCTGAACCAGCCTGAAAAGACGGCGGAAACCGTGGTCGATGGCTGGGTCTATACGGGTGATGTTGGGACGATGGATGCCAATGGTGACCTAACTATTCTGGACCGCAAGAAGGACATCATCATCACCGCAGGCGGCAAGAACATTACGCCTTCGCAGTTGGAAAACGAGCTCAAATTCTCGCCCTATATTTCTGATGCGGTGATCATCGGGGACAAGCGCAAATACCTGAGCGTGCTGATCATGATCGACCACGAAAACGTTGAAAAATACGCGCAGGAAAAGCGTATCCCGTTTTCCAACTACAAATCCCTGTGCGCAAACACCCAAATCCAGGACTTGATCGAAGGCGAGGTGGAACAGGCGAACAGCGGTTTCGCGCCGGTCGAGCAGGTAAAGAAATTCCGGCTGATCGACGTACTTTTGACAGCCGAAGACGACGAGCTGACTCCGACGATGAAGCTTAAGCGCAACGAGATCGAGCGCAAATACAAAGACCTGATCGAAACGATGTATTGAAACACCAAAGGGAGAGACCAATGAAGAAACTAGCAACAGCACTTGCGTTTACCGCAATGACAGCCACCGGCGCGATGGCCGAGGGGCTGCAGGGCGTGACCGACGACATGATCACGCTTGGCACCTATACGGACCTAAGCGGGCCGTTGGCAGTCTGGGGTGTGCCCGAGGCGAATGGCCTGCGCATGCGCGTGGACGAGATCAATGCGGCGGGCGGCATTCACGGTCGCCAGCTTGAGATTATAATCGAGGACACGCAATATCAGGTGCCCCGCGCGATTCAGGTTGCAAACAAACTGATGCGCCGCGACCAGATTTTTGCGATGGTTGGCGCGCTTGGCACACCGATGAACCTAGCGATCATGCCGCAACAAATTGAAGCGGGAATTCCCAACATGTTCCCGATGTCGGCCGAGGTCGAGATGTATGAACCATTGGATCCGATGAAATACGCATTTTTTCGCAGCTATACAGACCAGTTTCGCGCGGGCGTTGCATACTTCAAGGAAAATGGTGATTTCTCAACACCCTGCATTGCGCAACTCGCAAATGAAGCTGGTGAATCAATGGCGCTTGGCGTCACGCAGCAATTGGCAGAGTATGACATGAAAGTCGCGGCCAAAACGGAGCATTCGGCAACCGAATCCGATATGCTCTCGTCTGTAACCACATTGAAAAACGCCGGTTGCGATATCGTGTTTCTGGCGGGTGGGGTGCGCGATACAATTCTAGTTGTTGCAACATCTAAAAAGCTTGGTTTTGAACCGACTTTCGTGACTGGAATGGTGTCCTATATGGATGCAGTTGCGACTGCCGCTGATGGCGCGATGGATGGTCTATATCTGGTATCGCCTTTTGTTTTTGCGAACGCAGGAGACTCCGAAGGGGAAGCAAAACGTATCCTGGAGAGTTACAGCGAAATTTACGGTGAAAAGATGGCCCCACAAGCGCAGCTTGGTTACGTTTTCATCGACCTGATTGCCGTGGCGCTCGAAGCTGCTGGTCGCGATCTGACGACCGAAGGATTTCTGGCCGCAACCGAAGCGATCACTAGCTATGTTGATCCGATCGGCGGCCAGTCGGTCAGCTTTGGCCCGGAAGACCATCAGGGCATCGAAAGTCTGATTATGGCAAAAGTCGAAGACGGTAAATGGACTATTGCGGCCCGCGGGCTCGACTACTAGTCTGTCAGTGATAAATGCGGGCGGTGCTTCGGTTCCGCCCGTTGGTTTTGAAAGAGTAGCTTTGACTAGAATCCATTGGCACAAAAAAACCAAAGATGCCAAAGGCCAGCAAAAGCTGAAACGGCGGGCCATGCTCAATCTGGCCGCGCATTCGTTTTCAACAGTCGGATACAAACAGACATCGATGGATGACATCGCAGCGGCACTCGCAGTCACCAAGCCCGCGCTTTATTATTACGCCAAAAACAAAGAAGATATCCTGATGCAATGCGCCCGCATCTCGCTGGAGCGGGTCGAGCTATGCTTCACATCGGCACAGGAAGTTCAGGGTAACGGGCTTGATCGTATCCGCGTATTCTTTAGAGTCTATGCGAACATGGTTGTGAGCGAATTCGGCTCTGCCTTGATGCGCGAAGCGCGGCGCAATCTGACCGGAGAAAATCAGAAGAATTTGCGTCAGACACTGATAGACGGTCAGAATTTTCTTGAAAGTATTATCGCAGAAGGGATCAAAGACGGTTCTATCCGCGATTGCGACTCAAAGCGCCTCGCACATGTGCTTTTTTCGGCCTTCAACCAGATGCCGATCTGGTATAATCCGAAAGGGCCGCTTAACCCAGAGAGTATTGCAGATGAAATGCTGGAACTAATCATCCATGGCGTGGGTGCGAAGAATACTTGATTCTAAATTTGTTGCCTATTCAAACAGCGCCGATTTTATTAAAGATTTAACATAAGATAGACTCTCGGATTTTTGAAGGAGCACTTTCATAATTAACATAAACTTCATTACCAGATTTTCAGCGCGTTTTTGGGCAATTTCAGTTGCGGGTTGGAAACTCTACCTCACCCCATTGCGCCGTT
>NZ_LXYI01000054.1 GCF_001650875.1 Sulfitobacter sp. EhC04
GTGTCGTTGTGCCCTAATTAAAGAGAATAGAGGCTAATTTTTCCCTGACTTTTCAATGGCTGCTTGTACCTCTATTTGTGGCATTGTACCTTTAATTAGGATACTGTACCCTAATTTAGGATACAAGATTATCTGTGGATAACTTTCGGCGATTTGTGATGAAGACGCGCTGTGAAATCTGAAGCCGTTGCGAAACATCGTGCTGCTATTCTGCGGCCGCTTCTTGAGCTTGAAAAAAAGGGCGACCCAATTGGTCGTGCCATTGGCGACGCGGCATGGGAGTTGGGTCTTTCCAAAAGCTATACTTGGAAGCTTTACCGTCGTCTCAAAGAGAACGATGCTCGATCCGTTGCGCTGCAACCGGGTCGGCGCGGGCCTAAACCTGGAAAAGGGCGTCTTGCTCCGGATGTGGAGCGCATCATCAGCACCACCCTTAGCCGCTACTATCTGGTTCGAGAACGTTCAAGTTTTTTGCGCATTTGGCGTGAGATACGCTCAGAGTGTGATGCAAAGGGCTTCCAGCCTCCGACCCGTCGAACAGTTAAGCGGCGGCTAGATGCGATGGACCAGCGTAAGGTCATCTCAAAGCGACATGGCGCGGACGTAGCTGGACAATTGTTCGCAGCGCGTCCTGGCAAACTCGACGTTCCCGACCCACTCGACGTCGTGCAAATCGATCATACCAAGGCCGATGTATTTTTGGTCGATCACATCGATCGACAGCCTCTTGCGCGGCCGAACCTGACGATGGCGATCGATGTCACCACGCGTGTGGTGTTGGGCGTATACGTGAGTTTCGATGCACCGTCCGTTCTGTCGGTTGCGCTTTGTCTCGACCATTGCGTGCGCCGAAAGACAGTGCATGTGCCCGGCACCCTTGAAGAGCTTACCTGGCCTACGGCTGGTATTCCGAAGGCTGTTCATGTGGACAATGCCCAGGAGTTCCGCAGCAGAGCGTTCAAGTCCGCGTGCGAGGATTGGGGCATTGATGTTTCCTATCGTCCCAAGGGCGGCAAGCATTACGGAGGTCACATTGAGCGCTTGATCGGTACAACTATGGGTTCGGTTCACGTATTGCCTGGAACCACGCACTCGTCACCCAAAGACAAGGGTGACTATAACAGCGAACAAAACGCGACTTTGACGCTTGCTGAGTTTGAAGACTGGCTTCATCTTGAAATCTGTCGGTATCACAACACCCCGCATCGGGCTCTTGGCCGGACACCTCTTGCTGCCTGGAGCGATTTGGGTGGCGATACAGCAGGGCGGCAAGTTGTCGATGTGGACGCGTTTCGATCGAGCTTCATGCCTTTTGAATGGCGCAAGCTTGGCCGCACAGGGATCACGCTTTTTGAAGTGCGCTACTGGAATGATGCGTTTGCGTCCTTGATCGGGCGGGGCAAAGAGAAGGCGCAAGTCAGATTTGATCCGCGGAACCTATCGAAGATTTGGGTGCAGGTAGACGATGGTCGCATGATCGAAGCGCGCTACCGAAATCTCAGTCATCCCGAAATCTCTCTTTGGGAAAGTCGCCGCGCCCGCAAAGAATGGAAAGAAAAGCACGGTGGGCGGATCCACGAAAAGGCGCTGTTTGATATGGTAGACGCGCAAAGGCGTCTGGCCGAGGCAGCGCGCCAGAAAACCAAGGCAGCCAGGCTGGGTAAAGAGCGGGATGCGCGCCTGTCAAAGGCCCCAAAGCAGCGCGACCCTTCTCGTGAAATGTTCGCGATTGATACCGGCAACCCTGATCTTCCAACCTATCCCATAGATGAATTTCATGACCCAAAACGAAAGAATTGACCGCATTCGCAGCGACCATTGGATCGCTTTTGATCGTGCAACGATTGTCCTCAATCGATTGACATCATTGATGGAAACACCGCGACAAAGTCGCATGCCAGGTTTGATGGTCTATGGGAGCTCTGGCATCGGGAAGACGATGATCGCCAAACGTATGGCGAGCAAGTATCCCACTCAATACAAGAGTGATCTCGGGATCACCAAGACACCTGTATTGCTGCTTCAGGCACCACCCGCGCCGGATGAGAGAAGGTTCTACCAACACTTACTATCTACGATTGGCGCGCCCATGTGGGGGCGTCGCACAGTCTCGGAACTGGAGGTTCGGGCGCTGAACCATCTCAGAGACATGGACCTGAAAATGCTCATGATTGACGAGGTGCACAATCTGCTTGCCGGCAGTTACAGGGAGCAACGTCGGTTCCTCAACATGCTACGGTTCCTCGCAAATGAGCTTAGCGTATCGCTCGTGGTCTTTGGCGTTAACGAAGCGCTTGATGCCGTCCGTGGCGATGACCAGCTTGCGCGCCGGTTGGATGAACATTTTTTGCCGCTTTGGGAAGACGATGTAGAGTTCTCACGTCTGATCCAAACACTGATCGCGGCCATGGCGCTGGAAAAACCTTCGGGCCTGACCGTTGCTTCGCTCCGAACCATCCTGAAGGTGACCGGCGGGGTCACGTCCCGCGTCTTTATCATGATTAAGTCTCTGGCCATCGATGCGATTCATTCTGGGGAAGAGAGGATTACGGATGAGGCTGTCGCGACATGGCGGCCGACCTGGAACAAACATGCGTGGACGGTTCCGCTTGAGACGGCCGTTGAGGCCGAGTGACCATCAAGCTTCTGCCCCGCCGACCACCACCCCTATGCGATGAACTGCTTTCGAGCTGGCTTACCCGGCTGGCACAAGCCAATCACTGTTCAACCGAAGAACTGTGCGGCTATCTTGGCTTGCAAAGGGGCAGGGTGCCCGACCGCTCGAGCGACCTTGAGCAAGTTTGTGTAGACCGATTGTGCGCGGCTGTTGGAAGAAAACGTACCGAGATTGCGGCGATGACATTGCCAAATTTGAGCGCCCGCTCATTGAACTATCTGGCAACACATGACTTTCAGACCTGCACATATTGCCAAGAGCAAACGCCGGATCTGGTATTGCGCCACTGGCGGTTTGCTTGGTCGACAAACTGTGAAAGTTGCGGTCGGTCTCTGGTATCGACATGTCCGCATGCTGGTATCTCAAAGCGTATGAAAGCGCGTGCGGTTCAGGGGGCTAAAAGATTGGCGTCAGCTGTAGTCTCTGGCGACCAACAAAGCCTGCATCAGTTCAGACAAACGTCAGACCTTCTGCGATTGTGGAAATTGGCGGATGCAGATGCGCTGATCTCTGAGAACCAAGCCCAAAGAACAATTGTTCTCGCTGCGATTGAACTCGGATCAAAGCACCCGTTGCTTCGCACTGCCTATCGGGTGGCGCGAAACAACCGGGCAGCGCGGAGTCTGTTGCGTACGTTTCCGCGACAGAGTGAGGCTTTGGAGAATCTCCAGAGCTGGGCCCGACTTCATGAATATCGATATGCAGACCAGGGAGCCATAGGCCGCCGAGCTAGAACACGAGGGCTCGGAACAACTGGACTTGTGCCATCCGAGAGAGCGCTTCATGCGGCACGACGCGCAATTGAAGAACTCGGCTCCAACACTGATCGACATGCACTTCTGCTCCGCGCGCAAGAGATTTGGCAGACGGAACCACTCATCCGAAGGTCGCCGAAACCTGTGGACATATCCTAAATAGAGGCACAGAAATCGCCAAAATAGGCCAGAAGCGGTAATTTCTCTTTTATTAGGGTACTACGACA
>NZ_LXYI01000055.1 GCF_001650875.1 Sulfitobacter sp. EhC04
AGGGGACGCCCCATCAAGGGCGGCAGGCAAGCTATTTCCGCCGCGGGGGACGAGCCCCCGCTTTGCATCGCGAAACAAATAGCTTGCCTGCCGCCCTCCTCCACATGCGTTCCGGCCCCGAAGGCGGGGTGAAGGGGCGTCCCCCGTGACGGCTTTCGCAGCCCATGAAGGCCGCGCGGGTTGTCGCGCGGATGAGACAGGCCCGGAGGCAAGAAACAGATGACGATCCACACCCACGACGACGCGTATGAACCCGCCCAAACCGCATCGCAGACCGCCCATGCGCTCGACGAGTTGCAGCTTTACGGCTACCGCCCCTTTGATGAGCCCGATCCGCGCCCGATGCCCGATGGGCAGCGCCTTGCGGTCGCCGTCGCCGACATCTTCGATGCCCTCGTCGCGAGCCTTGAAGACACCCGCATGGAACCCGACCTCGAAGAGGTGCTCTGGGGTCAGGTCAACCTCTTCCACCGCGCCACGGCGAGGGTTGAGCGGTCGCTCGATGAAAACGAACAGGCGCAGCGCCGCCTTCAGCGCGAGCAGGACGGCTCCGAGGTGAAATCCACCGAACTCGAACGCCTGACGGCCGAAGGCCTGACGCTGATCGAACGGCGCAACTGCATGGACATGATGCGCGATCACGCCGCCACCGAGTTCGTCCATCACACGGGCTCCACCTGGCGCCCCCGCACTGGCTCGATGGTGAACCGCCAGCACATGACCGCAGCACTCATCGACAGCCGCGATTTCCTCGCCGCCAAGCGCCGCGCGGAGACCGAGGTGATGCTGCCCGCAGGACCCAAGGTCGCTCTCACCGGCGGGACCGATTTCAACGATCACCGCCTGATCTGGGGCAAGCTCGACCAGGTCCGGACCAAATATCCCGACATGGCCCTTCTGCACGGGGGAAGCCCGAAGGGCGCAGAGCTCATCGCCGCCAAATGGGCCGAGGCCCGGGGCGTGACGCAGGTGGCCTTCAAGCCCGATTGGACCAAGCATGCCAAAGCCGCCCCCTTCAAGCGCAACGACGCGATGCTGGATGTGCTCCCCGTGGGTGTCCTCGTCTTCCCGGGCACCGGCATCCAGGAGAACCTAGCCGACAAGGCCAAAAAGCTCGGCATCCCGGTCATGAAGTTCGAGAAGGGGGCATGAGCCCCCTTTTCCCCTCGCGGGGAAATCAAGGTGGCAGGGCATGCGTCCACTTGATATTGTGGAAGAAAGCCTGCTGGATCACGATATGTCTCACTCTGTCGCTCAACTTGAGGTGTTCCCGACCGACCTGCAGATGCGGCGGATCGATCCAGCCTGCAACATGCGGCGGTTTTACCGCATGAGCATTCAGCCCGATCTCTTTGGGGGCGCCAGCTTGGTGCGCGAATGGGGCCGCATTGGCGCGCGCGGGCAGATGATGATTGAGCAGCATCCAGATGAAGGGCGCGCTGTCACCGCGCTGATGAAACTTGCCGCGATAAAGAAGCGGCGGGGTTATGCATGATGCGCGGCCGCGGTTCGAAAAGCGGGCAGACACAGGAAAACGAGGGGGAGATGGCACTCGACATCGATAAGATTGATGATGCGGCTCTCGCGATCCTTAGCCTGACGCTGCATTACGGCGATCAGGTCTGGAAGGGAGTCGATTGGGCCATCACCAACCGGCTTTTCGAGAAAGGCCTGATTTTTGATCCCAAAAACAAGGCGAAATCGCTGAGCCTGACCCCAGAAGGGGTCGCGCATGCGCGGGAGATTCTCGCGCGGGATTTCAGCAAGGCCGAGTGACGGGCGGCTTTGCGGGACCTTCCAGTTGTTCGCTGCTTCTGCGCCGGAGGCTTGGTGCAATGACCTGAGCGGACATTCCTAGGGTCGTCATCATTGTCCTGCGTGCCAGCCACTTGGTGCTGAATTGATCAGAGCTTCACTGCGATGGTTGATCGGGCAACGAGAAACCCATCTCAAGTAAAAAACGTGACGGCTGCTTATTCCATCCCCGATAGTTGTCGGCATAGGAGAGGCAGAGCCACTCTCGCGCACGCGTGATAGCCACGAAGCAGTTGCGCCGCTCCTCTTCCATTTCAGCGCTGTTCTCGCCTGCTTTCAGGCTTTGAAAGCTCGGCAAGATGTCCTCCGCCAGTCCGACCACATAAACATGATCGAATTCCTTCCCCTTGGCGCCGTGGATCGTCATAAGGGTCACGGTATTGCTGCCGACTGGGGCCTCCTTTGAGCGGATGGCCAGTTCCTGAAGAAACTGTTCAAGCGGCGCATCGCGGCCGATGGTTTTACCGATACTTCTCACAAGATCGGACCAAGCCGCCCGGTCTTCTGCAATGTCACTGGCTTCATCGTCCTGCGCCGGGATCATGGCGAGGACTGCATCAACAAACTGCCTGAACCGCGCGGGCTCCTTTGCGAAGGTTGCAGCTAGGTCGACGAGAGCGTTGCCATTGACGTCATCTCCAAGCCCGGCTTTGACCGCTACCGCCCATTCATCGAGCAGGGAGCGTTCGGTCAGTTCGGTGGCGGTAACGATGAGATCGACACGCGCGTCAGTGCCAAACCAACGATTGAAAGCGCCGGTCAGGATTTCCAGCGCACGTCGATCAAGCGGACGCAGCCCTTGGCGAAGTACGGCAGCGAGCCATAGGAATTGAGGTGATCTGAAATCATCGCGGCGCTGAGAAATGACCGCGTTGACCTGCTTTTGCGTTAGGGCGGATTGAAGCTTTTCGAGCATGTAGCGCGTGCGGGCCAGTACCGCGACCTCTCCCCATTGAGCGCGGTCGATTTTGGCGATGCCTTCCGCAATCGACGCGGCTTCCACGTCGTCGGTGGAATAGCGTAGGACGCAGATGTGCTGTTCATCGGGATACTTCAGCGAGGTTTTGCCCGCCTCCAGCGGCTGCTTGGCAGTCGTGCGCTGCAGATTGTGGACCACAAGACGGTTGGCGACAGAAACAATTGCAGGTGGACAACGGTAGTTTGTTGGAAGCTGCAATTCCTGCGGGGAAAAGTCGGCCCGGAACCGCTGGATCTGTTGGTAGCTCGCACCGTTCCACTGGTAGATGATCTGGTCATCGTCGGCAACGGCGAAGACATTCCTGAAATCCTCGCCGGCAAGCGCGCGGATTAGTCGGTACTGCCCGTCGGTAGTGTCCTGAAACTCGTCGAACATCCAGTAGGCATAGGTCTTGCGATAGCGTCCAGCAATGCCGGGGAAGGCTGTGACTAGCCGATGAGCTTGGGCGATGAGCGAACCAAAATCTAGGGCGTTGGCTTGGGTGAGCGCCGCCTCGTAAGCGGCGTATACCTGCTCCACGCGTGAGCCATCAGACGGATCACGAAAGTATCGGGCCGAGCCTGCCGGCTGGATGAGCTGCGACTTAAGCTTGTCAATGGTAGACAGCAGCCGAACGTCGTCTTGGCTCAGGCCCGCCTGTTTGATCGCGTCGCGCAGAATTTCCTGACGATCTACGTCGAGCGAGTAGATCGCAAAATCAGGGTTGATGCCAATGTGGGAGCCGTGCTGTTGCAGCATCTGCATGCAGAACGAGTGAAAGGTCCCGATGAGAGCACGGCGCTCCTGTTCAGGTACCAGTGCAGTGACGCGGGCGGACATTTCGTCAGCGGCCTTGTTGGTGAAGGTCAGAGCCAGGACGCGGAACGAACGATCCGGCGTGTCGGCGAGCAATTTGGCGACACGTGTTGTCAACACTCGGGTCTTACCGGAGCCGGGGCCGGCGAGAACGAACATCGGGCCATCGCGCCAAGCGACAGCAACGCTTTGAGCCTCGGTCAGTTCTGACAATGCGACGCTGAGGGAGGAATCGGTCATGTGAGGCCTCTGAGTGCCAGGATTGCATCGCGGAACGGTGCAGGCATGCGCTGCGCCAGCGCCTGGTTCTCGGCGCACTGTTTCGCGAGAACAGCAGCATAGCCACTCTTGTCGTTCTCGAGTGCCGAAATCAACGTTTCATTGTCAAAGTCCGTCGCCGCTGCATTTCCAAAAGAGACGAGGATCGCTTTTAGTTCGTTTTGCAGACCATCTTCTACGAGCTGCTGCTCAAGAAATCCGGCAGGCAAAGAGTAGGTACGTCGTGCGATTTCTGCGGCAGAGAAATTTCTGGCGGTGATCCTGGCGATGTAATCATGCCCTGCGGGATCTCCGTCTACGACGGCAAGCCATGGATAACCCAGCGCTCGTGCAAGTACCGCAAAAATTTCCGGGCTGCCATTATTCTGAAAATCGATGACGGCGACGCCGTGTTCATCGAGATCATAGCCCAAGCCTTTGGCGATGCCATGAACAAGTTGGTATTCGGATTGCCCTTCAACGAGAAGCCATCGGCGTGCGAAGAAAATTTCGCCGCGGATTCGCCGGGCAAATGTCCCGAGTTTCTCCAATTCTGCGTCCGAGATGAACTCCTGCGATGCATCGCATGCTTTTCGCAGTGCAGCGTGGATGCCCTGCGTGTCGGGGCGTCCGGCATAGGCCACGAGGAGATTGCGATACTGGTTTTGGGGCAGCGTGCCGGATAAAACGAGTTCGTTGAGGCTGCGGTCATAGGTGATGATTCCGCCAGAGTCGGCGATGATGGCGTCGATCTGAGGAACATGCGGAACGGGCGCGCGGAATTGCCGAGGGAGTGAGCTCACCGTTGTGCCGTTGGCCTCGACACGGACAACGCGAATATCGCGGAAGGGAACGTGCTGAAGGAAGTACGGCGAATGTGTTGTTACGATCTTCTGGCCTGGCAGTTCACTGATATGACGCCAAAGGCTGCGGGCCGCCTGCGGATGAAGATGTGTCTCCGGCTCCTCCAGCGCCAAGACAGCCGTGCTTTCAGGCCGATACAGGTCGCTAAGGATCAGTTCAACGAATGCTTTGAAGAGGAACATCACAGAAAGGCTCTGCACACCTTGACCGTGCCGCGCCAACGGGAGCCACGGTTTGCCGCCCTCCGTCTGATAGATGACCTCCGCCTTCGAGAGGATATCCCATGTATTGAGGGGCAACAGCCGTAAGTCAGCTTGGCCCGGTGCGTCGGAGGCGGCGACACTACTGATATGGGAAAGACCGGTGGCAAGATTGGTCAGAAGCGGATCAGCATCGAGTAGGCGTCGATTCAAGAGATCGAAAATACGCTTTGATCTCTGTTCGAGAGGCTCGGGAATTTGCACCGTCCGAAGCAATTTGCCCCAGAACTGGCTCCTTGAGGAAAATTCGTTTGTGACGTCGCGAAGCGCCTCAAGGTAGAATACAGGCAGAAACTGGAAGAATTCCTGGAGATTGACGGCGCGGGCGCCGCGCCCGGCGAGTGGGTTCCTGTCGACGTTCAGGAATTCCCATCGTGGAACGAAACTCTCTTCGGCCGCGTCCCATGAGCAGCTGACGCGCATGATGATCGACGCACGGCCGGTCACCGGGTCGAGCTGGATGATGTCTTCTAGTTCGCCTTGGAGGTCCTCGGGCCACTCGTTGGCTACAGCCTCCTGGAGCTCGACCTCGATAACAACTGGATCGCCGACTTTTGGATCTGGCCTGCCGTCGCACAGATGCACATCATATTCAGTGAATCCGGTTCCGCGCTGTCCCCACCGTCTGGTCAGCGCGATGCGGATCGCTTCCAGTATTGCCGATTTCCCGGCGTTGTTGGTCCCTATAAGGACTGTAACCGCACCAAACTGAATTTCTGCCTCTTTGATAGAGCGAAAGTTTGATATTTTAAGTCGACTTATTTGCACTATTGAACATCCCTTACGCCCTTGGCCAACGATACCGAGAGAACGGCGCTTTGCACAGCTTGAACCGCACGCATCCGCCGACGGCGGCCGCCGTGTCTTACGGATCGGGTGGTTTTCCGTTCCGCAAGAGTTGGGTGTCCGCTTTCAGGTATATCGCCGGGCGGCACCGACAGGGTTCGGATGTCGGCTATGGGCCGAACACAATACTGCACCTGCGAAATAGGCTTCCATGCTGCGATGTGCGTGACTGTAATGGTGAAGGTTTCGACATGGGCAAGCCCCGCAAGCGGGGTCGGGCTGCTGAGGCTCCGCCCTTAATTCCGACCTTGCTGTCTTCCTGTGCCAATACGTCTTGATCTGTCTCATCCTGAGCCACCCCAAGCCGTTTGCCACATGGTCGCCATCATGATCCGCTTTCAGCTCTGACGGGTCTGCATCCCTCTTGCAAGGCGGACGCTGCCGCCAGGCGAAGCCGAGGGGCTCTAGTGTTCGCCACCTGACATAAGATTCCGAAGGGCTATGCGTCTGGCTTCTGGTCGAACAGAATAACGTGCG
>NZ_LXYI01000056.1 GCF_001650875.1 Sulfitobacter sp. EhC04
GGCCAAAGGGGCGGGTATAGCGACATTCAGGGTAGTTGGAGCAGCCGATGAACGCGCCGCCGGACCGCGCGGTGCGCATCGAAAGCCTGCCCGCGCCGCAATTCGGGCACAGGCGCTGATCGCTGCCGTCTTCGGTGGGCGGGAACAGGTGCGGCTCCAGCACCTCGTTGATCTTTTCCAGCACCTCGGTGATGCGCAGCTCGGAGGTTTCGGCGATGGCGGCGGAAAAGTCCCGCCAGAACCGGCCCAGCACATCCTTGTAGTTCGCATCGGCCGCAGACACCTTGTCGAGCTGGTCTTCGAGGTCGGCGGTGAAATCATAGCCGATGTAGCGGCGGAAGTAGTTTTCCAGAAAGGCGGTGACCAGGCGGCCCTTGTCCTCGGGGATCAGGCGCTGACCCTCGCGGCGCACATATTCACGGTCCTGAATCGTGGTGACGATACTGGCATAGGTGGAGGGCCGACCGATGCCCAGTTCTTCCATGCGTTTGACCAGCGTCGCCTCGGTGTAGCGCGGCGGGGGCTGGGTGAAATGCTGTTCGGGCGTGACGGCGCGCTTGTCCATCTTGTCGCCTTCGCCGATCTGGGGCAGGCGCTTGTCGTCCTCGTCAACCACGTCATCGCGGCCTTCTTCATAGACGCGCAGAAACCCGTCGAACAGCACAACCTGACCGGTGGCGCGCAGGCCGACCTGACCGTCCTTGCTGCCGACCTCGACCGTGGTGCGTTCCATCCTGGCGCTGGCCATTTGACAGGCAAGGGTCCGTTTCCAGATCAGATCGTAGAGCTTGGCCTGGTCCGATTCGAGTTTGAGCGAGGCCGCATCACGGGTCATGTCCGTGGGCCGGATGCATTCATGTGCTTCCTGCGCGTTCTTCGCCTTGTTCTTGTAGATGCGCGGCTCGCCGGGGACATAATCGGCACCGAAACGGTCCTTGATCGCATCGCGGGCCATGGTCACGGCCTCGGGGGCCATGTCGATGCCATCGGTCCGCATATAGGTAATGTGCCCGGCCTCATACAGGCGCTGGGCGGTGCTCATGGTCTGGCGCGCGCCCATGCCGAACTTGCGGCTGGCCTCTTGTTGCAGGGTCGAGGTCATGAAAGGGGCGGAGGGGTTGCGTGTGGCCGGCTTCGCCTCGACACTGGTGACGGACAGGTCGCGGCTGGTGATCGCCTGTACGGCCATTTCCGCCTTGGTGCCATCGGAAAGGTCGAACTTGTCCAGCCTGTCGCCCGCGAGCGTGACAAGCCGCGCTTCGAATTCCTGACCACGCGGCGTGGCCAGCAGCGCCTTGACGGTCCAGTATTCGCGGGCGCGGAAGGCTTCGATCTCCATCTCGCGCTCGACGATCAGGCGCAGGGTGACCGACTGCACCCGGCCTGCCGATTTGGCACCGGGCAGCTTGCGCCACAGCACCGGTGACAGGTTGAAGCCCACCAGATAATCCAGCGCGCGGCGGGCCAGATAGGCCTCCACCAGCGGCATGTCGACCTGGCGCGGGTTTTTCATCGCTTCGGTCACTGCGGCCTTGGTGATCGCGTTGAACACCACGCGGCTGACCGGCGTGTCCTTCTTGATCGACTTGCGGGCGGTCAGCGTCTCTTGCAGGTGCCAGCTGATCGCTTCGCCCTCGCGGTCGGGGTCAGTTGCGAGGATCAACTCGTTGTCGTTCTTCAGCGCGTCTGCAATTGCCTTGACGTGCTTCTTGCTGTCGCTGGCGACCTCCCATTTCATGTCGAATTCATGTTCGGTGTCGACAGACCCGTCCTTGGGCGGCAGGTCGCGGACGTGACCGTAAGAGGCAAGAACGGTGTAGTTGTCCCCCAGGTATTTGTTGATCGTTTTGGCCTTGGCAGGAGATTCGACAACAACAACTGGCATGAATTCAGTACCTTGATAAGAAAAGCGGGGTCTTCCGTGCGTTGTGTCATGTGGGATCGTGGGGTGGATTGTCAATGCGCGTCAGCCGAACAGGTCGATCCCGGAAGGCAGCGGTCGGGGCAGGGTGCGGGTGTTTTCACGGCGGCGATGGCTGCTCTGCCAGCAGTGCGACAGGCGTGACCAAGCATGGCGATTGCCGGTTCTGTCATCCGTTGGTTTGGGGCGCAGGAAGCACGCCTGATGAAGGCGGTCTATCCTGTGGCAACCTGATTTCATAAGCCGCCAAAGCCTGCGTTTCGGGCGCGGCGGGTCACACGACCCTTGTCAGCAACCCGCCGGGTTGTCGCGCAATCTGCCCATCAAGTTCGAGATCGACAAGGGCCGGGGAAACCTGCGCCGGTGCCACTTTCAGATCGCGGATCAACTGGTCCTCGGCCAGGGGGGAGGGGCCGAGGCGCGCCAGAATCTGTTGGTGCAGGCGCGCAGCGTCTTTCAGGTTTGGCCGGGGCGGCGGTGCGCGCAGGGCCGTGGGGCTTTCGACACCACCCGGCGCGGCACCGTTGAATGGGGCCCTTTCCGACAGTGCGTCCAGGACATCAACAGCGGAACGCACCAGCAATGCCCCATCGCGGATCAGCATGTTGCAGCCCGCAGCGCGGGCATCAAGCGGATGAACCGGCACCGCCAGCACCTCGCGGCCTTGGTCGAGCGCATCGCGCGCGGTGATCAGGCTGCCGGATTTCGCGGCCGCCTCTACCACGACCGTTGCGTGTGACAGGCCCGATATGATGCGATTGCGGCTGGGAAAATGTCGCGCCATCGGTTGCAGACCAAAGGGTTGTTCAGACAGGCGTAACCCGCGCCCGGCTATGTCGCGGGCCAGTTCGGCATTTTCCGCAGGATAGATCACGTCAACGCCGCCTGCCTGTACCGCGACGGTCCCGCTGTCCAATGCGCCAAGATGTGCGGCGGCATCGACCCCGCGGGCCAGGCCGGACACCACGACATAGCCCGCAGCGCCCAGATCACGCGCCAGCCCGCGCGCCATCCGTGTGCCCAGCGACGACGCATTGCGCGCGCCCACCAGCGAAACCATGGGCCGCGCCAGCAGGGCCGGATCGCCCAGGCACCACAGGAAGGGCGGTGCATCCGCAAGTTCCGCCAGCTGTTCGGGATAGGGTGGGTCACCCAGCGCCAGCAGCTGCGCCCCCGCCGCACGGGCGGTTTTCAGTTCCGCGAGAATCACGCCCTCCGGACAGGGGGTATAGCTGGAAACGCCAGCAGCGCGCGCCACCTCAGGCAGCGCGGCCAGCGCGTTCTGCGCATTACCGTATTCAGTCAGCAGTCGTTTATACGTCGCTATTCCGACCCGGCGCGAGCGCAACAGACGGAGCCGGGCAAGCTGTTCGTCTTCCGGGGTGGGTGGGA
>NZ_LXYI01000057.1 GCF_001650875.1 Sulfitobacter sp. EhC04
TGCGGGGGGCGCTGGAGGCGGGGGCGGAGGCCGTGGCACCGGGACAGTGGCGGGTGATGCCGTCGGGGGCCTTGCATGACGCCACCAATGTGTCGCGGCTGATGCCGGTTGCGATGCTTTTTGTTCCTTCGATCAATGGGATAAGCCATGCCTTTGAGGAGGATACTGCCGAGGATGACCTGGTGGCCGGGGTTGCGGTGCTGGCGCGGGCTGTGGCGGAACTGGGCTGACACGCGCCAGGCACAGGCTGTGCACAACCTGTGCACCGGACGTGCACCGTCAGCCGCCTGTGGTTTTGCGGAAGGTGATCGAGGTGGGCTGCGCGTAGCCGGGGTGTGCGGTTCGGGCGATTTCAGCATATCCGGCCGCGGCAAAGAGGGCGTGATTCTCGACCAGTTCGACGCGGCTTTGCAATTCGACTGCCGGAAGCCGCAAGCTGCGGGCGCGGGCTTCTGCGTGGTCCAGCAGGCGGCGCGCGTGCCCTTGCCGGCGCGCAGCGGGGTGCACGGCCAGTTTGCCGAGATAGAGCGCCTGCGGCCTGGGGGTCAGGATCACGCAAGACAGGGACGGTGTGCCGAGGGACCAGATCTCGCTGGTGGCGGCCTCTTGTTGCAGCCCGGTCAGGGTCATTCGAAGCATCGAGGAGGGCGGGTCGATCCGGCCCTCCATCGGGGCAAAACAGGTGCGGATCAGATCGAGGATTGCGGCCAGCGCCGGGTCATCCGGCCCGTGCCGCCGGGGCGTCAGCCCCATGTGACATCGCCGAGAAAGATATAACCCGCGCCATAGATCGTCTTGATCAGTTGCGGGTTCTTGGGGTCTTCGCTGAGTTTCGTGCGCAGGCGCGAGATGCGCACATCCATCGCCCGGTCAAAGCTTTCGGAAGCAGCGCCGCCCAGGCTTTCCTGCATCTGCGCCCGGCTGATCAGGCGCTTGGGGCTGTCGAGGAACAGGCGCAGGACTTCGCCTTCGGCATGGGAAAACGGAGTTTCCGCGCCTTCGGCGTTTTCCAGCACGTAGCGGTCGAAATGTGCGGTCCAGCCGTTGAAACGGGCGGTATCGCCCGCCTGCGGATTGGGCTTGGTGCTGCGCAGACGGGCGCGGATGCGCGCGACCACTTCGGCCGGATCGAAGGGTTTGATGATGTAGTCATCCGCGCCGAGCTCCAGCCCGGTCACACGGTCCTGCACTTCGGCGCGGCCAGAGATGATGATGACGATGGCCCCCTGTTCCAGCGCCAGCCGGTGCACCAGTGTCAGCCCATCGGTGTCGGGCAGGCTGAGGTCCACCAGGCAGACATCCGGGCGGTGCCGGGACAGGGCCGCCTCGAAGGCGCGGGCGCGGCCGAAGCTGAGGGTGTCGAAACCCGATTCCTCCAGCGCCTCTGCCAGCATGGTTCGGATTTCGGGTTCGTCATCGAGGATTGTAACCAGAGGGCGGTCCTTGGCGGTCATGGTCATGGGCCTTTTTGCAGGGTCGGCTGGATCAGCGCCGCCAGGTCCTGTTCAGTGAAGGGTTTGCGCAGCACGGGTGCGAGGCGCTGGGCCGCAACAAACATTTCGTGATCGCCGGGCAGGGAGGTCATCAGGCAGAGCGGTGTTGTGCCGCCCATGCGCTGCGCGAGGTCGAGGCCGGTCGCTTCGCCGACCAGCTGGATGTCGGACAGGACAAAGGTGATATCGGGCAGGTCGGCCAGCAGGGCCGTGGCCTCATCCGCGCTGGTGGCTTCGATCACCGACTGGCCGAGGCCCGTCAGCATGTCGCGGACAGAGGCGCGGATGGCGTCGTGATCCTCTACCAGCAGGACCAGCCCGCCAGTAGCCGGGATCGCCACCCGGTAGGGCAGGCGCAGGGTCACCTGAGCGCCGCCGCCGGGTGCGTTGGACAGGCGCAGGTCACCGCCTGCCGATTTAGTCATGTCATAGACCATGGGCAGGCCCAGCCCGGAGCCTTCGCTGCCCTTGGTGGTAAAGAACGGGTCGAGCCCGCGTTCCAGTGCCGAGGGCGAAAAGCCCGGCCCGCTGTCGGTGACCACCCATTCGACCCAGGTGTCATGGACCAGACGCTGGGTCACGGTGATCTTGCCGCTGGTGCCGATGGCATCGCGGGCGTTCAGGATCAGGTTCAGCAGACTGTCGGTCAGGCGGCCCCGATCCAGCAGGGCCAGGGTGCCCGGTGCTTCGTTCACGATGGTCAGGTTGACCTTGGCGGGCAGGGTTGGTGCCGCGAGGGTTTGCAGATCGGCGATCAGGCCATCCAGGTCGATGGAGACCGGGCGCAGGGTTTCGCGCCCCGTCATGTCCGCGATGGAACTGAGCAGCGCGCCGCCGCGGCGGGCGGCGGACAAGGTGCCGTCGATCAGCGCCGCAGCCTCGACCGGCATGGTCGGCAGGCGGCCCAGTTTTGATTGCAGGCCAAGGATGATGGTCAGCAGGTTGGAGAAGTCATGCGCGAGGCCCGAGATCATCTGTGCGGCCAACTCGCGTTTGCGGGTCTGTTGCAGGGCCTCGCGGGTCTGGGTTTCTTCGGTGATGTCCATCGACATGATATATGCGCCCTTCTGCCCGTCGGGGGTGAAGGCACCGCGAATCCGCCGCGCGCTTTCCTGATCGGTGAATTCGACGATGGCGGGTTCGCCGGTCAGCGCGCGGTCGAGTGCGGGTTTGATGCGGGAAAAGGCGAAATCGCCCAGCGCCTTTGAGATATGCAGGCCGATGATGTTGCGGGGACGTCCGGGCATCACGCTGCTGAGGCGGCGATTTGAGTAGGTATAGCGCCCGTCGGCACCGACATGGGCGATATGGGCGGGCATCATTTCGGTCGTGAGGCGGGTTCGGGCCTCGCTTTCGGTCAATTGGCGTTTGGTCTCTTCCAGTGTGGTGATCATCGCGGCGCGTTCGCGGTTGGTCTGCGAAAGCTGCTCTGCGTGAGCCAGCACCTGATCGGAGAGCGCACCGGCGCGGGCGCGCAGCAGGGCTTCCTGGGTCTTGGCGGCGGTGATGTCGGTATAGACCGTGACCCATCCGCCCTGGGGCAGGGGGGACCCTTCGACCGAAATGGTGCGGCCGTTGGCGCGGGTGCGTTCCATATAGTGTGGTTCGAACGCGCGGGCCTGCTCGACACGTTCCTGCACAAAGGCGTCGATGTCGGTGACCTCGCCGTATTCGCCCCGCGCGGCAAGGTGGTGGATGGTTTCGCGAAAGCTCGCCCCCGGTGTGACCAGCGAATCGGGCAGGTTGAACATCTGCTGGAAGGGGGCATTGCAGACGGCCAGTTGCAGGTTGGAATCGTAGATTGTCAGCGCCTGCGCGATCAGGTTCAGGCCTGCTGTGGTCATCGCCTTTGTCGGGTCGTCGGTGATCTGCATGGCTCCTCCTTCATTCGACGTAGCACCGGGATCAGGTTGAGGCCAAGACGAATTCGATACTGTTACAATTCGAAAGGATTTGGAAATCTTCGGGAAAAAGTTGACCTTCAGTGTCAAAGTCGCACCTTTAACAGGTGATAGAATCGCGCAAAGTGATCAAGCCGCCGATGGGCGGTACTGGGAGGATTAGAATTTGGCCATGCTGCTGACGCGCGCCGACGGACCAGCATCCGTTCCGGCCCTTTTGCACCGAAATGCGCAGGAATTTGCGAACGCGCCCGCGTATCGCGAAAAGGAATATGGGATCTGGCAAAGCTGGACCTGGGCCGAGACGCGGGACGAGGTCGAGGCCTTTGCGCTGGGTCTGATGGAGCTGGGCGTCAACGAGGGCGATTTCATCGCCATCATCGGGCGCAACCGGCCTTATCTTTACTGGGTGATGATGGCGGCGCAGATGGTGGGGGCCGTGCCCGTGCCGCTGTATCAGGATTCCAACGCCGAAGAGATGGCCTATGTCATGGACCATTGCGGCGCGCGCTTTGCGGTGGTGGGCGATCAGGAGCAGGTCGACAAGATCATTGAGGTGCAGGATCAGTTGTCTGGCTTCGAGCAGATGATCTACCTCGATCCGCGCGGCTTGCGCAAATACGACCATGGCGCGCTGACCCAATATAGCCGCGTGCAGGAGTTGGGCCGGGAGAACCGCGACAAGCACATCAAGGAGATGGAGGCGCGGCAGGCCAAGCTGGACTATGACAGCACCGGGGTGATGCTTTATACCTCCGGCACGACGGGCAAGCCCAAGGGCGTGGTCCTGTCGAACCGCAACATCATCGAGACGGCAAAGTCATCCTGCGCGTTCGACGACCTGCGGCAGTCGGACGATATTCTGGCCTATCTGCCGATGGCATGGGTTGGCGATTTCATCTTTTCGGTGGGTCAGGCGCTCTGGGCCGGGTTTTGCACGAACTGCCCGGAATCGGCGGATACGATGCATGTGGACCTGCGCGAGATCGGGCCGACCTATTACTTTGCGCCGCCGCGCGTGTTCGAGACCCAGCTGACCAGCGTGATGATCCGGATGGAGGACGCGAGCCGCTTCAAGAAGTGGCTGTTCGACACTTTCATGGCCCATGCCCGCAAGGTGGGGCCTGCGATACTGGATGGCAAAAGCGTCGGCACATGGGACCGGCTGAAATACCGGCTGGGTGAGATCATGGTCTATGGCCCACTGAAAAATACCCTGGGTTTCAGCCGGGTGCGCGTGGGCTATACCGCCGGTGAGGCGATCGGGCCGGAGATCTTTGATTTCTACCGGTCGCTGGGGATCAACCTCAAGCAGCTCTATGGCCAGACGGAGGCCACAGTGTTCATCACCGCGCAGCCCGATGGGGAGGTGCGCAGCGATACGGTCGGGGTGACCTGCCCCGGTGTGGAATTGCGGATCGCGGAGAATGGCGAGGTGTTTTACCGCTCGCCCGGCGTTTTTGTGGAATACTACAAGAACCCCGAAAGCACCGCAGACACCAAGGATGCCGAAGGCTGGGTCGCCACAGGTGATGCGGGTTTCATCGAGGAAGGCTCCGGCCATCTGCGCATCATCGACCGGGCCAAGGACGTGGGCAAGATGGCGGATGGATCGCTGTTTGCGCCGAAATACGTCGAGAACAAGCTGAAGTTCTATCCCAACATCCTTGAGGCCGTTGTCTTTGGCAACGGGCGCAGTGAATGCACCGCCTTTATCAACATCGACCTGACGGCGGTGGGAAACTGGGCGGAGCGCAACAACATCGGCTATGCCTCCTATCAGGAACTGGCGCGGCACCCGATGGTGATGGATACGATCCAGTCCCATGTGGAAGAGGTCAACGCCAGTATCGCCGAGGACGAGATGCTGTCAGGCTGCCAGTTGCACCGCTTTGTCGTGCTGCACAAGGAGTTGGACGCCGATGACGGGGAGCTGACGCGGACCCGCAAGGTGCGGCGCAAGATCATCGCCGAGAAGTTCGATGACATCATCGCGGCGCTTTACGACGGATCGAAGAGCGTGAGTACCGAGACCGAAGTCACCTATGAGGATGGTCGCAAGGGCAGCATCAAGGCAACGCTGGAAGTGCGTGACGCCAGGGTATTTGCGGATACGCGCAAGAAAATGGCTGCGGAATGAGGGCGATGCGACGCGCGCGTCCGTTCCGCCCGCCCTCCCTTGAGCGGTGTAATGTGAACGAGAATGAAGAGGATATGGTGTGAAGGACTCTGCGGACAGCTATCAGACCGCTGACGGGCGCACCATCGGACCGGTTGTGATGGAGATGAAGAACATCACTTTGCGGTTCGGCGGGGTGGAGGCGATCAAGGATATCTCCTTTGACATTCGCGAGGGCGAGATCCGCGCGATCATCGGCCCGAACGGGGCTGGCAAGTCGTCGATGTTGAACGTGATCAGCGGGTTCTACGTCCCGCAGGAGGGCGAGGTCTGGTACAAGGGCGCGCGCCGCCCAAGCATGAAACCCTATCAGGTGGCCGAACAGGGCATCGCGCGGACTTTTCAGAACATCGCCCTTTTCGAGGGGATGAGCGTGTTGGACAACGTGATGACCGGGCGTTTGCCGCATATGAACACCGGGTTGTTTTTCCAGTCGTTCTGGAAGGGCAAGGCCGAGCGCGAAGAGATCGAGAACCGCGAAGTCGCGGAAAAGATCATTGATTTCCTTGAAATTCAGGCGATCCGCAAGACGCCGGTGGCGCGTCTGCCCTATGGCCTGAAAAAGCGGGTCGAATTGGCGCGGGCGCTGGCCGCCGAGCCGTCGATCCTGCTGTTGGATGAGCCGATGGCGGGCATGAACGTGGAGGAGAAAGAGGACATGAGCCGCTTCATCCTTGATGTGAACGACGAATTCGGCACCACGATTGCGCTGATCGAACACGACATGGGCGTGGTGATGGACCTTTCCGACCGTGTGGTCGTGATGGACTACGGCAAAAAGATCGGGGACGGCACCCCATCAGAAGTGCGCAACAACCAGGATGTCATTGACGCCTATCTGGGGGTGGCACATGACTGACTTTGGCAGGAGGGTGTCTGGCGGCTTGATGGCAATCGGTCTGCTGCTGGCGACCAACGCGGTGGCTGCGCAGGAGTTGACGCTTGGCGATGTCTTCGACATGTGCGAACCGGTGGTGTCGGGTGCCGAACTGCCGTCGCTCGAAAAACTACCATTGAAGCGTCTTGATGGCCGCACCATGGTGGCGCGTCTGGACACGACATCGGGTCCCGTGACGCTCAGGTATTTTCGCGATGCGGGCGGCAGCAGCCCGGTGACGCGGTGCTGGATCGACGGCTATGATGCGCGTGACCAGGATAATCTGACGGATCCTGACGTGATGTGGGGGCGGACGGCACCTGAAATCCGGACCTGGTTCGAACGGCGCGGCGCGCGCCCGGATGCCAAGATGGTGGGACCCGTCATCGGCGCGGGCAGCCTTTTTGTCGAAATCTGCACCGACGCAGGCGTTCCACTTACCGTGCTTGCGGGTCCGAATGCTGTCCAGTCCGACGTGCCGGAAGAAAACCGGCCCTTCTCGTTTTGGATGCAGTCGCCCGTCAACAACAATTCCACCGAATGCAAGTTCGTCAAATGAGACTTGCGGATCAGACAGGGGATCACCATGCCTGAACAATTGGCCTACACCATCGAGGTCTTTCTCAACGGACTTATGGCCGGGGTGCTCTATGCGCTCGTGGCCCTAGGGTTCGTGCTGATCTACAAGGCGAGCGGCATTTTCAACTATGCGCAGGGGGTCATGGCGCTGTTTGCGGCGATGACGCTTGTGGGCATCCAGAACGGGCAGGTGCCATTTGCCCATCTGATCAACGCGATCTTTGGCACCGATGTGCACAAGTTCGGCTGGACGGTTCATAGTTTCCTGGCGATCCTGCTGACGGTGATCGTGATGATCGCGCTGGCCTGGGCGGTGCAGAAGTTCGTGTTCAAACATCTTGTCGGGCAGGAGCCGATCATCCTGTTTATGGCGACGATTGGTCTTGCCTATTTCCTGGAGGGGGTCGCGGACCTCATGTGGGGGTCCGAGCTGAAGGCGCTGAACGTCTGCGCGGCGGATGGGGTCTGCCTGCCGCAGGGTCTGAACATGTGGATCGACGAGACCACCTTCAATGCCTTCGGATACGGCTTTTTCATCGACAACCTGGATATCGTGGCCTCCATCGTTGCCGCCATTCTGGTGATCGGGCTGGTGATGTTCGCGCAATACACCAAGCAGGGCCGCGCCATGCGGGCTGTGGCCGACGACCACCAAGCGGCGTTGTCGGTCGGGGTGTCGCTGAACTTCATCTGGGTGCTGGTCTGGTCGCTGGCGGGGTTCGTGGCGCTGGTTGCCGGAATCATGTGGGGCGCGAAGTCGGGCGTGCAGTTCTCGCTGTCGCTGATCGCGCTGAAGGCCTTGCCGGTACTGATGCTGGGCGGGTTCACCTCGATCCCCGGTGCCATTGTGGGCGGGCTGATCATCGGGGTCGGCGAGAAGCTGTTCGAGTTCCTGATCGGCGCGCCCTTTCTGGGTGGCGCGACGGAGAACTGGTTTGCCTACATGCTGGCGCTGCTGTTCCTGGTGTTCCGCCCGCAAGGCCTGTTCGGGGAGAAAATCATTGAACGGGTTTAATGCGGCGGCGTCGGACCGGGGCCAGCCCCGGACCCCGGGATATTTCGAGCCAAAAAGAGGGGAGTGCTGAGCATGTTCTACCGTGAAGCAGGTGATTTCCGGACAACCTATGCCGAGGATCAACAGACCTTTCCGATCAAGTTCGACCGGTATCGCTATTACCTCGTGCTGTTCATCGCCATCTGCGTGGTGCCATTTGTCATCAACGACTATTGGGCCAACTCGCTGCTGCTGCCCTTCCTGATCTATGCCATCGCGGCGATCGGGTTGAACATTCTGGTGGGTTATTGCGGGCAGGTGAGCCTGGGCACCGGCGGGTTCATGGCGGTGGGGGCCTATGCCTGCTACAAGCTGATGACGGCAATGCCTGATGTCAGCATGTTCATCCACGTGCTGCTTGCGGGGGCGATCACCGCCGCCGTGGGTGTGCTGTTCGGCCTGCCGTCGCTGCGGATCAAGGGGTTCTATCTGGCGGTGGCGACGCTGGCGGCGCAGTTCTTTCTGGTCTGGCTGTTCAACCGGTTTCCGTGGTTCTACAATTACTCGGCCTCCGGCCAGATCAACGCGCCGGAGCGGGATGTCTTTGGCATCGTCATAACCGGCCCGAACGCAGAGGCCTGGGCGACCTATGCATTCTGCCTGATCTTCACCATTTTCAGCGCCATCGTGGCGCGGAACCTGACGCGCGGGTCGGTGGGGCGCAAGTGGATGGCGATCCGTGACATGGACATCGCCGCCGAGATCATCGGGGTGAACCCGCTGCGGGCCAAACTGACGGCCTTTGCGGTGTCGTCATTTTTCATCGGGGTCTCTGGGGCGCTGTTCTTTGCCATCTATCTGGGCGCGGTGGAGGTCGGGGAGGCATTTGGCATCACCAAGTCGTTCCTTGTGCTTTTCATGATCATCATCGGCGGGCTGGGCAGCATCTTTGGCAGTTTTGCCGGGGCGGCCTTTCTGGTTCTGTTGCCGGTGATGTTGAAAGTTGTGGGCGTGGACTGGCTGGGCTGGCCGACAGATATCGTCGCACATTTGCAGCTTGTGATCGTGGGGGCGCTGATCGTGCTGTTCCTGGTCGCTGAGCCGCATGGCATTGCGCAGCTGTGGCGCGTGGCAAAAGAGAAGTTGAGATTGTGGCCCTTCCCGCACTAGCGGGCGGCTGCTGAAACGAGGCGGGGGTGAAACCCGGCCCTGAGAACGTAACAAGTCGGAATTTATCCAAGGGAGGAAACACCGATGACATACAAACTAGGAACACTGGCCGTTGCAGGCCTGATGGCGGCAAGCCCCGTGATGGCGGACCTTGTCTTTCCATCGCTGAGCTATCGTACCGGACCTTACGCGGCGGGTGGCATCCCCTTTGCGGACGGCTATGCCGATTACTTTACCATGCTGAACGAACGTGACGGCGGCATTGGCGGCGTGATGACCAGCGTCCCGGAATGCGAGACAGCCTATAACACCGAAAAAGGTGTGGAATGCTACGAGTCGCTCAAGGACAGCGGCGGGCTGGTCTATCAGCCCCTGTCGACAGGCATCACCTATCAGCTGATCCCCAAGACCACGGCGGATGGCATTCCGATGCACACCATGGGCTACGGTCGGACCTCGGCTGCCAATGGCGAGGTGTTCAGCCATACGTTCAACTATCCCGCGAACTACTGGAACGGAGCGTCCGGTGCGATCAACTATCTGCTGGCAGAGAACGGCGGCGACCTGAACGGCAAGAAGATCTCTCTGGTCTATCACAACTCTGCCTATGGCAAGGAGCCGATCCGCACACTGCAAGAACTTTCGAAGAAGCATGGTTTCGAGTTCACCGAAGTGCCGGTTGACCACCCCGGTCAGGAACAGAAGTCCCAGTGGCTGCAGATTCGTCGCGACAAGCCTGACTATGTGATCATGTATGGCTGGGGCGTGATGAACCAAGTGGCTGTTCAGGAAGCGGCCAACATCCGGTTCCCGATGGAGAATTTCATCGGCATCTGGTGGTCCGGTTCGGAAAACGACGTGCTGGCGGCAGGTGCTGCGGCTGATGGCTACAAGGCGCTGACGTTCCACGGTGTGGGCAGCGACTTCCCGGTGTTTGACGACATCAAGACGCATGTGGTCGACAAGGGGCTCGCGGCGGGTGCCGGCGACCAGATCGGCACGGTGCTGTATAACCGCGGTCTCTATGCGGCGATGCTGGCGGCGGAAGCGGCAAAGACCGCGCAGGAAATCCATGGCACGCCCGACATCACCGCTGCGATGATGCGTGACGGCATGGAGGCGCTGAAGATCACCGAAGAGAAGATGACCGAACTGGGTCTGCCGAACTTTGGTCCGACCTTTGACGTGTCCTGTTCCAACCACGGCGGCACGGGCCTTGTCGGTGTGACGCAGTGGGATGCCACAGCCAAGGAATGGACGCTGATCTCTGATTTTGCGCCCACGGACATGGATGTCATTCAGCCGCTGATCGAAGAAGACTCCGCCGCCTATGCGGCAGAGAACAACATTGAGAACAACTGCGGTTGACGCAGGACCATGCCCCGGCTGCCGTTCAGGCGGTGGCCGGGTGCAGCATTGATCAACAAAGGATGAAGGCCATGCTGGATGACACCGACACTGCCGCCGTGCAGGTGGACAACGTGCTGGAAGTCAACAACATCGAAGTGATCTACAACCATGTGATCCTCGTGTTGAAGGGGGTGAGCCTGAACGTGCCCAAAGGGGGGATCACCGCCCTGCTGGGTGGCAACGGCGCGGGCAAGACCACCACGCTCAAAGCGATTTCGGGTTTGCTGGCGTCCGAGCGGGGCGAGGTGACCAAGGGGTCGATCAAGTATCGCGGTGAGCCGATCCACCACGCTGACCCGGCCGAGACCGTCAAGAAGGGTGTCGTGCAGGTGATGGAGGGGCGGCACTGCTTCGAGCATCTGACAATCGAGGAGAATCTGCTGACAGGGGCCTATACCCGCAGCGATGGCACGGCTGCGATCAATGCCGACCTTGAGATGGTCTATGATTATTTTCCGCGCCTGAAGGAACGTCGTCGGAGCCAGGCTGGCTATACCTCGGGCGGGGAGCAGCAGATGTGCGCGGTGGGCCGCGCGCTGATGTCCAAGCCCGAAACCATCCTGCTGGATGAGCCGTCGATGGGGCTTGCGCCGCAACTGGTCGAACAGATTTTCGAGATCGTGAAGTCAATCAACGAAGAGCAGGGCGTGACCTTTCTTTTGGCCGAACAGAACACCAACGTGGCGCTGCGGTTTGCACATTACGGCTACATCCTGGAATCCGGCCGGGTGGTAATGGACGGGCCGGCCAAGGACCTGCGTGAAAACCAGGATGTGAAGGAATTTTACCTTGGTCTGTCGGACGAGGGCCGCAAGAGCTATCGCGATGTGCGGTCCTACCGGCGGCGCAAGCGCTGGCTGTCCTGAGGTGTCACGGGCGACCTGCCCGGTGAATCCAGGACGAGCCGAAACGTAAGATGGGCGCGGCCCATCGCAATAATCGAAGAACAAGGGTCAAAGTCATGTCAGCTTCCCATTTCGATGATCTCGAAATTCGCAGCGCGGATGCAAGGGCGGCGGCGCAGGCGGCGCGGCTGAAAGAGATCCTTGCCGGGATCACGGATGCGCCGGAAGGTTGGCGCGCCGATGCCGCCGCTGTCGGCGGGCCGGAGGACTTGCCGAAACTGCCGGTTCTGCGGAAATCCGACCTGAGCGGCTGGCAGAAGGCAAGGCCGCCCTTTGGCGGGATTGCCGTGCGCAACGCGACCCATGTGTTCCAGTCCCCCGGACCGATCTATGAGCCCGGCGGCAGCTCTGCCGACTGGTTCCGCATGGGGCGTTTCCTGCATGCGGCGGGGCTGGGTGCGGATGACATCGTGCAGAACTGCTTTGGTTATCATCTGACCCCTGCGGGCCATATGTTTGAAAGCGGCGCACGGGCGGTGGGGGCGATGGTTCTGCCTGCCGGTGTGGGCCAGACCGAATTGCAGGTCACGGCGGCGCGGGATGTTGGCACAACCGCCTATGCCGGAACGCCCGATTACCTCAAGATCATTCTGGAAAAGGCGGATGAGTTGGGCGTGGCCCTGGGCATCACCAAGGCCGTTGTCGGGGGTGGTGCGCTGTTCCCCTCCTTGCGCCAGTACTACATCGACCGGCGGATTTCCTGCCTCCAGTGCTATGCCACCGCCGATCTGGGCAATATCGCCTACGAAAGCGCTGCGATGGAGGGCATGATCGTGGACGAGGGGGTGATCGTCGAAATCGTGACCCCCGGCACCGGTGTTCCCGTCGCGGTGGGGGAGGTTGGCGAAGTTGTCGTGACCTCGCTCAACCCGGATTATCCGCTGATCCGTTTTGCCACGGGCGACCTGTCTGCGGTGATGCCGGGCGCATCGCCCTGCGGGCGCACCAACATGCGCATCAGGGGTTGGATGGGCCGGGCTGACCAGACCACCAAGATCAAGGGCATGTTCGTCCGCCCCGAGCAGGTGGCGGCATTGGTCGCGCAGCATGACGAGATCAGCAAGGCGCGCGTTGTCGCCAGCCGCGCGGGAGAGCAGGACGTCATGACGGTCCATATCGAAAGCGCGGGGGGCGACCCGGACGCCTATGCGCAGTCGGTGGCGAACTTGCTGAAATTGAAAGGCAAAGTCGTGATCGTTGATCCCGGCACCCTGCCCAAGGACGGTCTCGTGATCGAGGATCAGCGCAGCTACGACTAGGGCCAAGACTCTAAAGCGCGGTCGCGCCCATCCATACTGCCATGGCGATCATCATCAGATTCTCGGTAAGGGATACGAAGCCCAGCGGCACGTTGCTGTCCCCGCCGACGCAGGCGCATTTGAGTTCTCGTTTGTCGATGTAGACGGCCTTGAACACGGAAACCGCGCCGACGGTGCCGATAAAGAGTGCGACTGGTGCTGAAAGCCATGTGGCAACGCCTGCAAGCATCAGGACGCCCGCCAGCCCCTCGCCAAAGGGGTACAACTTGCCATATCGGACCCAGCGGCGGGCCAGCAGGTCGTAGTTCAGGAACATGGTCGAGAAGCTTTCGACATCCTGAAGTTTTTGCAAGGCCAGAAGGCACATTGAAATGGCGATGAATTTCGGAACAACTGCTGGGGTCAACAGCGTGCCGAAGGATAACCAGCAAAAGGCAAGGCTCATGGCGAAGGCCATGGCAAAGAGAGCGATGACGGGCTGATAGCTGGTCTCGTCCCCATCCGGGCTGTCGTGACCCAGATGAACGCGCAGATCATCGTATCCGCCGATGCGTTCACCACCGATGTAGACTTGCGGTGTCGTCTCTACATTCTCGCGTTTTTGGAAGCTGTCCGTTTCTTCGCGGGTCTTCAGGTGGTGATCCTCGACTTCGAAGCCTTCACGCTCCAGCAAATCCTTGGCTTTGAGGCCGAAGGGGCAAAGATGGTCGGGCATGACCATGCGATAGAGTTTTGCTGTCTTGGCTTTCGAGTTGCGATCATCTTTCATGTCGGCCAAACGCGCCGTGCTGCGGATTGTTCCGAGGTATCAGGCCAGCGGGGTCTGGCATTCCTGACTTAAATGATCGAAATAGGGCCATGGCCCAGAGCACCAGAAAGACGATCACAAGACACCCTGCCCCGACCGATCGGGCGCGGGGTCTGGCTTTTGGCGCGGTGCTCGTTGCCGTGATCTGCGCGCTGCCGATGCTGGCGGTGTTGATCGCGGCGCTGAGCGGGGGCACGGATACTGTGCGGCACCTCGTCTCGACCGTGCTGGGGGCCTATACTTGGACCACGCTCAAATTGGTTGTGATGGTGGCGGCAGGCACCTTTGCAGTGGGGGTCGGCGCGGCCTGGCTGGTGACCATGACGCGTTTTCCCGCTGTGCGGTTTCTTGAGATCGCGCTGGTGCTGCCGCTGGCGTTTCCGGCCTATGTGCTGGCCTATGCCTATACCTTTGTGCTGGATCATCCTGGCATCGTGCAAAGCACACTTCGCGACGTGACCGGCTGGGGGCCGCGCGACTATTGGTTCCCGGATGTTCGGTCTTTGGGCGGGGCGGCAGTGATGCTGATCCTGGTGCTTTATCCTTATGTCTATCTTTTGGCGCGTGCCGCGTTCCTGCAGCAAAGCGGCACGACATTTCTGGCGGCACGGGCGCTGGGCTCCTCTGCCTTTTCGGCATTTTGCAAGGTCAGCCTGCCGCTGGCGCGCCCGGCAATTGCTGGCGGCGTCTTGCTGACCGTGATGGAGACCATCGCCGATTTCGGCACTGTCGCCTATTTTGGTGTGCAGACCTTTGCCACCGGCATCTATACATCGTGGTTTTCGCTGTATGACCGGGCGGGTGCCGCGCAACTGGCGTTGTGCCTGCTGTCGGTTGCCCTGTTGCTGGCAATGCTGGAGCGGGTTCAGCGGGGCCGGGCAAAGTATCACGACCCGGCGCGCCGCGCGCCCGGCATGCCCCCGATCGAGCTGCGCGGCTGGTCGGGGATCGGCGCGCTGGTGCTTTGCGGGGTGCCTGTGGTTTTTGGCGCGCTGCTGCCCATTGTGATCCTGCTTGTGATGGGCCTTGGCTCGGAGCAGGACCTTCTGAGCCCGCGCTACCTGGGTTTCGTGCGCAATTCGGTGACGCTGGCGGGGGCTGCGGCGCTTGTTACCGTGGTGGGCGCGATCTGCGTGGGCTTTTTCCGCCGGTTGCGTCCGGGGCGGTTGTCACAGGGGGCCGCCTATGTGGCGCGGCTGGGCTATGCGGTGCCGGGCGGGGTGATCGCGGTGGGGCTGATGGTGCCCTTTGCGGCCTTTGACAATGCGCTGGACGCCTGGATGCGTGCGACCTTCGACATTTCGACCGGCTTGCTGATCACCGGGTCGATCTGGCTGCTGGTGGCGGCCTATATGGTGCGCTTCATGGCAGCGGCGCTGGGTGCCTACGAGGGGGGGCAGTCGATGGTCCATGCGAACATGGACGCCGCCGCGCGGTCACTGGGTGAAACCCCGATTGGCACGCTGCGCCGGGTACATCTGCCAATCCTTGCGCCCAGTCTGCTGACTGCGCTGTTGATTGTCTTTGTCGATGTGATGAAAGAGCTGCCCGCCACGCTGATCATGCGCCCGTTCAACTATGACACGCTGGCGGTGCAGGCCTACCGGCTGGCCAGCGACGAGCGGCTGGGCGGCGCTGCCGTGCCGTCGCTGGTGATCGTGGCGATGGGGCTGCTGCCGGTGATCCTGATCTGCCGACAGGTGGGCCGGGGGCGGCGCAGGTAAGGTGCGATGGGCCGCACCTTACCCTGATGGTTTCAGCCTTCGGCGGCTTCGATCTTGTCCTGGGTCTTTGTCTGGAAATCGCTGGCGTCGTGGCGTTCGCGCAGCTGCATGGACAGGTCATCGCCAAAGGCGCGGTTGACCATCCGGCCCCGTTTAACGGCCGGGCGCGCGTCGATGGTTTCGGCCCAGCGCAGCACGTTTTTGTAGGATGTAACATCGAGGAATTCGGCAGCATCGTAGAGCCGACCCAGAACAAGCTGCCCGTACCACGACCAGATCGCCATGTCGGCGATGGAATAGCTGCCTGCCATCCATTCGTTTTCAGCCAGATGCCGGTCCAGCACGTCAAGCTGGCGTTTCGCCTCCATGGTGAAGCGGTCGATGGGGTATTGCCATTTTTCCGGCGCATAGGCGTAAAAATGGCCGAAGCCACCACCAAGATAGGGCGCGCTGCCCATCTGCCAGAACAGCCAGGACAGCATCTCTGTCCGGTCTGATGGGGTTTCGGGGATGAAGGCACCGAACTTTTCCGCCAGGTGCAACATGATCGACGCAGATTCGAAGACCCGCTGCGGCTTGTCGCCGGAATGATCCATCAGCGCGGGAATTTTCGAATTCGGGTTGGCCGAGACGAAACCGGAGGTGAATTGGTCGCCTTCCATGATGTTGATGATCCAGGCGTCATATTCCGCGCCTGTGTGACCCGCTGCCAATAGTTCCTCGAACAGGACGGTTACCTTGACGCCGTTGGGCGTGGCCAGCGAGTAGAGCTGGAAGGGATGCTTGCCGACCGGCAAGTCTTTTTCGCTGGTTGGGCCCGCGACAGGGCGGTTGATGCTGGCAAAGCGACCGCCGCTGTCGGCATCCTGGGTCCAGACCTTGGGCGGGGTGTAGGTTTTCATCTCGGCCATGTGGGTTCCTTTTCTTCGGCGTGGTGCAAGGCGGTTGCACTTTGTGGATTGGGCGTAACGTGGCGCTTTGGCCCCCGGAGGGCCAGTGGAAAATCGTAGCCAGCCGCAAACATGGTTGTGATCCGGGGGAAGGATGGCGGAACCGGACAAGAAAAAAGGCCGCCCGGAAGGACAGCCTTTTTAATTTGGTAATTGCTGGCAGATCTCAGCCCTGGCGGGCTTTGAACCGGCGTTGGGTCTTGTTGATCACGTAAACGCGGCCTTTGCGACGCACAACGCGGCAATCACGGTGCCGGTTCTTGAGCGAGCGGAGCGAGTTGCGAACTTTCATGTCCTTCTCCATCTTTCTGTCTGGCGCGAACCAGCGCCGGGTTGCGGGCAGCCCGACACGCCAAGGGCGGTCAGACCAGTGAAATTCGGTGGTGGGCGATACTGGGATCGAACCAGTGACCCCTTCGATGTCAACGAAGTGCTCTACCGCTGAGCTAATCACCCACACTGAAACACGGATTATGCACGGCCCCAAACAAAATGGGGCGCGAAAACCCGCGCCGTGAGGGGTGCTATAAAAGGAGTCGGGCACATGATCAAGGGCTTTTGGCATCGCAAGTTTCTGCGCTATGTTGATCGTGAAAGGGGGCCGTATGCCGAAGTCTGCTTACGAAGTTTTACACCCGGAGCGCAATCGGTCCTGCGTGGTCTTTGCCTCGCCCCATTCCGGGCGGGATTACCCTTGGTCTTTCCTGCGCAAAACGGTGCTGGACGAACACGCGATCCGGTCTTCGGAAGATGCTTTTGTCGACATGTTGTTCGACTGCGCGCCGCGTTTCGGTGCGACCTTTATCAAGGCTGGCGCGCCCCGCGCCTTTGTGGATCTGAACCGATCCAACGACGAGTTGGACCCGGCCCTGATCGAGGGGGTGCGCAGGCAGGGGCATAATCCACGGGTGGCCTCTGGCCTTGGCGTTATCCCTCGTGTGGTGTCGAACGGGCGGGCCATCTACCGGGGCAAGATCACCGGCGCGGAGGCAGAGCGCCGTATCACGCAATATTGGCAGCCCTATCATGACATGGTGCAAAAACTGCTGGATGCAGCGCATCAGCGGCATGGCCAGGCGGTGTTGCTGGATTGCCATTCCATGCCGCATGAGGCGATGGACGGCGTGGCCCGGTCGGGCATGCGCCGCCCTGACGTGGTGCTGGGGGACCGGTTTGGTGCCTCTGCCACGGGCGAAGTCGTGGACCGGATTGAGGCGGCTTTTGCCGACGCCGGATTCGTGGTGACCCGCAACACCCCCTTTGCGGGGGCATATATCACGCAGGCTTACGGGCGTCCGTCGCGCGGACAACATGCGGTTCAGGTCGAAATCGACCGCTCGCTATACATGAATGAGGCGCTGATCCGGCCCAATGGCGACTTTGACGCGGTGCGCAAAGCCCTGCAGCAGGTGGTCGGTGAAGTGGCGTTGATCGGCCAGGGCCGGTTGCCGTTGGCCGCCGAATAGTTGCTCAGGGCCCGGGGCGCTGTCTCGGTATCGGTGGGGGCGGTGCCTGCGCCAAGAGCTGCGTAGATCGGGACGTTCACCGCGCCCTCTGGTCTATTGATATCACATATCCAAGGCGCTCAAATCCGTTCCCATTCTTGAGCGATATGCTCAGCGCAGGGCACGCCCCTTTACGATGGCCTTCTCGCCAAAGCGCGAACGGATGCTGTCGGTGGCGCGTTCCGCGCGGTTGCGTTGGTCTGCCTGCGGGTCCAGCAGGTCGCCGGCCAGATCGGCCCCCTCCGGCGTTCCGATGTCGGAGATACCGACGCCGATCAGGCGGAAAGGGCCGGGATCGCCCAACTGGTCAAAGAGCGCGCGGGCGTGGCGGTAAATGCGATCCGCAAGCTGGGTGTGGTCGGGAAGCGAGACCCGGCGGGTCAGAGACTTGAAATTCGCGTGTTTCAGTTTCAGCGTCACGATGCGCCCGGCCATCCCCTTGGCCTTGGCCCGGTCGGCCACCTGCACCGACAGCCGCCAGATGTGGCCATCCAGAATGTCGGCATCGCCGGTGTCCTCGCCAAAGGTGGTTTCCTTGGAGATGGATTTGACAGGTTCATGTGCCGAGACGCGGCGCTGATCCTGGCCGCGCGCCAGATGCCACAGACGTTCGCCCATGCCGCCGAACCGAAGGACCAGATCCTCCCTTTCCCAGCGCAGAAGGTCGGAAAAGCTGCGCACGCCGGCCTTTTCCAGCGCGGCCTGCGTGACCGCACCGACCCCCCAGATCATGCTGACCGGTTTGTCGCGCAGGAATTCTGCGGTTTCCGCCTTGCCGATGACGGAAAAGCCGTGCGGCTTGTCGAGGTCGGAGGCGACCTTGGCCAGAAATTTGTTGTGGCTGAGCCCGATGGACCCGGTCAGCCCCAATTCGGTTTTCATGCGCCGGACCAGTCGGGCCAGCATGACAGCGGGTGCCGCGCCATGCAGGCGCTGGGTGCCGGTCATGTCGAGAAAGGCCTCGTCCAGGGAAAGCGGCTGAATGGCGGGGGTCAGTTCCTCCATCATCGCGCGGATGGCGCGGGAGGCTTCGACATAGGCCTCCATCCGGGGTTTGATGATCACCGCCTCGGGGCAGAGCTTGAGCGCCTTGAACATCGGCATTGCAGAGCGCACGCCGCGAATGCGCGCGACGTAGCAGGCGGTAGAGACCACCCCGCGCCGACCGCCGCCGATGATCACGGGCTTGCCTGCCAGCGCCGGATTGTCGCGCTTTTCCACCGAGGCATAGAAGGCATCGCAATCCATATGGGCGATGGTCAGATCCATGAGTTCGGGATGGGACAGCACCCGAGGGCTGCCGCAGGCGGCGCACCGCGCCACGGCAGGTTGTTCTTTCAGGCAGTCACGACAAAGGCTCGCCATCTTGGCACACGGATGAGAAAGGTTATGTAGCCAGTGTAGCGGGCGAGCGAAGGAAAGAACATGGGGCAGGACGAAGGCTTTGACGGTGCCAAGCTTGCGCTGTTCATCGGCGCGAAGCTGGCCGTGATCCTGCGGGATGACTACCCCGGCCTGCCTTTTGCGGGATACTGGGACTTGCCCGGCGGCGGGCGCGAGGGGGATGAAACGCCGCTCGATTGCGCGCTTCGCGAGTGTCACGAGGAATTGGGGCTGACGGTGTCCAGAGACGCGGTGACCTGGCGGCAGCGGTTCACCGAGGATGGGCAGGTCAAGTGGTTCTTTGTGGCAGAGCAGCCGGTCCGCGTGGCCGAAGATGTCATTTTCGGGAACGAGGGGCAGCGATGGGCGCTGATGTCACCCGACGAGTTTCTGGCGCATCCCAAGGCCGTTCCGGCCTTTCAGGCACGCCTGCGGCTGTTCCTGAACAGCGAGGGCGTCTGAAGTCTTTGATCTGATTTCAATGACAAAGCCCCCCGCCTTCTTCAGCGGGGGGGAGTTGACGAACTTCAGGAAGAACCAGTTCGTCGGGGAGTATCACCTGACCTAAGGTTAACATGGCAGGCAGAGGTCACATAGTCGGGAATTCCTGACCGGGCAGTCAGGAAGCCCGATGTTGTCATTTATGTTACAGTCAGTGGTTGAAATTCAGGCAGGGCAGCCAGCAAATCCTGGAGGCTTCAGGACGGGGCGTTGGGTCTTGATGCTTGCGGGCTTTTCATCTCGGCGAGGATTTCCAGCGTTGCATCACGGGGGTCGGGCACCGCCCAGATGGGGCGGCCGACAACAACATGATCCGCGCCTGCGGCAATCGCCTGTGCCGGTGTCATGATGCGTTTCTGATCGCCGGGCGCACTGCCGACGGGGCGGACACCGGGGGTGACGATCAATTTGCCTTCCGCTTCGGGCAGCGCGCGGACAAGGGCGGCCTCGTGGGGGGAGCAGATGATGCCGTCTGCACCCGCTTCGAAAGCATGGGCGGCGCGGGTCTGCACCAGATCGGGGATGGCCCCGTCGCGGATCAGCGCGCCGTCAAGGTCGGTGCGGTCCAGAGACGTCAGGATTGTTACCGCGAGGATCTTTGTGTCATGCCCGCCCGCCCCTTCGCGGGCGGCGGCGACGACATAGGGGTCACCGTGCACCGTGAGGAAATCGAGTTCGAATTGCGCAAGGCCGCGCACCGCCGCTTCGACGGTTGCACCGATGTCGAACAGCTTCATGTCCAGAAAGATGCGTTTGCCGTGCTCTTGCTTGAGCTCATTTGCGAGCGCCAGCCCACCGCCGGTCAACATGCCGAGCCCGATCTTGTAGAAACTGACGGCGTCGCCCAGTTTCTCCGCAAGGGCCAGCCCGGCGATGGCATTGGGAACATCGAGGGCTACGATCAGGCGGTCATCGGTCATATGGCTTCCTTGGCTGATGCGGGCAAACGCTTGGGTCGTAGTCGGTTTGACAGGAAGCTGTCCAGAGAAAAGAGCGTCTGTCTGGTGCGGGCAGGTACTGCGGGACGAAAAAAAACCCGGATATGCTTGCGCGATATCCGGGTCAGTGTGTCAGAGACAGTGCAGGCAGGCAAAAGGTCTCTGATGGTGGGGCGGCTGCATGGACAGAATATGCAGCGGTGCCCCGCTGTCCGCGCGGGCAGGCAGGTGCCGCGCGGAAAACTGTTAAGATCAGGCGGCGCGGTTGCCGGGCATGGCGATCAGGCTTTCCAGCCAGCGGCGCGGGTCGAAACGGGGCCGACCGGCACGTTGCTGCGCGGCACGGCGGACCTGTTCGGAATACATGCCGACACCTTGCCGGTCGCGGCGGATGGCCTGTTTTTTCAAACCCTCGGCCGCCTGTTCGAAAGACATGGTGATGGGCGCATTGATGGCGCAGGCATATTTGCGTGCGGTTCCGTCGCGATGGAGGGTGACAAGCGCCTCAAACGTCTGTTCGGCGGCGTTGTAGATCACATCTGACAGTTGAATGCTTGGATTCTGCATGAAGATTACCTCACAAGGCCTTGATCGTTGTCGCAGGTGATTGGTGCTGCTTTAGACAACAACGATTATGTTGCGAAATGGTTGCATGAATTCCGGAAAATGCTGTGAATAAATTGGAATAATCTTTTTATTACAGTCGGCTATCCCGGTATGGAATTTTTCATTTCTGCGGAATTTGTCGCAAATTGGGCGGATTTTTGCCGTTCCCCTGGTGCGCTGCCTGTCCCCAGACGCATTGGCCCTGCCTGCGCATCCTGTCACCCGGCATCTGACAGGTTCTATCGAACGTCGTGCCAGGCAATTCCGGCCCAATCCGGCCCTTCGACGCGGGGTGAGCGAGGGGCCGCTTTGCGGGACGAGGACGAAACCGCTCTCGCGGTATTGGTGCTTGTGGTG
>NZ_LXYI01000058.1 GCF_001650875.1 Sulfitobacter sp. EhC04
ACACGCCTGATGAATGGCTTGTCAGGGAGCCTCTTCCAGCAAGGCGGCGACGTCTAGCCTGGCATTGCTCATCACCAGCTTTCCGGCCGCATCGCGGGGCCAGTCGGCCTGCGGCCGATCGCGATAGATCTCGACCCCGTTTTCATCGGGATCGCGCAGATAGATCGCTTCGCTCACCCCATGATCCGCGGCACCGTCCAGCGGAATACCCGCGTCGACCACCCGCTTGAGCACTGCCGCAAGGCTGGCCCGATCCGGATACAGGAATGCGGAATGATAAAGCCCCGTGTGCCCCGAGGGCGGAGGCGTGGCACCCAGGCTGTCCCAGGTGTTCAGCCCGATGTGGTGGTGGTAGCCGCCGGCCGACAGGAAGGCCGCCTGATTGCCATACTGCTGCGTAACTTCGAACCCCAGAATATCCCGGTAGAACGCAATGGCACGTTCAAGATCACTCACCCGTAGGTGGACGTGACCGATGGTGGCGTGGTCTGTCATTGCGGTTCCTTTCCAATCCTTTTCAATAGATAGGATATGCCAGAGCAGGTTACGAGGCCCGGAAACGCAGAGTGTTTGTGCATATCTGAAGAGAAGACCGCACAAGAAACAGCAAAAACGCCGCACAAGGCGACGTGAACGGGCGAAGTTATCGGAAAGGACTTGGTTGCGGGAGTAGGATTTGAACCTACGACCTTCAGGTTATGAGCCTGACGAGCTACCGGGCTGCTCCATCCCGCGCCACTAAGTCGATATTTTTGATCATCGAAGAGAGATACATATTAGAGGACTTGTTAGGTTTGGCGATGACCTACTCTCCCACGTCTTAAGACGCAGTACCATCGGCGCTACGGCACTTAACGGCTGGGTTCGGGATGGGACCAGGTGTTTTGCTCGCGCTATGATCACCAAACCAAACAAATCCTCCACGAGCCTTCCGCACAGTGGAAGGTCTCGGGCGGGAGGCGGCGCATCCTTGGATGCGCGTTCCCGCTCTATTGCCATTCCGGAAGGAACGGCTGTGTTGATGTCCAAGTCAGTACAGCTAATGTATGTGTATGCTTTTGATTGATAAGCAGAAGTCTCGCTTCTACTGGATCAAATCAAGCCTATCGAGCAATTAGTACCAGTCAACTGAACGTGTTACCACGCTTACATCTCTGGCCTATCGACGAGGTGGTCTACCTCGGCTCTCAGGGATACCTTGTTTTGAGGGGGGCTTCCCGCTTAGATGCCTTCAGCGGTTATCCTGTCCGATCATAGCTACCCAGCACTGCTATTGGCATAACAACTGGTCCACCAGTGGATCGTTCACCCCGGTCCTCTCGTACTAGGGGCAACTCCTCTCAAGTATCCTACACCCACGGAAGATAGGGACCGAACTGTCTCACGACGTTCTAAACCCAGCTCACGTACCTCTTTAAACGGCGAACAGCCGTACCCTTGGGACCTGCTCCAGCCCCAGGATGAGATGAGCCGACATCGAGGTGCCAAACACTGCCGTCGATATGGACTCTTGGGCAGTATCAGCCTGTTATCCCCGGCGTACCTTTTATCCGTTGAGCGATGGCCCTCCCACTTGGGACCACCGGATCACTATGGCCGTCTTTCGACTCTGCTCGACTTGTCAGTCTTGCAGTCAGGCTGGCTTCTGCCATTGCACTCAACGAGCGATTTCCGACCGCTCTGAGCCAACCTTCGCGCGCCTCCGTTACGATTTAGGAGGCGACCGCCCCAGTCAAACTACCCGCCACACAGGGTCCCGGATCCGGATAACGGACCGCGGTTAGACATCAAGCAGAACAAGGGTGGTATCTCAAGGGAGGCTCCACCGAAACTAGCGTTCCGGTTTCAAAGCCCACCACCTATCCTGCACATGTTCGGCCTAATGCCAGTGTGAAGCTGTAGTAAAGGTGCACGGGGTCTTTCCGTCTAACCGCGGGAAACCTGCATCTTGACAGGTAATTCAATTTCGCTGAGTCTATGTTGGAGACAGCGGGGAAGTCGTTACGCCATTCGTGCAGGTCGGAACTTACCCGACAAGGAATTTCGCTACCTTAGGACCGTTATAGTTACGGCCGCCGTTTACCTGGGCTTCAATTCAGAGCTCTCACCCCTCCTTTTAACCTTCAGGCACCGGGCAGGCGTCAGACCCTATACGTCGTCTTGCGACTTCGCAGAGCCCTGTGTTTTTAATAAACAGTCGCCACCCCCTGGTTTGTGCCCCCAGCCTCTAGTTGCCTAGAAACCGGGCCTCCTTCTCGCGAACTTACGGAGGTATTTTGCCGAGTTCCTTCAACATAGTTCTCTCAAGCGCCTTGGTATTCTCTACCAGTCCACCTGTGTCGGTTTAGGGTACGATCTAGCGATGGAGCTATTTCCAGGAACCTCTAAGCAGCCCATTCAATCCGATAAGGATGAACTACCCTCGAGATCCGTCACTTCCATCTGGCCCAGGAATATTAACCTGGTTCCCATCGACTACGCCTTTCGGCCTCGCCTTAGGGGTCGGCTTACCCTGCTCAGATTAGCTTTAAGCAGGAACCCTTGGACTTTCGGCGAGAGTGTCTCTCACACTCTTTGTCGCTACTCATGTCATCATTCTCACTAGTGATCTCTCCACCGGATCGCTCACGCGCCAGCTTCACAGAAAAGACTACGTCTCCACTATTTTGCGCTACCGCCCGGAGGGCTACTTGAGCGCGTTAGCACTCAAACAGAACCGGATGGTCCGCTTAAATATAAGAGACACAGTCTTATGTCACACTACGCTCTGCTACCATGCAATAAATGCATCCTCAGCTTCGGCTCATGGCTTGAGCCCCGTTACATCTTCGCCGCAAGACAGCTTAATTAGACCAGTGAGCTGTTACGCTATCTTTAAAGGATGGCTGCTTCTAAGCCAACCTCCTGGTTGTTTTGGCCGTCTCACCTGCTTTCCCACTTAGCCATGAATTAGGGGCCTTAGCTGGAGGTCAGGGTTGTTTCCCTCTTCACGACGGACGTTAGCATTCGCCGTGTGTCTGCCATCTAGTACTCCTCGGTATTCGGAGTTTGGTTAGGATCAGTAAGCCTGTGGGGCCCCATTACCCATCCAGTGCTCTACCCCCGAGGGTATTCGGATGACGCTCTACCTAAATAGATTTCGCAGAGAACCAGCTATCTCCGAGTTTGATTGGCCTTTCACCCCTAGGCACAGCTCATCCCGATCCTTTTCAACGGATGTGGGTTCGGTCCTCCAGTAAGTGTTACCTTACCTTCAACCTGGCCATGCCTAGATCACTCGGTTTCGGGTCTGATCCCACGAACTCAACGCCCTATTAAGACTCGCTTTCGCTGCGCCTACACCTAACGGCTTAAGCTTGCTCGTGAGACCAAGTCGATGACCCATTATACAAAAGGTACGCTGTCAGGTCGCAAGGACCCTCCAACTGATTGTAGGCGTTCGGTTTCAGGTACTGTTTCACTCCCCTCGTCGGGGTGCTTTTCACCTTTCCCTCACGGTACTGGTTCACTATCGGTCAGTAAGGAGTACTTAGCCTTCGAAGGTGGTCCTCCGATCTTCGAACAGGATTTCACGTGTCCCGCCCTACTTAATACGTCCAATCATGCTTCTTATACGGGACTATCACCCACTCTGGTTGCGCATTCCAACGCATTCTAACCACACTCATGGCTCGGCTGGTCCCCGTTCGCTCGCCGCTACTAGGGGAGTATCAATTGATTTCCTTTCCTCCGGGTACTTAGATGTTTCAGTTCCCCGGGTTTGCTTTTCTAAACCTATGTATTCAGTCTAGAAATACCTGTTTTACCGCATTATTGATCGCCGCCGAAGCGGTTAACAATAACACAGTATCAGGTGGGTTGCCCCATTCAGAAATCCATGGATCAAAGCTTATTCTCAGCTCCCCATGGCTTATCGCAGAGTATCACGTCTTTCATCGCCTCTTACTGCCAAGGCATTCACCAAACGCCCTTTTCGCGCTTGATTTGATCCAGAAAAAGCAAGACTTGCGTCCCGCGCGACAATCAGAAGCTGGTAAGAAACTGATCATCCTTATCCTGGTTCAAAAGCATACTTTTTCCCGCCCAGACTATCGTCTGGACAACGAGACATGCTGATAGCCACAACCCGTGCAGGGTGCAGCGTCATGTCTCTGGTTAGTGTACTTGACTTGGACAACACGTTCTTTTCAGCAGGCAGACGCTTGGTAGGCCGAGGAAACAGCCTTGCAAACGCTCGCTTTGGCCCAAATCCGAAGACATGGTCCGCCGCACCAAACTGAGGTCATTCCCTTACTCGGGACAACCAAACAGTGTTGTTATTGTATCTCTCTTTACGATGTCAATCACG
>NZ_LXYI01000059.1 GCF_001650875.1 Sulfitobacter sp. EhC04
AGGGGACGCCCCATCAAGGGCGGCAGGCAAGCTATTTCCGCCGCTGGGGACGAGCCCCCGCTTTGCATCGCGAAACAAATAGCTTGCCTGCCGCCCTCCTCCACATGCGTTCCGGCCCCGAAAGGCGGGGTGAAGGGGCGTCCCCCATGACGGCTTTCGCAGCCCATGAAGGCCGCGCGGGTGTCGCGCGGTTGAGACAGGCCCGGAGGCAAGAAACCGATGACGATCCACACCCACGACGACGCGTATGAACCCGCCCACACCGCATCCCAGACCGCCCATGCGCTCGACGAGTTGCAGCTTTATGGCTTCCGTCCTTTTGATGAGCCCGATCCGCGCCCGATGCCCGATGGGCAGCGCCTTGCGGTCGCCGTCGCCGACATCTTCGATGCCCTCGTCGCGAGCCTTGAAGACACCCGCATGGAACCCGACCTCGAAGAGGTGCTCTGGGGCCAGGTCAACCTCTTCCACCGCGCGACGGCCCGGATCGAGCGGTCGCTCGATGAAAACGAACAGGCGCAGCGCCGCCTTCAGCGCGAGCAGGACGGCTCCGAGGTGAAATCCACCGAACTCGAGCGCCTGACGGCCGAAGGCCTGACGCTGATCGAACGGCGCAACTGCATGGACATGATGCGCGATCACGCCGCCACCGAGTTCGTCCATCACACGGGATCGTCCTGGCGCCCCCGCACGGGCTCGATGGTGAACCGTCAGCACATGACCGCCGCGCTCATTGACAGCCGCGACTTCCTCGCCGCCAAGCGCCGCGCAGAAACCGAGGTGATGTTGCCCGCAGGCCCCAAGGTTGCCCTCACCGGCGGGACCGACTTCAACGATCACCGGCTGATCTGGGGAAAGCTCGACCAGGTCCGGACCAAGTATCCCGACATGGTCCTTCTCCACGGTGGAAGCCCCAAAGGCGCGGAACTCATCGCCGCCAAATGGGCCGAGGCCCGCGGCGTGACGCAGGTGGCCTTCAAGCCCGACTGGACCAAGCACGCCAAGGCGGCGCCCTTCAAGCGCAACGACGCTATGCTGGACGTGCTACCCGTGGGCGTCCTCGTCTTCCCGGGCACCGGCATCCAGGAGAACCTAGCCGACAAGGCCAAAAAGCTCGGCATCCCGGTCATGAAGTTCGAGAAGGGGGCATGAGCCCCCTTTTCCTCTCGCGGGGAAATCGAGGTGGAAGAGCAGGCTTCCACCTGATATTTTGGAAGAAAGCCTGCTGGATCACGATATGTCTCACTCTGTCGCTCAACTTGAGGTGTTCCCGACCGACCTGCAGATGCGGCGGATCGATCCAGCCTGCAACATGCGGCGGTTTTACCGCATGAGCATTCAGCCCGATCTCTTTGGGGGCGCCAGCTTGGTGCGCGAATGGGGCAGCATTGGCGCGCGCGGGCAGATGATGATTGAGCAGCATCCAGATGAAGGGCGCGCCGTAACCGCGCTGATGAAACTTGCGGCGATAAAGAAGCGGCGGGGTTATGCATGATGCGCGGCCGCGGTTCGAAAAGCGGGCAGACACAGGAAAACGAGGGGGAGATGGCACTCGACACTGACAAGATCGATGATGCGGCTCTCGCGATCCTTAGCCTGACGCTGCATTACGGCGATCAGGTCTGGAAGGGAATCGATTGGGCCATCACCAACCGGCTTTTCGAGAAAGGCCTGATTTTTGATCCCAAAAACAAGGCGAAATCGTTGAGCCTGACCCCAGAAGGGGTCGCGCATGCGCGGGAAATTCTCGCGCGGGAGTTCAGCAAGGCCGAGTGACGGGCGGCTTTGCGGGACCTTACAGTCGTTCGCTGCATCTGCGCGCAATTTGCTCGCATCCGCATTTGCAGCATCAGCAACGCGCAGGGCGGCAAGCGGGCGTTCGCTGCGCTCCCGTCGAAAATCACCTGTCCTTCTGAAAGCAGTCATTCATTTGGGCGTAGAAACCAGTCGGCCGATCGGATGATCCGCCGCACTACACCGAGGCGCCTCCAGCAGAATCAACCTTGAAGCTGTTGGAAAGCCAGAGGGAATAGCCGAAAATCCCCGTTCTCTCTAACCCTACATCTTGTATCATGTTGCCTCAACCGCAATATCCGTAGTATGCTTTTGGTGAGCTGTTGCGTCAGCGATGGTGCGTATTATTGACCAATACTGAGGCAAACAATGTTTGATGAACCTAAGGTGATGTTCTGGCCAGTCGGCACAGGGGATAGCACAACTGTTGTCGTCCAGAATGGCATTGTTTTGCAGGTTGACTTGCGAGATCTTCATAGCGCTGGCGATGCAGACGATGATCATGCTGCCTTGGTCGACAAACTCGTAGAAAACCTCCCCACAGTGAACGGCAAACCATATCTTTCAACCTTTGCTTTGACCCACCCTGATAAAGATCACATTCAGGGCTTCCACGATTTGCTTGATCGCGTCACGATTGGCGAAATCTGGTTTACCCCGCGCGTCTTCATCGAGAACGATCAGGATTTGTGCGATGATGCAGTAGCCTTCAAAGAAGAAGCCGAGCGCCGTGTTCAAGAAACGATCAACTCAGGTGGTGACGTTGGCGCAGGTGATCGGGTCAGACTCATCGGATACGATGCCCTTCTCAAAGAAGATCACTTCGTCGGCTTCCCGGAAGATCGCCTGACTGTTCCTGGCAACTCGATAACAGAAATTGACGGTGTCGATTACGAGGGAGACTTCAACGCGTTCATCCATGCACCATTCGCGGAAGAAACTGATGGTGACCGCAACAACACAAGCCTTTGCATGCAGGTTGTTCTGGGTGATAACCCTTCCAAAGGGGGCGTTCTCCTGTTCGGCGACATTGCCTACCCGCGTCTGCGCAAGATCATCGACAAGACCAAGGAGGCTGGCAACGAGGAGTACCTCGCCTGGAAAGTGTTCCTTGCACCGCATCATTGCAGCAAGTCGGCCATGTACCAAAAGGAAGGCGACAAAGAAGTTCTCAAGCAGGATATTCTTGATGATCTGGCGGAGTATCAGGTTGATGGCGGCGTGATTGTCGCCAGCAGCGAAAAAATTCCCTTGCAGAATGCATCTGGCGAAAATCCACCGCACGCAAAAGCGAAGAAACGCTACGAAGAAATCGCTGATGGAGGTTTCCTCTGCACTCACGAGGATGGAGAAGACGGAGAGCCCCTGGTCTTTGATGTTTCCGACGGCGCGCTAGACGCTCCAGAAGTTGCGCAAGCGGCCGCTGCAAGGAAACTTGCCGATGCGGTTGATGATGCGCGCGGATCAGACAGCCCGCCCTCGGAACAGGTCGGGTATGGCTGATTTCACGACGAGAGGGCAACAACTTGCACTCGACCAACTCCAAGATATCGCGGCAGCCAGCGATGATACGATTGATATCGTTGACGTAAAGCCACCTGCTGGCCAAGGCCTTTCTCTTGTTATTCGCGTGTCTATTGATACGAGCGGATACGCTTATGAAGATGGCGGCTTCGACTATAGAAGGCGCGAGCCGCTGAACATTTTCGTGTCGCCGCATTTTCCAGTGGAACCGCCAAGGGTCTACTTCGCACACAAGCGCTTTCTCGGGCGCGCCCATGTGCAGTGGGGTGACTACCTCTGTTTGTACCAGGCAACGGATGTCGAATGGGCATCGCAGGATGGAATGTTTGGCCTGATCAAACGTCTGGACGATTGGCTGCGTGATGCTGCCCGCAATCAGCTTGACCCGGAGGATGCACCTCTTCACCCGCCAGTTGAATACACTTCCTCCGACATCAAACTTGCGGTCGAGATCGATGCGCCAGAGATTGAAGATGGGAAATCCTTCTGGCTTGGAACAGGAAAACTAACCAGACGGAATGACCATTGCTTTGATATTTCAGAATGGTCCGAGACGCCGAGCTCGCTGCCGAAGGATGAAAAGTTTGCCGCAGTCGTGCTGCTCAATCAGGCCATGCCGATGGAGTACCCTGACACGATCAGCAAACTCATCACGACGCTGGAAGCTCGCGGAGTTCCCTTCGATCTGCTGTTCTCAATCCTGAAAATATTTGCCCTGTGCCAACCTGATAACGAACCGCTCTACTTCATTCTTGGCGCGCCCATGAGGCGAAGAGCGGCGGATGAGCCATTACGACAGCACCTCAGCGCCTGGAAGATGGATGCGGAGTATGTCAAAGCTCTCCAGGGCATAATTCTGGAAGAGAATACCGAGGCAACGCTGGAAGCCTGGAAGGTCGTTCTTGAGTGGGCAACCGAAGCCAAGACCGAATGGTGCCGCGTCTACGATAACCGTCCCGAGGTTACCTTTCGTCGGGACCAAGGCACCAAAGCCAGCTGGTTTCTTGGCAAGAAGATTGCGCTGTTGGGTTGTGGCGCGCTCGGCTCTCATATCGGTGAATACCTCGCTCGCGCTGGAGCCGAAAAAATTCGCCTGGTCGATTATTCAGCCGTCAATGCTGGCATCCTTGTTCGGCAGCAATTCCGAAACTATCAAGTCGGTTACTCAAAACAAAGCGCCTTGTCTGTACAGCTGCGTGCGATCAACCCAAAGGCAGACATCGATCATGAATTCGCCAACCTAACAAAAGGTTGGCCAGAGGCACTTAATATCAGTGATTTCGATCTTGTCATCGATGCGACGGCGTCAAGACGGGTTGCCACCGCCTTGCAGCTTGATCTGACAAAGCACAATGATGTGCCGCCGATGCTACGATGCGCGATCAGCGCAAATGCATCAAAAGGTATCGCCACTTTGAACATGCCTGGTTCAGCTTTTGGCCCTGCCGACCTATTGCGTCGCACCAAAGTCGCCGCAATGTCTGATAGCGGTTTGACAGATTTCGCCGAAGCGTTTTGGCCATTCGATCAGCACGAGCGAGGGTTTCAACCCGAACCAGGTTGCTCCGAGCCTACCTTCGTGGGATCAGCTGCAGATATCGCCTTTTTCGCATCCTCATTCTTCAACTTTGCAGCTTCGGCCTTGAGGGAGGGCGGTGACTCAAAGGCAACAGCATGTTTCGTTCGTGTGTCACATGATGACGGCTCAATGTCCTCGCATCTTGTCCCGCTTTGCCAACCCAGTATCCACGTCGAGGCTCATCATGGATACCGCGTCCATCTCTCTCATCGCGCGCAATCAGCGATAGACAGTGAGATCAAGTCAAACGCCCGTACGGGCAGCGCTAAGGACGAAACTGGGGGTATCCTCCTTGGCGAAATTGATGATGCGCTGGGAATAATTTCGATTGATGTGGCCACAGGACCGCCGCCAGACAGCAAAAAGTCTCCCGAGCTTTTTGAGTGCGGCATTGAAGGGACGCACGCGCTTTGTGAATTCCACGCAAAAGAAAGCGGCAACTCAACGAAGTTCGTTGGAGTCTGGCATACGCATCCTGTTTCCATACCAAAGCCAAGCATGGTAGATCTTGGCGCCATGGCGCAGATACTCCATCTACAGGAAAAGACGCCGCGTCATGTTGTGATGCTGATCGTTGGTCATGCAGCCACGCGTCCGACCTGGCGCTTTCATCTGTTCAGGCGCAATGAATTTCAAGTCGTTACCCTTGCCGCTGGGGAGAGTGTCGATGAGTAGCAAGTCTTTCAAATTCGGACTTGCGCTATCAGGCGGTGGCTCGCGAGCGGCAGCGTTTCATCTTGGATGTATGAGGGCTTTGAATGATCGCGGCATTCTCGATCAGGTCCTAACGCTTTCCACTGTATCCGGCGGAAGTGTGATTGGCGCGCTTTGGGCATACTCGGACGATAGTTTCGAAGAATTTGATCAACGCATGCAAATTATTCTGCGCAAAGGGCTGAAAAAGGGGATCATCCGATACACCCTCTTTTCTGGCGAAGCGCCGAAGATCGTTGGGACGATCTTCACATCAGGCGTTCTCGCGGCGCTATGCTCGTCGGCAAGGCTTCTGATTTCTGCGCTTGGGCTTGTCGGCATCAAACATGCGAGCCTGGATTCATTGAAGCTACGTCTTCAAGCACCGCTTCCCAGATTTGCGAGCAGAACAACAGCCTTTGCACGATTTCTTGACGATGAGTATTTCAAGGGAACCCTCCTCAAGGGGGTCAAACGCCAGAACCTGAAAATCATTATCAACGCGTCAGAGCTCAGAACCCAATCGGCATTTCGCTATGGCTCAATGGAATCTGGATGTTGGAGATTTGGAACGCTAACCGAAGACACGTTAGTCGCAAAAGCTGTTGCGGCCAGTGCCTCGTTTCCAGCCATCCTTCCAGCTTTGGATGAACAGCAGCGCTACATAAAGCGCGGTGAAACGGCCACGCATCGAACAATCGTCAGTGACGGCGGCGTCTATGATAACCTTGGGACGAGTTGCCTCATCCCTAAGCGCGATAGCAGTTTTAGCACGAATGTGAATGAGACTGATTTCATTATTGCCTGCGTCGCAGGCCAGGGCATTCCCGATGGTTCCTCGCTACCATATTTTTGGCCGTCCCGAATGATCGAGACGATTAACACAATTCATCGTCGGACTCATTCAATAACATTCGATCTCTTGCACCGTCTCAAGGAAAGCGGTGAGATTAAGGGTTTTCTTTTGCCGTATCTTGGGCAGAACGATGCTGCCCTGCCGTGTCCGCCCCCTGACCTCGTAGCGCGTGACAAGACGTTTGATTACCCAACGAACTTCGATCCGATGTGTCAGGAAGACTTGGAGTTGATCGCAAAGCGTGGTGAACAGCTCACCAAAAACCTAATCGAGACATATCATCCTGATCTTTGAAAGATTGATTGGCGCATAGCCAGCGCCGTCCTAGTCTCGGTGAAGTTCAAAATGGGCCCAGTAGTGATTCACTTTATCGACTTGGACAGGTCGAAATGGCCAGAGATCACGCAAGACATCTGCATGCGGATGTCCAAAACTGCGATGCCCAGGATCCGAGCTAAAGATACTGAGCCCGGGTTCGATCATGGATGCAAGGCCGGTAAACCAATTGTTCTTTGAGCCATGATGGGGCACTTGAAACACTGTCGGCTGGAAAGATCGTTTGTGTCCCAAATATCCGACCAAAGACTGCCATTGATGGTCCGTACTTAGATTACCATCACCCGTATAGATAACTGAGCCGTCAAATTTTTCCTCGAACCACGGCCAGTTGGTCCGCCAATGGCCGATGGGACCTCCATATAAGAATAGGCTAAGATCGTTGAGCTGAGACTTCGGGAATGTCCGCACGTAATGATCCTTCAGTTCCCGTAGCGCATCCTTGCGATCATTGTCGGAGCTGTTTAGGAGGGCATCGCGCAAATCATTCACTCGCTCGACAAACCTCGCTACGTTCTGTGGCCTAGTCGTTGGATCGTTGTAGGGCACGAATTCCCAGAGGCTAGGGATGAACGCCGTGCCACGCGGATGCATCATCAGCATTTGGTAATGATGCCTTGCGCCTGACAGATATGACATCCATTCGGCCATCCAGTCTTGGTCGCCTTTCTCCTGGCGGATCTCTGCTTCGGCTTCAATCTTCAACGGCAGATCGCCATCAGGGTCAAAGTCAGGCTCGCCGCCCCCGTCCGGATCAGCTGGTCCGTCACCATCAGAAAACGGCACAAAGACGATTTGATTGAACCCGTCACCGGCTTGATCGACTAAGTATTGCGCTGGGTCGGTATAGAACGCAAATTCGGGATCGTCAGGTTCGAGCCCCTGCGCATATCCGATGGCGAGCCGGTGCCAAAGCGGGGCCCAAGGCAGCATGAGGGTGCGCGTACCCACATCGTTGAGCAACTTCACCATCCCGCTGATATGGTCAGCGTCAAAATGAGAAATCACAACAAGATCTAGCCTGCGTCCATCTACGCGGCTCTGGAACTTACCAAGAGCGTTCCTCACCAGCCGTTGTGACGAGGATGTGCCGCAATCATAAACCCATTGAAAATCCGGTCTCGAATGATGGTTAAAAGATGAACCAAGGGTAAGCCGCCCTGCGGAAAATAAGCCTTGGCCTACTGGGTGGAAACGATACTGGACATGTATTTTCATCAATAACCTTCAAAAACTTGCAACTATTTTCTGTGACTCCAGACTAGCAACTTTTCCAGCCAACCCAATAGGCCAATCGTGACCGATTGCATGACTCTGCAAGTTGCTGTGAAGCTCACCAATGACCGGAAGTGGCGCGCTCCGGCGGAACGTGGTTGGATGGATGTTGAGCCTTGCACCGATGACCGCTTTGGTTCGCTGCGTTTGCGAGATTGATGGCATGGTTGAAGGACAGGTTTGGGCCGAACACGATGCTGCACCTGCGAAATAGGCTTCCATGCTGCGATGTGCGTGACTGTAATGGTGAAGGTTTCGACATGGGCAAGCCCCGTAAGCGGGGCCGGGCTGCTGAGGCTCCGCCCTGAATTCTGACCTTGCTGTATTCCTGTGCCAATACGTCTTGGCCTGTCTCATCCTGAGCCATCCCAAGACGTTTGCCACATGGTCGCCTTCACGATCCGCTTTCAGCCCTGACGGGTCTGCATCCCTCTTGCAAGGCGGACGCTGCCGCCGGGCGAAGCCGAGGGGCTTTAGTCTTCGCCACCTGGCATAAGATTCAGAAGGGCTATGCGTCTGGCTTCTGGTCGAACAGAATAACGTGCG
>NZ_LXYI01000060.1 GCF_001650875.1 Sulfitobacter sp. EhC04
GAAGATCACCGACTGATCACAGGCTGCGCCCGCAAGGGCGCGCTACTGACAGCAGAAAAAGCAAAGGCCGCTCCACAGGGGGCGGCCTTTGTCGTTTGGGGGTATGGGTGCCACAACGCGCCGACCTGGGCTCACAGGGCGTATCGCAGCTGTACGGGGCACTGCAGGGTGGCGGGGAAGGGCTACCTGGCCTTCTTCGCCGCTTTTTCTTCCTTGGTGAGCTTGTTGCCCCATTGATTGTTGCTAAGCCCGAGGTCTTCCCGCATCGGCTTTGTCTTGCCCTTCTTCACCTCTCCGCCCTTGTCCAGGAAGGCTTTGATGAGGTCTTCGTCGGTCGTGGCTTTGGGGACGTGTTTCATTGGGTGCTTCCTTTGAAACCAAACTGTTGCTCCGCTACCGTAGCTGGCAATCCGTACCGTTGAAATAAATATCTGAAGCGTCCAGTTCCGCGAGATCCTCCAAGTGCAAGTCAGTTGCTTAGCCTGAGTGGACAATTCGACTTTCAAACCAGAGCCTGATTCCAGGAAAGCCAAGAGCGTGGCTCGCAACGGCGACCACGAAATCATCAATCGGTTCATCATCTGAAATATCAAGTGTGTAGCCGCTTCGTTCAATCAGCAGCTCTACCAGAATCCACGCTGTGCGCTTGTTGCCGTCGATAAACCCGTGGTTGCCAACCACGCTTTCCAAAAGCGCAGAAGCCTTTGCCGCGATGGAACGGTGGTATCCCGAGTATGGTCTCGAAATTGCGGACTGGATCAAATGCAGGCTGGAAACACCATCACGGCCTCCATAGGTCAGCGCTTCGTCATGAGCGGCCATCGCGTCGGCGAGTGTTATCCGGTAATGGCGTTTACCGATCCGCCAGTCGCTGCAACGCAACGCCTCGCTTGCTGGAGACTTCTTTAATCGTCTTAACCGTCTTCGGGTTGCTTTTCGACGTACTCACGCTCGTCCCAACTGCGACGAACTTACCGCTTTTTGCGTTACGGGCGATCCAGCCCCCTTTTACAACGGTCTTTTTTGTGTTGTTCGCCATGGTCTCCACTCGCAAGCCAAGAAGTGCTCAATAGATATATATCATAGCAGAGGTATCGTTGCGCAAGAGTCTGTAAGTAGGGGCAAGTAAATAGAAAGCCCCCGCTGATCTCTCAGCGGGGGCTTTCCAATTTCTACCGGGGCCGGAACGGGCATTTCATGCGAAATACCCTGCCTCCGGCTGGACAGGCCCCGCGCGCGGGGCCGTCCGGATTACCAATCTTCTCTGACGACAACCCGTGTCTTGATCGGCAGCTTCATTGCGGCCAGGCGCAGCGCTTCGCGGGCCACGTCGTCACCGACACCGTCGATTTCAAACATGATCCGGCCCGGCTTGACCTTGGCGGCCCAGAAGTCGACGGAACCTTTACCCTTACCCATACGCACTTCGACGGGTTTGGAGGTGACCGGGACATCCGGGAAGATACGGATCCAGACGCGGCCCTGACGCTTCATGTGGCGCGTCATGGCACGGCGTGCGGCTTCGATCTGGCGTGCTGTTACACGCTCAGGCTGCAGTGCCTTCAACCCGTAGGTGCCAAAGTTCAGGTCAGACCCGCCCTTTGCCAGACCCTTGATCGAGCCTTTGAACTGCTTGCGGAATTTCGTCCGTTTTGGCTGTAGCATCTATCTGCTCCTTACCGGCGACCGCCGGCACCGCGAGGTGCTGGGCCGTCTTGAAGTTCCTGGTGCTTGCGATCGCGGGCGCCTGGATCATGTTCCATGATCTCGCCTTTGAAGATCCAGGTCTTGATCCCGATGATGCCATAGGCCGTTTCGGCTTCCACGTGGGCATAGTCGATGTCCGCACGCAGTGTGTGCAGCGGCACCCGGCCCTCGCGGTACCATTCGGTCCGGGCGATCTCGGCACCGCCAAGGCGGCCTGCGAGGTTCACGCGGATACCCAGGGCACCCATACGCATGGCGTTCTGAACCGCACGTTTCATGGCGCGGCGGAAAGACACCCGGCGCTCCAGCTGTTGTGCGATGCTTTCACCGACCAATGCGGCATCCAGTTCGGGCTTGCGGACCTCAACGATGTTGAGGTGCAGTTCCGAGCTGGTCATCTTGGCGATCTTCTGACGCAGACCTTCGATGTCTGCACCCTTCTTGCCGATGATGACGCCAGGACGCGCGGTGTGGATCGTGACGCGGCACTTCTTGTGCGGACGTTCGATGATCACGCGGGCAATACCGGCCTGCTTGCACTCTTCCTTGATGAAGGCGCGGATGGCGAGGTCTTCCAGCAGAAGATCGCCGTAGTCCTTCGTATCGGCATACCAGCGGCTGTCCCAAGTGCGGTTGACCTGCAGGCGCATGCCGATCGGGTTTACTTTGTTACCCATTATGCTTGCTCCTCAACTTGACGCACGACGATGGTGACTTCGGCAAACGGCTTCATGATCTTGCCGAACCGGCCACGGGCACGCGGGCGACCGCGCTTCATGGTCAGGTTCTTGCCGACATAGGCCTCGGCCACGATCAGCTCGTCCACGTCAAGGTTGTGGTTGTTCTCGGCGTTGGCAATGGCGGACTGAAGGCATTTCTTCACGTCCTGCGCGATCCGCTTCTTGGAGAAGGTCAGGTCCGTGAGGGCACGTTCCACCTTCTTGCCGCGGATCAGGCCAGCAACGAGGTTCAGTTTCTGCGGCGACGTCTTCAGCATGCGCAGTTTTGCGCGGGCTTCATTGTCTGCCACGCGGCGGGGATTTTTATCCTTGCTCATGGCTTATTTCCGCTTTGCTTTTTTGTCGGCGGCATGACCGTAGTAGGTCCGTGTCGGGGAATATTCACCGAACTTCTGACCAATCATGTCTTCGCTGACGTTGACGGGGATGTGCTTGTGACCGTTGTAGACGCCGAACGTCAGGCCAACAAACTGCGGGAGGATCGTGGAGCGGCGCGACCAGATCTTGATCACTTCGTTCCGGCCGCTCTCACGCGACGCTTCGGCCTTCTTGAGGACATAAGAGTCGACAAAAGGGCCTTTCCATACTGAACGAGACATCTATTAACGCCCCTTCTTCTTGGCGTGCCGCGAGCGGATGATCAGCTTGCTGGACGCTTTGTTCTTGTTGCGGGTCTTGGCACCCTTGGTCGGTTTGCCCCATGGGGTCACCGGGTGACGACCACCAGAGGTCCGGCCTTCACCACCACCATGCGGGTGGTCGATCGGGTTCATCACCACACCACGCACGGAGGGGCGGATGCCCTTGTGACGCATGCGGCCCGCTTTGCCGTAGTTCTGGTTGGAGTTGTCGGGGTTCGACACGGCACCGACGGTGGCCATGCATTCCTGACGCACCAGGCGCAGTTCGCCGCTGCTCAGACGGATCTGGGCATAGCCGCCATCGCGGCCCACGAATTGTGCGTAGGTGCCGGCAGCACGGGCGATCTGACCGCCTTTGCCGGGTTTCATTTCGATGTTGTGGACGATTGTGCCGATGGGCATGCCAGAGAACGGCATCGCGTTGCCCGGCTTGATGTCCTGCTTTGCGCCCGCGATGACCTTGTCACCGACGGCCAGACGCTGAGGGGCCAGGATATAGGCCTGCTCGCCATCTTCGTACTGGATCAGGGCAATAAAGGCTGTCCGGTTCGGGTCATATTCGATCCGCGCGACAACAGCGGACATGTCCAGCTTGTTGCGTTTGAAATCAACGATACGGTAGAGGCGCTTTGCACCACCACCTGTTCGACGCATTGTGATCCGTCCGGTGTTGTTCCGTCCGCCAGATTTGGTCAGACCCTGAGTAAGGGCTTTGACCGGGCGGCCTTTCCAAAGCTCCGAACGGTCGATCAGTACCAGCCCACGCTGGCCCGGCGTCGTCGGTTTGTACGACTTGAGTGCCATGTTGTCTGTCTTCCGTTTAGCTGTGTGCCGCCCGACGGGCGGCTATGGTTTGAAGGGCCCCGAAGGTCCCCGAGGGAGTGGCGCACAAGCTGTGCACCGGATGTACACAGGGCGTGCACCGCCCGGCATACAAACAACGACAGAGCCCCGGACGAATCCGGGGCTTTGCCGATGGGGTCGTGTAGGGGAGGACGCAGGGAGGGTCAAGTGATTAGACCCCAAATCCCGCGAACTGCACCCGGCAGCCGCATGTCAGTATTTTTGACCGCCCCTCAATGGGTGATCTGAGACAGCAGGTCCGGGTTCACCACGAGGTTGCGGACGCCATGGGCGTGGTCTTCTTCAAACGGATTGTCCTTGAGCCAGGCTTCCACCGACTGGATGCTGACACGCGCAACTTTGGGCCGGACATTCCAGGTGACCTCAAAAGGTGAGGCCTTTTCATTGTACCCCGGCCCGGTTGTCGATCCGGCATAGGATACGGGTTCCCCCAGCGTTTCCAGCAGATTGGGTGCCTGGTAGTAGCCATTCACTTTCTCGACCTGCGCCAGCTTGGTGAAATCCAGCGCCTGTTCATCGTTTACCAGGACCATCACCTCGGCCTCGACCCGCAGCTGCGGGTTGCCGATGGCATCGTTCAGGCAGGCCCCCAATGTCGGACCCGGTTCGATCTGGGCAGTGGAATAGACAAAATGGACCTCGATGGTATCACCCGGTTCAAGATCACCATGTTCGCTGACGCCAACCTTGTGATCCAGCGGCGTGCGTTCAGCGGCCGTCAGTTCACCGTCATATCTATAGCCGGTGCCGTTGCCATGCCCATCCCCGTTGCCCGCGTAGGTCGTGAACTCTCCCCCGCGGTGTTCAGCGTTTTCGTGGAAGTGGATGTTGCAAAGGTTCATCTGCGTAAAGGCAGGCGCGGCACCAAATACCCGCGTGTTGCTGCCCGTGGTCACGGTGATGTCACGCGGGGCTTGCGGGCCAAAACCAGCGCCATCGGTGCTGGATGCCAGCGCGGCACGCTGTTCGGCAATGACGGAGCCGGTAGCATCAGCAGATTCATCGGCGAAGGCAGTGTTGAACATCGCAATCGACGCGAATGCTGCCAAAAGGTAATGTCTCATTTTAGGATCCATATTTGTTCCGGTAGAGGATTGGAAACATGGAGAAGCCCCATCTGTTTCGGCATCTCCTACACTCCAATCCTGGCCCTGGCATATTCCCCATCAAACCGGAATGTATAGATGTTAGCGCCCAAAATTTGTTTACAAATTTGTAAGGAACTTTCCCGCCAAAAGCTCAATTCCGCCAAACCGGACGCTTGAAACAGGAAAAGGCCCCCCGCTTGCGCGGAGGGCCTTCCCAAACCTCAATCCAACCGGCCTTACAGCCCGGTGGAGACGTCGATCGTGTTGCCTTCTTCCAACGTCACATAGGCCTTCTTAACGTCGCGGCGTGTGCCGATCTGGCCACGGAAACGTTTGACCTTGCCCTTGGTGATGGTCGTGTTCACGGCCTTCACCTTGACACCAAAGAGAGCCTCTACGGCCTCTTTGATCTGGGGCTTGTTGCTGCCCATCGCCACTTCGAAGACGACAGCGTTGTTTTCGGACGCCATTGTCGCTTTCTCGGTGATGATCGGCTTGCGGATCACGTCGTAATGTTCGTGCTTGGCGGTCATTTCAAACGGGCCTCCAGTGCTTCGATCCCCGCTTTGGTGATCACCAGGGTGTCACGCTTGAGGATGTCGTAAACGTTTGCGCCCATTGTCGGCAGGATATCCAGACCTTCGATGTTGCGCGCGGCTTGCAGGAAGTTCTCATTCACGGTCGCCCCGTCAATGATCAGCGCCCGCTTCCAGCCAAGGTTCTTTACCTGCTTGGCCAGTGCTGCTGTTTTGCCATCGGACATTGCGTCATCAATGATGACCAATGCGCCGGCTTTCGCCTTGGCGGACAGCGCGTGGCGCAGGCCCAGCTTGCGGAACTTCTTGGTCAGTTCGTGACCGTGGCTGCGCGGGGTCGGGCCCTTGTAGATACCACCCTTGCGGAAGATCGGTGCAGAACGTGCGCCGTGGCGTGCGCCGCCGGTGCCTTTCTGGCGATAGATCTTCTTGGTCGAGTAGCTCACTTCCGAGCGTGTCTTGACCTTGTGCGTGCCTTGCTGGGCGTTGTTACGCTGCCAGCGCACGACGCGGTGCAGGATGTCGGCGCGCGGCTCAAGGCCAAACAGGGCCTCGTCCAGGTCTACCGATCCGGCCTTGCCGCCGTCGAGTTTGATGACATCGAGTTTCATGCGTCACCTTCTTTCTTGTCTTCGTCAGCGGCGGGCTCAGCGGAACCTTCGGCTGCGATTTCCTGTTCCGCTGCCTTCAGCGCTTCGGCTTCCTGTGCGGCTTGCTCTTCGGCCAGACGCTTGGCTTCGGCTTCTGCCTCGGCTGCGGCTGCGGCGGCTGCTTCTTCAGCGGCTTTCGCGGCTTCTTCTGCGGCAGATTTCAGCGCGGCGGGCAGGATTGCGTCATCGGGGAACGGTTTCTTGACCGCATCCTTGACGGTGACCCAGCCACCCTTGGAGCCGGGAACGGCGCCCTTGACCATGATCAGACCGCGAACGCTGTCGGTTTTGACAACTTCGAGGTTCTGGGTGGTGACACGGGCAGCACCCATGTGACCGGCCATCTTCTTGCCCTTGAACACCTTGCCGGGGTCCTGGCACTGGCCGGTGGAGCCGTGCGAACGGTGCGAGATCGAAACACCGTGCGTGGCGCGAAGGCCGCCGAAGTTGTGGCGCTTCATCGCACCGGCAAAACCTTTACCGATGGAGGTGCCTGCAACGTCAACGTACTGACCGGCAAAGTAATGGTCCGCGATGATTTCCTCGCCCACCGCGATCAGGTTTTCCGCATCGACGCGGAATTCGGCAACCTTGCGCTTGGGTTCGACCTTGGCGGCGGCAAAGTGGCCGCGCATCGCCTGGGAGGTCCGCTTGACCTTGGCCGTGCCCGCACCGAGCTGAACGGCGGTGTAGCCGTCTTTTTCGGTGGTGCGCTGTGCAACAACCTGAAGCTTGTCGAGTTGAAGAACGGTTACCGGGATCTGGCGGCCGTCTTCCATGAACAGACGGGTCATGCCCATCTTTTTTGCAATAACGCCTGAGCGCAACATGATATTACCCTCCTTACGATTGCAGCTTGATCTCGACGTCCACGCCAGCGGCCAGGTCGAGCTTCATCAGCGCGTCCACGGTCTGGGGGGTCGGATCAACGATGTCCAGCAGGCGCTTGTGCGTGCGGATCTCGAATTGGTCACGGGATTTCTTGTCAACGTGGGGGCCACGCAGAACTGTGAATTTCTCGATCTTGTTCGGCAGCGGAATGGGGCCGCGAACGGAGGCGCCGGTGCGTTTGGCGGTGTTGACGATTTCCTGGGTGGAGGCATCAAGCACCCGGTAATCAAACGCCTTCAGGCGAATGCGGATGTTCTGGCTTTGAGCCATGTGCAAATCCCTTGTCTTTGGGATGTCAACGGATTGGAGGACAGGCGCTCATCGCTCGCCCTCGTCGCGTCTTTATGTCTAACTGAAACGGGGCGCGTGTGGACGCACCCCGACTCAATGGCCGTGCTATAGGGGATGCACAGGGACGTGGCAAGGGGCGAGTTCGGGCGCTCGTGCCCGTTTGTCGGAGGTGGTCGGCTGGCTGTCGGTTCAGTCCTTGCGGCGCAGAAGGGTTCTGATCTCGCGTTCCACAGTGCCTTCGCGGACCCTGCGAAACAACAGGTCCAGCCCGCCGGGCGCAAGTGTGCGGTGGAATTCCTGCACTTCATAATCGCCCGCAGGGTCGATGAACAACGAAAAGACGGAGAAGGTCTCGCCCTCGATCCGGGCCCAGACGAAGGGTTCGCCCTGCAAGGGGTCCAGTGGCGTGGCCTTGCCGAATAGGTTCGTTTTCATGGCGGATTGATAGATGTTGTCGCGCGCGCTGGGGACAAAGCCGATGGAATAGGTCTTTTCCTTGATCCGGCCATCCTCGCGGTGGGTGGCGGAGGTCCAGCTGAGGGTAAAGCCCTCCTTGGTTGGCGCAATCGTGACGCTCATGTCCCGTTTCAGCGGGGCACCGTCCACGATCACCTCTGCTTCGCCTTCGTATGCCCCGACGAAATCCTTGATGGTTGCGGCGTGGCCGGTCACAGGGATCAGCGCCGCGCAGAGCGCAAGAATGAGCGCCAGCAAAAGGCCGGGCGAAACGCGGGCAGGGGAGAGGCGAATGGTCATTCTGGAACCTTACCGCGTTTGGCGCGCCAGTGTCAGGATTCTTTCCGTGCGCCACGCGCGGCGTGATGCGATATCCGCCACCACTATATATATCGTGGAACCTGTCGCGCCGTTTGGGCGTTGATCACGAAATATTGACAGTTTTACAGGGCCGCGCGGCCAATTGGGGGAAAGCACATCATGGCTGACAGCAAGAGCACATCGTGGAACACGGAACTTCTGGCGGTTGGTGCGGTGGCGGTGCTTGGCTGGGGCACGGCGCTCTATTTTGTGACCGCGCAATCACAGTCGGGTCAAACGATCCAGCAACTTGAAAGTGAGATCAGTCAGCGCACAGAGGCCCGCGGCACGGTGGATGATCTACAGGCCCGGATCGCCAACCTGCAACCAGAGGTCGAGACGCTGGAGGGCGACCGGGACGCAGTGCAGAGCGAGATCGACACTTTGCAACCGCAACTGGAGGAATTGCGGACCCAGCAATCCGAGGTCGAGAGCACAGTCGCATCGCAGCAGCAAAAGATCGAGGATCTGGAAACGCAGCTTGCCCCCATGCGCGAGGAGATCGCCGGTTTCGAGCAGCGCAAGAGTGAGCTGACCACGGAAGTCGACGCGCAGTCGCAGGAGCTGAATGACGTGAACGCCCGCCTTGAAGAGGCGCGGGCGGAGGAGGCGACAGTGCGCGAGACGCTGGCAAACCTGACCGACGACAGCGCGCGACTGTCTGAGGATGCCGCCGCAGCGGAAATGAAGATGCAGAAACTGACACAGCAAGAGACAGACCTGCGCGACCAGGTGACCAGAATGGAAACCAGCCTGGCCGAGATGGACGCCCGTCAGCAAACCCTGCAATCCGACATCGAGCGGTTGACCGCAGAGCGCACGGCCCTGGCATCCGATGTGGAGCAGGCCGAGGCACAGCGGCAGGAGGTTCAGCAAATGGTAACCGAGCTGACCGCGAACCTTGAGGAGCGGTCAAACGCCCTGCTTGAGGCGGAGCGGCGGATGACGGAGTTGCAATCGGCGGAAGCGCCCGAGGGCACCGAAGCGACAGCATCCGGCGATGCCAATGCGGCCGAGGGGACGGATGGCAGTTCCCAGGAGGGCGCGACATCCTCTGGCGACGGTTCTGACCCGTCCGGTCAATCTGGTGCTGAAGGGACTGATGAAGGCGCAGCACCGCCAGCCGAAGGGAGCACCAGCGATGAACAAAGCAGTGATACCCAAAGCAGTGATGAACAAAGCGGTGCTGCGTCCTCCGGTCAGGACGGCGACACTGCGGCTCAATCCGGCGCTGATGATGCGGCGTCCGATGATGCGACTGCCGAAGGATCGGACAGCCCCGATGCCCAGTCAGACGGCAATTCGGAGACCGAAAGTTCGGACAGCCCCGATAAGGCAGATCAACCGGATGGTGAAACGGAAGAAGCGCCCAAACCAGCCGACAATTGATCGCGATCCAATCGCACCATAACCCGAGGCCCGACCCCGCCCTGGTGGCGGGGCCGGGCGCGAACCGGATCGCAAGCGATCCAGGCGCTGAATGATCAATGTAACGAACTTCAGATACGGGTGACTGGTTCAGCCCCAGCTGTAATTGAAGCTGACGGAGATACGGTCGTCCTCGGCCATGTTCATCGGCACCTCATGGCGCAGCCAGCTTTCCCACAGCAGGACGTCACCGACCTTGGGCGCGACATAGGCAAATGTGCGCATCTCGGCGCGTGCGTCTTTCACCCGTCCGGGGGCGGCCATCATCATCGGCAGGCGCGGGTCCTCGAACTTGATGGCGCTGGCCCCGTCGGGCATGGCGACATAGGTGGTGCCGGAAATCACCGAATGCGGGTGCAGGTGGCCGGTGTGGATGCCGCCCTCGGGCAGGATGTTGATCCACAGGTCCTCAAGCTTCAGCTTCTTGCCATCGAGGTCAAATTGCAGGTCCTGGGCAAAAGCGGCGACATGTTTGTCCAGCGCCTTGACCAGATCCTTGAAAATCGGAAAGCGGTAGGGCAGGTCCGTCAGCGATGCATAGGAGGTGTAGCCGGGGTATCCGTTATCCTCGGACCACTGCTGCCCCGCCTCGTCATCCTCTGCGATGGAATAGCAGGAGGCCTCCATCTCGTCGGGGTCGATGGGTTTGCCGGGTTCCGACAGGGTGGCATGGTAAAGGCGGGTCACGAAGAGGGATCTGATATCGGTCATAGCGGCTGGATACCTCAGCGGCGCGGGCAAGGCGAGTGGTAAGAAGGGGCGAAGTGACGGTCGTTGCCACGCAAAATGGCCCAATCCGACAACAGGGGTTGCGTTAAATCGGCTCCCGGCGTATTGGCACCCTTCATCATGAACTCCACCAGAATCATGGTCACCCTTTAGGGGCCTGCTGGTGATGTTGAAAGGAAAGCGTCAATGAACGCCAAGGAACTGCATGACAAGACTCCGGACCAGCTCCGGGACGAGCTTGTCAATCTGAAGAAAGAAGCCTTCAACCTGCGCTTCCAGCAAGCCACCGGCCAGCTGGAAAACCCCGCGCGTCTGCGTAGCGTCAAACGTGACGCCGCCCGTGTGAAAACAGTGTTGAACCAAAAGGCCGCGCAAGCGGCTGCGGCCGAATAAGGAGCCTGATCCATGCCAAAGCGTATTCTGACAGGCACCGTCACATCGGACGCCAACATGCAGACAGTCACCGTTTCCGTGGAACGCCGTTTCACGCACCCGGTTCTGAAAAAGACCATCCGTAAGTCCAAGAAGTACCGGGCGCACGATGAGAACAACACATTCAAGGTGGGCGACAGTGTTCGCATCATCGAATGTGCACCAAAGTCGAAAACCAAACGTTGGGAAGTGCTGCAAGCCGCTGAGGCCTGAAGCACCAACCGTTAATCGAAACCCTGGGGATCAGGCACGCATCGCCCCCCAAAGGTCGGGAGAAACCAAATGATCCAGATGCAGACCAACCTGGATGTTGCTGACAACAGCGGCGCGCGCCGTGTTCAGTGCATCAAGGTATTGGGTGGTTCCAAGCGTAAGTACGCGTCCGTCGGCGACATCATCGTCGTATCGGTAAAGGAAGCCATCCCCCGCGGTCGTGTGAAAAAAGGCGACGTCCGCAAGGCCGTCGTTGTTCGCACCGCCAAGGAAGTGCGTCGCGACGATGGCACCGCCATCCGTTTTGACCGCAATGCCGCCGTCATCCTGAACAACAACAACGAGCCGATCGGTACACGTATCTTTGGCCCGGTTGTGCGCGAGTTGCGCGGCAAGAACTTCATGAAGATTATTTCGCTTGCGCCGGAGGTGCTGTAATGGCTGCTAAACTTCGCAAAGGTGACAAGGTCATCGTTCTGGCCGGCAAGGACAAGGGCAAGACGGGTTCGATCACGTCTGTTGACCCGAAGTCCGGCAAGGCCGTTGTGGACGGGATCAATATTTCCATCCGCGCCACACGCCAATCCCAGGAAAGCCAGGGCGGCCGCATCCCCAAGGCGATGCCGATCGACCTGAGCAACCTCGCCATCGTCGATGCCAATGGCAAGGCGACACGCGTGGGCTTCAAGATTGAAGGCGACAAGAAAGTGCGCTTTGCAAAAACCACGGGGGACGTGATTGATGCTTGATACTGCAACCTACACACCCCGCCTTCTGGGCATCTACCGCGACGAGATCCGCGCCAAGATGCGTGAAGAGTTCGGCTACAAGAACGACATGATGATTCCGCGCCTCGATAAGATCGTGCTGAACATCGGTTGTGGTGCCGAAGCCGTGCGTGACAGCAAGAAGGCCAAGAGCGCGCAGGAAGACCTGACCGCAATCGCAGGCCAGAAGGCGCTGACCACTGTGGCCAAGAAATCCATCGCCGGTTTCCGTGTGCGTGAAGACATGCCGTTGGGTGCGAAAGTGACCCTGCGCGGCGAGCGCATGTATGAATTCCTGGATCGTCTGATCACGATTGCAATGCCCCGTATCCGCGACTTCCGCGGCGTATCGGGCAAGTCTTTCGACGGTCGTGGCAACTATGCCATGGGCCTGAAAGAGCACATCGTGTTCCCCGAAATCGACTTCGACAAGGTCGATGAGAACTGGGGTATGGACATCGTCATCGCCACAACGGCGAAAACCGACGCAGAAGCGAAAGCATTGTTGAAAGCCTTCAACATGCCTTTCAACTCCTGAGCGCGGGGAAGGATTAGATATGGCTAAGAAATCCATGATCGCACGCGAAAAGAAGCGTGAAGCACTGGTCAAGAAATACGCAGCAAAGCGTGCCGCGCTGAAAGAGATCATCAGCGATGAAAGCAAGCCGATGGAAGAGCGTTTCCGCGCCTCCCTGAAGCTGGCGAAACTGCCCCGCAACTCCAGCGCCGTGCGTCTGCACAACCGCTGCCAGCTGACGGGCCGTCCGCACGCCTATTACCGTAAACTCAAAATCTCGCGTATCGCGCTGCGTGATCTCGGCTCTGCCGGTCAGATCCCCGGCATGGTCAAGTCGAGCTGGTAAGGAGCGCATCAGATGAACGATCCTATCGCAGATATGCTGACACGCATCCGCAACAGCCAGATGCGCGGCAAGTCCACCGTCATGACACCGGCTTCCAAGCTGCGTGCCTGGGTGCTGGATGTGCTGGCCGACGAAGGCTACATTCGCGGCTATGAAAAGATGACGGGTGCCGATGGCCACCCCGCCATCGAGATCAGCCTGAAGTACTACGAGGGCGAACCTGTCATTCGCGAGCTGAAGCGGGTCTCCAAGCCCGGTCGCCGCGTCTACATGGGCGCCAATGACATTCCGCAGGTCCGTCAGGGCCTGGGTGTGTCGATTGTCTCCACCCCCAAGGGTGTGATGTCGGATGCTGCTGCACGGACTGCCAATGTTGGCGGCGAAGTGCTCTGCACCGTATTCTAAGGAGAATTCGATGTCTCGTATTGGTAAAAAACCGGTCGCACTGCCCAGTGGCGTTTCCGCGTCCGTATCTGGCCAGACCATCGAAGTGAAAGGCCCCAAGGGGACCCGCAGCTTCAAGGCGACGGACGATGTCACGCTGAAGGTTGACGACAATGTTGTCACCGTAACGCCGCGCGGCACGTCCAAGCGCGCGCGCCAGCAGTGGGGCATGTCGCGCACAATGGTGGCGAACCTCGTCACCGGTGTGACCGACGGCTTCAAGAAAGAGCTGGAAATCCAGGGTGTTGGCTATCGTGCCGCGATGACCGGCAACACGCTGAAACTGAACCTCGGCCTGTCGCACGACGTCGATTACGTCGCACCCGAGGGTGTGACCGTAACCGCGCCCAAGCAGACCGAAATCGTTGTGGAAGGCATTGACGAACAGCTTGTTGGTCAGGTCGCTTCGAACATCCGCGCGTGGCGCAAGCCCGAGCCCTACAAGGGCAAAGGCATCCGCTACAAGGGCGAGTTCATCTTCCGCAAAGAAGGCAAGAAGAAGTAAGGAACGCAAAGATGGCAAACACGAAAAGACAGTTGTTCATCAAACGCCGCCTGCGCGTTCGGAACAAGCTTCGCCGCGTCAACGCCGGGCGCCTGCGCCTGTCGGTGCACCGGTCCTCCAAGAACATCAGCGTTCAGCTGATCGACGATGTGGCTGGCAAGACAGTCGCTTCCGCATCCACCCTGGAAAAAGATCTGGGCGTGGTTGGCAAGAACAACATCGACGCGGCAACCAAGGTTGGTGCGTTGATCGCGGAGCGGGCCAAGAAGGCCGGCGTGGAAGAAGCATACTTTGACCGGGGCGGTTTCCTGTTCCACGGCAAGGTAAAAGCGCTTGCAGATGCGGCCCGCGAGGGTGGTCTGAAGATCTGATGCGGCGGTGCGTGGGAGGCCACGCACCCTACATCACGTCAATACGATACGAAGGGGGCCGGCTGGCCCGCTCGATGATCCGGGAGCGCCACGCTCACCAGGATTGAAAACAAAACCGGGCGCATGTGTCCGCAGAACAAGGAGGCCGCAGATGGCCAGAGACGACAACCGTGGGGGCAACCGCCGCAATCAGCGCGACGAGACCCCGGAATTTGCAGACCGCCTTGTGGCGATCAACCGCGTGTCCAAGACCGTCAAGGGTGGTAAGCGTTTTGGCTTTGCCGCGCTTGTCGTTGTCGGCGACCAGAAAGGCCGCGTCGGCTTTGGCAAGGGTAAGGCCAAGGAAGTCCCCGAGGCGATCCGCAAGGCCACAGAGCAGGCCAAGCGTCAGATGATCCGCGTTCAGCTGCGCGAAGGTCGTACCCTGCACCACGACATGGCCGGCCGTCATGGCGCGGGCAAGGTCGTGATGCGCAGCGCCCCGGAAGGTACTGGTATCATCGCCGGTGGTCCGATGCGTGCCGTGTTCGAAATGCTGGGCGTCAAGGATGTCGTGTCCAAGTCGATTGGTTCGCAGAACCCCTACAACATGATCCGCGCCACCATGGACGGCCTGCGCAAAGAGCAATCGCCCCGTTCCGTCGCGCAGCGTCGCGGCAAGAAGGTCGCTGACATTCTGCCCAAACGTGAAGATGCCGCTGAATCGTCTTCGCACGTAGCCGAGGAGGCCTAAACCATGGCGAAAACCATTGTCGTCAAGCAGATCGGTTCACCGATCCGCCGCCCCGCGAAACAGCGTGCCACGCTGATCGGTCTGGGTCTGAACAAGATGAACCGCACCCGCGAGCTGGAAGACACGCCCTCCGTGCGCGGCATGATCAATTCGATCCCCCATATGGTCGAGATCGTCGAAGAAAAAGGGTAACCGATCTTTTCGAAAAGATCGGACCGGAGTTTTCCAAAACTCCGGCACCAGTATCAGACGCCTCGCAGGTTGCTGCGGGGCGTTTTGCATTTCACTACCCGTGAAAGGCCGCCACGGTCTTGAGCGAGGTGAACCCATAGAGCGCCTCGAACCCCTTTTCGCGGCCATGGCCCGACAGCCCGGTTCCGCCAAAGGGCAGTTCCACCCCGCCACCTGCGCCGTAGTTGTTCAGGAACACCTGTCCCGCGCGCAACGCGCGTGCCAGCCGCATCTGCCGTGCGCCATCCCGCGTCCAGACAGAGGCGACAAGCCCGTAATCGGTGCCGTTGGCGATGGCCAGCGCCTCGGCCTCATCCTCGAATGGGATGATCACCTGAACCGGGCCGAAAATCTCGTCCTGCGCCAGCGGATGATCCGCTGCGACCCCGGCAAAAAGTGTCGGGGCAACATAGGCCCCCGCGCCGGGCAGATTGCCAAGGGCGGCCTGCGCCGCCATCTCCAGATCGCTGCCGCTGTCCAGGAAACCCCGCACGATGTCGCGCTGCCGGGTCGAGATCAACGGCCCCACGTCCAGATCATCCAGCGCCGGACCAACCCGCAGCGCGGCATAGCGTTCGGCCATGGCGCTGACGATCTGGTCATAGACACCGCGCTGCACCAGGATGCGCGAGGAGGCGGAACAGGTCTGCCCCGCGTTCTGGATGCCGGCGTTGACGAGAAAGGGCAGGGCGGCGTCGATATCGGCGTCGTCGAAAACCAGTTGCGGGGATTTGCCGCCCAGTTCCAGCGTCACCGGCACCACATTCTCGCCCGCCGCCTTCTGGATCAGCTTACCGACCCCGACCGAGCCGGTGAAAGAGACGTGATGCACCCCCGGATGGCCCGCCAGTGCCGCGCCCGCCTCGGCCCCCAGTCCCGGCACCACGTTCAGTGCCCCATCGGGCAGGCCCGCCCGCCGCGCCAGTTCGCCAAAGGCAAGCGCGGTCAGGCAGGCTTCCTCCGCCGGTTTCAGCACGGCGGCATTGCCCGTCGCCAGCGCCGCACCCACCGAGCGACCGATGATCTGCATCGGATAGTTCCAGGGAATGATATGCCCGGTCACCCCATGCGCTTCGCGCAGGGTATAGACGGTATAGCCGTCAAGATAGGGGATGGTTGTGCCATGCAGCTTGTCCACGGCACCGGCGTAGAACTCCATGTAGCGGGCCAGGGCGTTCACATCCGCAAGGGCCTGTTTCAGGGGTTTGCCCACGTCCATTGCCTCAAGCCGGGCGAGTTCGTCTGCGTTTTCCAGCACCAATGTGCCGATCCGCGACAGGATGCGCCCCCGCTCGACCGCTGTTGCGCGGCCCCAGTCGCCCGCATGGGCCGCCGTTGCAGCCGCGACAGCCCGGTCAATGTCATCCGCCGTGCCGCGTGCAATGTCACACAGCCCGCTGCCGTCCGACGGGTTGGTCAGCGGCAAGGTCGCGCCACCTGCGGGCGCTTGCCATTGGCCATTGATCAGGCAGAGGGCAGGGTCGATATCGAGCGGGCGTAGCGGCATCGGGGATACTCCGGGAAAAGGATGTCGGGGCAGGATACCTCTCCGCTCCGCAGTGTCGAGAGGGCTCAGCGCGGCAGATGGTCGGCCAGGAAGTCGAAAACCAGCCGGATGCGGGGGTTGCTGTGCAATTCGCGGTGGGCCACCAACCAGGTGGGAAAATTGATTTCCGGAATCAGTTCCGGCAGGACCGGCGACACCCCCGTCGTCCGGGTGCCCAGGGTTTCCGACATCAGCCCGATCCCCAGCCCATGGCGCACCATCTCCCATCCGACGACGCCGCTTTCGGACCAATGGACGAAATTGGCGGTGGTCAGCGGCAGTTTCAGCGTGGCGATCTGCGGCAGCATCCGCGCCGGTTCGCCGTAGCCGATCATGCGCGCCTGGGCAAAATCTCCGATTGTCCGGGGCAGGCCATATTGTTCGGCATAGCTTTGCGCGGCGTAGCAATGGGCGCGGGTCTGGAACAGCAGCTTGGCTGTCAGGTCGTGCTGCGTGGGCCGCACGTGGCGAATGGCAATGTCGGCCTCGCGGCGCTTGAGGTCGCTCAGCGCGTTGGAGGCGACAACCTCTACCGTGATGCCGGGGGCCGAGTGGCGCAGTTTCGCCAGAAGTTCCGGCAGCAGAAAGGTGGCGGTCACATCACTGGCACTGACCGACACATGACCTTCAATCGAGGTTGACCGCCCGGAGGCTGCCAGCGATATGCGTTCGGCGGCGGCACCCATGCGCTTGAAATGATCCAGCATGTCGCGGCCCGCGTCCGTCAGGTGCAGGGCCTTGCCGACGCGTTCGAACAGCAGCACGCCCAGATCCTGTTCCAACCCGGCGACCTGACGGCTGAGAGTCGGTTGGGTCAGGCCAAGCGCGCGGGCGGCGGCGGAAAGCGACCCATGCTCAGCCGTCGCCAGAAAGGCGCGGCCGCGGTTCCAGTCAAAGCTCATTTGGGCGTGATCCATGCAATACCGTATATCTAACCTGAAAATTTCCGCAATTACCTTGCAGATGTGTATGCATTATCCAAGCGCAACTGAGATGGAGACAGATATGAAACCAAGTGCAAAATTCTGGGATGGTGCCGCCCAAAAGTACGCCCGCCAGCCCGTCAGGGATGAGGGGGCCTATGCCCAGACGCTGGACCGCATCCGGTCCTACCTGAAGTCGGATGACAAGGTATTGGAGGTCGGTTGTGGCACCGGGTCGACGGCGCTGACTCTGGCACCGCAGGTCGAACATCTGCATGCGACGGACCTGTCGCAGCGCATGATCGACATCGCGCAAGGCAAGGCGCGGGCACAGGAGGCCGGCAATGTGACCTTCAGCACGATGGCCGTCGGGCCCGGCGTGGATGCGGGCGGCCCCTTTGATGTGGTGATGGGGTTGAACCTGTTGCACCTGGTTGAGGACCTGCAAGGCGCATTGGCGGCGATGGCAGCACAGACCGCAGAGGGTGGCCTGCTGATTACCAAGACCGTTTGCCTGGGCGAGAAACCGGGCATCTGGCGCTTGGTCCTGCCGGTAATGCAATTCATCGGCAAGGCACCCTTTGTCCACTTCCTGAAAATCGCCGATCTGGACCGCGCCATCGAACAGGCGGGGTTCGAGATTATCGAGACCGGGAACTATCCGGCCTCTCCGCCCAGCCACTTTGTCGTGGCCCGCAAGCGGTGAAGCTCTGACGGCGCGGGGGGGGCATGTGCAACCCCGCTTGATCCTGCGCCGGGCCTCGTCTATACGCCCCCGGTGGAGGCATGACGCCTCCGCTATAGATTCGTAAACGCCGCGTTTGGCCGCTCCCGTCGCTGGGGGCCAATTCCGGCAAAAGGAGAAGCGACATGAAACTGAATGAACTTTCCGACAATCCAGGCGCAGCCAAGAAACGCATGCGCGTGGCCCGTGGCCCCGGCTCTGGCAAGGGCAAGATGGGTGGCCGTGGTATCAAGGGTCAAAAGTCCCGTTCCGGCGTGGCGATCAAGGGCTACGAAGGCGGCCAGATGCCGCTCTATCAACGTCTGCCCAAGCGTGGCTTCAACAAGCCGAACCGCAAGAGCTATGCCGTTGTGAACCTGGGCCTGATCCAGAAATTCATCGACGCCAAGAAGCTGGACGCAGGCAAGGCGATCGACGCCGAAGCACTGGTTGCATCCGGTCTGGTGCGCCGCGCACTGGACGGCATTCGCGTGCTGGCCAAGGGCGACATCACGTCCAAGATCGACCTGCACGTTGCGGGCGCATCCAAATCTGCCGTTGAAGCGGTGGAAAAGGCGGGCGGTTCCTTGACCGTCACAGCACCTGCGGCGGCGGCAGCAGCCGAGTAATCGGACCTTAAGACTTGTGAGCGGGCCGCGTCCCGCTTACATGTTCCTTCGAGTTTTCCCAGAACGCCGCCCGCCGGAAAACGGCCGGGGCGGCGTTTGCATAACAATAAAAGAGACCCCTCATGGTATCAGCCGTCGAAAACATGGCCGCCAACACCAGCTGGTCCGCGTTGGGCAAGGCGACAGACCTGCGCAACCGGATCCTGTTCACGCTGGGTTTGCTGATCGTCTACCGGTTGGGCACCTTCATTCCGGTGCCGGGGATCGACGGTCAGGCGCTGCGCGACTTCATGGAGAGCGCGGGCCAGGGCATCGGCGGCATGGTGTCGATGTTCACCGGCGGCGCGCTGGGGCGGATGGGCATCTTTGCCCTGGGGATCATGCCCTATATCTCGGCCTCGATCATTGTTCAGCTGATGACCTCGATGGTGCCTGCGCTTGAGCAGCTCAAGAAAGAGGGCGAGCAGGGGCGCAAGAAGATCAACCAATACACGCGTTACGGCACCGTGGCGCTGGCGACCCTGCAGGCCTATGGGCTGGCAGTCAGCCTGGAGGCGGGCGACATCGCCGCTGATCCGGGGCTTTATTTCCGCATTGCCTGCATGATCACGCTGGTCGGCGGCACCATGTTCCTGATGTGGCTGGGTGAGCAGATCACCTCGCGCGGGATCGGCAACGGCATTTCGCTGATCATCTTTGTCGGCATCATCGCCGAGGTCCCCGCCGCGATTGCACAGTTCTTTGCCTCCGGCCGGTCCGGTGCGATCAGCCCGGCGGTGATCATCGGCGTGTTGCTGATGGTGGTACTGACGATCATGTTCGTCGTGTTCATGGAGCGTGCGCTGCGCAAGATTCACATCCAGTATCCCCGCCGCCAGGTCGGGATGAAGATGTATGACGGCGGGTCCAGCCACCTGCCGGTCAAGGTGAACCCGGCGGGCGTGATCCCTGCGATCTTTGCCTCTTCGCTGCTGCTGCTGCCGGTCACGATCAGCACGTTCTCGGGCAATTCCACCGGGCCGATCATGTCGGTCCTGCTGGCGAACTTCGGCCCCGGTCAGCCGCTGTACCTGCTGTTCTTCATTTCGATGATCGTCTTCTTTGCGTATTTCTATACCTTCAACGTCAGCTTCAAGCCTGACGAAGTGGCCGAAAACCTGAAAAGCCAGAACGGTTTTGTCCCCGGCATCCGTCCGGGCAAGAAGACCGCAGAATATCTTGAATACGTGGTGAACCGTGTCCTTGTGCTGGGCTCTGCCTATCTGGCGCTGGTCTGTGTGCTGCCAGAGGTGCTGCGTGGTCAATTCGCGATCCCCTTCTATTTTGGCGGCACATCGGTGCTGATCGTTGTCTCTGTGACAATGGATACGATCCAGCAGGTCCAAAGCCACCTGTTGGCGCATCAATACGAAGGTCTACTCGAAAAGTCACAGTTGCGCGGTAAAGGTGCCGGCAAAGGAAAACCACGCAAGAAACGGAGCCCCGTACGCCGATGAACATTATTCTCCTTGGACCGCCGGGCGCCGGCAAAGGCACGCAAGCACGCCATCTGGTTGAAACCCGGAACATGGTTCAGCTTTCCACCGGTGACATGCTGCGCGAAGCCAAGGATTCGGGCACCGAGATGGGCAAGATGGTTGCCGATGTCATGGCGCGTGGCGATCTGGTGACCGATGAGATCGTGATCGGCCTGATCCGCGAAAAGCTGGAAGGCGACAACAAGGGCGGTTTCATCTTTGACGGGTTTCCCCGGACGCTGGAGCAGGCAGACGCGCTGTCGCGCCTGATGGCGGACGAGGGGCAGACGCTGGATGCCGTGATCGAAATGCGCGTCGATGACGAGGCGCTGGTCGCTCGCATCACGGCGCGATCCACCTGCGCCTCCTGCGGTGAAGTCTACAATGACAATACCAAGCCGATCCCCGCAGACGGCAAATGCAGCAACTGCGGCGGCACCGAGTTCACCCGCAGGGCCGATGACAACGAGGAAAGCCTCAAGACACGGCTGATGGCCTATTACAAACAGACCTCGCCGCTGATCGGCTACTACTATGCCAAGGATATGCTGAGCGTGGTAAATGGTCTGGGTGCCATCGAAGACGTGCAGCGCGGCATTTCCGAAGCCCTCGGTTCCTGACAGGCGTCACCCGACGAATCTGACCCACAAGCCGGCGCGCGGCATGTTCTTGCCTGCGCGCTGTGCCATCTCCTGTTCTGCCTTCAATTTGCCATGAATTTGATTGATTGGTGAGTCGGACCCGCGAACAGTCGTGGGCCGGACAGGGGCGTCAGACCCCTTCGAAGTGTGGGCAACATGTCAGGTGAGCAGTTTCTCCTTTCCGGAGATCAGATCGCGCAATTTGCAACCGCGAATGTCACCTTTCCCGGCGGCACTTCGACCATCAGGTTGAACGGTATCAAGACGCTGGGCGACGAGAATTCGCGTTTCTTCCTTGTCCGAACGCAGGGCGAGGGCGAAACAATTGGCAATGGCCAGTTCTTTGCGATTCATGCCGCCGTCCCCAACGCCGCTGGCACGCTGGTGCCGTCGTCCACCCCGCTCATCTCCGCCAACTTCTCGACGCCGGATGCCTACAACAATGCGGGCGCGGGGGATGATTACATCATCTTCGGGCTCTTCGGCGGCACGCGATTCGCCATCGACCTCGGCGGGTTCGGCCCCGGCGGGACCGCGACATTCGTGCAGGGGCGCGATGTGCTGCCAGGCGGCAACGGGGAACTGGAGCTTTCGGATATCGCATCTGCGAACCCGGACGGGATTGTCTGTTTTTGCCGCGGCACGCCGATCCGCACGCCGGATGGGGATGTGCCGGTAGAGAGTCTTCGCGCCGGAGACATGGTGATGACGCTGGACAACGGCGCACAGGCGGTCCGATGGATTGCGACCACGCGCGTCGCCCTGACACCCGAAAACGCGGCGCTTGCGCCAATCCGTCTGCGTCCCGGCGCGCTTGGGCAAGGGTTGCCGATTTGTGAGATCATGGTGTCGCCCGCGCACCGGTTCCTGTTCGCCGGGGCGCGGTGCGAATTGCTGCTGGCAACGGATCAGGCGCTGGTCGCCGCCCGCCATCTTGTCGACGGCGAGGCGATCCGGGAAGTACAGGACATGCCCGAGGTCGAGTACTGGCACTTCATGTGCGACCGGCACGAAATCGTCTTTGCCGGAGGCAGCGAAACCGAAAGCTTCAATCCCGGCGACCGGGCGGTGGATGCCGTGGACGAAACCACCCGGCGTGAACTGTTCCGCCTGTTTCCGGAGTTGCGCAGCGGCATCATGCGTGCCATGTGGAAGACCGTCCGGCCCACAGCGCGGGCCTATGAAGCGCGACTGCTCTGCGCCGCGATCTGACAGCGGCAGGAAACCGCATTCGGCCCTGCGAAAGCCCGCCGGGTCCGCCAAAACCGCTTGCATGTGGCGGAAGCAGGCGCATCGGGCGGTTCGTGCCTTGACCCTTGTCCTGATTGCCCGTAACCAGCCCTATCTTGAAGACGAATCAATTTGCGGCAGGGGGGATTCTCCGTTCCGCAAGATCACCTGATCAGCCAGGCCCGGCGCGCCCAAAACGCATCGGGCTTATGTTGTGAAAAAAGGGTCCGGTATCACGGACCCGCAACGAAAAGGAATATGACACGTGGCACGTATTGCCGGCGTTAACATCCCGACTGCAAAGCGGGTTCCCATCGCCCTCACCTATATCACCGGTATCGGTAACTCTTCGGCCCGCGCGATCTGCGAAGCGGTCGGCATCGACCTGTCCCGCCGGGTCAATGAACTGAGCGACGCCGAAGTTCTGAAAGTGCGCGAGCACATCGACGAAAACTACACCGTCGAAGGTGACCTGCGTCGCGACACGCAGATGAACATCAAGCGCCTGATGGACCTTGGTTGCTACCGTGGCCTGCGCCACCGCCGCAACCTGCCGGTTCGTGGCCAGCGCACCCATACCAACGCACGCACACGCAAGGGCCCCGCAAAGGCCATTGCCGGCAAGAAGAAATAAGGGAGGGCTGAGAACATGGCACGCGATGCAAAACGCACCAAACGCAAGGTCTCCAAGAACATCGCCGCAGGTGTGGCGCATGTGAATTCGAGCTTCAACAACACCAAGATCCTGATTTCCGACGTTCAGGGCAATGCGATCAGCTGGTCGTCCGCCGGAACATGCGGTTTCAAAGGCTCGCGGAAATCCACACCCTATGCCGCCCAGATGGCCGCAGAGGATGCGGGCCGCAAGGCGCAGGAACATGGCGTCAAGACGCTGGAAGTCGAAGTTCAGGGGCCGGGTTCCGGTCGTGAGAGCGCCCTGCGCGCCCTGGCGGCTGCCGGTTTCAACATCACCTCGATCCGTGATGTGACACCGATGGCACACAACGGCTGCCGCCCGCCCAAGCGCCGCCGCGTCTAAGCGCGACTTTATTGACGGGGCTGCGTGTTTTCGCGCGGCCCCATACCGTTTTTTTTAAACCTCGAGCGTATCCGCCGACCGGACATGCGGCAGATACTAGGATGGAGGGACACATGATCCATAAGAACTGGGCCGAATTGATCAAGCCACAGCAGCTTGACGTAAAGCCGGGCAACGATCCCGCGCGTCAGGCGACCGTGGTTGCCGAGCCGCTGGAGCGCGGCTTCGGTCTGACCATGGGCAACGCGCTGCGCCGCGTTCTGATGTCCTCGCTTCAGGGTGCCGCGATCTCCTCCGTGCAGATCGACAATGTGCTGCATGAATTCTCTTCGGTTGCCGGTGTCCGCGAAGATGTCACCGACATCGTCCTGAACCTCAAGGGTGTCTCGATCCGCATGGAAGTCGAAGGGCCCAAGCGCCTGTCGATCTCTGCCAAGGGTCCGGGCGTTGTCACTGCCGGTGACATCAGCGAATCCGCCGGTATCGAGATCCTGAACCGCGATCACGTCATCTGTCACCTCGACGATGGCGCGGACGTCTACATGGAACTGACTGTCAACACTGGCAAGGGCTATGTCAGCGCTGATAAGAACAAGCCGGAAGATGCGCCCATCGGTCTGATCCCGATCGACGCGATCTATTCGCCGGTCAAGAAGGTCAGCTATGACGTGCAGCCCACCCGCGAGGGCCAGGTGCTGGACTATGACAAGCTGACCATGAAGGTGGAAACCGACGGGTCGATCACACCGGATGACGCGGTGGCCTTTGCCGCACGCATCCTGCAGGATCAATTGGGTATCTTCGTCAACTTCGACGAGCCGGAATCGGCCTCCCGTCAGGACGACGACGACGGTCTGGAATTCAACCCGCTGCTTCTCAAGAAAGTCGACGAGCTGGAGTTGTCGGTGCGTTCCGCGAACTGCCTGAAGAACGACAACATCGTCTACATCGGCGATCTGATCCAGAAGACCGAAGCAGAAATGCTGCGCACCCCGAACTTTGGCCGCAAGTCCCTGAACGAGATCAAGGAAGTGCTGTCGGGCATGGGTCTGCACCTCGGCATGGACGTCGAGGACTGGCCGCCAGACAACATCGAAGACCTGGCCAAGAAGTTCGAAGACAACTTTTGATGGTGTGGCGGGGTGAAACCCCGCCTTACCGCACTACCGGGCATCCCGCCCTTTCATTGCCCGCCTGAGGGCAGACAACTATCGGGTTACGCGCCTCCCTTCGGGTGACGCTGACCCCAAGGAGAGTTGGCGCTACGCACGCCAGCCGGACAAAGCAAAATCGCCCGTAGAGGGCACATTAGGAGAACAGAAATGCGTCACGCACGTGGATACCGCCGCCTGAACCGCACACATGAGCACCGCAAGGCGCTCTGGGCAAACATGGCAGGCTCGCTCATTGAGCATGAACAGATCAAGACAACGCTGCCCAAGGCCAAGGAACTGCGCCCGATCATCGAAAAGATGATCACGCTGGCCAAGCGCGGCGATTTGCACGCCCGCCGCCAGGCGGCCGCGAAGCTCAAGCAGGACGCCTATGTGGCGAAACTGTTCGACATTCTCGGCCCGCGCTACAAGGACCGCCAGGGCGGTTACGTGCGCGTTCTCAAGGCGGGTTTCCGCTATGGTGACATGGCGCCGATGGCGATCATCGAATTTGTCGACCGCGACCGCGACGCCAAGGGCGCTGGCGACAAGGCCCGTCTGGCCGCCGAAGAAAACGCGGACTAAGAATTTTCGCATTTTGCGCGTTGAAAGCCCTGCCTTCTGGCGGGGCTTTTTTTGTTTGCCGAGGTGCAGGGATATTTTTAGCCAAAAAGAGCAGGGGAGTTGCGCATTCCGCATCTGCCGCGCATATCTGGGGCATGAGATATCTGTTGATGATCCTTGCCCTTCTGGCAGGCCCCGCGCTGGCCCAGCAGGTGCCGCAGTCCGCCGCGCAAATGCAGTTGAGCTTTGTGCCGCTGGTCAAACAGGCGACCCCGGCGGTGGTCAATATCTATGCCAAGATCATGACCGCCCCGCGCCGGACACCGTTGCAGAGCGATCCTTTCTTTGAACGCTTTTTCCGCGACCCTTTTTCGGAGCGGCCCCGCGTGCAGAACTCTCTGGGGTCCGGCGTGATCCTGTCCGCCGACGGGATCGTGGTGTCGAATTTCCATGTCGTGGGTATGGCAACGGAGATCCGTGTCGTGCTCAACGACCGTCGGGAGTATTCGGCAGAGGTCTTGCTGGGCGATGCGGAGGCTGATCTGGCCATTCTCAAAATCAACGCGGATGAGCCGCTGCCCTATCTGAACCTGCGCGACAGCGAAACGGTGGAGGTGGGCGAACTGACCTTGGCGATTGGCAATCCGTTTGGCGTGGGCCAGACGGTGAGCAGTGGCATTGTTTCGGGGCTGGCGCGCTCCGGGGCGGGGGGCGGCAATTCGGGGCTGGGCTATTTCAACCAGACCGATGCGCCGATCAACCCCGGCAATTCCGGCGGTGCGCTGATCGACATGGCAGGGCAGTTGATCGGGATCAACACCTCGATCCTGACACGGG
>NZ_LXYI01000061.1 GCF_001650875.1 Sulfitobacter sp. EhC04
GGGCCTCTCCAAGAAGGTTCGCACCACCTATACCGAAGCCGACGAGGATGTGGCCGCTCCACTCCAAAACATTGTTGCTGAAATTCAGGATAGCCTGATCAGCGCGGCGGAGACCCTTGGGATCACGTCGAGCGCCTTCACTGACTTCGCATACCAGATGGAGGTATCGACGCGCGGCCTGAGCGACGAGGAGGCGCAGCGCGCAGTCCAAGATGCTCTGGAAGAGCTGGGCGATGCATTCGCTGAGATGGTCACGGGGATCGAGGACGTCCAAAGGGTGGGCGAGGGTGCCGCGACCACGTTGACGCGCCTGTCTACCAGTCTGCTGGCTGTCAATGATGCCATGGACCTGCTCGGGGGCACATTGTTCGACGTGTCGCTGCTCGGCGGGGATGCAGCCTCGAACCTGGTCGACGCCTTTGGCGGTGCTGACCAGATGGCTCAAGCGGTGAACACATTCTTTGCGGCCTTCTACAGTGTCGAGGAACAGCGCGAAACAATCATGCGCCGCCTGAACGACCAGTTTGCCGAATTGGGTCAGACCATGCCTCAGAGCCGTGAAGGGTTCCGTGATATGATCGAGAGTATCGACCTGACCACCGAATACGGCCGGGAGCTCTACGCCGCGCTGGTTTCGATGGCCGGGGCGATGAATGAAGTTCTCCCCCAGATCGAGCGCTTCACGCTGTCGATGCAGGGCCTGGTGTCAAACATCGGCGGAGAGATCGGCGTCCTGATTGAGCAGTCCCAGGCCCTGGCGTTGCAGTCAGGTGAACAGGCACGTCTGTGGTACAAGACCGCAAAGACCTTGCGCGAGTTTCTGAGTGATATTCTGAACAGCGACCTGACCAACGTGTCGCCGGCACAGCAGGCAGCCCTGAACCAGTCTCGCTTTGATACCGCACTTGCCGCAGCAATGGAGGGCGATCAATCAGCCGCGGATAAGATCCCCGAGTTGTCCCGGAACCTTCTGAAGTCGATGAAGGCGCAATCCGGCACGCTGGTGGAATACCAGATGCAGGCAGCAGTGGTGATGAACCAGCTCAAATTGCTGGCGGGTGTCGCCGATCTTGAAGGGGCAAACGAGGACGTTCTGCAAGCGCTATACGAGCGCCAGATTGAGGTTCTGACGGCCCTGGCGAACTTCCTTGAGCTGGAGTCTCTGACCCCTGAGCAGATTGCCTCGCTGGACAGCAGCATTCAGGATCTGGTGACCAATTGGGACGCAACGATTGGCGAGTTCGACGCCGCGCTGTTGTCCCTTGAGGCAGCAATTCGCGATGCGGAGGATTTCAGCTATTCTCAGCTGCAAGAGCGGCTGAGCGTTTCCGTGAACCTGCTCGCGCAGGCTGACATCCCCGAGTACCTGAAACAGCTTATCGCAACGGCAGAGACCGGTGTTCAGGCGTTCATCGACTTCGTTGTTCGGGATGATGATTTGACCCCGGATCAAAAATGGCTGCTGACCAACCATTTCAGCAATCATTTCTCAGAGATCGAATTGGCCATGTCGAGTGCTTCCAGCCCGATGGCTCTTACTTTGGCCCTGCGGGACACCTTCGACAGCTTGATCATCTTCGATCTGGTGCTGAACCCTGCTTCGGACAAGATGGTCCGCCATCTCGCGACTGTGGACGAGTCCCTTCATAAAATCGGGGTGACCGTGGATCTGTCCAACCACCCAGACCCGCTGATCCGTGCGCTCTTCGAATATCGGCAAAGCCTGCATGA
>NZ_LXYI01000062.1 GCF_001650875.1 Sulfitobacter sp. EhC04
TTTCAGGGAAGTGCTTGAATCTCATCAACACCGGCCATCCGACAACCAAAACCTGTGTAAACTCCGAACTGACGCGGAGCATAACCAAAATGTCCGATAATGCAAACTTATTGGACATGAAGGTAAACGCAAGTCTCGGCGGTTAGCCAGCTGAATATTGAGTAAAAGCGCCGCGACGAAATAACCTTGTGGCGTGAACGTTCTAGCCAAGGGCATCATGCGGCAGTGTAGTCCACGTTATTTGGGTCAGTTGGGGCAGCTTTGAGCAAGCAAGGTCATGTGGCCGACTCAACGGTGCCGTCGACCCAAAGATCGAAAAGGCTCCACGCGGGCATGGCAATGTGCTGCCCGAGACCGATATCAGTGCAGAGGAGTTTTATGCAGCCCAGACGCTTCTGTCGCGTTTTATACTCCGGCGACCCGCAGGTCCGGCCCGCTTCCCAAGGAGCCAGCTGCCCCGATGAGATTACCTGCCATCAATTGCTGCCCCAGTTCAGCAGCGCACAGGAATCGCCGCTGACTTGTCACAAACAGGGTTCTGTCGCTCCAGATTGCCATCGTCGGGCGGCGCACCGGCAGGGCGATCCGCGCAAGGATTTCGCCCGACGCGGGATCAATACGAATAAGCTCACCAGGGCCGACAATCGCCAGCCACAATTTGCCCTCGCCATCCATGCTCATTCCGTCGGGATGCGCGCCTTCGGGCAGGGTCAGTAGCGTGCTGCGTTTGGAAATTCCACCATCCTGGGCGAGGTCGAAACGCTCAAGCTTGCGGGTGGGCGTGTCGGTGAACCATATTGCATCAGAGGCGGGATCGCCGACAATGGCATTGGGAATGGCCACGTCATCCAATACTTTGTTTATGGTGCCGTCCACATCACGGCGGAACAACCCGCCGGTGGGAATGCCACGACCCGACATATCCATTGAACCAAACCAAAGACGGCCCAGTCGGTCGGGTTTTCCATCGTTCAAGCGGCGCGTGGAGGCATCGGCTTCTGTGTCGCTCAGCCGCTCCCATGCCATCGTTTCAGGGTCGAGCGCGACAAGCCCGTCCTCCATTCCCAGCACGAGCCGACCGCTTTCGCCGAGCGCGACCAACCCGCATTGACCGGGTAGGGGGATCGCCGCGTCGGTGCCGCCGGGTTGGTGGCGCAAAAGACGTTGGCCTTGAATATCAAGCCACCATAGGCAGTCGCGTGTGACATCCCATAGCGGTGATTCGCCGGTCAGGGCCAAGGCGTTGTGGCGGGGAGTGAAGTTGAGGGGGGGACTATCAGTCATGGTTTTTCCAAAGATACGCGCACAGGTGCCCGTCCGGTCACGCCGGGGCGCAGCTCGATCAACCGCCCAGACAGCGGGGCGATATCGTTATAGCCGGGTGGCAGGCGCAGATAGGTTGAGGTGACAAAGAGGCTGGCAAGGTCCGGCCCGCCAAAGGTCAGCGCGGTCGGCATCGGCACGGGTAATGGATGGTGCGCCAATTGCTTGCCTTCGGCATCAAGGCGAATGACGGACCAGCCACCCCGCATTGCAACCCAAAGACAATCCTCGGCATCAATGGTCAGACCCGCAGGTTGGCCTTGGGCGTCAGTGCCGTGTAGCAATTCACGACGCGCGACGGGCAGGCCATCCTCGCCCAGTTCATAGGCAACCAGAACGGCACAGCGTGCTCCCGGGTCTTGCTCGGTCAGATAAGCGTATCGGCAATCGTGGCTGAAAACCGTGTTTTTCGGAAGGTATATTTCGGGCACGATGATCTCGGTCATCAGATCAGGGTGGATACGATAGAGCGTGCCGGGCTTTTCGAGGTTGTCGAGCGGCATGGTGCCGGCCCACATGCGTTGTTTCGGATCGACCCCGACGGTGTTGAACCGATTTTCGGGGCGATGCGCCTCGGGGTCGGTCAACGGGGTTTGCTGGTCAGTGACCGGGTTGAACAGCGACAGGCCGTTTTCGCCGGTTAAAAGCAGTTCGGGACCGGAGGTCAGAGCGAGACCACCGGTCAATCCTTTCAGCAGTGTGCGCCCGCTTTCACCGGTTTTCAAATCCAGCCATCGCAGAGCCGGGGCTAGCACGTCGAGCCACCAAAGGCGGCCGGTTACCTCGCACCAGCTTGGGCTTTCGCCCACATAGTCACGGCCGGTGTCATGCACCTTGCCCTCGAAATTGAATTTGGGGCGCTGTGCGATGATCTGTTCATTCAGTCGCTGAGTGACGCCGAGATGGTGCGAGGCGCGGCGCGCGGCCTCTCGGATCATTTGACCTGCCTCGTGCAATTTGTCGGGGTGGGTTCCGGCGGCGTCGAATTGGCAACAAAGCGCGCCAACGACTGCGCCTTCGCCATCAAGAACCGACGTGGCCACGGCAAGTGGATCGCCGTAGCTGGCAGCATAGCCAAGCGCGCGCGCCTTGCTGATAATGCGTTGCAGATCGGCGGACCATTCATTTTTCTGCTCTGCCGGGCGACCAGCGAGCATTGCCTGCCCTGCTGTGCTCACCTCGATCGCCATACGGGGCCAGACGCGTACCGTACGCCCGGCGGGGTCCGCGGCGTCCAGAACGAATACCGAATCATCGTCGCTGACATAAAGGCAACATGGCACTTTGAGCAGGTGCGCAAGGCGTGACATTTCAGCCTGACAAGCGCGGACCGTGGCATCACGGTCCAACGCGCCGCGCGCCAGCGACATGACGGTGGCACCGATTGCATAGCGCCGAGTGTCACGGTCATAGCGGACCAAACGACGCGATCGTAAGGCAGACAAAAGACGATGCAGTGATCCTTTGGACAGGTCCAGATGTCCCTGAATTTGTCGAAATGTCAGTGGAGTAGAGCGCCCGAGCAACAGCAAAAGATCAATCCCACGGGTGAGTGATTGTGCGACAGGATGGGGCGAGGCCACTTCCTTTGGCAACGAAACCGAGATCGCCGGCTTATGCGCGCATTTGTCCGCGCTTGTGGCCCGGCAGCAGATCTCCGGCGTTCAGCCGCTGCTTGCCGCGCTGCGCCAGACTGAAATTGCACCGGGCCGCCGCGCGCTTTTGAGTGCTGTAGAACAAGCCGGGATGGATCTGCTGGCGCGACGCGCCGAGCTTCCGCTGGCAGAGATAATGGGCGGCGCGCGGCGCGATGCGGTGCCGTTTTATGCCAATATCAACCGTGGAATTTCCGACCGAACTCCCGAAGGGTTTGCTGACCGTGCCCGTAAATTGATCGACGACACCGGCGCATGTGCTGTCAAGATCGCGCCATTTGATGGCTATCGTTGGAATTTTCTAGACTGGCCCGAACGCCGCGCGGTGATGGATCGGGGATTTGCACGCGTCGATGCCGTGCGATCGGAACTGGGCAACGATGCGGCTGTATTTGTCGATTGTCACGACCGGTTTGACCTTCAGGGCGCGCGCAGCGTGGTGACTGAACTTTGCAAACTTGGCGTCGTGTGGATCGAAGACCCGCTGCATATGCATCTTGTAGCCCCAGAGGAACAGCGCCGTTTGCGGGCGGCTTGTCATGCTGGCGGCGCTCGGCTTGCTGGTGGTGAAAACGTGACAAATTGCGCCGAAATGGCGGCGTTGCTGGCGAATGGCAGTTACGATGTGGTGCTGCCCGATCTGCGCCTCACCGGGTTGCAAGAGGGCATCGCGATGTTGCGTTTTGCAGCCGCGTCGGGTGTGTCGGCCAGCCTACACAACCCGGTTGGCCCGGTGCTGGATGCGATATCGGTTGAATTGGCAGCAAGTGTCGTTGTGCCCTAATTAAAGAGAATAGAGGCTAATTTT
>NZ_LXYI01000063.1 GCF_001650875.1 Sulfitobacter sp. EhC04
TGTCGGTCTGCCGGAGTTTTTGAGACTGCGATCCATTTGTTTTCAATGACTTACCTGTGTCGCATTTCTGAGACTGATTCAGGGTATGTGATACTGGACGCCGATTTGAGTCACCATTGGTGAGACTATCCGGCATCCATGCACTGAGTAAGTTATGTCCGATAATTTTCCAGCTGACAAGGATTGGGAAGAGGCCGAGCGCCGCGCGCAAGTGATCGCGGAGCTGCCGGTCCAGCTCACTCAGGGCAATGTCGACTGGGCCATGCGCCAGTTGAATGTCAGCCGATCCACGCTCTTTCGTCTGGTGAAGCAGTTCCGCGAAGACGGGCGGACCAGTGCACTGCTACGGGATACCCGGGGGCCCAAACCGGGCATGCAGCCCCTGAACCCGGCGGTGGACGAGATTGTCTCCCGCCATTTCAGGGAGTTTTATGCCACCCGCCGCAAGCCCACCAGGACACGGTTCTGGCGGGAGATCGCTGCCGATTGTCAGGCGCAAGGGTTGGCACCACCCTCGATCCGGCGTTTGGGCCGCTGGCTGGAGGGTTACGATCAGGCAAACCTGATGGCCCGACGTGAAGGCAAGGACAAGGCTGAGCGACGCCATCTGGCCACGCCGGGAGGCCTTACTGCAGACAGCCCTCTCGATATCGTCCAGATCGACCACACCAAGGCCGATGTGACAGTGGTCGACCCGGTGACGCGTTGCCCGCTCGGTCGTCCGACGCTGACTGTGGCAATCGATGTGAACACCCGCATGGTTTTGGGGTTTCATCTGTCGCTGGAGCCGCCATCGCTTCTGGCTGTTGCTCTGTGTCTGACCCATGCGGTGATGGACAAATCGCATTGGCTCACTGCGCGAGGTATCAGCACGGATTGGGCTGCGCAGGGTATCCCGATCGCGATTTACGTGGACAATGGCGCGGAGTTCCACGCGCGCGCCTTTGAGCGGGCCTGTTCCGAATATCAGATCGACCTGCGGCACCGACCACCGGGAACGCCGCGCTATGGCGGCCATATCGAGCGCCTGATCGGCACGATGATGGGCGCGATTCACCTGCTGCCGGGCTCGCATTTCTCGAATATTTTCGAGCGCGGTGATCTCGACGCGGAAGCCGAGGCGGTGATGACGCTCAGAGAGCTGGAAACTTGGCTCGCTCTCGAGATCACCGGCTCCTACCATGCGCGGGTCCACAGCGCGCTGGAAACGACACCTGCAGCGGCTTGGGCGGCGCGGACGAACGAGGTCCGGATCCAAATCCCGGCCGATCTCAGGCAGTTCCTGGTCGATTTCCTGCCCTCCGAGCAGCGAGTTTTGCAGCGCGACGGCCTGCATCTCTTCCACATCCGCTACTGGGCGGACGAGTTGCGCTGGCTGATGGGCCGGGAAAGCCGCAAGTTCACGCTCAAATACGACCCGCGTGATCTTTCGCGCATCTTCGTGCTGACAGAGAACGGGATCATCGAAGCCCGGCCGGCGGATCTGACCCGACCTGCGGTCACGCTCTGGGAGCACCGCGCAGCGCGACGCGCTTTGCGCGAGGCCGGGCGCCGGTCGGTAGATGAGGAACTGATTTTCAGGACGATCGAGGCGCAGCGCGACCTCGTCGACAGTGCCGAGCGGCAAACTAAGGCGATACGGCGCCACCAGGCGCGGCGGGCGCATCTGGCCCCTCTGCCGATGATCGATGTGACACCGGATGCCGCCGCGCGAGATGCCCTGCCTGCGCCGGAAGGGGAGGGGAGCCCGTTCCTTAGCCATCCCGGCTTCAAGGTCGAGGAGTGGTACGACGATGACTGAGTTCCCGCATCTCTATCCAGGAGCCGGCAAGATCGCGGCGCTCAGCGCCGAGGAGCGCATTCACCGGATTCGCGCCGACCGCTGGGTCTCCTATCCCAGGGCCGAGGCTGCCTTGGAGAAGCTGGAAACGCTGATGTCGTTTCCCGAGCGCGCCCGCATGCCGAACCTGCTCATTGTCGGTGACAGCGGCATGGGCAAGACGATGATCATCGAGAAGTTCACCCGCGATCACGCATCGAGCTTCGACGAGACCAGCGGACGGCTACATATGCCGGTTGTCGCCGTGCAGATGGTGTCTGGGCCTGATGAATCGCGCTTCTACCGCCGGATCCTGGCGGCGATCGGTGCCCCGGAGCCGCCTCGGGCGACACTGTCTGTGCTGGAAAGCCTGGCCTTGCGTCTGCTCGCCGAATTGCGTCCGGGGATGCTGGTCATCGACGAGATTCACAGCCTGCAGGCGGGGACGATCCGCGAACAGGCACGATTCCTGAACATGCTGCGCTTTCTGGGCAACGAGCTGCGCATCCCGCTGGTCTGTGTTGGTACAGCGCAGGCTCGCAACGCGCTGCGCACCGATGATCAGCTGGTGCGCCGTTTCGAGGCCTTCGCGTTGCCGCCTTGGCGCGAGGGCGAGGATCTGAACGGGCTGATGAGCACGCTCACGCGCACGCTGCCGCTTCGGCGCCAAAGCCAGATCGACGAGAAGGCACTCACGCGGATGATCAAGGTGACTGGCGGCATCACCTCGGGCATCTTTTCGATCTTGTCGCAGCTGGCGATCGCCGCCATCGAAAGTGGCGAGGAACGCATCCTCTCGCGCGATATTCTGGGCGGCGACCGGTTGCAGGCGGTCCTGGGAGAGCCGGTGTGACGATGTGCGGGCGCCTGCCGGTCGTATACGCCCCAGAGGCTGACGAGCGGCTGTCCTCCTGGATCGCGCGTATGGCCCCGTTCTACGCCATGACGGTTTCGGAATTCGTCGCCACGCTTGGCCTGAAGGGGCACGACGTGTTCGACCTGGAATGGCGTCTCTCGGAAGGGCAGGGGGCTCTGATCGCGGCTCGGATCGGCCTTTCGCCCGAAGCAGTGCAGGCCATGACATTCCGGGAGTTCGGGCCACAGGCGCGTTTGATGATCGCGCGGAAGAGCCGGTATTACTGCCCGTACTGTCCCGAAGAGCCGCAACGCAAATCCACAGCCCTGCCGTGGCGATTTCGCTGCCCGGTGCATGGTGTGGAGTTTCGGGGCGCCACCGGCGAGACCCTGTCCGATCGGTTCGGTACGGATTGCTTCAAGAAACTTGAAGGGCATGCCGAGGTCGGTGCCGCGCATCTCGATGCCTGGGCGCGCAGCGCGGGGCAGGGCGACCTGGAAGCGCCCGAAGTGCTTCAGCTTCTGACGGTGCGACATCGCCGGGCCTCGCCGCCGAACGTTTGCGAGCAGCCACGAATGTCTTTGAAAGACCGCCGGGACTATCATGATTTTTTGACCACGCCGATCATCCGACAGGCGCTCACGGTCGTAGTTCCCGAATACGATCAGGTGGCGCCAGTGCTTGCCAAGCCAGTGCGTCCCGGTCTCCACGCCCTGGCGCAGGGCTCGCTCTTGCAGTGTTTCGCGCTGGCGGTCGGCGCCGGGCGGATCATTGAGGATCCGGTCAAATGGGCGATCTCAGTCATGCTCATGAGCGATGCGGAGGGGCAGGGACGGGTCCGGCAGGCGATTGACGCATGGCCTCTTTCGTTGAGGCGAAGCATCTCGGCCCGGTTCTGGCGCGCTGAGCGCGACGAGAGAGCACGGCAGTCTGCAGAAAAAGCCGCGAGACAACGCCAGTCTCACAAACTCCGACTCATCCAGTCTCATAAATACCGGTACGGAATCTCATGAACCCCGGTTCGTTTTTCAGGGAAGTGCTTGAATCTCATCAACACCGGCCATCCGACA
>NZ_LXYI01000064.1 GCF_001650875.1 Sulfitobacter sp. EhC04
GCCTAAACGAGCACTTGGGGCGGCACTAAAGCGTGACAGGTCCAGATTCAAGGTTGCAACGAAGGAGTGCAACTTTGAGCCAACATGGTTTGACCGACGTTCAATGGACCGGCATCGAACCCTACTGCCTTGGAACAAAGTGCGACCCCGGCCAGACAGGGGGAGATACGCGCTTGTATTTGGAGGCGGTCCTTTGAATTGTGAGAAATTCAACTTCACCTCAGCGGCTTGGATCGCTTGAAAAGAGAACCACTCTTCCATGCGCGTCCCTAGCCGCTGATATTTCGGTGGATTTGCGCCAGTGGATTAAGGTTGGTGGCTCCTGAACCCAAGCCAACCGGCCACCAAAGCCTCTGCATCCGTGCCCCCAAAACTGACGGATGTGGGGGTGACAAAGGCCGGTGTGCCAAGGATTTGCAGATCGACTGCAATATCTCGATTGGTGCTGATACGCTCTGACACAGCATCGCTTTTCATCTCAGCACGTACCGCGGGCCAATCCAAACCATGTTCCAGCGCAATCTTTTCGAAAGTTGACTCCTGTAAAGGGCCTTTCAACGTCCACAATGCCTCATGCACACTGCGATATTTCGCGGGGCTGCCGACATTCTTCGCCGCCAGTGCAAAGCGCGCACCACGCTCAGATCCGGGTGACAGTATGGGCAGATGCCGCATTTCGACCCGGATTGTAGGGTGATCTTTCAAAGCGGCCTGCAATTTTGGATGCAACGCTTTGCAAGGCGCACAGCGGTAATCGAAAAACTCAATGACAGTATGTGGTGCCGCATCGGGGCCGATGCCCAGAATTGGTGTCTGCTCAAACATGTCCGCATGCTTGGTGATTTGCGCGGTCTGCGCAGCACGCCTCTCTCGCTCTGACAACGTCTTCATCGCTTCAAGGACAATCTCAGGGTGTGCAAGAAGGTAGCTCCGCAGCCGTTCTTCGAATTGCTTATCTGTCATGTCAGCCGCGACCGGTTGACAAGAAAACATCAAAACACTTGCACAAAGTGCAATAACCGTTTGGCGCAATTCAGGTCGCCGAACGGCACTTTTGCCCACGCGTTTCAACTGCATCTTTTCACTTCTTTCCAAGACCTGCCCTTTGGGCTTGATCACCACACCCATGATCCCAAGTTAGGGGATTCGCTGCGCCGTGCCCCAAGTCATCGACAGCGCTGGTCTTCTATTTCAACGCGCGGCGTAATTCGCAGCACCGGAAACCTCCTGTGTCATTTAATTGAGCAAAACGATGACACTACAGCACCGGTTACACAAATTTACAGAAGGATTGGAGTGCCCCTATCCCGACAACGCCGCCTATATCCTGCGCAACGGGGCCGCATCGTTGCGCGGGCTGAACGCGCTGGACAGGATTGGCACGGAGGGGGCCCTGGCGGCCCTGTCGCGCAAGGAGAACATGAGATGACAATGGTCAACGCCTACGACAGCAGCCGGTCAGCTGGGCTCGACACCGAGGATGCCGCGCTGATCGCGCGCCGCGAAAAGGTCATGGGCCCGGCATACCGCCTGTTCTACCAGGAGCCGCTTCATCTGGTGCGGGGCGAGGGCGTGTGGCTGTGGGACAAGTCAGGCAAGCGGTATCTCGACTGCTACAACAACGTCGCCTCCGTCGGGCATTGTCATCCGAAAGTGGTGGAGGCTGTTACGGCGCAGATGAGCACGCTGAATACCCACACCCGCTATCTGCACGACGGGGTGGTGGCCTATGCCGAACGGCTGCTGGCGACGATGCCCGACGCGCTGGGGCATGTGATGTTCACCTGCACCGGGTCCGAGGCGAACGATCTGGCGCTGCGCATCACCCGGTTACATCTGCGGCGGCAAGGGGTGATCGTGACCAAACTGGCCTACCACGGTCTGACCGAAGCGGTGTCGGAGCTGTCGCCGTCCCTGGGTGATTTTGTCCAAAGAGGTGACCGGGTGCGGCTGATCCCGGCCCCGAACGCGCTGTCAGTGCCGCCTGCGGAACAGGGTGCGCGGCTGGCGACGGATCTCGCTGGGGCCATCGCGGCGATGCGGCGCGACGGGATCGAACCGGCGGCCTTCATCGTCGATACCGTGTTTTCCAGCGACGGGCTTTATCCCGATCCTGCGGGCTTCCTGAAACCCGCGGTGGATCTGATCCGCGCAGAGGGCGGCATCTTCATCGCCGACGAGGTGCAGCCGGGGTTCGGTCGCACGGGCGAGGCGTTCTGGGGCTTCGGGCGGCACGGGCTGGTGCCGGACATGGTGACCATGGGCAAGCCGATGGGCAACGGATTTCCGCTGTCCGGTGTCGCCATGCGGCCCGGTCAGGTGGCAGAGTTCGGCAGCAAGGCGCGCTATTTCAACACCTTCGGCGGCAATCCGGTCGCCGCCGCCGCTGGCATGGCGGTGCTGGACGTGATCGAAGGCGAAGGGCTGCAGGACAACGCGCTTCGGATCGGTGCCTTCCTGAAGGACGGTCTGCGCGACATTGCGGGACAGGTGCCGGGAATCGTCGATGTCCGGGGTGCCGGTTTGTTCCTGGCCGTTGAGATCGAGAAAGACGGCGCGCCGGATGCCGTCCGCACGGCCTTTGTCGTCAACCACCTGCGGCAAAACGGTGTGCTGATCAGCGCGACGGGGCCGGGGGCAAATGTCCTCAAGATCCGCCCGCCGCTGGTGCTGCAAAGGGCGGAGGCGCAGATGTTCCTCGACGCCGTCGCCGCTGCCTTTGCAGCAAGCGCTTGACACGGCAACCATGAAGGAGAATTCAATATCGAAGCCACAGGCAAATGCAGTTCCGCTGGTCGACGATGACCGGGGGTTCTGTCGCAAAGTTTGTCAAATTGCAGATTCAAAGCTGACGCTGGTCAAAGTTATCCAGCAAGTGTCGCAAATTGCTGGAATGCGGATTGTCGTGACTTTCCGAATTTGTCGATGGCTCGATAATAGGAGGCCCACTTGCCTTTGACCTTGATGTAAGTCTCGTCCATCCTTCAGGAAACGGCTGTCGGTCGCTTCCTCGCTTCGGCGTTTGCGGCAATCAACGGGGCATATTTCACGACCCACCGGTTCAAGTTCGCATGGTCGACTTCGAAATCTCGTTCCGCCACGACCTCCTCCAAATCGCGATAGGAAACCGCATATCGGACATAGAAAAACACCGCATACAGGATGACGTTTTTCGGATACTGGCTACCTTTGAAGTCAATCGCCACGTTCCGATACCCACCCTCCAATTCAAAGGTCGGCGTCTATCACGGCTTGGTAAGCAGGCCCGTATTCCGAAAGTTTGCGACAAAACCCGGGAGGCTGTTCTGGGGTCAGAACAGGTCAGGTCGCGTCGGGCGTTCGGCCCAGTAGACGCGTGCGGCGGTTTCAAGCTCGGACAGGCGGTCGTTCGAGGCGGGTGGCAGGCCGTTGTCCTGCGCCATCCGGTCGAGGATGCGCCGAGTCATTGGGCCAATCGCGCCGTCGATCGGCATCGTCGCACCCAGTTCCACCAGCAGCGTCTGCGTGGCCAGTGCCAGTTCCTTTGGCGGCTGGTTGGCAAGCAGAGCGGCAGCGGCCTCGGAGGCTTTTGAGTTCGACAGATGCCGCGCCTTGGCCAGACGGATCAGGGCGGACGTGCGGGTCTGGCCCTGTACGGCACTGTTCAGGATAAGCTCGGCGGCATTGACGCCACCCCATCCGTCGCCACGGGCAAGGCCCTGATCGTACCACTCCACCGCCTGTTGCGGACCCTGGTCCGGCACCTGACCGTTGACGATCATCCGACCCAGTGCGGCGGGGCCGATGGGATGCCCGCCGTCTGCGGCTTTCACGAACCAGTCATAGGCGGAGGCGAGGTCGATTCCGTCTTCGGTCAACCCGTTTTGCGCCACGAAACCAAGGTTGAAATATCCATAGATGTCGTTTCGCGCGGCGGAGGCGCGCAGATAGCGCATGCCCCGTTCGGGCAGGAAGTGATTGGTGTCGGGCGTCAGGAAGTAGATGCCCAGTTCGTTCATTGAATAGGTGTGGCCAAGTTCTGCCGCGCGGTCGAGCAGTTCGAACCCCTCCTGCCGCCCCTGATCGGTGTCGCTGTTGCGCAGCAGGTGCAGGCCTTTGGAGTGCATCGCATAGGGATCACCCGCCGCGATGCCCTGATCGTAGAGCGCCATTGCGCGGATCGGATCGGCGGCGATGTCCGCTGCTGCGCGGTCGATCTTGTCGGTGATCAGCAACCGCGCGGTGCCGTTCAGCGCCCGGATGTGACCGGCGTCAGCCGCGGCGGAAAAGTTGTCGAAGCTGGCCTTGAAAAGGCCGGCGGCCTGTTCGGCACGGCCCAGCTGATAGCGGAAACGGGGCGTATCGGGATTCTGCGAGACTGCCGCGCGGCAGTCGGCCAGCGCGGGAGCGATTTCGATCTCGTTCGGAAGCCGGTAAAAGCCGACGCCGCCAGGGTCCAGCGCGTCACCCGCCGCCAGATCGCAACCATTGACCTCCATGTCCAGCGTGACTGTCACGGGGGCGGGGCCATCGGGCAGGTCGAAGGTGACGGTGAAACTGTCGGAAAGATTGAGCTGGCGCGTGGTCGCGGGCCGTTCGCTTAGCCGGGGCCGATAGATCACGCCATTGTCCACGACGCTCAGGGTGCCGTCGGACGGGGGTGTCGTGACGGCGAAATCCAGAGCCTCGGTCAGCTTCAGCGCCCGTGTGAGCGCGGCTGTCAGCGGTACGTCGCGATCATATGTCGCCGTGATCGTCACCGCGGCGGGCAGGGTAGCCGGTTCTGATGCTGTCCGGGTTTCACTGCTGGCACCTTCCTGCGCCGGATCAGTCTCGGCAAGGAGCACCGGCGGCGTCGGGGCGCCCTGCTTGCGCAACCGGAACGGTTGCACCAGCGTAGAGCTTTCCCATGGCACTTGTTTGCCCTTGGTCGACTTGTAGACGTTTTCGCGTACGCGGGCAAAGACCGACAGGATGTCGTCATCGGGATAGGCATCGACCGCCGCCAGAATCGCCGCGGTATAGGGGCTGTTTTCACCGCCCTGACCGTCGAAGGCGACCATGCCGGGAGCGGTTGAAAAGGCCACAAGCGAATTCAAAGGGGTCTGGAAGGCGTCGAAACCGCTGCGGGTTTCGAACAGGCTGGCGTCCAGATTTCCCGCCATCATCTTATCGGGAAACGGATTGTCGCGGCAGGCGTCGATGATCGCCACATGCACCTCGCCCCGCGCGGACAGCACTTCGATCGCCCGGTCGAGTGTCACGCTCTCCACCGGGAGATCATAGATGCTGTCGAAGGCCACATCGACGGGCAGCAGATAGTTCCGGCGTCCGATCTGAAGGCCGTGACCGGCATAGAAAAACACGATTTCCGCCCCGTCGGAGACATTCAGGATCGAGGTGCGCAGCAGATCCTCGAACCCGCGACGGTCGATGTCATAAGCGTCAAAGACCGTGAATCCTTCGGTCCGCAACAGGTCTGCCATGCGTTCTGCATCGTGTCGCGCGTTGCCCAGATCGGGGATTTCGGCGTAGTCCTGATTGCCGATCACCACGGCAAGGCGCGCAGGGTTCGGGGCAGCCTGTGACAGGGCGACGGTTGACATCAATGTGCCCAATGCAAGCCCCGTCAACAGATGGCGCAGACCTGTGTCCAGTGCGGGGGCGATGGGCATCACCCGCCCCAACCACCGGCACCGCC
>NZ_LXYI01000065.1 GCF_001650875.1 Sulfitobacter sp. EhC04
ATAGACCGAGTTCAATGCAAATCCCCAGAGTTTTTCCACTCCCCTCTCGAAATGGAACAGATGTTCCTCGCCATTGTCGTCGGTGAGGACCACATCTGCTTCGCCGAGCGGGCCTGCCTTGTTTCCTCGACAGTAGTCGACGACTTGATCGAATACATCAGTTTCCCGAATTGAAGAAAACCTCTCAGCGAAGGCAGACGATTGTACGAAATGCTTGCAGGGCTCATTCGGATCGAAGTCAGCTGTCCGATGGATTGTGTGCGGATGGCCAGTAACAAGACCGACGATTGGCCGTTCCCTGCCCCAAGTCTCTACTCCACGCCAAAAGGTTGTCGTGTGCGTATTGCCGTAGGTCTGCTTAAGCTCCTTGAGAGCATCAAAAGAAGGTTCTTGGGCAAGGCATTCCTCTGCAAACCGGTCGCGCAGGAACAGAAGGCGGCCAGCGGCAAAGTTCGCTTCGGCTTCAAGTTTCTCATGGCAGGACGGAATGAGCGTATGCTCGTTATCCCCCATCATTGCGCCGGCATGCCAAGGCAAAAGACTGTGACCGACCTCGTGGGCTTCGTGCCAACGGTGTTTGAGCTGTGGTTGGTCCTTATCGAGAAGGATCTTCTTCCGATCAGGAATGTAGAGGGCACGCAAATCAAACTTGCGCACAGCGTCCAGGATACGGGACGGGCGGGCAAGCACTTGCTTGCCCGCCATCGTCATTTTTGAAACGACTTCTTGGAGAACACCTGGGTCTTTTGCGGTGTAATATGCCAGATCGAGCTTCAAAAGCTCGCGCACGACTTCAAGATCGAGTGGTGGTTCAGGATTACCAAGGTCCTTCAGGACCCGTTCAACCTTGCGATCAATATCAAGCGCGTTTTTCGTTTTTATGAGTACGTTTTTCGCCACTTGACGATCATCCTCGTTGTTATTTGTGCTTTGCGTTCTCGCTCAGGACTGAAATCAGCCCATTCAAAATCGCATGCTCATCCTCGGAGAGAACCTCCACCGATGCCGATTTGGCTGCGTATCGAACTGCCTCCTCGACATAGTCATCGTCATTTGCGTGTGTAAGCCCTGACAAGCCCATGAGCTTTTCCTGAGATACGCCAAAAACCTCGGACAGTTGATAAAGCGTTCGCACGTCGGGTAGATGTGAAGCATTATTCTCGAGACTGAGAAGCTCTCCGATCTCGATGTCTGCTTTCCCTGCGAGCGCTTCTATAGACAGTCCTTGATTACGGCGCATGAGGTTGATGAACCGACCCAGAGCAAGCCGGGACGCTTCAGGGCTCTCATCGGCGCCACCTTCATGCGTAAACATGGGGTCTGCAGCGATAACGCCCGCACCGATATCAAGACCATCTTCTCGGGTACCTGCATTGCGGCACCATGTTTTGTTGATGTCGAATGTCATTCTCCTTTTCCTTTCTCAATGAAACTGCGCGCGCTGTCAGGGTCCAGCTCGAAGTAGCGCAGGTTTTCATAGGTTGCGTCTTGTCCCAGATCGGTCATTCCGCAGGCGTTAGCGTAGAAACTGTTCGCTTGCGGTAACGAGTGTAGACCGATCCGGCCCTTGAAGCCCTCCAGTATACTTTGCTGGATGGCCGCGTTAATAAGTATCAACCCGCAACCGCCAAACCTTGCAGGTTCTTCTGCCAAATCGTTTCGGTTCCAGGGCGCGGCTTCCAAAAAATCAATATAAACAAGATGCTGACCGTCGTGACCCGGCATACGGGCTCGTTTGGTCAAATCGATCGTCATCATGGCTTGGGTCATGTCTTGTGCCACGATGGCAAATGACAGATTCGCCAGCCGACGCTCGATTTCGCGCAACTTGTCGCGCCAGTCCCAATGCCTGCTTTGCGGCCAGAATCGGCGTTCAACCTTTTGCTGGTTCAAGAGTTTAAGCCGACGCTGCAGATCAGGGATCCATTCGGCTTCCCAGTCGGCAAGGTTTCTGTCCACGATCCCATGCCAAAGTTCTGCATCGACAAGCTCATTGGTATTTCTGTCTGTCAGCCAGACAGGCGTCACATCAGAAGGAGCGGTCGCGATCATAGCATCATGATCTCCGCTTTTTCCTTCGATGCTTCGTCCTCGAAGAAGAGCTTGTCGCCTTTTTCAAGACGCTCTTCAACACGCTGATAGAGCCGTAACGCCTGTCTGAGCAGGACTGTCTTACTCAAATCTTTCTTGTCACACAGCTCCTCCAACACGGCCATTTCAGCCTCCGTGAGGTTCAATGTCATTGTTTTTTTGGACATCTTGGCACTCCTTCGGACCTGTATATGCTCTTTTCATAGGTAAAAGTCAACAAAAAACATTCTATTTGCAGCTATTGACTGGCTATTTTTTAGCTACTAGATATGGATCAAGCGGCGACGTGGTGTCGACGCACAACCATAGGACACACGTCATGCTAGACATTGTCGACATCGAAGACTGGACGCGCGACCAGCCAAACACGCAAATTCCTGAAGCTGAGAGCTACCGCCTGCGTCTGTGGGATGGTGACGGCTTTGACGAAAAACGATCTCTCGCCGATGCTGAGCCAACAGGTCGGCAAATTCTGGAGGTTTTTGATCGCCTTCCGGCCGATGAGCACGTTCTGCTCTACCTGCCCCGAAACGGGAAACTTGAAGAAATCGATATTGATGAGACGCTCGATCTTCGGGAACGGGGTCCGGAACGCTTCTTCGCATTCAAGACCGATCGGCTTTTGAACTTCGTTGCAAACGGACGCCGCTTCAGCTGGGGGGCACCGACGATCTCTGTGTCCCTCATCCGGCTTGTTGCTCGCATTCCCGTAGATCAAACGCTATTTCTCGAGAGAGCCGATGCACCGGACAAAGAACTTGCTGATGACGACATTGTCAGGTTGTCTGGCAAGGATCTCGAACGGCTGGTCTCTCGCCAACCGTCGTGGAAGCTCAATGTACAAGGCGTGTTGCTGACGCTGACGACACCTATCGTCGTGGTCAAAGATGCGCTGACACAGGCAGGCTTCGACCCCAGCAAAGGTTGGATTGCCATTCTCAAGCGCAAGGGCGAAGCAAAGCTTCAGGTCGCTTTGACCGACACCATCGACTTGACGCTTCCTGGGATCGAGAAACTTCGGCTAACACCAGCCCAGATCAACAATGGCGAGGCGCATTCTGCGCCTCGCCGCGAGTTCGTTCTTTTAGAAAAAGACGAGGCTTATCTCAATGAACGCAGTCTTCACTGGGAAACCTTCTCGGAAGGCGGGCGTCGTTGGCTGCTTCTGCGCAACTACATATTGCCCGAAGGCTACAATCACTCTGTCGTCGATATCGCGATCGACGTGCCGCCAGGTTATCCGCGCGCAGAGATCGATATGTTTCATTGCTTTCCCCACCTGACGCTGAAGTCTGGCGCCGCGATTGGAGAAACGTCCGGGCGGACCGCTATCGCCAGTCAGTCCTTCCAGCAATGGTCTCGCCACCTGAATGGCCAGACGCGCTGGAACCCGGCAACAGATAGCGTGATGACGCATCTCGCCGTGATTGAGACCGCTTTATTGAAGGAGGTAGGCGAATGACCGGAAGCCTCACCCTTACTGAAAGCCAGCATGAAGAGCTCCAAAGCTTGATTTTCCCCGGCGACGGGCTGGAATCAGCCGCCATCCTGATCTGCAGATACACCGGTCCTGACCGTGAGCGCCTTATCGTATCCCACGTCCTGAACGTGCCTGATAGCGCGTGCACCGTGCGGGAGCCGGATTTCATCAGCTGGCCGGGAGCAAGCATCGAGGAGGCTATCGATATCGCGGAACACCAGGGCGATGCGATCATACTCGTTCACAGTCATCCGGGCGGCTGGCTACAGTTCTCAAAGGTCGATGATGCAAGCGATTGCGCAACGATGCCTGGCCTGTTTGCTGCGGTCGAGGATGCTGGGCACTTTCACGGATCTGCGATAATGACGCCAGATGGCGCTATGAAGGCTCGTATCTACAACAATGCCGGTAGCTCGCTGCAAATTCCTAAAATTTGGCGTGTCGGGCACAACATCACAAATGTTGGTGCGATAGGCACGGATCCAATCATGCCCTTCGGGTCGCACATGACCAATTCCTTTGGCCGCCAGACCGCTTGCGTGATAGGTGTTTCCGGCACGGGATCACTGGTTGCAGAACTCTTGGCGCGCAAATGTATCGGTCATCTGATCTTGATCGATTTCGATACGATTGAGCACAAGAACCTCAATCGCATCATCAATTCCACTGTCGCGGATGCCAACGCAAACCGTTCCAAAACGCAGATGATAGCTGAGGCTGTTAGGCGATATGCGCCCACGATCAAAGTCACCATCATCGATACGTCAATTGACGAGCGGGGTGCTGTCATCGCCGCATCAGCTGCCGACATCATGTTCTCCTGCGTCGACAGCATGGCCGGTCGCAGCATCGCCGAAATGATATCACGCTGTTGTCTAATCCCACTCATTGATCTTGGCGTCACGATCCCAACACGCAGGGATGCAGATGGGCATGCGCATATTGCAGACGTCTGTGGACGCATCGACTTCATCCGTCCCGATGGGCCGAACTTGACCGATAGAGGCGTAGTGACGTCTGAAGGTCTGCGGGCCGAATACTTGCTGGAGTACGCACCCGATGCCGCAAAGCGGGAGATCGAGGCTGGGTATATCAAGGGTGTCCATGAAGAGGCCCCTTCGGTTATGGCGCTGAATATGAGAGCTGCGTCGGACGCAGTTCTGGAATGGATTGAGCGTCAATATCCGTACAGACTGGATGGCAATGAGGGTTTTGCGCGAACTCTGTTCTCTCACGCGGCAGGCGAGGTAGAGTACTTTTCGGAGGATGGTTTCGTATGCGCCCCTGTTGACGATATGGGTCGCGGTCTCGTCGAACCATTGCTTGGACTACCGGGATTGGCGCAAGCTGATCGAAAGGCTGCAGCATGAAACTTGGTTTTTGGTTCCGGTCCCTGTGGCAACGTCACGGCCCTAAGCGACGACTGATCATTGTCGAGGGAGATACTCCTCCATCGCCAATCCCATCACGTCATGTCTATCTTTGTCGCGATGACGGCGACGATTGGTCTGCGGCTATGCGATGTCCGTGCGGCTGTGGCGACGATCTCGAAGTCATGCTGTTGTCAGAGGTAAAGCCGAACTGGTCACTCAAGACCAAGGACGAAGACCCGCCAACTCTTCGGCCGTCTGTCTGGCGTAAAACAGGATGCATGGCGCATTTTTGGTTGCGAAACGGTCACATTCACTGGTGTTAGAAACACATCCGCTCAGCCGTTCTCAAAGTGACGCCGCGCCCTGTTACTCAAAGCCCGAGAATCAACGTCGTGAAGGCCTGGGGGCATCGTGGCGTAGTTTAGGACTCGGATCTCTCGCATGCAGGACAACTTGGATCGCGCGTGATGCGCTTTGCGCGTTGATAGTATGGGTCGAGGACATAAGCTGGGTGATGGTGCGAGATCACCCAACTTGATGGCACCGCGTTCCTCAAGATGAACGAAAAATCGATGTCCCGGACCCAATGGCCAGCATCGTTAGCGCAAATGCGCGTCCATTCTTCGAGCATCTTTGACGCCAGCTCGCGTCTCGTCTCATCTGGCTGTGTTCGAAGAGGCAGGTTCACATCAATCACAGTAGGTACGCCGCGCTCGCGCAAGACCGCGTGAGCACCCCACCCCAGAACACATTGCATCCATTCGCTGCCATAGATCAGGTAATGGCCGGCATCTTCGATCAAGCTGCGTTCGTCTGCAGACAGATAAACACGCCCGGTATCTCTGTCCCAAGAGTCAAACTCAGCGATGTTTCTCTCGATAGTTGGGCGCATCGATGCCAAGCCTTCTTCTTGCTCAACAATCTTGCGAACCTCAGCTGCCTGTTCATTGGGGTCGTTGAGGCGAATACCATGGTGGTGATAACTGACAGCGTTATCTGTGCGGCACCCGTGAAAGGCGTGAATGTAATGACTTTTCAGTTCATCAGCCAAGGCCTCGTGAACATGATCCGCGTGTTCGCGTATAACGCTCTGCAAGACCTTAGACATCCAGTCGGGATCATCAATGTACTGTGGCTTCGGATGGTAGGTTTTTAGGAGCTTAGGGTGATCCTTCTTGAATACTGGCTTCAACCAATTCTGCAGAAACGATGACCAACTCAGAAAACTGTCCCAACGAATTGTGACAGCCGACACGTCTGATAGAAGTTCGTTCATCTGTGGCCATCCATATCAGGCAAGTCCCGCAAGCTCTGCAAATCAAACGTCGTCAGAAACGTTGCAGTTGTCACAAAGGTATGCGGCGCGCCGGGCCGCGGCGCGCGCGGCCCACTTGCAATCAAATCCTTGAAGCGCAGCCGGGTCAGCAGATCCCGGCTGACGTCTTTGCCAAAGATGTCCCTGAGTCCGGCACGATCAATTGGCTGGTGATAGGCGATGGCGCAGAGCACGCCCATCTCCATCTCAGTGAAGGCGAGAGTCTGGTCTCCAAGATCGGCTGCGGCTCTAATCGCATCCGCAAATTGGGTCTTGGTGCGGAACATCCAACCGCCTGCAACTTCAGCCAGTTCATAAGGCCGAGCTGCCAATTCCGCTTGGATGTCGTCAATCAGCATCTCGACCGACGCCCCCTGCCCCACCACACGTGCGAGGTCGTCGCGCCCGACGGGCGTGACACTGGCAAAAAGCAGAGCCTCAATCCGCCCCATCCATTCGCGCCAGCGCAGATCTTGCGGCAAGTCTTCGAGCTCGCGGTCAAAGACACTATCGCGTCCGGAGCCCTCCTGTCCTTTCGCGGCTTTACCTTTGGCCGCGACGGTCATTGCGCGATGCCATACAGCCGAAACGTCGGTCGACCGGTCAGCTCACGCGCCACTCCCAATTCGACCAGTCGATCACAAAGCCGCCGCGCCGCGCGATCTGTCATCGGAATAGTCGTTCCTTGAATCATCGGTGACAGCATCGTTGATGGCGCCACGGCATCCTCGGAGAGAAACAGCGCGACCGCCGAGTCAGACCCCTTGGCACGGAGCTTCGGCGCAACCGCTCGTATCGCGGCCGCACGTTGTGCAAGATTAGTCGCCAGTCGGATTGTATCTTCGATGGAGGTCAACAGGCTTGTTTGAACTTTGAGGTCGGCGCCCTGCCCCTCTGCGACCAGGCCTCGCAACATCGCTTTGGTCAGATGCTGCGCCGAGACCGGCAGGACTGTCTGCCAGTTCAGGCAACGCGCCAGCACGACATCGGCTAGCAGGCAAGCAAAGCGCTCGGCTCGATCATCCGCTTGCAACACGCTGCACATCGCAAAGACACACCCGGCCAAAGGTCCATTACTTTGCACGCGCCCTTCCGCCGTTTTCAACCAGCCGTCGACTTCCACCTCAAGGTCGGATCCGATGAGCTCCTCAAGTGCGGCTTGCCAATCCTTACCGCTCAATCGCAACCAAGACGCTTCCCGCCAGAAGGTCAGCAGCTCGCCGTCCGGGCCCCGCATCTCACCCGGCGGTGTCAGGTGGTAGGCATCGCGGATATCGACCTCTCGCGCCAACCGCCCCTCTAGCTTTGAGGTTGCCGACGCAGCAGTCAGCGCCAATCGGTTGGCAAGCAATTTCACGGGCACGCCTCGGGATGGGTCGCTGACCAGCTGATCGAGGATCGTAAGGGCCACACCAGACCGAAATGCCACAGTTTCAAGGGTTTCGCCACTCTGGGAGGTGACCCAAGCCGGCAGTTTCGGTAGGCTGTTCTGGTCGCCAGAGAGTGTGGTTCGCTGATAGGTCATGCCACAACACTAATCTCTAACGGCGCTTTCGTCTACAATTTACGGTACAAACCGCCCCACCTTGTGGCGTCTCACTATGTCCAATAAGTTTGCATTATCGGACACAAAGGAATACGCTGCAGCACAGTCTCAAAATCAGTGAATTTAAGGGGGAAGAATGGACACAGAGATCGAGAAATCGACGTCAGCGCCCTCTGATGAACTTGATGATGCTCGAGTCGACGAAAGCAATCAAGAGAAAAGCGTCGGCATCGCCCTGCCCGCTCATGTCGCCGGTTCCGGCAGCCTCGATCGCCTGGTCGACACCGCTCGCGACTACGCGCGCGCTGCAGCCTCCGACAACACCCTGAAAGCATATGCAAAGGACTGGGCGCACTTCGCACGCTGGTGCCGGATAAAAGGCGCCGAACCCCTGCCCCCCCTCCCCCGAGATAATCGGGCTCTTCCTCGCGGATCTGGCCTCCGGGTCAGGCCCTTCCC
>NZ_LXYI01000066.1 GCF_001650875.1 Sulfitobacter sp. EhC04
GGGAGTGGAAAAGCCTTGGGGATCATGCCGCCCTAAGTAGCCCTGATGAAAGCCTTCCATCCAAAACGGCGGCCCTGACAAGCGCAACACGGTGCGCGCCTCTTGGGGACCATCTCATACGTTGTTTCTTTCCCATGCGCACATTGGCGATCTCATTGACGAGGCCTTCTGCCCTTGACGTAGAGACTGCTTTCCCTTGCCGCCGTCGACGTCCGTAATTGACGATCGCAGACAGGTTGTGGTTCAAGTATGTTCGTAGATCCATTGCGCGTGAGACGACCGAGAACGCCGCATCGTTTGACTTCCCATAGGCGTATTCGCGCACGCGCATCGCGAAGCGGAACAAGACTTCAAGCGTATCGAGAGCGCGATCTGTCTGACCATGCCATATGCGCCAGCGAAGTTTCTCAACAAGAGCGGCAATCTCTGCGCTACTTTCGGTTTCAATTTGTGAAATCAGCGTTTGGAATGTTGTCTCCACATGCCTGATACGCACCGATATATGCCACCAATCTAGAATGTGACGAACATCAGCACCAGTGGCGTTTCTGACCAAGCGAGGCAGTGCGGGATCCCCGTCAGAAAGAACCGTCACTGCAACGCCATCCTCCCAACCAGCGGCTTTCAGGCTGGACCGCAAGTGTTCTATTGGGTGGTCAGCACCCATTTGACTCAATCCGAACCGTCGTTTTTCAACGGTTTCGCTTTCAATCGACCCCACAATGACTTCGAAATTTCGCCTTTGATATTCGGGGCGTGAACGAACATATGCGCTGTCCAGAAAGACCGTCACCTCGGTAGGTTTTGCTTGAATGGCCGTGTCCGTCGGTTCCTCGCAACAGCGTTCTTCCAGGGCCTTGGCAACCGACGCAAGCCGGTTCCGGATCGTTGCGTGGTTCTGGGTGGCGCAAGGTGTGAGCTCGTTCAACAGACGCGCGGCTTCCCGAAAACTATGCCGGGCACCCAGCTCGGCTTGAAGCCTCCTAAGTTCGGGTGTGGCATTACCTTTCAAAATCCGCGTGAGCGGAGAATACGCTGCCTTGAACGCAGGAAAGCCCGGCAAGCCGCACATACACATCCGGACCCGAGGCGCTTCGACAGTCACACCACCGAAAAGAGTATCGACACGTCGCTTACGACGATCATGCACAGGCAAATACGAATGGCAGTGACGGCATACCCGCGCGACTTCGCTGATTTCTTCTACTTGATCCTGGAGAACAGCACGCTGGACTTCTTTCAAGATCGATTTGCCCTCAGCGAGGCTGATACCAAGGCCGTCTTCCGACGGATCAATTGAACACCGCTCAATGGCGCCAATCTCATGGGACCGGCACTCGCCCCACCCAAACTCCGTTTCAATCTTGATACGAACTTTCACAACAAATCCTCCTGCAACAAAGCCAACAGGATAGACCGAGTTCAATGCAAATCCCCAGAGTTTTTCCACTCCCC
>NZ_LXYI01000067.1 GCF_001650875.1 Sulfitobacter sp. EhC04
GGCGCAGGATGTCGGCCACGGCCGGGTCCAGCTTGCGCCGCTCGGGTTCCGGGGCGGGCCGGGTCGGCGGTGGCGGGGGTGCGGTTTCCTCGTCCGGTGTCGGCGCGTCGGGCGGCGGCACATCGGCGTCGTCTTCCATCACCTCTTCGGGGGCATGGTCCGGGTGATGCTGAAACCAGGTCTGGCCGCAATTGGAACATTGCACATCCCGCCCGGCGGTCGGCATGACGTCATCGGGCACTTCATATTGTGCGTCGCAATTCGGACAGGTCAGCCTCATTGATGTTCCCGCTGCTCTCCATGGTCCCGTTTCGGGCCGTTAACCATTTTCAACCAGCATAGTGCAAGTTTTCCGCAGGAAAAGTGCTATCTCGGCGGCAAGCTCCGAAGTGGTGCATTGAATCCCCGGCGGTGCTCAGGCACAACAGGTTAACGAAATCCGGGGAACGTGCGTGATCGAGCTGGAAAATGTGGCCTACAGCTATGGCGGTGGCGAATTGCTGTCGGACATAACGCTGAAACTCGCGCCCGGGTCCTTTCATTTCCTGACTGGTCCCTCGGGCGCGGGCAAGACAACCCTGATGAAACTGTGTTACGGCGCGCTTTTGCCCACGGCGGGGCATGTGCGCCTGTTTGGTGCGGATGTGCGCGGGTTGGGCCGGGATGACATCGCCATGGTGCGCCGCCGGGTCGGGGTGGTGCATCAGGATGTGCAGTTTCTCGATCATCTCGACGTGTCGGAAAACATCAACCTGCCGCTGACCGTATCGGGCCGCAGTGCCGATGCGGCCGGCGATGACCTGGCCGAGCTGATGTCATGGGTCGGCCTGACCAACCGCGCCGGGGCGCTGCCGCCGGAACTGTCGGGCGGCGAACGCCAGCGTGCCGCCCTGGCGCGGGCCGTGATCATGTCGCCTGATGTGGTGCTGGCGGATGAGCCCACCGGCAACATCGACTGGGACATGTCGCAACGCCTGCTGCGGCTGCTGATCGAGTTGAACAAGATGGGCAAGACCGTGCTGATCGCCACCCATGACCTGAGCCTGATCCGCGCCACCAAGGCGCATGTGCAGGCGCGGGTGTTGCGCATCGCGAACCGGCGCATCCAGTTGGCGGGGGCGGACCTGTGAAGCTGGGGCCCGGCAGTCTGCGCGCCCTCATGGCGGGAGACCGGCAGGCGGACCGCGTGGTGCCGCCCTCGGGCTTCACCGCGCAGCTGACCCTTTTTGCCGCTGCCGCGATGGCGTTTCTTGCGGTCTTTGCGCTGGCGCTGTCGCTGGCGGCGGGCCGTCTGGCGGAACGCTGGGGGTCGGAGCTTGCCCGGACCGCCACCGTGCGGATCGTGGCCCCGCTGGACCAGCGCACCGCCCAGACCGAGGCGGCGCTGCGGATTCTGGAAACCACCAAGGGGGTGGCCACCGCCCGCGCCCTGACGGATGCGGAGCAACAGGCCCTGCTGGCGCCCTGGTTCGGCCCCGACCTCGCGCTGGACGCGCTGCCGGTGCCGCGCCTGATCGAGGTGATCGAGGACAGCGACGGCATGGATGCCGCCGGTCTGCGCCTGCGGCTGGCCGCCGAGGTGCCGGGCGCGGTGCTGGATGATCATGGCCGCTGGCGCGAACCGCTGGTGCAGGCGGCCTCGCGGCTGCGGCTGATCGGCTGGGTTTCGATCGCGCTGATCGCGGCGACAGTGGCGGCGATGATCACCCTTGCCGCTCAGGCCGCCCTGGCCGCCAATGCGCAGGTGATCGCGGTGCTGCGCCTGGTGGGCGCGACAGATGATTACATCGCGCAGGCCTTTGTGCGCCGGTTTACCCTGCGGGCGCTGTCGGGGGCGGCGGCGGGCACGGTTGTGGGCCTGATCGCGGTGGTGTTGCTGCCTAGCGCCTCTGAAACCGGCGGTTTCCTGACCGGGCTGGGCTTTCGCGGGCTGCACTGGCTGCTGCCCTTCCTGATCCCGCTGCTGGCGGGTGGCGTCGCCTTTGCCGCGACGCGGGCCGCGGCACGGCGCACGCTGAGGGGGCTTTCATGATGCTGCAATGGATACGCTCGATCTTCTATGTGGTGCAGGCCACGGTGGCGATGCCGGTCATCGGTCTGGCCTTTGCCCCCTGGGCGATGTTCTCCAAACGGGGCGCCTATACCGCCTGCAAGAGCTATGCCGCCTGGTGCATGTGGTCGGCGCGCTGGCTGATCGGGCTGCGCTGCGAGGTGCGTGGCGCGGTGCCGACGGGCGAGGTGCTGATCGCGGCCAAGCATCAGTCCTTCCTTGACATCATCATGATCTTTCACGCCCTCCCGCGCGCCAAGTTCATCATGAAGCGCGAGATCCTCTGGACCCCGGTGATCGGCCAGTACACCAAGCGGATGCAGATGATCGCGGTGGACCGGGGCAAGCGCGGCAAGGCGATTGCCAAGATGATCGCGGATGTGGAGGCCGGCAAGATCGAGCCGGGGCAGATCGTGATCTATTCCCAGGGCACCCGCGTCGCCCCCGGCACGCGTATCCCCTACAAGGTCGGCAGCGCCGTGCTTTATGACCAGTTGCATCAGCCCTGCGTCCCGGCGGCGACCAATGCGGGCTTTTTCTGGCCGCGCCGGGGGCTGTACCGGCGTCCGGGCGTGGCGGTGGTCGAATTCCTTGATCCGATTGCGCCGGGGCTGGGCAGGGAGGCCTTTATGCAGAAGCTGGAACAGGAGGTCGAAACCGCCTCGGACAACCTGCTGGCGGAGGCGGGCTGGCGTGCGGCGGATTGAGGATGTCGCGGCGCTTGAGGCGCTTTACGGCCCGCCCGGCGCGCCTGCGCTGCGCAAGGTGGCGGACCGGCTGACGCCGCTTTACCGCAAGTGGATCATGGCCTCGAAGCTGTGCATTCTGACCACGGTGGGGCCGCAAGGCACCGATGGCAGCCCGCGGGGTGACGATGGGCCGGTGGTGCTGGAGCTGGATGCGCAGCGGCTGGCGCTGCCCGACTGGCGCGGCAACAACCGGCTGGATTCGCTGCGCAATATCGTGGTGGATGGAAGGGTGTCGCTGCTGTTCCTGGTGCCGGGATCAAACAACGTGGTGCGGGTGAATGGCACCGCGATCCTGACCGACGACGCCAATCTGCGTGCGCGATTCGAAAAGGGTGGCCGCCAGCCCGCCACGGTGATCGTGATTACGATTCAGGAAATCTACAGCCAATGCGCCCGTGCCCTGATGCGGGCAGGCACCTGGGCGGGCAAGGACGAAAGCGGCGATCTGCCCAGCGTGGGCGATATTCTGGCCGAGATGACCAGCGGCGAAGAGGGCGGCACGCCCTATGACGCCGCCTGGGGCGCGAGGGCCGCCAGGACGATGTGGTAATGACAACCTCTGCGCAATAAAAAAGGGGGCATGTATCGCGACACGCCCCCCTCTCTTTTTGGCTGAAAAATATCCCTGCGCAACGCGGGCCGCGCCCGCCACTTCACATGTGGATCGGCCCGTCACCACAGGCCAGTGCAGCCTCGCGGACCGCTTCGGAATAGGTCGGATGCGCGTGGCATGTCATCGCCAGATCCTGCGCGGAGGCGCCGAATTCCATTGCCACGCAGACCTCGTGGATCAGATCGCCCGCGCCGGGGCCGATGATATGCGCGCCCAGGATGCGGTCGCTGTCCTTGTCGACGATGATCTTGACGAAACCGTCGCCTGCAAAAACCGCCTTGGCCCGCGCGTTGCCCATGAAGGAGAACTTGCCGACCTTATAGGCGTGGCCTGCCTCCTTGAGAGTGGCTTCGGTTTCGCCCACGGAGGCGACCTCGGGGTGGGTGTAGATCACGCCGGGGATCACGCCATAGTTCACATGGCCGTGCTTGCCCGCGATCACCTCCGCCACGGCCATGCCCTCGTCCTCGGCCTTGTGGGCCAGCATCGGGCCTTCGATCACATCGCCGATGGCGTAGACGCCGCTGACGGAGGTGGCCCAATGGTCATTGACCGCGATCTGGCCGCGCTTGGTCATCTCGACGCCCAGGGCGTCAAGGCCCACCCCGTCGTGATAGGGTTTGCGCCCTGTCGCCACCAGCACCACATCGGCGTCGATCACATGTTCGCTGTCGTCCTTGCGCAGCTTGTAATGCACCTTGGCCTTGGTCTTGGTGGCTTCGGTCTTTTGCACGGCTGCGCCCATGATGAAGTTCAGCCCCTGCTTTTTCAGCATCCGCTGAAAAGTTTTCTGCACCTCGGGGTCCATGCCCGGCGTGATCGCGTCGAGGAATTCCACCACGGTCACTTCCGAGCCGAGCCGGGCATAGACGCTGCCCAGCTCCAGGCCGATCACACCGGCCCCGATGACCACCATCTTTTTCGGCACCTTGCCCAGTTCCAGCGCGCCGGTGGAAGTCACAACGACCTTTTCATCCACTTCGACGCCGGGCAGGGAAGATGCCTCCGACCCTGTGGCGATGATGATGTTTTTCGCCTCATGCACCTCGTCGCCGACCTTGACCTTACCGGCCTCGGGGATGCTGCCCCAGCCTTTCAGCCAGTCGATCTTGTTCTTCTTGAACAGGAATTCGATGCCCTTGGTGTTGGTGTCGATGGTGCTGTCCTTGTAGGCCAGCATCTGTTTCCAGTCGACCGAGGGGCTTTTGCCCTTCAGCCCCATTTCCGCGAAGTTGTGTTCGGCCTCGTGCAGCATGTGGGAGGCATGCAGCAGCGCCTTGGAGGGGATGCAGCCGACGTTCAGGCAGGTGCCGCCCAGGGTCTCGCGGCCTTCGACGCAGGCGGTTTTCAGGCCCAGCTGCGCGCAGCGGATGGCGGCGACATAGCCGCCGGGGCCGGAGCCGATTACGATGACATCATAGGTGGACATGTGTGTCTCCTTGGGTGTTGAGCGTGTTTGATCCGAGGGTAGGGGGGCCAGCCCCCCGGCGCAAGCGCCACCCCCCGGTGGTATTTATTTGAACAATGAAATCAGTAGAGCGCCGCCAGCAGCATCAGCAGGGTGGCAATGAAGCCGATGAACCAGATCAGCGACCGCCAGGGCCGCAGGCCATAGGCATAGGCCGGGACGTAAAGCAGCCGCGCGATCAGGTAGATCCAGGCGAAAAGCCCGGTCAGCGCAGAGTTCTGCCCCGACATCTGGATCACCCCCACGGCGATGGCAAAGAGGATCAGCCCTTCGAAGTGGTTGTCAAAGGCGCGGCCGATCCGGGCGGTGCGGTCCGACATCGTGTTGTTGGGGGGGCGGTCGCGGGCCGACATGGTGAAGCCGGGCCCCAGCTCGCGGTTGGCAGGCACCGCGTAGAGCGCGAATTGCAGGTATTGCAGGAGCGCGGCGAGGGTCAAGGCCGTGAGTTCGGGGGTCATTTCGTTTCCAGAAAATACGCCGATGAGGAAGTGACCGTGCCGCCATCATCGGCGGCCAGCGCGTTGGACCTTTCGATCCAGCCCTGCGCCTTGTCGCGGTCGTTGACCTTGAGCAGGAAAAAGGCGTGGGTGTCGCTGTCGGCGTCTTTCCAGACCTGCAAGACGGTCAGCCCCGCGTTGCGCCGCGCCTCGTCATCCTTGTCGAAGGCGGCTTTCCAGTCGGTGAAGTTGCTGACGTGCTGGTGGACGATCATCTGCATGGCGGGAGCCCTTTCAAAGCGCCTGGAAATAGAGAACGGCGGTGGCTAGGAACCCGGCCAGCCAGGCCAATGTGCGCACCGCAGGCACGCCAAGGGCATAGACCGGCAGGTAGATGATCCGCGCGATCATGAAGACCTGGGCGGCCAGCAGGGTGGTGGCATTGGTCTTGTCCAGCACCTCAAGGATCAGCACGGCGGGGGCAAAGAGGGTCATTGCCACGATGGAGTTGTTCATCGCGCGTTCGATACGCGCCGCCATGCCCGTGGTGCCGCGGTTGTCGTCGCGGGAGGACATCACGTAGCCCATGGAAATCTGGGTCATGACCCCCAGCACCTGCAACAGGATGGTGATCATGACCAGCAGGCCATAGGCGATGAGGATGGAGATTTCGGTCATTGGGTGCGATCCTTGATAAAGACAAATCGTGGGGTGGAAACCCCACCCTACGGTGGATCGGTAGGGTGGGGTTTTCACCCCACCCTGTCGGTTTACAGGTCCATCAGCAAGCGGCGCGGGTCTTCCAGTGCTTCCTTGACGCGCACGAGGAAGGTGACCGCGCCTTTGCCGTCAACGATGCGGTGGTCGTAGCTGAGGGCGAGGTACATCATCGGGCGCACCACGATTTCGCCGTTCACCACCATCGCGCGGTCCTGGATCTTGTGCATGCCGAGGATGCCGGATTGCGGCGGGTTCAGGATCGGCGAGGACATCAGCGAGCCGTAGACGCCGCCGTTGGAGATGGTGAAGGTGCCGCCCTGCATGTCGGCCATGGAGAGCTTGCCGTCGCGTGCCTTGACGCCCAGGCCGTTGATCGTTTTCTCGATCTCGGCAAAGGACATCGCGTCGGCGTTCCTGACCACCGGCACCACAAGGCCGGTGGGCGTGCCCACGGCGATGCCCATGTGGACGTAGTTTTTATAGACCACATCGGTGCCGTCGATCTCGGCGTTCACGTCCGGCACTTCGTTCAGGGCGTGGCAGCAGGCCTTGGTGAAGAAGGACATGAAGCCCAGTTTGACGCCGTGTTTCTTTTCGAACAGCACCTTGTATTCATTGCGCAATTCCATGACTGCCGACATGTCCACCTCGTTATAGGTGGTCAGCATCGCAGCGGTGTTCTGCGATTCCTTGAGGCGGCGGGCGATGGTCTGGCGCAGGCGGGTCATCTTGACCCGTTCCTCGCGGGAGGCGTCATCGGCGCTGGAGGGGGCGCGGGGGGCGGATTTCGCCTCCGGTGCCGATGCGGCGGAGGAGCCTGCGGCGATGGCCTTGGCCACGTCCTCTTTCATCACCCGGCCATCGCGGCCGGTGCCGGTGACGGCATCGCGGCTGATGTTGTTTTCCGCCATCGCCTTTTTCGCCGATGGCGCGTCCTCGATATCCTTGCCGCCCTTGCTGTCGGCGGCGGGGGCCGGGGCGCTTTCCTTTGCGGTGGTTGCGGCACCTTCGCCACCGGAGATCACTGCCAGCCTGGCATTGGCCTCGACGGTGCTGCCTTCCTCGGCCAGGATTTTGGTCAGGGTGCCTGCGGCGGGGGCGGGGACCTCGACGCTGACCTTGTCGGTTTCCAGCTCGCAGAGCATTTCATCGACCGCCACGCTGTCGCCGGGTTTCTTGAACCAGGTGGCGACGGTTGCTTCGGTCACGGATTCGCCCAGGGTGGGCACACGTACTTCGGTCATGGGTTACTTTCCTTTGATGGTCAGCGCTTCGTCAACGAGAGCGGCTTGTTGTGCTTTGTGCTGGCTCGCCAGACCCGTGGCGGGAGAGGCGGCTGTGGCGCGGCCGACGTAGGTTGGGCGGCCGTGTTTTGCACCGATGCGGCCCAGGACCCATTCGATGTTCGGTTCGATAAAGCTCCAGGCGCCCTGGTTTTTGGGTTCTTCCTGACACCAGACCATGTCGGCATTCTTGAAGCGTTCCAGTTCCTTGACCGCGGATTGCGCGGGGAAGGGGTAGAATTGTTCGAAGCGCAGGATGTAGATGTCGTCAATGCCGCGGCTGTCGCGTTCTTCCAGCAGGTCGTAGTAGACCTTGCCCGAGCACATGACGACGCGCTTGATCTTGGCGTCGGCCGCCAGCTTGGTCTCCGAATTGCCCTTTTCCGCGTCGTCCCACAGCACCCGGTGGAAGCTGCTGCCGGTGGTGAACTCCTCGGCCTCGCTGATTGCCATCTTGTGGCGCAGCAGGGATTTGGGCGTCATCAGCATCAGCGGTTTGCGGTAGCTGCGGTGCAACTGGCGGCGCAGCAGGTGGAAGTAGTTGGCGGGCGTGGTGCAATTGGCCACGATCCAGTTGTCGCCGCCGCACATGGTCAGGAAACGCTCCAGCCGGGCGGAGGAGTGTTCCGGCCCTTGCCCTTCGTAGCCATGTGGCATCAGGCAGACGAGGCCGGACATGCGCAGCCATTTGCTTTCGCCCGAGCTGATGAACTGGTCGAACATGATCTGCGCGCCGTTGGCGAAATCGCCGAACTGCGCCTCCCAGAGGGTCAGGGCGTTGGGTTCGGCCAGCGAATAGCCGTATTCGAACCCCAGCACCGCGTATTCGCTGAGCATGGAGTCGATGACCTCGTATTCCGCCTGGCCCTCGCGGATGTGGTTGAGCGGATAGTAGCGGTCTTCGGTTTCCTGGTTGATCAGGGCCGAATGGCGCTGGGAGAAGGTGCCGCGCGCCGAGTCCTGACCGGACAGGCGGACCTTGTAGCCTTCGGTCAGCAGGGAGCCAAAGGCAATCGCCTCGGCGGTGGCCCAGTCGAAGCCCTTGCCATCCTTGAACATTGCCGCTTTCGCCTCAAGCAGACGGCCCACTGTCTTGTGCAGGGGGAAGTCATCGGGCGCGGTGGTCAGCGCCTTGCCGACATCGGCCAGGGTTTCCTTGGAAATCGCGGTCTTGCCGCGCTGGTATTTTTTGTCCTTGGACTTGTCGAGGTGGGACCATTTGCCGTCCAGCCAGTCGGCCTTGTTGGGGCGGTAGTCCTTGCCTGCTTCGAATTCCTCATTGAGGTATTTCTGGAAATTGGCCTTCATGTCCTCGATCTCGCCCTCGGGGACGAGGCCGTCCTTGACCAGCCGGTCGGAGTAGAGGCTGAGCGTGGTCTTCTGGCCCTTGATCTTCTTGTACATGATCGGGTTGGTGAACATCGGCTCGTCGCCTTCGTTGTGACCGAAGCGGCGGTAGCAGATGATGTCGATGACCACGTCCTTGTGGAACTTCTGGCGGAATTCGGTGGCGACGCGGGCGGCGTGAACAACCGCTTCGGGGTCGTCACCGTTGACGTGGAAGATCGGCGCCTCGACCACCAGCGCATTGTCGGTCGGATAGGGCGAGGAGCGCGAGAAATGCGGCGCGGTAGTGAAGCCGATCTGGTTGTTCACCACGATATGCATGGTGCCGCCGGTGCGGTGACCGCGTAGGCCCGAGAGGGCGAAACATTCCGCCACCACGCCCTGACCCGCAAAGGCGGCATCGCCGTGCAGCAGGATCGGTAGCGCCTTCGTGCGTTCGTGGTCGTTGATCTGGTCCTGCTTGGCGCGGACCTTGCCCAGCACAACCGGGTTCACCGCCTCAAGGTGGCTGGGGTTGGCGGTCAGGCTGAGGTGCACGGTGTTGCCGTCAAAGTCGCGGTCCGACGAGGCGCCGAGGTGGTATTTCACATCGCCCGACCCATCGACATCCTCGGGTTTGAAGCTGCCGCCCTGGAATTCGTTGAAGATCGCCCGGTAGGGTTTCTGCATCACGTTGGCCAGCACCGACAGACGGCCCCGGTGCGGCATCCCGATCACGATATCCTTGACGCCCAGCTGGCCGCCACGCTTGATGACCTGTTCCATCGCCGGGATCAGGGATTCACCGCCGTCCAGGCCGAACCGCTTGGTGCCCATGTATTTGACGTGCAGGAATTTCTCGAAACCTTCGGCCTCGACCAGCTTGTTCAGGATCGCCTTGCGGCCATTCTGGGTAAAGGTGATTTCCTTGCCGTAGCCTTCGATCCGTTCCTTGAGCCAGCCGGCCTCCTCGGGGTTGGAAATATGCATGTATTGCAGCGCGAAAGTGCCGCAATAGGTGCGTTTCACGATATCGACGATCTGGCTCATGGTGGCCACTTCGAGGCCCAGCACGTTGTCGATGAAGATCGGACGGTCCATGTCGGCCTTGTTGAAACCATATGATTGCGGGTCCAGTTCGGCATGGGTGCCGGTATCGCGCATGCCCAGCGGGTCCAGATCGGCGGCAAGGTGCCCGCGGATCCGGTAGGCGCGGATCAGCATCAGGGCGCGGACTGAATCCAGCACCGCGCTGCGGACCTGTTCCTCGGTGATCCGGGCCCCTTTTTCGGCGGCCTTTTCCTTGATCTTCTTACCTGCGGCGTCTGCTTCTACCGGGTCGGGCCAGATGCCGGTCAGCGCGCCGATGGTCTCGCCTGCCGGGGCCGGGGGCCAGTCGCTGCGCGCCCAGGAGGGGCCTGCGGCCTCTGCCTTGACGGCGTCGCCGTCGTCGCCCATCGCCTTGAAGAACGCTTGCCATGCCTCATCCACCGCATTGGGGTCGCTGGCATATCTGGCATACATCTGTTCGAGGTATTCAGCGTTTTCGCCTTCCATGAAGGATGACGCGTGGAACTGGTCGTTTCCGGGTTGTTCGGTCATGATGTGGCCTCGTTCGGGCGTGGGTTATGGTCAAATTCAGGTGTCTGGAGGGCTTGCGCCCCCGGCCTTCGTCCGTCGGGTGCAGCGGCGGCCCAGATGCCCCCAAGGCAGGGGGCGGATCGCTGTGGCGCGCTGTGCACCCCTGGCGGAGAGGCGTCAAGATCGGTCAGCGTGGTGCGGTCGATCAGGTGGCGCAAACGGTCGTCACGCTCAACCTGGGCGCTGATCCTGCGCAGCCAGTGGTCGACGCGTTGCCGTTCGCGCCGGTCGAGATGGTCGCGTGACAGCGGCGACTGGATGCCATGGGCGGGAAAGCTGCCCGCGATGTCGGCCCCGGTCATTCCCTGCGCCCAGGGGGCGACCCCGTTCAGATAGTGACGCTGACGGGCGGCTATCCTGGCCGCGCGATCCGGCGCAAACAGGATCAGCGGGCTGTCGGCTTCGACATTTTCGGCGCGGGTGATCGCAAACAGACGCCGCCGCAGCAGGGTCAGGCTGCGGGCATCAAGCGTCGGAGAAAGGGTTTCGATGTGCCAGAAAACATGGCCCAGACCGATCATTGTCAGATAGCCTGGTGATACATTCTCGCGCGGGGCATCATAGGTCACGCGCCCCTTGAGGGGGCCGTCAAAGCCGGCCATCGCCATCAGGCGTTCGGACAGCGGGCGCGAGGTGTCCGGCGCACGGTAGGGGGCGGCGACCACATGAAAGCCGAGGTCTGAAAGCCGCTGGAAACTTTCCTTATAGCGCTGGACCGGAAAGTCATCGAGCCCGCGCGCGCCGAGATCCCAGCGGGCGTTCATGGTCTTGAGTTTCTGAACATAGGCGCTGGTCAGAAAACCGGCTTGTTCGCGGATCAGGACCAGAAGATCAATCCGGTCAAAGCCGAGCTCGGATACCGCGTTGTGCAGATGGCCTGCCGCGCGCAGGCGGCGGGTGTTGTCCTCGCTGGGGTCTAAGTCTTTTCGGATGCTGCCGTCGACAAGGAGCATCCGTGACAGCCGCTCTGCCGAGAGGATGACCGAGGTGTCCGGATGTGCCGCGCAGAGCCGGGCAAAACGGTCGAACAGATCGGTCTGTTCTGCCGTGCGGTCCTGCGGTGCCGCCAGCAAGGCGTGGGCCAGCGGTGCGCCATTTGCATTGGCATTCAGCAGATCCAGCGGAAGGACCAGACCCGCGGTTGCAAACGCATCCGCATTGTCGCGCAGCCAGTGCTGAAAACTGCTGGTGCCGGTCTTGTGCGGCCCGATATGCAGGATCAGCCGACGCATCACGGGATGATGCTCGGTCGGGGGCGGATGGCAAGGGCGGGCGGCTGGCGCATCATGTCTCGCGGGTTGGTTTGGCGGGTGCGAAGGGCCGGCCTGCTGTCGGCCCTTCGCCTAGTTCAGCTGAGGTGTTCAGCCCTTTTCAATCGCGGCCTTGACGGCCTCGCCCAGGGTGGCGGGGCTGTCGGCGACAACGATACCGGCGGATTTCATCGCTTCGATCTTGTCTTCGGCACCGCCCTTGCCACCGGCAACGATGGCGCCCGCGTGGCCCATGCGGCGGCCCGGAGGGGCGGTGCGGCCCGCGATGAAACCGGCGGTGGGTTTCCAGCGGCCCTTCTTGCGTTCATCGGCCAGGAATTGTGCGGCTTCTTCCTCGGCGGAACCGCCGATTTCGCCGATCATGATGATCGACTGGGTTTCGTCGTCGGCCAGGAACATTTCCAGCACGTCGATGTGTTCGGTCCCCTTGATCGGGTCGCCGCCGATGCCCACGGCGGAGGATTGGCCATAGCCCAGGTCGGAGGTCTGTTTGACCGCCTCATAGGTCAGTGTGCCGGAGCGGCTGACAACGCCGCAGGAGCCGCGCTTGTGGATATGGCCGGGCATGATGCCGATCTTGCAGGCGTCGGGGGTGATGACACCGGGGCAGTTCGGCCCGATCAGGCGGGATTTCGACCCGTCCAGCGCGCGTGCGACGCGCATCATGTCCAGCACCGGGATGCCTTCGGTGATGCAGACGATCAGTTCCATCTCGGCGTCGATGGCCTCAAGAATGGAATCGGCGGCGAAGGGGGGCGGCACGTAGATGACGGAGGCATTCGCCCCGGTGACGTGCCGCGCCTCGTGGACGGAGTTGAACACGGGCAGGTCCAGGTGTGTCTGGCCACCCTTGCCGGGGGTGACGCCGCCGACCATCTTGGTGCCATAGGCGATGGCCTGTTCGGTGTGGAATGTCCCCTGCGAGCCGGTGAGGCCCTGACAGATGACTTTGGTGTTTTCGTCTACAAGTACGGCCATTGGTCTTCCTTTGGTATTCCGAGAGTAAGGGCTGAGGCGCGGGTCGGTGCGCCGGGTGATTAGTCGATGATCGGTTGGGAACCGTCGCCGGGTTGCGGGGTGTAGCAGGCCGCCTGTCCGGGCGTGCCGCAGGTGGCGAGGGGCTGGGAGCTGCCTGTCGCAGGCGCGGCGGCGGGCCCGCCATAGACGACACCGGCGCTGGGGTGCACGGCCTGTGGCCCGTTGCGGATACCATCGTTGGCGGTGTTGTAGTTGCACCCCGACAGCGCGGCACCCAGGGCAAGGATACCGACGAGGCGGGCGGGGGTTTGTTTCTTGTGGCTCATCGTTTTCTCCTTGAGGTCAGGCAGGGGCCTTGCGCAGCAGGACCGAGATATTGTCGTCTACCGGCAGGGTAAACCGGTTGACCAGCGTGGTCTGGAAACCGATCTTGGCAGCGCAGCGGCGCAGGCTGGACAGGGTAAAGTAATTGACGTGGTCGGGGTAGCGGAAGCCGCACCATTTCGGCCCGATGACCTGGCGGTTGAGCGTGCCGAAATTCGGCACCCGGATAAAGACTCCGCCGGTGGGTTTCAGGGCCCGGTACGCGCCTTTCAGCACGCCCGTCACATCGGTTTCATGTTCGAGATAGGAGAACATGACGATCCCGTCGAACTGGTGTTCGTCGAACTCCCAGATCGCCTCGGCGCCCGCGCCATGCAGGCAATAGCCGCCCTGCGCGCGCATCCGTTCATCCGAGATCCGGTGCAGCTCCCTGGACAGTTCGATGCCATAGGGGGTCATCGGCGCGGTGATCCGCTGGCCCCAGCCCGACCCGATGTCGAGCACATGGCCATCGTTGAACCAGCGCCGGAAGCTTTTGGTCTTGTCGCGGTACATGCCCAGGGCATTGCGCAGCTTGCGCACATAGGGGCTGAGCGGGGTGGAGCCCCTGGAGGCGGCCTTTTTGTCCTCGTAGGTCTTTTCCCAGGCAAAATCCTCTTCCAGCGCCTCGTAGGCGGGAGGATTTTGCAGGTAGGTCATGGCGCAGCCGTTGCAGGTGACCACCTGCCAGGGCTCTGGCGAATACTCCGGCAGCAAGGTGGCGTCGGTGATGTTGCAGACCGGGCAGGGGCGCGGGGCATTTGTATCTGTCATGACCCCTCCGGCAGGCCAAGCCCGTCATAAAGGCGGTCAACGGCCATGAAGGTCACCGGGGCATCTGGCGCGTTGCGCAGGCCCACATGGACCACGGCAACGCGGCCGCGCAGCAGCTCGCGCCCCTCGATCAGGCTGGTGCCGGTGGTTACCGCATGGGTGTCGGGCAGCGGAATGGGCGTGCCAAAGACCGGCGGGGTCGCCATCTGGAGGCGCAGCGCCTCGATCGCCGCAGCGGTATGGTCGCCGTCAAAGGCCACTTCGCAGCGCCGTTCGACGCCGCGCGGGGCATCTTCGGGGCGCGGCTCAAGGCTGTCGTCCCAGAAGATGAGGGTAAAGGGCGCGCCATCCGCCTTCATGTTGGTCCGCGCCTCGGCCAGAGTCTGACCGGCCTTGAAGCACCATGCGTTGAAGGTGTCGATGGCGGTGCGCCCGTCGCTGGCGGCGGCGGCGGGGGCAGCCAGCGCGGCCAGCAGTGCGATATGAAGCGCCGCCCGGATCAAGACAGTCGGTCCCGTGGTGCGACCGTCTGGTCACCCACCCGCAGCAGATCACGATGCGCAGGCCGCACAAACAGACCCGCGCCCGGAAGGGCGGGGCCGGAGAGCAGGGGGGAAATGCGCATCTGTTTCTGCATGGTTGTCCTCGCGGAATGATCCTGTGGGGGCGGAACCGGTTGGGGGGCTGCGCCCCCCGGTCCGGTCCTTACCCCTTGACCGCTTTCACGATCTTTTCAGCACCGTCCTTGAGGTCGTCGGCGGCAATCACGTCAACATCGGAGTTGTTGATGATCTCCTTGCCCTTTTCGACGTTGGTGCCTTCGAGGCGGACCACCAGTGGCACCTTGAGGCCGACCTCTTTCACAGCGGCGATGACACCTTCGGCAATCACATCGCAGCGCATGATGCCGCCGAAGATGTTCACGAGGATGCCTTTGACCTGCGGGTCGGAGGTGATGATCTTGAAGGCTTCGGTGACCTTTTCCTTGGTGGCACCGCCGCCAACGTCGAGGAAGTTGGCAGGCTCGGCGCCGTAGAGCTTGATGATGTCCATGGTCGCCATCGCGAGGCCCGCGCCGTTGACCATGCAGCCGATCTCGCCGTCCAGCGCGATATAGTTCAGGTCATATTTGGAGGCTTCGAGTTCCTTGGGGTCTTCCTCTGTGGTGTCGCGCAGTTCCGCGATGTCGGCGTGGCGATAGATCGCGTTGCCGTCAAAGCTGACCTTGGCGTCCAGCACCTTGAGGTCGCCGCCGTCGGTGACGATCAGCGGGTTGATTTCCAGCATCTCCATGTCTTTTTCAAGGAACGCCTTGTAGAGCAGCCCCATCAGGCCGACGCATTGCTTGACCTGCTTGCCTTCCAGCCCGAGTGAGAAGGCGATGCGGCGGCCATGGAAGGCCTGATAGCCGGTCGCGGGATCAACCGAGAAGGACAGGATTTTTTCGGGGGTCGATGCGGCGACCTCTTCGATGTCCATGCCACCCTCGGTGGAGCAGACAAAGGACACGCGGGATGTCTGGCGGTCGACCAGCAGGGCCAGGTAAAGCTCTGTCTCGATGCCGGAGCCGTCTTCGATGTAGATGCGGTTGACCTGTTTGCCCGCCGGGCCGGTCTGATGTGTGACCAGGGTGCGGCCCAGCATCTTCTTGGCCTGTTCGGCGGCCTCTTCCACGGATTTGGTCAGGCGCACACCGCCGGCGTCACCGGCGTCTGCTTCCTTGAACTTGCCCTTGCCGCGGCCACCGGCGTGGATCTGTGCCTTGACCACCCAGAGCGGGCCATCCATCTCTCCGGCAGCGTTTTTGGCGTCTTCGGCCTTGAGGACCACGCGGCCATCGGAGACGGGCGCGCCGTAGCTGCGCAGGAGGGCTTTGGCCTGGTATTCGTGGATGTTCATCGCAAAAGGATCCCGTAGTTGGTTCAAGAGCAGGGCGCAGCGCGCGCGAGTCTTATCTGTCGGGAACCAGACTTTCTGAGTTCTGGGGATATTGAAAGTGGAATCTGCTGTTTGTGATCACACGCGGAAATGCTGTGATCACAAAATCGGCAAGTTTAAGCGGATGTCAATGAAATATGGGTGAATTCGCCTGTGGGGTTCACTTTTTACCCCTTGGGAGGTTGGCGCGGGGCTGGGGGATTCTGTGCCTGAGGGGGCAGATGACAGCGGGGCGTCATACGCCGGATGTTCCCTGCGACCCATGTTCCAGCCAGGCGCGATCCTGTGGCCCGAGATGGGCATCCATCATGCTGTCATAAGCGGCCAGTTCGCGGTCGTCCAGTTTGCCGATCCACTTGCCGTTCGTTGCGCTGTGGAAGAAATCGGAGTCCGATTTCATGAAGCCGGTGCCGCCGCCGGGTGCATAGCGCGCGGCATGTGCCTTCATGTTGTCGAAACCGGCGGCCTCAATCAGGCTGTCCATAAGGGCGGCGGGGTGTGATATGCCCATGAGGTCAGCCACCCTGGCGAAGGTGCCGGGCAGATCGCGGGTCATGTCGGCATAGTGAAACAGTGAGACATTGGAGCGGTCGGCCAGGGCGGCGGCGGCCTTGTAGTGTTGCAGGATATGCGCGAGGGGCATGGCGTCGGTATCGAACCCCTCGGCCCCGCCGTCCAGGAAGCGGCGGAAGGTGATGCCGTCTGAATCGTCCTCCGGATACCAAAAGTCGAGCAGATGCAGGGGGATGTTGCCCAGGTGTTTGCGGTAGGAGAAATGCGCATCCAGCGGATGGCGGAACACGCAGATATAGTGCGCCTGCTCATCCAGCGGCAGACCGTCCATCGGCGTGTGGCTTTTCAGGCAGCGGCGGTGGGACATGGCTTCGATCCGCGCGGCCACTTCCGGCAGTTCGCGCAGGCGGATGTCGACCCATGGCATCCTGAGGGCCACTTCGGTTTCGACAGCGGGATCGCCTGAGAACAGCAGGGCGATGATGGTCTGCATCCATGTGGTGCCGCATTTCGGCGGGGAGGCGACGATGACGTCGTCGGGGCGGATCCTGATGCTGTCCCAGCGGCGGTTGTCGGTCAGGGCACCGAGGTAGAGTTTTCGGCTGGTCATGTCTGGGCCTCCTGCAGGGTCCGGCACAGGGAAAGTGCTGGGCAGGCAGAATGCAATGAGAAAATGGCCGGGGTGGTGGCTGTGCGAGGTAAAGCTGCCATGCCATTGGCGCTCAGGCCCGGAACAAGCCGAAGGCGCCGGGCCATCGCCTGCCCGTGCCCCGGGTAGGCGATTTGGTGAGGCTGGGTGTCCCACTGATGGGATTCATCATGGTTGAGAAATAAAGTGGCATGAACATAGGTCAGCATCGCCCACCCCGGGCAGGCGACGGCCCGGCTTGCGCCAAGATCAGATCGCCCACCTCGGGCAGGCGCTGGCCCGGCCTGCGCCCCATCACATCGGCATCAGCGCCCAATAGTCGAGGTCGAGCAGGACGTCGGGCAGGTATTTGCCGTCGTCGCCTTTCAATGCGAAAGGCTCGCGGCCCTTGGTCGCCACAAGCCGCAGGCGGATCGCGCCGACGCCGGGGGCGGATGTTTCGGCCTTGTCCAGCACTTCGGACCAGGCGCGGATGGTGTCGCCTGCGAGGCAGGGGTTGGCATGTGCGCCACCATTCAGGCCGACGATCATCTGTGCATTGGCCAGCCCGTTGAAGGACAGGGCGCGGGCCATGGAGATCACATGGCCGCCATAGATCAGGCGGCTGCCGTCGGGGCGGGCGGAGGTGTCGAAATGGACCTTGGCGGTGTTCTGCCACAGACGGGTGGCCAGCATGTGTTCGGCCTCTTCCACCGTGACACCATCGACGTGGTCGATCTGCTCGCCCACCTCGTAGTCGCCCCAGCGGTGCGGCTCTCCGGCAAGTTCAAAGTCGTATCTGGTGAAATCGAGGCCTTTCGGGATCACCAGTTCATCCGCGTTGAGTGCGGCGGGCAGGTCAGGAACCGTTGTGTCGGGCGCGGGGGCCGCTGTGTCGCGCTTGCGGACCATGACCCAGCGGACATATTCCAGCACCGGCTCATCATGCTGGTTCAACCCGGTGGTGCGCACATAGACCACGCCGGTCTTGCCGTTGGAGTTCTGCTTGAGGCCGATCACCTCGGATTCGGCGCGCAGGGTGTCGCCGGGCCAGACCGGGGTCAGCCAGCGGCCCTGCGCGTAGCCCAGGTTGGCCACGGCATTCAGCGACACATCCGGCACGGTTTTGCCAAAGACCACATGGAAGGCGACCATGTCGTCAAGCGGGCTGAACGGCAGGCCGCAGCCCTGCGCGAACTGGTCTGAGGAATAGAGCGCGTGGCGCGCGGGGTAGAGCATGTGATAAAGCGCGCGCTCGCCCATCTTGACGGTGCGCGGCACCGCGTGGCGGATCGTCTCGCCCAGGGTGTAATCCTCGAAAAAGCGTCCGGCGTTGGTCTTGGCCATCAGTGGTCCCCCAGCTTGGTGTCCGGGGTGTAGGTGCCTTCGACCTCTTTCACGACGGACTGGCCGCAGCGCATGATCCCGGCGGCGTGGTCCCAGGTCTGGGTGGGAGAGCCGTAAAGCTCCCAGCCCTTGTTCAGGGCATCGGTGACCTTGTGGCAGAAGGCGGATGTGTCCTCGGACGAGAGGAAGCGATAGAGTTTCATGCAGGCTCCGGCAGGTTCAGGAGGGGAAGGGAGGGACGCCCAGCCAGGCGTGGATCGTCACGACGAGGGCAAAGATGACGGAGGTGATGACCACCAGCCGGATATAGGTTGCGCGCCCCGCGTGGGGTGGAGGGGTCCAGCCGGGTTCGGCGCGGTTGATCAGGATGACGCTGACCACGGCCCAGGCCAGCAGCCCGCCGAACAGGATGATCGAGGCCAGATCGCCGTTCACCAGCAGGTGCGCCAGCGCCCATGTCTTGATCGCCAGCAGCTGCGGATGGCGGGTCTTGTTGGCGGGCCATGCCTTGGCCCCCTTGGCGGCGGAAGAGCCGAAGATCCAGAAGGCCAGCAGCATCAGCAGATTGTTGATATGGGTCATGAAGGCGGGCGGGTTCCAGACCGGGATGAAATCGGCACCGCGGTAGCCGATGATCATCAGCACCACGCCCGCCACGATCAGGACAGCCACCAGCCCCTTGCCGGGTTCGCCCAGTTTTGCGCGGGCACCGGGGGCGAGGCGTTTGAAATAATGTGCGCCCACCCAGAGGATGAGGCCGAGGATCAGAAGGGACATGGCGCTACTCCGCGCTGAGGGCTGCGATTGCGTCCAACTTTGCCAGTGTTTCGCGGGCAGTTGCAACATGCAGGTTTTCCACGATCTTGCCGTCCACCACCGCGACGCTCTGGCCGGAGGCGATGACTTCCTCGTAGGCGGCGATCTGGCGGCGGGCGAGGTCGGCTTCTTCCTCGGTGGGCGAGAAGGCGGCATTGGACACGTCAAGCTGCGCGGGGTGGATCAATGTCTTGCCGTCAAAACCCATGTCGCGGCCCTGTTCGCATTCAACCTTGAGGCCCGCGTCATCCTTGAAGGCGTTGTAGACACCGTCGATGATGGCGCAATCATGCGCCTTGGCCGCCAGCACGCAGAGGCCTAGGCCCGTCATCAGCGGCAGGCGGTCGGCGCGGAACCGCGTTTGCAGGTCCTTGGCCAGATCATTGGTGCCCATGACCATGGCCTGTAGCTGGCGGTGTGCGGCAATGGCGGGGGCATTGAGCATGGCACCGGGGGTTTCCATCATTGCCCAGAGCGGGATGTCACCGACGATCTCGGCCAGTGCTTCGAGGTCGGCGGGGCTGCCGACCTTGGGCAGCAGGACCGCGTCGGCGTCCATGTCCCTGACAGCCTGTGCGTCGTCCTTGCCCCATTCGGTGTCCAGCGCGTTGATGCGGATGACCTTGAGCCGCGCGCCATAACCGCCTTCGCTGAGCGCCTCGGCCAGTGTGGCGCGGGCGGCGGATTTCTCATCCGGGCTGACCGCATCCTCAAGGTCGAAGATGATCGCGTCACATGGCAGGCTGCGCGCCTTGTCCAGCGCGCGGGGTTTTGAACCGGGAATATACAGTGCGGAACGCAGGGGGCGGGTGATCTTGGACATGGGGCCTCCGATGGGGTTGGTCGCGCCGGGCGGCGGCGCGTGGACATATTGTTGCGCGCAGATGGTCATTTTTGATTGAAAAGTTCAAGGGGAAACGTGCCGCAGCGCAGCGAAATTCAAATTAAACAGGTTCCGTACGCATCGTTAACCAGTATTTCAGGGAGTTGCCCGCATCCTTTGCCCCGTCGCCTGTCCAGGCAAAGATCGTTTCGGCAGGGCCGCCGGACACCCGGTCAGCAGGCGCATTGGCATGATAACCTGGCCCACCCAGGTCGCTCGGGCAAAGCCCGGACAGGTCCGCTGATCATGGGTGCAGCCTTTCGAATGAAGGCAGTGAAATGAAACGCATGATGAAAATCTTCAATCTGGCCGCGCTGACAGCGGGGGCGGTGGCCTATCTGACGGCAACCACGGATGTCGCCGCGCAAAGCAGGCGCAACTGCGGGCCGCGCGACGTGGTGGTGACGCGGCTGGCAGAAGGATACGGCGAGACGCGCCAGTCCATCGGGCTGGGCGCAAACAACGCCGTGGTCGAGGTCTTTGCCTCTGACGAGACGGGCAGCTGGACAATCACGGTGACGGTGCCGGGGGGCATGACCTGTCTTGTGGCCTCGGGTCAGGCGTTCGAGCAGGTGGCGGAGGCGCTGCCGGCCGGGGGGCAGGACGCCTGAAGTCAAAAAAGTTGAATAAAAATGATATGTCAGGTGACATATTTTCAGGGTGGTCCGGCGTCAGGTCAGGCCATCCCAGATCAGCTTGGTCCCGGTGATCAGAAGCAGTGCATAGGTGATGCCAAAGAACAGTTTTTCCGGCACCAGATGATGCGCCCGCACGCCTGCCCAGGTGCCGAGCAGGGCAAAGGGGGCCAGCATGAGGTTGGCCAGAAGGGTCTGGCGGGTGAACATGCCCAGCGCGGCATAGGGGAAGAACTTGATCAGGTTGAACACGCAGAAGATCAGGACCGTGGTTGCCTGGAACTGCGTCTTGGTCAGGCCGCGTGTCAGCAGGAACACCGCCGCCGGGGGGCCGCCTGCGTGGCTGACGAAGGTGGTGAAGCCGGTCACCGACCCGATGAACAGCCCGGCGCGGTCCGACAGCCGCAGTTTTGTCAGGGGAAACCAGCCCCTTGCAAGCCCGACCTGCCAGAACACGAAACCGACGGAGACGCCGCCGATCAGCAGGCGGAACACATCCGGTGAGGCCACCCGGTAAAGCGCAGCCCCCAGGGCGATGCCGGGCAGCCCGCCGAGGATCAGCAGCCTTGCGTCGGGTGCGCTCCATTTTTTCCAATAGGGTTTGAGGGAACTGGCGTCGATCAGCATCAGCAGCGGCAGCATCACGCCAAGTGCCAGGCCGGGTTCGACGACCAGCGCGAGGATGGTCGCGGCGGCAAAGGCCGCGCCCGAGCCGAAGCCCGCCTTGGACACCCCGGCAAAGAACACCGCAGGCCCCGCGACCAGAAAGAAGAACACATCGAAAGTCAGCATGTCTTAGTTTATATCTACCTGAAAACAGAAGTTTTTCCGTGGAACTTGCGGGGCATCTGTCTGTTCGTCCTTCAATCGGTGCCTGACACCGTACACATACGAAGGAGAACTATTTATGAAACGCTTTCTGAGCACAACTGCCGTTATCCTTGCCCTGACGGGCGGTGCCTATGCGCAGTCGAATTCCACAGACATGAACACAAGCATGGGTGCGGTGACATTTGAACAGGGCGATTTCTATGCCAGCAACCTGATCGGCATGCGCATCTATAATGCGGAGCAGGGTGTTGAAGCGGATCAGCCCATCGCGGCGGGCGCTGAGGCCGAATGGGACGACATCGGCGAGATAAACGACATCATCGTTGCCAAGGATGGCAGCGTGCGTGCCGTGATTCTTGGCGTCGGCGGGTTCCTTGGCCTGGGCGAACGTGACGTGGCGGTGTCCATGGACGACATCACTGTTGTTCAGCAGGACGGCGACATGAACGACCGTTTCCTGGTGGTGTCCACCACCAAGGAGGCTCTTGAAGCCATGCCCGAGGTTGACCGCAACATGGGTGACGCAGCCATGAACGGCGACACCATGGAGCAGAACGCGGAAGCCACTGCGCAGGACGCTGAAAACATGGCCGACAATGCCGCCGAAGCAACTGAGCAGACCGCCGAGGAAGCCGGTGATGCCGTGGCGACCACGGCTGCCACTGCGCAGGACGAAATGACCCGCCCGGCCTATGAGCGCGAAGGTTACCAGAACGCTGAAATGGCCGAGGTCGAGAAGCTGACGGCGGAAGAGATCAACGGCTCTTACGTCTATGGTTCCAATGACGAGACCGTGGGCGAAATCGACGACCTGATGGTTGGCGATGACGGCAAGCTGACCGGCGCCGTGATCAATGTCGGTGGGTTCCTCGGGATTGGTGAAAAGCCGGTTCTGGTCAACTTTGAAGAGATCCAGGTGCTGAGGAACGAAGACGGAAGCGATTATCGTTTCTACATCAACAGCACCAAGGAACAGCTGGAGCAGATGCCTGAACATCAGGACTGAACGCCCGGAACATGACTGAAAACCAGTCATTCTGTTCGAAAAGGTCGCCCTTCGGGGCGGCCTTTTTCCGTCAGGGGCGTCTGAAACGGGCTGGTGAAAGGCCGAACTTGCAGCACGGGCCGCATTTCGCTATGCCGCAACGAAATGCAACCCTGACGGAGAACATACCATGGCCAGACCCAAAATCGCGCTGATCGGCGCGGGGCAAATCGGCGGTACACTTGCACATCTCGCGGCGCTCAAGGAATTGGGCGATGTCGTCCTGTTCGACATTGCCGAAGGAACGCCTGAGGGCAAGGCGCTGGACATCGCGGAATCGGGCCCGGCGGGCAAGTTCGACGCGACACTGTCCGGCACCCAGGATTATGCCGATATTGCCGGTGCCGACGTCTGCATCGTCACTGCCGGTGTCGCCCGCAAGCCGGGGATGAGCCGGGACGACCTGCTGGGCATCAACCTCAAGGTCATGAAGTCCGTGGGCGAGGGCATTGCGGCCCATGCGCCCGATGCTTTTGTGATCTGCATCACCAACCCGCTGGACGCGATGGTCTGGGCGCTGCGCGAATTCTCGGGCCTGCCGCATGAAAAGGTCTGCGGCATGGCGGGCGTGCTTGATTCGGCGCGCTTCCGGCATTTCCTGGCTTCCGAGTTCAACGTGTCGATGAAAGACGTCACCGCATTTGTGCTGGGCGGCCATGGCGACACGATGGTGCCGCTGGTGCGCTATTCCACGGTTGCCGGTATCCCGCTGCCCGATCTGGTCAAGATGGGCTGGACCACGCAGGACAAGCTGGATGCGATCGTGCAGCGTACCCGTGACGGCGGTGCCGAGATTGTTGGCCTGCTGAAGACCGGTTCGGCCTTTTATGCGCCCGCGACCAGCGCCATCGAGATGGCGGAAAGCTATCTGAAAGACCAGAAACGCGTTCTGCCCTGTGCGGCCTATGTGGACGGTGCCTATGGTCTGGACGGTTTCTATGTCGGCGTGCCGACAGTGATCGGTGCCGGCGGCGTGGAGCGTGTTGTGGAGATTTCCATGAACAAGGACGAACAGGCGATGTTCGACAGCTCCGTCAAGGCGGTCAAAGGTCTGGTTGACGCCTGCAAGGGCATCGACGGCAGCCTGAGCTGATCGGCGGCGCGACGCCAGACCGTCCGGTCTGGCAGGATGATGTGCAATGCCCCCGCAGATATCTGCGGGGGCATTTGCGTTTGGGGGCCGGTGTGAGAGTGAGCGCAAGCCGGGCCAGCGCCTGCCCGGGGTGGGCGATCCTGACCTCTGTCCATGCCACTTGATTTCTCAGCTGTGATGATACCTCTCAGAGTATCACCCAGCCTCACCAAATCGCCCGCCCGACCGGCGGGCAGGCGATGGCCCGGCGCCTTCGGCTTGTTCCGGGCTTTGGTGGTAAAGGTGGGCGACTGCTTCGTCCCGCATAGCGGACCCTCGCGCGTCTCAGAGCGCAGGTCTGGTTGTGGTCGGAAACGCTTGGCACTCTGGCGGACGCTTGGGGCACTGGCGCGGCACCATCGCGACGAGGCGTTATCCGCTGACATTACCGGCAGGAATGCACCCGGCAGGACATCAGGCGCAGGTCTGACGTCAAAATGGGCAAGTGAGTCGCGGGTCTGTGATCACACAAAATATCCGTGTGATCACAAAGCTGAAATTCTTGCGGATTTACGCATTTTTCCGCCAAGCTTCGCCATAAAACCGCATGTTAGCGCGTTCAGCCCTCGTGACACTCCTGCAAAAAACGGTATCACTAGGGCAGCCAAGGACCAAAATACAGCCACTCACATCAAAGGACCAGCTTATGGCCGATGTAAACCGGGGCAATCGCCCGCTGTCACCGCATCTGACAATCTACCGCCCGCAACTGACCTCCATGACGTCGATCCTGACGCGCATCACCGGCAATGCCATGCTGATCGCGGCACTGCTGATCGTGTGGTGGTTTCTGGCGGCAGCGACCAGCGAAGCCTATTTCGACGTGGTCAACGGTTTCGTGACCAGTTGGTTCGGTGATCTGATCATGTTCTTCAGCGTGTTGGGCCTTTGGTATCACACGCTGGCCGGCATCCGGCACCTGATCTGGGACAATGGCTATGCGCTGGACATCCCCACGGCGGAAAAGCTGGGCTGGGCCTGCATCGGCGGCTCTGTCCTGCTGACGCTGCTGACCGTGTTGATTGTGTAAGGAGAGACTGATGGCTTATCTGACAGACCGCAAACGCGCCACCGGCCTCGGCTCTGCCAAAACCGGGACCGCCCATTTCTGGGCGATGAAGGTCAGCTCCGTCGCGCTGCTGATCCTGATCCCGCTGTTCGTCTTTACCTTCGGGTCCGCCCTGGGCGGCACCTATGCCGAAATCCTGGCCTATTACAGCCGTCCGGGCCCCGCGATCATCGCGGCGCTGACGCTTGTGGTCGGCTTCAAGCACTTCAATGACGGGGTGCAGGTATTGATCGAGGATTACGTGCACGGGATGGCGCAGAAGATCGCGATCATCCTGATGACCTGCCTCAGCTACGGCGCGGCGGCGGTTGGCGTTTTCGCCATCGCGCGCCTGGCGCTCTGATCCATTCATTCCCGAGGGGAGACCGAAGATGGCTGCATATGAGTATGAAACCCACGAGTATGACGTGGTTGTTGTTGGGGCGGGCGGTGCGGGCCTGCGCGCGACATTGGGGATGGCGGAGCAGGGGCTGCGCACGGCCTGTATCTCCAAGGTGTTTCCGACCCGGTCGCATACCGTGGCCGCACAGGGTGGCATCGCGGCATCGCTGAGCAACATGGGCCCGGACAACTGGCAGTGGCACATGTATGACACCGTCAAGGGGTCGGACTGGCTGGGTGACACGGACGCGATGGAATACCTCGCGCGCGAAGCCCCCAAGGCGGTCTATGAGCTTGAGCATTACGGTGTGCCGTTCTCGCGCACCGAAGAGGGCAAGATTTACCAGCGCCCCTTTGGCGGCCATACCACCGAATTCGGTGAAGGCCCGCCGGTGCAGCGCACCTGTGCCGCTGCCGACCGGACCGGCCATGCGATTCTGCATACGCTTTATGGTCAGAGCCTGAAGCAGAACGCGCAGTTCTATATCGAATATTTCGCCATCGACCTGATCATGTCCGAAGACGGCGTTTGCCAGGGCGTGCTGTGCTGGAAGCTGGACGATGGCACGATGCACCTGTTCTCGGCCAAGATGACGGTGCTGGCGACCGGCGGCTATGGCCGCGCCTATTTCAGCGCCACATCGGCGCATACCTGCACCGGCGACGGCGGCGGCATGACTGCACGGGCCGGGCTGCCGTTGCAGGACATGGAATTCGTGCAGTTCCACCCGACCGGCATTTACGGCGCGGGCTGTCTGATCACCGAAGGTGCGCGGGGCGAGGGCGGTTACCTGACCAACTCCGAAGGCGAGCGGTTCATGGAACGTTATGCGCCCACCTACAAGGATCTGGCGTCGCGCGACGTGGTATCGCGCTGCATGACCATGGAAATCCGCGAAGGGCGCGGCGTGGGCGAAAATGCCGACCACATCCACCTGCACCTGAACCACCTGCCGCCGGAAACGCTGGACCTGCGCCTGCCGGGCATTTCGGAATCCGCGCGTATCTTTGCCGGTGTGGACCTGACCAAGGAACCGATCCCGGTGTTGCCGACCGTGCACTACAACATGGGCGGAATCCCCACGAATTACTGGGGTGAAGTGCTAGCACCGACCAAGGACAAGCCCGACAATGTGTCGCCCGGCCTGATGGCTGTGGGCGAGGCGGGCTGTGCGAGCGTACACGGGGCCAACCGCCTCGGCTCGAACTCGCTGATCGACCTGGTGGTCTTTGGCCGTGCCGCGGCGATCCGCGCCAAGCAAGTGGTGGATGCCAGCGCGCCGGTGCCGACGCCGAACAAGCGGTCGGTCGAGGCGGCGTTCAGCCGGTTCGACGGTTTGCGTTATGCCAATGGCCATGTGCCCACGGCGGAACTGCGCCTTGAGATGCAAAAGACGATGCAGGCCGATGCTGCCGTCTTCCGCACTGACAAGACGCTGGCCGAGGGTGAGGAAAAGATGAAGGGCGTGGCGGGCAAGCTGGATGACCTGCATGTGACCGACAAGACTCTGGTGTGGAATTCCGACCTGATGGAAACGCTGGAACTGACCAATCTGATGCCCAATGCGGTCGCCACGATCACGGCAGCCGCCGCGCGCAAGGAAAGCCGGGGTGCCCATGCGCATGAAGATTATCCCGACCGCGACGACGAGAACTGGCGCAAGCACAGCCTGATCTGGTTCAAGGGCAACGAGGCGTCGCTGGGGTTCCGGGGTGTGCATCTGAAGCCGCTGACCAGCCACAACGAAGGCGGCATCGACCTCAAGAAGATCGCCCCCAAGGCGCGGGTGTACTGAGATGCGCCTTGCAGGCATCGCCATTTTTGCCCTGGCCCTGGCGGGCTGTGCCGAAGTGACCGAAGCGGTGGACAGCACCGCGCGCGCAGGCGCGAAGGGTGTTGTCACCGAAACCCTCGCCACCCGCTTTCCTCAGGTGCCCAAGAAACTGATCACGCCCTTCACCGATTGCATCATCGACTATGCCGATGCGATGGAGGTGCGCGAATTTGCCCGTGCCGCCGTTGTTGGCGTGGACGACACGACAGTGACCATCGTGCGCAACATCCTGGCGCGGCCCGATACGCAGACCTGTCTGAAGGCGCGCACGCTCGAAGCCGGGTTGAGCTGATCCATGAATGCCCTGCCGCATCCCACGCTGGAACCGGTCGCGGAATCGCTGACCCTTGAGGCGATGCGCGCGGCGTTCCGGGCGGCGGACCGGCCATTGCGGCAAAAACTGATGGCGGCGCTGCCGCCTGCGGAGGTCGAATTTGCGGGCATCCGCATGTATGTGGACCCGCGCGACAATTACACCGACAGGATGATCTGGCTCTATGGCCAGCCACCCGAGATGAAGTCGCTGACCGCATTGACCGAAGTGGTCGAGGGCAAGAATGCCTTTATCCTGGATATCGGGGCCAATTGCGGGGCCTTTGCGGTGCCGCTGGCCGTGGCGGCGGGCAAGGGCAGCCGGGTGATCGCGTTTGAGCCGAACCCGGTGATGATCGGGCGGCTGGGCCATAACGTGCAGCTGAATGGTCTGTGTCATGTGGTCCGGATCGAGGGCTGCGCGCTGGGCGCGGAACGCGGCGAGGCGGTGCTGAACTTTCACGGCACCAACTTTGGCCAGGCCTCGCTGTTGCCGGTCAGGCGGCGGTCGCAGAATGGGGGCAGGCTGGTGCCGGTGCGGCCCCTGCTGGATTTTGTGGTCGAGGCCGAGGGGCACGACGTATCGGTGTTGAAGATCGACGTCGAGGGCGCGGAGCCTGCGGCCCTTGGACCGCTGTTGGCGGCGGGCGGCTGGTTGCCGGACGTGATGCTGATCGAGACCGATCACGCGGCGGATTGGGACAGCGACCTTTTGGGCATGATCGACGGCCTTGGATACAAGGCGACGATGCAGGCCGAACAGAACACATTGTTTGTCCGCTAGGGCAGGCAGCAATTGAACGCCCCCCGGCGGGGCCTGAATGAAACCGGCGGCGACGCCAGAACAGGAGATGCTACATGGTTCAGCTGACGCTCCCCAAGAATTCCCGCATGACCAGCGGCAAGACATGGCCCAAGCCCGAAGGGGCCAGCAACCTCAAGGAATTCCACATCTATCGGTGGAGCCCGGATGACGACAAGAACCCGGCGCTGGACACCTATTTCGTCGATATGGACACCTGCGGTCCGATGATTTTGGACGCGCTGATCAAGATCAAGAACGAGATCGACCCGACCCTGACCTTCCGCCGGTCCTGCCGCGAGGGCATCTGTGGCTCCTGCGCGATGAACATCGACGGGATCAACACGCTGGCCTGCACCTATGGCGTGGCCGAGGTGAAGGGCGTGGTCAAGATTTACCCGCTGCCGCATATGCCGGTGGTCAAGGACCTGATCCCGGACCTGACCCATTTCTATGCGCAGCACGCCTCCATCCAGCCCTGGCTGGAGACAGAGACACCGGCCCCCGCGAAGGAGTGGAAGCAATCGGTGGATGACCGGGCCAAGCTGGACGGTCTGTATGAATGCATCATGTGCGCCTGCTGCTCGACCTCATGCCCGAGCTACTGGTGGAACGGCGACCGCTACCTCGGGCCAGCGGCATTGCTGCACGCCTACCGCTGGATCATCGACAGCCGCGACGAGGCGACGGGTGAGCGTCTGGACGACCTTGAGGACCCCTTCAAGCTGTATCGCTGCCACACGATCATGAACTGCGCCAAGACCTGCCCCAAGGGGCTGAACCCGGCGGCGGCCATTGCCAATATCAAGAAGCTGATGGTCGAACGGACCGTTTGATCCCGAACTGTTGAATATATGGGGCGCGCGGCGGGTGGCATATCCCGCCGCGCGTCTTACGTCAGACACATGCTTGCACCGATCTTTTTCGTCATCGCGATCATCGCCGTCGCCATCTATGCCCACCGTCACGCCGGCACCCGGCAATGCCGCTGGCGCGAGGATCGGGCGGGGGCCAAGGGCGCGTTGATGAAATACAATTGCGTCACCTGCGGGGCCGAGGCGTTTCGCGCCAATGGCAAGCCGGATCGCTGCCTGTCAAATCTGAACCGGCCCGGCCTGTGAACACAGTTGCTTTCCGGCCCTGACCCGCGCAGGCTGCGGTGATGACCAAGATTGAATTCCTCTGCCCGCCCGGCCTTTTGGGTCACATCCCCGCCCCGCAGCCTGCGGCGAAATTCCTGCCCGAATGGTTTCGCGATCTGGATCGGGAAATGGATATGAAGGATGCCCATGGGCTGCCGGGGCTGACGGTGCGTGCCTGCCTGCCGGTGGCCGATGTGATGGCGCAGGGCTGGATCATTCCGACGCCCTTTGACATCTGGACGGTGGTGGACCCGCAGACCCGCGCGATGGAGTTTCGCTGGGCCGCTGATCTGCCCTTTGCCCCGATTGATGCGCATCATCCTGACCAGATCGGCGCGCAGTATCCGCCCTTCGAGGGGGCGCAGCCGCTCAAGCTGATCAACCCGTGGCGGGTGGTGCTGCCGCCGGGATGGTCGGCCAGCTTTCTGCATCCGATCAACCATTTTGAACTGCCCTTTGCCGCGTTCAACGGGACGGTTGACTGTGATGCGCTGGATGTGCCGGTCAATGTCCCGTTTCTGTGGACCAGCACCCGCGGTGCGCTGCGGATGCCCGCAGGCACGCCGATGGTGCAGGTGATCCCGTTTGAACGAGCGGCTCAGATGCGCCAATCCGAGGTGCGCGCGGAAACCGCCGAGGAACAGGCCCGCCGTCAGGCCGCCAATACCCGCAAGCACAGCGAGGAATCGGTCTATGCCCGCGAATGGCGGCGGCGTCACGAAAAGTCGCCTGCGGGGTGACGGCGGGTCAGTCTCGACAGGGGGACGTGCCAGGGGCAGGATCGACCAAGGGGGGATCGGATGGCACAAGAAGATTTCAAGGCTGATGTGATCATCGTGGGCGCAGGGCTGGCCGGGATGGTGGCCGCGCATGAGGCGGTGTTGCGGGGCCGCAGGGTCCTGTTGCTGGATCAGGAGGGGCCGCAGTCACTGGGCGGGCAGGCGTTCTGGTCGTTGGGCGGGTTGTTCATGGTCGACACGCCCGAGCAGCGGCGTCTGGGCATCCGCGACAGCGCCGAACTGGCATTGAGCGACTGGATGGGGTCGGCACAATTCGACCGGGAAGAAGACTCCAACCCCCGCGCCTGCGCCGAAAGCTTTGTCGATTGGGCGGCAGGGGGGATGCGCCAGTGGTGTCACGATCTGGGGATGCGCTGGTTTCCGGTGGTGGGCTGGGCCGAGCGTGGCGGCGCGCTGGCGGGCGGGCATGGCAATTCGGTGCCGCGTTTCCACATCACATGGGGCACCGGCACCGGCGTGGTGAAACCCTTTGTCCGGCTGATGACGGAACATGCCGCCGCAGGGCATCTGAAACTGGCGTTTCGGCATCGGGTGACCGGGTTGATCACCACCGATGGCTGTGTGACCGGGGTGCGGGGCGACATGCTGGAAAACAGCACCGCCGCGCGGGGAGAAAGCACCTCGCGCGGCGTGACGGCGCAGTTTGAACATGCAGCAGAGGCCGTTGTGCTGACCACCGGGGGGATCGGCGGGAACCATGACCTTGTGCGGGCCAACTGGCCGCGCGACAGACTGGGTGCGCCGCCCGCGCGGATGGTGGCGGGGGTGCCGGATTATGTCGATGGCAAGATGCAGGGCATCGCGGTGCAGGCCGGGGCAGGCACGATCAACACCGACCGCATGTGGCATTACTGCGAGGGGATCGAGAACTGGAACCCGATCTGGCCCAACCATGGCATCCGCATCCTGCCGGGGCCGTCCTCGCTCTGGTTTGATGCCAATGGCGTGCGGATGGAAGCGCCCTGTCTGCCCGGTTTCGACACGCTGGGGACGCTGAAGCGGATCCTGCAGGCGGGAGAGCACAGCTGGTTCATCCTGACGCAGAAAATCATTGAAAAGGAATTTGCGCTGTCGGGGTCAGAGCAGAATGCGGACCTGACCGAGGGCGGCTGGCGCGAGGTCTTGCAGGCGCGGCTGGGCAAGGGGGCGACCCCGGCGGTGGAAGCCTTCAAGGAGAAGGGGCCGGATTTTGTCGTGGCCGATGATCTGGAGGCATTGGTGGCGGGCATGAACCGGCTGACGCCGGAACAGCCGCTGGCGCTGGATCACATCCGCGCCCAGATCAGGGCGCGCGACCTGCAACTGACCAATCCGTTTTCCAAGGATGCGCAGATTACTGCGATCCGGGGCGCGCGGGCCTACCGGGGCGACAGGCTGATCCGGACTGCGAAACCGCATGCCATTCTTGACCCGGCCAATGGGCCGCTGATCGCTGTGCGGCTGAATGTGCTGACCCGGAAGTCGCTGGGGGGATTGCATACGGATGTGCAGGGCCGCGTCCTGACGCCCGCAGGCGCGGTGTTGCCGGGGCTTTTCGCGGCCGGAGAAGTCTGCGGCTTCGGCGGCGGCGGCTATCACGGTTACAATGCGCTGGAAGGGACCTTTCTGGGCGGTTGCCTGCATTCGGGCCGGATGGCCGGGCAGAACGCCTGAGGTCAATAAAGGCGCTGCGCCTGCCCGGTGGTCAGGTCGATTTGCCACTTTGCTTCCTGCGTGGGGCAGCAGCGCGGCTCTCCGGGGCCAAGCATGGTGGTCAGCAACTGGACCTGACCGTTCTGGAAGAGTGGGTCGCGCGGCTCGTGTCCGAAAAGATTGACGACGGGTGCGGTGTATTGCCAGCCGTTTTGGGTGCGTCGGAATATCCCGGCCTCAATCGACACGCTGCCCGCCGAGCCGGGGATGTGGATATAGGCGATGCCAAGGCCGAGCTGCGCCTGAGCCGGATCGGGGTTGTCGGGCAGCCAATAGGAGGCCTCCATGCTGCCGGTGGTCGACAGGCTGTTCAGCAGCAACGCGTCGAGATTGCCCCAGCCCTCCTGCGCCACTGCGCCCTTTGCTGCCAGCAGCAGCGCCAGTATCGGTCCGATGAAACGCATGGGCTTGCTCCGTCTTGTTGATCGGGGGCCATGATTGCGCCGACCGGAAGGACTGGCAAGCCCCGCGCTGCCCGTCGCGTCTTTACTCTGGCTGCGCGACGGGTCAGGTTCCGGCAACCGATCCAGAGATCCGCCATGTCCAATGCCCCGCCCGATGCCGATGCCCGCCGCAAGGTGTCACCCGTGATCTGCTATCCGGTTGAGACATTGCCCCTGCCGGACATGGCGCTTTATGACGCCGCGCGCGCCACGCTTGCAAAGACGGCAGAGGTCATTGTGCCGCCCCGCGAGGCAGGCATGTTCACGGTGCCTGCCGGCCACTTCTTTCGGATCACCAGCGTCGAGGGGCCGCAGGTAGGGGACCTGAACCTGTGGCATCTGAATGACCTGTCCGAGCGGTTCTATTCCGGCAAGACCCGCGCCCTGCATGGCACGCATCTGACGCGGGGGGACCGCATGTGGTCGGCCTTTCCCCATTTGCGGCCACTGGCCACGATCACCGCGGATACGCTGGGCTGGTACGGCATCGACGCTTTCGGCGGGTCGGTGCATGATGTGATCGGCACCCGTTGCGATCCCTATACCCATAACCTGCTGTCGGGCGGTCAGTATCACCACTGTTGCCATTCCAACCTGACCCGCGCCCTCGCCGGGCATCTGGGGGTGGGGCTGTCCGAGGCCGAGCGCCATGTTCATGATGTGCTGAATGTTTTCATGTGTACGGGGTTCACCCGCGACACCGGGCAGTATTTCATGAAGGCCAGCCCGGTGCGGCCCGGCGATTATCTGGAATTCTTTGCTGAGGTGGATCTGCTGGGCGCGCTCAGCGCCTGTCCGGGCGGCGATTGTTCGACCCTGCATTCCTCGGACGTTGCCCGCTGCCATCCGCTGCTGGTGCAGGTCTTCGCACCGGAGCCTGCGACGCTGACCGGGTGGCAAAGCCCCGCGCGGAATGCCTATGCGGGGGGTCATGGCAGTTAAGCTGCCGTGAGTGGTCGCGCCGGGAGCGTATTGTCTTCATACGGCTTCACACCGCGTTGTAACCTGTTGGAACCGCTTATCCGGGGCACCCGGAACCGGTTCCCGTTTTTGAGCGCCATGCGCCCGGTGCTGAGACGCAAATGATGACATGTCAAAAATGACATGTCATCATTTGCAAGGAACAGTGGGCGGGCAGGTAAAGTCCCAGGGGGGCTGGCAAGTCGCGCAAATGGAATTCTTGCCGGCGCGTTTTCTGAATCCTGTCAACAGGCCGTGCCGAGCTATCCTGACCCGGCTGCCAGGCATTTCCGGCCCGGACCTTTGGCGCGGGTTGCGCGAAGCGCCGCTGTGCGGGACGGAAGGGACATTGATCATACCGAACCAAAGCACTGCTGTGGTCGCCAAGACAACGCAGAGAGCCGCGTGGAAATCCGTCAACCGAAGGTCTGTTGCCAATCGTAGAGTTGTCCGAGAATATCACCAAGCGCGGCGCCTTTGCGCGTCAGGGAGTAACCGACACGTTGACGCGCGTCACCTTTGGGGGTTCGCGCAACCATCCCGCTTTCTTCGAAATCTTTCAACTGGGCCCGCAGCACCTTTCGGCTGACGCCTTCCATCTCCCGCTGAAGCTCAAGAAAGTGACGCTCTCCTGCGGTGAGGCAATGAAGGATTTTTGGCCCGTGCTTTCCGCCCAAAATGCGCAAAGTGTCTGCCACCGGACATTGCCCGGTCACCGGGTCAGCCCATGGGCGGGTCGTTGGAGTTGCGTCTTTCATCTCTGATCTCCGGTTACAAAAAGGTGCCCAATTTCGCGCCTCCTCGGTTCGAGGCAATGTCACTTGACCTTAGCAACAGCGGACCGCACTCATGACCAAGCCCCATATTGAGACTATCCCAATTCTGCCTTTGGGGATGCTTAATTCCTTCCTCATAGTACATGGAGACGATGCCATTCTTGTGGACACCGGGCTACCCGGGTCCGAAGCAAAGATTTTCAAGACGTTGAAGAAACTTGGCCTGAGTTGGCTCAATGTAAAATTGATCGTTCTGACGCACGCGCATATCGATCATGCCGGGTCTGCCATCGGAATAAAGGCATTGACCGCCGCTCCGATCTGCGCCCATGCCCTTGAAGTTCCATATTGTTCTGGTCAGCCACCCAGGCTTGCAGCAACGGGTCCGTTCGGAAGGGCTTTCCAAAAGACCGGGGCGATTGAAAGACCGTTTCCCTATTTCAAACCGGATGAGATCATGACGGTAGGGGAGATGGGCCTTGAGGATCGCGGGTTTCCACTGAAAATCATCCACACTCCTGGGCACACGCCGGGATCGGTTTCGGTGCTGTTGGAAGATGGCCGCGTTATTGCGGGAGATTTGGCAGCTTCCGGCGTGCTGCTCGGCGGTATTTTGATGCGAAGCAAACCCAAGCGCCCCCCTTTTGAAGAAGACCAATTGGCGGTGGCAACCTCATTGGGGCAATTGTTGCAGCGAGGGTGCAAGACGTTCTACCTTGGCCACGGAGGGCCTTTGAGCGCGGATCGGATAGAAGAACACATGTCAGCTCTGAGACGCGCTCAAGTGTGAACTATGCGTCACCACGTGCAAATACGTCCTTCGCTGCCACCACGAAGCACGGTCAATAATGGGCTCTTTCCGGACTTCCGCAGCGACATCCATGAACCTGCGTCATGCGCCCGGTGCTGATCCGTAAATGATGACATGTCAAAAATGACATGTCATCATTTGCAAAGAACCGGGGGCGGGCAGGTAAAGTTCCAGGGGCTGTGGCATGTCGCGGCAAACCTGAACCCCCCATGCCCTGCCGCTCAGCACCGGTCCCCACTGCACCCTAACCGCCGTCAAACGCCGCCTTCAAAGCGATCTCGACCATGTCGCCAAAACTGCGCTCGCGGTCCTCGGCGGGCAGGGCCGCGCCGGTTTGCAGGTGGTCCGATACCGTCAGCACGGCCAGCGCGCGGCGGCCGTGACGCGCGGCGAGGGTGTAAAGCTCTGCCGCCTCCATCTCGACCCCCAGGATGCCATGGCGCACCATCTGTTCGTCCAGATCGGGTCGTTCGGCATAAAAGACATCTGATGAATAGATGCCGCCGACGTGGGTTGTGGTCCCTTTGGCTTCCGCCGCCGCCACGGCAGCGCGCAGCAGCGACCAGTCGGCGCAGGGGGCGAAATTCACCTCGCGGAAGATACCCGAGGACGGTGATGTGATCGTGGTGGCCGTCATCGCGATGATCACATCGCGGATGCCCACATGGGGCTGCATCCCGCCACATGAACCGATGCGGATCAGGGTCTGCGCATTGTAGTCGCGGATCAGCTCGTTGGCGTAGATCGACAGAGAGGGCATGCCCATGCCGGAGCCCTGGATGGTGACGGTGTGGCCCTGCCATGTGCCGGTAAATCCCAGCATCCCGCGCACTTCGTTGACCAGCCTTGCGTCTTTCAGAAACGTCTCGGCCGCCCATTTCGCGCGATAGGGATCGCCCGGCATCAAGACGGTTTCGGCAATACCTCCGGGCTTTGCGCCGATATGAATGGTCAAGGCGTTCTCCTGTGTTGTCTGGGGACGAGAATGCAGAACCGGCCAGGCAGGGGCAAGTTGCAATGGGTCCTGACCCTAATGCAATTCCGGGAATTGGCGGTTCCTGCACCAATTCCCGGAATGCTTGAAATCCGCCTGGGCGCAGACCCTAGATTTTCATTTTCGCAGGGTCGGTGCCTTTTTCAACTTCAGCGCGATACCAATTCGGCTGACGCCCTTTTCCTGTCCAGGTTTGCGACCGGTCCGCAGGGTTTGCGAATTTCGGCTTGGACACTGTTTTCGGCTTTGCGGCCGCCTTCTTGGTTTTGCGCGCGGGCTTCTCGTCATCGGCCAATTCGCTGAGCGAGAAGCCGAATTCCGCTGCGGCCTTTTCAGCCGCCTTGCGTGCGTCACGACGATCGCGGGCCTGCGCATTGGCCAGTGCCTTTTTTACGTCAGAAAGAATCTTCTCCAATTCTTTCGCGCTTTTCGATTTGAGATCCAATTCCATTGGTTTTTTCCTTGTAGTCTGCCTAGACCACAAGCCTCTAATACAAAGAGCACGGAATACCAGTTAAAATTTGTGTCAGGTCTATTCCGCTGCAACCGCTGCGGGATCAACCAGTGTGACAATGTCGGCCATAATGGTATTCAATTCGAAATCCTTGGGGGTATAGACCCGTGCAACGCCCATCGCCTTGAGCCTTTTCGCGTCTTCCTCGGGAATAATGCCGCCAACGATCAAGGGTATTTCGCCCAGACCCGCCTCGCGCATCTGGTTCATAAGGTCCTCGACCAGAGGGATATGAGAGCCCGACAGGATCGACAGACCGATCACATGCGCCTTGTCGTTGCGCGCGGCTTCGACGATTTCGGCGGGAGTCAGCCGAATGCCTTCATAGGCGATGTCCATGCCGCAGTCGCGCGCCCGCACTGCGATCTGTTCGGCCCCGTTGGAGTGGCCGTCGAGACCCGGTTTTCCGACCAGGAATTTCAACCGGCGGCCCAGGCGGTCGCTGACGGAATCCACGGCGGCGCGCAACTCGTCCAGCCCTTCGGTCTTGTTCGACTGGCCTTTTGCAACGCCGGTCGGGCCACGGTATTCGCCATGCACGGCGCGCATCTGTTCAGCCCATTCGCCGGTGGTCACCCCGGCCTTGGCCGCCGCGACCGAGGCAGGCATGACGTTACGCCCGTCGGCGGCGGCGGCGCGCAGGTCGGCCAGCGCGGCCTTGACCGCGCCCTCGTTACGCTCTGCTCGCCAGGCGTTCAGCCGCTCGATTTGTTCGGCTTCGGTTGCCGGGTCCACCACCAAAATGCCGCCGTCGCCGGTCATCAGCGGCGAGGGTTCGCCCTTTTGCCATTTGTTCACGCCGACAACCACGGTTTCGCCCGCCTCGATCCGGGAAAGACGTTCGGAATTTGATTCGACCAGCCGGCCTTTCATATAGTCGATGGCGGAAATCGCCCCGCCCATGCCGTCGAGATTGGCCAATTCGGCGCGCGCGCCTTCTTTCAGCATTTCGACCTTGGCATCAACCGCCGGGTTGCCGTCGAAAAGGTCATCGAATTCCAGCAGGTCGGTTTCATAGGCGAGGATCTGTTGCATCCGCATGGACCATTGCTGGTCCCAGGGGCGCGGCAGGCCCAAAGCCTCGTTCCAGGCGGGCAATTGCACGGCGCGGGCGCGGGCCTTTTTCGACAGGGTAACGGCGAGCATTTCGATCAGAATACGGTAGACGTTGTTTTCCGGTTGCTGTTCGGTCAGCCCCAGCGAATTGACCTGCACGCCATAGCGGAAGCGACGGTGTTTCGGGTCTTCGACACCATAGCGGGTGGCGCAGATTTCATCCCAAAGATCGACAAAGGCGCGCATCTTGCACATTTCGGTCACAAATCGGATGCCCGCATTCACAAAGAATGAAATACGGCCCACGAGTTTTGGAAAATCCTCTTCGGCCACGCGGGGGCGCAATTGGTCCAGCACGGCGGTGGCGGTGGCCAGGGCGAATGCCAATTCCTGTTCAGGCGTCGCACCGGCCTCTTGCAAGTGATAGGAGCAGACGTTCATCGGGTTCCATTTCGGGACATGCGTATAGCAGTATTCCGCCACATCCGCGATCATCTTGAGGGACGGGGCAGGGGGGCAGATATAGGTGCCCCGGCTGAGGTATTCCTTGATCAGGTCGTTCTGCACGGTGCCCTGCAATTGCGATATATCGGCACCCTGTTCCTCGGCCACCGCGATATAGAGCGCCAGCAGCCAGGGCGCGGTCGCGTTGATCGTCATCGAGGTGTTCATCTGTTCCAGCGGGATCTGGTCGAACAGCGCACGCATGTCGCCCAGGTGGCTGACCGGCACGCCGACCTTGCCGACCTCGCCGCGCGACAGGATGTGATCGCTGTCATAGCCGGTTTGCGTCGGCAGATCGAAGGCTACGGAAAGGCCGGTCTGGCCGCGTTCCAGGTTTGACCGGTACAGCGCATTCGACGCTGAGGCGGTGGAGTGACCGGCGTAGGTCCGGATCAGCCAGGGGCGGTCTTTCTGGGTCTCGGTCATCGGGCAATCCTCGATTTTGGTCGGCAATATTGTTGCGTTGGGGTGTGTCTAGAGGAAATATAATGCCTCTGTCAATTCGCTGCAACGCGGCATGGCAAATATAGCTAACCTTCGGGGCATCACATAGGGAGGCCCGGAGTCCGGGGCAGATATAGTTATTGTTCTCGGCCTATTGCCCTGCGAATGTGCGCCCATGACGCAGATTGTCGAACTGCCGCTGTGGCTTTTTATCCTGATTTTGCTTTTTGCCGCGGTCACGGCATTGAGCCATCTTCTGTTGCCCTCGGTGCGCTGGTTTTTCCGCCTGCGGCTGGAACGCGCGGTCAAGCGGTTGAACCGGCGGCTGAAACGCCCCATCGAGCCGTTCAAGCTGGCGCGGCGGCACGATATGATCCAGCGGCTGATCTACGACCCGGAAGTCACCCGCGAGATTGTCAATTACGCGGCCAAGAATGGCGTGCCGGAAAACGTGGCCTTTCAAAGGGCCCGCGATTACGCGCGCGAGATCGTGCCCAGTTTCTCGGCCTTTGCCTATTTCAGCTTCGGCATCAGGGTGGCGCGGCTGCTGGCGAATTCGGTCTATAGGATCAAGACGGCTGACAGCAATGATGCGACCTTTGATGCGATTCCCAAGGATGCGACGGTGGTCTTTGTGATGAACCACCGGTCGAACATGGATTACGTGCTGGTGACCTATCTTGCGGCGCGGGATTCGGCGCTGGCCTATGCGGTGGGGGAATGGGCGCGGGTCTGGCCGCTGAGCTGGCTGATCAAGTCGCTGGGGGCCTATTTCATCCGCCGCAGGTCGCGCGGGGCGCTCTATCGCAAGGTGCTGGCGCGTTACGTGCAGATGGCCACGGCAGGGGGCGTCAACCAGGCGATGTACCCCGAGGGCGGGCTGAGCCTGACCGGCGCGCTGCAACCGCCGAAGATGGGGCTGCTGTCCTATGTCGTTGAGGATTTCGACCCCGAGGGTGAGCGCGACGTGGTGCTGATGCCGGTGGCGATCAATTATGACCGGGTGCTGGAAGACAAGGTGCTGATTGCCGCCGACCAGCGCGGCGACAGACGCTTTGGCGCGCGGATCACGGTGGTGGTGGGGTTCATCCTGCGCAAGCTCTGGCAGCGGCTGACCTTTCAGGAAACCAGGTTCGGCACGGCGGCGGTGGCCTTTGGTGCGCCCCTGTCGCTGCGCGAGGCGGGGCATGGCGCAACGGTGGAGGCCCTGTCGGGCGAGGTGATGGACCGGATCGCCGGGGCCATGCCGGTGCTGAGCGTGCCGTTGATCAGTGCGGTGATGCTGGACTTGGACGGTGCCGCGCTGGACACGCAGGCGCTGCTTGACCGGGCCGGGGCGATGCTTGCACGGGTGCCGCCGGGCAATCGTGCGGTGGACGCAGCAGAACTGGAAACCGAATTGCGCCAGGCGCTGAAGGGGCTGCGCGCGCGCGGTGTGGTCCTCTTTGAGCAATCTAGCTGGCGCGCCAACCCGGATGAAACCGCCGTGCTGCGGTTCTATGCCAATTCGATTGCCCACCTTTTGCAGGAGGATGCTGCGCCCGCAGCGGAAGTTTCTGCAACTGCGAGGTCATAAAATTACAAAAATGACCCCTGAGAGGTTGCATTATTACGCATCCGGTCATATTCCGTCCTGACCAACCGGCGATTCTGCATCGCGGCACAAGCAATCTACGGACAGGAGGCCCGCATGGCACTCGACACGACCATCGCGCAATACGACGCACCTGAAAAGGACCTCTACGAGATGGGCGAAATGCCCCCGATGGGCTATGTCCCCAAGCAGATGTATGCTTGGGCGATCCGCCGCGAACGTCACGGCGACCCGGACACGGCGATGTTGCAGGAAGTGGTGGATGTGCCGCAACTCGACAGCCAGGACGTGCTGGTTCTGGTGATGGCGGCGGGGATCAACTACAACGGGGTCTGGGCCGCGCGGGGCGTGCCGATCAGCCCCTTTGACGGTCACAAACAGCCCTATCACATCGCGGGATCGGATGCCTCTGGCATCGTCTGGGCCGTGGGCGACAAGGTAAAGCGCTGGAAAGTCGGGGATGAAGTGGTGATCCACTGCAACCAGGACGACGGCGACGACGAACATTGCAACGGCGGTGATCCGATGTATTCGCCCAGCCAGCGGATCTGGGGATACGAGACCCCGGACGGGTCGTTCAGCCAGTTCACCCGCGTGCAGGCCCAGCAGCTGATGCCGCGCCCCAAGCATCTGACCTGGGAGGAATCGGCCTGCTATACGCTGACGCTGGCCACGGCCTACCGGATGCTGTTCGGCCACGAGCCGCATGACCTGAAGCCGGGCCAGAACGTGCTGGTCTGGGGCGCGTCGGGTGGTCTGGGGTCCTATGCGATCCAGTTGATCAACACCGCCGGGGCCAATGCCATCGGGGTGATCTCGGACGAATCCAAGCGCGATTTTGTGATGGACCTGGGTGCCAAGGGCGTGCTGAACCGCAAGGACTTCAACTGCTGGGGGCAATTGCCCACGGTCAACACGCCGGAATATGCCACCTGGTTTAAGGAAGCGCGCAAGTTCGGCGGCGCGATCTGGGAGATCACCGGCAAGGGCAACAATGTCGATATGGTGTTCGAACACCCCGGCGAGGCGACGTTCCCGGTGTCCACTTTCGTGGTCAAAAAGGGCGGCATGGTTGTGATCTGCGCCGGCACGTCGGGGTTCAACCTGACGTTTGACGTGCGTTACATGTGGATGCATCAGAAACGCCTGCAGGGCAGCCACTTTGCCCATTTGCAGCAGGCCGCCTCTGCCAACAAGCTGATGCTGGAGCGGCGGCTGGACCCCTGCATGTCAGAGGTGTTCACCTGGGCCGACCTGCCCGAGGCGCATATGAAGATGATGCGCAACGAACACAAGCCCGGCAACATGTCGGTGCTGGTGCAGGCCCCGACCACCGGGCTGCGCACATTGGAAGACGCGCTGGACGCCCGCGGCTGATACCACGACCCTCTGACGGCCATCTGAACGCCCGCGAATCACCTTGATTTCGCGGGTGTTTTCCATTGTGGCGGGGTGCCCTGTTTCATTCCGGGGAGTTGCAGAATGCGCCCCCGCCATTTCTGGGGAGGGGAAAGCGGTGAATTTTCGACAAAATCGTCTGCATGCTATGATTGCATTAACCCGCAATTAACCATTTGAAAGCGAGTCTGTGCATGCGTAGTGACTGGATTTTGGACGTTCTTGCCGACCTCAAGACATTTGCCCTGTCAAGCAGCCTGCCCGCCCTGGCGGAACAGCTGGATGACACGGCCCTTGTCGCCATGGCCGAGATCGCCGCTCTGGAGCAAGGAACGCAGGGTACGGTAGATGGTCAAGACACGGCAAATGGATTCCATAATGGGGGCGTTGGAGCAGGCTGACTCCCTCGCCGGATTGCAAAGCGCGACGGAGGCGCTGCGCGATCTGCTGGGCATTGATCACGTGCTGTATCACTGGGTCGATTCGACAGGCGAACAATATGGCTGTGGCACCTATTCGATTGCCTGGCAGGAACGCTATATCGCGCAGAATTATCTGCGCATTGATCCGGTGGTGTTGGGCTGTTTCCAGCGCTTTCATGCGGTCGACTGGAAGCAGCTGGACTGGTCGTCAAAAGCCGCGCGCGCATTTTTTGCAGAGGCGCTGGAATATGGTGTCGGGAATCAGGGGCTGTCGGTGCCGTTGCGCGGGCCGAACGGCCAGTTTGCGCTGTTCACGATCAACCACAGTTGCACTGACGCAGAGTGGGAGGTCTTTGTTGCGGTCCACCGGCACGAGCTGATCCTGATCGCGCATTTCCTGAACGAAAAGGCGCTGGAGTTCGAGCCGGGTCGCCTGCCGGAAACAGCGCCGGCCCTGTCCCCGCGTGAGGCGGACGCGATGACCCTTCTGGCGTCCGGTCAAAGCCGCGCACAGGTGGCGGACCAGTTGCAGATTTCGGAGCATACCCTGCGGGTCTATATCGAAAGCGCGCGCTTCAAGCTGGGCGCGCTGAATACCACCCATGCGGTGGCCCGCGCGTTGAGCCGGGGATTGATCGTGGTGTGATCCTGGGGGCGCTGCCCCCCGGGAATATTTACAGCGTCCCGCCTTTAACCTGAAGCATATCACGTCGCCAATGTCCCGAAAGCGCGCAGCGCGGCAGGGTATTGGCGATTCAAGTTCAAGGCGGGACGCTTTGGGGCCAAAAAGAATGAAAGGTGTTGCGCGCGTCGGGTGAGGGGCGCGCGCGGTGCCAGCGCTGTGTTAACGGGCGCGCGGCTAGGGCTTGGGCATCTTGTCAGAGCGGAGAAGCCCATGCTGCGTTACCTTCATGCCGATCAATTGCACAATCACCCCCGTCTGGCCGGGCAGATGTTCCGGGACCGGGCCGACCAGTTTCGCAACCGGTTGGGCTGGGAGGTGCAGGTGGATGCGGCGGGAGAGGAGCGCGACGCCTATGATGCGATGAACCCGCTTTATGTGATCTGGGAACAGGCAGATGGCAGCCACGGCGGGTCGATGCGGTTTCTGCCCACCTCCGGACCGGTGATGGTGAACGACCATTTTGCGCATCTGTTGTCCGGACCGCTGCGCAGCCCGCTGATCTGGGAATGCACGCGGTTCTGTCTGGCGCGGGGGGCGGGCGCACATGTGGCGGCGGCGCTGATGCTGGGCGGCGGCGAGATCATGCGCGGCTTTGGCATCCGGCATTTCGTCGGGGTTTTCGATGCGCGGATGGTGCGGATCTACCGGATGATCGGGGCTAGCCCCGAGGTTCTGGGCAGTGCCGGGCAGGGACGCGACAGGATCAGCGTGGGCCTGTGGGATTTCTCTGACGCCGCGCAGATGCAGGTGGCGCGGCGCGCCGGAATCAGCCCGGAACAATCGCGGTTCTGGTTCGATCAGGCTTTTGGCAGCCGGATGCCCGCTGTTTTGCAGCAAAGCGCCTGAACCGTCTGGCCCCCGCTGGCGGGCTCGCCTAATGTCGGGGCATGAATGTGCCCAGCCTCATATATTCCGACGATCAGGCCAGCGCCTATGATGGCGTGGCCGAAATGTTGCGCGGGGCCGGGATCGACCTGGCCGACAGCCTGTTGATGCCGCCGCCCGGCGGGGCCGATCAGGTGATGGCGGTGACCGGCAAGGCGGGATCGGGCAAGACGCTGCTGCTGGCAGAGCTTTACAAGGCGCTGGAGGGGGCCGGGGTCGAGGTGGTGTCGGGCGATTACGAAAGCCGCAAGCGCCGCGACAAGCGCACGCTGGCGATTCTGGCGCCCACCAACAAGGCGGCCTCGGTGCTGCGGCTGCGCGGGGTGCCTGCCACCACGATTCACCGCATTCTCTATACCCCCGTCTATGACCCGGAATACGAGCGGATCGCGGAATGGCTGGCGGGCAATGGCGAGCGGCCGGTGGACGTGGAGGGGCTGACGGAACTGGCGCTGGACCGGGCGGCGGCCTTTTATGCGGGCAACAAGTCGATCCCCGGCGCGCTGGCGGCGGCGGGGTTGCGCGGGTCGGATTTCATCACCGGCTGGAAACGGCGGGAGGAGCCGCTGGACATCGGCTTTGTCGATGAGGCCTCGATGCTGGATGACAAGCAGTTCGAGGATCTGAAAGAGATTTTCCCGACCCTGCTGTTGTTCGGGGACCCGGCGCAGTTGGCCCCGGTGAACCAGTCGGGCACCATGGTATTCGAAAAACTGCCACAGAAGCGGGTGATGAACCTGAACCGGATTTTCCGGCAGGATGCGGATAATCCGATCCTTGATCTGGCCCATGCGCTGGCCGACCCTGACCTGGGCTTTGAACAGTTCGAGCGGATGGTGGAGGAGGCCGCGCGCCGCGATGACCGCGTGGTCTGGGGCCAGCGGGTCGAGGTCGACCTGATGGCGCGCAGCCCGGTTCTGGTCTGGCGCAATGCCACGCGAATCCGGCTGATCAACGCCTTTCGCAATGTGCATGGCGCGCCGGAGGATGCGCTGCTGGAGGGGGAGCCGCTGATCTGCGACGGGCTGGAACTGCCGCTGAAGCACCGCAAGAAGCGGCTGGACCTTGAGGCGCGCGGCCTGATCAAGGGCGCGCAGGTGATTTTCCTGGGCGATGGCCGCAAGCCCGGCTTCAGCCGGTTGCATGTGATCGGGGCGGAGGACCCGCAGGTGAGTGCCGCCAGCATCGTGAAGATCGAAAAACCGGATGAGGAAGAACCTTTTATCCCTTTTGCCGCGCGCATGGGGGCGACCTTTCTGCATGGGGCGGCGGTGACCATTCACAAGGCGCAGGGCAGCCAGTGGGAAACGGTGCAGGTCTTTGCCCCCGACCTTTATGCCGCCGCGCGCATGGGCCGGATGGAGGCGGGTCAACCGCTGTGGAAGCGGCTTGCCTATGTCGCCATCACCCGCGCGCAGGAGCGGCTGATCTGGGTGGTGCGCAACCGCCTGTCAAAACCGAGCGGGCCGCTGGTGGTGGATGACCTGCGCAGTCAGCCGGTGGCCCCCCTGTCCCTGGAACCCACGATGGAGGATTTTGGATGAAGAGTATCATTGTCACCGGGGCCAGTTCCGGGATCGGGCGGGCCACGGCGGAGCTTTTCCTTGAAAAGGGCTGGCGCGTGGGTTTGATCGCGCGGCGTGCGGAATTGCTGGCGGAGATGGCGAAGGCCCATGCCAATGCCGTGGCCCTGCCGGCGGATGTGACCGATGCCGATGCCATGGCAGGCGCGTTCGAAGCGTTTGGCAAGCTGGACGTTCTGTTCAACAATGCGGGTGCCTTTGGCATGGCGGGCCCCATTGACGAGATCCCGCTGGAAAACTGGGAGCAGGTGCTGAGCGTCAACCTGCATGGCATGTTCATTGCAGCAAGGCTGGCCTTCGGGGCGATGCGGGCGCAGGGCGGCGGGCGGATCATCAACAACGGCTCGCTCTCGGCCCATGTGCCGCGCCCCGGATCGGTTTGCTATACCACCACGAAACACGCGATCACCGGGCTGACCCGGTCGCTGTCGCTGGACGGGCGGCCTTTTGGCATTGCCTGTGGCCAGATCGACATCGGCAATGCGGAAAGCGAACTGGTTGCATCGCTGAAGGCGGAAAACCCGCAGATGGATACGATGGACGTCCGGCACGCAGCGGCATCGGTGCTGCATATGGCGGAACTGCCGCCGGAGGCGAATGTGCAGTTCCTGACAGTCATGGCGACGAACATGCCTTTTATCGGGCGCGGTTAGCATCTTTGAAACGCGGTACATCGTCGACCCGATACCGCGGATTCTCTGAATCCTGTCAGAAGGCGGCGTCCCGCTATATTGTCCCAAACCAGACCTTGGTTGCGGTATGGGTTAATGTTGGAGAGGCGGGACGAAACCGCCGTTAGCATCGAAACGCCAAGCCGCGCATCGACGGGCCGTGGTGCGGCGATCCGACCGTCGTGACTGGCACTTTATGGCAGCCACGCACTTCCCAGTGATGCGTGGCACACGACAGCAGCCAAATCGCCGTGCCAGGGGACGGCCCGTCATGTCGCAGACATGCCTCTGGCATGATGCGCGGCGGCCTGCGGCCTTGGTTCCGCGCAGGAGTAAGTGGAAAGTGCTCAAACCTGCCCTTAGCTGCGATCTGCGCGAAGGTCCGGTTTTCCAGTTTGGGGCGATTTATGACGTTCAACAGCACCGGATTTCCCGGCGCAGCCAAATCTGCGGAGTGTCACTATACCGTGCTTCAAACAGAGCGGAGCGCGCCCGGATTCTAGCGGCGCAACATGTTGAAGACGGCGGAGGCACCCCAGCCGGCGCCGATGGCAATGGCCAGCGACATCAGCCCGTAAAGCAGGGCGTTTTCCCGTGACAGGTTGAACAGCCAGCGTTCCAGGCCGACCTTGCGCACGTCGATGACCGTGTCATAGCTGGCCACAACCTGCCCCGCCCGTGTCAGAAAGATGCGGGCGGCGTAATCGCCCTCTGTCAGGGCGGCGGGCAGGCGTATGGCGGCGCGGAACAGCGTGTCTTCATCCAGTTTCACACCGCCCTCGATCACCTGGTACTGATCGGACCGGGTCCGGATGCGGATCAGCGCTTCGGTAAAAAGTGCTGCATTGGAGATGTTCATCGGTGCGCCGACAGAACGGATCGCGCGGGGGATGGAGATCTTGTGGCGCAGGTCTTCCACGCGGGTCAACACACGGTTCAGCGGTGCCGAAGTGACAACGGCGTAATAGCTGGGCGCGCGGTCCACCTCGACCGCGTCGGCATTGAGCCAGATGCCGAACTTCTTTTCCTTGCGCCGGACCAGCACCGGCACGGAAGGGCCGGAGACGGTGACAACCACGCCAAGCGGGCCGCTGTCGGGCGCGGGCGCGTCGCGTTTCACCGCACCGTAGACCAGGATTTCGGAGCCATCGAAATTGGTGGTGATGGAGACTTCCGCCTGGCTGAGGCCCAGCACGATCTCTTCGGCCCGCGCGGAGAGGGACGTGGCCATCATCAGGGATATCAGGGTGGCGATCAGACGCATCATTTCAGCTCCACCGGGGCGATGGAGTAAAGTTCTGCCGGTTCCAGCAGCAATTCAAGGGCCAGCTTGCCGCAGACCACCAGGACCAGAAGGGCCAGCAGGATGCGCAACTGCTCTGCCTTCATCTTCACCCCGATGCGGGTGCCGACCTGGGCCCCGATCACGCCGCCGATCAGCAGCAGCACGGCCAGCACCACATCGACGGTATAGTTGGTCGTGGCATGCAGCATGGTGGTAAAGGCGGTGACAAAGATGATCTGGAACAGGGATGTGCCGATCACCACCTTGGTGGGCATTCCCAGCAGATAGATCATGGCGGGCACCATGATGAAGCCGCCGCCGACCCCCATGATTGCGGCCAGAATGCCGACCAGAATGCCGACCGCGATCGGTGGCATCACCGAGATATAGAGCCCCGAAACCCGGAAGCGCATCTTGAAGGGAAGCCCGTGCACCCAGTTGTGTTTCTTGCGCGGTGGAAGTTTCCCCTTGTTGACATTGCGCAGCGCGCGCAGGGATTCCGCGAACATCAGCGCGCCGATGATCCCCAGAAAGACGACATAGAACAGCCGGACCAGCAGGTCGACCTGGCCAAGCGATCTGAGGTAGTTGAACAGGATGATCCCCAGCGCGGCCCCGAAAAGCCCGCCGATCAGCAGCACCGACCCCATGCGCAGGTCCACCGTGCGTCGCCTGAAATGCGCCAGCACCCCTGAGAAGGAGGATGCGACGATCTGCGTGGCACCGGTGGCCACGGCAACCGCAGGGGGGATGCCGATGAAGAACAGCAGCGGGGTAAGAAGAAAGCCGCCCCCCACACCGAACATGCCCGAGAGCACGCCAACCAGGCCACCCAGTCCCAGCACAAGGAACGCGTTGACCGAGACTTCCGCAATGGGGAGGTAGATTTGCATGCGCTCCATTAGCGCAGGTCCCTTCACAAAATCAACTACCCTCGCTGCTGCGCAGCAATAGGACCGATGAAATGGAATGAACTGGCTCTATGCCCGAAGCGGCAATTCAACCTGAGGTTTTACCGCGTTTCGTGTTATCCTCGGTCCATTCAAAGCCAAAGGATTACTCAGATGCGTATTGCCGCCTACAACGTCGAGAACCTGTTCGACCGCGCCCGTGTGTTCAACGACGAAAACGACAGCCACCAGCAGGTTCTGGATGCCCATGCCGAGATCAACACGCTTTTCGAAAAGCCTGTGTATACGGATGCCGACAAGGCGCGGATGCTGGAACTGCTGACCGACCTTGGGATGCTGAACGACAATGAAGGTCCCTTTGTGCGCCTGCGCAAGATCAGGGGTCAGTTGATCCGGCGTCCGCGCGACCGCAGCAAGCCGCGCAAGATCGTGGCGGACGGGCGCGAGGATTGGATCGGCTGGGTCGAGTTGAAGACAGAAACCGTCGATGCCACGGCGATCCTGCTGACCGCCAAGGTGATCTTTGATGCAGGTGCCGATATTCTGGCGATGATCGAGGCAGAGAGCCGCCCGGTGTTGAAGACCTTTCAGGAGATCATGGCCAGAAAGCTGGACCTGCCGGAGACCTATGCCCATGTGATGCTGATCGACGGCAATGACCAGCGCGGCATTGACGTGGGTCTTGCCACCCGCGCGGGCTTTCCCATCGGGCAGATGCGTAGCCATGCGGATGACCGCAAGCCCGATGGCCACCCGATTTTCAGCCGCGATTGCCCGGAATATGAGGTCACGACTCCGTCCGGTGCGACGGTCATGGTGCTGGCCAACCATTTCAAAAGCAAGTTCGGCGGCAACGACCCTGCCTCACGCGCCAAACGGTTGGCGCAGGCGCAGGCGGTGGCGGGCTATTACCGGCGGCTGCGCGATGAGGGGCACGAACATGTCGTGGTGCTGGGCGATCTGAACGACACGCCTGACAGCGCGGAACTGGCCCCGCTGCTGGCCACCGATCTGCGCGATGTGTCGGATCATCCGCATTTCACGGATTTCGAATTCGGTGCCAACAACGGTCAGCGCGGGATCGGGACCTTTGGCCTTGGCAACGATGACGACAAGATCGACTATCTGCTGTTGTCGCCCGCGCTGTTTGACCGGGTGACGGGCGGGGGGCTGTTGCGCAAGGGGGCATGGCCCGGATCGCGCCCGCCGCGCTGGGCGGTCTATGCAGAGCTGACGGCGCGGCATCACGCGGCCTCGGACCATCATCTGATCTGGGCCGACATCGACCTCTGAGGCGCGGGCGCTGCGCCGGCCAGGCCGACGGAGCGGGCGAATTATTCGAATAATTCGGACCGGAGTTTTCGAAAACTCCGGCACCCGCCGCCGTCAGCGTTCCTTCACATAGGGGTCGCCACCGGCGCGGGGCGGGATCGCCTTGCCCACGAAACCGGCGAGGATAACAACCGTCATGATATAGGGCAGCCCGCCCAGCAGGGGGCCGGGGACCTTGAGGCCAATCACCGCCTGGATCACGTCGGGGCGGGTTTCAAGCGCGCCGAAGAGCCCGAAGAGCAGGGTCGCCCAGAGCGCGTACCAGGGCCGCCATTTGGCAAAGATCAGCGCGGCCAGGGCGATGAAGCCGCGTCCTGCCGACATGTCCTTGACGAAACCGGCCTGCAGCGCGGTGCTGAGGTAGGCGCCCGCAATGCCGCAGAGTACGCCGCAGATCATCACGGCGGCATAGCGCAGCCCGACAACCGAAACGCCTGCGGTATCGACGGCGGCGGGGTTTTCGCCGACCGCGCGCAGACGCAGGCCAAATCGGGTGCGGAACAGCACCCACCAGGTCAGCGGCACGGCGAGGAAGGCGATATAGACCAGCACCGAATGGCCCGAGATCAGCTCGGCATAAAGCGGGCCGATCAGGGGCACATCGGCCATGGCTTGCGCCCCGGGCAGGGTGATCCCTTCGAACCGGGCATTGCCGGCCAGCGGCGGGGTGCGTCCGCCCTGGCGGAACCAGTCCTGCGCGATCAGCACGGTCATCCCGGCGGCCAGCGCATTGATGGCCACGCCGGAAATCAACTGGTTGCCGCGAAAGGTGATCGAGGCGACGCCGTGGATGCCCGCCAGCACCAGTGACGCCCCGATGCCGCCCAGCAGCCCGATCCAGGCCGACCCGGTCAGCGAGGCGACGGCGGCGGTAAAGAAGGCGGCGGCCAGCATCTTGCCTTCAAGCCCGATGTCGAAGATGCCCGCGCGTTCGCTGAACAGGCCCGCAAGGCAGGCCAGCAGCAGCGGCGTGGCGAAACGCACGGTGGAGTCGAGCAATTGGATGAGGGTGGTGTAATCCATTATTTTGCAGGCTCCACCGGTTTGCGTTCGGGGCCGGGCGCGCGGCGCAGGCGGGCGGCCAGGAACATGCGTTCAAGTGGCATCCGCACCATGTTGTCCAGCGCCCCGGTGAACAGGATCACCAGCGCCTGGATCACCACGATCAATTCGCGCGGGATGCTGGTCCAAAGCGCCAGTTCGGCACCGCCCTGATAGAGAAAGCCAAAGAGGATCGCAGCGATCACCACACCCACCGGATGACTGCGCCCCATCAGCGCCACGGCGATGCCGATGAAACCGGCCCCTTCGGTCGAGTTCAGCAGCAGTTTTTCGCTTTCGCCCATGACGGTGTTCACGCCCATCAGCCCGGCCAGCCCGCCCGAGATCAGCATGGTGATCACGGTGATGCGCACGGGGTTGATGCCGGCATATTTCGCCGCCGATTCCGAATGGCCAAAGGCGCGGATCTCGTAGCCCAGCCTTGTGCGCCACATCAGCACCCAGACGGCAAAAGCGCTTGCCAGGGCGATCAGGAAGGTGACGTTCACGCTGTCGTCCTTGGACGCCTTGATGCCCATGCCGTTCAGCACGGAATTCAGCGTCGGCAGGTCGAGGTGCGGCGCAAAGCGCGCGCTTGACGGGTCGGCCTGGCCCACGGGCTTGAGGAATTCGTTCAGCAGATAGATCAACAGGGCGGAGGCGATAAAGTTGAACATGATCGTGGTGATCACGATATGGCTGCCGCGTTTGGCCTGAAGATAGGCGGGAATAAAGGCCCAGAAGGCCCCGAATACCGCTGCGCCCAGCGAGGCGGCAATCAGGCCGATGGTCCAATGCGGCCAAGGGATGAAGAGCAGCGCCAGCGCCACGCCAAGACCACCCAGCATCGCCTGCCCCTCGCCGCCGATGTTGAACAAGCGCGCATGGAAGGCCACCGCGACGGCAAGCCCGGTAAAGATGAAATTCGTGGCGTAATACAGCGTATAGCCCCAGCCGCGCACCGATCCGACCGCGCCTTCGACCATCAGCTTGGTTGCTGCCACCGGGTCTTCGCCGATGGCCAGAATCACCAGCGCGGAGAGGATCGCCGCCAGCAGGAGCGAGATCAGCGGGACAAGGACCACTTCGGCCCATTTTGGCATCACGTCCATATCAGGTTCCCTTTTCCGCAGCGTGCACATGGGCGAGGTTGGCTTCGATCTCTTCCACGGAATGCGCCTGTTCGGTGTCGGTGATGCCCGCCATCAGCAGGCCCAACTCCTTTTCATCGGTCTGGTCGGGCAGGCGTTCGCCCATGATGCGGCCGTCGAACATGACCGCGATGCGGTCCGACAGGGCCAGGATTTCCTCAAGCTCGACCGAGACCAGCAGGATCGCCTTGCCCTGATCGCGCAGGGCGACGATCTGTTCGTGGATGAATTCGATGGCCCCGATGTCAACGCCGCGCGTGGGCTGGCCGATCAGCAGCAGGTCGGGGTTCCGCTCGATCTCGCGGGCGAGCACGATCTTTTGCTGGTTCCCGCCGGAAAAATTCTTGGCCGCAAGTCGCGGATTCGGGGGGCGCACGTCGAAACGTTCCATCTTGCCCGCGGTATCCTCGCGGATCGCGGCGTTGTTCATCAGGATGCCGCTGTTGTAGGCGGGATCGTCGTGATAGCCGAATGCGGTGTTTTCCCAGGCCTGGAAATCCATGATCAGGCCCTCGCGCTGGCGGTCCTCGGGCACATGGGCAATGCCGTTCCTGCGCCGGGTCTTGCCGTCGGACTGGCGGCCCGTCAGGTCCAGCGGGGTGCCGTTCAGCGCGATCTTGCCCTGGCCCGACTGCATGCCGCCCAGCACTTCGAGCAGTTCCGATTGCCCGTTGCCCGCGACGCCGGCAATGCCAACGATTTCGCCCGCGCGGACCTGAAGGTCGATGCCGCGCAGGCGTTCCACCTTGTGTTCGTCGACCACGCGCAGGCCTTGTATATCAAGCACAACCGCGCCCGCTGTGGCGGGGGTCTTATCCACCCGCAGCAAGACCTTGCGGCCCACCATCAGTTCGGCCAGTTCGGCGGGGGAAGTTTCTGCCGTCTTGACCGTGGCGGTCATTTCGCCGCGCCGCATCACGCTGACGGTATCGGTGATCTCCATGATCTCGCGCAGCTTGTGGGTGATCAGGATGATGGTCTTACCCTCTTCGCGCAGGCGCGCAAGGATGCGGAACAGCTGATCCGCCTCTGCCGGGGTCAGCACGCCTGTGGGCTCGTCCAGAATCAGGATATCGGCCTGCCGGTAAAGCGCCTTGAGGATTTCCACCCGCTGCTGCATGCCGACGCCGATGTCTTCGATCCGCGCGTCCGGGTCCACGTTCAGCCCGTAATCCGCCGCCAGTTCCACCAGAGAACGGCGCGCCTTGGCCAGCGAGGGTTTGAGCATCCGCCCGTCTTCGGCCCCGAGGATGATATTTTCGAGGACGGTAAAATTCTCGACCAGTTTGAAGTGCTGGAACACCATGCCGATGCCGCTGGCGATGGCGGCCTGGCTGTCGGTGATATTGGCCTTGCGGCCGGAGACGAAAATCTCGCCCTTGTCGGCCTTGTAGAAGCCATAGAGGATCGACATCAGCGTGGATTTGCCCGCGCCGTTTTCGCCGATGACGCCGTGGATCGTGCCGGGCATCACGCGGATGGAAATGTCCTTGTTGGCCTGAACCGGGCCGAAAGCCTTGGAAATGCCTTTCAGCTCAATGGCCGGGGCAGCCGTGTCCGGCTGCCCCGTGGTCTTGTCCGCGTTCACGCTTAGAAGCTCAGCGCCGGGCAGCTGTCGTCGGACATATAGTCATGCACCTGAAGCGAGCCGTCCGCGATCTTGGCCGCGGCATCGTCGACTGCGGCCTGCATGTCGGCGCTGACCAGGTCGGCATTGTTTTCGTCCATCGCATAGCCGATGCCGCCATTGGCGACGCCCATGACGTTAAAGCCCTTTTCCATGCCGGGGCCGTCGGTGAACGCCTGATAGACAGCGTTATCGACGCGCTTGAGCATGGAGGTCAGGACCTTGCCGGGGTGCAGGTGGTTCTGGTTGCTGTCCACGCCGATCGACAGGATGCCCTCGTCGGCGGCGGTTTGCAGAACACCCACGCCGGTGCCGCCAGCCGCGGCATAGACCACGTCAGCCCCCTGGGAAATCTGCGCCTTGGTCAGTTCGGAGCCTTTCACCGGGTCGTTCCACGCCGCAGGTGTGGTGCCGGTCATATTGGCAACGACGGTCGCGTCGGGGTTGGCCGCCTTGACGCCCTGGGCATAGCCGCAGGCGAATTTGCGGATCAGCGGGATGTCCATGCCGCCGATGAAGCCGACCGTGTTCGATTCAGACGCCATCGCCGCCATCATGCCAACCAGATAGGAGCCTTCGTGTTCGTTGAACACCACGGAACGGACGTTGGGCTGATCCACAACCATGTCGATGATCGCGAAATCGGTATCGGGATAATCGGGCGCGACCTGGCTGAGAACGTCACCAAAGGCAAAGCCGGTCATGACGATGGGGTTGTTGCCCGCTTCGGCGAAACGGCGCAGGGCCTGTTCGCGCTGCGCTTCGGATTGCAGTTCGATTTCGCGGAAAGTCTCGCCGGTTTCCTCGGCCCAACGCTGTGCACCGCCGAATGCGGCTTCGTTGAAGGATTTGTCGAATTTGCCGCCAAGGTCAAAGATCAGTGCGGGTTCGGCCAGTGCGGCACCGGCGCACAGCGCGGTGGCGGCAGCGGCGCCCATGAATTTGGTCATAAGGGTCATATCAGTCTCCCGGTTTTTTCATGTTGGGGCTAGGCGCGCGTGGCACCCGGCCCAAGATCAGATGATCAGGATCAATTTAGGGCGCAGGCAGGGGGGAGGGTCAACAGCTTTCTGTGACTCCGGGGGGTTAATCGCGGGGCTTACCATACGGAAAGCACCGCTGCATGATCAGGGCGTCGGCATCCGGGCCCTGGGTGCGGCGGTAATAGGCCGGGCGCGTGCTGATTACCGCAAAGCCGTGCCGGTGATAGAGCGCGCGGGCCGGGGTATTGTCGGCGGCCACTTCCAGAAAGGCGGTTGCGGCGCGGGATTCAAGCTGATCGAGCCAGGTTCGCATCAGGCTGTCCCCGATGCCCTGGCGCTGCTGTGCCGGGTCCACGGCCAGTGTCAGCAATTCCGCCTCGTCCAGGATCAGGCGGGTCAGGGCAAAGCCGTGCGGATGTGGCAGCAGGGTGACATGCGGGCTGTCCAGAAGGCCGCCCATTTCATCGGCTGTCCAGGGGCGTTCATGGGTAAAGGCCGCCGCGTGCAATTCTGCCAGCCGTGCCGGGGTCACGGCAGGATGGTCGGCGGGGCGTCGCGCGCCGGGGCGGCATCGGCGGGCCGCAGGTAAAGCGGTGCGGGACGTGTGGTGGTGGTGGCGTGGCGCTGGGCTGCCAGATGGGCGATGGCCTCTGCCACCGGATGGACCGGCGGTTGGCCGCCCGCGCCGATCAAGGGGCCGTCGAAGGCGGGCAGGGTGGTGCTATCGAACAACGCCGGGGCGTCTGAAAGAGACGGGTTTTCAAAACCTTGCAGATAGACCTGCCCGCGCCGCGCATCGACGGCACAGGCACAGGGGCCACTTGTGCCATGGCGCAGGGCGTCAAAGTTCGACACGCCGACGGCGGGAATGCCCAGACCCAGCGCAAGGCCCCGTGCGGCGGAAACGCCGATGCGGATGCCGGTAAAATTGCCCGGCCCGATGCCGACGCCGATGGCGTCCAGATCGCTGTAGGTCTTGCCGACGCTTTCCAGCACCTCGGCGCAGAGGCCCATCAGGCGCTCTGCCTGGCCCTTGGCCATGTCCTCATGCGCGCTGGCCAGCATCCGGTCGCCCGACAGCAAAGCGGCCGCGCAATGCGCGGCCGATGTGTCGAATGCCAGTACCAAAGGCCCTGCGCCGTGCCTGTCAGGCAACCGGACGCACCTCTGTCACTTCGGGGATGTAGTGGCGCAGCAGGTTCTCGATCCCCATCTTGAGGGTCAGTGTGGAGGAGGGGCAGCCCGCGCAGGCCCCCTGCATGTGCAGATAGACCACGCCACGCTCGAACCCGTGAAAGGTGATGTCGCCGCCGTCCTGTGCCACGGCAGGGCGCACGCGACTGTCCAGCAACTCTTTGATCTGGCCGACAATTTCACCGTCTTCACCACTGTGTTCGGCATGGCCGGAGGTGGCTTTGTGATCCTCGGCCATGACGCTGTCGCCGGATTGGAAATGTTCCATGATCGCCCCCAGCAGGGCGGGTTTCACATGGTCCCATTCCACCGCGTCGTCCTTTGTCACGGTCACGAAGTCGGTGCCGAAAAAGACACCGGTCACACCGTCAACCGCGAACAGCCGTGTCGCCAGCGGCGAGGTCTGCGCGGTATCCGCGGTTGGGAAATCGGCAGTGCCCATGTCAAGCACGGACTGTCCCGGCAGGAATTTCAGTGTCGCGGGGTTTGGCGTGGATTCGGTCTGGATGAACATGGTTTTCCCCTAAGCTCTGGTTGGTATAGATATGCGGGCTGGGGGCCGCCAAGTCAAGGTGTCTGGAATGATTCTAAGTTGACGCCTGTGCCATGGCGGGCTGCGCGATCGGGTGTCAGGCGGCAATGAAATACCGTTTTGAGTTCCCCTGAAACAGGCGTATTTCCATGCGTATCGGGACATGAGTCGCGGGCAGGACCCGCATTGCACTGTCCCTTTTCATGGAGAAAGAAATGGACATTATTCTGGGCCTGAGCGCGGCAAGCGTGACGGTCTTGATGTTTTGCTGGGCCTATAGCGCGCATCGGCGCGCGATACCGGCGCGCTGGACCCTTTTGCCGGGGCTCAGCATGTTGACCTGTGTGGTGTTGACCATGCTTGGGCCGCTCAGCCTGGGCCTTTTTGTCAGGGCGGCCCTTGCGCCGGGCAGGGTGATAGAGACCTTCAACCTGGAAGCGGCGGTTGTTGCGCTGGTGCTGATGGCGCTGGCCGTCTTCATCGGGCCTGCCCTGTTCCGTCGTGCGCAGCGGTCTGCGCCACCGACGGCGCAGAACCTGAATGCGGTCCCTTCCGCCGGAGGGATGCGGACGGCAGCGTGATCGCGGGAAGGGGCGGCTCAGCTGATCGCTTCCAGCCGCTCCTTGCTCATGTCGCCGGGCACGATGGTGACGGGCACGGGCAGTGACCCCGCAGATCGGGACATTTGGGTGACCAGCGGTCCGGGCCCTTTTTTCTTGTCGGCAGAGGCCCCGAGGACCAGCACGCCGATGTCTGAATCCTCGGCGATATGGGCGATGATCTCATCCGTCGGCTCGCCCTCGCGGATGACCAGATCAGGGTCCACGCCCTGTTTGTCGCGCATCCATTTGGCAAAGACCTCGAAATGGACCTCGATCCGCTCGCGGGCTTCCTGGCGCATGATGTCGCCGACGCCGATCCAGTGATTGAACTCGTCCGGCGGAATCACCGCCAGAACGGTCACGCCGCCACCTGTGCGCGCCGCGCGCAGCGCTGCGAAACGCATCGCATTTAGGCATTCGGTGCTGTCGTCCAGCACCACGAGGAACTTGCGCATCCGGGTCTCCCTTACAGGCGCGATCATGACCCCTGGGGCAGAACAGGGCAATCGCAAACTGACGCATGTTAGTCGGCAGTGGCCGTCCGGCTATGCCTGCGACGCGGCCCAATCCCAGTACAGCGCCCGCGCGCGCCGGGTGACCGGGTTGGCGTTGGGGCCGATTTCATAGGTGGTGTCATCGAAGGCGCTGACCGGCGTGACCTTCATCATGTTGCCCGACAGGAACACCTCGTCGGCGGCATGGAAGTCGTCAAAGGACAGCACGGTTTCATGCACTTTCAGGCCGTCGGCCCTGAGGTTGGTCATATGCCGCGCGCGGGTAATGCCGGCCAGGAAGGTGCCGTTGGGGATCGGGGTAAAGACCTCTCCGTCCTTGACCATGAAGATATTGGCGGTTGCGGTTTCGGCCACATTGCCCATCGCATCCGCAACCAGCGCATTGCCGAACCCCTTGGACCGCGCCTCTGTCAGCATCCGGGCATTGTTGGGGTAAAGGCAACCCGCCTTGGCGTTGACCACGTTGTCCTCAAGCACGGGGCGGCGGAACCGGGTGCGGGTCAGGGTGGTGGCGGCTTCCGGCGGGGCCATCGGGATTTCCTCAAGCGAAATGGCAAAGCCCGTGGACCCGGCGCGCGGCACCACGCCCAGATCGTCGCCTTCCAGCGCCCAATACATCGGCCGGATATAGACGGACTGGTCCCTGCCATAGCTTTCCAACCCTTCACGGATCAGCGCGACCATTGCGTCAGGTTCTACCGTGGGGGTGATCATCAGCGCGGCGGCAGAGCGGTTGATGCGGGCGCAGTGCTTGTCGAGGTCGGGCGACATCCCGTCGAACAGGCGCGCGCCATCGAAAACGGTGGTGCCCAGCCAGGCACCGTGATCCGCCGCGTTCATGATCATGCGGTCGCCGTCATGCCACTGGCCGTTGAAATAGGTCTTGATGTTGGTGCCGGTGGCCATGTTGTCTTCCTAGGGTTTCGGAGTGCTGCGATAGATGCCTTCAGGCAGGTTCAGCGCGGCTGTCAGGTCGCGCAGCTGCTCGGGCGAAAGCGTTATTTTCGAGATCCGGTTAGTGCGCGGGTCCCATTGCTCGAATGTGATCTCTGAATCGAAGGCCTGTACGGTCACATCCTCGCGCAGGGGGGTGCTGCCTTCGTCGACCAGGGTGATCACACTGGCGTCGAATTCGTGTTCAATCGTAAACATGAGGCGAAACTGATCCTTTCGGCAGTTCATTGCAAGAGGTCGCGTCAAAGTGGTGTGATCGGGGTGGCCCCCGCCGCGCGCTGTGCTAAAACGATATCTACCGCAAAGCCCAGAGGACCACCCCCCGATGATCAAGAAGACAGCCCTTGTTCTGGCCGCCATTGCCATGCTGTCCGCCTGTGAGGTCGTGCCGGTTGAGCCTGCACCGGTGCCATCGGGCACCGCCGCTGCAACTGCGCCACGGATCAGCAGCAACCAGGCCGCACGCAGTTTTGTCCAGGTGGTCAAGACGGTGGAGCCGGTGGCAGAGCGTGAATGCCGGGCGCGCACCAGTGGCGTGAACTGCGATTTCAACATCGCGGTGGATGACCGGCCGGGGCAGCCCGCCAACGCCTTTCAAACCCTTGATAAACAGGGGCGGCCGGTGATTTTCTTCACCCTCGGTCTGATCGCGGATGCGCGCAATGCCGATGAACTGGCCTTTGTTCTGGGGCATGAGGCGGCGCATCATATCGCCGGACACATCAACCGCCAGCAGCAGAATGCGGTGGCAGGGGCGGTGATCTTTGCCGGGTTGGCGACGCTGAGCGGTGGCAATGCCGAGGCGGTGCAGAACGCGCAGCGGCTGGGCGCCGAGGTGGGCGCGCGCCGCTATTCCAAGGATTTCGAGCTGGAGGCGGACGCGCTGGGCACGATCATCACGGCGCGGGCGGGGTATGATCCGCTGCGGGGGGCGGAGTTCTTTGCCCGTATTCCCGATCCGGGGGACAAGTTCCTGGGCACCCATCCGCCGAATTCCGCACGTTTTGAGACGGTGCGGCGGACCGTCGCAGGGCTTTGACCGCCGGGCCGGGCATGATCCGCAAACTGGGCATTGTGCTGAGCGATCGGGGGTCGAAATACGCCGTCTCGGGTGCGGCGGTGCGCGACCGTGCCGGGGTCGATGCCGTTCTGAAAGAGCTCATGCGCGACAAGGCCTATGCAAAGGCCACGCATAATACCTGGGGTGTCCTGCTGTCGGAGGCCGGGCCGCTGAAGGGCGACGATGGCGAGGCCGGGGCCGGTATGGTGATCCTGCGGATGCTGGAACGCGCGGGACTGGCGGATCACCTGATTGTCGTGACGCGCTGGTATGGTGGCAAGCATCTGGGAGGTGACCGGTTTCGCCACGTCCAGACCTGCGTGTCAGCTTACCTGGAGGGCGATGGCGACGGCGGCAAAGAAACAGGTTGAGGCGCTGAGCACGAAGCTGTGCCAGATCGCGTTCCGAAAGCGGAATGCCGGTTTGGCAAAGACCCAGGCCCCGACCGAATAGATGATGCCGCCCGTACTGACCAGGAACAGTGCCGCCGGGGGCAGCACCTGCCACATCGGCCAGAACAGCAGCACCGCGAGCCAGCCCATCACCAGATAAAGCGCAAGCGAGCCGCGCCCGTCGGTGCCCCAGAACCACAGCTTTGCCACTGCACCCACAAGGGCCAGCGCCCAGACCACGCCCAGCACCGCATAGGCAAAGCCGCTGCCGATCAGCGCCACGAAAGGGGTATAGGTGCCAGCAATCTTGAAATAGATCGCCGCATGGTCGATCCGGTTCAGCAGCGGGCGGGTTCGGTCGATGGGTGACAGGTGGTAGATGGCCGATGCGGCAAAGGCAAATATCATGCAACCCGCGTAAAGCGCTGCCGCCGTGGTCAGCCGTTCTGATCCCGCAGCCTCGACCAGCAGCAGGGCAGAGGCGGGGATGGCCAGCACCAGCCCCGCGACATGCACCGCGCCATCCGCCCAAGTTTCAGATCTGGAATATGGATAAGCCATGAGGGAAGGCTAACACGCCGTCGTAAACTTTCCATGATTACCTGTCGTCAGCTTGGCGGACGCGGTGGTCGTCGTCAGCTTGGCGGACGCGAAGGGTGTCATCGCGCATGCACCCGATGGGGGAACAGGTGCCTAGGGCCTGTGGACATTCATCTTCCGCCACCCGTTTCCGCCCAAAATTGCTCAGTTCCAGGCAAGAGAGCGCCGGAATAGCCAGCTATTTCAAGCTCTCTTAACGCAGAAGTGGGCAATTTTGGCGAAACCCTTGCAGGGCGCGGCGGATTTTGCCTTTGCCATCTCGGATTTTCGCTTCCAATGATCACATTGCTGCGCTCAAATCAGAGCGCCAGCGGCAAAATCCGACTCGCGCGGGTGGCGGAAGATGAATGTCCACAGGCCCTAGCGCGGCTTGTTGCTGTCGATCCAGCGCGACATCAGCGTCTTGTCCCGGAAACACTCCGGCGGGACGGTGTCGCGTTTGAGGCGGGCAATCCGTTCGGCAAAGGCAACCTGTTTGGAGGAGGGGTAGTTGGCGAACCTGCCCGCAGGCGGCGCAGCCTTGTGTGCCTCTATCCAGGCGGACAGTGCTGTGCGGTCGCGTTCGATCCCCCTGGGCAGGGCGACGCCGGTCTTTGACGACAGGATGCGCGCATAGCTCATCTGCTTTTCAGTAGCGGGCAGCGGCTGGCCCAGCGGCAGGTCGGGTTGCGCCCTTTGGCTGTCGAACAGGTCGGGAGTGGCAGTGTGTAGGGACATTTCATGTACCTCGCGGGATGTGTTGTTCAATATGTAGAACATAGGGGGAACATTTGCAAGTGTTCCTTTCTGCGATCCCCTGTCTTGAGCCTAGATGTAGGTGTGGTGCGCGTTGTTTCAACAAGATGTGCGCGAAATCCCGCCTGACTTCTGGCCGGCATTGCGACCCGCCGCAGGCCGTCGGAGGGGCGAAATTCTATCTGTGGTAGAAAGAATCCTTGACCGGTGACGGCCATCTGATATCCAGAAGATGCACGTATTAAGTGCATTTTTAAGAAAACCACATTTTATAAAGGAAATTGACATGACGACGTATCATGAGTTTGACCACGACCAGATCAATGCGGCCATTGAATCGGCGCGTGCGCATTTCAGCGAAAACAACCTTGCAGAGATGTCTGCGACAACGGACATCACCGGCAACACGCATATGCTGTTGTCGGGGGGCTGTATCAAGGTGACGGTCGAGAACGGCAAGGTCTGCCTCAGCCTGCCGCTGGGCATCGGAAAGGTCTGCCTGCCGATCCCCAATGTCATCCCCAACGGCACGGCGGCCCAGGCCTGCCTGCACATCTGTACGACCTTCGGCTTTCCCACCGGGGTCGAGGTCAGCGTTTCGGTTGCCGGCGTGACGGTGGTCAAGCAATCCTTCGGGAAGTGCTGAACCTACCGCACCGGCCTAGACAGCGGTGACAAGACAACAGGTGCCGATCCCGCGCGAGTGGGGTCGGCACAGCGTTTATGGGGCGGCATTCCGACAGATATCAGCCAGGGACAACCCGCCCCCAAAGATCATACTCACCCGCTTCCTCGACTTCGACCGTGACGATGTCGCCCACGGACAGCCCGGAAAAATCCTCGTCGATGAAGAGGTTGCCGTCGATTTCCGGTGCGTCGGCCTTGGTGCGGCAGGTGGCGGCCTCTGCGTCGATCTCGTCGACGATCACGTCCATCCGCTGGCCCACCTTGGCGGCCAGCTTGGCCTCGGAAATGGCTTGCGCCTTTTCCATGAAACGGTCCCAGCGGTCCTGCTTGACCTCGGGGGCCACATGGTCCGGCAGGTCGTTGGACCGCGCCCCCGCGACGTTCTCGTATTGAAAGCAGCCGACACGGTCCAGTTGCGCCTCGTCCATCCAGTCCAGCAGGGTCTGGAACTCCGCTTCCGTCTCGCCGGGGTAGCCGACGATGAAGGTGGAGCGCAGGGTGATGTCGGGGCATTGCGCGCGCCAGGCGGCGATTTCGTCCAGGGTTTTCGCAGCGGCGGCGGGGCGGGCCATGCGTTTCAGGACATCCGGGTGGGCGTGCTGGAACGGAATGTCGAGATAAGGCAGGACAAGACCTTCAGCCATCAGCGGGATCAGGTTGCGCACATGCGGGTAGGGATAGACATAGTGGAGCCGCACCCAGGCACCGAGTGACCCAAGGTCGCGCGCCAGATCGGTGATATGGGCGCGGTGGCCGCGATCCTCGGCATGTTTGATGTCCACGCCATAGGCGGAGGTATCCTGGCTGATGACCAGCAGTTCCCTGACGCCGTTTTCCACCAGCTTCTCGGCCTCGCGCAGCACGGCATGGGCCGGGCGCGATTGCAGCCGTCCGCGCATGTCGGGGATGATGCAGAACTTGCACTTGTGGTTACAGCCCTCGGAAATCTTGAGGTAGCTGTAGTGGCGCGGGGTCAATGACACCTGCTGCGCGGGCAGCAGATCGACAAAGGGATCGGGCGAGGGCGGCACGGCGGCATGGACCGCATCCAGCACCTGTTCATATTGGTGCGGGCCGGTGACGGCAAGGATGCGGGGGTGGTGCTCGCGGATGTAATCCGGCTCGGCCCCCAGGCAGCCGGTGACGATCACGCGCCCGTTCTCTGCCAGAGCCTCGCCAATCGCATCCAGGCTTTCCGCCTTGGCCGAATCGAGGAAGCCGCAGGTGTTCACGATCACCGCATCGGCCCCGGCATAATCGGGCGAAACACCATAGCCTTCGGCGCGCAGGCGGGTCAGGATACGCTCTGAATCGACCAGCGCCTTGGGACAGCCGAGGCTGACCATGCCGATGGAGGGCTGGCCGGGGCGGCTGGGGTCGCTGATCCGGGCGCGGGGGGCCAGATCGGGGCGAAGATCGGGTGGGTTTGTGCTCATGATCTGCGCTATAGAGGATGCAAAGGGGCTGGGAAAGCCTCATGGCCTGAGGAGTGCGGTAATGAAATGGATTGTTCGGATCATCGGCGCATTGGTGCTGATTGTGGTTCTGGCGGTTGTGGGGCTGCTGATGCTGCCCGCCGACCGGATTGCGGGCATCGCGGCGGACCAGTTGCGCCGGGTGACGGGGCGCGATGTGACCATCAGCGGCGGGGTGTCGATGACCTTCTGGCCTGTGCTTGGGGTCAAGGCAGGCACGCTTGAGGTCGGCAACGCCGACTGGGCCAAGGAAGGTGCCATGCTGAGCACCTCGAACGCCGCCATCGGGGTGGATGCCATGGCGCTGCTGCGGGGCGAGATCAGGATCACCAACATCGAGGCGGAAAGCCCCACCATCCGTCTGGAAAGCCGCAAGGACGGGCGGGCAAGCTGGCAGTTCACCGATGCGAGCGGCGACGCGCAGATCGAAACCGCGACCACGCCCGAACGTGCGGCACGGCCCGTGACCATCGAAAAGCTGAACATCACCGATGCGACGTTGATCTATGATGCCGAAGGGGCGGACATCGTGTCCTATTCCGGGGTGGACCTGTCGCTGGACTGGCCTGAGAGCAGCGGCGCGGCACAGGTGCGGGCGGTGCTGCGCCCGTCGGGCACGCCGGTGACGGTGGTGGCGGAAATCGGTGCGTTCTCGGCTTTTCTTGCCGGGGATGTGCAGCCAGTGACCGCGTCGCTGGACACGCAGGCTGGCAAAGTGACGCTGAACGGCCGGGCCGCGCTTAATGGGGCTGTCGCGGGCAAGGTGGGTGTGAACACCGCTGACACCGCAGCCTTTTTGGCGGCGCTTGATGTGCCGGGGGGTGCACTGCCGCAGGGGCTGGGCCAGCGGATCAATGCGACCATGGACCTGACGCTGACGCCGGAGCGGCAGTTGTCCCTGCGCGAGCTGGTCGCGGATCTGGGCGGCAACACCCTGCGCGGCGCGGCGGATGTGGGGCTGAACGGCACACCACAGGTGAACGCCCAATTGAGTGCTGGGGTATTGGACCTGTCGGGGCTGACCGGCGGCGCGGATGGCGCGGGCGCCGGTGGGGCAGGTGACAGCGGCGCGGGCTGGTCCAGGGCGCCGATTGATGCTTCCGGCCTTGCTGCCTTCAACGGGGCGATTGCACTGAGCGCGGAGAGCATCGACCTGGGCGCGCTGAAGCTTGGGGCCTCGCGGACGTTGCTGACCAATGACCGCTCCCGCATGGTGTTCGAACTGCGCGACGTGGCAGCCTATGGCGGGCGTTTTACCGGTGAGTTCGTGGCCAACAACCGCTCCGGCCTGTCGGTAGGCGGCGCGGTGCAGGCGCTGGGGGTGCAGATGAACCCGCTGCTGAGTGATCTGGCCGGGCTGACCCGGTTCAGCGGGCAGGGGGATGCGGAACTGTCCTTTCTTGGCGTGGGGCAGAATGTGGATGCGATCATGCGGTCGCTGTCGGGCAAAGGGGCCGTGAAAGTCGGGCGTGGTACGATCGAAGGCATCGACCTGGATGCGCTGCTGGGGTCGTTCGACGTGCAGGGCGGCACCACGGTGTTCGATTCGCTGGGGGCGAAATTCACCATGGATGGCGGCGTGTTGCGCAATGATGACCTTCTGCTGCTGTTGCCGAATTTCAACGCGACCGGTGCCGGGCAGGTCAACCTTGGCGCGCAGACGCTGGACTATACCGTCACCCCCAAGGCGCTGCGGGTGAACGGCGACCGCGGTCTGGCGGTGCCGGTGCGCATCACCGGGCCCTGGGCGGACCCGGCCATCCGGCCCGATCTGAAAGCAGCGGTTGATCTGAACTTTGCCGAGGAGAAGGCGAAGATAGAGGATCAGGTGGAACAGAAGCTGCGCGAGGAACTGGACCTCGTGCCGCAGGACGGGCAGTCGATCGAAGACGCGGTGAAGGACAAGGTCGAGGACAGGCTCAAGAAACGCCTGTTGAAGATCCTGGAATAGCGGTTTCGGGTCCAGAGCCTAACCCTTTGGCAAGCATGTCTTGGCAGCTTGCTGGCATGTCGTTCATGCCGCCGCATATGACGCCCGATCTATGGCTGGGCCAGTTGTTCGCCTCCAAGGCTGCGCAGCGGGGCGGGGTCGTGCGCCGGTCGGCGCGGGATGTGGTGCGGATCGTCGGCTGTAAACGCTTTGAGGATGAAATACGCAGGCGCGGCTTTCGTGCAGTGCGCAACGGCAAAGACTATGTCGTCTTCTGCAATCGTGAGCCTCTGCATCTGATCGAGTGAGGCATTTCCTTGCAAGGAAATGCCCAGGACTTTTGCAAAAGTCTTGGGGTTCCGCCCGCCGCGCCGCTGCGCTACATCTGCTGCGCGCAGACGCAGGAGCATCCCATGGCAAACGACCTATTCAACAGCTTCATGAACGGCCCAGACGAAAAGGGCCGTTTCGGCGATTTCGGGGGGCGTTTCGTTTCTGAAACGCTGATGCCGCTGATCCTGGAACTGGAAGAGCAATATGAGATCGCCAAGACCGATGACAGCTTCTGGGCCGAGATGGATTTCCTGTGGAAACACTATGTGGGCCGCCCCAGCCCGCTGTATTTCGCTGAGCGGCTGACCGAGGAACTGGGCGGGGCCAAGGTCTATATGAAGCGCGACGAGCTGAACCACACCGGCGCGCATAAGATCAACAATGTGCTGGGCCAGATCATCCTGGCCCGCCGCATGGGCAAGAAACGCATCATCGCAGAGACCGGCGCGGGCCAGCACGGCGTTGCGACCGCAACCGTCTGCGCCAAGTTCGGGTTGCAATGCGTGGTCTACATGGGCGCCCATGACGTCGAACGTCAGGCACCCAACGTGTTTCGCATGCGCCTGCTGGGGGCGGAGGTGATCCCGGTGACCTCGGGCCGTGGCACGCTGAAGGACGCGATGAACGACGCGCTGCGCGACTGGGTGACCAATGTGCGCGACACATTCTATTGCATCGGCACCGTGGCCGGTCCGCACCCCTATCCGGCGATGGTGCGCGATTTCCAGTCGATCATCGGCAAGGAAGTGCGCGGCCAGATGGAAGAGGCCGAGGGCCGTCTGCCCGATACGCTGATTGCCGCGATTGGCGGCGGGTCCAACGCGATGGGGCTGTTCTATCCCTTCCTCGACGACAAGGATGTGAACATCATCGGGGTCGAGGCCGGCGGCAAGGGCGTGAACGAGAAGATGGAGCATTGTGCGTCGCTGACGGGCGGTCGTCCCGGTGTGCTGCATGGCAACCGGACCTATCTTTTGCAGGACGAAGACGGGCAGATCCTGGAAGGGTTCTCGATCTCTGCCGGGCTGGATTACCCCGGCATCGGGCCGGAACATGCCTGGCTGCACGAGATCGGACGGGCGAAATATGTCGCGATCACCGACCGCGAGGCGCTGGCGGCTTTCCAGAAATGCTGCATGCTGGAAGGGATCATACCGGCGCTGGAGCCCAGCCATGCGCTGGCCCATGTGATGAAGATCGCCCCCGACCTGCCGAAGGATCACATCATTTGCATGAACATGTGCGGGCGGGGGGACAAGGACATCTTTACCGTGGCCAAGGCGCTGGGGTTCGAGATGGGTGACTTCGCCTGAAACGGCCGTCGTTTGGGTGTCGAGCCCCGGCGGGCGCGCACCCGGACTCCCGGGGGTATTTGGGGCATGAAGACCATCGGGTCAATTCGATGATGTCGCCGTTGCTTTCCAGGGTTGTCGCCGGTGGTCTATTCGGCCTTGGCAGCATGGGCGCGCAGCACCTCCAGCGGCACGATGTCAAGCGCGCGGCGGTGGGTTGCGGCAAGGTGGACCTGTGGTGCGCAGCCTTCATCGGCGGCCTGCATGAAGCGGCCCGCGCAGAGACACCAGGGATCGCCGGGCTTTAACCCGGCAAAGCCGAATTCGGGGCGCGGCGTGCTCAGGTCATTGCCGACGTATTTGGAGTAGGCGAGGAATTCGGCGGTCATTACGGCGCAGACGGTGTGGCTGCCCTGATCGGCGGCACAGGTGTTGCATTGGCCGTCGCGGAAAAAGCCGGTCACCGGGGCGGTGCCGCAGATCGCCAGCGGCCCGCCTGTTACGTTGATGCTGTCATCTGGTTCCATCTGGCCTCACAACTCCTCGGCAATGGCGCGGAACATGTCCACATTCTGCTGGTTCGCCCCCGGTTCGCGGAACTGGCGGTCTGCGGCGGTGGTGACGATGACGACCTGCCGCGCGGTGTCGATGTAGATATATTGCCCGTAAACGCCGCGCGCCATGTATTCGCCGGGGGCTGATCCATCCGGTATCCACCATTGATAGCCGTAGCCCGCGCCGCCCGGCGCGCTGGGCGCGGTGGAGGCCTCGACCCAGTCGGCGGGCACCACCTGTTGGCCCTGCCAATTGCCGCGCAGGGCAAACATCTGGCCAAAGCGGGCGTAGTCCCGTGTGGTGATGTTCAGCCCGCCCAGCACAAAGGCAGTGCCGACACCGTCGGTCACGTAATAGGGCGCATATTCCAGCCCCAGCGGCTGGATGATCTTTTCGCTCAGCAGATCGGCCACCGAGCGATCTGTCGCGCCGCGCACCACCATGCCGACCACATGGGTGTCGATGGAGACGTATTGCCAGGTCTCTCCGGGTGGGGCAAAAACCTCTGTCAGATCGGCGGCAAAGTCATCCATTCTGCCGCCCAGTGCCAGCACCCGGCCCATGCGGTTGATGTCTGAATTGAAATCCAGGTAATCCTCGTCAAAGGTGACGCCGCTGGCCATGTTCAACACTTGCCGCAGGCTGGCTCCGTCATAGGCCCCGCCGACCAGTTGCGGGGCGTATTTGGTCACCGGATCGTCGATCGATTCAATCGCGCCCTCCGTCAGCAGCACTCCGACCAGCGCGGAAAGATAGCTTTTTGCCACCGACCAGCTGATCCGGCGGTCTTCTGCCGTGGTGCCCTTGAAATAGCTTTCATGCACGATCTGGCCGTCCTTGAGCACCAGCAGCGAGGTCAGGCTGCGCTCTTCTACCCAGGCATCGGCACCGGCGGGCAGCGCATGGTCGGCACCATAGGGCAGCGGGCTGGTCGGGCCGTTGCCGCGCGGCACAGCGACGGTCAGGAAGGCCTGATCCATATGGCTGAAGTTGTTGACGATCTTTTCCTCGGAAAACAGGGAGTTGACGGCCATCAGCCGGGTAAGCTCCTCGCGTTTCCACAGGCCGATCGCGAGGATCACAATGCCCAGCAGCAACAGGCCGCGAAAGGTCCATTTCAGAAATTTGCGCATCGGGTGGTTCCCCTTGTTTCGGGGCATCCAATCACAGGGCCGCGTCCGGCACCAGTGTCAGGCGCGGTTTTTAGGCATGAGTCCATTTGATCCAACGGCCATGAAAATCGGCGCGTCCCAGGTCCAGCGTGATGTCACCGGGCCAAAGCCGCAGGGTCAGGGCGGCACCGATCTTGCCGCTGGTGTCGCCGTCGCTTTCCATCGACAGCCAGGCCAGCGGGCGGTTGGTTGTGGCGCTGGCACCTGCGGCCTCGATCATGGCGCGGCCCCGGTCGCGGACGGGTTTGGGGAAATACTGCCAGGCGACGGTATGCTGGATCAGGTGCAATTGCCCCTGTGGCGCGCTGGGCAGGCGTTTGGCCAACCAGTCGATGGCATCGCCCCTGACGACCGGGGTCGTCGCCACAGAGGCTGCCGCGCGCGTCAGCACCAGGCGCTCGGGCTGGTCGGGCCAAAGGTAGGCGGTAAGCCGCAAGAGATCTTCGCCGCGTCCAGGTCTCAGCGGGTTCAGATCAACGCCCGCGCGGGATGCGACACGGGGCCGGGCAGAGGGCGGCAGGGCACCAGTCCAGTCCGGCGCGAGGGTCAGCACCGGGGTCTGTGCGCCAAAGCGCGTCCCTTCGATTTCAAGCGCGAAGTGATCCCACATCAGGTTCAGACCGCCGCTTGCGCCCAGCTCGCTCAGCTGGATCGGCAGGTCAAAGTGCTGCAAGGCCACATGCGCGCCTGCGATCAGGGCGGCGGAGCGGCGCACCTCGTTGGTTTGCGGCGCGCTGTCAGTCCAGTCGAGCAGAAAGGTTTCATGGTTGGACAATGCCGCCAGCACACCATCGCGCAGTGCCGTGTCGCTGGTGGCGTTTGGCGGATAGAGCGCGGCCAGATCGGGGGCGGCGCGGTTCAGCACCAGCGCGTGAAGCCCGCCCGCGATGCGCAGGGGAAGCGAATGGCCTGCCGGACCTATGTCGCCGTCAAAGCCCGCAAACTTGCGGCCCAAAGCGCTGTCCGCAGGCCAGTTTTCCGCCAGAACGGACAGCAGTTTCCCCATGAAAGGCGAGCCCATGCGCGCGCAGGAATCGGATTGGTGCTCAAAGGCTTCTTTCAACTTCATCGAAAGCGTTCCATGAGTTTTTGCAGCGGAGATTTATCCGCTTTCTGTGGTGCCTCTGCCTCTGCCGGGCTTGGTTTGGGTGCTGGTCTGCTGCCCTGCGGCCCCTTGGTGCCGGTGCCGGACCGCGCGGGGCTGACCCGCATCGCCACCGTGTTCAGGAATTTAGCGGTGTCCCATGCGGCCAGATCCGCAGCACCATCGCTGATGCCGCGCAGGACATCGTCGAGCCAATCCTCATCCGCCTTGGGGAAATCGCGCAGGACATAGCCCGGCACAGCGTCCTTGTGGCCCGGATGGCCCACCCCCAGCCGGACGCGGTGGTACTCCGGCCCGATGTGCTGATGCAGCGACCGCAGCCCGTTGTGGCCCGCGTGACCGCCGCCGGATTTGCATTTGACCTTGCCGGGGGCGAGGTCGATTTCATCATGCAGAACAATGATATCCTGCGGTTCGATCTTGTAGAACTTCGCGGCGGCCTGCACCGATTGGCCAGAGTTGTTCATGAAGGTCTCGGGCTTGAGCAGCACCGCGCGCAGGCTGCCGAAACGGCCTTCGCTGATGGCACCCTGATGCTTGCCCTTCCAGGCGGGAAACCCGTGGTCGGCGGCGATCCGGTCCAGCGCCATGAAGCCGATGTTGTGACGGTTCCGGGCGTATTTGGCACCGGGGTTGCCGAGGCCGACGATGAGTTTCATGGGGGTCTCCTGCGTGGTTCGGGCGCAGCTTATCAAAGGCGCAGCGGAAGTGGAACGCGCAACGGAAACCGGCCCGGCAGGCGCCGGGCGGGGCGGCAGACCTGTGGGGGCAATCCCTGGCAAACGGGTGAAAACCCTGCGCCGTTCAGCTGGTGATGATGACCTGATCCGCCGTCATGCCGGTGGTTCCCTCCAGCCGGATCACGGCGATGCCGGGCACCGACCCTCCACTTTGTGGCGTAAAGGTGATCCGCACATCGGTATGGCTGCCATCGGGTGCTTCGATCAAGTCGACCGCATCCACCGCGTTCCCGGTCTGGAAGCTACCGACCTGGAGCACATCTTCCGCCGGGTCGAAATCGGTCATGCGCAGGTAGATATTATCGGCCTCTCCGCCACCGGCATTCCAGACGCGGGCGTCGATGGTATCGGCCCCAGCACCGCCGGTGATCACAGCCGCGCCGTCACTGTCGCGGAACTGGTTCCACAGGGTAAAAAGGTCGTCGCCGTCACCGCCAAAGGCCGTGCCGCCTGATTCCACCTGCAATGTGTCGTTGCCGGCATCGCCATGGCCGGTTGCGCCACTGTTCACGCCGAGAAAGTCGTCGCCCGCGCCGCCAAAGGCCTCTGACCCGGTGCCGCCGACGTAAAAACGGTCATTGCCGGCTTCGCCCCACAACAGGTTTGGTCCTTCGCCGTAGCCATTCAACTGGTCGTTGCCGTCGCCGCCGTTGGCCGTACCGCCGACAATCGTGAGAGAATCGTCACCCGCGCCGCCCTCGACCGTGGCAGAATTGGCCTGAACCACATCGTTGCCTTCCCCGCCATGAATAATGGCATCGTCGCCCCGTGCCTCTATGGTGTCATCGCCCAGCCCGCCGATCAGGGTCACATCGTTGCTGTCGGTTTCAAGAATGTCGTCACCATCCGCGCCATCGACGGTGATGCCATCGGCATCGGCAGAGAGCCAGTCGGTTTCTTCCGTGCCGGTCGTATCCGCGAACACCGGCAGTTCCGGGACCCCTTCGCGGGTGACCACGTAGTCCTGCGGCAGGAAGCTGATCAACTCGTCGCCGTCGGTATTGGCCTCAAGGTAGTATCCGGCAACAGGTGCGTTGGCCGTGATCTCGCCAATGCGGTCGGAGGGGTCTTCGCTGACATGAGGAACCCCGAGCAGGTCGACCACACCCAGCAGTTCGAGGCCGTTTGCCTCTTCGAACTCTGCCAGTTCGTAGGTTGTCGGCGGTCCGTCGTAACTGTCCCCACCGGGAACGTCGAATTGGGTTTCCCAGCTTGCCGATGACCAGTCTACCCCCTCGGGGACAAGGTAGAACCGCGCCTCGTCGACCTGCAGAAAATCGTCGGGGTTCGCGGTATCTTCGGTGTCGGTGTAGTAGATCACGGCCAGTGACCCGGTTTCATCCTCGCCCAGTTCGATCTGCACGCCTGCCTCCGACGGGTTGAAGGTCGCGCCGGTATCGGGTGGCAGTTCCGGCTCTTCGGGATCGACGGGCGTATCCGGTTCTTCGGGGGTGTCGATGGCGGTATCATCGTCACCCGAATTCAGGGTGGCGGACAAAAGCAATCCAGACAGCAGGGCCAGCAACGCAATTGAACCCATGGTGTTCTCCCCATCGAACTTTTCGAATCATCAAGGATAATAATAACATAGACTGTTCCGGAATGGACAGTTTCCCACCCGCGCCTGCCTGCACCGTGTGCCGTATGTCGGTCGCCCGGCCAAGATTTTTCTTATTCTGTGCCCATTTCCGCCCGATTTGGCCGACATGATGCGCCTGCGCGAAAGGGTCCGGTGAGCGGGGTCGCGAAAGCAACAGGGCAGTTGATCTGATGAAGCATGATATCGTCACGGCAGGCACGGCGCAGGGCGCGGACCTGCGGGTCGAGGTTGTTGATACCCACGCGGGGTTCGCCGCGTTGAAAGAGACCTGGCAGGCGTTGGAGCAGTGCGATCCGCAAGGCACGGTGTTCCTGACCTGGGACTGGCTGCGCGAAGCCTTTGCCGACCAGCTGTACCGCTGGAGCGTTCTGGTGGTCCGTGACGACAGCGGCGCGGTGGTCTGTCTTGTGCCGCTCAAGTACCGGGTACATTGGAGCGGCAGCAGGCGGGAGTTCCAGACCCAGTTGCAGGCGGGGGGCCGTCTGTTGTGGAGCGAATACACCGGATTTCTCTGCGCGCCTGACCGCGAACGCGCGGGGCTGGAGGCCGCGGCACATCATCTGGCTGCGATGCCCTGGATCACGCTGTCGATGCGCTATGTCGCCCAGCAGGAGCGCTGCCGCATCTTTACCGATGCGCTGGAAAAGGCGGGGATCGAGGTGCGCTATTTGCCCTACATGATCAACCGGGGCGAGACGGACAATCTGAAATGCCCGCAAGTGACGCTGCCGGATGACTTTGACAGCTATCTTGGCACCCAGGTCAGCCGCAACAAGCGCCAGCAATACAACCGTTTCCGGCGCAAGCATCTGGACACGGAGACATACCGGATCACCCATGCCACGGCCGAGACGCTGGAGGCGGATCTGGATACGCTGATGGGCTTTTGGGCCGATACATGGGGCGAGAAGAAGGGCCGCCAGACCGCCGGGATCGTGGCGCAATACCGCAGGATGCTGACCGCCGCCGCGCGCACCGGCAATCTGTTCCTGCCGGTGCTGTGGCAGGGTGACAGGCCGCTGGGCGCGCTGGGCCATGTGGTGGACCCGCGCCGGGGCATGGTGCATTTCATCCTTGTGGGCCGGGACCAGTCGGCAGAGGAGCCCTTTGTCGGGGCGGCGCTGCATTACCATTCCATCGCCTGGGCGATTGAACAGGGGTTTGGGTGCTACGATTTCAGCCATGGCAACGAGGCCTACAAATACAGCTATGGGGCGCAGGACATCGACGTGTTGTTCTTTGAGGCGCGCCGCCGTGATCCGGGCGAAGGCAATGTGTTCGATTCACTTTGCCTGGGTGCTGCATTGACGCGGTTGCAGGGGTTCATCGAAGAGGGACGGACAGACCGCGCCGCCCGCGCCTGCGCCCAGTTGGCCAGGATCATGTCCTGACAGTGGCAGGCCGGAATGTCGACAGCCTTAACCATCAGTTTTGATCGTTCCCTGCCGCGCTGCCTGTGGTTGGAAGCCAGGGCATTCATTCATCCGCCCAGCGCTCTATGTGCACGAAGCAGGATACCCCTCCGTCCCGTTTTGCGGTGACTTTGCATAAACGCCCCCGCCCGGCCTGCGCCTCAGGTTTGAACCGCCTTGGGGACTTTTCGCATCCCATCAAACGCAAACGGGGCCGCCCATGGGCGACCCCGTTGTCCGTTCCGGTGCGGAATGGATCAATCTTCGCTGGCTTCGGCGTCGCCCATTTCGGATGTCGGCACTTCGTCTGCGGCCACATCCTCGTCTTCGTCCTCGTCATCCTGCGATGCAAGACCGGAAGGCGCAGAGACCTGAGCGATCACGAAGTCGCGGTCGATCACGGGCTTGGCACCTGCAGGCAGCTTGACGTTCGCGATTGTCGCGCTGTCGCCGATTTCCAGTTCCGACACATCCACGGTGATGCTTTCGGGGATATCGGCGGCTGTCACGACCAGTTCCACCTCGGGGCGGACCAATGTCAGAACGCCGCCCTTCTTGAGACCGGGAGACAGTTCTTCGCCCTCAACCTCGACGTTGATGTAGAGGTTGATCTTGGTGGTGCGCTTGAGACGCATGAAGTCGACGTGCGTCGGCAGGTCCTTGACCACATGGCGCTGTACGTCGCGGCAGATGACGCGCACGTCGTCGTGGCCTTCGACCTTCATGTTGAACAGGGTCGCCTTGAAGCGGCCCTTGCGCAGCATGGTCAGCAGTTTGTTGAACGGGATGTTGATCGGCAGCGGGTCTGCGTCGCCACCAAAAACAATCCCCGGTACCATGCCGTCACGGCGTGCCTGACGAGCGGCGCCCTTGCCTGTCCCCGTCCGTACCTGGGCTTCAAGATCTGGAATCTCTCCGGCCATTTTAATCTCCAATATGTTACGGGACGCCTCCAAGGCTGTCGTCCCTGCGGAACGGGGCCCGAAAAAGGGGACACCCGCATGAAGCCGCGCGTATAGACGCGAAAAGCGGTCATGAAAAGGGCAAATGCGCATCCGGGGCCTTGGCACGGCTGCGGGCGCATGGCAGGGGCGGGCATGGGTTTGAAACACGATCTTTATCTGTCGCGCAGGCCGCTGGCCGGGTTTGTCGCCATCGGTGTGGCATGGTCCACCTATTTTGCCCAGATGCCGGTGATCAAGGCGCATGTCGGGGCCAGTGACGGCGCATATGGTGGGGCGATCCTGCTGGCCTCGCTGGGGGCGATTGCGGCGATGTGGCTGGCACCGCTTTTCCAGCGGCTGTTCGGCCCGATTGCGGTGTCGCTGGGCATCGGGATCGTGGCGCTGGGCATGCTGATCTCCGGCACCGCCGGGACGCTGGCGCTGCTGGTGATCGGCATGGGACTGGCGGCGATCGGGTCCGGCGTGGTTGACGTGCTGGTCAACGCCCGCGTGTCCGAGGTCGAGGCGCGGCACGGGCGCAGCCTGATGAACCTGAACCATGCGCTCTACAGTTTTGCCTATGCGGGGGCGGCGTTGCTGACCGGCGCATTGCGCGAGGCCGAAGCGGGCACTCTGACGGTCTTTCTGATGCTGGGAGGCGCGCTTGCTTTGCTGGCAATGGCGGCGCGGGACCGGGTGGCGGAGCTGGACAAGCCTGCGATGCCGGAGGTGCCGGGGCAGATGCCCCATGCGGTTGTCCTGCTGGTCGGGCTGGTGGTGCTGACCGCCTTTCTGGCCGAGGCGGCGTCGGAAGGGTGGTCCGCCCTGCATCTGGAACGCACGTTGGGCGGCACGGCGGGGGAGGGCGCTTTGGGGCCTGCGTTGCTGGGGCTGACGATGGGGATCGGGCGGCTTTTTGGCCACGGGTTGTCGCGGCTGATCAGGGACACGCAGCTGATGTTGCTGGCCACGTTGTTTTCCGCCGCCGGGATCGCCTTGGCAGGGCTGGCCCCCAGCGTGCCGCTGGCGTTGCTGGGCTTTGCCATCGGCGGCTTGGGCATTTCCGTGGTGGTCCCTTTGGCAATGGGCCTGCTGGGCCGAATGGTGCCGCCGGATGTACGGCTTGCCGCGATCAGCCGCGCGTCAGTGCTGGGTTATGGGGCGTTCTTCTTTGGTCCGCCGCTGATGGGGCTGGTGGCCGAAGGGTTCGGTCTGCGCGCGGCCTTTGTGGTGGTGGCGGCGATACTGTGCCTGACGGCCCTGGCCGTGATGCCCGCGCTGGCGCGGCGCAGCGCCGCTGGTCCTAACCCTGCGGCGTGACCAGATGGCCGCCCGCGGCGGTCACCCGATCATATAGCGCAAATTCCGGTGCTCGCGCGGCGCGCAGCAAGGCCAGTGTTTCCGCGCTCAGCCCGGTGTCCGCGCCGGGGGACACGTTCTTGGGCTTCAGCGTCACCTCGGTTTTCAGCCTGTCGGTCATGAACTGCCGGAAACCGGACTGGTTTTCATAGGCAAAGACATGTTCCGCCATGACAGTTTCCTTGCCGCCTTCCTTGCCGTCGGTCAGGAAATTGAACTGGCTGCCGATCTGGGCGCGTGGCGGGGGGGCGTCGCTGATCACCTCGCGCACATAGGTGTCAAAGCTGATGCCCCGCGTGCTGAGATCGGTGCCCGTCAGCCGGTCGGATCCGCGATAGCGGAACCAGCTTGCGATCTGATCGGTGGGGTCGCGCATGATGGCCACGGCGTCGGGGCGCACGCCAAAGGTGTCTTCCAGAAACGGCGCGATCTTGCGTGAAAAGCGCAGGGCGGTGACATGTTTGCGGTTCTTGCTGAAGATGATCTCGGCGCGGGGGCGCAAGGCCATTTCCACCGCGGTGGTCCCGGTCTTGGGCGTGGCCAGAAAGGCAAGGCGGTGGCGCAGGAAGATCAGCATGGAGCAGATTTAGCATCGCTGCATCCCGTTGCAAGGCTGATAAATGCGCGTGAGGATGAACCGGTCCGATGAAAATACGGGCCGTAAAATCTCTTCCGCAGGGGAGAGGAACAAGTTTCGTTCGATGCCTTTTCGTTCTCGGGATAATGGCCTAAAAGATATTATATGAAATCGTTTAGGACATCTGTCTGCGCAATTTCGATTATTTCAGAATGAAGGGAATTTAGAATGGGGCAGGATATTCGGTACGGGCCCAAATATCGCAGGCTGTTTGCGGAGACTCTGCCGCGGTTTCAGTTGCTTGAAATCGAGCCTATCTTCAAGGAGATCGGATACTCTCCCGACACGCCTCTTCGTGTTTTCGACGTCGGCGCGAATACCGGGACATGGAGCCTGGCACTGTTGCAGCATTCGGCACCTTGGATCGGAACGATTCACATGTTCGAACCGATGCCCGGCAACCGAAATAAGATCAAGGAACTGATGCAGGACGGTCTTTTCGGAGATCACAAGGATCAGGTCACGATCAATGGTTTTGCGCTTTCCGACAAGGCCGGGAAAGTTGAAATCAATTTCGAGAATGACGTCACGGGGTTTGCCTCTATCGACAGCAAGCTGGTGCATCTTCCGATGCGCAACCAGGCGCTTGACCGGACACTCACTGTCGAAACCCAGCGGCTGGATGATTATTGCGAAGCCAATGGCATCGAAGAGATCGACATCCTGAAAATTGACGTCGAAGGGCATGAACTCGCTGTTCTGAAAGGGGCGGAACGCATGTTCGCCGAAGGGCGCATTCGCGTGGTGGCCTATGAAATCGGGCCGCACCAAATGTCGCGCCGGGATTTCTACAAGGACTTTTTCGAATTCTTCGAAGGCCATGGCTATGCCAATTATCGATATCGCGAGGCCGGGTGGAAACCCGCGCTGATACCGGCCTATATGTCCTCGCTTGAGAAATTCGACCAGGTTTGCATGCGCATGGCAATTGCGCCTGAGGACCGCCGTATTTCGGTGAAGGATGGGCTGACGTCATTTGTGCGCAAGGCAACAAAACGCACATAACCGGCCTGACGTCGGAAGTATCGGGGGCAGGAACCACTCAGCAGGGAGACCTGCCCTCAATCTTGCCAGTGGCCGCCGAAATCCTGGGGGATCAGCAGATTGTGGCGGCCGAGGTTGGTCACCTGCGTTTCGCCGCAGAGCGCCATGGTGGTGTCCAGCTCGCGGTGAATGACCTCCAGCGCTTTTGTGACGCCTTGCTGTCCCATCGCGCCCAGCCCGTAGATGAAGGCCCGCCCGATGAAAGTGCCCTTTGCCCCCAGCGCCAGCGCCTTGAGCACGTCCTGACCGGAGCGGATGCCAGAATCGAGATGCACCTCCACCTGGTCGCCTACCGCGTCCAGGATCGCAGGCAGCATGGCGATGGAACTGAGCGCCCCGTCAAGCTGGCGTCCGCCGTGGTTGGAGACCACGATGGCATCGGCCCCGACCTTGAGCGCCATCTTCGCATCTTCGGCGTCCAGAATGCCCTTGAGGATCACCTTGCCGCCCCATTGTTCCTTGAGCCGCGCGATCTTGTTCCAGTCCAGCGTCTGGTCGAATTGTTCGGCTGTCCAGGCCCCGAGGCTGGAGGCATCAGAGATGCCATCGACATGGCCTACGATATTGCCGAACTCGCGCCGTTTGGCGCGCAGCATTTCGATGCCCCAGGCCCATTTGGTGGCCAGGTTGGCAATAGTCTTTGGTGTCAGTTTTGGCGGGGCGGACAGGCCGTTCTTGAGGTCCTTGTGGCGCTGGCCGAGAATTTGCAGGTCAAGCGTGATCACCAGTGCGGAGCATTTCGCATCTTTCGCCCGCTGGATCAGGCGGCTGACGTAATCCGCGTCCCGCATGGTATAAAGCTGGAACCAGAACGGCGCGCCGGTCGCCTCGGCCACGTCCTCGATTGAGTTGATCGACATGGTGGACAGGGTGAAAGGCACACCGAAATCACGGGCCGCGCGGGCGGCTTTGATTTCGCCATCCGCGTGCTGCATGCCGGTCAGCCCGACCGGGGCGAGGGCCACGGGCATCGCCACGTCCTGTCCGATCATCTGGCTGGCGGTGCTGCGACCGGACATGTCCACCGCGACGCGCTGGCGCAGGCGCAGCTTGTCAAAGTCAGAGGTGTTCTCGCGGAAGGTCTGCTCGGTCCAGCTGCCTGATTCGCAGTAATCGTAGAACATGCGCGGCACGCGGCGTTCGTAGATGCGCTTGAGATCCTCAATGTTCGTGATGACAGGCATGGGCTGGCTCCGATATTGGTCTGCTTTCCTTACCAATTCGGTAATTTGAGATCAATCGAAAGGTTTTGGTTGATTGGTGCGATATTGAACTATATTCATTTAGTGCAATATCGCACTATATGGAGAAATCACATGACATTGTCGCGCCGCAAGGCCATTGCCCTGATCGGAGGGGGCAGCGTTCTGGCCGCTACTGTTGCCACTGCCGGCTTCCTCACCACCCGCACGCCCGGTGATGCCCGCAGGCCCTGGGCGCTGGCGGGCAGCTATAACGATCCGCGCCTGAATGCCCTGAGCTTTGCGCTTCTGGCGCCCAATCCGCATAACCTGCAACCCTGGATGGTGGGGCTGGAGGGGGCGGATGCGCTGACGCTATATCGGGACGCGGGCAGGCGGTTGCCGGAAACCGATCCCTTTGATCGCCAGATCACCATCGGGCTGGGCTGTTTCCTGGAGCAGATGGTGCAGGCCGCTGGGGCGGCGGGATTGGCGGTGGACCTGACCCTGTTCCCCGAGGGCGAGGAAGGCCCTGTCGCCCATGCGGTGTTCCGCGAGGGTGGCAGTGCCGACCCGTTGGCGGCACATATTCTGGACCGGCGGTCCTGCAAGGAACCCTTCGAGGACCGTGCCGTGCCGGGGATGCTGGCCAGCCAGCTTGAACTGCTGGCAGACATCTACACAGACGCGCCCACGGTCGCGGCGCTGAAGGACCTGACCTGGGCCGCCTGGGAGGTGGAGGCGCTGACGCCGCGCACCATGCAGGAAAGCGTCGATCTGATGCGGTTCGGCAAGGCGGAGATCAACGCCAATCCCGATGGCATCAGCCTGGGCGGTCCCTTTCTGGAAAGCCTGATGGTGGTGGGTCTGCTCAGCCGGGAAGCACAGGCGGACCCCGCAAGCACGGGGTTCAGGCAAGGGGTGGAGATGTACCGCAAGATGCTGTCGGCGACGCCTGCCTATGCCGCGCTGACCAGCGCGACCAATACCCGCGACGACCAGATCGCGGCGGGGCGGCGCTGGCTGCGGCTGAACCTGGCGGCGACAGGCATGGGGCTGTCTTTGCATCCCGTCAGCCAGTCGTTGCAGGAATATCCCGAGATGGCACCGCTGTACGCGCAGGCGCATGCCCTGCTGGCCCGTCCGGGGCACACGGTTCAAATGCTGGGGCGGCTGGGCTATGGTCCTGCCATCCCGCGCAGCCCGCGCTGGCCACTGGAGGCGAAACTGATTGACGCATGAGGCCGACCCCACGCTGCTGTTCGAGGTTTTCAAGGAGATCGGGATCATCGAACAGCTGGCCCGCGCACAGCTGGAGGCGCAACTGCCCGAGGGGCTGATCGGGCCGCATTTCGCAGTACTTAACCATCTGGTGAACCGGGGCGATGGCGCGGTGCCCATAGACATGGCGCGCGCCTTTCAGGTGCCCAAGACCTCCATGACCCATACGCTCAAGGGATTGGCGGCGCAGGGGCTGGTGGAATTGCGCGCCAACCCCGATGACGGGCGGTCCAAGACCGTCTGGCTGATGCCAGCGGGCCGGGCCCTGCGCACAGAGACCATCGAAAGGCTTGCACCGGCGTTTCAGGGGTTGGCAGGGCAGATGGACCTGACGGCGCTGGTGGAGTTGTTGCCGGTGCTGGTGCACCTGCGCGAGATCATGGATGCCGCGCGGGATGGACGGCAGGACGGGTGATTTACCGGCATATGCCGCGCCCGAAGCCTCTGTCGCGCAGGGATATTTACCTGCCAAAAAGAAAGGGGCGGGATGCCCGCCGTATCGGACGATCAGGCGCTATGGGCGCCGTCGGACAGGGTTTTCACAAAGGCCAGTACATCCGCCGTGCTGTCGCCCCGCGCAATGCGTGCCACAATGGCGGAGCCGACCACGACACCGTCCGCGACCCCGGCGATGGCGCGGGATTTTTCCGGCGTGTTGACGCCAAAGCCCACAATCACCGGCAGGCCGCTGGCCTTTTGGATGCGGGTGACTTCGGGACCGACATCGGTGGCTTCCGCCTCTGCCGAGCCGGTGATGCCGGTGATCGAGACGTAATAGACAAAGCCAGAGGTGTTCTGGGCAACGCGGGGCAGACGCTTGTCATCTGTTGTCGGGGTGGCCAGACGGATGAAGTTCAGATCGGCCGCCTGAGCAGGCAGACAGAGTTCGTCGTCCTCCTCGGGGGGGAGGTCGACGATGATCAGCCCGTCGATGCCTGCCGTCTTGGCCGCCTCCAGGAAGGTGCTTACCCCCATGGAATAGATCGGGTTGTAATAGCCCATCAGCACGATGGGCGTGGTGTCATCATCCTCGCGGAAGGCCGTCGCCATCTGGAGCGTTCGGCGCAGGGTCATCCCGCCATCCAGCGCGCGCTGACCGGCAAGCTGGATCGTCGGGCCGTCGGCCATCGGGTCGGTGAAGGGCAGGCCCAGTTCGATTACATCCACCCCTGCGGCGGGCAACCCGCGCATCACCTCAAGCGATGTATCGTAATCCGGATCGCCCGCCATGATGTAGGAGACGAAAGCCTTGCGGCCTTGAGATTTGAGCGCGGCGAATTTGGCGTCGATGCGGGTCATGGGCGGGCCTTTCGGAATGCTGGTACCGCTGCATGCCCAAACTCGCGGCAAAACGCAATCGGCACCTTGGCTGACAGCGGGGATTTCGTCGGCAGGGCAGGGGTTCTGTTCACCCACAGGTCCAAGATCTGGCCAGGTATCACACCGGTCCCTTGGGGGTGGCACCTCTTCCTCTGCCGGGGAACGCGCCTATATACCGGACATGAATTACCTGCTTGCCATACTGCTGCCGCCGCTTTCGATCTTTCTGACGGGGCACCCGTCCCTGGGGATTGTGATCTTTCTCATCTGGATTCCGGCGCTGTTGTTCAGCGGCGAGCTGACCCATCCGATGTTCATCCTGCTGGCATGGTTCCTGATCTTCTCCTCGCGCGAGCGTGCGGCCCGTGCGGAGGACTTGCGCGCGCGCCGTTGACCCCCTAGGAGGGCTCAAACGCAGGAGCAAGGGGCCGGACATGGGTTTCAAAATGGGTATCGTGGGTCTGCCGAACGTGGGCAAATCGACACTGTTTAACGCGCTGACCCGCACGGCGGCGGCGCAGGCGGCGAACTTTCCCTTCTGCACGATCGAGCCCAACGTGGGCGAGGTTGCCGTGCCGGACGCGCGGCTGGACCAGTTGGCGGCGATTGCCAGTTCCAAATCCATCATTCCCACCCGCATGACATTTGTCGATATTGCCGGGCTGGTCAAAGGCGCTTCCAAGGGCGAAGGGCTCGGCAATCAGTTCCTCGCCAATATTCGCGAGACCGATGCCATCGCCCATGTGTTGCGCTGTTTCGAAGACGGCGACGTGACCCACGTCGAAGGCCGCGTGGACCCGGTGGCAGATGCGGAGACCATTGATACCGAACTGATGCTGGCCGACATCGAGAGCATCGAGAAGCGATTGCAGAATATCGTGCGCAAGGTGCGCGGCGGCGACAAGGAGGCGGTGCAGCAGGAACGCCTGATGCGCGCGGCGCTGGAGGTACTGGAAGCGGGCAAGCCCGCCCGCGTGGTCGAGGTCGACGAGGACGACCGCAAGGCCTGGCGCATGCTGCAACTGCTGACCACCAAGCCGGTGCTCTATGTCTGCAACGTGGGCGAAGCGGAGGCTGCCGAGGGCAACGAATTTTCCGCGAAAGTGGCCGAGATGGCCGCGGCACAGGGCAATGCCCATGTGATCATCTCTGCCCAGATCGAGGAAGAGATCAGCCAGCTTGACCGTGAAGAAGCCGAGATGTTCCTTGAGGAAATGGGGCTGGCCGAGGCGGGTCTCGACCGGTTGATCCGGGCCGGCTATGAGTTGCTGCACCTTGAGACGTATTTTACCGTCGGACCCAAGGAGGCCCGCGCCTGGACCATCAAATCCGGCACTTCCGCCCCCAAGGCGGCGGGCGTGATCCACGGCGATTTCGAAAAAGGGTTCATCCGCGCGGAGACCATCGCCTTTGACGATTTCGTGTCACTGGGCGGCGAGGGCCCTGCCAAGGAAGCGGGCAAGATGCGCGCCGAAGGCAAGGGATACGTGGTCAAGGACGGGGACGTGCTGCACTTTCTGTTCAATACCTGAGGTGTTTGCGGCCGCATCGGGGCCGGAAGCGGGTTGCACCGCGCTGGCGTCGTGATGCCCGATCAGGTCAGCGCCACGTTTTAGGACGCAGCGCCGAAGGTGTCCGGCCACAGCGGATATGACCGTCGCCAGATGCTTTTCCCACCACCATCAGGATTTCGCGGCAGTGGCAATTTCGCCTTGCCCGCTCCAGACCCCACCGCTAAACGGGTCAGCGGAGACGTGGCCGAGTGGTCGAAGGCGCTCCCCTGCTAAGGAAGCGCACTTTCCGAGTAAGCCGCTGAAATTCAGCGGCTTTTTGGTTTCCCGAATGTCGGATTCCCAAATCTTGCCCATCATGCTGCGAAGTCCCAGCCATGGGCGCGCAGCCGGTCGGCGAAGTCGCGCGGGACCTGCTCGCGGTAGTCCCGTGCCATGTCCGCATTGGCCCAACCGCCGCGATCCAGCAGCAGGTCCTGATCCCCGATTTGCGCGCTGAAAAAACTCGCCCAGCTGTGTCTCAGGCTATAGAAAACGAGCTTCTCGTATCCGTCATCCTCTTTGTCATCTTCTTTGTTGCGGTTGAGTCCGGCGGCCACGCAGAGCTTGTTAAACTGACGAATTACGGTGCTGCCTCTCATTCCATCTGGAACCACCTGCTTGCCGTTCGTCGTGAGGAACACGCGACCCTCTTTCGGCAACTCGCCGATCAGGCCCCATGCGCGCGCGGGGAGATGGACCATGCGTCTGCGGTAGGGCGTCTTCCCGGCTCCGGTCTCCTTCCCGCGAATCCAGACCTCGCCCGTCGCCCGATTGACGTCCTCCGCGCGCACGCAGAACATCTCGCCGGGCGTCGCCCCGCTGCCAAGCAGGAAAGCGATCATCTTCAGCAGCCGCAGATGAGGATCACGGATGGTTTCCGGCGGACGCATTGCCACGGCGATCAGCCGCTCGGCCTCCTCCGGCGTCAGGATGCGCGTTCTCCCAGTCTCGTCCCGGCTCGCCGGACGTAGGCCGAACGCGTGATTCAGCACCGCCTTCAGAGGCATAGTAACGTGCCGACGCGCGGTTTCGCTGGACGTTCACTCAGGCTTGGTGAGATCCACCTTGCACCGTGTGATCATGAAGGCATCGATCTCGTCGATCCGAGTGACGGGGCCAAAATAGTCCTTGAGCCGCTCGACATGTTTGCGGTTTCTGTCGACGTCCGCGAGATAGAGCTCCGCCGCCTCCTCAAATGTGGGAAACGTCGAGAGTGACCGTTCCCATGCTGCGTCGTGAACACCTTCCGCCACCGTCATCGCTTTTTCAATCGATTGCGGACAGCGGACGCCCGTCGAACGCCGGAACCTTTCCCCTTCGACGTAGAAGTCGTAGCACCAAGCGCCGTTTTTCCAGACCGGATACCAGCATGGGATGTCATCGTTTTTTGGGTTTTCTGGTGGTCGCATTTAATAATCTCCCTCAAAGCAAGGATATGTTTGTCGTAGAAGACAGGCCGCACGCCGCGCCACTCGCAGACTTCGATCCGGTTCTCATATCTCTTCCTGATCATGTCGAAGTATCGGATCGACACGCACAATGCGCGCGCTGCGCCCTCCCGGTTAAGGGGCGGTCGCAGGGAGCTTTCTTCGGGACAAGGTGCGGACATTGCCGTCTCCTCGCTATCGGTTTCTGGAGGGTTCAAACCTGACCGGACGTCGATAATTTGCGCCGTCACGAGGAGACAGGTTTCGGCTTCGCTGACGCCCTTGCTTGTTCGCGAGCGTTAGTTGGTAGCCCTCAAGCGGTGTTGCATATTTCATCACTTGGTGCTCTTATAGTTCATCAGATTCGTTGGAAATGTCAAGGTGTCGACGCACCGGCATCCTGACCACCTATAGGACACCAGATTGCCCAAGCGTGAAATACAGATGGACACAGGCTCGATCGGGCTGCTCAAGGCAGCGCGCGCATCTCTTCATTGGTCGCAACAGGATTTTGCCGAGAAATCCGGCGTGTCGCTGAGCACCATCAAGAAGATGGAGCGCCGCGCTTTTCTCAAGAAGGAGACCGGATACCAATCTCAAGAGGGAACGTTTTACACGACTCGGGACGTTGTCGACGCGCTATTGGTGGCCTTGAAAAAAGACGGAGTAACGATCGTTGGAAAGGGTGCGACGGCGCACGTAGTGGTGGATCAATGCGGCGGGACCGGGGATTTTCTACAGGCCGCGAGGCGCTTCATCGAGGATAGTGAGAACCCGGAAAAATGACTCAGCGGAACGAGACTATGGTAATTGGAATCATTCTCTACGAAGAGCGAATTCGAGAAATAAAAAAAACTCCTGGCAACATACCTTGGGAACGTCCAACCAGGTATGCGACTGGAAATCTTTGCAAGGTTCGTGGGATTTCGAACATATGCGTCTTTGCTTGCAGCCTTGAAAGTTAGCCCAGTCAATATCTCGAAGGTTGATACTTTGACCACTTTAGATTTTTGTGCGTCAAAGAACATTTCTTCCAGCGAAGAGGACTTTCAATTAGCTTTGTATCGTCTGATCGACCGCTTGGATGAAGGTGCTGACCACATCTCGGAGGATAGTTGACGTCCACATTTATTCTCATGGTTGTGATGGTTAATTGTTCGCCTTCGCGGAATGGCGAGAGCGTTCTCAGTTCATATGAAAGATGTTCAGGACCCTGACGGCCCTGGGCGTGCGCTTGAAAATAACTTTTTCTGGCGACGAATTGGCGATTGGACCTACCCTGCCAGGGCGTAGAGCATGCCCATCTTTCTGACCTGCGTCTCATTCCAAGTATGCCATTCTATTGACAATATTTATCGGCAAGGACAACCATAAGTTAGCCTTTCGGAGCATTGGGCGTTCAAGGGCCTTCCAGACCACACGACGAACGGCTCCCGCAGGTATGCTCTCGAGGACGGGACATGGATCAAATAGAAGGGGTGCATTAATTGATGCAGGCGACTTTGAATTGTTCTTCGCGGGACGCTCAGAATAAACTTAGATCCTTGGATTACATGGTAATGCGGTCCCAGCTTCGAGCCGACGCCTCACCATTCCTCGGACTTGCACTTGTTGCCGAGAAATTGCCGGAGGCCAAGGATGCGCTTCATGCGTTGTCGGACTGGCGGCTCAATGTCTTGATGCAGAAATTTGGATATGCGGTCAGTTGGGCAATTTGCGCAACACTGTCCGAACACTATGGCGAAGATGGCAATGCCAAGGTTTGGCCTTTGGTTGAGAATATCTTGGGGAGGACACTGAAACTACCGGACGAGCGCAAACTAATTAGTGGAGCTTTTCGGCGGTCGTGCCAAAAACTCGGTCTCGCATCCGATGGATTTGACCGTTCTGTTCAGGCTTTCCAGGTTCACGCAGGCGTATCACGCTCCCAGTTACACCATCTGGCGAGAGTTTTCATTGCTCAGGAACGCTCGATCGGATTGCCCGAGCAAGATGACATCGTCATGCTGAATCGCTGGGAGGATGATGCCCTTCACTTCCTGGATGCAGGTGTGCACGTTCTGCAACGCCCCATCTTAATGGATCACTCAGCCTGGATGGCGTCGGCCTATGTTGATTGGCGTCGGGATCGCAATGCGCTGCTGGAGACATCAAGCTATCTGAAACACTTTGGACGTGTCGCGGTTTGATGCCGCTCCTTTGATAGCATTT
>NZ_LXYI01000068.1 GCF_001650875.1 Sulfitobacter sp. EhC04
GGCCTCTTCCGCACGCAGTCTTGCCTGAGCGCTACGGCTGCTGGCGCCGCGGACAAGGACGGCGCATTTCTTTTTGCCATCCAGGATGGGTTTGCCGGTGCGCTGGTCGAGAACCAGCATCGGGGTCGGTGTTTCAGCTGCGCTGCGCGCGTCGTGTTTTGAGAAGTCCAAGGTATGTTCCTTTTTTGGTTTAGGGGTGGTTTAGGGGTGGTTTATTTTGTCCGCGCGAATTCTCCATGCAGCCTCTCCGCAGCCTCGCAGTACGCTTCGTGGGCCGCTTCTTTAGTTGGGTAGGATCCGAGATTTATTCGCTTTTTGTTAACACATATGCTCGCGAACCACCGGAGATAGGTTCGACACCAGTGAACGCCTTTCAGGCCTGACGCATTGTTTGCATTTTTCTTTCGATTTCTCATGTTTTCGGCGTGGCTTGCCAAACGAAGATTCGAAATTCTATTGTCTTCGGGATTTCCGTTGACATGATCAACGACCGACAAAGGCCATTCTCCATAGTGGATAGCCCATGAAACGCGGTGCGTCAGGTAGACCTTACCAAAGATGTGCCCGCTCAGACCGCCATTTGCTTTCGCGGTGAGGGCTTCACTTTTTGAGAACCTACTGTTCCACGACTTAGACGCGCGGTCATCCGGGAACATCCATGCAGGTCGAGGCTTCCAAAACAGCTTTCCAGTCTCAGGCTCATAGCGGAGCAGTTGACGCAATACGGTTGGGCAAGGTAGGGCTTTTGAAGCCATGACGTGATCTCCATACGATCCGTTGCGGTTAGGGCCAGCCGGTGTTTCAGCGCCGAGTCTGGCCCGCCATTTATAACGTATAGTGCTGATTTTATAAAGAGAATTCGGGATGACGCAGGCGAACCACCTCTGCGCCATCCCTAGCCACCCGAAGGCGGATTTGATCAGACGTAGACGTACCCAGTGTTCACGCGGATCACGAAGGTTGCGCCCTTTTCGGTGGTGTTGTTGCGCTCGGTTTCCATCCAGTTGGCGATGATGCCCTGGAAGTAGACCAGATCGCCGTCAGCGTCGGTGATCTCGAACCAGACGTTGGTATTGGTCCCGGCAAGTGCGCGCACAGCAGTATAGGTGCTGTCAGAGGCGTCATAGGCGACAGCGATACTGACTTCACCGCCATCCTTTTCGCCATTCACCTTTGTCACACGGCCCTCTTTGAGCAGTGAGACGTTGATGCTGGCGATGGTGTCACCCAGCGCGCCGATTGTCTTGACGGTGCCCATTTCGGTGAACGACTTCGCACCGTAATCAGACGCAGCCGCGTCACGGTCGATTGTTGCAGCGACATACCCGATGGTGCCGCCGATCCATGCTGTAAGATCAGCCATTGTTGTTGCCCTTTCATATGGCATAGGAACGGGTCCGCCGTGGCGGGTGTGACCGTTCTCGGTTGGTGGAAGTGCCTGCTGTTCGCTGGTTCAAGCAGCCCGCAGGCAAGGGCGATCTCTTATGGCGCTCCGAACAGGTCTCGGGTTGCGCCGCTCATGGACCGGATGCGGCCCGTGAATTCTGCTGGCACGTCACGCCAGCGTTTCAGGTAACGGTTCGGCAGGGGCGACACGCGATCGTGCGCGGTCAGCCAGTGATCCAAACCTGTGAAGTGCTTCATCGGCGCCATGGGAATGCCGCAGAGGACAACCTGGTCAAAGCCCAGGTCGATCAGCGCCACCTTGGCCGCGAACATGCCGGATGAACCGCTGTGTTCGCATCCGGGAAACTGGTGCGGTGTCAGGACGGCCCCGTCAGGTGCCTTGTTGGCGTCGTGGGTGTAGAGCGGCGCGGGCGGGTATCCCTTGGCATCCCGCTTTGCCAACCATGCGTCTTTCGGGCGGGTCCAATTCAGCGGATGCAAAGAGACCCAAGCCGCCAATGCGCCCGGCCAGGCGTAACCCGCATCGTTGCAGGCGACCACAGCGCCAATAGGCCCTGCGTATGCGTCGACATCATCCCACAGGCAAGCAGCCCCCCCAAGAACTAGGCAGGTGCGCACGACAGGATCACATCTCGCGCCACGCGATGACGGACGCGATAGCCAAGCATCTTCAGCCAGTCGATAGCTTCGCCGCGCTGGTATCCGTACCTTTCAGACAGCCCCTTGTCCTCGATCTGGATCACGGGCCGGTGCACATTGATCGTCTGGATCGAACCGATCAGCGCGGGCATTTCATACCCCTCAACATCGAGACACAGATAATCACAGGCCTTCAGCTTCAGGCTGTCGATTGTTTTGACCGGGATGCTGCCTTTGCCGTCAATGAAGTGCGCCCCGATGTTGCGCGTGTCCAAGCACATCCCTACCCGACCGCGCTTTGATCCAAGGGCTGCCCGGTATGCGGTGACATTCTCCGGCACGTTCTGCACAAGACAGTCGAAATTCGTCTGATCCGGCTCAAAGGTGAACACCCTTTCAAATCGCTCCGCCAGCCACGCAGGCCAGACACCGCAATTGCCGCCCGCCTGAACGGCCACGGCGCGACCATCGGTGAGCCGCAGGGCAGGCTCCATGTCGATGACCGAAGAAAACACCACCTTGCGGCAATGCACGTCACCATCTGGCCACTTGAATCCGTTCAGTTCCATGCGGTTCTTATCCATTCATGTTTCAAAAGATCGTCCTGTTTCTTGCGACCGTGAAAACTGACGGCCGATGCGCCTGCCGGTGGTCCATTTCGGCAATCCCGCTTCCAGCTGACCACCAATCCGGG
>NZ_LXYI01000069.1 GCF_001650875.1 Sulfitobacter sp. EhC04
TCGGGGCCGGAACGCATGTGGAGGAGGGCGGCAGGCAAGCTATTTGTTTCGCGATGCAAAGCGGGGGCTCGTCCCCCGCGGCGGAAATAGCTTGCCTGCCGCCCTTGATGGGGCGTCCCCTTTGACGGCCGCCTGCCCATCTCTTGAAGGCCGCTCGGGGGACGGGTGGATGAGATTTACCCGGGAAGAGGCGAAGGCGACGGTCCAGAACCATGACAGGGAACCGTGACCCCTGCCCCGCTATCCCCGACCGCCCCCTGCGCGATGCTGCTCAGCCGGATAGGCGATGCCGATCCTCTGGCCCGATCTGACCCGCCAGATCCTGGCGCAGCGCCTCTTTGCCGTTCGCCCGGAGATCATCGTTGAAATCCCCGAGCCGTGGTTCCAGCACCCGTACGGCAATCCCGGCATCAAGGGCTCTGGCGCTCAACCTCTCTGCCGCGCGCTCACCGGACGGATCGCGGTCGATGGCGATGTAGAGGCGCTGTACCCCGTCCGGCAGCAGGACCGCCCCGAGGTGACCCGAGGAGAGCGCCGCCCAGACGGGAAGGCCGGACACAGCTTCGACGAGCGACAGCATGGTCTCGATGCCTTCGCCGACGACGAGGATGTCGTCATGCGGGGTCAGCCTGACGGCATTGCCCAGGAGGTGACCCATGGCACGCCGCTGCGTCTCGACGGCCGCCTTTCTCTGTCCGTCAGGTGCGAGCCAGGTGCGATGCACGCCCTGCAGGGCCCCTGCCCCATCGGTGACCGCAGCGATCAGCGCCGGTCTGGGGATGCTCCGGGTCTGGCCCTCATCCCGATGCCAGCACTTCGGGTGGAAGCGCAGCGCGCTCATCGTGCCGCCTTGGGTGATGCCTCGGGAGCGGAGGTAGGTGTCGGCAAGCGTGCCTGCGACCGGCACCGAGGCTGCAAACAATCGCGCCGCCGCCGCTGGCGTGCCACCGGGGGCTTTGGCCTTCTTCGGCACTGGCCTATTCGGGAGGACCGGCTGGGGACGGCCAAGATGCGCTCGGGCCTCAGTGAGAAGATCGGGAAAGCGGGAGATCCCGGTCCTCTCGCGGATGATGTCGAGAAGATCACCATGCTCACCCGTGGCGCCGTCGGTGAATTTTCCGGCCGCCCCCGGGCCAGACGCAGGCCCTGCCAGCCGCACGAAGAGCGACCGACCGGGGTTGTTCTTCAGATCGCCCACGATCCAGTAGGACCCTTCCCGCCGTCCGGCGGGAAGGTAGGCGCGACACACGCTCTCTGCGTTTTCCGCCAGAGCGCGGATCACATCTTCAGTCTCGGAATACATGGCTCAGCACCCTCCGCGCGCATGTAGTCCTGTCACAGGACAACGTGCAAGCAGACGATCAAGCACTGCGATGCCGCTCGAGTCCGCTGGGCAGAATAGCCGCAGCTTCCAGGCGATGATCTCCGAGAAGAACCCATCGGCCTTGAGCCGGTCCTTGGCGGCACCCAAAAAGCCCGACAGTTCGATCCGGTTCACCCCCATGACGCGGGACCGGTGCAACTCCATCCCCTCGACCAGCCGCACCACGGTCTTGCCCTCCAAAACGAGGGCATGGACCTGTGCGGCTGTCAGCTGCGGCGCGTCAGCGGCCAGCGTGGCCGCGACCCAAGACGGCGAGACGCGGCGACCGATGATGCGCTGGCCATCGTCGGTTTGTAGCCGGTAGACGCGGGTTTCATCCTGGGGGAGCTGCTTCCAGATCGGCAGCAGCAGGCCAGCGACGATGTGCATCGTGGTTTCCGTGAATTCCGGCATCTCGGCCAGTTCCGCGGTCCATGCGGCGGCGAAGGCCGTGCGGTCGGCTTCCAGCCAATGGGTGTCCTCCATGATCTTCGCGGGAACCGTGCTCGCCTCGGTCGGCCGGATCAGACGCAGGCGGGGTTCGATGGTGCCATCGTCCAGCATCAGGCTGGTCGCGGGCACCTGCACGGCAGCCCGGCCCGAGCGGCTGTTGACCAGCAGGCGTGCCTTTAGGTCGTCGAGCCAGTCGAGCGCATCCGCCAGTGACAGCGGTGTATTGCGCTGCTTTTGCGCGATGCTCAGCAGCTGGGTTTCCGCGCCGGAGCCGGGATGGGTGTAGATCACCCGTGCGTCCGTCACCTGAAAGCTCTCGGCGCGCAGCGTCTCGAGCCCGAGGTCGTAGACCCCGGCAGCGATAGCGCCCTCGATTCGCTGGTCGAGGAGTTCCTCGAAGGCCGCGAAGAGCACGGCCTGCATGTCGATCGTCAGCGCCAGCAGGCGATTGAGGAAGGTCGTGATCGGGGGCAGATCATCCTTCAGCCCATTGTCATCGGTCAGGCTGAGACCTGTGGCATCCTCGAAAGCGCCAAGTGAGCACCCCGCGACATCGCCGCGATAGATGCGGCGGTAAAGCTGGCGCAAGGCATCGCGGGCATAGGGAGACTCCAGATTGTCCTCGGGCCGGAACAGCCCCTGCCCGCCGGTTTGACGCTGGCCGCGCGTGATCGCCCCGAGCGTGTCGAGGCGACGCGCGATGGTCGACAGGAACCGCTTCTCCGCCTTCACATCCGTGGCCACGGGGCGGAAGAGCGGCGGCTGCGCCTGGTTCGTGCGGTTGGTGCGCCCGAGGCCTTGGATGGCAGCATCGGCCTTCCAGCCCGGTTCCAAGAGGTAATGCACCCGCAGGCGCTGGTTCTTGGCCCCGAGATCGGCGTGATAGCTGCGCCCGGTGCCACCCGCATCCGAGAAGATCAGGATGCGCTTCTGGTCATCCATGAAGGCGGCGGTTTCCGCGAGATTGGCAGACCCCGCCCGGGATTCGACCACGAGGCGCGCCGCATGCCCTTCGCCCTTGCGCACGATGCGGCGCGAGCGGCCTGTCACTTCCGCCACCAGATCAGTGCCGAAGCGCTGGACGATCTGGTCCAGCGCGCCGGGCACCGGCGGCAGCGAGGCCAGATGCTCGATCAGCGCATCGCGCCTGCGCGCCGCTTCACGACATTCCACTGGCTGGCCGTCGCGCGTGACGGGCCGCGAGGACAGGTTGCCTTCGCTATCGGTGAACGGCTCATAGAGCTGCACCGGGAAGGAATGGGCGAGGTAGTCCAGGCAAGCCTCTCTTGGCGTGATATCCACCCGCACATCGTTCCACTCGTCCGTGGGGATGTCCGACAGGCGGCGCTCCATCAGCGCCTCGCCTGTCGAGACGATCTGGATGACGGCCGCGTGGCCCGCGGCGAGATCGGCGTCGATGGCAGCGATCAGGGTGGGGGTTTTCATGGAAGTGAGCAGATGGCCAAAGAAGCGCTGCTTGGCAGACTCGAAAGCCGAGCGCGCGGCGGACTTGGCCTGACGGTTCAGTGTGCCACTGTCGCCCGTGATGTTGGCGGCCTCCATCGCCGCCGCAAGGTTGTTGTGGATGATGGCGAAGGCCCCGGCATAGGCATCGTAGATGCCGCGCTGCTCCGGGCTGAGGGCATGAACCAGCATCTCGTACTCGACGCCGTCATAAGAAAGCGACCGGGCGGTGTAGAGACCAAGGGATCGCAGATCGCGCGCAAGGACCTCCATGGCGGCAACGCCGCCAGCCTCGATTGCCTCGACGAACTCCCCGCGCGTCGCGAACGGGAAATCCTCGCCGCCCCAAAGACCGAGGCGCTGCGCATAGGCGAGGTTATGGACCGAGGTCGCCCCCGTGGCCGAAACATAGACCACGCGGGCATTGGGCAACCTGTGCTGAAGGCGCAGACCAGCCCTGCCCTGCTGCGAGGCCGTGACATCACCGCGCTCGCCCTTGCTTCCGGCGGCATTGGCCATGGCGTGGCTTTCGTCAAACAGGATCACCCCGTCGAAATCCGCCCCCAGCCAGTCGACGATCTGATCGACGCGGGACTTTTTTGCGCCCCGCTCCTCGGAGCGCAGCGTTGCATAGGTGGTGAACAGAATGCCCTCGGAGAGCGGGATGTCGCGGCCTTGTGCAAAGCGCGACAGTGGCGTCACCAACAGCCGCTCCTGGCCGAGCGCCGACCAATCGCGCTGCGCGTCCTCAAGCAGCTTGTCGCTCTTCGAGATCCAGAGCGCCTTGCGGCGGCCTTGGCACCAGTTGTCGAGCAAGATCCCAGCCGACTGGCGGCCCTTGCCCGCCCCGGTGCCATCGCCAAGGAAGAAGCCGCGGCGGAAGCGGATGGCGTCGGGATCATCGTCCTTGGCGGCAGAGACCATATCGCCGGTCTCATCCACGCACCAGGACCCGGCAAGATGCGCGGAATGCGCCTCGCCCGCGTAGATCACGGTCTCAAGCTGCGCGTCGGACAGAAGGCCATCGCGCAGGATGGCGGCTGGAAGCTTGGGCCGGTAGCTGGGTTTCGGGGGAGCGACCGAAGCCATGGCCGCCGATTGTACCAGCTTGGTCGGGTGCGGTTCCGCCCCGGGGATGTCGATCGCCTGCAGCCGGAAGGTCTCATAAATGGCATCCGACAGGCGCGTGCTGGCCCCGTCCTCGGTTGCATCGCGCAGGGTATAGGCGAGGTCTGCGGCCTCGATCTGTGGAGCGGTGTTGGTGGCGGGTGTTGCTGGCGTGGCGCGCGATGTGCTGATGGCTGCGCGCGTGGTGCGGGCAAGATTTCCCGGGAAGGGGGGAGTGGGGACGTGCGCGCTAGGGCTTCGGGCGTCCAGCGCGAGGCGCGGGGGGACGTGGGCAGTGATCAGCGACAGCAGGCTGGCCACATCGGACAAAATCGGGCGTGCCAGATCGGCGATGATGCCGCCCCGCTCACCGCCACGGCATTTGTCGAAGACAGAGATACGGGTCTCGAAACTCGTGCCGTGCTTGGCGAAGGCCGCACCCGACACGGCACCTGTAAAAACCAGATGCGCGGTCTCGGTCAGGCGGGCGAAGGTTTCCGCCCAGGCAGGGGCGTCGGGCGCGAAACTCGCTCCCGTGATGGCAACCAGCCGTCCGCCGGGAGCCAGACGCGCAAGCGCGGAGCGCAGATGCCGGGCTGTCGCCTCGGTGGTGCGGGTATCGACATTGGCCACGACCGAGAACGGCGGGTTCATCAGGATGACGCTCGGGCGCAGGTCCGCGTCGAGATGATCGTCGATCTGCGCCGCGTCAAAGCCCGTGACGGGTCGGCCCGGAAACAGGCGGCGCAGAAGATCGGCGCGGGTGTCGGCAAGCTCGTTCAGCGCGAGACTGCCGCCCGCGATTTCTGCGAGGACCGCCAGAAGGCCCGTCCCAGCCGATGGCTCCAGCACCAGATCGCGCGCGGTGATCTGTGCTGCAGCCATTGCGGCCAGTCCCATGGGCAGCGGCGTCGAGAACTCCGATGACCATTCGTCAAG
>NZ_LXYI01000070.1 GCF_001650875.1 Sulfitobacter sp. EhC04
TGGACCTGTCACGCTTTAGTGCCGCCCCAAGTGCTCGTTTAGGCCACTTTCCGTTCGAATGCGACCGGGCTTTTCCAGCCCAGTGCTGAGTGCCGGCGCCGTGGATTGTAAAAGCCATTGATGTACTGGAATATGGCGGCTTCTGCCTCGCGGCGTGTTTGCCACGGTCTTCGCCAGATCAGCTCTGCTTTGATGGTTTTGAAGAAGGTCTCGACTGCGGAATTGTCGTAACAATTGCCTTTGCCGCTCATCGATACCTTGAACCCGTGCTGGCGCAGTATCTTCTGGTAGTCATGTGAGCAGTATTGCGACCCGCGGTCCGTATGATGGATGCAACCTTTCGGCGGTTGCCGCAGTGCGACCGCCATCTTCAACGCCCGGATCGCCAGGTCCCGCTTCATACGATTACTCACGGCCCAGCCAATGACACGCCGAGAGTGCAGATCAAGGATGACAGCCAAGTATAGCCAACCCTCACGCGTCCAAACGTAGCTGATGTCGCCCGCCCATTTCTGGTTTGGCAGCTCTGCGCGAAAGTCCCGGTTCAGGAGATTGGGCGCGATGTTGAAGGCGTGGTTGCTGTCGGTGGTCACTTTGTATTTCTTTGATCTTTCGACCCGTATGCCGTTCTCACGCATCAATCGACCGACACGACGATGACCGACGTTCACGCCAAGCTCTTTGAGCTCTTCGGTCATTCTTGGTCGTCCATAACTGCCCAGACTGAGCCGGGACTGTTCTTTGATGTGCGCCAGGACCACCATGTCGCCCCGTTGCCTTTGGCTGGCCGGACGACTCCGATAAGCGCGTAGGCCGCGTTCGCTGACATCCAGCACGGCGCACATCCGATTGGCGCAAAACGCATCGCGGTGTTCTTCAATGAACCTAAACCTCATGGCTTTTGGCCCGCGAAGAACTGCGTTGCCTTTTTTAAGATCTCCCTCTCCTCCTTGAGAATGCGGTTCTCGCGTCGAAGCCGTTCATTCTCTCGGGCCAGGTCCAAGTCTTTGTCGGATACTACCTCGGTGTCGCGATGCGCTGTAATCCATTTGTTCAGGGTCGAAAGGCCAACACCCAAATCAGAGGCCACTTGCTTCCTGCTCAGCCCGCTCGTCAGCGCGATCCGCACCGCATCAGCACGGAATTCGTCCGTTCGTTTCAGTCC
>NZ_LXYI01000071.1 GCF_001650875.1 Sulfitobacter sp. EhC04
GGTGTCGGTGTCGGTGTCGGTGTCGGTGTCGGTGTCGGTGTCGGGTTGGGCGCTGGGCCGTCGTCATAGGCGTCCGGATCGGTTTCGATCCTGCCGCCCGTGATCAGGTTGAGATGGTTGAAATCCCGTGCGTTCAGTGACCCGCCATTGGCAGAGCGGACCTCGATGATCTCGTTGCCGATGATGAATTCCGCACCCCAACTGCGCTGCTGTATCCGCAGCCCGCCAATACCCGCCAATTGCCCGAAGGCCGACAGGTCAATCCGGTCATATTCGATCTGAAAGTCCCTGATGATATCGCGTGCGCCGTCCTGTGCCAGGATGAACAGATCCCCGCCAGCGCCGCCGGTCAAGGTATCATGCCCGCCGCCGTCCATGACGATGTCGTCACCTGACCCGGCGGCGATGTTGTCAGCGCCGCCTTGCCCCACAAGGACATCGTCGCGGGCCGTACCTGAGAGAGCACCCCCCGAAGCCTGCGCCAACAGGCTGGAACCGAGGTTGGGCAAGTCGACGCTGAACTCCGACAGATAAGGCGCGGCCTGGGTCGAGACCCAGATCCGCAAGCCGTGCGGTGTGGCCATGGCTTCAAGCGCAGTGATCCCGTTCAGCGGGGCCTGTGCTGTGCCTTCCAGGGTCTGGACATGTTGCAGGCGGCCGCCGGGAAGCATCACGAACAGGCTGAGCCCGGCATCGGACCCCGCTGCAAGGATGTAGTCCTGCCCGCTGATGGTGACGCTGGTCACGTGGCTGGCACCGGCGAACCTGGTGTCCAGACCATCGAGCACATGATTCACCGGGCGCAACCCATTCGAGGAGACCTCAAGAACCGTCAATGAATCGCTGCCCGAACTGGCGACAACAACAAATACGCCGCCATCAAGCGTATGGGACACAGCCATCGCGCCGGGCTGATCGACCCAAAGCCCGTCACTGGCGTCCACATCCGTGACATGCCGCATGACACCGCCTGCGTCCTGCCGGAACATGCTGATTGTATCCTCGGCCCCGTAACTGACAAAGGCATAGGTCTGCCCGTTGTGAACTGTGGTGACGATGTCCGTGGCGCGGGCATTGTCCATGGCATTGCCCTGGTTGATCTGTGACATGTTCAGCGTGCTGCCCGCGCCGAATGACAGGTTCACCAGACCGCCGTCGCGCAGGGCGGCCAGCCCGCTGTTGCCGTCGCCGATCAGCTCCATCTCCGAGAAATGGCCAAGGTTCTGACCGTTTGCCGAGACATTGACCGCACCGTCGAATGCCGCCCCCTGGCCGTCGGAATCCAGGCGCAGGCCGTTGAGTGTCGCACTGTTCAGCCCGGCCATGAACAGCTGTGGCCCGTTTGCAGTTTCCCGCAGGACAAGGTCGGTGGATTCCAGCGTGAGATAGCGTTCGGTCAGCGCAAAGGCACCGTCTTGCCGGGTGGCACCCGCTGCGCCGCCGATATCAAAGGCCGTTACCCAGCCGCCACCACGGGTGACGGCATAAAGCATCGTTCCCCCTGCCGTTTGAACCAACTGCAAATCATTGATGCCGACCAATGCCCCCTGCTGCGATGCGATCAGAGGATTCTCCACAGTAAAGACTGCACGTACCATGCCACCAGCTCCCAATTACCCGAGGCCAGTCCTGGCATTGGAACATGGGCGGGGCTGGGAGCGAATGTGGCCATACCGAGGCCGATAAGGCGCATTTTAAAGGTTATCTGTTGCGTCAAATTTGGGTCAAACGGCCGCTGCCCAGCGGCTTGTTTACTTTCGTTTGCCAATCCTCGCGGCGATCGCAATGGACATACCCCGTAAAGGATATTTGGATGCCAGAGACCTCTCCGACCCTCGCGCTGCCTTATCTGCAACCTGCGCAGGCGCAAAAGCATGTCACCCACAATGAAGCGCTGCGCATCCTGGATGCCGTGACGCAATTGTCGGTGCTGAACGCCGACCTGGGCACGCCGCCGGCGATCCCGGCTGATGGGGACCGCTATATCGTGGCTGTTCCCGGTGCAGATGCCTGGGCGGGTCAGGATCACAACATTGCACTGTGGGTGGACGACAGCTGGCAGTTCTTTGTGCCCGCGACAGGGTGGCGTGCGGACATCGCGGGTTCGGGCGCGACCTTGCGTTTCGACGGTGTGGCATGGGTGGCACCCACAGCGCCCGAAATCGACATGCAGAACCTGCCCCTTGTCGGGGTGAATGCCACGGCAGACGCGACAAACCGCCTGACGGTTGCGGCTGATGCGACATTGCTCTCTCATGCAGGCGCGGGCCATCAGCTCAAGATGAACAAGTCGGCCGACAGCGACACCGCCAGCCTGCTGTTTCAAACCGGATTTTCCGGGCGCGCCGAAATGGGGACCGCCGGAGACGATGATTTTGCCATCAAGGTAAGCGCGGATGGCAATACATTCGTGCGCGCCATCCAGGTCGACCGAACCACCGGTTCGGTCACCATTGGTGAGGGTGTAGGCACCCAGACGCTGTCGGTTGTGGCCGAGGATGCACCCAGCGTGCGAGTCCATAATACTGGCGGGATCGGCGGGGCATCATTCATCATGGTGGACGATCCGTCTGGGGGTAACTGGAAATTCAAGATCACGGGCGCTGGCGATTTCAAGCTGCGCGATGAGGCAAACGCCGAGGACGTTCTGAAGATTGACCGCGCGACGATGGTCACCAGCTATTTCGGGCCTGTGCAGCTGGCAAGCTATACAGTGGCAACCCTGCCCGCCGCCGCGACAGCGGGTGCGGGTTCTCAGGTCTTCGTAACGGACGAGACGGGCGGCGCTGTTCCGGCCTTTTCAGACGGCACTGACTGGCGGCGGATGACCGACCGCGCTGTCGTTTCATAGGCGATATTCCCCGGCACTGCCCGAAACTTCGGCAGTGCCGCCACTCGCGCCGTGACATTCTCAGGCCTGCTTGCTAAAGGCTGGGCGATTGAGAATGACGGAGCAATTTCGTGGACTTTATTACTCGGACCAAACTCCCCGGCGTGGTCTTGCTGAACCCACCGCGTTTTGGCGATAACCGGGGCTTCTTTTCTGAAAGCTGGAATCGCAAAAAGCTTGCTGATCAGGGCATTGACCTTGACTTCGTTCAGGACAACCATTCGGTTTCCGCTGCCGTGAATACGGTGCGCGGGCTGCATTTCCAGTCCCCGCCACATGCGCAGGACAAGCTGGTGCGATGTGGACGCGGCGCGCTTTTCGACGTGGCCGTCGATATCCGCAAGGGCAGCCCGACATTTGGCCAATGGGTCGGATACGAGCTGACCGCCGAGAACGGGTTGCAGCTATTGATTCCGGCGGGGTTCCTGCATGGTTTCGCCACCCGGGCACCGGATACGGAAATCATCTACAAGTGCAGCGATTATTACGCGCCGGAATGTGACGGTGCCGTGCGCTTTGATGACCCTGACATCGGGATCGACTGGGGGCTGAGCGGCGGTGCCGTTCTGTCCGAGAAGGATGGCAAGGCCCCGCTACTCGCAGATTTTGAGACCCCGTTCGAATTTGAAGGTGCAGCATGAAGATCATGGTAACCGGCGGTGCCGGTTTCATCGGCTCTGCTGTTGTGCGTCTTGCCGTGGCGCGCGGTCATGAGGTCGTCAATCTGGACGCGCTGACCTACGCGGGATGCCTCGAAAATCTCGACAGTATCAAGGACAGTCCGCTTTATGCGTTCGAGCAGGTGGATATTCGGGACCGTCCGGCACTCGATGCGGCCTTTTCCAAACATGCGCCTGACGCGGTGATGCATCTGGCAGCGGAAAGCCATGTCGACCGGTCCATCGACGGACCCGGCGATTTTGTCGAAACCAACATCACCGGGACCTACAACATGCTTGAGGCTGCCCGCGCCTGTTGGGTGACGGCGGGCAAGCCGGAGGAGTTCCGGTTTCACCACATTTCCACCGACGAGGTGTTCGGGTCGCTGGGTGAAACAGGCATGTTCACCGAGGACACACCCTATGACCCGCGCTCGCCCTATTCCGCCTCCAAGGCGTCGAGCGACCATCTGGTGCGGGCCTGGCACGAAACCTATGGATTGCCGGTCGTCCTGACCAATTGCTCGAACAACTACGGGCCGTTCCATTTTCCGGAAAAGCTGATCCCCGTGATCATCCTGAACGCTTTGGCGGGCAAGCCGCTGCCGGTCTACGGTCAGGGGATCAACGTGCGGGACTGGCTTTTTGTCGAGGATCACGCGGACGCTCTCTTGCTTGTGCTGGAAAAGGGCGTGTTGGGCCGAAGCTATAACATCGGGGGCGAGAACGAGGCCCGCAACATTGATATCGTCAGGAAAATCTGCGGTATCCTGGATGAGAAACGGCCAAAGGCCACCAGGTACGAAGAGCAGATTGCCTTTGTCGAGGATCGTGCAGGACATGATCTGCGCTATGCGATTGACCCCACACGCATCAGGACGGAACTGGGCTGGCGGCCCTCCGTCACGCTGGACGAGGGGCTGGAGCGGACAGTGCAGTGGTATCTCGATAACGAGGACTGGTGGCGCGCGTTGCAGGCCCGCGCGGGCGTCGGTGAACGGCTGGGCGTCAAAGGCTGAACCAACCATCGGAAGGAAGCCATATGACCATTCTTGTTTTTGGTGAAACCGGCCAGGTCGCGCGGGAACTGGCCCTGCTGGACGGGACGAAATGCGTGGGGCGGGCAGGTGCGGATCTTGCCTTTCCCGACGCCTGTGCGACCCTTATCAAGGCGGAACGCCCCCGTGCCGTGATCAACGCGGCAGCCTATACCGCCGTGGACAAGGCCGAGAGTGACGAGGCGCTGGCCGCTGTTGTGAACGCCGACAGCCCCGGTGCCATGGCGCGGGCCTGCGCCGAACTGGGCATTCCCTTTGTCCAGATCTCGACGGATTATGTGTTCGAGGGGGGCGGCACCCGGCCCTGGGCACCTGACGACCAGACCGGCCCGCTAAGCGCCTATGGCCGTACAAAATGCGCGGGCGAGGAAGCCGTCCGGGCGGCAGGCGGCACGCATGCAATCCTGCGCACTTCCTGGGTTGTTTCGGCGCATGGCAACAACTTTGTAAAGACCATGTTGCGGCTTGGGGCCGAGCGCGACGCCCTTACCATCGTGGCGGACCAGATTGGCGGACCTACAGGCGCACGGGAAATCGCCGCTGCCTGCCATGCCATCGCCGGACAACTGGCGGCTGACCCTGAAAAGACGGGGACCTACCATTTTTCAGGCGCACCCGATTGCAGTTGGGCAGATTTTGCGCGAGCGATCTTTGACAAGGCGGGATTGTCCTGCGAGGTCAAGGACATCCCCTCCTCAGATTACCCGACCCCGGCAGTCCGCCCGTTGAATTCGCGTATGGATTGTTCCGAGACAGAGCGCCGTTTTGGCATTTCGCGGCCCGATTGGCAGGCCACACTCACGCATATTTTAGAAGATATTGGAGCATCCAGATGACACAGCGCAAAGGTATTATTCTTGCCGGCGGTTCGGGCACGCGCCTGTACCCGATCACCATGGGCGTCAGCAAGCAGTTGCTGCCGATCTACGACAAGCCGATGATCTATTATCCGATCTCTGTCCTGATGCTGGCCGGGATCAGGGAAATCGCGATGATCACCACGCCGCAGGATCAGGATCAGTTCAAACGCACCCTGGGCGACGGCAGCCAGTGGGGTATTTCGCTGACCTATATCACCCAACCCAGCCCGGACGGGTTGGCGCAGGCCTATATCCTGGCCGAAGATTTTCTGGACGGTGCGCCATCGGCGATGGTTCTGGGGGACAACATCTTTTTCGGTCACGGGTTGCCCGAACTGCTGGCCGACGCAGATGCGCAGGAAAGCGGCGGGACCGTCTTTGGATACCATGTGTCCGACCCTGAACGCTATGGCGTGGTGGGTTTCAACAAGGATGGCGTGGCGCAATCCATTATCGAAAAGCCGGAAAAGCCCGCCTCCAATTACGCGGTGACAGGGCTTTATTTCCTGGACGCCGACGCGCCAAAGCTGGCCCGGCAGGTCAAGCCGTCAGAGCGTGGCGAGCTGGAAATCACCACCTTGCTTGAGATGTATCTGGCCAAGGGGGAACTGCGGGTGAACCGCATGGGGCGCGGTTATGCCTGGCTGGATACCGGCACCCATGCGAGCCTGTTGGATGCGGGAAATTTCGTGCGGACGCTGACCACCCGGCAGGGTTTGCAGACCGGTTGCCTGGAAGAGATCGCGCATGATCTGGGCTGGATCGACGATTCAAAACTGGCTGAACGGGCCGAGCTTTTCCGCAAGAACGGCTATGGTGCCTATTTGGCGGCCTTGCTGAAATAGGGCCAATTCTGAACCCGGCCCAGTATCCTGCCGCAGGGACCTTGATGCTTGTGCCTGCCACCTTCTGCCTCCAAGCAAATGAAGACATGTCAAAAATGACATGTCTTCATTTGTGAATGAGAGCCCAGCATTGAGGCTTCATTGACAACAGCCCGCGTTGTGCTCTGGCCTAACCCTTTGCGCCCTGGCCGCGCGCATAGACGTCCTCGTAGCGCACAATGTCGTCTTCGCCCAGATAGCTTCCGGTCTGCACCTCGATCAGCTCCATCGGCACCTTGCCGGGGTTTTCCATCCTGTGAACAGCCCCGAGCGGGATGTAGACGGACTCGTTTTCGCAGACCAGTTGCACCTTGTCGTCGATCGTAACCTTTGCCGTTCCGGCGACCACGATCCAATGTTCCGACCGATGCACATGGCTTTGCAGGCTCAGCGCGGCACCGGGGGTCACCACGATGCGCTTGACCTGGAACCGCCCGCCCAGGATCAGGGTTTCGAAAAAGCCCCAGGGGCGGTGATCCTTGGGAAAGGTATCGGCCTGGGGAATATCACGCCTGCGCATTTCCTTGACCACATTGCCAACATCGGCCACCCGGTCCCGGTGGGCGATCAGCACCGCGTCCGGCATTGCCACCGCAACGATCCCGTCCAGGCCCAGCCCGACGATCTGCTGCGCCTCGTTTTCAGACCGCAAAAGGCTGTCCTTGCAATCAATCGCCAGCGCCGCACCCTGCAAGGCGACGCCATCCGCATCGGTCTGGGCATGTTGATGCACCGCCGTCCAACCGCCAAGATCGGACCAATCGCCGTGATGTTCGATCACGCTGAGGTTGCTCACCTTTTCCATGATCGCGAAATCAACGGAAATGTCTTCGCACCGCGCCCATGCCTCGGGATCGAGGCGCAGAAAGCCCAGATCGGGCCTGGCGGCATCAACGGCGGCCTGCACATGCTTCAGCATCTCGGGGGCGTGGGTCGCATAGGCATCCACCAGCGTTCTGGCGGTGTACATGAAAATGCCCGCGTTCCACAGGTAGCCCCCGGTCTCCAGCATCCGCTGCGCCTCTGCCAGCTTGGGCTTTTCGACAAAGCGTTTCAGCGGCACCACTGATGCACTGTCGCCTTCGCCCACTTCAAGGTAGCCATAGCCGGTTTCCGGGCGGTCGGGTCTGATCCCGAAGGTCACGATCTGCCCTGCCAAAGCCGCCGCCACACCGCGCTGCACGCTTTCGCGGAACTTTTCCGCCTGTGTGATGTAGTGGTCAGAGGGGGCCGCGAGCATCAGGGTGTCGGGGTTGGATTGCATCTGCACAAGCGCCGCCGCCAGCAGGGCGGGTGCCGTGTTGCGCGCCTGCGGTTCGATCAGCACGGCACCGGGATCAAGGCCCGCATCGGCAAGCTGCTGCGTCGCGATAAAACGGAAATCCGAATTCGTCACGATCATCGGCGCGGCATAGCCCGGACCTGACAATCGCGTGGTTGACTGCTGATACAAGCTGCCCTCACCGATCAGGGCGATGAATTGCTTGGGGAAACTCTTGCGGGAAACGGGCCAAAGCCGCGTTCCCGAGCCTCCGCAAAGGATAACCGGCGTGATCTCCTGTGCTGTCATCGCATCGTCCTCGTCGTTGTTCCGGGCGACCTTAACCCGTCCAAAGCGGCGGGAATATGGCGTGGCGACCGGCCTGCGGAATTTGTTGCAAACTGCGCCTTTCCGACCCTGAACTGTTCACGCATTGGAAACAATCGGAACAAAGGCGGTTGGCGATCAACAATTGGCGAACCCGCTGTTTCGAGCGCCTATAGTTTGGCCAGTTCCTTGATCGCCTCTGGCAGGGGATAGTGATGGTTGCCGACAAAAAGCCCGTTGGCGTCGATATAATCCGCATTTGCCAGCGCGCCGTGAATCTCGTGTTCAATGTGCTGCATGACCTCGTTCTTGGCAAAGTTTCCGGCCACGATGGGGCGGCATTCAAAGCCCCTTTCCCCCAATTCACGCACCATCTGCGCCCGCGTCCCGGCGTGTTCCTCCCGCAGGACCAGCGAAAAGCCGAACCAGCTTGATCTGCCGATCTCGCGCTGGATCATGAAACGCGGATGCCCTTCCAGCGCCTCCTGCAATAACGCGCCATTGGCCTGCCGCCCTTCGATCAGCCCCGGCAGTTTCCTGATCTGCTCACGCCCCAGCGCGCCCGACATTTCCAGCGGACGCAGGTTGTATCCCGGCAGGACAAAGCGAAAGCTCTCTTCAAAGGGATCGTCCGACTTTTCGCCGGTGACGTGGTTGAACTTGGGCAGATTTCGGGTCCAGCCATGGGCGCGCAGCGACAGCATGACGTGGTACAGTTCCTCGTCGTCGGTGACGACCATCCCGCCCTCCATGGTCGAGATGTGATGCGAGAAGAAGGACGAATAGCTGCCCATCACACCAAAGGTGCCCGCCTGCTTGCCCTCGAACGTCGCGCCCATGGATTCGCAATTGTCTTCGATCATCACGATGCCGCGCGGTTCTGTCAGGGCCTTGAGCCGGGCAAAGTCATTGGGGTTGCCCAGCAGGTTCACCACCATCAGCGCGCGCGTCTTGTCGGTGATCGCGGCCTCCAGCGCATCAAGATCGTAGTTCAACGTCTCGCGGTCGATGTCCACGAACTTCAGCCGCAGGCCATATTGCGACAGCGGGTAATAGGTGGTGGACCAACTGACCGCCGGCACAATCACCTCGTCACCCCGGTTCAGTTTCAGCGCGGGGTTTTTGGTATAGAACAGCGCCGCCGTCATCAGCAGGTTTGCAGAAGACCCTGAATTGACCATGACCGCGAATTTCGAGCCGAACAAATCGGCGAACTCTGCCTCATAGGCCCGAACCTCCGGCCCCATGGAGAACATGTCGGATTTGATGACCCGGTCGATGGCGGCATATTCCGCGTCATCCCAGGACGACGTGGCAAGGGGGTAGGTAAAGCTCATGACGCGTAATGCTCCAGGTAATGGCGATAGGTCTTGGCGATCCCGTCGCGCAATGTGGTCGGGGCCTGCCAGCCCCAGGCAGTCTGCCGGTCGGTGGCGCAGAGTTTCTGTTTCATGCCGACAGGGCGGGACAGGTCGTGGGTGAAAGTCCCCTCCCAGCCGATCACCCCGGCGACGGTTGCGTAATAATCGTTGATCGAATGATCATGACCCAACCCGATGTTCATGGCGCCGGGCAGGGCTGCGGGATCATCCACCGCCTTCCATACCGCATCGGCCAGATCGCCCGCATACATGAATTCGCGCCGCGCGGTGCCGTCGCCCCAGATCTCGACCGTGTCGGCCCCGGTCTGTTTTGCCGTGTGAACCTTGTGAATGATCGCAGGCAGCAGGTGCGACGCCTTCGGGTCGAACTTGTCATATGGGCCATAGAGATTGCAGGGGATCAGCGTCTTGTATTGCGCTTGCGGATCTTCCGCGCGGATATAGTCACACAGCTTCATCGCCATGATCTTGGCAATGGCATAGCCTTCGTTGGTGGGTTCCAGCGGCCCGGTAAGGATGGTTTCCTCGCGCAGGGGGTTCTGCCCCTCTGCCGGATACATGCAGGTGGAGGCGAGGTTGATCAGCCGCGCCACCCCGGCGGCACGCGCGCCCATGATCACATTGCGCCCGATGGCGATGTTCTGCTCAAGAAACGCCACCGGATGCGCCATGTTCGCCTGGATACCCCCCACACGCCCCGCCGCATGGACGATCACGTCGGGCTGCTGCGTGGCGATGTAATTGGCGGTCTGGCGGGCATCTGTCAGGTCGACCTCGGCGGAGCCGGGGGCCAGCACCTCCCAGCCGGACGCGGCCGCATGGTCGCGGATGTTCCGGCCCACCATGCCGCCACCGCCGGTCAGAAAGAGCTTTCGGGCCATGCCTCAATCCTCGCGCGACATCTGCGGATCATAGCCATGATCCTTCAGCACCCGCTCGCGCCGGGCATTGCGCAGGTCGTTCGCGACCATTTCGGCACACATCTCCTGCGCGGTGATCTGCGGCACCCAGCCCAGCTTGGCCTTGGCCTTGGACGGATCGCCCAACAGCGTTTCCACCTCAGCCGGGCGGAAATAACGCGGGTCGATGCGGAAAATCACATCACCCTCACGCAGCGCCGGGGCCTTGTCGCCGGTGATTTTGTCAACGATGCCGATCTCGTCAATGCCGCTGCCTTCGAACCGCAGGGTCAGGCCCAGTTCGGCGGCGGACCATTCGATGAACTGGCGCACGGAATACTGCACACCGGTGGCGATCACATAATCCTCGGGCCTGTCCTGCTGCAACATCATCCACTGCATCCGCACGTAATCCTTGGCATGGCCCCAGTCCCGCAGCGCGTCGATGTTGCCCATGTACAGGCACGGCTCAAGCCCCTGCGCGATATTGGACAAACCGCGCGTGATCTTCCGGGTGACAAAGGTTTCGCCCCGGCGCGGGCTCTCGTGATTGAACAGGATGCCGTTGCAGGCGTACATTCCATAGGCCTCGCGGTAGTTCACCGTGATCCAATAGGCGTACATCTTGGCCACCGCATAGGGGCTGCGGGGATGAAACGGAGTTGTTTCGGTCTGCGGGGTCTCCTGCACCAGTCCATACAACTCGGACGTCGACGCCTGATAGAACCGTGTCTTCTGGTCCATCTTGAGGAAACGGATGGCCTCCAGCAGGCGCAGGGCCCCGTTGGCGTCTACATCGGCGGTATATTCCGGGGCCTCGAAGCTGACTGCAACATGGCTTTGCGCGCCCAGATTATAGACCTCATCGGGCTGCACCTCGGCAATAATCCGCGTGATGTTCGAGGTATCGGTCAGATCGCCGTAATGCAGGTGAAAATTGCGGTTCCGCTCGTGCGGGTCCTGAAAGATATGGTCGATCCGCTGGGTGTTGAACAAGGACGCGCGGCGCTTGATCCCGTGTACCTCATAGCCTTTTTCCAGCAGGAGTTCGGCCAGATATGAGCCGTCCTGCCCTGTGACGCCGGTGATGAGTGCTTTTTTCATGTGACTTTCCTGCCGTATCTTTCTGCCCTTCTATGGCATCGGGTGGCATAGGCCAATACGCGCGCCATTGACGATGCCTGATACTCGGTGTTCGTTGTACCCAACCAAAGGAGCCTTGCCATGTATGTAATTGATCCCCCCAAGCAAGCCAGCCTTGCGGTTCAGGGCAGCGAAGCCCGGTTTCCGATCCGGCGGATATTCTGCGTCGGTCGAAACTACGAAGCGCATGCCCGCGAGATGGGCAAGGACCCGACACGCGAGGCGCCGTTCTTTTTCACAAAGCCCGCAGATGCGGCGCTGGATACGCCCTGCACGATCCCCTATCCGCTGCTGACGGAAAATCTGCATTACGAAATCGAGTTGATTATTGCCATCGGCAAGGGCGGCGTGCGGATTGCCGAAGCTGACGTGATGGATCATGTCTGGGGCGCATCCGTGGGTCTGGACATGACGCGCCGCGATCTGCAAACCGAGGCCAAGGATATGGGCCGTCCCTGGGACTGGGGCAAGGCATTCGACGACTCCGCACCGATTGCCCCGATCAAGCCACTGGCGGATGTCCCCAGCGTCGAGACGGGGCGCATCTGGCTGGCCGTGAACGGCAAGGTTCAGCAGGACGCGGACCTGTCCGATCTGATCTGGTCGGTGCGTGAACATGTCTCGATCCTGAGCCATGCCATGGTGCTGGCACCGGGTGACGTGATCATGACCGGCACGCCCGCTGGCGTGGGGGCTGTGGTCACCGGTGACGTGATCACTGGCGGAGTCGAGGGCATCGGCGAGTTGGAAGTCACGATCGGCGCGCGCGCATGAGCGATCTGATCCTGCATAACTATTTTCGGTCCTCCTCCTCCGTGCGGGTCCGGGCCGCGCTGAACCTCAAGGGGCTCGACTATGACTACGTGCCGCATGCCCTGCTGAAGGGAGAGCAAACCAGCGCCGAACATCTGGCGCTGAACCCGTCGGGGCTGGTCCCGACGCTGGTAACGCCGCAGGGCGCGCTGCCGCAATCGCTGGCGATCCTCGAATGGCTGGACGAGGTGTATCCCGAACCGCCGCTTTTACCGGCTGATCCTTGGGGCAGGGCGCGGGTGCGCAGCCTGTCGCAGATCGTCGCGCTGGACATCCACCCGGTCAACAATCTGCGCATCCTCCAGCATCTTGAGGCTGAATTCGGCGTGGATGCGGCGGGCAAGGCTGCGTGGTTCTGCAAATGGGCCGGGGCGGGCATGCAGGCGCTTGAGACGCGGCTGGCCGCAGAGCCGGAGACCGGAAAATTCTGCCATGGCGATACCGTGGGGCTGGCCGATCTGTGCCTCTATGCGCAGGTTTTGAACAACGTGCGGTTCAGGGTGGACATGAGCAACTGCCCGAACATCCTGCGGATCCACGAAAATTGCATGGCGATCCCCGCGCTGGAGCAGGCCACGCCACCGCACCAGCCGGATGCTATCTGATCGAATGCTCTGAAAGGAAATCGAGCAGCCGGGATGCCACATCTTTTGGCGCGTCCCAGATGATCGAGTGACCGGCATTCTCAATGGTGATTTCGGTCTTGTTCCCGATGCCGTCGAAACCCGGTTTCGCCAATGCGGGCGGCACAAGGACATCCTGCGCGGCATAGAAGATCAACGTCGGGCAGGTGATGTCTGCAAGGCCCGCCTCTGGTCGGAACTTACTGAACGCGTCCATCTGATGCGCCATCGCTTCGGCGGATTGTGCATGGGGATAGGCCAAAGCGGCTTCAAGCGCGGCGCCGACATTTCCGGGATCGGTAAAGAACGCAGGCCCGAAGATCCAGGGGTAGAGCGCGCGCAGCCATGCTTCCTCGCCCTTTGGCATCCGGCGGATCGCCAGCAGCGCGTCGAACACCGCCGTTGTGCGCGGGCTGCGCACCCGACCGGAGGCCATGATGGTTGCGGTTGCAACCCGGTCCGCGAACAGACCGGCAAGCTCAAGCGTCATCAGCCCGCCCATCGAATGTCCTGCCACATTGAATCGGGCATGCCCCAGATGATCCATCAGCGCGATCACGTCGCGGACCATCAGGTCCATTGTTGCCGGTGCATCCTTTGGCGTTGTGCGCCCGGTGCTGCGGTTATCCGGGCGGATCACCGTGAACCTGTCGCGCAGCAGCGGCACAAGGGGTGTCCAGGCGGCATTGTCGCTGAGCATGCCTGCGAGCAGGACCAGCGGCGGCCCGTTGCCCTCGACCTCGTAATGCAGCGACAGGTCGTTCAGCACGAGGTCAGGCATTCAGATCGCTCCAGCAGGGCAGCAGGTCACCGGGGCGCGGCGACGCGTGAAAGATGGCGCGCGCGATGGCGCGGGACAGGCACAAGGCGGCGGCATGGCCGATCATCATGACGTCACCGGCGGTGCCGCCCCCGGTGCTGAGCGCAAAGACAAGATCGCCGTCATGGGGCGTATGCGCCGGGACCGTCGCGCGCCCGATGCCGTCATGTGCCGCAACAGCAACGCGGTGGCACTGCGCCTTGGTCAGCGCGGCATCGGTGGCGACAATCGCGATGGTGGTGTTTTCGCGCGGCGACTGCGCGCGCATCTTCCGGCTGTCCAGCGTCATGCCAAGGCCGCTGGCAGGATCTGGCCCCAGACCGCCGAATTCGCCCGCAATCTCGAAGGGTGCGGCATAGAAATGCCGGTCCCCCGGCGTGGTCACAGCCCCGACCGGATTGGCGGCGACCAGCGCGCCCACTGTACTGCCATCCGGCAGCACAAGAGAGGCAGAGCCAAGACCCCCCTTCATCATCGCGCTCAGCGCTCCGGTGCCTGCACCGATTGTGCCCAGTGCAAAATCCTGCGCGACGACGTCGAAGGCCTGCCGCCCCAGCGCGCGGTACGGGTTGTCGCACCAGGTCTTGTTCCCGCCATTCAGCAGGTCGAACAGGATCGCCCCCGGCACCAGCGGGATGACGGCACCGCCCACCTGAAACCCGCGCCCCGCCGCGCGCAACCCGTCAACCACGCCGGAACAGGCGTCGAGCCCGAATGCGGAGCCGCCCGAGAGCACCAGCGCCTCCACCGCTTCGACGGTCTTGTCCGGGGCGAGCATATCGGTCTCGCGGGTGCCGGGGGCACCGCCCATCACATGTACCGACGCGGTAAAAGGTGCATCCCCCACAACCACGGTGGTGCCGGATTTCAGCACCTCGTCCTGCGCGTTGCCGACCCAAAGGCCGGGGACATCCGTGATAAGGTTTCTGGGGCCGATGTTCATGGCGCGCGCCTGCTTTGGTTCGGGGTGTTCAGAAGTCGCAAGGTCAGGCGGTACAACTCATATGCAGCGGCCGCCGTCAACTTCCATGGCGACACCGGTGATCATGCTGGCCTCGTCCGAGCACAGGAACAGTGCTGCATTGCCCATGTCCTGCGGGGTCGAGAACCGGCCAAGCGGGATGGTGGACAGGAATTTGGCCCGAATTTCCGGCGTGTCCTCGCCCATGAAGCTTTTCAGCAGCGGCGTTTCCCCAGCGACAGGGTTCAGCGCGTTCACCCGGATGCCCTTGGGCGCAAGCTCTACCGCCATCGTCTTGGTCGCGGTGATCATCCATCCCTTCGACGCATTGTACCAGTTCAGGTTCGGACGGGGTGAGACACCGGCGGTGGAGGCAATGTTGAGGATCGCACCTGACGCACGTTCCTTCATATGCGGCACCAATGCGCGGGCGGTCAGATAGACCGACTTCATGTTCACGTTGAACACCCGGTCAAAATCCTCTTCGGACACTTCATCAAGCGGGGTCGGCAGGTGGGTCACACCGGCATTGTTGATCAGGATGTCCACATGGCCCCATTCCTCGACCGCAGTGCGGCACATGTCGTTGACGGAAAGGCCATCGCTGACGTCCACGGTCTGTGCCATGGCGTGATCGCCCATTTCCCGCGCGAGATCGCTTGCGGCAGAGCCGTTCAGATCGGCGATCATGACGCGCGCACCGTCTTGCAGGAAACGGCGCACGATGCCGGCCCCGAACCCGGAGGCACCGCCGGTGATGATGGCTGTCTTTCCGGTCAATCTCATGGCATGGGCTCCTTTGGCTGGATCACGACCCTACTGTGCCGCCTGTCGGAACGCTTGCCAAGCCCGCTCAGCGTTCGACGCGAAAAGAGAAACTTCCCGCCTGACTGGCCGTCCTCGGCGGGCGGGGCGCGATTTCGCAGACACCCTCGCAGGCTTCGAGGCATTGTTGCCAGAAATCCATCGCCCCCGCCGGGTTCTTTGCCACGCCAAGCACCCAGTCCCCGCCCAGCGCAAGAAATATCATTTCGGCGGCCTGGGTGCCGATGCCCTGATGGCGGTGGGCGGGCAGGATGGTGAACTCGGTCAATTCATGGGTGCCGTCGGGGTGGTTCCAGACCAGGGCAAAGCCGATGGGCAAACCGTCCCGTTCAATCATATAGGGATGGCGGCCCGGTTCGATCCAATAGCGGTCCAGCGCATTGGGAAAGTAGGCCGGACCATTTGGCAGCACCTCCCGGAAATAGCTGCGGGCCATCCCGTCAAGGACCGCGCGGCGCGCTTCGGGCACCGGGGTTATGGAAATCCTGGCCGTCATTCCGCCGCGTGGATTTCCGGCAGGACCGGTGCCGCGTCGATCAGACTGCGGGTATAGGGGTGCTGCGGGTTTTCAAAGGTCTGTTCGGTCGGCCCTTCCTCGACAATCTTGCCCGCCTGCATGACCAGCACCCGGTCGGTCACGGTCCGTACCACCGACAGATCATGCGAGATGAACAGATAGGTCAGATCATAGGTGCCGCAAAGATCGGCCAGCAGGTCGAGGATCTGCGCGCGCACCGAAACGTCCAGCGCGCTGACCGCCTCGTCGAACAGGATCAGCTCGGGCCGGATGATCAGCGCGCGGGCAATGGCGATCCGCTGCCGCTGCCCGCCTGAGAATTCGTGGATGTACTTACGGGCATCCGCCGGGGCCAACCCCACGGCGGTCAGCGCCGCGTCAATCGCCCGTGTCCGGTCTGCGCCGGTTGGCGGGTCGGGCAGCAGGTGAAACGGTTCCGTCACCAGACGGTCCACCCGATGCCGGGGATTGAAGCTGCCGAAAGGGTCCTGGAACACCACCTGCATCTTGCGCCGCACTGCAAGGTTGGGCGCATTGCCGGAAAAGACCGGCGCGCCATCCAGCGTGATCGTACCTGCCTGAACCCGCTCAAGCCCCAGCAGCGCGCGGGTCAGGGTGGATTTGCCGCAGCCGGATTCCCCGACAAGGCCAAGCCGCTCGCCCCGGTGGATGGTAAAGGACACGTCATCCACCGCGCGGAAGTGCCCCGCCGGGCCGAACAGGGTCTTGCGCGGCAAACGGTAGTCGCGGCTGACGTGCGTGACCTCAAGCAGCGGCGGCTGCGCTGTGACCTCCGGCAGGTTGACCTGATGGCCGGAGGCGGCGAACAGCATCTTGGTATAGGGGTGGTTCATGTGCCGCAGCAGATGGGTGGTTTCGCCCTCTTCCACCACCTCGCCCTCACGCATGACGACGATGCGGTCTGCCATGTCGGCCACCACGGCAAGGTCATGGGTGATCATCATCAGGCCCATGCCGTCGGCGCGGGCCAGATTTTTGAGCAGGTCGAGGATCTGCGCCTGGGTTGTCACATCAAGCGCCGTAGTCGGTTCATCCGCGATCAGCAGCCGGGGTTGGAGCGCTATGGCCATGGCGATCACCACGCGCTGGCGCTGGCCGCCGGACAATTCATGCGGATAGCGGCCAAGCGGGAACCGGTCCTGCGGCAGGCCCACACGCGTCAAGGTCTCTGCCGCGCGGATTTCAGCGGCGGCGCGCGAGACGCTGCGGTCGTGGATGCGGATCGTCTCGGCGACCTGCGCCCCGATGGTCTGTACCGGGTTCAGCGCGGTCATCGGCTCCTGGAATACCATGCCGATGTCATTGCCCCGCAGCGCACAAAGGCTGGCTTCGTCCTGCTGCGTCAGGTCCTGGCCCCGGAACATGACCCGCCCCCTTGTCTGTGTTCCCTTGGGCAGCAGTTGCATGCTGGCCAGCGCTGTTATGGATTTGCCCGATCCGCTTTCCCCGGTGATCGCGACAATCTCGCCTTCTTCGACGGACAGGGTGACATCGCGCAGAATATCGACTCCATAGATCGACAGGGACAGGTTCTGGATCGACAGCAGACTCATGCGCGCACCACCCGCAGCCGCGGATCGAGGACATCGCGCAACCCGTCGCCCATCAGGTTCAGGCCAAGCACCGTCAGGATGATCGCAAAGCCCGGCACCAGCGCCATATGCGGCGCGATGCTGACCAGCGTCTGCGCATCGGCCAGCATCCGCCCCCAGGAGGGTGTCGGCGGCTGCGCGCCCAGGCCGACATAGCTCAGCGCCGCCTCTGCCAGGATGCCCAGCGAGAATTGGATGGTGCCCTGCACAATCAGCAGGTTGGTGACATTGGGCAGGATATGCTCGACCGATATGCGCGCCGCCGATTTGCCCGCCACCCGCGCGGCAAGGATGAACTCCCGCTGCCACAGCGACAGGGCCGCGCCGCGTGTGATCCGGGCAAAGACCGGAATATTGAAAATGCCGATCGCAATGATCGCGTTGATCGCGCCTGCCCCGAAGATTGCGGTGATCAGGATCGCGATGACGATACTGGGAAAGGCAAAGACCAGGTCGTTGCCACGCATGATCAGCTCGTCCAGCCAGCTGCCCTGCCGCGCGGCGGCCCAGAGGCCCAGCGGAATGCCCAGCCCCATGCCGATCCCCACAGCCACCAGCGCCACCGCGATAGAGGTACGCGCGCCGACCATGATCATGCTCAGAATGTCGCGCCCGAAATGATCGGTGCCCAGCAGATGCGCCGCATTGGGTGTTTGCAGCTTGTTCGGTATGTCCAGCGCCACGTGATCATAGGGCGTCCAGAAAAAGCTGATCAGCGCCGCAAGCACAAAGAGCGCCGACAGCATCCCGCCAAGGATCAGGTTCCGCCTCATGTCCGCGACCTCAGCCTTGGGTCAACGGCGGCATAGGCAAGATCGACCAGGAAATTCACCACGATGACCGAAAAGACCAAAAGCATCACCACTGATTCCACGACAATCAGATCCCTTGCCGAAATGGACTGGAACACCAGCCGCCCCAGCCCCGGCAGGTAGAACACCTGTTCGATGATGATGGACCCCGCCAGCAGGAAGGAGAACTGAAGCCCGATGATGGTCAGCACCGGAATCAGCGCATTGCGCAACCCGTGCCGCCACAATGCCTGCCGCTCTGTCAGCCCCTTTGCGCGGGCGGTCCGCATGAAATCCTCGCCCAGCACATCCAGCAGCGAAGACCGCATGACCCGCGCCAGGATCGCCGCCTGCGGCAGGGCAAGGGCAACGGCAGGCAGGGTCAGCGCGTGCATCCCGGCCCAGAACCCCTTGTCCCATCCCACAAAGCCACCGGCGGCGAACCAGCGCAGGTTGATGGCAAAGATCAGGACCAGCATCATCGCAAACCAGAAGTTCGGGATGGCGACGCCAAGCTGCGTGGCCCCCATCACCCCGATGTCACCCGCCTGTCCCCGGCGCGACGCGGCAAAAAGCCCGGCGGGAAAGGCCACAATTGTGCTGAGCGCGAGGGCATAAAGCGCAAGCGGCAGGGAAACCCACAACCTGTCTGCCACCATTCCGATCACCGGGGTGCGGTAGGTATAGGAAGTGCCGAAATCGCCGGTCAGCATGCCACCAACCCAGGACAGGTATCGCGCGCCTTTCGATGCATCCAGGCCAAGCTCAGTGCGCAGCGCAGCAAGGGTTTCAGGCTGCGCGTTCATGCCCAGCATGAAGGACGCGGGATCACCGGGTGCCACCTCGATCACGGCAAAGATCACCAGCGAAGCGACCGCAAGGCTCAGCAGCAGGGAGAGCAATCTTTTGAATGTATATCTGACCATTTTTTCGAAGGTTATGCGCAGTGATCGAAACCGTCCAGTGGATAAGGTCAGCGTGTTGCATGCGGCTGTCAGATCGGAAAAAACACGGCCCTTCAATGTCCTGTGACATAGGGTCAAAAAGTTGTGTTCTTCAAAACGACAGAAAAATTAAGAAAAAATAACAAATTAAAACAGCACTTTGAGAGGCATTTCCGGCCAGTGTCGCCGGATTGTGCGGTGCCACCCCGGAACTGCCCGCCGCCGCGAATGTTAGTCCTTCAACAGTAAATGAAGGAGTATGATTATGAACTTTGTCGTAAAAACAATCGCCGCTGCGAGCCTGATGGGCACCGTTGCAGCACCCGCCTTTGCCGCTGCGCACATGAGCGCATCAATGACCTGCGCGGAGTGGAAGGCACTCGATGCCGAAGATCGTATGACGGTTGCCTCCATGGCGATTGCCGAACTCGATGAGAGCACGATGGGCAGCGTCGAAGGTGTCGCAACGGCGACCGAAGACACCGGAGAATCAGTAACCGCTGATGAAGCGACAGATTCAGCCGAACAAGGTTCGGTTGTCGACAGCACCACGAAAAGCGATGAAGCGCGGGAAGACGGAGATATGTCTGAAGGCACGGATATGGCCAGAATGACCGACGACGCGATGGAAGATTTCGTTGTGGCCTGCGATCAGAACCTTGATCAGATGGTTTCAGAAGCCGCCGCAGGTTTGAACGGCTCTCGCTAAGAGTTGGTTCCGAATGATAGGATCAGGGCACCTTCGGGTGCCCTTTTTCGTTTCTGCCCGACAGATAGATGGCATTTGTCCCGCAGTAGATTAGATTTGGCCGATGAGGCAGCCGCTGTTCATCGGTCACGACATTTACCGCCAATCGACATACGGTCGCTGGCACCCTTTGCGGGTGCCGCGCGTTTCCACGGTCATGGATCTGGTGCGGGCGCTGGGCTGGCTGGATGCAAGTCAATTCATCAGATCGCCCCGCGCCAAGCCCGCAGCGCTGACCCGCTGGCACACCCCACGCTATATCGCGGCACTCCAGCGGATTGAGAAAGAGCAGGCCGCGACCCCGGCAGATTTCGAGAACCATGACATCGGCAGCGTGACGAACCCGGTCTTTCCAGAGATCTTTCGCAGACCGGCAACGGCGGCGGGCGGTTCGATCCTTGCCGGTGAACTGCTCAAGCATGGCGGGATGGTCTATAGCCCGGCGGGCGGCACGCACCACGGGATGCCGGACCGCGCCAACGGTTTTTGCTATCTGAACGACCCGGTTCTGGCGATGCTGTCTCTGCGGCATCATGGGGTGCGGCGGATCGCCTATGTCGATATAGACGCGCACCACCCGGATGGGGTGGAGGTCGGCTTTGGCGGTGATCCGGACTGCCTGATGATCTCCGTCCACGAAGCGCGCCTTTGGCCCCGCACCGGCCCGCTGGAGAACGACGGCGGCGGAAATGCCTTTAACCTGCCGGTGCCGCGCGGGTTCAACGATACCGAAATGGCCTTTGTCAGAGACGAATTCCTGGTCCCGCGCCTGTTGTCTTTTCAGCCCGACGCCATCGTATTTCTATGCGGTGCCGATGGTCTGGAGGAAGACCCGCTGTCGCACATGCAACTCAGCAACAATGCCCATTGGGAAGTCCTGCGCGCCATCAGGGGGCTTGCCCCGCGACTGCTGGTTCTGGGCGGGGGCGGATATAATCCCTGGTCAGTTGGCCGGATGTGGGCAGGCATCTGGGGTATTCTGAATGATCATGCGCTGCCCGATCTCTTGCCAGCGCCTGCCGAAGCCGTGCTGCGCGCGCTGCGCTTCGATGGCAACCGGCGGGGCAGGAACCCGCCGGAGCATTGGTTTACCACGCTAAAGGACAAGCCCCGTCCCGGCGTCCTGCGGGACGAGATTGCGCAGGGCGTTGACCATCTGAACAAGCGCCCGGTGATCCAGGCGGCGTGACCCCTGCCTGATCAGCCCATCCGCTCGATGGCCAATGCGATCCCCTGACCGCCGCCGATACACATGGTGATCAGGGCGCGCCTGCCGCCGATCCGCTCAAGCTCGTACATCGCCTTGACCGTGATGATCGCACCGGTTGCCCCGACGGGGTGGCCCAATGCAATCGCGCCGCCGTTGGGGTTCACGATTGCAGGATCAAAGCCAAGCTTGCGCGAAACCGCCACCGCCTGCGATGCAAAGGCTTCGTTGCTTTCGATCACGTCGAAATCGCTGGCCTTCAGCCCGGTCCGCGCCAGCAGGTTTTCGACTGCCGGCACCGGGCCGATCCCCATCACTTCGGGCCTTACCCCGGCGTGGGCATAGCCGATGATCCGCGCACGGGGAGTGAGGCCGGATTTCTCGGCCGCACCCGCGGTGGCCAGAACAACCGCCGCCGCGCCATCGTTGATCCCGCTGGCGTTGCCCGCCGTCACGCTGCCGCCGTCCTTGAACGCGGCGCGCAGACCGGCCAGCGCCTCTGCCGAGGTGGCCTTGGGGTGTTCATCAACCTCGAATGCGACCGTGTCGCGCTTGAACCGCACGTCGATGGGCGTGATCTGTTCCTTGAAATACCCTGCCGCGATGGCCGCTGCCGCCCTTTGCTGGCTCTCCAGTGCAAAGGCGTCCATGTCCTCGCGGCTGATCCCATGCTCTGCCGCCACATTCTCCGCAGTGATGCCCATGTGACCGCTGCCAAAGGGGCAGTTCAATGTTCCCAGCATCATGTCCAGCGATTTGACATCGCCCATCTTCTGACCCCATCGGGCGTTCTGGAGGAGATATGGCGACCGCGACATGTTCTCTGCCCCACCGGCAAGGCCGAATTCCGCATCGCCCAGCATCAGCGACTGCGCGACCGACACGATGGCCTGCACGCCCGAGCCACACAGTCGGTTCACGTTCATCGCCGGAACAACATCGGGCACACCCGCCTGCATGGCAGCGACCCGCGACAGGTACATGTCGCGCGGTTCGGTATTGATGACATTGCCAAAGGCGACATGCCCGATGCGATCAGGCGCGACCCCGGCGCGTGCCATCGCGGCCTTGGCCACAGCTGTCCCCAGGTCAATGGGGGGTGTGTCGGCCAGCGCCCCGCCGAAGGTGCCGATGGCGGTCCGAGCGCCACCGAGGATAACGATGTCTTGTGTCATGACGGTCCCTTTGATGTTTGCCTGAATATGCCGCAGCTCTGGCCTGATGTCAGGGTGAGCCTGCCGGGACCTCACGTCAATTCTATCTCTGGCGCAGTGGACGGTTGTTGACTTTCGCCGGGGCGCGGTCAATTCCTCCGTCATGACGGAAAGCTCTGACACAATGTTGACCCAACTGCCTGCCCGCCTGAAACAGGCGCGGCTGGGGCAGGGCTTGTCGCTTGAGGCGATTGCGAAACTGTCGGGCGTGTCCCGGTCCATGGTCAGCCAGATCGAGCGGGGCGAATCATCGCCCACCATCGCGACGCTGTGGAACCTGACCCGCGCCTTGCAGGTCGATTTCGCGGGTCTGCTGGACAGCGCGCCGCAGGTTTCCCGGATTGAACTGCTCAGGGCTCAGGATGTGCCAGCCATCAACAACCTTGGCTCCGGCTGTCGGATTCGTATCCTTTCTCCGCCGGAGGAGGCGGGCAGACATGAGGTTTACGATCTTTACATCGCTGACGGTGGAGCGCTGGACAGCCAGCCGCATGCGCGGGGCGCGCGCGAACATCTGACCGTGATCGAAGGCCGCGTCAGCCTGACCAGCGGGGACAGCGCGCAGGTGCTGAACACATCCGACACCGCCCGCTATCCTGCGGACGTGAATCATTGCATCGCCGCACATGAAGGTCCGGCACGGGCGTTTCTGGTTGTTCACTACGCCTGAGGCGGCACGGCCTCCCTCCGCTATCAAAGAAAATTTCCTAAATATTGGAAATTTTGGTTTTGTGCCGTGATGCGCCATGTTAGAGCAAGGAAAAGGACATGCACATGACCGAGGCCTATCTGACCCATATCGAAGACATCCTGACGCAGATTGATGCGGACGGCATGATGAAGAAAGAGCGGATGATCACCTCCGCCCAGGCCGCGACAATCCATGTGGGCGGGCACTCCGTTATCAACCTGTGCGCGAACAACTACCTGGGGTTGGCCGACCACCCCGAGTTGATCGCGGCGGCACAGGATGCGATGGGCCCCAAGGGGTTCGGCATGGCCTCCGTCCGGTTCATCTGCGGCACACAGGACATCCACCGCGAACTTGAACAGAAGCTGGCGGCCTTTCTGGGCAAGGATGATTCCATCCTCTTCGCCGCCTGTTTCGATGCAAACGGCGGTCTGTTCGAACCGCTGTTCGGACCGGAAGACGCGATTGTCTCGGATGCGCTGAACCATGCTTCCATCATCGACGGCATCCGGCTTTGCAAGGCCAGGCGGTATCGTTACGCCAACAGCGACATGGATGATCTCGAAGGGCAATTGAAACTGGCCCGAGAGGACGGCGCGCGGTTCATCCTGATCGCGACGGATGGTGTGTTCAGCATGGACGGCTATCTGGCGAAGCTGCCGGAAATCACCGTGCTGGCAGAGAAATACGAGGCGCTGGTGATGGTGGACGATTGCCATGCCACGGGTTTCATGGGGCCAAAGGGTGCCGGCACGCCTGCCCATTTCGGGGTCGATGTGGACCTGATTACCGGGACGTTGGGCAAGGCGCTGGGCGGGGCCATCGGCGGCTATATTGCCGGGCCGCAACCGGTGATCGACCTGCTGCGCCAACGTGCGCGGCCCTATCTTTTCTCCAACTCGCTGCCGCCTGCCATCGTCATGGCCGGGCTCAAGGCGCTGGAACTGGTCGAGGCGGGCGACGACCGGCGCACGCGATTGTTCGAGAACACCGCCTATTGGCGTGCGGGTCTTGAGCGGCTGGGCTTTGACCTGCTGCCCGGCGAGCACCCCATCGTCCCTGTCATGCTGGGCGAGGCGCAGCTGGCGCAGGACATGGCGGCGAAGCTGTTCGACGAAGGCGTCTATGTCAGCGGCTTCTTCTTTCCGGTTGTGCCGCGCGGACAGGCGCGCATCCGCACCCAGATGAATGCGGCACTGACGCGCGATGAGCTGGACCGCGCGCTGGCGGCGTTCGAGGTGGCGGGCAAGGCCTGTGGGGTGTTGGCATGACCAACGAGATGAAGGCGCTGAGCAAGCTGCACGCCCGCGAGGGTCTGTGGATGACCCATGCCCCGGTGCCGGAGATTGGCCCCGACGACGTGCTGATCAGGATCAACAAGACCGGCATCTGCGGTACGGATATCCATATCTGGAACTGGGACGACTGGGCGGCAAAGACCGTGCCCGTGCCGATGATCACCGGCCATGAATTCGCGGGCGAGATTGTCGAGATCGGCCGCGACGTGGAAGGGCTGGAGATCGGCCAGCGCTGTTCGGGCGAGGGGCATCTGATCGGCACGCAATCGCGGCAGTCTCGGGCGGGCAAGTTTCACCTGGACCCGGCAACGCGGGGGATTGGCGTGAATGAACAGGGGGCTTTTGCGCAATACCTTAAGCTGCCCGCATTCAACGTGGTGCCGCTGCCCGATACAATCAGCGACGACATCGGCGCGATCCTTGACCCCTTGGGCAACGCTGTCCACACGGCGCTGAGTTTCGATCTGGTGGGCGAGGACGTGTTGATCACCGGGGCAGGGCCGATCGGGATCATGGCGGCGGCGGTGGCGCGGCACGTGGGGGCGCGGCATGTGGCGATTACGGATATCAATCCGGCGCGGCTGGAACTGGCGGCCAAGGTTGCGGATGTGGTGCCGGTGAATGTGGCCGAGGAAGACCTGGGCGATGTCATCGCGCGGCTGAAGATGAAACAGGGTTTCGACGTCGGCATGGAAATGTCGGGGTCACAGGCTGCGCTGGATCAGATGGTCGAGGCCATGACCATGGGCGGGCGGATTGCCATGCTGGGCATCCCACCCGGAAAAAGCCCCGTAGACTGGAGCCGCATCGTGTTCAAGGCGATCACGATCAAGGGCGTCTATGGCCGCGAGATATTCGAGACCTGGTACAAGATGATCGCGATGCTGGAAAATGGGCTGGATGTCTCGGGCATCATCACCCATCGCTTTGGCGTTGATGATTTCGAGGCCGGGTTTGCCGCGATGAAATCGGGTCAATCCGGAAAGGTCGTGCTGGACTGGACGGAGCAGGGCCGGTAACCCATGGGTTACGCAAGGCTTTGTTAAAAAACAATAATTTTTTCTTAATCCAGAGTGCGCCGCATTCGCCCGAGCATACAGGACACGCTCCAACCCGTTGACGCTGCATTTCCGAGGCGCTCAAAACCGGGCCCGACTTTTGACCGACATGCGCGCCGCTCTGATTTGCAAATGAAGACATGTCAAAAATGACATGTCTTCATTTGCAAAGAGTCGGAGGATGGAGCAGGCAAAAGTACCGGGGCCGCTTTGGCACTTCGCGGCATGTTTGAATCAGCTCATGAGACTCCACGACCATTGCGCCACCCTTTACCGCGTCCGGCCGTTAACCCGCGGCCAATCGCATCGCCAGTGTCCCGAGAGCGCATAGCGCGGCAGGCGTTCGGCGGTTCCAGTCCGAGGCGGGGCGCTTTGGCGGTCGCCGCCTGTCGGACCCGGTACGACAGGGGCTTGATATCAGGACGTGAGAGCCCTGCGCCCCTCCGGCCCGAGGGTCCAGCATTCGCGTCCCTCGAACACCGCGACGGTAAGCGGCTCGCCATAGCCCGCGCCGCTGTCGAGGTTGATCCGGTTGCCATAATGCCGTGCCGCCGAGACCGGCGTATGCCCGTGCACGATCAGCTTGGGATGCGGGTCAGGGTATTCGTGGAACTCCTTGCGAATCCACAACAGGTCTTCCTCGTCCTGCCGGGACAGCGGGACACCGGGCCGAATGCCGGCATGGCAGAAAAACAGCGCGTCTGTCTCATGGCTGAGGGCCAGCCCCTTGAGGAAATCCAGATGGCTCTGTGGCACGGCCCGTCGCGCTGCTTCGTGGACGTCCAGCATCCGGTTTTTTGAGCCGAAGTCGATCCCGTAGGACGCCAGCGTGGTATCGCCGCCCAGCCGCCTGTGCAGCCAGTACAGTTCTATCGGCAGATAGGCCTCGTGCTGGGGGTAGTCCTGCATGAACCATTCGAACATGCGGTCATGATTGCCCTTGATGAAGGTCCAGCGCCGGTTGGCGCGTTGCCCGTCGATCAGCAGGTCGAGCACGTCACGGCTGGCCGGCCCACGGTCCGTGTAATCGCCCAGAAAGACGATCTGGGCATCGGCGCCGCCGTCGGCTTCGATCAGGGAGAGAACGCGCTGCAATTCCTGCAACTGGCCGTGAATGTCGCCGATGGCGTAAATGGGATCAGTCATGCGCAGCAGGTAGCCCAGACCGGTTCGCAAGAAAAGCCCCCGTCTGGCCGCCAGTTGGCCCGATGTCGTCAAGCGGCGCCATGAGGTCAGCGATGACACTGCGAATCCAGCTGTGCGCGGCGGCATTGGTGCGCCGCCGGTGCCAGATCATGCCAATCATCGGTTCCGGCATTGCCACGGGGGGCGGCAGGATCTGGAGGTTCAGCTTTGTGCTGATCTTTCTGGCCAATTGATCCGGCACCACCGCAACATAATCGGTTTCGGCAACGGCGCTGCAAACGCCGTACATGACCGGGAGTGTCATGACGACACGTCGCTGCCGCCCAACCTTGGTCAATGCGGCGTCACTCATCGCCGCAAGGTTCCCTTCCGGGGAAAACAGGACATGGCCGAGATCGCAAAAGGTGTCGATGTCGATTTCGCCGGGCGTTGGCAGGGCCGCCAGCCGTGGATGCCCGCGCCGCGCAATCATGGAGAAACGCGCGCGGAACATTGGCTGCCACTCCATCCAGGACGGGCCTTCCATCTGCGGCACCATGGCCAGATCGACATCCTGCCGTTCCAGCGCACCTGCGAAGTTGTCCGGCACCAGATCGACAAGCTGTATGCGAACGCCGGGTGCCTCCTGCGCCAGTTTCTCTGCCAGCTGCGGCATCAGCATTTCGGCAAAGAAGTCGCTGCCCGACAGGCGAAACCGCTCGTCCGCGATGCCGGGGTCAAAACGTGGCGGGCCGGAAAGTATCGATTCGGTCTGATCCAGCAATGTCCGCAGCGGTTCGGCAAGTGACAGGGCATAGTCGGTTGGTTCAAGCCGGGGGCCGATCCGGACCAGCAGGGGATCGTTCAACGCGGCACGCAACCGCGCCAGCGCGGCGGAGACCGCCGGTTGCGACAGGCCGATACGCTGGCCCGCGCGGGTGGCCGACCGCGTTTCCAGTAGCGCGTCAAGGACGCGGAGCAAGTTCAGATCAAAGCTGCCAAAATTCATGTCATCTATAATGATAATACATTTAATAAATTTTTTATATGCCGAAAATCATGGCAATATGGCGGCACGATTTACAAAAAAGTCATTCTTTCTGGGGGCTGCTGCCCGCTTCCGGGTTGGCAGCCCTCTTTTGCGGGCCGTCGTGAATTTGACTGTGTTCGAAACTGTATTGACTGGAAGGATAAAATGAAGGGACTGCCGATTTATTTCCTGTTGGTGGGGGTGCTTTCGGCGCTGGTCGGGATGGTCTGGGGCATCCAGATGTCCGCCACGCATGATCATGGCCTGTCACCGGCGCATGGGCATCTCAACCTGATTGGCTGGGTCAGCATGACGCTGTTTGCGCTGTATTATCACGCCGTACCCGGTGCCGCGCAAAGCCGTCTGGCGATGATCCACTTTGCCGTCTCTGTGGCCGGGTTGGTCGTGCTGGTGCCGGGGATTGCCATTGTCCTGTCAGGCGGAACCGAAGCCTTGGCCAAGATCGGTTCGCTGATCACGGTCGTTGCCATGCTGCTGTTTCTTGCGGTGGTGCTGCGCAACCGCACGGCCTGAGCGAAAAAGGGCGCCCCAGCCGGAGCGCCCCTGAACCGCATGTCAGGCCACGTCGAATTGCAGCGGCTTGATCTGTTTGAACATGCCTGTTGCGCGCAGTTTCTGAATGACCGGTTCCGGCACGACCTCGTCCACGTAGAGCAGCGCGATGGCCTCGCCCTTGGCGGCGGAGCGCCCGAGGGTGAAGTTGGCGATGTTCACATCGTTCTCGCCCATGGTCTGGCCCAGCGTGCCGATGATGCCCGGCACGTCCTCGTTCGTGGTATAGAGCATATGCGCGCCGATCTCGGCGTCGATGTTGATGCCCTTGATCTGGATGAAGCGCGGTTTGCCGTCGGAAAAGACCGTGCCCGCGATGGACCGCTCGCGTTTCTCGGTGACCACGGTGACCTTGACATAGCCGTCAAAGACGCCTGACTTGTCCTGGTTGGTGGTGCTGATCTGGATGCCCTTTTCGCGCGCGACGACCGGGGCGGAGACCATGTTCACATCCGGGTTGGCGCGCTTCATGATGCCCGCAACCACACCGCAGTTCAGCGCGTCGAGGTTCATCTTGCCGACCGACCCGTCGTAAAGGATGTTGATCGCCTTGATCGGTTCATCCGTCATCTGACCGATGAAAGCCCCCAGATGCCCGGCCAGTTTGACCCAGGGACCCATGACCTTGGCTTCTTCGGCGGTGACGGAAGGCATGTTGAGCGCGTTGCTGACAGCACCTGTCAGCAGGTAGTCGGCCATCTGCTCTGCCACCTGCAGCGCGACGTTCTCCTGCGCCTCGGTTGTGGCAGCGCCGAGGTGCGGCGTGCAGACCACGTTGGGCAGGTTGAACAGCGGGTTCTCGGTGGCCGGTTCGACCTTGAACACGTCAAAGGCTGCCCCCGCCACATGGCCGGATTTCAGCATGTCGGCCAGCGCTTCCTCGTCCACCAGGCCGCCACGGGCGCAGTTGATGATGCGCACGCCTTTCTTGGTTTTCGCAAGGTTCTCGCGGCTGAGGATGTTGGCGGTCTGATCGGTGAAAGGCACGTGCAGCGTGATGAAATCGGCGCGTTTCAGCAATTCGTCGAGTTCGACCTTTTCGACACCCATCTTCTTGGCTTTCTCATCACCGAGGAAGGGGTCGTAGGCGACGACTTTCATCTTGAGGCCGCGCGCACGGTCGCAGACGATGCCGCCGATGTTGCCCGCGCCGATCACGCCCAGCGTCTTGCCTGTCAGCTCAACGCCCATGAACTTGGACTTTTCCCACTTGCCCGCATGGGTGGAGGCGGAGGCCTCGGGGATCTGGCGCGCCACGGCGAACATCATCGCGATGGCGTGTTCGGCGGTGGTGATCATGTTGCCGAAGGGCGTGTTCATGACGATCACGCCTTTTTTGGAGGCTTCTTCCTTGTCGATGTTGTCGGTCCCGATCCCGGCGCGGCCGATGACCTTGAGGTTCGGCGCATTGGCGAGGATCTTCTCGGTGACCTTGGTCGCGGAGCGGATGGCAAGGCCATCATAATTGCCGATGATCTCGGCCAGCTTGTCCTTGTCCTTGCCCAGGTCGGGCTGGAAATCCACGTCGATGCCGCGGTCGCGGAAGATTTGAACGGCGGCGTCGCTGAGCTTGTCGGAGATGAGTACTTTGGGGGCCATGTGCGTGGTCCTTGAATGGAAAAATGGGGGGAGGTGGGGGGAACCCCCACCCTACCGGCTGTCGGGAGGG
>NZ_LXYI01000072.1 GCF_001650875.1 Sulfitobacter sp. EhC04
TCGCCGACTGGCTGCAGGCCATCCAGCGGCGGAATTTCTACCAGATCGCCGCTGAGGTCAGCCACCGTGGGCGGTACTACCACGAATATACCATGGCCGTTGACGTCACGCGGGACAGCCCGACCTCGCAGCCGCCGACCGAAGACGCGGAAGAGATCGTGACCGAGGCGCTGCGCGACCTTGCCCGCTGGCTCTACCGCCAGCTTGAGGCTGAATACGACCACCTGACCTCGGACGAGACCATAGAGGAGGGGATCATCGTCAACGAGTACACCTTCACCGCAGGGGGGCGGCGGTTCGGATGACACATGGGAGGGCTCAACCTATCTCTTGCAGAATATCCAGAATGTATGTATATTCTGCACAAATGGAGACCCCGATCATGCATGAGCTTCCCGAGTTCAAGGCGGCCGACCTGACGCGGCACACAAGTGACCTGTTCGACGCGGCCATTCGGTCGCCGATTGCGATCACCAAGCACCGCAAGCCGAAATTCGTGCTGATGAGCATGGATCAGTACCAGCAGCTCGCGCGGGGGGCCACGCAACAGGCTCACATGATCGACGAGATGCCAGAGGATCTCAAGGCGCTTATGATAGAAGGGCTCGAGCGGGACTTGACGCGGGCGGATGACTAAGCCGAGCGCGGGAGAGGTTTTCCGCTATCCGTTCCTGTGGAAACGCGAGCAGATGGCGGGTGAGACCGAGGGCCGCAAGACGCGACCGGTCTGTATCGCCGTCACTGTCGCCAAGTCCGATAACGAGACCGTGGTGTTCATCCTGCCGGTCACGACGCAGCCGCCCTTGCCCTCGCGCAAGTTCATCGAGGTGCCACAGATCGAGTCGCAGCGCGTGGGGTTGGAAACCCATGTCCGCAAATGGGTCATGCTGGACGAGATCAACACGGATATTCTGGAGCGGTCCTATGTCTGGGAGGACCGCACGCCCATCGGCACGTTCAGTTCCGTCTTCACATCCAGGATCCAGTCCAGCCTCATCGCGCTTGCCAGATCGGGCGGGGCATCGGTTGTTAGTCGGCTGAAGTAGTCTCGATCACCGCAGGGTCTGCCCAGCTTTACTTGTTCCCATCGATCCACTTCGACATCAGCCCTTTGTCGCGGAAACACTCATCCGGGACGGCGCGGCGTTTGATCCGGGCGAGACGCTCGGCAAAGGCGACCTGCTTTGATGTCGGGCGGCTGTCCTGCGCGCCCGGGTTCAGTTTGGCTTGTGCGTCGATCCAGGCGCTCAAGGAGCGCCGATCTTGCTGAACCTCCCATGGCAAAAGCGTTTGGTTGCGCAGGGCCAGCGACCGCGCATAGGCGATCTGCTTTGGCGTCGCGGGCAGGGCGTAAGCGGTGCTTTCCATCGGGGATCTCCCTTCATAGCGTGGCTTTCAAAATAGAACATAACAGGAACAAAAGCAAGCCGCCTGCGGAAATCATGGGCTTTGAGAGGAAGAGGATGGCCGGGGAAGGTCAGGCCTGAGGGTGCCCGAAAGAGGGTGTCCGGGCCTGATCCTGTTCCTCATTCCGGAGTTTCCCGATGACCCATCTCGCCCATTTTGCGACCGAGCGCGCACTTGCGTCTGTTGCCCCCATCCCGTCCCTCGACACGGCCGCTGCGATCCTGAGCGTGGCCGAGGCGCTGCAGCCTGACCTGGCGCAAGGTTTCCAGATCGACGCGCTGCGCCTGCGCGTTGAGATGGAGCGCGTCTTTGGCGGCTCTGACGCGACCGGCGCCTGGGACTGGAAGCTGGCCTATGAAGCGGGCGAGGCAGCGCTGGTCCTGTTCCTGCGGAAGTTCGGCCGTGCGCTTCTTGCCCGTGCCGGCTCGCCTGCGGCGCTGCTGCCGATCCTTGCCAAGGTGTCCGGCCTTTTGCCGACCCATACGCGGCGGTCCGAGGAGATGGAGCGGTTCCAGCAGATGGCATGACCATTCTTGGCGCT
>NZ_LXYI01000073.1 GCF_001650875.1 Sulfitobacter sp. EhC04
CTCCGATGACCATTCGTCAAGAGGATAAGCACGGCTTTCCCGCCGCCCGGCTTGAATGCCGTTCGTCATGATAGTTCTCCTTGCGATGTTGGCAGAGGTCAGGGCACCCGACTTATTCGACGGTTGCTCAAACTCCGATGCGGGGATCGAAACCCCATTATGGTAAGCGTCAGAGGCGTTCGTTCATTCTGCTGTCAGATGTCCGGCATGATCCGGATCTCAATTCTCGACCGACGGTTTGCCTCGTCCCGCGTCAGATGCCCTGGCCACTAACAACATCGCGCGCATTTTTTGTCAGGCAGTCTTCGGCATCGCGCTTATCGCTGTCGCCCAGATGAAGCCGACCAGTTCGCGGGCAACTGCGGCTGCGGCCACGGTGCTGCGCTTCCCCCGACTTTCAAGACGCCGAAACCGCTTGTTCAGCCTGACTTGGGCCTTCCAGCCGATGTCTTTCAGTTCCTGGCTATAGTCTTGCCGTTTCAGCATGAGATCGACACCGACCTTGGGGGGCCATTTGTAAGCCCAGGCCGCCTCGACAAGCATCACCCTAGCGATCTTGTTACCTGCCTTCGTGATCCCTCCGGGCCGTTGCTTGCTGCCGCTGGAATATTCACTGGGAACCAATCCGAGATAAGCCATCAATTTTCGCGGACTCGCAAACCGCGAGAAGTCGCCGATCTCCGCGGCCAGCGTTGTAGCGATGACCATTCCGATCCCCTTGAACACCTGCAGGGCATGGACCACCGGAGCCAGCGCCCAACCTGGGATCAGATCGGCCATCTGGTCTTCGATCTCGGCCTTGCGTGCTTCGGCCTGCTCAAGGCGATTGATATAACTCTGCAGTGCGAACTTCTGCGCGGCGTGATCAAACTTAAGAGATGTCAGCCATTTCCGGTATCGCAAGCACCACGCCTTCGACTTGCAGTGCAGCCCATGTTTTAACAGGAACATCCGTATCAATGCGCGAGCTGCTCTAACATCCTGCGAGGCCACCTGACGGGCACGGACGAGGTCACGCATCGCCTCATGGGTCGCATCCGGCACCCACACGTATGTGAGTTCACCCGCACGAAGCAACCGGGCAAGCATCAGCGCATCCCTTGTGTCGTTCTTCACCCTTTCGCCTGGCCGTTTTGGCGTATGGCTCGGTGCCACGATCCGGCAGCAGATTCCCATCTCTGTGAGCTGTCGATAGATTCCGTAACCGCAAGGGCCTGCTTCATAGGTCACCTCGATCTTACCATGGCGTTGGACCAGCTTCCGCATCAAACGCGAAACCGCGTCGGGCGAGTTGACGATCGTTCCGTACATGCGGAGTTCACCGTCACGCCCTGCGTCCGCGATCGCGACCGATATGCTATCCTTATGGACGTCCAATCCGATAAAAGCGTTGTATTCTTCCATGCCATCTCCTCCGGCTGCGGACCGAAGAAGAGTGCGGACCGCGATCACTCACCGGCGATTCTGACCCACGTGGACTGAAGCGCCAAGAATGGTCATGCCATCT
>NZ_LXYI01000074.1 GCF_001650875.1 Sulfitobacter sp. EhC04
GCATAGATCGTGTCGTTGCCGTTGCCGGACAGGATCAGATCGTTGCCCCTGCCGCCAAAGAACCGATCGTTGCCATCGCCGCCATTGATGGTGTCGTTGCCCTCCTGGCCAAAGTGACCGTCCGGCCCGTCGCCGCCGTTCAGCACATCATCCCCGGCGCCGCCAAACAGACGGTCAAGCCCGGCGCCCCCGAACAAGGTGTCGTTCCCGGCATCGCCATACAGGTTGTCCGCCTGGTTGCCGCCATCCAGCACATCATCGCCGTCGCCGCCGCGCAGCAGGTCATATCCGCCCTCGCCCCGCAGCGTATCGTTGCCCGCGCCGCCGTCCAGCAGCTCGGTGGATGTCCCGATGTTCAACCCGCCAAGCAGCAGGTCATTTCCGGCACCGCCAAACATGTAGTCATTGGTGTTGCCGCCCTGGAGCGTATCGTTGCCTTCTTCACCGAAAAGCTGGTCAAAGCCGTCGGACCCGATGAGCAGGTCGTTACCCGCCCCGCCATAGAGTGAATCGGCACTGTTACCGCCGTCGATTGTGTCATTGCCCGCACCGCCGTGTATGGTGTCAAAGCCGCCAAAACCGGAAAGCCGGTTGTTGAATTCGTTGCCGAAGATCAAATCACCAAAAGATCCGCCAACCGCATTCTCGATGACAACACCGGCGGCGATGGTGAATCCGCCTCGGGTGCCGTCAACGGCGGAAACGAAACCGCCGCCGCCCAGTTCGACAGCCAGCGTCGCATCCCGCAGATCAATCACAGCCGCCCCGGAGCCGTTGTGGCGGATGGTGTCATTGCCGCCGGAATCCCAGATTGTCGACCAGAATACACCCGCGCCGGTGCCGGTCGGCAGAACATAGGTGGTGTTGCCATTGTTATGTGTATTATTGGCACCATAGAGGCCCTGAAGGACAGCGATATCCAGCGCCATCGGCCCGGCGGCGTAGCCATAAGGCGTCCCGGCACCGTCACCGGTGCCTGCTGCAGGTGCCGATCCGGGGGTTCCTGTGTGATAGCCCGGGTTATAGGACATCATGGTGAACACACCCTGGTTGATGTTGAAGTCCCCGAAATCATCCCGCGACCCCGAAACTCCCGGCATGACGGACGAATCCCCGCCGGTGTCATGCGGGTGCGCCAAACCCAGACCATGAAGCAGCTCGTGCATGATCGTGAAGTACCCAAACCCGCCTTCGGTCAGGTCACCGCCGGCAAAACGGTCCCACAGGTCGCCAGCAAACTGACCGACACCGTCATTCCCGTCTCCGCCATAGCCCGGCGGGTTGAACCGGCCATAGACACCGTCCAGTTCGTTGGTATCCAGGATCAGTTCCCAATCAGCCCCGTCGCCGGAGTTCACGATATTGAAGGTCAGGTTCGTAACCGCTTCGATCGCGTCGAACGCGCGTATGAATTGCTGCCGCTCAAACGCATTGAAACCTTCGGATGTAATGCCGTCTGCAGTGTAACCTGCCTCACCAAAGTAGACGGTGATCACGTTGTGATCAAACCGCGTGTCCCAGGACAGCGCATCCAGAAGCGGGCTGATGAAATCCGGTGAATCTTCCCAGGAATCATTGGGGTTGAACGTGACCTCCTGAACCGACAGCGTGTAGGTGCCTATGCGGGTTGAGAAGGCTTCGGCAGAAATGTAGAAAACGCCGCCATTCTCGGAATAGAAGTTCAAAAGGGAATTCAGACCCGGACCACCATCGTCATCGCTGTCGATAAGGTTGCCGGATGCATCGTATAGCCGCACCAATGGATCAGACAGGGTGCCACCGCCAACGGATGACCCGTTCAGCGTGATCTGAATGCTTTGACCGGCGGTCAACGTGATGCGGAACCAGTCATTGTCATTCGCCACGTCGATCGTGTTGACGATGGTCTGCCCAACGTTGATCGTACCGGCAGTTCCCGGCGTTTCGCCGATGTCCGGGCCAATGCCGGTGGTGGAATCCGGGGCGACAAGAACATTCTCAAATGGGTCGACAGCAATAGGTCTGGTCATTGTAATCATCCAATATAATCGCGGGGAGAGGGACGTTCACACATTATTTGATTTCGGCATTAATGCAATTAAAAGAGTCGGTTATTGAACGTGAGAAATCCGTGAAAACGCACCTTGGGCGGGGTTTGAGCCATTTCTGAGGATAGCTACTTGCCTCATATTCGCGTATCAGTTGAAAGCCGCGCATGGCTTGGCGGCAACCCGAACTGGATATGAAAGGCGCGCGTCATCGCGCTCGCGTTCCGGTAACCGCAGCGCAGTGCAACTTCCGCGAGTGGCAAGGTGGTCGTTTCTGCCAACCGTCGGGCAACATTCAACCGCAACACCTTGTAAAGCTGCTGTGGCGCCATGTCGAAATCCTGCCGGATCGCCAGCTCAAGCGCGCGTTGTGAACTCCGGCAAAGTGCTGCCACCTTTGGCAGTGGCAGCGGGGCTTCGATATTGTCCTGCATCACGGCAACCGCGCGTCGGGACAATCGCTGTCTGGCGGTCACAGCCGGGACAGTGGTCGTCGATCCCGGTGCCATGAACAATTGCTCGACCTCCAGCGCCAGCGCCGGACCCAGCGACTGCACAATCAGGTGCAACACCAGATCGAAACTGGCCATGGCCCCGGAACAGGTGATCCGATCTCCGTCGACGACATAGCGCTCGCGCGCCACGGTCAGGTCGGGAAAAGCTTCGGCAAATGCTGTCAGTTCCTCCCAATGGATTGTGGCGATCCGGCCATTCAGCAGACCCGCCTTGGCCATGAGCCAACTGCCCATGTCCAAACCGGCCAGAACCGTAAAACGCGCCGATGCGGACCTGAGCCCGCGCAACACCGGGTCCGTTAGATACGACCTGACGCCATAGGATGGCATCACCATCAACAGATCCCCCGCAGCGTCCTTCAGCGGCGCGTCGGGAACAATGCGCAATCCGCTTGAGCTGATCGCGGGACCCCCGGACAAAGTCAGATATTCCCACCGGTAGTGGGCACGACGACCCAGGTGATTTGCCGCCCGCAGCGGCTCCACCGTGTTAGCCAGGCAATGGTTCGAAAACCCGTCAAACAACAGGATTCCGATGCGGGCGACAGCTTTGCCTGAATTATTCCAACTTTGCATAGTTAGACTATAAGTCTGCACATCACAATCGCACAAGAGCGATAGCCTGATCTGAAATCAAAGCGCGTAAAGGAACGAAAATGAATTTTGGGCTGACCGAAGAACAGGACATGATCGTCACCACCGTGCGGAGCTTTGTGGAGAAAGAGATCTACCCCCACGAGGCAATGGTTGAGAGAACCGGACAGGTCCCGCGCGAACTGGGCGAGCAGATCAAACAAAAGGTGATCGACCTTGGCTTCTACGCCTGCAACTTCCCCGAAGAGGTCGGCGGCGCGGGCCTCAGCCATACCGACTTTACCCTTGTTGAGCGTGAGTTGGGGCGCGGCTCGATGGCGCTGACCCATTTCTTTGGCCGCCCCCAGAACATTCTGATGGCCTGCAACGACGATCAGCGCGAACGCTATCTCCTGCCTGCCGTGCGGGGCGAGCGAATGGACGCGCTGGCCATGACAGAACCTGACGCCGGTTCCGATGTGCGGGGCATGAAATGCAGCGCCGTTCGGGATGGCGGTGACTGGGTCGTGAACGGGTCCAAACATTTCATCTCTGGCGCGGAACATGCCGACTTTTTCATTGTCTTCGTCGCGACCGGTGTCGATGAAACGCCAAAAGGCCCCAAGAAACGGATAACGACTTTCCTAGTGGACCGGGGCACCAAGGGATTCGAGGTGCGCGACGGATACAACTCCGTCAGCCACAAGGGCTACAAGAACTGCATCCTCTATTTCGACAACTGCCGATTGTCCGACGCGCAGGTGTTGGGCATGGTTGATGGCGGGTTCGAGGTGATGAACGAATGGCTTTATGCCACGCGGCTGACAGTTGCGGCCTTCTCTGTCGGGCGCGCGCGCCGGTGTTTCGACTATGCCTTGCACTATGCCGCCGACCGCAAGCAATTTGGGCAGCAGATTGGCAAATTTCAGGGGGTCAGCTTTCAGATCGCCGATATGATCACCGAAATTGACGCCGCCGATTGGCTGACCCTCGCGGCGGCATGGCGGCTGGACCAGGACCTGCCAGCCAACCGCGAAATCGCTTCTGCCAAACTCTATGCATCCGAGGCGCTGGCGCGGGTGACCGACACCACCCTCCAGATCTTCGGCGGCATGGGCCTGATGGACGATTTCCCGATTGAACGGTTCTGGCGTGACGCGCGGGTCGAGCGGATCTGGGATGGCACGTCAGAGATCCAGCGCCACATCATTTCGCGCGACCTGTTGCGGCCACTGGGCGCATGACACGCGACCTGTCCCGGCTTTTGAATCCCAAATCCATCGCGGTTATCGGCGGCGGCGCTTGGTGCCGCGCGGTTGCCGCACAATGCCAGAAGATGGGTTTCGAAGGTGAGGTTTGGCCGGTGCACCCCAGTGCCGCCACCCTTTCCGGCCTGAGTGTTTTTCCCGACGTCGACGCGTTGCCCACCGCCCCTGACGCGGCCTTTATCGGCGTGAACCGGGCCGCAACCATCGACATTGCCGCGCAATTGTCCGCTAGGGGCGCGGGCGGCGCAGTCTGCTTTGCCTCCGGCTTCCTTGAGGCACAGGCAGAAGACGCGCAAGGCGTGGATCATCAGGCCGCACTCTTGCGGGCGGCGGGCGACATGCCAATTCTCGGGCCGAACTGCTATGGGTTCATCAACTTTCTGGACGGCGCGCTGCTGTGGCCCGATCAGCATGGTGGCAAGCGGGTCGACCGGGGCGTTGCGATCATCACCCAAAGCTCCAACATCGCGATCAATCTGACAATGCAGGCGCGCGCCCTGCCCCTTGCCTATGTGATTACAGCCGGAAATCAGGCGCAATGCGGGCTGTCCGACATCGGCATGGCCGTGCTGCAAGACCCCAGGGTGACGGCACTGGGCCTGCACATCGAAGGCATCGGGGATCTGCGCAAGTTCGAAGCGCTGGCCGGTTATGCGCAAAGCCTTGGCAAACGCATCGTCGCGATCAAGGTCGGGCAATCGGCACAGGCGCAGCAGGCAACCGTCTCGCACACCGCATCCCTTGCCGGGCGGGATGCAGGTGCCGCGGCCTTGCTGCGCAGGCTTGGCATCGCGCGGGTGGCCGATTTGCCGACCTTCCTGGAAACCCTGAAGCTGCTGCATGTGGCGGGCCCGCTGGAAAGCAACAGGATCGCCACAATCAGCTGCTCCGGTGGAGAGGCGAGCCTGGCTGCCGATACGGGCACCGCTGCGGGCCTCGACTTCCCGCCGCTCGGGGTGCAGCAAAAGACCACCCTGCGCGATGTGCTGGGGCCGCGTGTAGCGCTGGCCAACCCGCTGGACTATCACACCTACATCTGGCGCGACGTGCGTGCGATGACAGCGGTTTTTGCCGGGATGGCCGACCCCGGCATTGCCATCACGCTGCTGATCGTCGATTTCCCGCGCAGCGACCGCTGCGATCCCTCCGATTGGGATTGCGTGATCGAGGCCGTGATCGCTGCCTCGCAACAGACCGGCACACGCTACGGCATGGTTGCCACCCTGCCCGAGCTGATGCCCGAAGATGTCGCTGAACTGCTGATGGGCCACGGAATTGCCCCGTTTAGCGGCCTGAAAGAGGCGCTCATGGCCTGCGCCCACGCGGCCCTCCCGGTTAAGAGCGATGTCGAACCGGTCCATGTTGCGGGCCCTGCCGTCGCCCCCGTTCTGCTGGCCGAAGCCGATGCGAAACATTTGCTCGCGGATCACGGGCTGAGGATTCCCTTGTCCCGACGCTGCGACGGCAGCGACCAAGCCGTCAGCGCAGCGTTGGAAATCGGATTCCCGGTGGCTCTGAAGGGAGAGGGCATCGCCCACAAGACCGAAGCAGGGGCAGTGCGCCTGAACCTGAACTCATGCGATGATGTGGTCGCTGCCGCTGCGGCAATGCCGGTTGACACATACCTGGTCGAAGAAATGATCACCGACAGCATCGCCGAACTGCTGATCGGGGTTGTGCATGACCCGGCACATGGGTTCATCCTGACGCTGGGGGCCGGCGGCACATCGGCGGAACTGCTGGACGACACCGTCTCGTTGCTGGTGCCTGCCCGCAAGGACGCCATCCTGACAGCGATCGGCACGCTGCGGATGGCGCCGATCCTGTCGGGATACAGGGGCAAGCCTCCCGCGCAGATGGACCGCATACTGGATGCCATCATGGCGGTGCAGTCCTTTGTACTGGCTCACCCCCAGGGCTTGCAGGAAGTCGAGATAAACCCCCTGATGTGTACAAGGGATGATGCAATCGCCGCAGACGCCCTGCTGCGGCGCGACGTGAGAAAGGACTGAACATGACCGAGACCCCGATCAAGACCCACCGCGACGGTGCCATCCTTGAGGTCACACTCGACCGGCCCAAGGCCAACGCCATCGACCTGAAAACCTCCTGCCTGATGGGAGAAGTCTTTGCCGCATACCGCGATGATCCGGAGCTGCGGGTCGCCATCATCACCGGGGCCGGGGACAAGTTCTTTTGCCCCGGCTGGGACCTGAAAGCGGCGTCAGAAGGCGACGCGGTTGATGGCGATTACGGGGTCGGCGGCTTTGGGGGTCTCCAGGAACTGCGGGATCTGAACAAGCCCGTCATTGCGGCCGTGAACGGGATTGCCTGCGGCGGCGGGCTGGAGCTTGCGCTGAGCGCGGACATGATCCTTGCCGTCGATCACGCCACTTTTGCACTGCCCGAGATACGGTCGGGTACGGTCGCGGATGCGGCATCGGTGAAACTGCCGAAACGCATCCCCTATCACATCGCGATGGAACTGCTGCTGACCGGCCGCTGGTTCGATGCGCAAGAGGCCAGGGGCTGGGGGCTGGTCAATGAAATCCTGCCAGCCGATCAACTGATGAACCGGGCGCGGGAGCTTGCCCGCCTGCTCGCTTCCGGCCCGCCGCTGGTCTATGCGGCGATCAAGGAGATCGTTCGCGACGCGGAGGATTCGAAGTTTCAGGATGCGATGAACAGAATCACCCGGCGCCAGCTCGGAACTGTCGATGCGCTGTACGCGTCCGAAGATCAGATGGAAGGCGCCCGCGCCTTCGCGGAAAAGCGCGATCCGGTCTGGAAGGGTAAATAGGAGTCCGGGAGCGCCACACAGGGCGCTCCCGGCTGATTGTTTTCCTCAGAAGATGAAGTCGCTCGCATCGAGGTCGGCCAGCAGC
>NZ_LXYI01000075.1 GCF_001650875.1 Sulfitobacter sp. EhC04
ACGGATGAGGCGGGGAGAGTGGCTTCCCGCGCCGTTGGAGATATCGCCATGTTTGATCTTCCCCTGCCGCTCCAACCGAGCCCGCGCCCGATGGGTCCTGTCGCAAATGGTGGGACTGTCGCTTCTGATCCCAGCCTGCCTTTCGCGCTGACGCGGATACACCGGACGCCTGCAGCCCTGATGTCGGGCACCGCTGCCCCCGTGGTCGTTGAGCGTTTTGCGACGCTGGCCGATGCCATGCAGGGGGCGTTTGAGCTTGCCGAGGAAAACGGCCCCGATGCAGCGCCGCAGTTTCTGGCCATCCTTGATTGCGACCAGCGCCTGGTTCTTGCCGGAGCCGCCAGTCATGGCGCTTTGGCTTGGTGCCACCCTGTCGCCAATGCTCTTGAGGCGCGGGCCGTTGTGACCGAGGCGGTTCAGCTGCGCGCCCAAGCTGGCCGTGCCGCTAACTGGCACGAGCCTGAACTGGCGCAGCGACTGCGTCACCGTGCTGATCTGCTGGATGCCCGCCTTGTCGACCCGCTCTGGCGCGCCTTTGCTGCCCGCGCGCTTCAGATCGCGGCGTGACGCCCGAGAGACAGAGGAGGGATGGGAAGGGTTTGAGCCTTCGGGGGGCAGAGGAGTGCGCCACCCGGGGGGTCTGACCTGTCCTCACCGAACGGAGATATCCATGACCCAGACTGAACCCACTCTGGCAGCACCACTGCGGCCTTCCACCGTCGATTTCGGGGCGATCCTTGCCGCACATGCCGAACGCACCGCCCGGACCCTCGCCCTGCGCCCCGGCAACAAGGACCGCCTGTTCGATGGCCTCATGGCCGCCGGCATCACTCATGTCACCGTGACTTTCGACGGGGCCGGTGACAGCGGCCAGATCGAAAGCATTGGCGCCTGGGCGGGCGAGACGGCTGTCGATTTTCCCGCAACCGAAATCCCCTATGCCGCGCTGACCTGGGATGACCCCGAGGTCGAGATGCGGCAGCTCTCGCTGGAGGATGTCGTCGAGCAGCTCACCTACGACTTCCTCTCCGACACCCATGGCGGTTGGGAAAACAACGACGGCGCTTACGGCGAGTTCTGCTTCGACGCTGCGGCCCGCTGCATCCATCTCGAGTTCAACGAGCGCTTCACCTCGTCCGAACTCTACACGCACGATTTCTGAGGGGGCGACGATGGCACATCCCTACCACCACGCCCTGTCCTCAGTGAAGAAATGGGGTGGCACGGTCGATGATTTCATCGCGGTGCATGCATGGTTCGACCAAAGCAAGGAGATCACCGCCGATTTTCGGCACCGGGCCCTGCGGAACCTTGGGATTAAGAGATGAGCCAGCCCCGGCCCGCTC
>NZ_LXYI01000076.1 GCF_001650875.1 Sulfitobacter sp. EhC04
ACGGATGAGGCGGGGAGAGTGGCTTCCCGCGCCGTTGGAGATATTGCCATGTTTGACCTTCCCCTGCCTATCCAGCCGAACTCGCGCCCGATGGGTCCTGTCCCAAATGGCCCGGCTGTCGCTTCTGATTCCAGCCTGCCTTTCGCGCTGACCCGGATGCAACGGACGCCGGCAGCCCTGATGTCGGGCACCGCTGCCCCCGTGGTCGTTGAGCGTTTCGCGACGTTGGCCGATGCCATGCAGGGGGCGTTTGAGCATGCGGAGAATAACGGCTCCGATGCAGCGCCGCAGTTTCTGGCCATCCTTGATTGCGACCAGCGCCTGGTTCTTGTCGGGGCTGCCAGTCATGGCGCCGTGGCTTGGTGCCACCCTGTCGCCAATGCTCTTGAGGCGCGGGCCGTCGTGACCGAGGCGGTTCAACTTCGCGCCCAAGCTGGCCGTGCCATTGATTGGCACGAGCCTGAATTGGCGCAGCGGTTGCGTCACCGTGCCGATCTGCTGGATGCCCGCCTTGTCGACCCGCTCTGGCGTGCTTTTGCCGCCCGCGCGCTGCAGATCGCGGCGTGACGCCCAAGAGACAGAGGAGGGCTGGGAATGGTTTGAGCCTTCGGGGGTGCAGAAGAGTGCGCCTCCCGGGGGGCTGACCTGTCCTTACCGAACGGAGATATCCATGACCCAGACTGAACCCACTCTGGCCGCCCCGCTGCGACCTTCCACTGTCGATTTCGGGGCGATCCTTGCCGCGCATGCCGAACGCACCGCCCGGACCCTCGCCCTGCGCCCATGCAACAAAGACCGCCTGTTCGATGGCCTCATGGCCGCCGGCATCACCCATGTCACCGTGACCTTCGACGGGGCCGGTGACAGCGGCCAGATCGAAAGCATCGGCGCCTGGGCGGGCGAGACGGCTGTCGACTTCCCCGCGACTGAAATCCCCTATGCCGCGCTGACGTGGGATGATCCCGAGGTCGAGATGCGCAGCCTGTCACTGGAGGATGTTGTCGAGCAGCTCACCTACGACTTCCTCTCCGATACCCATGACGGTTGGGAAAACAACGACGGCGCCTACGGCGAGTTCTGCTTCGACGCCGCCGCCCGCTGCATCCATCTCGAGTTCAACGAGCGCTTCACCTCGTCCGAACTTTACACGCACGATTTCTGAGGGGGCGACGATGGCACATCCCTACCACCACGCCCTGTCCTCAGTGAAGAAATGGGGCGGCACGGTCGATGATTTCATCGCGGTGCATGCATGGTTCGACCAAAGCAAGGAGATCACCGCCGATTTTCGGCACCGGGCCCTGCGGCACCATGCCTTATCCTGACTCTATGGAATCGTCTTATTTCTGTG
>NZ_LXYI01000077.1 GCF_001650875.1 Sulfitobacter sp. EhC04
TCGATGAACGCCTGAACACCGGTCTCTGCCGTTGCGATAAGCTGCTTCAGGTACTCGGGGATGTCAGCCTGTGCGAGCAGGTTCACGGAAACGCTCAGCCGCTCTTGCAGCTGGGAGTAGCTGAAATCCTCCGCATCGCGAATTGCTGCCTCAAGGGACAACAGCGCGGCGTCGAACTCGCCAATCGTTGCGTCCCAATTGGTCACCAGATCCTGAATGCTGCTATCCAGTGAGGCAATCTGCTCTGGGGTCAGAGATTCCAGTTCAAGGAAGTTCGCCAGGGCCGTCAGAACCTCAATCTGGCGCTCGTAAAGCGCTTGCAGAACGTCCTCGTTTGCCCCTTCAAGATCGGCGACACCCGCCAGCAATTTGAGCTGGTTCATCACCACTGCTGCCTGCATCTGGTATTCTACCAGCGTGCCGGATTGCGACTTCATCGACTTCAGAAGGTTCCGGGACAGCTCGGGGATCTTATCCGCGGCTGATTGATCGCCCTCCATTGCTGCGGCAAGTGCGGTATCAAAGCGAGACTGGTTCAGGGCTGCCTGCTGTGCCGGCGACACGTTGGTCAGGTCGCTGTTCAGAATATCACTCAGAAACTCGCGCAAGGTCTTTGCGGTCTTGTACCACAGTCGTGCTTGCTCACCTGACTGCAACGCCAGGGCCTGGGACTGCTCAATCAGGACGCCGATCTCCCCGCCGATGTTTGACACCAGGCCCTGCATCGACAATGTGAAGCGCTCGATCTGGGGGAGAACTTCATTCATCGCCCCGGCCATCGAAACGAGTGCGGCGTAAAGTTCCCGGCCATATTCTGTGGTCAGGTCGATGCTCTCGATCAGTTCACGGAACCCTTCACGGCTCTGAGGCATGGTTTGACCCAATTCGGCAAACTGGTCGTTCAGGCGGCGCATGATCGTTTCGCGCTGTTCCTCGACGCTGTAGAAGGCCGCAAAGAATGTGTTCACCGCCTGAGCCATCTGGTCAGCACCGCCAAAGGCGTCGACCAGGTTCGAGGCTGCATCCCCGCCGAGCAGCGACACGTCGAACAATGTGCCTCCGAGCAGGTCCATGGCATCATTGACAGCCAGCAGACTGGTGGACAGGCGCGTCAACGTGGTCGCGGCACCCTCGCCCACCCTTTGGACGTCCTCGATCCCCGTGACCATCTCAGCGAATGCATCGCCCAGCTCTTCCAGAGCATCTTGGACTGCGCGCTGCGCCTCTTCGTCGCTCAGGCCTTTGGTCGATATCTCCATCTGATGGGCGAAGTCAGTGAAGGCGCTCGACGTGATCCCAAGGGTCTCCGCCGCGTTGATCAGGCTATCCTGAATTTCAGCAACAATGTTTTGGAGTGGAGCGGCCACATCCCCGTCGGCTTCGGTATAGGTGGTGCGAACCTTCTTGGAGAGGCCC
>NZ_LXYI01000078.1 GCF_001650875.1 Sulfitobacter sp. EhC04
CCTAAACGAGCACTTGGGGCGGCACTAAAGCGTGACAGGTCCACATAACTGGGCGAGAACGAAGTGCGCGAGCGTGCCGTGCGAATGGCAGCAATGTGGGCTGCGACCGCAGCATCTAGGTTGGCTGCTGGATGTCGGTTCTGGGCCGCCTTCGGGCGTGAATGAAAGGATAAGGTCGGTCAGGCTGTCTGACATCGGTGGATCACCAGTACTCGCGAAAATGGCTTGTTTTCCATGAGACTATCGCGAAAATTTAGCACTCGCATGCCCGACTCCACTGGTGCGTGTGACTTTTGCTCTGAGTGGATAGGATAACGCATGCTTTACGACCGGATAATCAATCAAGGTACAATAAACGAACCCGGTGGAAAGCCGGACCCGCAATTCGCTTTGCCATCGACGGTGAATTGGATGAGGGCCCTTAGGATCTTGATTGAAGAACAAGGAATCGATTTCGGTACTGCGGATTCTTTCTATTCCATGCACGCAAGGAGGAGCATGGGCGCGCTCGAAGAGAACACGGTTCTCGAACAATTGTTTCTTGGTCTGCATCACCTGTCGGCGATTCAGCAATTCCGCGGTGGTGCGACGTCTGCCGACTATTCGCGAGTGGGCATCCTTGCCTGGTACTACGGTATCGCCAATGCCGCGAGTGCTATGACGGCCGCGCAGTCCGGATCTTTTCAGGAGGACCACGCGGGGACGGCTCGGCTATGGGATGAGCAGATAGCACGCCGCGGGATGGCCATGACGCCGTTCTGCTGGCGCGTGAGCAGCCTTGTCGAGAAGACATACAAACCGGAAATTGTGGCTTACCGGAATGGCAGCAGCGGGAAGCTACAGACAAAGCCTTCGACGGCAACCGACGCTCTCGGCGCTGCGGCAGGCTATTTGTCAGGAACGGCAAAATGGCACACGTGGCGAACAGAAGAGGATTTGAAGCGCTCCCGTGACTTCAAAAATTTGGGTGTCGAAAATTTTCGGACGAAGGCGGCGCGGACGCTACGGGATCAGCGATTAGAAAAGAAGTGTATAGGCTTTGTGCATCAGGCGGCCCGCTATCGCGGAAAAGCCAACTATCGCGAGGCACTCTTCCTTGCCTATGGGTCCGGCACCGAAACCATACTCAACGGTTTTGTCGAAGATATGTCTGTTGTCCTTCAGGCATTCCTCGCAATGGCCGGGGCGTTTGCCAAGCGCAAGCTTGGAAAGGATCTGTGGGAAGAGTTCGTCGCAGACATTGATGCAAAAAAGGCATTTACGACCAGTGCAGCAGAGGTTTGGGTATAATTTGCGATCCGACGCTTGGGTGAAAATTAGGTATCGGCAAAGCCAGATGACGACGCCGAGCAGGTGCAGCGAATGGCGGCAATGCGGATTGCGACAGCAGCAATGTGATTAGTTGCTGGATGTCCGCTAAGGGCCGTTCCCGTCAAGGCGGTGTTGGCCTACGAACTCACAGGAAATCATTCGGACCTAGCAATTTACGCCATTCTGGTTCCTAGCTTCTCTATCGGAGGCTCCTTCGGGCTCTTCGTACCTTCCATGTGTCCCCAGAAACGATCCCTTCGGGTGATACTTACCGTCCGAGCCGAGAAACGCGCCAGGTAGGTGGTACCTTCCATCACTTCCAATGAATGATCCGGCAAAGTGGTACTTCCCGTCCTGCCCGAGAAAACAACCAGCCGGGTGATACTTGCCATCCTGGCCGAGGAAAGCGCCTTTAGGATGATACCTTCCATCCTGCCCCAAAAAGGAGCCAGCGGCGTGATACTGCCCGTCTTGGCCTAGAATTGCACCAGCGGGATGGTACTTGCCATCGGCGCGAAGAGTTTCGCCTTTGCGATGATATTTGCCATCTTGCCCAAGAAACGAACCGGGAGCGTGATATAGACCGTCTTGGCCAAGGAAGTACCCCTTGGGATGGTATCGGCCATCTTGTCCCAAGAATGAACCATTTGGATGATACTTTCCGTCTTGGCCGAGGAATTTTCCGGTCATGCGTGCCTCACTGGATGCGAAGAGAACTTTTGGCGAACATAAAGGTAGATATGTCGATCCGCAATCAGCATTGTCAAAAGAAGAGTTCCGCATTTCACACCTCGAGCCTTAGATATGCGGCGAGGTTTGTGAGTGGCGGCTTCAGGGAAGCTGCACCATAGTATCTACAGCGTACCGAAAGGCAGCTATGGGCCGGAAGCGTCAGGAGACGTGATGGCAGACCGCTCGGGAACCACGCTCGCTTCCCTGTAAATAGCGAACCTTCTCACGCCGTGCTGCCGAAGGTCCGGTTGGGTCGGAAATGCTTGGCATTTGGGTCGGAATTGCTTGGCACGGCCCACTGACAAGATTCAGAAAATTTGCCGCTAAGAGTCGGAAATGCGCGGCATTCGACACCCTTGCAACAGCACAGTGTCACTTGACCTGGCCAGACAAGAGCGTCTCGATCCGGGCCATCTGCCCCTTCAACACACGCAACTCGCGCAACTCCGCCTGCTGCATGGCGATCATGTCCTCCTGCGCCAATGTATAAAGCGTCAACTCCTCGACCTTTTTCAGCAGGGTCATCTGCATCGCTGTCATATCAACACCATCGGCTTTGATCTCGGCCTCTGAAGGCACCCCCGGCAGATGGCTGTTGGCGTCGATGAACGCCTGCACCTCGGCCAGCGGGCGCAGCGCATAATCCGCGTCGAACACATAGTCCGGCACATTCAATGCTGTATTGTTCACGACCAGCGTGCCGGTGATGTTGACCTCACCGGGCAGGCCGTTCCTGCCCAGCCGCAGCAGGTTGTTGTTGGCTGCATTGTCGATTTTCAGCGGGGCTAGCCGCCTGCGATACCCACGTTCAGACGGCCTGAATCCTGCTGATTGCGGAATTCCCATGTGGTCGGGGTCACACCGTTCTGGCGCAGACGAAAGGCGGAATCCGACCCCGACCCGTTTGCATCAAACAGCGCGAAGGCATCGGTGTCGACAGCGTTGGTCCGTATGTGCAGCTTTTCCTCGGGAAAGTTGGTGCCAAAGCCGACAAAACCCGCTGAATTAACAAACAGGCTGTACGACGGCGCGCCGTTCTCCAACCAGAGGGGAACGGTCGGACCGCCGTCCATGTCATAAATTGCGAAGCCGGAAAACGTCGAACTCAACAACCAGTCCCCATCTCCGACCGCCGCCTCCAGCCGAACTCCGGGCGCGGCGCCCTGGCGGACATGCAGCGCGCTCTGCGGCAGGCTGGTGCCCAACCCCACCTGGCCAGCGGCATTCGTGTAAATCGCATTGTTGGGCGCGCCGCCTTCGATACGCAAGGGGGTCGTGTTATCCGTGCGGTTCTGGACCGAAAAGTGATTGATGCCGCCGCTGGAAAACTCAAAGATGTCGTTGATCAGGATTGACCATTCGTCACCGGGAAAATTGACATTGTCGGAAGCATCCTCAAAGTCGATACGCGTGCGTGTATCGCGCAGCATGAGCGATCCGGCCAGGGAGTCGATAAAAGTCTGAGCGTTGGCGCAGTTTGTGCCGACGCACAATTGGTCGCGGATAACGGCGTCGTTGGCCGCCTCCAGAATGTTTTGGGCGGACAGGGATGCGGGCAGGGACAGGCAGGCGGCAAGGGTTGCGAGACGCATATTAAACGGGTTCATTGCAAATTTCTCCGGTCCGAAACTAAAAAACCCCGCCAGCTTAAGGGATGTCACGCCAAACCGTGAACCTTTTTTGCTCCTCGGTCAGGCTTCGAAAATGCTGCGCGATGCATGAACGACCAGTGACGCGAAGCTGCGCCGCAGCGCCCGGCGGTGAAGCCATTGGCCCGCGATCGTTCCATGGATTGCGACTTCGAAAGCAGAGCGAAGCACGCCAGGTTCGTCCTGTTATCGGTCAGGTCTGCTTTCAGTCCTTTTCCCCGATCAAGGCCGCGACAGCGTTCAGCAGATCAACCTGTCGCACAGGTTTCATCAGACGGATGTCATCGGCGCGCAACCCATTCCCGTGAACCATGGCCTCATTGGCATAGCCCGACATAAAGATGAACGCGACTCCGGGGTTCACTGCCCGAATGGCTTTCGCCAGATGGGTGCCCTGCAATTCCCCCGGCATGACAATATCAGTCGCAATGAGGTCAAAGGACGGGTCCTTCTCCCAGAGGGCCATCGCATCGTCGCCGGAGGGTGCCGTTGTCACGTCAACGCCGGCCCTCATCAGGATTTCCTCAAGAGCGATCAAAAGGTCCGCGTTGTCTTCAACCAGCAATATCCGCTTGCCTTTGAGATGCGACAGGTCCTGAGGCTGGGCAGGTGACGCATTCGGCCTGCCGCCATTCAGTTCGGCTTTGAAGTAAAGTTTCAGCGTGGTGCCAATGTCCGGTTCTGAATAGATGCGAACCGTCCCGTTTGACTGCTTCATGAAGCCTTGTACCATTGACAATCCAAGCCCCGTCCCTTGGCCGATCGGCTTGGTCGAGAAGAAAGGGTCGAAAACCCGCTTCAAATCTTCTTCCCCGATCCCGACCCCGGTATCGCTGACCGCAATCATGACATAGCGTCCCGGCACCAGATCCTCGCCCCGATCTGTGATGTATTCATTGTCGATGCGGATGTTGGCGGTTTCGATCGTCAATTGCCCACCGTGCGGCATGGCATCCCGCGCATTCAGCATGAGGTTCAAAAGTGCGTTCTTGGCCAGACCTTCATCGGCGGTAAACTTCCACAGATTCGCCAAAAGCGAGGTCTCGATCTGAATGTTCGCGGGCAAAAGGCGGTTCGACCAGTTCACAACGTCGCGGATCATGTCGTTGGCCTGCAGCAGGGTCGGTTCCAGATGCGAACGGCGCGCAAAGCCCAGCATGTTCCGCGTGAGGTCCGCACCGCGCTGGGTCGCATCAATTGCGTTCGCAATGTAATCATTCTGTTCGGATTGCTTGGAGTCAGCCTTGAGCAGCTCCAGGTTCCCTAGGATGACGGCGAGGATATTATTGAAATCATGCGCCATCCCGCCAGCGAGGTTTCCAATTGCCTCCATCTTTTGAGACTGGCGAAGTTCATTTTCCATATCGACCAGCCGGGAAACATCCTGAATCGTCCCGGCCAGACCCTTTACCTTCCCTTCGGCATCCAGAATGACCTCTCCGCTGTCGACGACATTCACAATCGACCCGTCGGGGCGTTGCATACGATGCAGGCTTGAAAACTGTCCCTTTGTTTCCAGCGCCAGATCGACCGCCGCGCGCAGCTTGACTTTGTCTTCCGCCGGAACGTAAGCCCAGGCGTCCTCAATCTTCGTCGGAAAATCTCCCGGTTCAAGCCCACAGATCCGGCCCACTGCTTCAGACCAGAAAATGTCGCCGTTCAGGTCAGATTTCCAGCGCCCCAACTGGGCGATGCGTTCCGCTTGCAAAAGAAATGTTTCTTGCTCTTGCAGCTTCAGCTTGTCGTCTACGGCCTGACGGCGTCGCTTCGATTGGACATAGGCGGTCAGCAGGGCCCCGGCCACAACCGAAATTACAAACAGAAGAGCCACGGTATACAGGATGCCCCGTCGGCGTGCCATCACATCCAGCATTTCGCGCTCGAATTCTCTGATGCTCAGTGCGGCGTCCACATCCGATACGCGAACGCGTTCGTCAACCTCGGCAATCGTCAACTGCTCCTGTTGTATATCGCTGGCCGTATCCAGCATTTCGCGATAGATCGACAAAGTCGACTTCAAGTCAGTCATGTCTGCCTGTATGCCTAAATTGGCGGCCTGAACTTCGATCTCGGACATCGCAACAATGGCGACGTTGAAATCCTCCAGGGCAGCATCCAGATAACCCGGCTCGGCAGGGCGCAAGACGTAGTTCTTGAAGTTATGGATGAACCCGTCATAGCCGATTGACCGTTCAAGCAGGATAAACAGGCGCGGCAATGTATAGGACGCGCGTTCGAAATACACAAAACGCTGGCCGATAAGCACCATCACGAATACTGCGCAGACCGCTACCAACAGCAACATGGGCCTGTGCAAATTCGATCGCTTCATACTCAAAGGCCTCGTTGTGAAGTAGCAACGACTATGCATAGTCGGGACTTTGTGTTCAACTTCAAGCAAACACGTTAATATGGATACAATGACCCCTCCAGGCACTGTGCCCGACAGGTATTGCACAATGCCGTCAGCCTCGCATGACAGTACGCGTTCAAGCAACACCTTGTATTCCCGCCAAAAAGACAAGCCGGCACGACGCCTTTGCGTCCGGATGGACAATTTGACTGGCCGATGATCCGGGCAGGCTCTGTTCTGGCTGGTGCGCCAAAGGGTCCAGACCCCATAATGCGGGACAGGTCAGATGCGCGCCTGACGCATGATCTGCGATGAAAGCAGACCCGCTTTCGCCTATTCGCCCCGTGCCGACGCGGCGCTTTCCAGGTTTCGGATCAGATCCTTCAGCGTGGCGATGAAGGTCGCATATCTTTCGCTGCCGATGGCATCGTTCAGCGACTGCAAGTGCCCGATGGCTTTCGCCTCCATCAGGGCCTGTTGCCTGATGCCTTTCTCGGTCGCCACGCTCAGGTGAATCCGGCGGTCGCTGGCCGATCTGAGCCGCACAATCAGCCCTTCGTCCTCCATCCACCGCAGCGCCTTGGTGACACTGGATTTGTCCCGCGCCGAGGCGGTGCCGATCTGGGTCTGGCTGATATGCGGGTTTCGCACGATCAGGGTCAGGATGGTGAAATAGCCCGGATGCAGGGCTTCGTCGCCCAGACGCGCCCGGAAATCCTCATAGGCCGTCTCATGGGCGCGGCGCAGATACATACCGATGAATTCGTGCAAGATGCCATGGTCCAATGTGTCGCTGTCCGGTGCCTGTATCGACCCATAGGACAGCACGTCGCCATCCTTGATCCCCGTGACTGAATCGTAATTTTTCTTGTCCATCGTCACCGCGCCATCAAGGGAAGGACCATAACGATCCATGGAAATGCAATTATGATAATGATGCGGACAATATCAGCCAGAACAAATGGCAAAATCCCCCGGTACATCTCGCCGACCGACAGATCGTCAATGACCGATTTGATCACAAAAAGGTTCAGCCCCACCGGCGGCGTGATCAGCGAAAGTTCTGTCACCATCACCGCAAAGATCCCGAACCAGATCGGATCAAAACCCATTTGCGTCACAATGGGAAAGAAGATCGGGATGGTCAGCAGGATCATCGACAGGCTTTCCATGAACATGCCCAGAAACAGATAGATCACAAGGATGGTAAAGATGACCGCCATCGGGCCAAGGCCCAGTGAGGTGATCAGGTCCGACAGGGCGCCGGGCAGGCCGATCAGGTTCATGAAATTCGAGAAAACCAAGGCCCCGATCAGGACCAGGAACAGGCTGGCCGTGGTTGTGACCGTTTCAACCAGCGAGGCGATCAGCCCCTCCCACGACAGCGCACGTCGCCACACCGCAAAGGCCAGCGCGCCGGTCGCACCAACGCCCCCCGCCTCGGTCGGGGTAAAGACACCTTTGTAAAGCCCGCCGATGATGCCGATGAACAGCAACAGAATGGGGCCGACGCTGCGCAGGTAACGCAGCCGTTCCGACCAATCCGCACGCGGGGCTGCGGGCGCACAGGCGGGGTCGATCTGGGCGGCAATGCGGATCGCCGCCAGATACAGCAGGATCGCCAGCACACCGGGCAGGATACCCGCGATGAACAGCGATCCGATGTCCGTTCCGGTCGCGATCCCGTACAGGACCAGGATCACGGAAGGCGGGATCAGGATGCCCAGCGTGCCACCCGCCGCAACGGCAGAGGCGGCGAAACCGTCCGCATATCCATAGCGGCGCATTTCCGGCACCGCGACCTTTGCCATCGTTGCCGCCGTCGCCAGCGACGACCCGCTCAGCGCCGAGAACCCGCCACAGGCCAGGATCGTGGCCGCAGCCAGACCGCCGCGCATGTGCCCCACAAACCCATGACACAACCGATACAGATCCTCTGACATCCGTGCGCGTGTCACAAAGACCCCCATCAGGATGAACATCGGCAAGACCGACAGCTCATAGGACATCGTCGCATTGATCGGCAATTGGCCAATCATGCCCATGGCGGTCCGGTCCGAAATATTGATCCAGATGCCCGACAGCCCCACCAGCAGCATCGCCAGCGCAATGGGCATGCCGCCCATCATCATCACGAACACCGCCGCAAAGGCCAATCCGGAAATTTCCCACACCGCCATCAGAGGCCACCGCCGCTGTCAGATACGGCAGCGCGGTCCTGCCTCAGCGCGTCAATGGCGCAGATGAGAAAGGCGATGGCGGCAACGGCCAGCAAACCCGCCATGCCCTGTGCAATCAACCCCTTGGGCACGCGCAACTCCATCGTGACCTCGTTATAGGTCAACAGCCGCTCCCCCTGAAGCCAGACCCGCCAGGACACAAAAGCCATCAGCGCCGCGCCGACAAGATCCGACAGGAAGGTTGCAGCGGCCAACACCTTGGGGGGCAGCCGTTCAGTCAGGATTGATACGGTAATATTCCCCCGCCGCCGCACCATCAGCGGCACTGCGGTAAAGACAATCAGGCCCATCCCGATTTCGATCATCTCGAACCCCCCCATCAGGGGGCTGCGAAGCCCATAGCGCATCACAACGCCGGTAAAGGTGACGGCCATCACGAAAAAGGCGATCAGGCCAGACAACCACGCAAGCGCCAGACACAATCTGTCAAAAAGGGAAATTGCGGCAGTCACGATGATGTCGCCTCCGGTGCGGGGGTCATGAATGAAAAAGGCGGCACTTGCCTGAAATGCCGCCTTGGGGGGTTACTTTACCACATTCACCACTTTGTCGGTGCGGTAGTTTTCCACCATGTCACGGGCATATTGCAGGATCGCGGCCCCGTCGTAGCCCTTGTCCGATGCCTGGGCCAGCCATTCCGCTTCCAGCGGCTTCAGCTTTTCGCGCGCGGCTGCAACGTCTGCCTCGGGCAGGGTCACAAACTCCACCCCGTTTTCGTTCAGCTTCTTTTCGCCATGCGTGTCACCATTGGTCCAGGCGAACCCGGACAGCATCGCAATCGCCATGCCCGAATGTTTCTCGACCGCTGCGCGTTCCTCATCGCTCAACCCGTCCCAGCTGTCCTGATTGAAGGCAACCCAGAAAGTATCGGTATACAGCCCGCCGGGAATCCGCGTGATCGACGTAATGACCGGCGTGATGCCGAAAAAGTCGATGGATTCAGACGGGAAGGTGATGCCGTCGGCCACACCCCGCGACATGGCGGTCTGCGCTTCGGTTGGCGGCAATTGCACCGGCGAGGCCCCCAGTTCGGACATGATGCGCCCGGTGACGTTGCCACCAACGCGGATCGTCTTGCCCTCCAGATCGGCAAGCGTATCAACCCGGCCCTTTGCCATGTTGATATTGGGATTGGAGTGCGTGAACAGCCCCACCACATGCGCGCCCTCATGCTCGCCATAGTCTGCGCCGAACTTCTGGTAGGTCAGCCAGGACGCTGCAGAACCGGCCCAGGGATCGGGCGACATGAACGGCAGGTCCATGACCTGTGTCATGGTGAAACGGCCCGCGTTATGGCCCGATACGCCATAGCCGACGTCAAAGGCCTGATCCAGCAACAGGTCGAACTGCGCAGGCGGCGGGCCAAGCGGCGATGTCATGATCTCGAATTTCAGCGACCCGCCGGTCTCTTCTTCGATGGCATTGGCCCAGGGTTGCAGAATGCCCGAAACGATCAGGTGATGCGGCGGCAGCCAGGACCCGATCCGCAGGGTCTTGGTCTCCTGCGCCGATGCGGGAAATGCCGCGACAGCGATGGCCGCCGCCAATGTCCAGGTCGTAAAGTGTTTCATCTTACTCTCCCTTTTTATTGCGGCCTTCGCCGCGCTTACGTCAAAATTGTCAAAGCTTGCTCGGCCCACTCAGTTTGAAGATTTCCAGGGCATCCGCCGTCTCGCCGCCGCGCACCGTCAACAGGCGGAACTGTTCCGCAGCCATGGCCGTGAACGGCACCGGCGAGGTGCAGGACCGGGCCAGCGCACAGACCGAATCCAGATCCTTCAGCATGGTGTAGACATGCCCCAGGGGCGGCTCATGCTGCGCATTGACCATCCGGGGCAGGAAGATCTGCAAGGGCTTGCTGTCTGCAAACCCGCCGGCCAAAGCCTCTGGCAGCCGCGTGGCATCGACGCCCGCGTTTGTGGCAAGGCGCGCGGCCTCGGCCAGCACGGCCATGGTGCAGCCGACAATGACCTGATTGCACAGCTTGGTGGTCTGCCCGGCACCCGATGGCCCCATCAGGGTAAACCGCGCGGCCATATGCAGCACGACCTTCTCGACCCGGTCAAAGGCATCTTGCGCGCCGCCAGCCATGATCGCCAGCGTGCCCGCTTCCGCCCCCGGCACCCCGCCCGAAACCGGCGCGTCGATCCAGTCCATCCCGGTTTCGGATTTCAGCCGCTCTGCCATCCTGACCGATGCGTCGGGCTGGATGGAGGAGAAATCCACCAGAATGCTGCCCGCGCGCGCGCCTCTGGCCACGCCGTTGTCGCCAAAAACAGCCTCTTCCACCGCGCTGGTGTCGGTAAGGCACAGGAACACGATATCGGACCGGCTGGCCACATCGGCGGGGCTTTCGCCCATCGCGGCACCCTTGTCCACAAGCACCTGCGCCTTGGCCGCCGTGCGGTTCCAGACGGTCAGCGGATGGCCAGCCGCCAGCAGCCGTGCCGCCATCGGTGCCCCCATCAGACCCGTGCCGATATAGCCCAGCGTTGCCATCTTGCTCATGTCGTCTTTCCTTTCCTGCGCGTTTCCGGCCATTGCGCGTTGCCCGCATGGGTCACGGCACCTTCATGGGCCTGTCCCACCGTGGCCGCATATTTCGACAGCAGACCGGCGCGATGCCGCGTTTCCGGTGCCGCCCAGCCTTCGCGGCGGCGGGCCAGTTCATCCTCTGCAACGTCCAGTGTGATCGTCGCGGCCTTGCCGTCGATCGTGATGGTATCGCCGTTCTGCACCAGCCCCATCGGGCCGCCGGTCGCCGCCTCGGGCGCGGCGTGGCCGATGCACATGCCCCGCGTCGCGCCAGAGAACCGGCCATCGGTCAGCAAGGCGACCTTTTCGCCCATGCCCTGCCCATAGATCAGCGCCGTCAGGCCCAGCATCTCGCGCATGCCGGGGCCGCCGACGGGCCCTTCGTTGCGCACGATCAGAACCTCGCCTTCCTTGTAATCACGCGAATGGACCGCTTCGACAGCATCATCCTCGCTCTCGAACACCCGCGCCGTGCCGGTAAAGGTGAGCGATTTCAGCCCCGCCACCTTGAGCAGGGCCCCATCCGGGCACAGGTTCCCCTTCAGGACAACCACGCCACCCGATTGCATGATGGCATTGGAAACCGGGCGGATGATTTCCCCATCCGGTGCCGGTGCGTTTGCGACCTCTTCGGCCAGCGTCCGGCCCGTCACGGTCAGCGTATCGCCATGCATGAACCCATGCGCGATCAACTCCTTGATCACCACATGCGCGCCGCCAATCTCATAGACGTCCTTGGCATGGTATTTCCCGCCCGGCCGCAGGTTGCCGATGAAGGGTGTGCGCTGCAAAACAGCGGCAACATCATCGGCGGTAAACTTGATGCCCGCCTCATGGGCAATCGCCGGAATATGCAGCGCGGTATTGGTCGACCCGCCCGTGGCCGCCACAATGGCGCAGGCGTTTTCAAGTGCCTTGCGCGTGACGATCTCGCGCGGCAGGGGGCCGCCGCGTTTGATCAGCTCCATCACCAGGGCGCCCGCACGCTGGCCCACGCCCTTGCGCTCCGAATAGACACCCGGAATCATCGAGGAGTTGGGCACAGTCATGCCCAGAGCTTCCGAAACCATGGCCATTGTATTGGCAGTGAACTGCCCCGCGCAGGCACCGATGGTCGGCTTGCAGGCCTCTTCAAGCTGGGTCAGCTCATCTTCGGTCATCGTCCCGGCCTGCACCGCGCCAACCGCCTCATAGGTGTCCAGAACGCTGACACCGCGGCCCTGAAACCGCCCCGGCAGGGCCGACCCGCCGTAGACAAAGACAGACGGCACATTGCAGCGCACCATGCCCATGATCACACCGGGCAAAGTCTTGTCGCAGCCGCCATAGCCGACAAGGCCGTCATAGGCATGGCCATGAACAACCGCCTCGATGCTGTCCGCGATGATCTCGCGGCTGACAAGGCTGAATTTCATCCCTTCATGGTTCATGCCCACGCCGTCCGAGACCGAAATCGTGGTGAATTCGCGCGGCGTGCCACCGGACATCGCGATGCCGTCCTTGGCGTAATCGACCTGAAGATAATGGGTCATGTTGCAGGGCGTGGTCTCACCCTTCTGGCTGACAACCCCCACCATCGGCTTGGCAATCGCCGCATCGTCCAGACCCATGGCATGCATGAATGCGCGGTGCGGGCTGCGGTCGATGCCATCCGTCGTGATCCGCGAACGCAGTGGCTTTTTGTTGGACGATGCCATGGTTGCCGCCTCCAAAGAAAGTTTCATGAAAGAAGGTTTATGCTTGAACCAAACCACTGAATCGCGTTTTCTGTCAACAATGAATCCAAGGGTGCCCGCATGAAGCTGATTTCCAACATCTCGATGATGTTCTGCGAGGTTCCATTGCCGGAACGGCTCAGGGCCGCGCGGGATGCCGGGTTCGAAGGCGTCGAAATCCAGTTTCCCGAAATGGCTGAAGTTGCGCCCCTGAAAGAGGCGTCTCAGGCGCTGGACATGCCGATCACCCTGATCAACGTGCCGCGCGGACCGGGTGACGCCGTGGGCCTTGCCGCCTTGCCGGCCGAGCAGGACGCCTACCGCGCTGCCGTGGCCACCTGTGCCGAAAACGCCGCCTCGCTGGGGGTGCGCAAGGTCAATGTGCTGTCCGGCAGACCGCCCGAGGGGCTGTCCCGTGCCGATTGTCTGGCAACGCTAAAGGCCAATCTGACCCATACCGCGGATGTCATGGCTGACATTGGCGTGCAGGTCATGGTCGAACCGGTGAACCGTGGCGATGTGCCGGGGTTCTTCCTCTCAGGGCTCGACGATGCGCTGACATTGCTGGACGACATCGACCATCCCAATCTGGCGCTGCAGTTCGACTTCTACCATATGGCCATCACCGAACCGGACCTGTCTGCCGCGATCCGCCGCGCGGGCGCGCGGATCGGCCATGTACAATTCGCGGATACACCCGGACGCCATGAACCCGGCACCGGCATGATCGACTTTCCCGCCGCCTTTGCCGCCCTGCGCGACACCGGCTACAGCGCCGAAGTCTCCGCCGAGTATCGGCCGCTGGAAAACACCCTGGACGCGCTTGAGTGGATAGAAGATTTCAAAAGGATGATGGCATGACAGACCTCCAGACGCTGACCCGGAAGATCCTGCACGATGTGCAGAGCGGCAATGCCTTCGACCCCTATGCCGAGGACCCGCCGCGCTCTCTGACACAGGCCTATGCCATTCAGGACGCGCTGGCGGCATCCCTGGCCAAGCCCGAGGCGCGCGGCCCGGTTGCAGGCTGGAAAATCGCCGCGAATTCCCAGCAACTGATGACCCGCTTCAAGCTGAGCGAGCCTGCGACGGGCCGCATTTTTGCCAGCCAGCGTATCGACGGCGACGCGTCGCTGAAAGTGGCGGATTACACCGAATTCGCCTTTGAACCAGAGATTGCCGCCGTGATGAAGACAACACTCAACCCGCAAAACGCCCCCTTTACCCGCGCTCAGGTCATTGCCGCCATTGACCGCTTCGTGCCGGGGATAGAGCTTTTGGACATGCGCCACACCGATATGCCGAACACGCATATCCCCGACGCCATTGCGCAGAACATCTCGAACGTTGGCGCGGTGGTCGGCGGACCGGGGGTCCGGCCCGAAGACCTGAATGCCGATGATCTGCAAACAACTGTGCGCATCGACGGCGAAGTTGTGCATGATGTCACCGGCGCGGCCCCGCAAAACCCGCTGGACGCCGTGATCTGGCTTGCGGGCCATCTGGCGTCACGCGGCCTGCCTCTTGAAGCGGGCCAGGTCGTGTTCTGCGGCACCCACAGCCCGATCTGGTATCACAAGGGGGCGGGCAGGATCGAGGTTGTCATGTCCCACATTGGCACAGCGGCGCTGACGCTCGGCTGAACGGGCAACTGTATCTTTCAATTGGGTTGAAATCCATGATTTCAGGCAGCGTTACAGTGTCCCGCCTTTAATCAAAAGCAAATCACTTCGCCAATGTCCCGAGAGCGCGCAGCGCGGCAGGGTATTGGCGCTTCAATTTCAAGGCGGGGCGCGCAAGCGTTTCGGGATATACTTGGATCACTTGTTCGCGGCCTCCCCCTTCGGTCGAACGCGAAAAGTGATCTGCGATGTTTCAGGTTTACCCCGAAACGCTGTAAGAGAGCTTGAAATAGCTGGCTATTCCTGGGCTCTCTTGCCTGGAACTGAGCAATTTTGGACTGAAACGGGTGGTGGAAGATGAACGTCCACAGGCCCTAGTGTGGTGGAATCGAAATTCGCAACATTGAGACGCATGCGCAACGGAGGTTCGCGCCCGGCCCCGAGGGTGGGCGCGTTGATGCTTGGCGAGTGCTCCGGGTATGGAGAAAGATTTCAACACTTTGAAACGTCGGAATAATTCGCGCCCGCCCTGGGGGCGGGGTCGGGCGCGAACCGGATCGCAAGCGATCCGGGGGCTGAATGATCAATGTAGCGAACTTCAGATTCAGGGGACTAGCGCAAAACGCTCGGGCGGAACGCAAATCACAAGCCGGGCCATCGCCCATCCGTCACGCCAAAGGCATGCCGCTCAGGATCGCCCCTCCCCGCTGCTTGCATAGCCTCCGCCTGACACTTAGCGGAAACAGTTAGTTTCTGGATTCCTTCTTCTGACACGTTGCGCTCCCCCTGATCGCCTCCCTATCATGGCGCTCACCAGACGTTCGGGAGCCCCGGAGATGCCGCCTTTCACAGATGTCCGCACCGCGGGCTATTCCCTTTCCATTGATGGGATCGGCATGCAAAGCCTTTACGGCGGGCAAGGCAATGACACGCTGACGGCGGCTGTGTCCGATATTGGCCAGATACACCTCAGGGGTGATATCGGGGATGATCTGTTCAACCTCGACCTGCAAAATGACTTTGGGCGGCAAGGCCACCACGTCTATGGCGGGGAAGGGGCCGACATCTTCAACTTCACCAATATTCATCTGGTGAACGCGCCGGTGGTGGGGCGGATCAACGATTTCGAACCGACACGGGACGTCATCATGATCGAAGGGAGGACAATCAATCTGAATGCCCTGCCCACAAGTGTCATGCTGCCCGATGGCAGCACGGTCGTCGTGCGCATCGTGGCCTTCACCTCCTCGGGCGAGCAGCACAGTGCCGCGGAACTGGGATTGGGCGCGCAGCAGTTCCTCCAGATTGGCGACAACGTCTTTTATGCGCTGGACGGGGCGCGCCACGGCGGCAACGAGCTGCATTTCGTCAACGTGCCAACCGCAGAAGAACTGACCGAGGTGGCCTATCACAACGAGATCAATTTCGTTCCCTTTGACCATTACGACGGGTTGCATCTGCGGATCAGGAATGTGGTTCACAGCGATGATGGCTTCCACGGGTTCGAGACCTCCGAATACATTCGGGGAAGCGTTCAGGGCCTGGCCCACGCCGGCACCGGTGCCGATGAGGTCATCCACGCCAACGGAGGCGACGATGCGGTGGACGGGGCCACCGGCAATGACACGATCTTTGGCGGCACCGGCAATGACAGCATCGCCGGGGGGCTGGATGCAGATCTGATCTTTGGCGAGGACGGCGATGACCACCTCTGGGGCGGCGACGATCACGATGTGCTGCGCGCCGGGGTCGGCAATGATTTTCTGGACGGCGGCAGCGGCAATGACTTTCTGGAAGGCTGGGGCGGTTTCGATACGATCTACGGCGGCGATGGCAATGACATCATCGAAGGCGGGACCAATGCCGACAGCCTGTTCGGCGGCACGGGGGAGGATACCCTGTCTGGGGGCGCAGGGCTGGACCGGCTCTGGGGCGACGCCGGTGCCGACCGGCTCAGCGGCGGTGACGACAGCGATTACCTTTCCGGCGGCGAGGGCAATGACACGCTGTTCGGGGATATCGGCAACGACTTCCTTGAGGGCGACGCCGGAGACGACCGACTGCTGGGCGGCGCGGGATTTGACATTCTGCGGGGCGGCCAGGGCAATGATGTATTGATGGGCAATTTCAACGCCGATTGCTTTGTCTTTGTGGATGGCGACGGCAATGACACGGTTGAAGATTTCGAAGCCACCAACCCTTTCGAAACCATCGACCTGTCCGGGGTATCGGAGATTACGGATTTTGCCGACCTGCTGGGCAATCACATGGTGCAACAAGGCGACAACGTGGTGATCACCGCCGGTGTCGGTCAGCAGATCACGCTTCTTTCCGTGGCGCTGGCCGATCTCGACGCCGGGGACTTCGTCTTTTAAAGCGTCCGGCCTTTAACCTGAGGCATCGCACATCACTTTTCGCCTTTAGCGGCAGGCAAAGGCAGCGAACAAGCGATTCATGTATAAGGTCGGCCTGTCTGGTGTGGTGGAATCGAAATTCTCAACATTGAGACGCATGCGCGACGGAGGTTCGCGCCCGGCCCCGAGGGGGGGCGCGGTGATGCTTGGCGAGTGTTCCGAGCATGGCGAAAGATTGCAACATTTTGAAACGTATGAATAATTCGCGCCCGCCCTGGGGGCGGGGTCGGGCGCGAACCGGATCGCAAGCGATCCGGGGGCTGAATGATCAATGTAACGAACTTCAGATTCGGGGGACTAGGGTCTGCGCCTGCACCGCCAAACGGCAACTATGTCGCAGATATTGCCTCTTCCCCTTTTGCCCCGATTGCGGCACTGAACGGGCATGACCAAGGGCCTGCGCAAAACGATACTGGCTTACGGCACCGCGCTTATGCTCGCGGTGCTTGGTGCCGTGTCGGCTCATCACCTGGCCCCGGACCGCGACGATGCCGCGCGTATGGAAGCCTTCATCGCCATGGGCAGTCTTGCCGGGGATCTCTGCGGCCTGGACCCGGATGCGGCAGAGCACCGCTGCCCGTTCTGCCATAATCTTCCCAGGGCGAAAGCCACCGTGGCCCCCGATCTGTCGCGGCGGGTTCAGCCGGTCTTTGTGCAGGCGACCCGACACGACCTTGTCGCGGGTCTGCTGCTGCTTGCCGCCCCCGTTGGCGTGCGCGCGCCCCCTCTCTTCACCTGAGTCCAATACCATCTGTGCCGGGTTCCCGGCGCGATTTCATTGTGTGGCGCGCCTTCAGCCCGCGCCCGGATCTCTGTGGAGACTTTCATGACCTACCTGACCACCAAACCCATCGCCGCCCTCTGCCTTGCCCTGCTGGCAGGCACGGCCCATGCCCATGCCACGCTTGAACAGAAACAGGCGGCAGTGGGTGCCACCACCAAGGTGACCCTGCGCGTCCCGCACGGCTGCGCGGGCGAGGCGACACATACCGTCCGCATCGACATTCCCGAAGGCTTCTACGCGGCCAAGCCGATGCCGAAAGCGGGCTGGGACCTGACCACCGAAACCGGCGCCTATGCCACCCCCTATGACAACCACGGCAAGGAGATGACCGAAGGGGTGCGGGCGGTGATCTGGTCGGGGGGTGATCTGCCCGACGGCTTTTATGACGAATTCACCCTGCGCGGCACCGTCGGCCCCGACATGACCCCCGGCGAGACGATCTATTTCCCGGCCCTGCAAACCTGCGCCAGCGGCACAGCGGATTGGACCGACACCAGCGGATCACATGATGTGCCAAACCCCGCCCCCGGTCTGACCCTTGTTGCCGGCAGCGACGGCCACGGCCACGGCCATGCGGCAATGGCCATGCCCGCCGAGGAAACCGTGACGCTGGGCGATCTTGAGCTTTCGGCCTATTTCGTCCGGGCGACCCTGCCGAACCAGCCCGTCGCGGGCGGGTTCCTGACCATCAGCAATGGCGGTGACAGCGACGATACCCTGATCGCCGCATCCTCTGACGCCGCCGCACGGGTCGAGGTCCAAGAGATGGAGATGCAGGGCGAGGTCATGAAGATGCGCGCGCTTGAGAACGGTCTGCCGATCCCGGCGGGCGAGACCGTGACGCTGGAACCCGGCGGCTATCACATCATGTTCATGGACCTCACCGGCCCAATGGCCGAAGGCGGTAAGGCACAGGTGACCCTGACTTTTGAAAAGGCGGGCGAGGTGACGCTGACCATGCCGGTGCTGGCACGGGACGGCACGGCGCATGACGCGCATGACGGACATGATGCGCATCACAAGATGAGCGAGTGACCCCGCCATGACACCGCAACGCAAGACATTCCTGTTCGCCCTGTGGGGCGTCACCCTGATCGCGCTGCTGGCCCTGGGCTGGTTCACGGTCCTTGAACCACGGCTCAACAGATCGGTTGCCGATCAGCTTGGTCAGGGCGATTACAGCCTGACCATGACAGACGGCGGCACCTTCACCGAGGACACGCTGAGGGGGACACCCTCTGCCGTGTTCTTCGGCTTTGCCCATTGTCCCGAGGTCTGCCCGACAACGCTGGGCGATGTCTCCGGCTGGCAGGAGGCGCTGGCCGGGGACGGCAACGCGCTGCGCGTGTTCTTTGTCACTGTCGATCCCGAACGCGACACGCCCGAGATGCTGGAGGATTATGTCTCCTGGGTGCCGGGGGTGACCGGCGTGTCGGGCGGGCGCGCGGAAATCGACAAGGCGATTCGGGCCTTCCGGGTCTACGCGCAGAAAGTGCCGCTGGCGGATGGCGGCTACACGATGGATCACTCGGCCTTTGTGCTGCTTTTCGATGATCGCGGGCGTTTCGTGCAGCCCATCGCCTATCAGGAAGAGTTCGACAGCGCGGTTGGCAAGATCCGCAAATTGTTCGCGGGTTGAACCACATCAGGACATTTGCCCGTTCCGGCACGGCCCGGAGCGGGCAAACAATATCTCAGGGACCAGCGGGACATGCCCCCTGCATCTGACCGCAGCGCAACAGCCATGTGCCCCGACCCGCCCGCCTGCCATGAACATCCGCGATCTGCGGCTCTTGCGCGCGGGCGTCAAATGACCTATACGCGCGTCTGTCTAAGGGGCGATTACAGCACCGGACGCAGGACTGAGGCAGGGTCGGAACCATCCGGCCCTCTTTCTTTTGCGTCTGCCGGATCGGCCCGAGGTCCAATTCACACCCAAGACCGGCGGAGACAACCGCACGGCCAGATACATCTTAAAAGGAAACGTAAAGCTACATGTCAAATGCTATGGACGAATTTGAAGCACTCCTGGAGGAGAGCTTTGAGATGGACACCCCCGAAGAGGGGTCTGTTGTCAAAGGCAAGGTCATTGCCATCGAGGCCGGTCAGGCCATCATCGACGTCGGTTACAAGATGGAAGGCCGCGTCGAGCTGAAAGAATTTGCCGATCCGGGCGAAGCGCCCAAGATCGAAGTCGGCGACGAAGTCGAAGTCTTCCTGCGTCAGGTCGAAAACTCCCGTGGCGAAGCTGTCATCTCCCGCGAGATGGCGCGCCGGGAAGAAGCCTGGGATCGTCTGGAAAAAGCCTATGCCGCAGAAGAACGTGTCGAAGGTGCGATCTTTGGCCGCGTCAAGGGCGGTTTCACCGTGGACCTCGGCGGCGCAGTTGCGTTCCTGCCGGGTTCCCAAGTCGATGTGCGCCCCGTGCGCGATGCGGGCCCGCTGATGGGTCTCAAGCAGCCGTTCCAGGTTCTGAAAATGGACCGTCGCCGGGGCAACATCGTGGTGTCGCGCCGTGCGATCCTCGAAGAATCCCGTGCCGAACAGCGCGCCGAGGTCATCGGCAACCTGACCGAAGGCCAGAACGTCGACGGTGTGGTCAAGAACATCACCGAATACGGGGCCTTCGTGGACCTCGGCGGTGTTGACGGGCTGCTGCACGTCACCGACATGGCATGGCGCCGCGTGAACCACCCCTCCGAGATCCTCGCCATCGGCGAGACGATCAAGGTGCAGGTGATCAAGATCAACAAGGAAACGCACCGCATTTCCCTGGGCATGAAGCAGTTGCAGGAAGATCCATGGGATCTGGTCGCCGCCAAATACCCGCTGGAATCCTCGCACACAGGCCGCGTGACCAACATCACCGATTACGGCGCATTTGTTGAGCTGGAGCCCGGTGTCGAAGGTCTGGTTCACGTCTCCGAAATGTCCTGGACCAAGAAGAACGTGCACCCCGGCAAGATCGTGTCGACCTCTCAGGAAGTCGAAGTCATGGTGCTGGAAATCGACGGTGCCAAGCGCCGCGTGTCTCTGGGTCTCAAGCAGACCATGCGCAACCCATGGGAAGTCTTTGCGGAAACCCACCCCGAGGGCACCGAAGTCGAAGGCGAGGTCAAGAACATCACCGAATTCGGTCTGTTCGTGGGTCTGCCCGGCGACATTGACGGCATGGTTCACCTCAGCGACCTCAGCTGGGACCAGCGTGGCGAAGAAGCCATTCAGGACTACCGCAAGGGCGATATGGTTCAGGCCGTTGTCTCCGAAGTCGACGTCGAGAAAGAGCGGATTTCGCTCTCCATCAAGGGTGTCGGCGGTGACAAGTTCGCCGAAGCCGTGGGCGGCGTGAAGCGCGGTTCCATCGTGACGGTCAACGTGACTTCCATCGAAGATGGCGGCATCGAGGTCGAATACGAAGGCATGAAGAGCTTCATCCGTCGCTCCGACCTCAGCCGTGACCGTGCCGAGCAGCGCCCCGAGCGTTTCTCTGTCGGGGACAAGGTCGATGTGCGCATCACCAATGTCGACACCAAGGCACACCGCCTGGGCGTGTCGATCAAGGCACGCGAAATCGCCGAAGAGAAAGAGGCCGTCGAACAATACGGTTCCTCCGACTCCGGTGCATCGCTGGGCGACATCCTTGGCGCGGCGCTGAAGGGCGACGACGACAAGTAAACGCCTCGCGTTTGACGACATCAAAGGGCCCCGCATGGCGACATGCGGGGCCTTTTTGCATGTCGGCGGCAGCCCGAAAACGGCCGGTTCAGCACCAATCAAACCGCGCCTCTATGTCTTTTGACATGCCAAACGAATCGCCCGCCGGTCCCGCGCAGGAGATTCCGCTTTTCGGCCAGATGCGGTGCCTGAGGCCAAGAGTTATGCAAAAAAGCCAAAAAAACAGGAGGTTCCGCGCCGAAAAAGTCGAAACCTGGCGCAAGCACGGCTTCACGGCGGCGGGGTTTCTTTTTATAGTGGTATGCGGAACGCAGAAAATAGACGCACCTTGGGGGGTATCGCGATGATCCGGTCTGAACTGATCCAGAAGATTGCGGATGATAACCCGCATCTCTACCAGCGCGACGTCGAACGCATTGTGAATACCATCTTCGACGAGATCACCGGGGCCATGTCCAAGGGGGATCGCGTGGAGCTGCGCGGATTTGGCGCATTCTCCGTCAAGAAGCGCGATGCCAGGGTGGGGCGGAACCCCCGGACCGGCGAAACCGTGCATGTGGAAGAGAAACATGTGCCGTTTTTCAAGACCGGCAAACTGCTCCGGGACAGGCTGAACGGGAAAGCATGATGCGTTATATTCGCTACCTCTGCATCGCGGTCTTTGCCATCGCGCTGATCGCGGTTGCGCTGGCCAACCGGGAGATCGTGGAACTGAAGGTGCTGCCGGGCGAAGTCGCCCATTGGTTTGCGGTCACGCCGCAGATCAGGCTGCCGCTGTTCCTGGTGATCCTCGGCAGCATTCTTGCGGGGCTTCTGATCGGATTTGTCTGGGAATGGATTCGCGAGTATGGCGAGCGCGCGGAAGCGGCCCGGCAGGCGCGCGAGATGCGCAGGCTGGAGCGTGAAGTGGCGCGCCTGAAGGGCGAAAAGCACAAGGGCAAGGACGAGGTTCTGGCCCTGCTGGACGAAGCCGGCTGAGGCACCGATGCCCGCTGCCATCAATGTCAAGATCTGCGGCCTCACCGAAAGCGCCGATGTCCCCGCCGCCATTCTGGCCGGCGCGCGCTATCTCGGGTTCAATTTCTTTGAGAAATCACCACGTTACCTGGCCCCCGCTGATGCAGCCTTTCTTGCCGGTGCGGTGCCGGAAGGGATCTGCAAGGTCGCTTTGACGGTCAACGCCGACAATGCCTTTCTGGATGCGCTTGTGGGGGTCGTGCCGCTGGACATGTTGCAGTTGCACGGTGCCGAGAGTGTCGAGCGTGTGCGTGAGATCAAGGCGCGCTACGGCTTGCCGGTGATGAAGGTTGTGGGTGTGGCCGCGTCGGAGGATCTGGCGGCGCTGGATGAATATGGCACGGTGGCGGACCAGCTGCTGGTGGATGCCAAGCCGCCGAAGGGGGCGGTTCTGCCGGGGGGCAACGGGCTGACCTTTGACTGGCGGCTGATCGCCGGGCGGCGCTGGCCGGTGCCCTGGATGCTGGCGGGCGGGCTGACACCGCAGAATGTCGCCGAGGCCATCGCCATGACCGGCGCGCGGCAGGTCGATGTGGCCTCCGGCGTGGAAAGTGCGCCGGGGGTCAAGGACGCGGATCTGATGGCGGCATTCTGCGCGGCGGCCCTGTCTGATGGCGTCGTCTGAATGAACCGCTGACGCGGTACGCGATTCATTTTTGCTGATGAGGGGGCTTTGCCCCCTCAAACTCCCCGACCTCTTGAAGGGGCTTTGCCCCCTCAAACTCCCCCAGGAATATTTACGGCCAAAAAGAGAGGGGGGTCGGGTCTTGTCCGTCGGACGGTGCCTGATTATAAGCCCGGCATGGCATGGCGTTTTGTGACCCTCATTCGAATTATTTTCCCGGCGCTCTGACCTGTTGGAGACGCCGGGCTTGAGGTGTTTGAGACCATCGCACCGATCAGACCATTTTTTCCAGGATTCGAAGGACGCAACACATGTGTGCCGACACGCCAGAGACGCTTGATTACAAATCCACCCTGAACCTGCCCAAGACCGATTTCCCGATGCGGGCCGGTCTGCCCAAGCGCGAGCCGGAATGGCTGGCGCGCTGGGAAAGGATCGGGGTCTATGACCGGCTGCGCGAGAAAGCGGCCCTTGCCCGGACGGGCAAGAATGAAAAGCCGCGCAGGCCCTTCACGCTGCACGACGGCCCGCCCTATGCCAACGGCAACCTGCACATCGGCCATGCGCTGAACAAGACGATCAAGGACATGATCGTGCGCAGCCATCAGATGATGGGCTTTGACGCGCGCTATATCCCCGGCTGGGATTGCCACGGTCTGCCGATCGAGTGGAAGATCGAGGAGCAATACCGCAAGAAGGGCCGCGACAAGGATGAGGTGCCGATCAACGAATTCCGCGCCGAGTGCCGCCAGTTCGCGGCCGGTTGGGTCGATGTGCAGCGCGAGGAATTCAAACGGCTGGGCGTGACCGGCAATTGGGCCGATCCGTACCTGACCATGGATTTCCACGCCGAGCGGGTGATTGCCGAAGAGTTCATGAAATTCCTGATGAACGGCACGCTCTATCAAGGCTCGAAACCAGTGATGTGGTCGCCGGTGGAGCAGACCGCCCTCGCCGAGGCCGAGGTGGAGTATCATGACAAGGAGAGCTTTACCGTCTGGGTGAAGTTCAAGGTGGTGGATTTCAAGCTGGCCGACCTGGTGACCGGCGGCGAGGAGGAATCGGTTGCCGATCGTGGCGCTGAACTGGCCGCCGAAACCCAGGTTGCGCAGGACTTTGAGGGGGCGCATGTGGTGATCTGGACCACGACGCCCTGGACCATGCCGTCGAACAAGGCCGTCGTCTTTGGCGAGGACATCGCCTATGGCCTCTATGAGGTGACCGGCACGCCGGAGGAAAGCTGGGTCTCTGTCGGGGACCGCTACATCCTGGCCGACAAGCTGGCGGATGACGTCATGGGCCGGGCGCGGCTGGAGGAGGGCATGTACCGTCGGTTGCGCGATGTGACCGCTGCACAGCTTGCCGGGATGTCGTTGCAACACCCGCTGGCCGGGGCCGAAGGCGGCAATGGCGAATGGGACGGGTTGCGCGACTTCCGCGCTGCCGACTTCGTCACTGACACCGAAGGCACAGGGTTTGTGCATTGCGCGCCCAGCCATGGTCTTGAGGAATACGAGCTTTACCGTGGCCTCGGGATGCTGGAGCAGGTAATCACCTATAACGTGAACCCTGACGGGCGGTTCCGCGATGATCTGCCGTTCTTTGGCGGCAAGGCGATCCTGAAGCCCAACGGCAAGGAAGGCAACGCAAACAGCGCCATCATCGACAAACTGGTCGAGGTCGGCGGCTTGCTGGCCCGCGGCAAGATCAAGCACTCCTATCCGCATTCCTGGCGCTCCAAGGCGCCGGTGATCTATCGCAACACCGCGCAATGGTTTGCCGCCATCGACAAGGTGGTGGGCGACGGGCTGGACATGCATGGCAAGACGATCCGCGAACGGGCCCTGACCGAGATCGACAATGTGAACTGGACCCCGAAATCGGGCCGCAACCGGCTTTATTCCATGATGCAGGCGCGCCCCGACTGGGTGCTGTCGCGCCAGCGCGCCTGGGGCGTGCCGCTGACCTGTTTCACCAAAAAGGGCGTGCTGCCCACGGATGAAGGGTTCCTGCTGCGCAACCCGGAAGTAAACCAGCGGATTGTCGAGGCGTTCGAGGCCGAAGGCGCGGATGCCTGGTATGAGGAGGGCGCAAAAGCGCGGTTCCTGGAAGGCATCGTGAACCCGGATGACTATGATCAGGTGACCGATATTCTGGATGTCTGGTTCGACAGCGGCTCGACCCATGCCTTTACCCTGCGCGACCGCCCCGACGGGACAGCGGATGGCATTGCGGATGTCTATATGGAAGGCACCGACCAGCACCGCGGCTGGTTCCATTCGTCCCTGCTGCAATCGGTCGGCACCACGGGCCGCGCGCCCTACCGCAATGTGGTGACACATGGGTTCACGCTGGATGCCAAGGGCATGAAAATGTCCAAATCCATCGGCAACACCATCGTGCCGCAGAAGATCGTCGATCAATATGGTGCGGATATCCTGCGGCTTTGGGTGGCGCAGACCGATTACACCGCTGACCAGCGGATCGGGGACGAGATCCTGAAAGGGGTGGCTGACAGCTACCGCCGGTTGCGCAATACCATGCGCTATATGCTGGGAAGCCTGAGCGATTTCAGCGAGGGCGACCGGGTCGCACCGGCGGATATGCCGGAGCTGGAGCGCTGGGTGCTGCACCGGCTGGCGGAACTGGACAGGCAGGTGCGCGACGGCTATGCGCGGTTTGATTTCCAGGGTGTGTTCCAGGCGGTCTTCACCTTTGCCACGGTGGACCTGTCGGCCTTCTATTTCGACATCCGCAAGGATGCGCTTTACTGCGACGGCGACACGCTGCGGCGGCGCTCGGCGCGCACGGTGCTGGACCTGCTGTTCCACCGGCTGACCACATGGCTGGCCCCGGTGCTGGTCTTTACCATGGAGGACGTCTGGCTGGAGCGGTTCCCCGGAGAGGACAGTTCGGTGCATCTGGTGGACATGCCCGAAACCCCTGCCGATTGGCTGGACCCGGCATTGGCGGCGAAATGGGCATCGGTCCGCGCGGCGCGCCGGGTGGTGACCTCGGCCCTGGAGGTGCAGCGGACGGACAAGGTGATCGGTGCCTCGCTGGAGGCGGCGCCGGTGGTGCATATCGCGGACGCGGATCAGCGCGCGGCGCTGGAAAGCGTGTCTTTCGAGGATGTGGCGATCACGTCTGACATCTCTGTCACTGGTGACCCGGCCCCGGCAGAGGCGTTCCGCATGCCCGAGGCCGAAGGCATCGCCGTGGTGTTCGAGAAGGCCGAGGGCGGCAAATGCGCCCGCTGCTGGAAGGTGCTGCCGGATGTGGGCAGCCATGCCACGCCCGGTGTCTGCAAACGCTGCGACGCAGCGGTGCACGAGGGCGAATCGCGGGCCTGATCCGCGCGGGGCGGTGCGGCTGTTGCCCGGCACCGCCCCTTGCCGCCCGCCGGACAGGCAATGTCTTAACCGGCGGCCCTTAGAACCCAACCCAATCGCGATTGACCGCCGGAAGACTTTCCACCTTTCGGCACCACAGGAGCAGAGGCGCAGACGTATCGCGCCACGCTGAACCGTTCAGGGTGCAGGGCCATGCCCTGTCTCGTTTTTCCGAATCTGGCGGCGCCGCCATCTTTACCGGCTCCTTTCCATATTCAGGCAGATTGCAGCGACACCGCCGGGGCCAGGGGCCTCGTGCGGGTATCGGTGCTTGAAGAGACAACTGCCAATCATGTCCAGCCCAACAGTTCCTGTTGGGCCGCGCCGTTCCGCCCCCACGGGGCGGCGCGATTGCGCCACCCCTCGGAACGGCGCTACGCCGGTTTCTCCTGTCGCAGGTGAATGGCCCGAGGTTATGACAACCTCCCGCCCGGCGGCACGCCGGGCAGCGCCGACCCGCCCCCATGGGGCGGCGCTTTGCACCACCCCTCGGGTCGGCGCTGCCCTTCGCGATAACCGCAGGTTCCGGATTGAGCGCAGGGGCATTCCGCGTCATTCTGGCACCATGAAACGCAGCCATATCTCCACCCGCTTCGGCGATCTGACCCTGACAGAACAGGATGGCGCAATTACCGCTGTCGGCTGGGGGGCTGTGGCGCGGCCCGACAGTAGCGATCTGCTGGCCGAGGCGGTGCGTCAACTGGCGGCCTATGACGCTGGCACGCTGGAGGATTTCGACCTGCCGCTGCGGGTTGCGGGCTCTGACCTGCAACGCAGGGTCTGTGCGGCCATCGCCGCGATCCCCTTTGGCCATACCCGCACCTATGGCGAGATTGCGCGCGATCTGGGCGTGTCGGCGCAGGCGGTGGGGCAGGCCTGTGGCGGCAATCCGATCCCGGTGATCATCCCCTGCCACCGGGTCATGGGGGCAAAGGGGCTGACCGGGTTTTCAGGCCGCGGCGGGGTCGAGACCAAGGTGGCGCTTCTGCGTCACGAGGGGGCGGCCGGGCTGCTCATCTGAAGCCCCGCGTCATGCGGATGGCGGCGCAGCAGCCCCGCCATCGCACCCAGCCCGATCAGCGCCAGCGGCAGGCTCGACAGGAACAGCACCCGCGCGACATGGGCGGCGTCCGCTGGCCCTGCCATGTCAAGAAACCCGCTGGCATTGACCACAATCCCCACATAGGCAGCCCCCAGGGCATAGCCCATGCGCTGCACGGTGGGGATGGCCCCGGACACGCGGGCCGCTTCCCCTGCCGGGACCAGCGCTGTGACGCGGCGCAGGATGAAGGTCCAGGCAAGGCCGAAACCGCCGCCCTCGATCGCCGAGAGCAGGGCAATCAGCCACAGCGGCCCATGTGGTATCGCATAGGCAAAGCCCGCGACGCTGAGGGTTGTCATGCCCATGCCCAGCCCGATCCACAGCCGGTCACGCCGCTCTGGCGATCCGCTGACCGCTACCGCCGTCAGGGTCCAGCCGATCGAAGAGGCCGCGACGATATAGCCTGCGGTCAGGGCAGAGACCCCGTGGATCAGCGTCATCAGCAACGGGCCATAGGCCAGCAGGCCGATGGTGGCCATAGAGATGCACAAAAGCATCAGCAGCGTCGCGCCCGTGGCCTGTCGCGGGTCCAGCGGGGCAGCGGGCAACAGCCGCGCCGCCCCGGCGCGGGCATCGCGCCACAGGAACCACCACAGGCAGGCGGCCCCGGCCAGGATCAGCAGGCCGCTGCGCAGCAGTTCCACCCGGACCCCGCCGGAGGAGATCAGGATCACCGCAGCGCAGAGCACGGCGAGGCGGAAGAAGGGGAAGGCACCGGGGGTCTGGGCCCCGGCACCGGCATTCTCTGCCTCGGGGCGCAGCGCGATCCACAGGCCAAGGCCCAGGGCCTGCACCGCGAAAAAGCCAAAGCCCCAGCGCCAGGTGGCATATTCCACGAACACCCCGCCCAGAAGCGGGCCGAGAAAGGCGGAAACCCCCCAGAAGGCAGAGACCACAGCCAGCGTGCGGGCCGCGAGGCGGCGCGGGAACAGCACGCCGATGGCGATGAAGGACAGCGCGGTCAACCCGCCGCCGCCCATGCCCTGAAGACTGCGTCCGACCAGGACCAGCCCCATCGACCCGCTGAGTGCCGACAGCGCACAGCCCATGGCAAAGCAGAATGCCGCCGCCGCCATCGGCACCCGCAGCCCATAGCGCAGCGTCAGCAGCGCGCTGGCCGCCCCCGCCACGATGGAGCCGATTTCATAGATCGAGACGGTCCAGCTGACATAGGCCGCGCCGCCGATCTCACCCACGATGGCGGGCAGCATGGTGGCCACCACAAGGCTGTCGGCGGCATGCAGCCAGACACCAAGGGAGACCAGCAGCAAGGGCGCGGTGTAGCCTGCGCTCAGGAACTCGCGCCAGGGCACATAGTCGGTTTTCGGGGCAGGGGGTGTCTGGACGGTCATGGGCAATCCTTTGCAGTATGCCCCTTGATGGCGGCTCAACCAAGGTTGAGGTCAAGCGGAAATGTGACTTTGTTTGCCGCGCCTACCCTTACCCCTTGCCCCCGCAACGCGGTTTTCCCGCCGTCGATCACTGACACCCAGGCCTGGAACAAGCCGCAGGCGCCGGGCCATCGCCTGCCCGCCGGTCGGGTAGGCGATATGGTAAGGCCAGGTGTTCCCCCTGATAGGATTCATCATGGTTGATAAGTTAAGTGGCATGAACATAAGTCAGCATCGCCCACCCCGGGCAGGCGACGGCCCGGCTTGCCCCCGCCCGGCACCAAGCCGGGCATCGCCCGACCTCCCCCCGGAGGGCGAATTTGCAACCTCAGCCACCACACGAGCGGCTGGCGTGAAGATGCGTTTCCCACCGCGTATAGGTTTGGAACGCCCTCCAGGTCGGGCGCTGCCCGGCCGGGCACCTCAGGTCGCGCCGGGCTCGATCCAGCCGCCCGTCCTGTGACCGTCAGTCTTTCGGGTCAAAGAACGCCTGCTGCACCGCACCGGCCAGGATCAGGTAGACGGAGGTGATCACAAGCCCCCAGGGTGCCCAGCTTGCCGCGTCGAAATTGCCCCAGGCGGCCCAGCCGGCAAAGAAGGTCCAGGCCAGCGCCATCGGCAGGGTCACCCCGCGCCAGCGCTCGGTGCGCACGGGATGCACGAACTTGATCGGCAGGAACATCGCAACGGACAGGGTCGTGACGATGATCAGGCAGACCCACCAGGGCGGTGTCAGGGCAAACAGCACCAGCACCAGCATGTTGAAACACCCCGGAAAGCCGGAGAACGAATTGTCCCTGGTCTTCATCCGGGTGTCGCAGAAATACATGGCGGAGGCGAAGGTCACGACAATGATCATGACCCAGCCGCTCCACCCGTCCATGAGGCCGGAGGAGAACAGGGCGAAGGCCGGGATAAAGACATAGGTGAGGTAGTCGATGATCAGGTCCAGCAGCACGCCGTCGAATTCCGGCGCGTTGGTCTTTACATCGTATTTGCGCGCCAGCGGCCCGTCGATGCCATCCACGAAAAAGGCGACCACCAGCCAGAGGAACATCATGTCCCATTCGCGGTCGACGGCGGCCAGCATGGCCAGCATGGCAAAGACAGCGCCGGTTGCGGTGAAAAGGTGAACAAGAAGGGCACGCATGCGAATGGACATGCCTTGGTGTTGCAAATCGGGCTGCCGGATGAAAGAAATAAATGCGAAAGCGGTAGCCTGGCGTGATTTTTGCAACCTCAGGCGGTGCCGCGCCGCCCTGTGCCGTGGCGGCGGGGCGATATCACCGCCTGCTGCGGGGTGGCATAACTTCGGTCACATCGGCTTGACGCCAAAGGTGATTCCCACTAAAGCCAGCGGACAAGTTTACGGGTCGCATCGCGCGGCCCCTTTTATGTGTTGCAACGGGCCTGCGTTGCCGCACCACTAAAACAAAGGATGAACCCATGTCGCGTGTTTGCGAACTGACCGGAAAAGGCCCGATGACGGGCAACAACGTAAGCCACGCCAACAACAAGACGCGGCGTCGTTTCCTGCCCAATCTGAATGACACGACCCTGCAATCCGAAGCGCTGGGCCGTTCGTTCAAACTGCGTATCTCTGCACATGCCCTGCGGTCCGTTGACCACCGTGGCGGTCTGGACAAGTTCCTGGCCAAGGCGAAAGACACCGAGCTGTCCGCCAATGCGCTGAAGATCAAGAAAGCGATCAAGAAATCCGGCATGGAAGCTGACGCGCTGAGCTAAGCGTTTTCCATTCCGTCGACTTTGCAACCCCGGTCCCCCGTGTCCGGGGTTGTGTCGTTTTGGCCTCTCGTCTTACGGTCTGAACCGCGCCTGCACCGCAGATCAACCAAGGATACCGAAAATGACCCGATTTCTGACCGTTGCCATCGCCGCGGCCCTTCTTGCGGCCCCCGCCTGTGCCGAGATCATGGTCAAGGATGCCTATCTGCGCAGCTCCACCCCGACATCCGCCAGTGGTGCGGCCTTCATGACGTTGATGAACGACGGGGCCGAAGACGACCGCCTGATCGCCGTCAGCTCTGACGTGGCCGGGCGGGTCGAATTGCATACCCACAGCGAGGACGAAAACGGCGTCATGCGCATGTCCGAGATCGAGGAAGGCATCCCGGTCCCCGCAGGCGGCATGCACAGGTTGGCGCGCGGCGGCGATCATGTGATGTTCATGGGGCTGACCGGCCCGCTGGAACAGGGCAGTGAGGTTCCCGTCACGCTGACCTTCGAAAAGGCGGGCGAGATGCAGTTGATGATCCCCGTGGACCACGACCGCAAGCCGGATCACGGGGCGATGGATCATGGGGCGATGAAACACGGCGACTGAACCACGTCCGCACCGCGCGGAGGGCAAGTCAGAAGACTTCGGCCTTTACGTGACGGATCGCAGAAAAGTTGACAAGCCGGACCTTAAAGCCCGATGCGGCAAAGGTCCGGTTTGAGCCCACTTTGACCGATGCTGCGCTTTACGTGAATGGCCGCACTGATTTCATAGCTGTGAAGAAACAAATGAGATTGGGGTAGCGGAAGCATGATTCACGATCGGCGGAGAAGAGCCCGGCAAAGCAATCGTGTCATCGCCACGACATACCGATCCTCGGTCCAGCCAAGATGATGTGTGAGTTCTCTCCACGTGTCAAAATGAGCTGTCGCGTAGAGAACCCCGGCCGCTTCCTCGATGTCCCAGTCAGGTGAAAGCTCACCTCCGTCGGCGATCTGCTTGATCATCGCCAAGAAGGTTTTTTGGCGAAACGTCATGCGATCATGCCATGCCGAACTCAGCGCCGCATCGTCGTTCTGCGCGGCCTCCAGAATCCGAGCGACCGGAAACACCGCTGACCAGAACTGTGTGTTTAGGCGCATGGCGCGCCCAAGGAGTTCGGCTCCGTCCGGTGCGGCACGCACATGCGCGAGCTTGCTGCCGAGGTCGAGCGTTTCGTCCATATGCTGGACGAGTGCCAGCACTAGTCCAGCCCGGTCACCGAAATGGAGGTATATCGCCTGCCGTGAGACAGCCGCTTTCGTCGCCACTTCGGTCAGCTTCAGGCTGGATTCGTGATTTGCTATCAGGTCCCAGCTTGCCTTGAGGATGTGCTCGCGGGTCTGCGAACTGCCGTAGTCAGGCACTTTACTTGACACTATGTAAACTGGCCTCTAGTTTGCTTTACACGTTGTAAACTAGGACAATAGGGTGGCTCCCATGGAAGTGCAATCTTTTCTCGCGGCACAGGCTGCAACTTTTGCCCGCTATGGTATTGATTTAGAGCAAAAGTTCATCGACGTCCCGGTCGTGGAGGGACGTGCGCAGGTTCTGGTGGCGGGCGAAGGCCCACCTGCAATCTTGTTCAACGGGATTGGCACACCAGCGGCAATGTGGGCTCCCTTGATGGCCCAATTGAAGGGCTTGAAGCTTTATGCCGTTGACTTGCCGGGCTTTGGATTGACCAGCACGACCCCGACAGTCGCGCAGGATCTGAAGGCGACGGCGGTTGCCTTTGTCGGGCAGGTGCTGGACGGGCTCAAGCTTGACCGACCAACGATCATCGCAAATTCCCTTGGTTCACATTGGGCTTCATGGTTCGCGCTTGACCAACCAGAACGGATTGCCGCACTCGTTCATGTCGGGTGCCCCGCACTGATACTGGAGACCTCAGCGCCTCTACCGATGCGGCTCTTGTCCAAGCGAGGTCTGGGGTGGTTCATGATGCGGTTGCAGCCCCCGTCGCCCCGACAAGTCAAGCAATTGTCGAAGATGGTCCACGAATATCCGCTGCCGCAAGAGATCGCCGACCTGCTGCTGGCGACCGAGCGCCTGCCGGGGTTCGAGCCGACGTTTTTGGCGATGCTCAATGCGGTTGTCGGGGTGCGGGGCGCACGCCCGGGAATGGCGCTGAGCCGTGAAATTTTGAGCCGTATCAACACCCCATCTCTGCTCATCTTCGCACGTCGTGATCCGTTCGGGGGAGAAGAGATCGGTCGACAAGCCGCCGAGGTCATCCCTGATGCTTGTCTTCACATTGTCGATGGCGGTCATGCACCATGGATACATCACGCCGACCAAATTGCGCCGCCGATCCTCGACTTTCTCGGCTTGGGGGAGACAATCGCTCTCAAGTAATATGCTAAGACGAAACAGACCTTCGGACCGCTATAGGAAACGGCAACTCTGTCCGCATTGCCGCCTTTGAGTCATATCAGATGAAGGTTCGTTTTCAGGCAGAAATGCCTGACGTTTGGGCTACGATCGGGTGACGTCGTGCGCGGATCGGATCAGGGGAATTCGCCGCGACGCTAGCCGCGCAGGAATTCCTCTACCCATGCGGTCACGGTCTTTGAGGCCGGGCCGGTGCGGTGTTCCTCGAACTGGTTGCCGACGATTGAGCGTTCAAGATTGAACTCAATCGTATGGGCTCCCGCGCGGCGGGCCTCGGCGACAAAACCGGCCGCCGGATAGACATTGCCCGAGGTGCCGATGGCGATAAAGACCTCCGCCTCGCTCAGGTGCTGGAACAGCGCGTCCATGTCATAGGGCATTTCCCCGAACCAGACGATATCGGGCCGCGCTGCGGGTGCGCCGCAGGCGGGGCAGGTATCGCCCGGTGCCATCACCATCGGCGCGGGCCAGCGGTGATCGCAAGCTGCGCAGAGCGCGCTTTTCAGCTCTCCGTGCATGTGCATCACGGTCCTTGATCCGCCCCGTTCATGCAGGTCATCGACGTTCTGGGTGATCACGATGACCTCGCCGCCGTGTTCCGCCTCCAGCCGGGCGAGGGCGCGGTGCGCGGCGTTGGGCTCAACATCCGGCAATTGCGCGCGGCGGGCATTGTAGAAATCGACCACCAGCTTCGGATCGCGGGCAAACCCCTCGGGCGTGGCCACGTCCTCCACCCGGTGCTGCGCCCAGAGACCATCGTCGGCGCGAAAGGTCTCGATCCCGCTTTCGGCAGAGATGCCGGCACCGGTCAGGATCACGATCTTGCTGCGGGAATGGATCATGGGGTCGGGTCCTCGATCAGGTGGAAACTGTCTGCCAGCCAGGGCAACTGTGCGGTGACCGGGCCGATCATATGGGTCTGCATCAGGCGGCGCATGGTTGCGGATATATCGCGCGGCACGGGGTCGGACCAGTCGGACCCGGCAAAAAGCGTGATCTGGCGCGCGGCATCCGGCAGCGGCAGGGGCATCGGATGCAGCGCCTCGTGGAACCGTGTGGCGCGCATATAGCCCAGCGGCGTGGTGATCGCCCAGCCGATGCCGCGCGCGACCATCGCCATCAGCGCCAGATGGCTGCCGATCTCGAACCGGGTCGGCAAGGTCAGCCCGGCCCGCGCGATATGCCCGCCGATCTGCCGCGCGATCAACTGCTCTGCCGCGTAGTGCAGCAGGGGCAGCGGCCCCGCGCCCGCCAGCAGCTCGGAGGGGGTCTGGACCAGCCCGGCAGGGGCCACGATGATGAAGGGATCGCGCGCCAGCGGGTATTCGGTGACCCCGTCGGGCGGTTCTGCGGGTCTGGCCGCGATGGCGATGTGCAGGGCGCGCGCCTGCATCGCGGCGGCCAGTTCAAGACTGCCGTCGGTGATCATGCGGAACCGGCAGCCGGTCAGGCTGTCGGCGAGGATGGTGGCAAGGCGCGGGGTCAGATCATTGTCGAAGTCGTCGATGATGCCCAGGCTCAATTCCTTGAGGTGGGCCAGATCCATCACCGTGACCTCGCTTTGCGCCAGCCTGAGTTCGGACAGCGCCACCCCGGCGTGGCGCAGAAACAATTCCCCCGCCGGGGTCAGCCGCATGGGGCGGCGCGAATGGTCGATCAGCTCGGCCCCCACGGCCTGTTCCAGATTGCGCATCTGCTGGCTGACCGCAGGCTGGCTGAGCCCGGTCGCCGTGGCCGCCTGTGCCACCGACCCGGCCTGCGCCAGCGCCTCGAACACTTCGATGCCGCGCAGGGTGACGCCCTTTTTCAACATATGCCTGGCCCCTTGTTTCGTGTTTCTTGAAAGCATCCGCTGCCGGGGTCAAGGTTTTATGACGGTTTTGCGAAGGCTTCATAAGGAAAGCGGAATATAGCGGCATTCGGGTCTGGCTTGGGGCTGGCGCATCGCCGGGCCATCGCCTGCCCGCTTGCGTTTCGCCTCCGAGGTCCGGGAGGGGTGCAAAGAGGACCATCCCTGCAAGGCGCGCGAGCGTCTGGTATGCGAGCTTTGCGGTCTTTAGCAACGAAGCCCCAAGCCGCCCGAAAGACTTGTAAGCGGATGGAGCCGCCGTTGATCAGTCATGCCTAAGCCCGGAATCAAGCCGAAGGCGCCGGGCCATCGCCTGCCCGCCGGTCGCACCAAAGGTGCGCCGTCAATCGTCGGCATGCCTTTGGCATGACGGGCGGGCGATTTGGTGAGGCTGGGTGTTCCCCCGACAGGATTCATCATGGTTGAGACATAAAGTGGCATGAGCCAAGGAATCATCGCCCACGCCGGGCAGGCGCTGACCCGGCTTGTGCTTTGCGTCAAGGGACCGACATGTAACGCAAAGCGCTTCGGTGCCATCCTGCCCCACTTGCAGCTTTTCCACGCGCGCCCCATGGTGCACCCAACAAGGAGACCGAGATGAAGATCGCCACCGCCGCCTATCCGCTCGACGTGCTGACATCCTGGGCGCAATACGAGGACAAGATTTCGCATTGGGTGGCAGAGGCCGCCGGGCAGGGGGCCGACCTGCTGGTGTTTCCCGAATATGCCGCGATGGAACTGGCCACATTGGCCGGCCCGGAGGTGGCGGGCGATCTGGAGGCCTCGCTGTTCGCCGTGTCCGACCGCCTGCCGGAGGCCGATGCCCTGCATGTGAAACTGGCCCGCGCCCATGGCGTGCATATCGTCGCGGCCTCTGCCCCTGCGGCGACCGACACGCGGCCCGTCAACCGGGCGCGGCTGATCACGCCCACGGGCCAGATCGGCGTGCAGGACAAGCAGATCATGACCCGTTTCGAGGGCGAGGTCTGGGACGTTATCCCGGGCAACAACCTTCAGGTGTTCGACACCGCGCTGGGCAAGATCGGGATACTGATCTGTTATGACAGCGAATTTCCCTTGCTGGGCCGGGCGCTGACCGACTGTGACATCATCTGCGTGCCCTCGGTCACCGAGGCGCTGGCCGGATACTGGCGGGTGCGCATCGGCGCAATGGCCCGCGCGCTGGAGAACCAGTGCATCACCGTCATGTCCAGCGTTGTGGGGGAGGCCGACTGGTCCGAGGCGCTGGGCACCAGCTTTGGCGCGGGCGGCATCTTTGCCCCGCCGGACACCGGCTTTCCGCCCACCGGGGTGATCGCCGAGGGCGCGCTGAACGCCCCCGGCTGGACCTGCGCCGAGGTCGACCTGGCCCGGGTCGCCCATGTCAGGCGCGATGGCGTCGTGCTCAACCGCAGCCACTGGAGCGGGCAATCGGGCCGGGATGGCGCGGCGATACCTGTCAGATTGCGTTGAATACCCCTTGAAAAATGGCCGCAATAGGCTCATTTAGCAGCGTGCCCCGGATTTGGGGCCGGTAAACCAAGGAGAGACCATGGCCAAGGAAGATACGCTCGAATTTCCCGGTGTCGTGAAGGAACTCCTGCCTAACGCGACGTTTCGGGTCGAGCTTGAGAATGGCCATGAGATCATCGCGCATACGGCAGGCAAGATGCGCAAGAACCGCATCCGTGTTCTGGCAGGCGACAAGGTGCAGGTCGAGATGACCCCCTATGATCTGACCAAGGGTCGGATTAATTACCGCTTCAAGTAGGCCGCGCTTGTCGCGGCCCGTGCGACGAGCGTCCTGCTTGCAGGGCGCGGTCGACACCCGGTCGCTGTTCCGGGTGATGCCTTTTGTGAAAGGCTGTCCATGACATTCATTCTCGGATCAGGTTCCCCCCGCAGGCTGGAACTGCTGGCGCAGATCGGCGTGACGCCGGATCACATCCGCGCCCCCGACATTGACGAAACCCCCAAAAAGGCCGAATTGCCGCGCCCCTATTGCGCCCGCATGGCGCGGGAAAAGGTGGCGGCGGTGCCCTGTGACGCGGGTGACATCGTGCTTTGCGCCGATACCACCGTGGCGCTGGGCCGGCGCATCCTGGGCAAGCCCGGGGATGCGGCAGAGGCCGAGGCGTTCCTGCGGATGATGTCGGGCCGCCGTCACAAGGTCATCACCGCGGTCGCCGTGAAAAAAGGCGACCAACTGTGGCAGCGCGACGTGCAAAGCACCGTGCGCATGAAATCCCTGTCTGACGCCGAGATCGCCAGCTACCTTGCCAGCGGTGACTGGCAGGGCAAGGCGGGCGGCTATGGCATCCAGGGGCCTGCCGGTGCCCTGATCCCATGGATCAGCGGCTCCTTTACCGGTATCGTGGGCCTGCCCCTGGCCGAAACCGCGAACCTGCTGATCGCAGCGGGCTATCCATTGTTGAAAGGGACCTCATGAAGGGCCGCACGATCATTCTGGACCACCTGGGCGCGCGCGAGGCCGCCGCGTTGATGGTGGATGGCAAGCTGGACGATCTGCTGATCGACAGCGACGCCCCCCGCCCCGGCACCGTCTACCGTGCCATCGCGGACCGTCCGGTGAAGGGGCAGGGCGGCATGTTCCTGAAAACCCCCGACGGCTCTGCCTTTCTGCGCCAGATCAAGGGGCTGGCCCCCGGTCAGCCGATTCTGGTGCAGGTCACCGGCTTTGCCGAGCCGGGCAAGGCGATCCCGGTCACTGCCAAACTCCTGTTCAAGAGCCGCTATGCCATTGTCACGCCGGAGGCGCCGGGGCTGAACATCTCGCGCAGCATCAAGGACGAAGCGCTGCGCGACCGCCTGCTTGAGATCGCCCATGATACGGCGGGGGAGACGGTGTTTGGCCTGATCCTGCGCTCTTCCTGCGCCACCGGGGATGATGAAGACATTGCCGAGGACATTACCGCCATGCTCGACCTCGCGGGCCGTGTCATGGAGGACGGCGCAGCAGAGATGGAGACATTGACCGAAGGCGACGGCCCCCATGTGCTGGCCTGGCGCGACTGGACGGCGCCTGCGGAAGTGGTGACGCAGCCGGGCGGTTTCGAGGACCACGGCGTGATGGATGAGGTCGAGGCCGCACGCGGCCCGCAGGTGGGCCTGGGCGGTGGTGCCTCGATGTATGTGGAACCGACCCGCGCGCTGGTGGCAGTGGACGTGAACACCGGCAGCGATGCCTCGCTTGCTGCGGGCATCAAGGCGAACATGGCCTGTGCCCGCCTGTTGCCCCGTGCGCTGCGGGTGCGGGGCCTGGGTGGCCAGATCACCCTGGACCTGGCCCCGATGCCGAAAAAGGACCGCCGCGCCTTCGAATCCGCCCTGCGCGCGGCCTTCCGGGGCGATGATGTGGAAACCGCGCTGGTGGGCTGGACCCCTCTGGGCCATTTTGAGCTGCAACGCAAGCGCATGCGGGCGGCCCTGTCGGAGGTGTTGTGATGTCCTGTCCGATGTGCGGCAAGCCGATGGTCAAGGCCTATCGCCCCTTCTGTTCGCGCCGCTGTGCGGACCTGGACCTGGCGAAATGGTTCAACGGCAGCTACGCGGCCCCCTCCACCGACCCCGACGACATCGAAGCCGCGATCGAGGCCGCCGAAGCCGCAGCGGACACGCCACCCAAGCCACACTGAAAGCCCTTTGGTTTCAGCGGCAAAAAGAGGCTGGACACCCCGCCCCAGAGGTCCTAGAACCCGCTCACCCGACCACATCGTGGTGACCCGTGCCCGGGTAGCTCAGGGGTAGAGCAGTGGATTGAAAATCCTCGTGTCGGTGGTTCGATTCCGCCCCCGGGCACCATTTAAATCAAAGATACCAACAGCATAACGTGAGCAGCACGTTTGCGTTTGGCCGTGTGTTCTATCTTGGGTGTCCATTGGGTGTCGTTTGAGTTCTTGAAAGCACCGCTACGTTGTTGGTGCCAAATCAAACGCGCCATGTGCCTTTTGATTCAGAGTCGGTGGTAGAGCTCGACTGGTTTACTCGATTACTTCGACTGCCTCTGGCAAAGAGACTAACGTCGAAGGCTGTGGAACTCGTTTTCCTTTTGCCAGATTAAATGCCACTTTGCTCTCTTTTTTCATTTTGCCGAGCAAGCTATTCACCTGCTGAGAACGTCAGTGCAAAAGTGAGCCACGGAAGTGGCGGGATAG
>NZ_LXYI01000079.1 GCF_001650875.1 Sulfitobacter sp. EhC04
CCAGCAGCCGTAGCGCTCAGGCAAGACTGCGTGCGGAAGAGGCCACCCGCCAGAAGGCCGCATCCGCCAAGCGCGGGGCCCACAAGCGCGGCAAGAACGAAGAGGACGATCTGACAAAGGATTTGCAGGCGTCCATGATCCGTTCAGCCAAGACCTTCATCGCAGGGTTCGAGAACATCCAGCGCCCGGATCCCGAGACGAAAGAACTCCGCGACCTGACCGTCAGTGATGACGACATCATGTGGTTTTTGGATTTGAACATGGTCAGCGTTCCGCACCTCCTGCGCATCGGGAACGATCCCGAGCAAGAAGAAGATGAGGAAGACGAGGAATATGAGGCCCGCCTGGCCGAGCACAAGGCCAAGTGGTTGTCGCCGTCCTTCGCCCAGCAGGTCATCGACCACGCCCGCGAGGATGACAATTTTTTGGGGAAATCGTCAGCAGACTGAAGCTGCACGCCCTTTGCGTCGGCTATCTCCATAGCACGCCGGAAAAATCAAAACTGACCCGGCTTGATATGGAGAAAGATCGCATCGAGAGGGGCCGCGATCCGCAGGTTGAAATGCCTGACATCGAGTTCGCGGCTCATCTAATCGACGCCATGAACAAGATTGGCCCGGTCAGAGGTTCGATGTCCGGGCCAGTTCCTACCGATTGGGATGTGATATTGCCTTTCGGGACCGCAACTCAACGACTGACAGAGCCTTGGGAATACGAGGCTTTGTCGGAGATGTGCGTCCAGTACCATCGCGGGCTGACCAAGGGGGCGGATCCACTTTGTAAGCCACCGATGGAATGGGAAAGACCTTTCGAGGATTGAGGGGGAACAAGGGGGGTAGTAGTTCGTGGCCCCGAGGTCTTTGACGCTGACGCGGAACTAGTCATTGAAAGGCTGGTTGAGTTTTTCAAACTGTGCGGCGCGGCCCAGCCGCATGGGCCGCCTTGCAGAAAAGCGCGCCCCCCTTCACCTTGAAACATTTTGATCAACTGCATGTTGTGTCTGCCTGTCGTTGCGAGCATGATATGGTATATAACCAAGTTTTTTGATCACAAGTTTCACACTTAAATGTGCGCGTGTTGACAGAAGTAAACGAAATATTAGATAAGAGCGCATAGGATGAGTCGGCCAAGACACGCCAACAAGGACATCGAAGCGGCAGTTTCATACGCAGAAGAATGCGGTTGGAGATATGTCGCGGCAGGAAAGAGCGCACATGTTTGGTGCAAGCTTTACTGCGAATTCGCTGACCGAGAGGGGTGTCGCGTGTCGGTTTATTCCACGCCAAGAAATGCGCATCACCATGCATCGACAATCAAAAAAGCTGTCAGTCGATGCTCGCACTTAGTCGACAAAGAAGGAGGCTAACATGACTGTTTTTGATTTTACATTTGTCGTTGAGGCTGATCTTGACGATGAGGCTTTCGAGGATCGTTTTTTTGAAGCTGGCTGTGACGATGCCACATACATGGTCATGCGTGGCAACGGGCATTTGTGCTTTGATCGTGAGGCGGAAACCTACAAAGAGGCGGTCCTCTCTGCGTATGAGCAGATCGTCAGCACTGGAACCTCGATTGTTCGTTTCGAACCTGATTTCTTGGTGAGCGCAGCAGAGATTGCATCGCGCTCAGACATGACGAAACAGGCTATCGGCCTTTTCATCAAGGGCGCGCGCCGGGACGGTTTTCCAGCCCCGACAGCTCGTGTGAATTCAGCCAGCCCCCTTTGGGATTGGGTTCAAGTTTCGCGATGGATGGTGGACCATGGCAAGCTGGATTTTCATGTCTACTGTGATGCGTTGCTTTCGCGGGTCATTAATGTTGGGTCCCAATTCAACAACTTGGCTGGAGAGAGCAGGGTAAACATCCACGAGTTGCTCGAAGCGGCCTAGCCGTCGGCATCCCGGTGGGGGTGGCTAATCTAGGCGGGTGGCGTGTACCCTGCGCCCCCGCAGTCAATAGCCGCAGTTGCGCCTGTTGCAAATATGGGCCTGACATATGGCTTTGAATAATCAACCGATGCGACGGTCATAACCTCAAAAGTCTGAAATCCGATAAATCCCCCGAAGGCGTTCTTAGCATTCAATTGGCCGCAAATAAGTCGGTTTCCATTAGGTGCCTGAAATACTTGGATACCCGATGTCTGTGCTGATTTCGGGTCAGCCAGACTTACCATGAACGCACGATCCATAGTTTTCTTGTCGGCTTCAGTTATGTTTGCTGGAGTAAATCCTTGACTGCTCGTGCACGCGGTGACGGCAAGAATCCCAACTAAAAAGAAAATTTTCTTCAACATCTCAAACCTCCGAACTGAACCGGACCCACTATAGGGGCCGGTTTTTTTCGTTCAACGATTTTCACATCTTCAAGCCAGGAGCCTGAAAATGGCCAATTTTGCCGACCTCATTCTTGGCGCTGATACCCGCCAGATGGACAAGGCCGTCCACAGTCTCGATGACGTGGTGGAGCATGGCGCACGCGCCGAGAAGGCGACCGACGGCGTAGGCAAGGGCTTTGACAAGGCTGGCACCAAGGCGCAGGCGGCGCGTCCGAAGATCAAGGGGTTCGCCACTGACGCGATGAGCGTCGAGAAGGTGGCGAAGATGGCGGCGCGGTCCCTGGGGGTTCTCGCTGCTGGCTTTATCTCCATACAGGGAATCGGATCTGCGACCGCCGAGGCGCGTGCGTTCAACGCGTCCATCTCAGAGACCTCGACCCTGATCGAAGGCACGCCGCGCCAGTTGGCGATGCTGGAGGAATCGGCCCGGTCGATGGGGGTTCAATTCGGCACCACCGGCAAGCAGCAGGTCGAGGCATTTTATCAGGCCATCTCGGCCGGTGCGGGCGATGTCCGCCAGTCTGCCGAACTGCTTGAGCAGTCCAACAAGTTCGCCATTGGCGGCGTAACCAGCACGACCATCGCGGTCGATGCTCTGACCACGGCTACCAACAGCTACAAGGCATCAAACCTGACCGCTGCACAGGCGTCTGACGCGATGTTCGTTGGCATCCGGGCGGGCAAGACCACGGCGGCAGAGCTTGGCGCTGCTCTCGGCAACGTCCTGCCCATCGCCTCTGCCCTGAACGTGTCCTTCGATGAAGTTGTGGCCACGACGGCGGCCTTGACCACGCAAGGTCTCACGACCGCACAATCTGTCACCGGCCTCCGTGCTGCGTTGACCGCTGTGACCGGGCCCACCAAGCAGGCAAGCGATCTTGCGGCACAGCTTGGCATCGAGTTCAACACCGCAGCGATCGAGAGCATGGGGCTGAAGGGCTTCCTTGACCAGATCGTTGTTGCGACCGGTGGCTCCGCCGACGCCATGCGTGCTTTGTTTGGCTCGGTCGAGGCGACCACGGCAGTTCTGGCCCTTGCCGGGGGCGGATCAGCACAGCTGACATCCATCCTGGAGCAGATGGAGAATAAGCTGGGTGCAACTGAGACGGCATTCCAGAAGATCAACAGCAGCCTTGACGGTCGCCTGAACAGGGCGACGGCGGCGCTTGGAGATATCTTGCTCGGGCTGGGGAACGTGATCCTGCCAATCCTCGTGCCCGCAGCCGAAGCGATGGCGGGGGCGATGATGCTCTTGGCCAACAATACAGATGCCCTCGGTGTTGCTATCGGGATCCTGGCAGCCTCGAAGATCCCAGCCTTGATTTCTGGCATGTTGGGATCGGTATCCTTGCTCAGCATCATGGAGGTCCAGTTCATCGCAGGCGCCGTAGCGGCTCGCGGAATGGCAGTCGCCATGAACCTTATTCCTGGCGTTGCGATCTTCACCGGAATCACGGCGGCACTAACCTCAACGTACAGAGCATATGGCGAGGCGCGAGACAGAGCGGAGGAGTATGCCGCGTCAGCTGAGGTCGCAGCCAAGAGCAAAAAGCTTCTCAACGAGCAGCTGGGGATCTACATCAAGAGCCATGCTCCGCAGGCCAGAGATCTCGTCATCAAGGAGACCCAGGCACAGATTGAACATGCCCGGTCCATCCTCCTGGTTGCCGAGGCGAACGTCAAGATGTTCGAGACACACCGCAATGGCCTGAACCCGGCTCTGCGCAATACTGAGGCAATGTTGGAGTCTCAGGCTCGGGCAGAGGAGTACAAGATCGAGTTGGAGGGACTGCGGATCCAGCTCTCATCCCTACTCCGTGACACTCGGGACACTGCTGCGGGACTTGGGGACACTGGCAGCGGTTTCTCTGATCTCTCTGCAGGAGCGAAGGAGGCAACCGCCCAGGTCTATACCGTCATCCCATCTCTGATCGAATTGCGTGAGGAATACGGTGCATCCGCCGAAGCGATGCGGGCCGTCCTGATGGCTCAGAATGAACTGGCGGAAGCGGACGCATCTGCTGGGTTCCAGAAGGTTCTTGCGACGGTCTTGACGCTGAATGAAACCCTCGGTCTCGGCGCGGACAAAGTGGCCTTCCTGAAAGCGGACATCGAGGCCATTGGCGCGATGGATACCTTCGGCCAGCAGTCGCGCGCGATCGCGGAGATGGCAAGCTACATCTTCAACGCGGCCGGTGGTCTGGACAACATGGATGCGAACACGCGCGGCGTCTACCAGGCGCTGCTGGCTGCATCTGTCGAAGCCGGTGCACTGGGATCGCAGATCGCGATTGCCGAGGCGTCCACCACGACGCTCGGTGCTGCCATCGCGCGTATCGCTCCGCAATTCGCGCCTGCGATTGTGGCGGCGAACCGCCTCGCTACCGCGATTGCAAACATCGTTTCGCAGATGGGCGGGCTCGCATCCGGCCTCCTGCGTCTTTCCACCTCTGCCTCTGCTGTGGCAAACGTGACCTCTGCGGCGGGTGGGTTCCTGTCCGGATTGAGCACGAAGGTTCTCAAATCTGCCTCCACCGGTCTTGCGGGCGTGGCTGCCAATCTTGGTGCAGTGTTCGGTCAGTCCCAGAAGTCCGGAGCTTCGGTTCAGTCACTTGGCAAGCACCTCAACAGCTTGGTCAACCCTGCTGGCTCCGGCGGTGGTGGTGGCGGTGCAGCCAAGAAACTGTCTGAAGAAGCGAAGGAGGCGGCACGGCAACTCAAAGAGGTTGAGCGCGCGGCAGAGCAGCTTGAGCAAGCCATCAATCGACCCTTGGTCAGCGCAATCGACGGGTTTGCCAATGCAATCGGGGATTTCGTGGCTGGCGGACTTCGGGATTTCAAAAAACTTGGCCAGGCCATTCTGAACACCATCGTGTCCAGCATCTCGCAGGCTATCGCCTTCGCTGTTGCCAACCCGATCAAAATCGTGCTCGGGCTATCCGGAGGCCTCACCGGTGGTGTGGCGCAGGCGGCAACGGGGGCCGCAGGCGGCGGTGGCGGCGGCGGTCTTCTGGGTGGGATTGGTAGCATCGGTGGCGCTCTCGCGGGCGGTTTCATGAACTCTGTGGGCTCGCTTTTCAGCAGCGGCGTTGGCGGTATGTTCAGTTCTATCGGCGCGCAGGTTGGTACGGCATTCGCGACTGGTACAGGCACAGCTATTGCAGGTGCCATCGGCGCCATTGCGGCTCCACTGCTTGCCGTCGCCGCCGTTTTCAGTTTCTTCCGAAAAAAAATTACCGAACTGGACCGCGGGATCCGCGTGACAGTTGACGGCATGAGCACGCTTGTCGAGACATTCCAAACGCTCGAAACCAAGCGTTTCTGGGGCCTCTCCAAGAAGGTTCGCACCACCTATACCGAAGCCGACGAGGATGTGGCCGCTCCACTCCAAAACATTGTTGCTGAAATTCAGGATAGCCTGATCAGCGCGGCGGAGACCCTTGGGATCACGTCGAG
>NZ_LXYI01000080.1 GCF_001650875.1 Sulfitobacter sp. EhC04
GAGGTTTTCGAAAAGAGACAGTTTGACTGTCCAGATAACATGCCGAGGGTATCTTCATGGCCGAGACGATTTTCGGTCCGACCCTCACGCTTTCGACCGGGCGCATCATCCCGACCCGCTGGGTCGGCGAACAGCACGTGAAGGAAGACCTCGGCTTCATCCCGAGCTTCGCCGACTGGGTGAAGGCCATCCGACCCGAACCCTGGATGGGCCGGTCCGAGCGGATCGAGGCGCTGGTCGATCCGCATCTCGCCTCGCCCTTGGTCGAGGTCAGTTGACATGACCGACCCGGCCTATCATCGCCTCGGCCTGCCGGTGACCGCTTCGCCTTACGCCGTCCTGCGCGCAGCGGTCCGGGCGCTTCATCCCGACACGCGCGCCGTGCGCGGCTTCCGGACCTCGCGCAAGCGCTTCTACCAGCAGATGCTCTGCGCCCATGCCGCGCGACAGGCGGCGGGCGACCAGCCAAACGGCTGATTACCCCCAACCACCCCTTCATTCCAACACAACGCCCGGCCGCCCGGCCGGGTTTTCCCCATTCAGGAGGTCCCCATGGCGGATTACTTCACCCATTTCTCATGCCTGATCGACGTCGGCAGCCCCGACAAGGCCGCCCGGGCCCTTGCCCTGTTCCAGCGCTTGCGCGCCGCGGATCAGGACGCCGATGACCCGGAGGTCTCGGGCTTCACTCTTGAGCGCCAGGACGCGCCCGAGGGCAGCACGCTCTGGATCCATGACGACGAGCACGGCGATGTCGAGGCGGTTATCCGTTTCGTGCTGCGCCTTGCAGAAGACTTCGAGCTCACCGGCCTCTGGGGGTTTCAGTACGGTCTGACCTGTTCCCGCCCGCGCCTCGACGCCTTCGGCGGCGGCGCGCATGTCATCGACCTCGGCGCGCAGAAATCCGTCGGCTGGACGAGCAGCCAGGAATGGCTGGCCGCCGCGCTAAACGGGGAGGAGGTCGATGCCTGAGGTCATCTGCACAACAGTCTACCAGTTCCCCGAACTCTCGGATGCCGCCAAGGAAAAGGCGCGCAGCTGGTATCGCGAGCTTGGCCCCCATGACGACTGGTGGGACGCGGTCTACGAGGATTTCGAGCGTATCTGCGATATCCTCGGCATTCGTCTCAAAACCACGCCCGTGCGCCTGATGGGCGGCGGCACGCGGGCCAAGCCCTGCATCTGGTTCTCAGGCTTCTGGAGCCAGGGCGACGGGGCTTGCTTCGAAGGTTACTGGTCCCACTCCAAGGGCGCGGCCGCGCGCATCCGGGACTACGCCCCGACGGACGCGACGCTGCATGGCATCGCCGACTGGCTGCAGGCCATCCAGCGGCGGAATTTCTACCAG
>NZ_LXYI01000081.1 GCF_001650875.1 Sulfitobacter sp. EhC04
CCGGTGAGGGGGGTTCTACGGTTACTGACTGATACCCGCAAGCCCTTTTTTCAAGAAATGCGAATTTTTTGCGACAGCCTGCATTAACCGTTTAAATACAGTATTTTAAATGCCATTTTTTTCCGGATTACTTTGCAGATGCCTGCGTTATCGGTTCCGCCTTGAGGAATCGCGCGCCGTCGAAATCCCACATTTAGCGTTATCCACACGCCTACCCCCAAGTCGAACAAAGACTCACCCTGTTTGCGCCACCAAAATTATCCCTGATTTGGCGATTCACTGGCGAGTCGGCCGGGATTGACCCGACCGAAAGCTGGGTTTGCAGCGATTCAGGTCCGCGGTCCTTCAAAAATCCGCCCCAGATCCGCGTGGTTGGGCGAATTTTCTTTCACAAGATGCCCATTCCGCAGGCGTCCGTGACGGATTCGAGGCATATTCGCAGGGATTCGGACCGGAATCGGCCCGGCGCTTCACCGATTTGGGCGGGCAGAGGCCCTTTCCTTTGCGGTTTTGAGCAGTCTCAGCGACAGAAGCCCCAGAATCACCGCCATATAGATCAGGGGTTCCATTTGAATGCCTTTCACAAGCCAGATGTAATGAACCCCGCCCAGGATCACGGCCAGATAGGTCAGCCTGTGCAGCTTGCGCCATGCCGGGCCCAGCTTGCGCACTGACCAATTGTTCGATGTGGCCGCCAATGGCAGCAAAAGGACCAATGCCGCGATGCCGATGGTGATGTAGGGGCGCTTGATGATGTCCTCGGTCACACGCGACAGGCTTTGCACATCCAGGAAGGCCCAGACCAACAGATGCAGCACAACATAGGTAAAGGCGAGAAGACCAATCGCCCGGCGGAACCTGATCAGGTTCAGACCCGTGAACCGGCGCAGCGGCGTGATACACAAACCGATGATCAGCAGTTGCAGCGCGGTCTTGCCCAGCTCATGTTCAAGCGCCTTGACCGGATCGGGGCCCAGCCCCCCGGTGACCCCGAGGTAAAACGTCCAGACGGCGGGGATCAGATAGGCACTATATACAACCCATGTCGGGATGCGTCGGGCAAGGCTGTTGATACGGTCGACAATGATTTTCACAGGGAGACCTGACGTGGCGAATTTTTCAAAAAATTCGGGCCGGAGTTTTTGAAAACTCCGTCTCCCCTCCCACCCTGCTGCGTCATCAGAAATTCTTGGCCAGATCCATGCCTTCATACAGGCTGGCCACCTCGTCACCATAGCCATTGAACATCAGCGTGTCCTGGCGGCCGGCAAACAACCCGCCGCCCAGCGGGCGCTCGGTCGCCTGCGACCAGCGCGGGTGGTTCACGTCCGGGTTCACATTGCTGTAAAAGCCGTATTCACGTGCATTGGCCTTGTTCCAGCTCGTCGGCGGTTCGCTGTCTGTCAGCGTGATCCGCACAATCGACTTGATCGATTTGAACCCATACTTCCACGGCACCACCAGCCGCAGCGGCGCGCCGTTCTGGTTCGGGATGTCCTTGCCGTAGATACCGGTCGCCATGATCGTCAGCGGATGCACCGCCTCATCCAGACGCAGACCCTCGACATAGGGCCAGTCCAGAACCGGGAACCGCACACCGGGCATTTCGTCCGGGCGCAGGGCTGTCTCGAACGCCACATATTTTGCACCGGACCGGACCCCTGCCATCTCCAGCAGGTCCGCCAGTTCGAAACCGTTCCAGGGCACCACCATCGACCAGGCCTCGACACAGCGGAAGCGATAGATCCGCTCCTCCACGGTCATCGCCTTCATGATGTCTTCGAAGTTGTAGTCGCCGGGTTTCTCCACAAGGCCGTCGATCTTCACCGTCCAGGGTTTGGTTGTCAGGGAACCCGCATTGCGGGCCGGGTCGCCCTTGCCGGTGCCGAACTCGTAATAGTTGTTGTAGTTGGTGATGTCCTCGAAGCTGTTCGGTTCCAGCGCGTTCTCGGCTTTCGCCTGCCCACCGGCAATCCCTGCAAGCCCGACGCCCGCGACTGCACCCGCCATCAACTGCCGGCGGTTCAGAAACGCGGCCTCCGGTGTGACGTCACATTCTTTCAGCGTATTGATCCAACGATGGGCCATCGGGCACTCCTACTCTCAACTCTATTTACAACAGAGTTAGGGTTACAAAGCCCATGCACCAAAGGTTTTTGCGGTTCATTTCACCCATTACACCAAATTGTCAGCCCCGGCCCGCCCAATATTGGTCTGCTCGAAACCCTGAAAGGCAACGGCCCTTTTACCTTCTTCGCGCCCACTGACGATGCCTTTGCCTATCTGGAGGACGGCGTTCTGGGCTCACCGCTGCTGGCCGAAACCCGGGACTCCTGACAAGCGTTCTGGTACATGTGCATGGGGCCCCCGATGCAATTTCTACCTGCCGACCTAGCGGTTCGACCGACATATGAAAAACAGCTTAAAGCGTCGCTGCCGTGGCTGCTGCGCAATCGCAACTGGCGCAGGGAACAAACAGCATTCCCGCTGTGCTTGATGGCCGCGACCCTGACGAAAAAAGGCCGGGAAAACCCCGGCCTTTTTGCTTGCGTATATATAGTGCGGATCAATGCACCGTCGCGTCGTCCGGCTTGGGCCGGTTGCTGGCCGCGATCCTGTCACCGATGATCAGACCATCGGCCCCCGCGGTCACGGTGATCCTGTCCCCGTCACGCACGTCACCGGCCAGGATCATCTCGGCCAGCGGGTCCTGCAAGGTCCGCTGGATCACCCGCTTGAGTGGCCGCGCCCCGAACACCGGGTCATAGCCTTCATCGCCCAGCCATTTCTTTGCACCCTCGTCCAGATCAAGCGCGATCTTGCGCCCGGCCAGCCGCCGGAGCAACCGTTGCAGCTGCACCTCGACGATACCGGTCATGTTCTCGCGGCTCAGCCGGTCGAAGATGATCGTCTCGTCCAGACGGTTCAGAAACTCTGGCCGGAAGTGGGCCCGGACCGCATCCATCACGTCACGTTTGGCCTGCGCCATGTCGCCGCCATCGGGCAACTGGCTCAGCGCCTGGGCACCCAGGTTGGACGTCAACACGATCAGAGTCTGCTTGAAATCGACCCTGTGGCCCTGCCCGTCGGTCAACACCCCGTCGTCCAGCACCTGCAACAGCACGTTGAACACATCGGGATGCGCTTTCTCGACCTCGTCGAACAGCACCACCTGATAGGGCCTGCGCCGCACCGCTTCGGTCAGCACCCCCCCCTCGTCATAGCCGACATAGCCCGGCGGGGCACCGATCAGCCGCGCGACAGAATGCTTCTCCATGAACTCGGACATGTCGATGCGCACCATGGCGTTGTCATCGTCGAACAGGAATTCGGCCACGGCCTTGGTCAGTTCGGTCTTGCCCACGCCCGTCGGCCCGAGGAACAGAAAGCTGCCCAGCGGGCGGTTCTCGTCGTTCAGACCGGCACGCGCCCGGCGCACGGCATTCGCCACCGCCTTGACCGCCGCATTCTGGCCAATGACCCGCGCATGAAGCTGGTCTTCCATGCGCAGCAGCTTGTCGCGTTCGCCCTCCAGCATCTTGCCGGCAGGCACACCTGTCCAACGCTCGACCACGCTTGCAATCTGTTCGGGGCGCACGGCCTCTTCGACCATCATGCCATCCTCGCGGGATTCAGCAGCCTCAAGATCTTTTTCAAGCTGCGGGATCACACCATAGGAAAGTTCACCTGCGCGGGCCAGGTTGCCCTCGCGCTTGGCGATGTCCAGATCCGCGCGGGCACGGTCCAGCTTTTCCTTGATGTCGCGCGCACCGGCCAGCTTGTCACGCTCCGCCTGCCATGCAGCGGTCATCCCGCTGGCCTTCTCCTGCAATTCCGACAAATCCTTTTGCAAGGTCACCAGACGGTCTTTCGACGCCTGATCGTCCTCCAGCTTCAGCGCCTCTTCCTCGATCTGCAATTGCAAGACCTGGCGGTCCAGCGCATCCAGCTCTTCGGGTTTGCTGTCGACTTCCATGCGCAGGCGGCTGGCGGCTTCGTCCATCAGGTCGATTGCCTTGTCCGGCAGAAACCGATCCGTGATATAGCGGTTGCTGAGCGTCGCGGCGGCCACAAGGGAAGAGTCGCTGATCCGCACACCATGGTGCAGCTCGTATTTCTCCTTGATGCCACGCAGAATCGAAATGGTATCCTCCACCGTCGGCTCCTGCACCATGACCGGCTGGAACCGCCGCGCCAGCGCCGCGTCCTTTTCCACGTATTTGCGGTATTCATCCAGCGTTGTGGCACCGACGCAATGCAGTTCACCCCGCGCCAGCGCAGGTTTCAGCAGGTTGGACGCATCCATCGCCCCATCCGCCTTGCCTGCACCAACCAGCGTGTGCATCTCGTCGATGAACAGGATAATTTCCCCGGCAGCTTCGGTGACTTCGGTCAGAACGGACTTCAGGCGTTCCTCGAACTCGCCGCGATATTTGGCACCGGCAATCAGCGCCCCCATATCCAGCGCCAACAGACGTTTGTTGCGCAGGGATTCAGGCACATCGCCATCGACGATCCGCAGGGCAAGCCCCTCGGCAATCGCAGTCTTACCGACACCGGGTTCACCGATCAGAACCGGGTTGTTCTTGGTCCGGCGCGACAGAACCTGCATCGTGCGGCGGATTTCCTCGTCACGGCCGATGATCGGGTCAATCCGCCCCTCTTCGGCCCGCGCGGTCAGGTCGGTACTGTATTTCTTCAGCGCCTCATATCCGTCCTCCGCACTCGCGGTGTCTGCGGTGCGGCCCTTGCGGACATCATTGATGGCAGAGTTCAACGCCTGCGCGGAGACATGTCCGGCTTCCAACGCGGTCTTCGCTGCGGATTTGACCATGCAAAGCGCCATCAGCAGACGCTCCACCGGGACAAAACTGTCGCCCGCCTTCTTCGCCAGCGCCTCAGCCTCGGCCAGCACTTTCGTGGTTGTATTGTCCAGATAGACCTGGGCCGCATCGCCCGAAACCTTGGGCAACTTTCCCATCGCCAGCGCAAGGTTCTCGGTCACGCGTTTGACGTTGCCGCCTGCCGCCGAAATCAGATTGGCCGCAAAGCCCTGATCGTCGTCCAGCAGTGCTTTCAGGATGTGTTCGGGGGTCAGCCGCTGATGGCTCTCGCGGATGGCAATTGTCTGCGCCGCCTGAATGAAGCCGCGCGATCTTTCCGTGAACTTGCTCAAGTCCATGGTTCTCTCCTCTTGTTAAGCGCCCCATGGCGGATGCGCCCGGCTCAGCGGCACGCGTCCTTCGGGACCTCGGTTAGAATTTGGGGATCCGGACACCGGATTCAAGAGGCGCTCACCACAATGAACCTGTCAGGTGTCAGGCAATACCGGCTTTTGTGTCACATCGCTGGCCCGGAGCGCGGCGTTATGTCCGATGGGAGGCAGGGACGAGGACGAAACCGCTCTCGCGGTATTGGTGCTTGTGGTG
>NZ_LXYI01000082.1 GCF_001650875.1 Sulfitobacter sp. EhC04
CGGGAAAGCCGTGCTTATCCTCTTGACGAATGGTCATCGGAGTTTTCCACGCCGCTGCCATTTGCGGCGCTGGTCTTGCGGGCCGCGGCGATCCGCAAGGGCGAGACCGTTCTGGAGCCCTCGGCTGGCACCGGTGCACTGGCCGCTTTCGCCGCCCGGGCTGGTGCCACGCTTTCGCTCAACGAGATCGACCCCTTTCGCCAGCGCCTCCTGCGCGCGGTTTTCGGCGGCGAGGTGACGGGCCATGACGGCGAGCATATCGACGATCTGCTGCAGTCGCCGCTTCTACCCGACGTCGTGGTGATGAACCCGCCCTTCGCCTCATCGGTCGATCGCTCCCGAGACAAGCACATCGCCGCCAAACATCTCGTCGCGGCTGCCAAGCGTCTCGCGCCCGGTGGGCGGCTGGTGGCGATCATGCCGCCGGGATTCACGCCCGAACGCGATGCCGCGCATTGGTCACGCGCCTGCGGTCTCCTGACGCCGCGCTTGGCGTTGACGATGCCGGGGCAGGTCTACCGCAAGCTCGGCACATCTGTCGAAACCCAGCTGATGGTCTTCGACAAGGTGCAGGAGGACGGCGAGATGATCCGCGTCCCTGTGCGGGATCTGGACGAAGCGCTTCCTTTTGTCGATGCCGTGGCCGCAACCCGGCCCGAGATGCGCCCGGCCCAACGGGTTGAAGCGATCCCTCATGCTCGGCCGACCGTTCCATCATCTGCCCCGCGCAAGACCGTCGCTTCGCCTGTTGCCGCCTCCAAACCCCGGGCCAATGCCGTCCGTCCGCTCAGCTTTACAAGCTTTGAGACCCCTCGCGACAACACGCCCATCTCGGACATTTATGCGCGCTACCGTCCGCAGCGGATCGAGATCGCGGGTGCGCAAGAACATCCCACGCCGCTCGTCGAGAGCATCGCCATGGCCTCGGTTGCCCCGCCCATGCCCTCAAACACGGGCAGTGATGACTTGCGCCTGCCCGCCCGGTTGATCGAGGAGGGACATCTCTCCGAGGCGCAGCTGGAAACCATCATCATGGCGCATGACGCCTATGGGCGCGACTTGCCCGGTCGGTTTACCATCGATGACGACCAGACCAAGCTGACGCGCGCCGATGATGACCCGGATGCACGTGCCTATCGCCTTGGCTATTTCCTCGGCGACGGCACCGGTTGCGGCAAGGGCCGCGAATGCGCGGGGCTGATCCTTTTGAACTGGCTGGCGGGGCGCAGGAAGGCGATCTGGGTTTCCAAATCCGCCACGCTTATCGAGGACGCAATCCGCGACTGGACTGATCTTGGCGGCTCGCCAGCCGACATCCAGCCGCTCTCCAAATGGAAACCGGATCAGCCCGTCCCGATGGGCGACGGAATCCTCTTCGTCACCTACGCCACGCTGCGGTCCGCGGGCAAATGCGGCACCACGCGACTGAGCCAGGTTCTCGATTGGATGGGTGAAGACTTCGAAGGCGTCCTCGCTTTTGATGAGGCCCATGCCATGCAGAACGCGGCAGGGTCTGAGCAGGGCAGGGGGGTCAAACCCTCCCAGCAGGGCCTTGCTGGCCTACGGCTGCAACTGGCAGCACCCCGCGCTCGCGTCTTCTACATCTCAGCCACGGGCGCCACGAGCGTGCACAACCTCGCCTATGCCGCGCGTCTCGGTCTCTGGGGACAAGGCCCCGAATACCCATTTCCAAGCCGCGAGAGCTTCGTCTCGGCGATGGAAGCCGGCGGCGTGGCTGCCATGGAGGTGGTCGCGCGTGATCTCAAGACGCTCGGCCTCTACACGGCCCGCGCCCTCAGCTTCGACGGCGTGGAGTATGACGTGCTCGAACACGCGCTCACCCCTGCCCAGATCGAGATCTACGACGCCTATGCCGGCGCGTTTCGGACGATCCACCACAATCTCGAGGCTGCACTGACCGCGACCGGCGTCAACGACGCCTCGGGAGAGACCAATGCCTCGGCTGCTCGCGCCTCGGCCAAGTCCCGCTTCGAGAGCACGAAGCAGCGCTTCTTCAACCATCTCCTGATGGGCATGAAAGCCCCGACCATTATCCGCGCTATCAATGAGGACCTGGCGGAAGGATTTGCCTGCGTCATCCAGGTGGTCTCGACGGGAGAGAGCCTGCTGAAGCGCCGGCTCGAGGCGATGGACCCGGAGGACGAACTGGCGGAGGGTGCCTTGACACCTCGCGACTACGTTCTCAGTTACCTCGAGCAGGCCTTCCCGATCCATGCCCAGAAGCTTGTCGAGATCGACGGGAACATGGTGGCCGAGCCGCTTCGGGATGCGAACGGCGCCTTGGTCGTCTCACGCGAGGCGCTCGCCTTGCGCGACGCCGCGATGATGGAGCTGATGACGCTGGCGCCGATCCCCTCGGCGCTCGATCAGATCCTCTGGGCCTTTGGCGATGAGGCCGTGGCAGAAGTCACAGGCCGATCTATCCGGCCCCTCAAGGCCGAGGACGGCCATCTCTTCATCGAGAAGCGCGCCGCCAGCAGCAATTCCTCCGAAACCCAAGCCTTCATGGACGGTGAGAAGGATATCCTGATCTTCTCCGATGCAGGCGGCACGGGCCGGTCCTATCACGCGGCGCAAACGGCGAAGAACCAGAAACGGCGGCGGCACTACCTGTTGGAGCCCGGCTGGCGCGCCGACGCGGCCATCCAGGGGCTCGGCCGCACGCATCGCTCGGCCCAGGTCAGCGCGCCCTTCTTCCGGGTCTGCACCTCGGATGTGCATGGCGAGAAACGCTTCACCTCGACTATAGCCAAGCGCCTCGACCAGCTGGGAGCCCTGACCAAGGGTCAGCGCGAGACCGGCTCGCAAGGCATGTTCCGCGAGGAGGACAATCTCGAAAGCCCGATCGCGCGCGCGGCATTGCGTGGCTACTATGCCGATCTTGCCGCCGGGCGCGCCGAGGCGATGAGCTACGAGAGCTTAACCGACTGGACGGCCCTGCGGCTGATCGACAAGGACGGGGTGCTGCTCGAAGAGCTGCCGCCGATCCAGCGGTTTCTCAACCGAGTTCTGGCGCTGCCCATCCACATGCAGAACGCGCTCTTTGCCGAGTTCATGCGCCGGATTGCCGATCAGACCGAACGGGCGCGCGCAGCGGGTACGCTCGATCTCGGCGTGGAAACCCTGCGTGGCGAAAAGATCGAACAGGTTTCCACCGAGGATCTCTGGACCTGCCCGAAATCCGGTGCGGTCACGCGGATCATCGGACTTGAGGTGACGGACCCGGTGCACGTGCTGTCGGCGGATGACGCGCTGTCGCGCAATCCCGACAAGCTGCCCATGGTCAACCGCGCTTCCGGCCGCGCGGCGCTGATCTCGGCGCGGCCCATGCAGATGTATGACGAGGATATCGTCACACTGATGCGCAAGGCCGTGCGGCCCAACGGGTTCAGCTACCTCGAGGAGACGCGGTTCGCGTCCTCTGCCTGGGAAGACATCGGCAAGCCTGAGTTTGCAGGGCTTTGGGATGCCGAGGCTGCGTCCCTGCCAAAAACCACCACGACCAAGCTCTACCTGCTGACCGGGCTGCTGCTGCCGATCTGGAAGAACATTCCGACCACCAATGAGCGTATCTACCGCGTCACGCCGGACGGGGCGACCGCCATGATCGGGCGCACGCTGAGCGAAGAAGGGGCGGCCGCGCTGCGCGCCCGCTTCCTCGTCTCCAATCCGCAAACGCCGCAGGAGATGCTGACCGCCGCCCTCGGCACCACCGTACCTGTCGATCTGGGCCGGGGTCTCACCCTGACCCGTCGCCGCGTCGCAGGCGAGTTGCGCCTCGAGCTTGGCGGCGCGGACAAGGGCATGATCGAAGGCCTCAAGGCCATGGGGTGTTTCACTGAGATCATCGCATTCCAGCTACGGGTGTTCCTACCGCATGGGGACGGGATCGACACGGGGACCATTCTGGCCCGGATCGTTGGGCAGGGAACCACCAAGGCGGCAGAACAAGCCGCCTGAAAAGTCAAAGAGGGCTTTGGGCCGGGCGTCGCCGATCGGGGTTTGCCCGGTCTGCGCTTTCCGGGCGCGCGCAGACCAATGCCACGCCCGGCCCCCCCAACTACAGAAAGGAGGACAGACCCATGACCAATCCCCAAATGGACTATGCCGCGCTGGCGGCTCAGTGGCGCGCAGAGCGCGAAACCACCTTGAAGGCATCCCGAGCGGAGCTGATCGCGCAACTACGTGCGCTTGGCATCCGCGAGGTCACCGCCGAATACGAAGGCTATGGCGATTCCGGCAATGTCGAGGATGTGACGGTGCAGCCTGCGGAGGTCCAACTGCCGGAGGCGCTTGCCACTGAGGTGGGCGATTTCGCCTGGTCGCTTGCCTATCACCATCATCCGGGGTTCGAAAACAACGAGGGCGGCTACGGCACGCTGACCTGGGACATAGCACTAGACAGCATCATCCTCGATCACGCGGACCGCTATGTCGAATGCTCGCACAGCTATGACGAGGGGCTTTGAGATGGCCCATCCGCTTCATCATGCCGAAAGCTCCGCTCGGAAATTCGGCGGGGCGCCGTCCGATTATCAGGCTGTACACGACTGGTTCGATGCTTCGAAAGAGCACCTCGCGCTCTTCACGCACCGGGCCTTGCGTCACCATGCCTTATCCTGACTCTATGGAATCGTCTTATTTCTGTG
>NZ_LXYI01000083.1 GCF_001650875.1 Sulfitobacter sp. EhC04
GCGATGTAAACGGTGACGGTATTGACGATATCATCATCGGTGCAATGTTTGCCGACGGTGAAGACGACGGCGGCTACTATTTTCCTTATTCTGTGGGTGAAAGCTATGTCGTATTCGGCAGCGCCTCTGGCTTTGATGCCAGCCTCGATTTATCGACGTTAGATGGTACAAATGGTTTTTCGATTCAGGGGATCGGAAGACAGGATTATTTTGGCGCGTCCGTCTCGTCTGCGGGGGACGTGAATGGTGATGGCATTGATGATCTGATCATCGGGTCCACAGAATACAACGGAACCTATGATTCCCCGTCAGCCGTTACTGGACGCAGTTACGTGGTTTTCGGCAGCGATACCGGGTTTGACGCGAATTTAGACTTAACAACATTGGATGGCAGCAATGGATTTGTTCTTGCCGGTGTGAGCCATCGTGACCGCTTTGGATATTCAGTCTCTTCTGCTGGTGACGTGAATGGCGATGGCATTGATGATTTGATCGTCGGCGCGATCGACGCGGATGGGCCTGGGCCGGAAGATGCGGGGGAAAGTTACGTCATATTTGGCAGGGCGTCCGGTTTTGCTTCAGGCATCAGGATGAGTTCGCTCGATGGCACAAACGGCTTTGCGATTACGGGAGTCGACGCATTCGACCAAAGCGGCTGGTCGGTTTCAGCCGCAGGAGATATCAATGGTGATGGTATCGACGATCTGATTATCGGGGCTAGATGGGCCGACGCGAACGGAGATTATTCCGGCGAAAGCTATGTCATCTACGGCCGTGTAAATTTTGCACCTGCAGTTGACGTGGGTACAGTCACGGTCACGATCAACGGCGTGGACGATGCGGCGATTTCGCGGGATGACGCTTTTGACGTTGGAGAAAACGCTGCGCTCAGCGGTCTCAGTGTATTCGGCGATAATGGCTTTGGCGCAGACACGGATATTGATTCACCTCTTTTGATCACGGCGGTGAATGGCAGCGCGGCTGACGTGGGGCAAACGGTTGTTCTGGCCAGCGGCGCGCTGCTGGTCCTGAACGCGGACGGTACGTTTGACTATGATCCGAATGGCCAGTTTGAAGACCTGCCGGGTGGGGTCACTGCGACCGACAGCTTTACCTATGAGTTGAACGGCGATGCTACCGCCACGGTCACGATCACGATCAACGGCGCAAATGATGCCACAGTGGCGCAGGACGATGCGCTGACGTCCGATGGTCTTCGGGTTTTGCAGGGCTCTGTTTTTGCAGATAACGGTTCGGGATTAGACAACGACCCGGACTCCAATTCACAGATCACCGTAGTCGAAGTGAATGGCGTGCGAGCGAGCGTAGGCCAACAGATCATGCTCCCTTCGGGCGCGCTGCTGACGCTGAACGCGGATGGCTCCTTTGATTATGTTCCCATCGGGGCGTACGAAGTCCTTGGTGCTGGTCTGCAAGGCAGTGACAGCTTCACTTACCGGGTTTCTGATGGTTTGGGCGGGGGCGGAGACGTGGCCACCGTGACTATAACACTTGGTGCTTTGGACGGAAATATTGCCCAGTTCGGCACGTCCGACAGCGAGCTTATGAACGGCGACCCGGACAGCGACATCCTATTCGGCCTGCGCGGAAATGACACGATCCTTGGCAATCAGGGGAATGACACACTCAGTGGTGGCGAAGGTGCTGATCTGGTCTTCGGGAATGCTGGCTTTGACACCCTCTGGGGAGATGAGGGCGATGATACGCTGGATGGCGGGGCAAATACGGACCAGTTGAACGGTGGGTCTGGCGATGACCGACTTGTCGGGGGGCAAGGCTATGACAATCTCTATGGTGATGCTGGCAATGACACGCTGCTGGGGGGCACCGAGGCGGACCGTCTATACGGCGGTGCCCATGATGACCTGCTTTATGGGGGAACCAATGTTGGCTTTACGGTTGATGGACTCTTCGGCGAAGAAGGTAACGATACGCTTTACGGAGAAGGTGGGTTTGACTACCTCGACGGCGGAACGGGCAATGATCTGCTGGATGGGGGCAATCAGGCTGACAATCTGTATGGCCGCAGTGGAAATGACACGCTGATTGGCGGCCAGGGGTTTGACCGCCTTTTCGGAGGCGATAATGATGATCTGATGCAAGGCGACGCGGGGACTGACGGGCTATTCGGTGAGCAAGGTGATGATACGCTAAATGGCGGCACAGGAAATGACCGTCTCTGGGGGGGCACCGGCAATGATGATCTGAGCGGCGGGGCGGACAACGACCTTGTTCTGGGCGGAGCGGGATTTGATCGGATCGACGGAGGCACAGGCGACGACACATTGGTAGGTAATTTCAATGCTGACACCTTCGTGTTCACGGATGGTCATGGTAACGATACGATCACGGATTTTGATGCGACTAACGATCTTGAAACAATCGATTTCTCGAACCTTTCGACGATCAATACTCTTGCTGATCTGTTAGGAGTGGGCGGCGCTGCGTCACAATCCGGAGCGAATGTTTTGATCGACACTGGCGAAGGCAACACAATTACGTTGCTGGGTGTGAACCTGAACGAACTTGGCGCAAACGATTTTCTATTTTGATGTGCGCAGGCTGGCGAACTGCTGAGTGTGGGGCCCAAGGGTCGGTCTGGTCTTGTCAGAAGAATTTGACTTGCAGGCATCTATGAAGCCGAACAGAAGAAAGTCTATCAAACAAGCTTCTTGATGAACCGACGAAACTGACTGTTAGTTTTGACAATGGGTTCAGGTTCCTTGATGGCATGTTTGCAGGTGTTCGCCTCTAACGCGGTCGGCAAAGTTTGGTCGCCACTACACAGGCCGGGATCAGGTGCCGTTCTTTGATGGCAAAGGTGAAGATGGTGGCGATGGTCAAGAATTCCAATGCGCCGTGACGCTTGATAGCCAAGTGGGTGTTAAGCACTGGATTAGAAATGTACCCAAACACCCCAATGCCTTTTGGTTGCCAGTCTCATGGGGTAGGTTCTACCCTGATTTCGTCGCTGAACTGGATGATGGGCGAACTCTTATTGTCGAGTACAAGGGCCAGCACATAAAGCACGATCCTAAAGAATTGAAGAAAGTGCAGGTTGGGAACCTCTGGCAAACAGTCTCCAAAAAGCAAGGTGTCTTTGTTCAAGTTGAAGTCGAGAAGGATGGCCTGAACATGCGAGAACAGATCGCAAAAGCCATTGCGGGATAGTGTCAGAAAACGCCAAATTTTGATCCTAGAGTGGTACTTTTTGTGGTATGTACAGATCTTTCTGAAAAAAAATCATTTATTATTAAGGCATTGCATCATCGGTGCGGATGATCCTTGGTCCGCCACTTCACCCTTTGTCAGATGCCAAGCAAAACCGACTTTTGTGACAGGTAACTGACCCAAGTTGGCGGAATTTCCTGAAATCATAGCAGCGTTGCTCAGTTGAGCTGGTGATCGTAAGATCCGGCCAATCCAGCCTTTGTCTGATCTCGGAAGCCTCGCTTGGTCAAAAGCCTACCTACCACTCCCGGAACGAATTTCCCGCAGTTGCCGCTGACGGTGGCACATGCCGCGTGCGAGCCGGCTACTTCCTTGCTGTCGCGGCTTGCGGCCAGGAACGGCGCAATATCGATGCAGAGGTTCTGCGGAGACATTGCCTTTCCGATCGACCCGCTCTTTCGTGGTGAGAAGGTAGCCATAGAACAATTGGCCCAGCTTGCAGGGTGTGATGTGGGCGCGTTGGAGCGGGTTTCTATCCGTCATGTCGGTAAGGGGCATTTTCGCCTGAGAGACGAATTTGCCTCCCTTCAGAGCTTTCAGCGCACACGCATCCGCGTCTGCCCGGAGTGTACACGGTCCGAAATGCCGTCAGCAGCGGAGTCGTGGCGTGTGCCGCGTCGCCTCCAGTGGAAATTTTCGTCAATCAGGAGCTGCCCGGAACACGGCAGCATGCTCGCATGCCTTCCAGTTGAGAAATATAACAAGGACGCCAGAGATTTCGCGGCGCAGCTGCGAAAACACCACGGTTGGATTTTGGATCAGCCGGTGCTCAAGGCGACTCCTAGTCCTTTCGAGGCATATTGGACGTGTCGCGGTTTGATGCCGCTCCTTTGATAGCATTTA
>NZ_LXYI01000084.1 GCF_001650875.1 Sulfitobacter sp. EhC04
CTAAACGAGCACTTGGGGCGGCACTAAAGCGTGACAGGTCCACTTGGAGTGTCGCCAAAACAGAAAGGCGTGTCCGCACGGATGAGGCTCTGGAAGGCGGTGAACCCTTTGGACATCCAGAGGTTCATCCAGTCGACAGCGTCCTCTTGAGAATGGCCCATCTTCTTGAGTTCGCCGACCACGCGCAGGTTGTTTACCGGATGCACGTCGGCGGCAATTACCATCGCAGCCGCGCGAACACGGGCGCGCTCAACGGGATCGACGGGCAGCAGGGCCGGCACGGGGTAGACTTCTTCGAGCCAGTCGAGGATCGCCATGCTCTGGGTCAGGACGGTGCCGTCATCCGTGACAAGCGTCGGGACACCCAGACCAGGATTGATCCGCGCATAGTTCTCGGCCTGTTGCTCACCGGCAACGAGATTTACGGGGACCGACACGAAGTCGATCCCCTTGAGGTTCAGGGCGCTCCGGACCCGGTAAGAGGTCGTGGAGCGCCAGTAGGTATAGAGCTTCATTTCGTCCCCGGGGTGCCGTCGAATTTCTTCTCGAGGCTATCCCAGCAATCGATGTAGTCGTCCTGAAGCGGAGCCTCTTGACCTGCAAAAGCCGTGAGATGCTGCGGGAAGCGGGTCTCGAACATGAAGGACATGGTGTTGTCGAGTTTCTCCGGCCCGAGGTTCGAGTTCGACGCGCCTTCAAAGGCGTTCCGGTCCGGACCATGCGGCAGCATCATGTTGTGCAGGCTCATCCCGCCCGGAACGAAGCCCTGCGGCTTTGCGTCATATTGGCCGTAGATGTTGCCCATGAGCTCGGACATGATGTTCTTGTGATACCACGGCGGACGGAAGGTGTTCTCGGCTACCATCCAGCGCTCGCGGAAGAGCACGAAGTCGATATTTGCCGTACCGGGCTGGCCCGATGGCGCGGTGAGAACGGTAAAGATCGAGGGATCAGGGTGGTCAAAGAGGATGGCACCGACCGGGCAATAGGTGCGCAGGTCGTACTTGTAAGGCGTGTAGTTGCCGTGCCAGGCGACCACGTCGAGCGGGCTCTGCCCGATCTTGGTCTCGTGGAACTGGCCGCACCATTTGATCGTCAGCGTCGAAGGAACTTCGCGATCCTCGAAGGCCGCCACCGGCGCCTTGAAGTCGCGCGGGTTGGCGAGCGCGTTGGCGCCAATCGGGCCGCGACCCGGCAGCTCGAACTTCTGACCGTAGTTTTCGCATACGAACCCGCGGCAGGGACCTTCAAGCACTTCGACGCGATAGACGAGGCCACGCGGAATGATGGCGATTTCCTTGGGCTCGAGATCGATGATCCCCAGTTCGGTCGAGAAACGCATGCGGCCCTGCTGAGGCACAACGAGCAGTTCGGAGTCAGCCGAGAAGAAATACTCGTCCACCATCGACTTGGTGACCAGATATACGTGAGCGGCCATGCCGACCTGCGTGTTCACGTCGCCTGCGGTGGTCATCGTGCGCATGCCGGTGATCCATGTCAGGTCTTCGCCGTTGTGCTCGACGGGGTCCCAACGATACTGGCCGAGCGAGGTCACGTCGGGATCGACGTTGGGCGCAGACTTCCAGTAGGGCACGTCAATGCGGGTGTAGCGCGCCGAATGCTTGACCGAGGGGCGGATCCGGTAGGTCCAGGTCCGCTCAGGTGGGTTTGCGGTGAAGGCGGTGCCCGAAAGCTGCTCGCCATAAAGGCCGTAGTTGCATTTCTGCGGCGAGTTCATGCCTTGGGGCAGGGCGCCAGGCAGGGCTTCGGTTTCGAAGTCATTGGCAAAGCCGGGCATGTAGCCGGGGTGGGTCCCGGTAGTATCCGTCGCGCGGATCATTCCTTTGGGCAGGTCATGAGCAGTCATCTCTGATCTCCTTTGCGAACTGTTGGTCAGGCAGCGCCGGGCGCTTTAGCGACAGAAATCGCGGCGCTCAGCACGTCGCGGTTTCCGATCTGGTTGGCGAGGACGAGGATAAGGCGTGAATTGAGCGCAGCACTTTCATCGTCCGAAAGCCCCTCATGAGCTTCGATCAGCTCGTTGTAGAAACCGTCCGAGTTCGGGATGTTGGGTTCGGTCTTGAACTCTGTCATGATCGTGCCTTTCCTGTCGCATTGCGCAAAGCGGCGCGCGTGGCGGTTTCGTCATATGTTGTCCAACGGGCCGCGACGTGTTGGTCTGGACGGATCAGATAAGGACCTCATGCGAGATGGGCTTGTCAGTAACGCTGCGGACGCATTCGATGACCTTGTTTGCAAGGCGCGGCGTGGCCTATGCTTCGACGATCATGACGCTGTTGTCACCGATGATCACGCCGGAGTTCGGGTCCCCTTCGGCGGTAAAGGCATAGAGACCTTCGCCTACTTCGGTGAAACTGATTTTCTTTTCAGTCATGTCGCTTTGCGACGCGAATGCCTTTGCCACGTTTCTACCTTCCAAAACTTTTTCGTTGCACTTGCAACGATATACGGTTGCAGTTGCAACCAAGTCAACAGTTTCTTGTCAAGAATATGCGAATCAGGAGCTAGCTGATTGATTGGAGATGCCAAACCTTGGACTAGGACTGCCAGTCTTCGGTTCGTGAAGAAAACCGTGAGGACTTGACCCCGATCAATACCTTCTTGATTAGTAGGCTTTTATGCTAATGCAACGAGACAGAAAGCTCTGGATACGGGGTGATATGAACATAGAGAATTTCTTCCCCTATCGGGTCGCCGTGGCCGCGGCGAGTCTGTCGCGTCACCTCGAAAATGTTTATCGGCGCGAGCACGGCATCTCGCGGGAGGAATGGCGTGTGCTTTTCCTGCTGGCTGATGTGCCCAGTCTAACGTCCAAAGAGCTGTCACTCAGATCGTCTCTCGACAAGATTCAAATCAGCCGTGCTGCACAAAGACTGGAGAAGAAAGGGCTGATCGAGGGGCAGGAGGCTGCAGAGGATCGGCGATTGCGCGACTACGCCTGCACCGATGAGGGGAGGGCGTTCTTCGAGGAGGTTTTTCCCAAGGTCAAAGCCAGGGCCGATGCCATTCTGTCGTCGATGTCCCCGGCAGATATAAAGGCACTCGAACAAGGACTATCAGCATTGAAAGACGCCACCGCTAAGACGAAAGGGTGAGAACGTCTAACAAATTCGAAAATTTTCCACTACAAATGTTTTGAGTTCGCTGGTGGGCACACTTCACACAAGGAACGCCCGCTCCTGAAATGAAGCGGGCGTTTGTCTCGGCGAACAGCCGGACAGCGCGGAAAGAAGGTTAGGTCGAGACTGTGCTTCTGGAGGAACGCCTTGCGAAAGCGTAGAAGCCAGGCCCTCCGTTCTCGATCAGGCCCTCGTGTCCCAAATCATCTGACGACGGACAAGCCTGTCCGGCGATGCTTACGACAAGCCGATTGTCTATCAGGGTATCTCGCCCGGATACAGGACCTGGAACGATCCGATCGCCGGACAGAAGCCCGAGCACATGATCGACTTCGAGGCTGCGGCCCATCCGGCTTTCATGCCTCTTGCAGGATACATCGCTGCGGCGGCTGGTGGCACTTGAACTCAAACGCACCTTCGCTTTTCTGGCCTCGAAACCCGAAAGCGCGCTCGGCCCTGTGGCCATCACTCCGAACGTGCTGGTCGGGTCTTGCGATGGCAAGCTGGTCGGCGGCCGAGTGAAGGTCACCTTGCGCGGCGAGGTGATGGGCGTAATTGATACCGGCATCGACTGTCCTTTTTACTAGGGTCAGGACTCATTGAGTTTCAAAGCCAGTAGATGACGAGGGCAGCAAGTGCGATTGCTGAGAGGAAGACCTTGGGGCAACGGTCGTATCGGGTTGCCACACGCCGCCAATCCTTGAGCCTGCCGAACATGATTTCGATCCGGTTGCGCCGTTTGTATCTGCGCTTGTCGTACTTCACCGGCTTCTTGCGTTGCTTCCGACCCGGGATGCATGGGCTTATCCCCTTGTCTTTCAAGGCTTCCCTGAACCAGTCGGCGTCATATCCGCGATCCCCGAGCAGCCAGTCAACATCGGGCAGGCTGCTGAGCAACGCCCGTGCCCCGATGTAGTCGCTGACCTGACCGGCGGTGACGAACAGGTTGAGAGGGCGTCCTTGGCTATCACAAATAGCGTGCAGCTTGGTGTTCATTCCGCCCTTTGTGCGACCGATCAGGCGTCCACGCCCCCCTTTTTCACGCCCATGCTGGTCGCTGTTCGGTGGGCCTTCAGGTAGGTCGCGTCGATCATGACCGTTTTCTTCTCGCCGTGATCGGCAGCAAGACCGACCATCATACGCGCAAAGATGCCTTTGTCGCTCCAACGCTTCCAGCGATTGTAGAGCGTCTTGTGCGGACCATAGACAGCAGGTGCATCACGCCACCGTAAGCCATTGCGATTAATGAAGATAATTCCACTCAGAACGCGCCTATCATCAACGCGTGGCTTGCCATGGGACTTGGGAAAATAGGGCACCAGCCGCGCCATTTGATCGTCATTCAGCCAGAAAAGGTCGCTCACATCACCGCTCGATTTTCGACCGATGAATCATGCCAACCGACGGAAATCAATGGGTCCTGACCCTTCTGTATCTCCGGTTTGCTATGTTGCCCCCGTCAGCCGCCTTGGCCGAGGTTGCTGACGGGGCGGTGTATGGCGTCTGAGCCTTGTGGGTTTGACCACGTTTCCTAGCGAGCCAGCACCGTCTCTCTTCATCGTCTCGAACAGTTGAATGTGGCCGCATCGGACCACGGAGCAGAAGGAAGAGGGTATGAACACGATAACACCGGAACGGATCATTGGCATAGATGTCAGCCGGGACTGGCTCGACATTCATTGTCTTCCGTGCGGCCATCGGCAGCGATTGCCAAATACGCACAGAGGGCATTCAGACGTTGTCGATTTGGCAATGTCGCGAGGTGCATTGGTATGCTTTGAGGCCACAGGTGGGCAAGAATGGCGGCTGTGGGCCGCTTTGGATGCAGCCGACGTTACGACACGACAATTGCCACCTGCTCAGATAAAGGCCTTCGCTGCCAGCCAGGGCACGCGGGCTAAGACAGACCGGATCGATGCGGAGCTCATTGCGAGGTTCATGGCATTCAGGCCTGATGCCGGGCGCTGTCTGCCGCATCAAAAGCTACGCCTTCTCAGAGCCTTGGTTTCGAAACGCGGGCAACTCGTCGAAACACGCAAACGTCTTTTGGCGCAGATCAAGGCGCATCTGAAACTGGGGTCGGCGGAAATATTCGCAGACACGGACGCCGAGCTAAAGTCTTTGCTGGATCGTCAGATCACGGCGTTGGAGGTTCAGATCGAAACCGCCATCGCCACCAATGAGGATCTGCATGAGGCAGCTGAAATACTGCGATCCGTTCCGGGGATCGGGCCTGTCGCCAGTTCCATGCTGATCGCTGAAATGCCCGAACTGGGCCAACTGCCGGGAGGACAGGCAGCAGCTCTGGCCGGTCTGGCCCCTATTGCACATGACAGCGGTGCGATGCGAGGAAAACGCGCAATTGCAGGTGGACGACGGTTGCTGCGGCACGTCATGTTCCAGGCTGCCCTCGTCGCCAGCCATCACAACCCGGTTCTCAAAACCTTCGCAGAACGCCTTCGATCCGCTGGAAAACCGCACAAAGTCATCATCACTGCCGTCGCCCGAAAGCTGGTTGCAATCGCTAACGCACTCGTCAAAGCGCGTCAGAAATGGTCCCCTCAGGTCACCTGAGAAATACAGTTGCTAGTCGACGAACATGAGCGTCAACATGAACCGTTTGTCGCAGACGTAGGTAACACACTTGAATTCACCAAGGAGATCGCGCATCAGCGCCAGCAACCGTGGGTGGTTGGATTGTCGCCTTGATAGCGCACGGTACTTCAGTTCAGTTGCCTGAAGCTTTGGGAAGTGTAGTTTGATCAGCCGCTCGGCGTCGTCATCGCCAATTGCAATTGCCGATGCGCCCTGAAAACGCTGGTCGTCGTTCAGCAGGTCAAACCCAGTATAGCCGCTTTCGTCTATCCGAAAACACTCCATCACAATTCTTCCAACAAAATCCTAAAGTTACAGGATAGGTGCGCGAGTCCTTACCATCTGTGAAAATCGAAAAGCTCAACCGCTCTCGCGGAGTAGCTTCTGACTCTTGTACCCTCGGCAGACCCAAAGGTGAAGTATGTGAGGTTGTCCGCAGATGACCCAGGAGAGTTCGTTCAGAATTTGTCCTGAAACACTCAGAAAGTGAAAGCTGGCCTTTGGTCCTGTTGGATCCGGAGAAGGCGGGAAAGGGGTCTGGCGGGGTTCCGGAGGGATCCTACTCCCCCACCGGGAGACTGCTTACCAAAACCGTTCTTCGATCCGCGCACGGTTTCCGTGCGCTCCTTCAGACATCGGAGACCACACATGGCCAGGTCAAAGCCCAGGTTCGACGCCGCGGCGTCGATCACCAACGAACTCATCGAAATCATCGACCGGGGGGTGCTGCCCTGGCGCAAACCCTGGACGGTCGGCGGCAGTTCGGTGCCGCTCCGCCAAAACGGAGAACCCTACCAGGGCATCAACAACTTCTTGCTGACCATGCGCACCATGATGGCCGGCTATACCTCGCCCTACTGGATGACGCTCAGGCAAGCGAATGCCATGGAGGCGAAGGTCATCAAGGGTTCGAAATCCTCCGTCGTCGTCTATTACGGCACCACCGAACGGGACCGTGAAGAAGGCGGCCACGAAGACGAGGCGGAAACCGAAGACCCCAAAACCATTCCCTTCCTGAAATCCTACCGCGTCTTTAACGCCGATCAGATCGAGGGGTTGGACCCTCGCTTTCATCCCGTTGCGGCCGAACCGGAAGTTCATCCCGCCCGCGCACCGATCCCGCATATGCAGAGCTTCTTCGAGGCAATCGGTGCCAATGTCAGCTTCTCTGGTCGGGAAGCATGTTACGTCCCGAACCTCGACAAGATTTACATGCCCCCGATCGAGCTCTTCGAGAACCCGCGGAATTTCTACGCCGTCTGGGGTCACGAGCTGGGTCACTGGACGAAACCCCGACACCGCCTGAACCGCAGCTATGGCGATGCTCGGTTCGGGAACACGGCCTATGCCCGCGAAGAGATTGTGGCCGAGCTCTGTACGGTGTTTTTGGGTCAGAAGCTGGGGTTTTCCGCGCATACGCTGGAGCTGAACGCGGCCTATTGTCGCTGTACCCTAATTAATCAGAATCCGGCCTGAAATTGCCCCGTGAAATCAATGGCGGTTTGGGGAGTGGAAAAACTCTGGGGATTTGCATTGAACTCGGTCTA
>NZ_LXYI01000085.1 GCF_001650875.1 Sulfitobacter sp. EhC04
AGCGCCAAGAATGGTCATGCCATCTGCTGGAACCGCTCCATCTCTTCAGACCGCCGCGTGTGGGTCGGCAAAAGGCCGGACACCTTGGCAAGGATCGGCAGCAGTGCTGCGGGCGAGCCCGCCCGCGCCAACAGCGCGCGGCCGAATTTCCGCAGGAACAGGACAAGCGCTGCCTCGCCTGCTTCATAGGCCAGCTTCCAGTCCCAGGCGCCGGTCGCGTCAGAGCCGCCAAAGGCGCACTCCATCTCAAGGCGCAGGCGCAGCGCGTCGATCTGGAAACCTTGCGCCAGATCAGTCTGCAGCGCTTTGGCCACGCTCAAGATCGCAGCGGCCGTATCGGGGGACGGGATGGGGACAACAGGCGCAAGTGCGCGCTCGGTCGCAAAATGGGCGAGATGGGTCATCGGGAAACTCCGGAATGAGGGACAGGATCAGCCCCGGACACCCTCTTTCGGGCACCCTCAGGCCTGACCTTCCCCGGCCCTCCTCTTCCTCTCAAACCCCATGATTTCCGCAGGCGGCTTGCTTTTGTTCCCGTTATGTTCTATGCTGAAAGCGACGCTAAGAAGGGAGATCCCCGATGGAAAGCACCACTTACGCCCTGCCCGCGACGCCAAAGCAGATCGCCTATGCCCGCGCGCTGGCCCTGCGCAACCAGACGCTTCTGCCGTGGGAGGTTCAGCAAGATCGGCGATCCCTGAGTGCCTGGATCGACGAACAAGCCAAGATGAACCCGGGCGCGCAGGAAAGCCGCCCGACATCAAGGCAGGTCGCCTTTGCAGAACGCCTCGCCCGGATCAAGCGCCGCGCCGTGCCGGACGAATGTTTCCGCGACAAGGGGCTGATGTCGAAGTGGATCGACGGGAACAAGTGAGCACGGCACCGGCTGGCTCCGGCCTTCCGGAGCTTCTGCCATACCGTGGCTTGGCAAACCGAGCGTAGTTGCCAACCTATAGGTTGGCAGATTAGCCCTTCGGGACATCAGCCTCGGTCAAACTCCTGTCCGAAGGACCAAGACCTGGGCCCGGCGGGACGCCGGGAGATGCCTACATCGGCCTTCGGCAACCACCGCAAGTCGTAGTCGTCTCTCGACCCAGCGTCTTCAGATCTTCCTCCACTTGGGGCTAGCCCCTCAGTTCTTTGGAAATGGTGATGTTGGAGCGTCCATAACGCTGGAAAAGCAACCTCATCGAAGAAAACTATAGTGGTCTCTTGGGGCCGAGACGTCGCCTTCCTCAGCGCGTCTATACGAAGCCCAGAAGACCGGCGGACTCAGTCCAAAGCCTCAAAGAACAACTGATGGTCACACGGCTTCAAATGCGTGACGTCCGGCCTGTTGCCGTTTGCCGGTTTCATGTCTTCGCCCCCCCCAAAAAAGCGCATGCGCCATTACTCGTCAGCCGACGGCAGTAAGCGAGTAGTGCGGTGTCCCATCCCAAACAAGATCCCAAGACGCGCCCGGCCGGACGTTCTGGATGGCGTGGGGCTCGAAGCAGACGAGGCAATTCCCGCCCGGCGCGGGAGCCCGAACTGAGGGGTAGATCAGGCCCCGCGATCCAGCCCGGCGAAGATGTTGGGCCAGGCTTTGGCCCTCGGGATATCCGACAGCCGGATCGGGATGCAGCGCTGGGTGTTCCGGCTCATCGGTCAGATCATCGAAGATCCCGATGAAATCCGCCAACAATTCCACATAGCGAGCGCTGTCATGGAAGCTGCCGGTAAAGCCGAGTTCACGGGTGCGGTGCCAGGCCACTTCGCTGACAGAAACCATCACCTCCCACGCGCAGTACCAGGCGCCACGATCTTCGGTGTTGAAGCGGTTCCCGCCGGCGCGGGTATAGGTGAAGGCAGCGTTGACATGACTGTCGCCGTAAATGCGCAGATCGCGGCTGCGCCGCTGCCAGGCAAGCTCGCGCGGGTCCAGATGGGGATTGCGGCCACGTTCGGCCAGAAGGCGGCCGCTGGTCAGGCCCTCGATCTCTGCGAGGATCTCCATCTCGTCATCGGTATCGACGAGACCGCGCAGGGATGGCGGCTTGTGGTAAGTGGCGGGCAGGAGACGAACGAGACCACGATCAGAAATCTCGGTCTGCTTCATGCCCCACCGCGCAATGCATCAAGATAGGTCCGAACCGCGAGAATTTGCGGCAAGCCCCCGTCGATGGCGGTATCAACCGGACGGCTACCCCCGAACAGCGGCCCTGTGTTCGGTCGGGTGAACCAGCTTCGCGCGAGCGGCTCGGAGAAGTAGAGTTCGAGCGACTTGTAGATGCCGATCACCGCACTGAGTCGCAGGAGTTGATCCTTGGTCAGTTCTCCCGCAAAGTCCGGCTTCTTGGCGCGCTTCCACGTGCTCACCGTCATATCGGCAAGGCCAGCCGCTTCGTTCAGGTTAAGGCCCCAAGCATCGACCACGCGCGCGTAAGCCTTCAACGCGACGGCGTTGATCTGTGCGGGTTCCCGGATTTTCTCTGCGACGTACATGGCGTCCTCCATTGGGCTGAATATAGATCATATGGCCTGATTGTAAAGATCAAATGAACTGCCTGCGCTCTCACCCGAACCGGCGCCCTTCTTCGGTGAAGGTGTACTCGTTGACGATGATCCCCTCCTCTATGGCCTCGTCCGAGGTCAGGTGGTCGTATTCAGCCTGAAGCTGGCGGTAGAGCCAGCGGGCCAGATCACGCAGCGCCTCGGTCACGATCTCCTCGGCGTCTTCGGTCGGCGGCTGCCAGGTCGGGCTGTCCCGCGTGACGTCCACGGACATGGTGTATTCGTGGTAGTAGCGGCCGCGGTGGCTGACCTCGGCAGCGAGCTGGTAGAAATTCCGCCGCTGGATGGCCTGCAGCCAGTCGGCGA
>NZ_LXYI01000086.1 GCF_001650875.1 Sulfitobacter sp. EhC04
TACCGCGTCAGGCATGGCACGGACGAGATGAGCGTCTTGGGATAGTCGTCCTTCGGTTCGTCAAGCACATTGGCCGTCGCTCCGCGCTCGACCACCTTGCCGCCGTACATGTTAATCACAGTGTCGCAGAGGTAGGGTTCCTGAAAAACCAGCTGGATGTCGCGCCGTACCGGCGGCAGACCCCGACATGCCCTCACCGAAAAGCTTCGTCGCGCCAGGAACCTCCAGCACGACGAGGACGCGGGCCAGCGTGGACTTGCTGGAGCCGATTTCAACTACACCACGACAATCCGCGCGGTTGGAAACAAAAGCTGACGCCCTGCAACGCGCGTGTCTCGGACGGTCTGGAGAACCAGCCGCAAACATTGTGGTCCTTTCAATGGAAATAATCGGTGCCACTGATGTTGGGATGGGTGATGGCTGTACCCGAAAGATGGGGATTTTTGCGACAGCACTTTTGGGGATTTTTTGATCCAGCATTTACAAAGTGGCAAGTAAGAGCGGGCGTTTATCTCGAGCGCGCGGCGGCAGGCAGCACCAAGGTGGGCAGCACCAAACTTGTCGGACAGCCGGATGACACTCAGACAGCTCCGGTCGCCCTGTTCGGGGTGCTTACGATTACGCATGATAGCCTCTGTGAAGTTGGCGACATTCGGCCCGATACTATCCGTCTTCGCATGTCGGTCGACGACACGACATTCCAAATGGAGGCTGCGATGACGACCTGATCGCAACCCGTTCCCTGCCTGATGACAGGCTCTTTAGGTTCGGCAGGGACGTGGTGTTCCGATAATGCTGTGCTCCGAACTGTTGCCGATCAAGATCGAGCACGCCTATGAGATGGGCACATCGGAATTGCATTTGAAACAGCATCATGTTGGCAGCCAATCGCGCTGACGACGGACCGAAGCATGCACCCGGGGTGATCTCAGACGAAGGCAGCGAAGATAGCAGAACGGCATAGAAAAGAAACTGTGATCAAATCCGCGGCTAGGCGGTCGGATGCCTATGTCGAAAAGCGCTTGACTGAGACGTCCCCGTTACCGAAGTCCAGAGCCTAGCCTGCGATCTTCACGGCGACTTCGTCTAAATCCCATACTTCGCCGGGGAGTGACTACCGTCGCCACAAAACGTGGCCGATCAGGGACCCGGCCTTGACGGTCCAGAGCCGTTTGGTCTCGTACGAAACGTCCACGCCCCATGCCAGCATCATTTCCTCGACCTCGCGCAGGTTCAAGTTGAACCGGGCGTGGAGCCAGACAACACAAGAATTGATCTTGGGCGGAAACCGGTGACGCTTATAACTGATGTTCTGAGTTTGCATCAGCACCAGCTACGCCGACATTGCTACACCGGCAGCCCATGGCCGATGAATGTGACAATACCCGCGACGCGCGTACAGCATAGAGAACGTCTTGTGGTGACGCCTCGGGCTGCTTGCAGGTGTGAGACCGGCCCCCCAAGCTCAGAACATTACACTTGGGAGCCAGAGCGCAATCTGAGGAAAAATCATCAGCAGCACGATCCCCAGAAGCATCGGCAAGACAAAGATGAGTGCCCCGCGTGCCGTATCCGAAAGCGACAGGTCAGGAACGACAGTGCGCAGCACGAAGAGGTTTAGACCGACCGGCGGGGTAATCGCCGCAATCTCGATCTGGATGGTGACGATAACGCCAAACCAGATCGGATCATATCCAAGGCCCACCACGGTTTCGAGGAAGATCGGCACCACGATAACCAGAATGCTCAGCGGATCGAGGAACATCCCCATGATCAAAAGAAGGATGTTGATCATCACGATGATGACCCATGGTTCGACATCCAGCCCGGTCAGGTAATTTGATACGTCCTGTGGCACGCCCAGCCGGGTCAGGACGAAGGAACTGAAAAGACCGCCGACCAGCAAGAGCATGAACATTCCTGTGGTGCGGACGGTTTTTTGTAATGCCTTCTGCATGACTCCTCCGCGCAAACGGCCCATGACAAGGGCAACCAGAACCGCCGCCGCGGCACCGAAGGCCCCGGTTTCAGAGGGTGTCGCAATGCCGACATAAAGCGAGACGATGATCATCACGGCAATCAGGATCGTTGGAATGGCTTGGGCACTTGTACTGACGCGCTCAGCAAAGCTAACCCTCTGGGTGATGCGCGGTGCGATCTCGGGTTTCATGAGGACCTGGATGATCACGGTCGCGGAAAGGAGTGCCGCCATCATCAGTCCGGGCAGAATGCCCCCCATGATGTCAACGGCAGAGCAAAATTGGACCAAAGGGCAGCGCAAAATGTTGCCACTTTGAAGGTGGCGTGATGAGTGTGCGGTCACGCGCTAGCATCCGGGCAACCGCGCTTGTCATTTAGCTGGAGGTTGCCCGGATGCTTTGGCCCGTCAGGGCCAATTGGTGCTGATTGTGGTTTAGGTTTCGCGGGCGGCCTGCCGCGCCTTGCTTTGTCCAAGGCGGTAACTTTCGCCATTCATCTCAAGGATGTTGACGTGGTGGGTCAGGCGGTCGAGCAGTGCGCCGGTCAAGCGTTCTGATCCAAAGGTCTCAGTCCATTCATCGAATGGTAGATTGCTAGTAATCAGCGTGGAGCCGCGCTCGTAACGTTGGGAGATCAGCTCGAACAACAGCTCAGCCCCGGTTTTGCTCAGCGGCACAAAGCCCAGTTCGTCGATGATCAGCAGCCTGTAACCCACCATCTGCTTTTGAAGCCGCAGGAGCCTGCGTTCATCACGCGCTTCCATCAGTTCATGGACCAGCGCTGCGGCGGTGACAAAACCAACAGCCAAGCCTTTCTGGCATGCCGACAGACCAAGGCCCAAGGCGACATGAGTCTTGCCAGTGCCTGAGGGGCCGAGTGCGATAACATTCTCACGCCGGTCAATCCATTCGCAACGCGCCAGCTCCAGCACCTGCATCTTGTTCAAAGCCGGGATCGCCTTGAACTCGAAGCTGTCCAGGCTTTTGACGGCCGGGAACTTGGCCGCCTTGATGCGTCGTTCGATCATCCGCCTTTCACGGTCGATCATTTCCAATTCGACCAAACGTGCGAGGAACTGAACATGGTCATGTCCCTCTGTGGCGCATTGGCGGGCCAGCTTGCCATATTCCCGCAGCACCGTTGGCAAGCGGAGAGATTTGAGCCGATGGTCCAGTAGAATTTGCGGCGCTTGTGTCATGCCGCTTTCCCCCGCTTCATCAGCGACATGTAGCTGGCCGCTGACGTCGTGCCAACATTGGCCTTTGGCAGATACGGATAGACATCCAGATCCAGTTTGGGTGGCCGTTTCTCGACCTGGCACAAGACAAGATGCTTGATGGCGTCAAACCCAATCGTCCCCATACGCAGCGCATTTTTGACGGCGACATTCAGGTCGGCCATCTCGAACGTTTCCAGCAACCGCAAGACCTGCACATACTCGCGCCGACCGGCCTTGATCATCCGGGCTTCCATCAGGCGGCGCAGGGTCGCAAATTCCTCTGGCAGTTCCCATGCCACCAATGGGGCAGCCTGATCCAGAGCCCCTGTCTTTTGCTCCAGCAGCGGCAGATAGTGGACAGGATCAAAGACCATGTCTTCGCGGTCCCAGCACCGGGGGTGGCGCGCAATCACATCACCACCACAGCCGATGACAACCTGATCGACATAGCCCCGGATCCAGACGTCACGGTGGCCATAGGCAACCGGCACCGAGTAATCATTGGTTTTGTAGCGCACCAGGGATTGTGCGTTCACCTGGCCGCTGGCCTGGTCACAAGCATCAAATGGAGACGCTGGCAGGTCCATCATTGCATCAAGATCGCGGGCCAGACGTTGCCCGATGTTGTCGCTATGCCCGCGCAAGACATCCGCTTGGCGCTTGCGGCATTTATCTTCCAGCCAAAGATTGAACGCCTCCCATGTCGCAAACTGAGGGATGGGCACCATGAAGTTGCGCCGTGCATATCCGACAAGACCCTCGACGGCGCCTTTATCGTTGCCCTTGCCGGGACGGCCATAACGATCATGGATGAAGTAATGTGACAGCAGCCCGCTAAACAGTTTGGTCCGCTTGCGCGATCCGTCCGGCAGGATCTTCGCAACAAGGCATCGGTCGTTGTCGTAGAGAACCGACAGCGGGACACGGCCAAAGAAGGCAAAGGCGTGGACATGGCCATCGACCCAGGCCTCGGAGACTGCTGCTGGATAGGCCCGCACAAAGCAGGCATCACTGAATGGTAGATCCAGCGCAAAGAAATGCGCCTTTTGCTCCACCCCGCCGATCACAACCATAGCTTCGCCGAAATCCGCCTGGGCGTTGCCAGGGGCGTGTGCCAACGGCACAAACATCTCCCGACTGCGCCGCCCATGTTCGCGGACATAGTTCTTTACCGTCGTGTAACCGCCTTGAAACTGGTGCTCGTCGCGCAGCCGTTCAAAGATGCGCTTGGCGGTGTGGCGCTGTTTGCGGGGACGCTTCAGATCGTCTTGCAGCCATTGATCAATGAAGCCCGTGAAACCATCGAGCTTGGGCCGCTTGATATCCGCCGTGCGCTGGTAGCCGGGCGGGACCGAGAACATCATCATCTTCTTCACGCTCGCACGCGATATCCCGAAATGGCTCGCTGCCGCACGTTCACTCATGCCCCCACGACGCGCGAGGCGCACCTTCCTGTAAAGTTCCACGCTGAAAATACCCCCGCCCTCCCTGAAAACAGAAAGGGCCAAAGTGGCAAAGTTTTACTCTGCCCGCAGCAAGACTATCCCGCCACTTCCGTGGCTCACTTTTGCACTGACGTTCTCA
>NZ_LXYI01000087.1 GCF_001650875.1 Sulfitobacter sp. EhC04
CAAACAGTGTTGTTATTGTATCTCTCTTTACGATGTCAATCACGCGCATCCAATGGATGTCACGAGCCGTCCGATTGGACGAGCAAACGCGCCATAGCGCGCTTGCTGATCTAATCAGCAGTATTTGAACCACTCTGGCAGTACCGTCCGGCTATCGAATGTAACCGATCTGGCCCTGAGCACCTTTTGCGAAGTTTCAAGGACAGGATCGCCTGCAATTGCATCATAGGCTTCCGCCTTAGCTGCCATCCAGTCAATCGCCGGGGCTTTTTGAAACATGTCAAAGAACTTCATGGCGTCCTTGTCTGCGTGCAACCATGCTTTCCCTGGCAAACCATCCTCTTTCCCCGCAGCGATCTCTGACCGATGCGCGTTGGCTTCGGTAAGGGCGTCGATGCTGGCATACTTTAGATGCGCAAGGTAGACACCTTCCGGCATCACCATCACTGCATCCCCTGTCAGGTTAATGCCATGTCGAACCAGATGAGTGCCACGCTTCACTGCCCAGGCCTTGCTGTAGTGACCCGAGAAAACCGCATTGCTGCGCTTTGTCAGCGCAGCATCTGTTGCCTTCATCATGTCATCCTCGACACCTTCAACAACGTTCAACCCGAGGGCAAACAATGCGTTGGATCGACGATGCGACCTGAACAAACCGGCGAAAGATGCGTAATGCGCTGGATCAATGCAGATCAGCTCATCCGCGTCTGTCCTGATCACCCAATCATATATGACACCCAATCCGTCCTGGATGCTGTTGAGCAATTGCCCCCGCATCCTGTCGAAACCGGTCAGGTCCGTCCGTGGAACCGTTATCACATTCGCCCGAGGGCAAAGTGCAGCGATCTTTGGGTCAGATCCGTGAGCCACAATGAACAAGTTATCCGAACCAAGATGCCGTGAATAATGTGCGTACCATTGTGATAACGCCCAGTAATCTCGGTAAACCATTGTGATCGCACATATCTTCATGCCCCCCTTCTAGCCACGATGGCCACCTGAGAACAAGAAGTAATGGTGGAGCCTAGGAGGATCGAACTCCTGACCTCCTGAATGCAAATCAGGCGCTCTCCCAGCTGAGCTAAGGCCCCAGTTGATTTTGCGCCGCAAAATCGACGTCGTGCTGGCTGGGTATTGCCAAAGGCAATGTCCCGAGAAGCACCTCTAGCCATTTTCGTAACCTTCGCTGCGCGAAGGCGCTACCATGGCAACGCTCCCTTGCAAGCAAGGAAGCTTGGTGGGT
>NZ_LXYI01000088.1 GCF_001650875.1 Sulfitobacter sp. EhC04
CTTGACGAATGGTCATCGGAGTTCTCGACGCCGCTGCCCATGGGGCTGGCGGCACTGGCTGCAGCACAGATCACCGCGCGCGATCTGGTGCTGGAGCCATCGGCCGGAACAGGCCTTCTGGCGGTCCTCGTAGAAATCGCGGGCGGCAGCCTCGCGCTGAACGAGCTGGCCGACACCCGCGCTGATCTCCTGCGTCGACTGTTTCCGGGTCGGCCTGTCACTTGCTTCGACGCTGCACAGATCGACGATCATCTCGACGCGGATCTGCGCCCGAGCGCCATCCTGATGAACCCGCCATTCTCGGCGGTGGCGAATGTCGACGCCCGCAGCACTGAGGCGACAGCCCGGCATCTGCGCTCGGCGCTCGCGCGTCTGGCCCCCGGCGGACGGTTGGTCGCCATCACCGGTGCGGGCTTCGCGCCCGATGCGCCCGCCTGGGCTGAGACCTTCGGGCGCCTGACCGAGACCGCGCATCTGGTCTTTACGGGTGCGGTGTCCGGTGCCGCCTTCGCCAAGCACGGCACCAGCTTTGAGACGCGGATTTCGGTCTTCGACAAATGCCGCGGTGGCGAGGCGGGCGGCATCACAGCCGATCTGGCGCGCCCGATATCGCCTGATGTCGCCAGCCTGCTGTCGCTGATCACTACCCATGTCCCCCCGCGCCTCGAACTGGCGCAGGTCGCACCAGCCGGGCAGGGCCCCACTTCCCCCTTCCCGGGAAATCCTGCCCGCACCACGCGCACAGGCATCAGCTCGTCGCGCGCCACGCCTGCAACAGCCCCCACCAACACCGCGGTGCAGATCGAGGCCGCAGACCTCGCCTATACCCTGCGCGATGCAACCGAGGACGGGGCCAGCGCGCGCCTGTCGGATGCTATTTATGAGACCTTCCGTCTGCAGGCGATCGACATTCCCGGAGCGGAACCGCACCCGACCAAGCTTGTGCAATCTGCGGCCTTGGCTTCGGTCGCGCCCCCAAAACCCAGCTACCGGCCCAAGCTTCCAGCCGCCATTCTGCGCGATGGCCTTCTGTCCGACGCGCAGCTTGAGACTGTGATCTACGCGGGCGAGGCGCATGGCGCTTATCTCGCGGGGTCTTGGACCGTCGATGAGACCGGCGACATGGTCTCGGCCGCGCCGGACGATGGCGCTGACGCCGTCCGTTTCCGCCGCGGCTTCTTCCTTGGCGACGGCACCGGGGCGGGCAAGGGCCGCCAGTCGGCCGGGATTGTGCTCGACAACTGGGCTCAGGGTCGGCGCAAGGCGCTCTGGATCTCGAAGAGTGACAAGCTTCTCGAGGACGCTCAGCGCGACTGGTCTGCCCTTGGCCAGGAACGCTTGCTGGTCACGCCGCTGTCGCGTTTTGCACAAGGCCGCGACATCCCGCTCTCCGAGGGCATTCTGTTCACAACCTATGCCACGCTGCGCTCCGAGGAGCGGGCTGCAAAAAAGTCCCGCGTTGACCAGATCGTCGACTGGCTCGGGGCTGATTTCGACGGGGTGATCCTGTTCGATGAAAGCCATGCCATGGCCAACGCCGCAGGAAGCAAGGGCGAGCGCGGCGATGTTACGGCCTCGCAGCAGGGCAGGGCGGGTCTGCGGCTGCAGCACAAGCTGCCGAATGCCCGCGTGGTCTATGTTTCGGCCACGGGGGCAACCTCGGTGCACAACCTTGCCTATGCGCAGCGCCTCGGTCTGTGGGGCGGGGAAGACTTTCCGTTTTCGACGCGGGCGGAATTTGTGCAAGCTATCGAAGCTGGCGGCGTTGCCGCGATGGAGGTCCTGGCCCGCGATCTGCGGTCGCTTGGCCTCTACACGGCGCGCTCGCTGTCCTATGACGGCGTCGAATACGAGATGCTGGAACATGCGCTGACGCCGGAGCAGCGCGGCATCTATGATGCATATGCGCTCGCCTTCGGAGTCATACATCGGAACCTGTCCGCGGCGCTGGAAGCGGCCAACATTACTGGCGAATCCGGCGGCACGCTAAACCGTCAGGCCAAATCCGCGGCACGCTCGGCCTTCGAGTCCGCCAAGCAGCGCTTCTTCGGTCATCTCCTGACCTCCATGAAGACCCCCAGCCTCATTTCCAGCATCGAGGCTGATCTGGCAGCAGGCCATGCTGCCGTCATCCAGATCGTCTCAACCGGTGAGGCGCTGATGGAGCGCCGCCTGTCGGACATCCCCACGGATGAATGGAACGATGTGCGCGTTGACATTACGCCAAGAGAGGCCTGCCTTGACTACCTCGCCCATTCCTTTCCGGTGCAGCTCTACGAGCCCTTCACTGACAGCGAGGGCAATCTGTCCTCGCGCCCGGTCACGCGCGATAGCCAGCCGGTGGAATGCCGCGAGGCGGTGCGCCGCCGCGATGCGCTGATCGAGCATCTGGCAAGCCTGCCGCCTGTGCCCGGCGCGCTGGACCAGATCGTCCAGCGCTTCGGCACCGATCTGGTGGCGGAAGTGACGGGCCGCTCGCGCCGCATCGTGCGCAAGGGCGAGGGTCATTTGGCGCGGCTCGTCGTCGAAAGCCGGGCGGGGTCTGCCAACCTCGCGGAAACCGCCGCCTTCATGGATGACCAGAAGCGCATCCTGATCTTCTCGGATGCCGGCGGCACGGGGCGCAGCTATCACGCCGATCTCGGGGCGAAGAACCAGCGCCTGCGGGTCCACTACCTCCTGGAACCGGGCTGGAAGGCCGATGCGGCCATTCAGGGACTGGGCCGCACCAACCGCACCAACCAGGCGCAACCACCGCTGTTCCGGCCCGTTGCTACCGATGTGAAAGCAGAGAAACGCTTCCTCAGCACCATCGCGCGTCGCCTCGACACGCTCGGGGCGATCACGCGCGGCCAGCGTCAAACCGGCGGGCAGGGGCTGTTCCGGCCCGAGGACAATCTGGAGTCTCCCTATGCCCGCGATGCCTTGCGCCAGCTTTACCGCCGCATCTATCGCGGCGATGTTGCGGGCTGCTCGCTTGGGGAATTCGAGGATGCCACCGGTCTCAGCCTGACCGATGACAACGGCCTCAAAGACGATCTGCCCCCGATCACGACTTTCCTCAATCGCCTGCTGGCGCTGACGATCGACATGCAGGCCGTGCTGTTCTCGGTCTTCGAGGAACTCCTCGACCAGCGAATCGAGGGCGCTATCGCTGCCGGGGTCTACGACCTCGGGCTCGAGACGCTGCGCGCCGAGAGCTTTCAGGTGACGGACGCACGGGTGATCTACACCCATCCCGGCTCCGGCGCAGAAACCCAGCTCCTGACCATCGCGCAAAAGCAGCGCAACACGCCGACCGCGCTCGCTGATGCGCTCGACTGGCTGGACGATCCGAAGGCGCGTTTGCTAGTTAACAGCCGCTCAAACAGGGCTGCCGTGCAGGTGCCCGCGACCAGCTTGATGCTGGACGACGGCACCATCGAACCGCGGCTGAGGCTGATCCGGCCAACGGAGGCCAGCACGGTTCCGGCCCGGATGATGGAGGACACCCACTGGCTCGAAGCCGACCGCGCAGTCTTCGCCGCCGCCTGGACCGCGGAACTGGCCGAGGTGCCGGAATTCACGGAAACCACGCTGCACATCGTGGCGGGGCTGCTGCTGCCGATCTGGAAGCAACTGCCGCAGGACGAGACCCGCGTCTACCGGCTACAAACCGACGATGGGCAGCGCATCATCGGTCGCCGCGTCTCGCCGTCTTGGGTCGCGACCACGCTGGCCGCCGATGCGCCGAAGCTCACGGCGGCGCAGGTCCATGCCCTTGTTCTGGAGGGCAAGACGGTCGTGCGCTTGGCCGAGGGGATGGAGTTGCACAGGTCCCGCGTCATGGGGGTGAACCGGATAGAACTGTCGGGCTTTTTGGGTGCCGCCAAGGACCGGCTCAAGGCAGATGGGTTCTTCTCGGAGATCATCGCCTGGAAGCTGCGGCTCTTCTGCCCAGCAGACTCCAGCGGCATCGCAGTGCTTGATCGTCTGCTTGCACGTTGTCCCGTGACAGGACTACATGCGCGTGGAGGGTGCTGAGCCATGTATTCCGAGACTGAAGATGTGATCCGCGCTCTGGCGGAGAACGCAGAGAGCGTGTGTCGCGCCTACCTTCCCGCCGGACGGCGGGAAGGGTCCTACTGGATCGTCGGCGATTTGCAGAACAATCCCGGCCGGTCGCTCTTCGTGCGGCTGACTGGACCCACATCAGGACCGGGAGCCCGTGGCAAATGGCAGGACGCTGCTGTCGGATTGCATGGTGATCTTCTCGACATCATCCGTGAGCGAACGGGGATTTCCCGCTTTCCCGATCTTCTCACTGAGGCCCGAGCGCATTTGGGCCGCCCCCAGCCGGTCCTCCCGAATACGCCAGTGCCGAAGAAGGCCAAAGCCCCCGGTGGCACACGAGCCGCGGCGGCGCGGCTCTTTGCAGCCTCTATGCCAGTCGCAGGCACGCTTGCTGATACCTACCTCCGCTCCCGAGGCATCACCCAAGGCGGCACGATGAGCGCGCTGCGCTTCCACCCGAAGTGCTGGCATCGGGATGAGGGCCAGACCCGGAGCATCCCCAGACCGGCGCTGATAGCTGCGGTCACCGATGGGGCAGGGGCCTTGCAGGGTGTGCATCGCACCTGGCTTGCGCACGACGGACAGGGCAAGGCGGAGGTCAAAACGCAGCGACGTGCCATGGGTCACCTCCTGGGCAATGCCGTCAGGCTGACCCCGCAGCAAAACATCCTCGTGGTCGGCGAGGGCATCGAGACCATGCTGTCCCTGTCCGAGGCGGCCCCCGGCCTTCCCGTCTGGGCGGCGCTCTCGTCGGGTCACCTCGGGGCCGTCCTGCTGCCAGAGGGATTGCAGCGCCTCTACATCGCGATCGACCGCGATCCGGCCGGGCAACGCGCGGCAGAGAGGTTGAGCGCCAAAGCCACAGATGTCGGGATTGGGTGCCATGTGCTCGAGCCACAACTCGGGGATTTCAACGATGATCTCCGGGCGACCGGCAAAGAGGCGCTGCGCCAGCATCTGGCAGGGCAGATCGGGCTTGAGGATCGGCAGCGCCTGTCAGGCTGAGCAGCATCGCGCAGGGGGCGGTCAGGGGCAGAGGGGGGG
>NZ_LXYI01000089.1 GCF_001650875.1 Sulfitobacter sp. EhC04
GCATAGATCGTGTCGTTGCCGTTGCCGGACAGGATCAGATCGTTACCCCTGCCGCCAAAGAACCGGTCGTTGCCATCGCCGCCATTGATGGTGTCGTTGCCCTCCTGGCCAAAGTGACCGTCCGGCCCGTCGCCGCCGTTCAGCACATCATCCCCGGTGCCGCCAAACAGACGGTCAAGCCCGGCGCCCCCGAACAGGGTGTCGTTCCCGGCATCGCCATACAGGTTGTCCGCCTGGTTGCCGCCATCCAGCACATCATCGCCGTCGCCGCCGCGCAGCAGGTCATATCCGCCCTCGCCCCGCAGCGTATCGTTGCCCGCGCCGCCGTCCAGCAGTTCGGTGGATGTCCCGATGTTCAACCCGCCAAGGAGCAGGTCATTTCCGGCACCGCCAAACATGTAGTCATTGGTGTTGCCGCCCTGGAGCGTATCGTTGCCTTCTTCACCGAAAAGCTGGTCAAAGCCGTCGGACCCGATGAGCAGGTCGTTGCCCACACCGCCGAACAGTGAATCGGCACCGGTGCCGCCATCAATCGTGTCATTGCCCTCACCACCATGCATGGTGTCAAAGCCGGCCTCACCGAAAAGCCTATCGTTATCGTCGCCACCATCTGCCAGATCGTTGCCGACCCCGGCACGAATGACATCACTCCCGGCTTCCCCGTTCAATGTATCATTGCCCGAACCACCCGCGATGGTGTCGTTGCCGTCACGCCCCTCGACGTAGTCGCCGTCAGAAGATCCCAGGATGAAGTCGTTGTTCCGACTGCCGCGCAGCCATTCGATGCCAGAGAACGACATGTTGAATGCCGTGCCATCGGTGGTGCCGGTTGCGATACCGGTTTCCATGTTCACCCGAAGCCCCAGCACCGGATGGCTGCCTTGGTCAAAGCGCAGCCTGTCGAAACCACCGCCCCCGGCAATCATGTCGTTGCCGCCAATGCCGGAGAAGCTTTCATTGTTGTTGCTGCCGACCATGTTGTCGGCCATCAAGGTGCCGCGCAGTTCGTTCACCTGGCCAGGGCCGGAAATTGTTTCGGCGTTGCCGTACCCGTCGTTGAACACCGTACCAGTGCCAAGGTTCACATTGATGCCGCTCATTGGCGTGTCGGAGCCGAAGACCAGAAAGTCGAGCCTGACAAAACCGGCGCTCGCGTGAATGACGTAGTTATCCGCGCCACGATAGCCATTGATGGCCAGGAAACCGTCGTCAACAGCAGACACGTTGAAGGTGTCATTGTGCTGGCTGCCAAAGAACAGGAGGCCCTCGTTCAACATGGCATTGGCCACGCCGACTATCGTCGTGGTCCCATTCGCACCCTTGTTCACGTTGGCGATATCGGCATTCCCGTTCACGTTCACGGTCACACCGGCATTCAGATCGTAATGCTCGATCCCGACAAATCCCACATCGGCATTGCCAAGGTTTACGGTATCATTGCCGCTGCCTGCGAGTACTTGGTCATAGCCGCCATCATTGGTGCCGGTCTCGATCGAATCGTTGCCGCTGCCCCCGTCAAGGGTGTCGTCCCCATTGCCACCGATCAGCGTGTCATTGCCTTCGCGGCCTTCAATCCGGACACCGCCATCTGCGCCGATGATGTTGTCGGCATTGCGCGACGCGCGGATATGTTCGATCCCGGAGAAGGTCGTGTTCAAGCCAATCCCGTTCGCGAAACCGCTGGCTGTGCCATTTTGCATGTCGACAAACAGATTGGTGACATTTGCACCGCTGTCGAACCGAAGCCGGTCAAATCCGCCACCGCCATTGATGTTGTCATTGCCGGCAAGCCCGATAAAGCTCTCGTTGTTGTTGCTGCCGGTCATGGTGTCATTGAACTGGGTGCCGCGGATTTCCCAAACAGAACCGTTCCCGGAAATCGTTTCCGCGTTGCCAAAGCCATCGTTGGCGATGACCCCTGTCGCAAGGTTCACATTAACGCCATTTTGAACTGTGCCGGAGCGGAAATCGATGCGGACATTGCCGGAACTCGGGTTGATCACATAGTTGTCGACGCCGTCGAGACCGCGCAGCGACATCCATCCGCCATTTGTCACAGTGACATTGAAAGTGTCGTTGTGATCGGACCCGGTGACCATGAAACCATCGGCGTTCATCGCGTCTGCAACATCCAGAATGGTTGTTGTGCCGTTCGCGCCCTTGTTGATTGTCCCGGTATTGGCATTGCCATTGATGGTTGCGGTGATCCCGGCGTTCAGGTCGCGGTGGTCAAGTTCGAAAAACCCGGTCTGGGCATCGCCGAAGTTAACGGTGTCGTTGCCTGCTCCAGTAAAGATATAGTCGAAATCGGTGTTGTCGCCGGGGTTGATCGAATCGTTGCCATTCCCACCGCGAATCTCGTCACTTCCGTCGCCGCCCAGCAGGGTGTCGTTGCCATTGCCGCCTTCAAGCGTGTCGTTGAAATCCGATCCCGTTGCCGTAACAGGCACGTTCACGCCATCGAGGTAACCTTCGATCGGACCGTTGGAATCACTGGCGTCCACATTGATGGGCTGAAGGTTCAGCAGGTTGTTGAACGGCACCTCGTTGTCATTGATCAGCATTTCGTCCATCGCGTTGATGAACGCGGAAAGAGCCCAGTTGGCATTGCTGAAGGACGCCACCGGGTTACCGTTCTGATCACGGATTTCGAGGCTGTTGATGACGCCGGTCAACGTTACTTCGGGGTTGGAGAAACCGCTTCCCATGATCGTGGTTGTCCACCCGGTAATCGGGTTCACCACGTTGATTTCAGTTGAAGACCAGTTTTGAAGGTCAACATCAAATTCGTCGTCGATCGGATCGTAGAAGGCCATCTCGAAAAGATCATTTATTGGTTGGAAAAACTGGATATTCAGCATGAAATCTTATCCTCACATTATGTATAACTCATTGGTATTGTTTCCATTGACGAATTTCTAGAGAAAATTATCCTCGATTTCCCGAAATACTGGGAAAGAGTGCAACCAATAATTGAATATTGCGATTTCAATTAGGCTCTGGACCCATTAATCCTGCACCGTCAGCGCCCCAAACAGCGGCGCCGCATCATATGTGATTGCGCCAGTTGCCGCAGCCGGGCGACACCCTGTCTTCAGAGCGATACCTGCTTGTCGTCTTCCGCACGCGGTTCCCCGTCTTCGACAATCAGGTCGACATCCTCGATGTCGCTGCGGGTCGCGATTTTTCCGGTGTCGTCACCCGCAGCCTGATCTTCCGATGCGCCGACGATCAGCGGCAACATCTGGACTCCTCCCGGCATCGCGACCTCGGACATGGGCGGTGTCTTCCACGCAAGCGTGTCAAAACTTTTGCAATTCTCACAGATGGGTTTCCAGTTGGCATGGATGTGCTGGCAATTGTCGCAAATCCATTGTGGCCCCCGTGAGACCGTCAGCGCCCGCGCCAGCCATCCTTTGACAATTGTATCAGATGCCCCCTCGCCCCGTTCGATCGCTGCCATCAGCGTGACGGATCGTGCTGTCGGGTCTTCTTCGACCAGCTTGCCCAGCGCGCGGCGCGCTGCAGGAAAATCTTCGTTCGCAATGTGTAATTCGGATTGCAGCATCCGGGTTTCCGGATGATCCGGCTGCGACTTGGTCAGCGCGCCGAACCTCTTGATCCGTGCCGCCGGCTTTTCGTCCGGTTCAATGGCGGCATAGGCTGCGGCAAGGTCGGGGTGCGGATGAACGCTCCAGGCCTTTGTCAGAACCCGCGCGGCATAGCGCGGTTTCTTCTGTCCAATATACCCCTGCGCCGCCATGACGGCTGCCGGGATCAGGTCGGGCGACAGGCGGTTGGCCTCGATCGCCTCTTCCCGCGCCTCGATATCATTGCCCTCTGCAAAGACGTCTCGCGCCTCTGACAATGCCAGAACGGCATCGCGGCGCTTGTGCACATCCCGCGGCAGTTGCCCGTTCTTCAGCTTTGTGCTCAGGGTCTTGCGGGCACCGGCCCAGTCTTCCTTCTCGGCCTGCAGCCGCAGCAGCACATCACCGGTTTCTTCATGTTTCGGTTTCAGCGCAAATGCCTTTTCGGCCAGTTGCAGGGCCGTTTCTGTATCACCCTCTGCCAGCTTTTGCTTCATGATCCCGCGCACCCCGACAAATCGGGTCGCCTCGTCGGCCACCAGCTTGCGATAGGTTTCCTCGGCCTTGTGGCGGTCGCCTGCCATTTCCGCAGCCTGTGCGGTCAGAAGATTTGTCAGCGCCGGGCGGTTCAGGTATTTGTCAGCCTTCGCAGCCTTCGACATCGCCACCTTTCCCTCACCACTGGCCAGCGCCATCAGCCCTTCGGACAGCGCCTCGAACCCCTTGCGTTCGCGATTCCGGTCGAAGTAGCGGGTCAACGCAGTTTCATCGCCATTCAGGAAATGCCAGACGGCCAGCAGCAGGGTCAGGATCTTGAGCAGCAGCCAAACCGCAAACAACAGAACAATCACCGCAATGACCGATTGCAGGGGTCCGAAACTGTATTCAGTGCCCAGCAGGGTCACCTGCACGCCACCCTGGCTTTCCAGCAGAAACCCCGCGCCCCAGGCCAGGGCACCCACGACGGCAACGAACAAGACGATCTTAATCAACGACCACAGCATAATCAGGGTATCCTTAGTTTGCCGTCAGGCTTTGTGACAGGTCATCAACCGCAGCTTCGGCTGCGGCGCGTCCGCGCGCGTCGGAGATCCAGTCAGACATGGCAGACTGGGCATCCTCGGGCAGGGTGTCAATTTCATTCAGCGCGACAGACAAGCGGCCATCCCGCACCGCAGCCTCTGCGCGGGACAGGACCGCATCGGGATCTGACCCTTCACGCGGTTCCACCGACCGTGCGCCAAGCTGTCGGCGCAGGAAGCCGGTCACACCGCCGGTATCTTGCGCATCAATCCCGGCGGCACGCGCCGCTGCCAAGGCGCTCCGTGCCGCATCGGGAAACCGGCTTTGTAGGTTGCTCAGCGTGACAACCCCGTCAGCGGCCCCATCGACCAGCGGTTGCGGCAGGTCATTCACGCCCGCCTCCTTGAGCGCGTCGACGGCACCCTCATACGCTGAGCCCGTGCTGATCGCGGCCGTCACCTTGCTGACGCCTGCCTGAATTGCAGCTGCGCGGGCGGATGCGGCTGTCGCTTCCTCGATGCTCTGCGCATTCTTGAGCAATCCTTCGATCTCGGACCGTTGTTTTTCCAGGGCGGCCTGCATCTGCTCAAGCTCGGCGGCATATGCCGAAGTATCACCGCCGCTGCCGTCGCCGGATGATGCAACCGGGCGTTCCTCAAGCGTCGCAATCCGGTTCTCGAAGGCTTGCACAGTTTCCGACAACCCTGCCATTTCCTGTTCCAGGCCGCTCAAGTCAACCTGGGGCGGCACCGCATCCTTCAGGGCCGCAATCTCGGCAGATTGCTTATCAAGCGCGGTCTGGATATCGCCACCTTGACTGCGGAAGCCAAGAAGGTTCGCCTCGGATGCGGCAAACCCAAGGGCAGCCGCAACCACCCCACCCAGTACAAACGGCCAGAAAACGCTGCCAGACCGCTTTGTCGCGGGCGGAGGGGAGGGTGGCGGCGTTGTCCCGGCACCCGTGGTTGTCGAAATCACATCGCGGGTCGGCTGGAACGCCGACCTGTTGTCTTTCGGCGCAGCGTCCTTGTCGGTCTCGGCCGTTTTTGCCCCGGTAGCTGATGACGAGGGTTTCGGGGCCGCGGTTTCTTGAACCGTCGCAGCTGGGCTGTTTGTCGCAGCCTGTGCCGGGCTCTTTTCCGCCGGCGCCTCTACTTTCGCGGCCTGTTTTGCTGTGGCGCTCTTCTTTGCCGCCGCACTGGCGCTGGATGTCGGGGTATCGCTTGTCTTGTCGGAGGCGCCGGATGTTTCGGCAATCACAGGCTTCTTTGCAGAAGTCTTCGACGTGGTCTTTTTGGCTGTGGCGGGCTTGGCAGCCCCGTCTTTGGACGCCCCAGTCGCCGGACTGCCCGTTGTGCCTGTCTTTTTACCGCTCGCCACTCTGCCCCACCTTTCCGATTCTGATCATACCGACCAGCTAGACCTGCCAACCTTATCCGGCAATCGCGACCAGCTTCAAGCCAAGCAGCCACCAGACAACAGCTTTTCCACGCTGCGCCGCATTTCCAGGCCAGTTGGTTGCCGCGCGATCCCGATGGATGCGCATGAGCCCGCCGACAGAACCCCGGCCACCGCCGCACTGATCACAACCGCATGCACCCGTGACAGATCACCCGCTTGCTCGACAAAATGTGATGCGCTGCGCGGAGAAAACAAGGGGGCGATCACGGGTGACTTTCCGGCCAATGCCAACTGCGCCTCATCATTCAATTGCAACAGCTTCTGGTCATAGACCGTCGCAGAAGTTGCCGCGATCCCACGGGCCCGCAATGCCGACGCGACGTCCATCCGCTGGTGCCGCCCGGAGACATGCATCAGTGGTCCTTCGAGCAGGGCCATATCCATTTCCGCCAGCAGATCCTTGGCAGTTGCGCTGACCTGTTTGACCTTCCAATCCCGCTTCTCTGCGGCGGCCTGCGTCCGCTCACCCACACAGAAGGCTGGTCTGCCCTGCCCCAAAGGCGCAAAACCAACAGCATGGGCAGAGGTGAAAATCACGCCCCAGATCCCGGACAGGTCCGGATTTGCGCCGGTTCCGACGATCTCAAGCAAGGGCGATACAATCAGCCGGGCCTTTGCGGCAATCTCCGGTCTCAGGCTATGGTAAAAACAAGAGGAGCTTTCCTTTGGTCGGGTCAATAACAGGATCGGCTTGGTCATGATCTTGTCCGGCCATTGTTTGAGGATTGAACCAGTGTTACCTGCCCTGAAACAGCCCTGCAACGGAAAGCCCATGCAGCCATCACAGACGATCCTCGGATTGGAAAGCAGTTGCGACGACACCGCCGCCGCAATCGTGCGGGTCGGCGATGACGGTGCGCAGGTCCTGTCATCGGTCGTTCTGGGGCAGGCAGAACTGCATGCCGCCTATGGCGGGGTTGTCCCGGAAATCGCGGCGCGTGCCCATGCTGAAAAGCTGGATATCTGCGTTGAACTGGCTCTAACGCGGGCGAATATGACACTTTCGCAGGTCGACGGCATTGCCGTCACGGCAGGTCCGGGGTTGATCGGCGGGGTGGTGTCCGGCGTGATGTGCGCCAAGGGGCTGGCGGCAGCGACGGGCAAGCCGCTTTACGGTGTGAACCATCTGGCGGGCCATGCCCTGACCCCCCGGCTGACCGATGGCGTCGCCTATCCCTATCTCATGCTGCTGGTCTCTGGCGGGCATTGCCAGTTCCTGCTGGTCTCCGGCCCGGATCAGTTCAACCGCCTTGGCGGGACGATAGATGACGCACCCGGCGAAGCATTCGACAAGATCGCCCGCCTGATCGGGCTGCCACAACCCGGTGGCCCCGCGATAGAGCAAGCCGCGCGGGCAGGTGACAAGCACCGCTTTGCCTTTCCGCGTCCGCTGCTGGACCGACCCGGTTGCGACATGTCCTTTTCGGGGCTCAAGACGGCGGTGCTGCGGACACGCGACAGCCTGCTGGCGCAGCAATCCGGCCTGACCCGGCAGGATCAGGCCGATCTGGCAGCAGGCTTTCAGGCTGCTGTGGTTGATGTCCTGTCCGAAAAAAGCCGCCGTGCGCTGGAAACCTATACCGCCGATGGCGAACGCAGCTTTTGCGTCGCCGGGGGTGTGGCGGCAAATCAGGCAATACGCGCCATGTTAGAGACTGTTTCAGCCCGCTTCAACGCCACCTTTGTGGCACCACCACTGGCGCTTTGTACCGATAATGCTGCAATGATCGCATTTGCGGCAGCCGAACAGGCAGGGACCTGCGCGCCCGACGACATGACCCTGTCTGCGCGGCCCCGCTGGCCGTTGGACCGGGTTCAGGCACCGATGCTGGGCAGCGGCAAAAAAGGGGCAAAGGCATGAGCATCTCGGTTCTGGGCGCGGGTGCCTTCGGGACAGCCCTAGCGATTTCACTGGGCAACAAAGGCCCCGTGACCCTCTGGGCGCGCGATCCGGGCGATATGCAGACCACCCGGCAGAATGCGACCCGCCTGCCCGACTGTCGCTTTCCCCCGTCCCTGAAAGTCACCGGTGACCTGCAAGAGGCGGCGCAGGCATCGATCCTGCTGATTGCCGTACCGATGCAAAAGCTGCGTGACATGCTGCACGAACATGCAGCACTTTTGACCGGCAAGCAATTGGTGGCCTGCTGCAAGGGGATGGAGATTGGCACGGGCCTAGGCCCGGTTTCCATCATTGCCCAGGAAGTGCCGCAGGCGACTCCGGCGATCCTGACCGGGCCAAGCTTTGCCAGCGACATCGCCCGCGGGTTGCCGACGGCGCTGACCCTCGGCTGCGCCGACGACGCAGCGGCAAAGGCCCTGCAAGAGGCTCTGACAACGGACAATCTGCGGCTGTACCGTACATCTGACACCATCGGGGCGGAACTGGGCGGCGCATTGAAGAATGTGATCGCCATCGCCTGTGGTGCCGCCATGGGAGCCGGTCTGGGTGAAAGCGCCCGCGCCGCGCTGCTCACCCGTGGCTTTGCCGAGATGAAACGTCTGGCGCAGCGCCTCGATGCGCGGTCGGACACGCTTGCGGGCTTGTCCGGCTTTGGCGATCTGGTGCTGACCTGCACCTCTGCGCAATCCCGCAATTACCGGCTGGGGCAATCCATCGGCGAAGGGCGTCCCTTTGACCAGACCGTCACGGTGGAAGGGGCCGCAACCGCCCGCGCGGTCCACGCGCTTGCGCGGAAATCGGGCTTGGACCTGCCGATCACAGCCGTGGTTGCAGCGCTGATCGAGAACAGGCAAGATGTCTCCAGCGCCATGGCAACCCTGTTGGCGCGGCCCTTGAAGGAAGAATAGAATGTTTGTTGTTCTCGTGGCAAAGGACAAACCAGGCGCGCTGAATATACGCACCGAAAACCGTCCCGCTCATCTGGAATATCTGAAATCCACCGACGTGGTCGCCCAGGCGGGCCCGCTGCTTGACGATGCGGGAGGGATGATCGGATCACTGATCGTACTGGACGTGCCGGACATGGCCGCCGCCCGCGACTGGGCCGCAAATGACCCCTACGCCAGGGCCGGATTGTTCGCGGATGTCACCCTGACCCACTGGAACCGGGTCATCGGCTGATGGGCTATTGGCTTTTCAAATCCGAACCCAACACATGGGGCTGGGACGACCAGGTGGCCAAAGGGGCTGCGGGGGAAGAATGGGACGGCGTGCGCAACTACCAGGCCCGCAACTTCATGCGCGAGATGAAGGTCGGGGACCTGGGGTTTTTCTATCATTCGATGAAGGAAAAATCAGTGGTCGGCATCGTCGAGGTGATCCGGCAGGCACACCCCGACAGCACAACCGACGATGCGCGTTGGGAATGCGTGGATATCAAGGCGGTCCGCCCGTTTGTAAAAAAGATCTCTCTGGATCAGATCAAGGCGGACGAACGGTTGGCCGATATGGTATTGGTCAAGAATTCGCGCCTGTCCGTTCAGCCGGTGACAGAGGATCAATGGCACCTCATCTGCGCTCTTGGCCAGACACAGCCCTGAACCCGGCAGGCGCTGAACCTATCGCAAGGTGAAAAGGAGATCGGAATGGGATATCTCGCTGTGATAATCGCGGCTGCGGCCGGCTTCGGCTTTGGCGCGGTCTGGTACATGATGCTGTCGAAACCCTGGATGGCCGCCGTGGGGATCAAGGTGGGTCCCGATGGCAAGCCGGAAGGCGACGGTTCTGCCCTGCCCTTCGTCCTCTCCGGAGTCGCGATGCTGCTGGTGGCGGGCATGATGCGGCACGTCTTCGCGCTGTCCGGTATCGACGCGCCGATGGAGGGGCTGGTCTCCGGTCTTGGTGTCGGGCTGTTCTTCATCAGCCCGTGGATCATGATCAACAATGCCTATCCGGGGCGTCCCTTCCGGCTGACCCTGATTGACAGCGGCTATGCGACCTTTGGCTGTGCGATCATCGGGCTGGTGCTGACCCTGTTCTGACGAAGCAACAAAAAAGGGTTCTGACGCCAATGCCAGAACCCTTTCTCACCCCGTGCGCTCCCTTTACCCCGGCACACGTATAGAAATCTGTTCTGGCCATCCTGGCCGATAAGATGACACTACACAATCTTGTGGACAGGATCAACAAAATGATCCTGTCAATCACCTCGAATAACGAAACGCCCGCTTAACCAAGCGGGCGTCAAGGTATTGGTAATACTAAAAAATCAACCGTAAACGGCTTCTTTCCCAAAGTGCTTGGTCAGCATGTAATAGACCACTGCACGGTACTTGTTCCGCTCGGATTTGCCGTAGGTCTCGATCACCGAATGAATGGCTTCCATCAGGTTCGGCCCGTCCGGCAAGCCCAGCTTTTTCATCAGAAAGTTGGTCTTGACCAGCTCCAGCTCGCTTTCCTGGCCGCCAGCAACGGTCTGGGCATCCGCGTTGTAAATGGCCGGACCACAACCAATGGTCACTTTGGTCAACAGATCCATGTCAGGCGTCATGCCACATTTGGTCTTCAGATCTTCTGCATACTTCGCGATCCACTCGTCACGTTTGCCCATTTGATATCTCCCACCTTGGACTTCAGTTAATCAGCCATTCCTGACCTTGGGTCGGACCCTACCCATATATTGAAAGTCGACAAAGGGAAAATTTGAGGATCATTCCCCGCCCGCAGACAGGGGGCACCAATTGGTGCCCCCCATATTTTTCAAAATGCTGTGAGTCTGTCGCTCAGATGGACTGGTCGTCAGAAAGCGTGATGACTGTATCCAGGTCCACTTCCGGCATAAGGTTCAGCTCCTCCTGCGTGGTCCCTGACAGTTGCAATGTTCCATCAGCACCCTGCGTCAATTGTTCAAGGGGAATGGCCACATCGTGCTGCCCAATGCCCAGAAAGCCGCCCATGCCGATCACAACTTCGGTTTCGCCGCCGTTTTCGATGACATGGTTGACCGTGCCAACGTCTTCGCCATTCGCTTCGATCACGCGCTGGCCAACCACATCGGCAACTGTCATGCCCGAAAAGCCGTCAACCATCTCGGTTTCGGCTGCCACCTCGGCATCGGCAGTTGCAGTGCCTGTATCGGCATCCGCCGTAGCTTCGGCATTCATCTCGGCATCGGATTGTTCTGTTGCGGACTGCGCAGTATCTGTCGCGGCATCATAGGTATCTTCGGCCGTTTCCGCGATTGCCTCGCTGGTGTCGTCAATCGCGTTGCCAACTTCGTTCGCCGTGTTTTTCACCGCATCACCGGTGTCTTCCAGCGCCTTGTCAATCGTTGTCGAGGCTTCTCTATTGGCAGAGACATTTGCGTTGGCATCTGCGTTCAGATCCGTCTGCGCCCAGGCAGCGGCGGCAGACGTAATCGCGATGGCAGCAACCGTGGATTTCAATGTGAGGCGTTTCATAACGTTCTCCTACAGTTTCAAACATGTTCAAACCGGAAACCCGCGGGCAGGCTGCATGGTTCCGGCGATAATGCCCGTCAGCAAAACCATGCCGGGTTGGAGGAAAAACGCGCAAAAAAACGCCGCCCTGCGATCAGCGGGGCGGCGCTTGGTGACCGAACAGTCAGATAACGTGATCAGTAGCGGTAATGTTCCGGCTTGAACGGCCCGTCTGGCGACACGCCGATATAGGCGGCCTGTTCCGGGTCCAGCTTGCTCAGCTTCACGCCGATCCGGTCCAGGTGCAGGCGCGCGACCTTTTCGTCCAGATGCTTGGGCAGGATATAGACGCCGGGCTGATATTCTTCGCCCTTTGTCCAAAGCTCGATCTGCGCCAGAACCTGATTGGTAAAGGATGCGGACATCACGAACGAAGGGTGCCCCGTGGCGTTGCCAAGGTTCAGCAGACGACCTTCGGATAGCAGGATCAGACGATTGCCATTCGGCATCTCGATCATGTCCACCTGTTCCTTGATGTTGGTCCACTTGTGGTTCTTTAGCGCCGCCACCTGAATTTCGTTGTCGAAGTGGCCAATGTTCCCGACGATGGCCATGTCCTTCATCTCGCGCATGTGCTCGATGCGGATCACGTCCTTGTTGCCGGTTGTGGTGATAAAGATGTCAGCCGTTGCAACGACATCTTCCAGTGTGGTGACCTCAAAACCGTCCATCGCCGCCTGAAGGGCGCAGATCGGATCGACTTCGGTCACTTTCACACGGGCACCGGCACCAGCCAGCGACGCCGCCGACCCCTTGCCAACATCGCCATAGCCCATGACCACGGCAACCTTGCCCGCCATCATGGTGTCCGTGGCGCGGCGGATACCGTCAACCAGCGATTCCTTGCACCCATACTTGTTGTCGAACTTCGACTTGGTCACAGAGTCGTTCACGTTGATCGCAGGGAACGGCAGTTGACCCTTCTTGTGCAGGTCATACAGGCGATGCACGCCTGTTGTGGTTTCCTCGGATACACCCTTGATCTGGTCACGCACCTTGGTGAACCAGCCGGGGCTTTCCTTCATCCGCTTGGCGATCTGCTTCTTGATGACTTCCTCTTCCTCGGACTGCGGCACCGGGATGATCTCTTCGCCCGCTTCGGCACGCGCGCCCAGCAGAACATAAAGCGTCGCATCGCCACCGTCGTCGAGGATCATGTTGGGGCCATCTTCAAACATGAAAGACTTGTCGAGGTAGTCCCAATGCTCCTCAAGGCTTTGACCCTTGATCGCAAAGACCGGCGTGCCGCCTTCGGCAATGGCCGCCGCGGCGTGATCCTGCGTGGAAAAGATGTTGCACGATGCCCAGCGCACATCGGCACCAAGGGCAACGAGTGTTTCAATCAGAACAGCCGTCTGGATCGTCATGTGCAACGAACCGACGATACGCGCGCCAGTCAGCGGCTTGCTTTCACCATATTCTTCGCGGGATGCCATCAGGCCGGGCATCTCCGTTTCAGCGATATCAAGTTCCTTGCGCCCGTAGGCCGCCAGATTAATGTCTTTAACGATATAGTCTTTGGCCATGAAGCACCTCTAAAACCTTGTTTAAAGGTGCGAGTAGCATCATTTCCCGCGGTTCTCAACAGAGTTCGATGTCACAGGTCAGTCGGTGAGCAGCGCCAGTTTTTCAAGGCTATCGACACCGGCCATCCAGTTCTCACCCTGCGCAACAACACAGGCGTTTCCATCCGCCAGAAGCCTGACCATTGTCCAGGTGCCGGTACGGTCCGATGCCCACATCTGCTCCCCCTCCTGCGAGGGTTCAGCGACAGGGGTTTCGCCATACCAATCCACAAGTGACGCTTTCATCTCTTCGGCAGGCATACAAACCTGATGTCCGCTGACGTCCTGCGCGCTTGCAGCAGTTGCGGAAAGCCCCAGAACCAGAGCCATCGAAAGTGTCAAATTTACGGGTTTCATGATCGTCTCCTTCGTGGGTAAAACAGCAAAGCAGCAAGAAAGTTCCAACATCGTCAAATGGATGGAGACGACCCGATGGCACAACAGCCCCGCGCATGGCAGCGGATGCTTTCCGGACGCAGGCTTGACCTGCTGGACCCGACCCCGATGGATGTGGAGATCGAGGACATCGCCCATGGGCTCGCCTTTGTGGCCCGCTGGAACGGCCAGACCCAGGGTGATCATGCCTATTCCGTGGCTGAACATTCGCTTCTGGTGGAAACCCTTTTTGGCAGGCTGAACCCAAAGGCACCCGCGAAATGGCGGCTGGCTGCGCTTCTGCATGACGCCCCGGAATATGTGATCGGGGATATGATCTCGCCGGTGAAGGCGGCTGTCGGCCCCGGATATGGCGCGCTGGACGACCGCCTGACCGGCGCGATCCACATCCGTTTCGGCCTGCCCGCGACCCTGCCCGTTGCGGTCAAGAAACAGATCAAGAAAGCGGACAAGATCAGCGCCTATATGGAGGCCACGCAGATCGCCGGTTTCTCGGCCGCCGAGGCAAAGAAGTTCTTTGGCCAACCCGAACCTTCGGTCACCGAGGGGTTGGATATTGTTCTGCGCACAGCCGTCGAAACCCGTCATGCCTTTACCGCGCGGCACGCTGCCTTGCTGGGACAGATGTCGTGATCCGGGTACGGCCACCGCTCAGCCTCGATACCGCTGCCATGGCCCGATTGCTGAACCAGATCATCGACGCCGGTGGGACCACGGCGCTTGCCCGTCCGGTAACGGCCCAGGACATCGCGGAATGGATCGCATTCGATCCGCCGCGCAGCGCGTGGCACGTCGCAGTGGACGGGGCTGAGCAGATCGTCGGCTTTCAATGGATCGAACCGGAGCCTTCATTGCCGCCACAGGCGGCCAATATCGCAACCTTTGTCCAGATCGGGCAGACCGGTCTGGGGATTGGGTCGGCGTTGTTCGAGGCAACCCGAACAGCGGCCAGGGCAATCGGCTATCACTGGATCAATGCCAACATCCGCGCGGACAATGAAGGCGGGTTGATCTACTATCAAAGCCGGGGGTTTCAGGATTACGGCATCATCGAAGGCCACCGGATGGCGGACGGTCAGATCGTCGACAAGAGGCTCAAACGCTACGATCTCTGACATGGCGACGTACACCAATCGGTGTACGGGCTGTGCACAGGTTGTGTACGGATGTCACAGCCCGAATTTCAGCGCGGTGACCGCTTTGCCAGAATCCTCTGCAACGTCCGACGGTGCATGTTCAACCGTCGCGCCGTTTCGGAGACATTGCGATCGCAAAGCTCATAGACCCTCTGGATATGCTCCCAACGCACCCGATCCGCGCTCATCGGATTCTCCGGCGGCGGCGGCATATCGTCGCCGGTAGCCAGCAGGGCGTTGGTGATGTCGTTGGCATCGGCGGGCTTTGACAGATAGTCGGTCGCGCCGATCTTGACCGCCGCAACAGCAGTGGCAATCGCGCCATATCCGGTCAGAACCACAACCCGCGCATCCTGGCGTCGCTCGCGCAGTACTTCGACCACATCCAACCCGTTGCCGTCCTCCAGCCGCAGGTCGATCACCGCATAGGCAGGCGGTCTGGCCGTGGCAATCGCACAGCCGCCCGCCACGCTGTCCGCAGTCTCCACCTCAAACCCGCGTTTTTCCATCGCCTTGGCCAACCGCCGCAGGAACGGTTCGTCGTCGTCCACAAGAAGCAATGTTTTGTCCGGGCCAATATCGTGATGGGGTACAGTCATGAAGTCCGCCCTGCCTCTGCCTTGCCGCTCAATATGACCCAAGTAGGAACAGGGTCAAACTCTCAACTATTGTCCACGAAACACTGCATCTTGTCAGCCAGTTCCTCAGGGGTCAATTCACGGCGGAAATAATCGACAAAACCGATTTCCGGCATGACGAAATAGCTGAAGGTCGAATGATCCACCAGGTATTCGCCATCTTCCGGGGGATGCGCCTTGTAATAGGTGCGATAGGCCTGGCTTGCCTGTTTGACCTGCGCGTCCGAGCCGGTCAGCCCGATCATCCGGGGATGCATCGCATCCGCAAATTCACCCACCACCTCCGCCGTGTCGCGTGCCGGGTCGATCGTGATGAAAACCGGCGTCACCATCGTGCCGCGCTCTTCCAGAATTTCCACGGCCTGCGCGTTCCGGTCGACATCCAGCGGGCAGACGTCCGGGCAGAAGGTGTAACCGAAATAGATCAACGACGGCTGCGTTATCACATCTGCATCGGTCACGGTTTCACCCTGCGCATTGACCAGTTCAAACGGCCCGCCCAAATCACCGGCAACTGTGCCATAGCGACATTGCGCAAACTGATCCGCATCGGAGACCCGCGTTGTAACCCAAAGCGTCGCACCAAGAAAAACTGCCGCGACGGCCAGAGCGGAAAGGGAGATTACACGGTTCATCTTGTTCTCCTGCGCCAATTGGGCACCTTGATCAGTTCTGGGTGCAGACCTACGCTACAGCTTCTGACATGCAACACCGAATAAACAAAAGGTGCGCTGATGACGCAGGCCAACATCCTTCCCTTGTCCGGGCCTTTGTCCGGGCGCACGCGTGCGAACTGGATACGTTTGCGTACCATGATTGTCCTGCGATGGGTGGCCATCACGGGACAACTGGCGGCAATCACTGTGGCACAGGCCATGTTCGGCCTGCAACTGGCGCTCAGCCTGTGTTATTTTGCTGTTGGCGTGTCGATCATCGGCAACCTGATCGCGACATTCATATTTCCCGAAAACAAGCGCCTCAGCGAGCGGGAAAATCTGGGCATGATCATGTTCGATCTGCTGCAAATCGCTTTCCTGCTGTACCTGACCGGCGGGTTGAACAACCCATTTTCACTGCTGCTGCTTGGTCCTGTGACCATCTCTGCCACCACGCTCAGCCTGCGCTCCACCGTTTTGTTGTGTACCACGGCCATCGTCCTTGTCTCGATCCTTGCGCTCAGCCATGTGCCGCTTGTGAACAGCGAAGGTGAAATCCTGCGGATCCCGGCTCTGTTCAACTTTGGCCAATGGACGGCGCTGGTCATCGCGATCATATTCACCAGCGCCTATTCGCGCCGTGTCACGACCGAGGTGCATTCGATGGGCGATGCGCTGGCCGCGACCCAGATGGCGCTGGCCCGCGAACAGAAACTGACCGACCTTGGCGGCGTTGTCGCCGCAGCGGCGCATGAACTGGGGACACCGCTGGCAACGATTAAACTGGCAAGCGCAGAGCTGCTGAACGATCTCCAGGATCAACCGGACCTTGCGGAAGATGCCGCACTGATCCGCGACCAGGCGGATCGCTGCCGGGACATCCTGCGCGACATGGGCCGCGCCGGAAAAGACGACCTGCACCTGCGGCAGGCCCCCTTTGAGGCGGTTGTGGCCGAGGCCGCGGAACCGCATGTGGGCAGAGGCATCAATGTCGAACGCCAACATGCCCCCCGTCATTCGGATGCAAAGGACCAGCCTGCCATCCTGCGCAAACCCGAGATCGTTCATGGGTTGCGCAACCTGATCCAGAATGGCGTGGATTTTGCACGCAGCTCGGTCTGGATTGAAACGGATTGGACGGACCAGACGATCTCGGTCCGGATCATCGACGACGGGCCGGGATTTCCCGCTGACGTGATCGGCCGGATCGGCGACCCGTTTGTCCGGCAGCGCAAGTTCAGCCAGATCATGGGCGCAAGACCTGAATACGAGGGAATGGGGCTTGGGCTTTTCATAGCAAAGACGCTGCTTGAAAGATCAGGCGCACAACTGCGCTTTGCGAATGGATCGGAACATCCGCAAAGCGGTGCAGTTGTCGAAGTCATCTGGCCGCGCGAAATGCTTGAGCCGCAGACCAGGGCAACAAGTGGCCCGCTTGGCGCAAATCAACGCATTATTGCGTAGACGCACAGGTTACCGCCGCAAGTGGAAGGAAATGGTGGTTGTTAACGTGGTGTTAACCAATTCGGTCAAAGATCACTTGTTGCATCTCTGATCAGTTAGGAACCCGCCCTGTTAACTCCGCCAGAAATCCTTCTTGTCGTCCTTATCGCCGTCGCTGCCGCATTGGCGGCTGTGACGTACCTGGTCCGGCGGCCGGAACCCGCGTTTCAGTACGAGATGGCAGATGCCGAACCTGTGGCGCTGCTTTTTGATGATGGTGTCTTGCATCATGCCACGACGCCCGCGTTGCAGCGATTTTCGCTCTTGCCCGGTGCGCATCTGTGGGATGACCTTCGTGAAGCGTTGAAAGACAGCTTTCCCGATTTTCCGACTTGCCCCGGACCCGGTGAACACGGTGCGCTCACACTTCAGGCCAAGACCGCCAATGATCCGCAAGAGATCGAGATTTCATGGTGGGGATCGCTTTGCTGGGTAACATGCCTGGATCACCAGTATCGCGACCGGGATCACGCCAGCGCCAGCGCGGCACAACGAGCTTGCGACGCCTCACCGCACCCCATCTGGCAGACGGACCGCGACGGAACGGTCATCTGGCGAAACAACCGATACCTGACCCTGTTCGAACAACTGCACGGACGCCGACCGCAATCCGATGAATGCCTGTTTGAACAGGCAATGACCGCCCGAAATGGACGAACTTCGCTGACATCCAGAAACGGCGGTGATCCCGATTGGTTCGAAATTTCCACCCGTGAGGTGAACGGGGTGACTGTTCACCATGCAACATGCATCAGCGGCCTGGTCAAAGCGGAAGACTCCCTGCGCACATTCGTCCAAACCCTTACCAAGACATTCGCGCATTTGCGGATCGGACTGGCCATTTTCAACCGCGAAGACCAACTTGTACTATTCAACCCGGCGCTGCTGGAACTATCAGGCGTGCCAGCCGAATTTCTAAGCGCCAGACCCAACATGCTGTCCTTCTTCGACCAGCTCCGCGAGAACAGGCGCATGCCGGAGCCAAAGAACTACGGAAGCTGGCGTCAGCAGATTGCCGATCTGGCCAGTGCTGCCGCTGACGGGCGCTACCGTGAAACCTGGTCGCTGGAAGATGGCCGCACCTATGCCGTTCAGGGCCGCCCCCACCCCGAAGGCGCAACAGTTTTCCTGTTCGAGGATATCAGCGCAGAGGTCAGTCTGACACGCAACTTTCGCGCCGAGCTTGAGCTGAGCCAATACTTGCTGGACAAGGTCGAAGACTGCCTTGTCGTTTTTTCACCCTCCGGCGTGCTGACGTTCTGCAATTCCGCCTACAGGGATTTATGGCAGCAGAACCCTGACGCTGCATTTGCCGACATCACGGTATCTGACTGTCTCGATGTTTGGCGCAGCAAGGCAAAGGCTGACGTGCCGTGGCGGGATTTTCTGAAAGTCTCTTGCGGGTACAGCAACCGGCAGTCGCTGACGACAAGGGTCACCATGGACAATGGGCAACTGATGACCTGCGTTGCCGAAACCATCGCATCGGGCGCGACCCTGATCTGCTTCAAGACCCTTGAGGAGGTTGCCGCCGAAGCCCATTGAGGTCGTATTTTGCCTTGCAGCCTTCTGAACCACGGGTATGCATGGGCCATGACAACCCTTTCCCGCAGCCTTTGCTTTTCAGATGCTGAACAGACCGCCATCTATGCCACGCGTCTTGCCCGGCATCTGGGGTCTGGCGACGTGATCCTGCTGTCCGGCGACGTGGGGGCGGGCAAGACCCACTTTGCAAGGTCACTTATTCAATCGCTTCTGGCAGAACCCGAAGATATCCCGTCGCCGACATTTACCCTGGTCCAGACCTACGAGACCACGGGTGCCGACATCTGGCACGCGGATTTGTATCGGCTGACCTCTGCGCAAGAGGTAGAGGAATTGGGCCTGATCGACGCCTTTGCAACAGCAATCTGTCTGGTGGAATGGCCCGACCGGCTGGGCTTGCTGACACCGCCCTCGGCGCTTTCACTTGACTTCACAACGGGACAATCGCCAGATGCACGGTCGGTCCTTGCCACCTGGCAAGACCCCCGATGGACCGAAACGGTGACAGCATGGTAGTGCGCGGGGACCAGGCCGCGCGTTTCCTGTCAGAGAATGGCTGGAACCCGGAAAGCCGCATCCGGATCGCCGGGGACGCATCCAACCGAGCATACGACCGCCTGACACGGCCCGACGGGACCACGGCAATCCTGATGGATGCCCCGCCCGGCACCGGCGAAGATGTCCGCCCTTTCATCCGCATTGCCGCCTATCTGCGCCAGAACGGCCTGAGCGCGCCTAGGGTTATGGCTGCGGACGAAAACGCTGGTTTCCTGCTGCTCGAAGACCTTGGCGACGCGCTTTTCGCAAATCTGATGCAGGATGAACCCTCGCTGCAACGGCCGCTCTATACGGCTTCCGTGGACGTGTTGGTGGCCCTGCACGGGGCCGATCCACTGCCGCTGCCGGATTGCGATGCCGCCTGGTTGGTCGAAATGACAGAGCCGCTGTTCGAATGGTATCTGCCGGAGTCCGGTGCCGAAACCCGTGCCGCATTCCGCGATGCATTCCAGCCCTTCGCAGATCAGATCGCAGCGGCGCCCAGGGTCACGATCCTGCGGGACTACCACGCGCAGAATCTGCTGTGGCTGCCCGGCAGGGCGGATGTGGCGCGGGTCGGCATCCTCGACTTTCAGGATGCCCTTGCCGGGCACCGCTCTTATGATCTGGTTTCCATCCTGCAGGACGCGCGCCGCGATGTCACCGCCGAGATCGAAACGGAAATGCAGGACTATTATCTGTCGAAATCCCCGGTCGACCCTACCGAATTCAAGCGGGACTACGCGGTGCTGGGCGTGCAGCGCAATCTGCGCATTCTGGGCATCTTCGCACGTCTTGCGAAGCGGGACGGCAAGCCATCTTATGTTGATCTTGTCCCGCGGGTCTGGGAATATATCAAACGCAACCTCGCCCATCCTGACCTTGCGCCATTGGCCCATGCGCTTGACGCAATTCCGGAACCGACACCCGCCTTCCTGGAGCAGTTGAAATCCACATGACCCCCCTGCCCCTGATGTTGTTTGCCGCCGGTTTCGGCACCCGGATGAAGCCGCTGACCGATGACCGGCCAAAACCATTGATCAAGGTTGCAGGAAAGCCGCTGGTGGATCATGCCCTTGAGCTTGCACAGGATGCGGATTGCACGCCGATCGTGGCCAACCTCCACTACAGGGCGGACCAGCTGGAACATCACCTTGCGGGAACCGGAGTAGTCACTTTGGTAGAGCAGCCCGATATCCTGGATACCGGGGGCGGCTTGCGCAATGCGCTGGACGTTTTGGGCGGCGGCACCGTGGTGACGATGAACACCGATGCGGTCTGGTCAGGCCCAAATCCGATCGACCTGCTCGGCCAGGCATGGGACCCGGACAGAATGGACGCCCTGCTGATCGGCATCGAATTGACCCGTGCCATAGGCTATGACGGCACCGGGGATTTCACACTGGGGCAAGACGGCAAGCTGACCCGTGGGCCGGGCGTGCTTTATGGTGGTGTTCAGATCATCAAGACCGAGCTGCTGCACGACATTCCGGATAGTGTCTTTTCGCTCAACGTGCTGTGGAACGTGATGCTGAACCGCGAACGGTTGTTTGGCCTGTCATATCCGGGCCACTGGTGTGACGTGGGCCATCCCGCAGGCATCGCGCAGGCCGAAGAGATGCTGGCCGGCACCCATGTTTGAACCAACCGATAAACCGCGCGTCTTCGGGCTGGCACCCGGTGTCGATTTCCCCGCAGGATTGATCCAGGGCATCAGGGACAGGCTGGCAGCACAACCGCCCGAGGCCATCGCCAGGGTCGAGCTGATCGTCAACAGCCAGCGCATGCGCCACCGTCTGCGGCAGTTGTTTGACGCCGGACCGCCGGGGTTCATGCCACGGGTTTCGCTGGTCACCAATCTGGACCACCTGTTGCAGGGCCAGATTATGCCAAAGGCGATTTCGCCCCTGCGCAAGCGGCTGGAACTAACCAGGCTGGTGTCGAAACTGCTCGAAACCGATCCCGAACTGGCACCGCGCAGCTCGCTTTACGATCTGGCTGACAGCCTCGCGAGTTTGATGGATGAAATGCAGGGCGAGGGCGTTTCAGCCACCAGCGTGGCCGAACTCGACGTCAGTGACCAATCCGGTCACTGGGCGCGGGCGCAGCAGTTCTTCACCCTCGCGCAAGGTTACCTTGATCAGACCGACAGCACCCCCGATGCCGAGGCAAGGCAGCGCAGGGTTGTCACGGCTCTTGTCAAAAGCTGGCAGGATGCGCCGCCACCACATCCCGTGATCCTTGCCGGTTCAACCGGGTCGCGCGGCACCACGTCGCTGCTGATGCAGGCGGTCGCACAACTGCCGCTGGGTGCGGTTGTCCTGCCGGGGTTCGACTTTGAAATGCCAACGGCGGTCTGGCAGGACCTTGATCAGGAAGTCATCGCCGAAGATCACCCGCAATACCGGTTCCGGGCGCTGATGCGGGCGCTGGAATTGCCCAGCAGCGAGATCGACAATTGGTGCGGCACACCCGCGCCCAGTCGGCCGCGCAACGCCGTGGTTTCGCTGTCCCTGCGCCCCGCCCCGGTAACCCACGCCTGGCTCAGTGAGGGTCCGGCGCTGGGCGATCTCGTTGCGCCGACCGACGGTCTTACGCTGGTCGAGGCACCAACCCCCCGGATCGAGGCACAGGCAATCGCGGCCCGCCTGCGTGTCGCCGTGCAAGAGGGCAAGTCCGCAGCCCTGATCACACCCGACCGGATGCTGACCCGTCAGGTGACTTCGGCGCTGGACCGGTGGAACATCCTGCCCGACGACAGCGCCGGTACGCCATTGCAACTGTCACCGCCCGGCCGTTTCCTGCGGCATGTTGCGGACCTTTTTGTTCGGCCCCTCGATGCAGAGGCGCTGCTGACTCTGCTGAAACACCCGTTGACCCACAGCGCGGCGGACAGGAACACCCATCAGCTGCACACACAGCGCCTGGAGATGCAGGTCAGGCGCGACGGTCTGCCCTATCCCGATCCCGCAGGACTGTCGCGGATCGCCGGCAAGATTGCGGAACATCTGGGCGCAGCAGAGGATTTTCTGGATTGGACAAATTGGGTCAGCGACACATTCTGTCAGCACGAAACGGCGGATGATCAACAGCTGAGCACATGGACGGCAACGCATCTGGCGCTGTCGGAACGGATCGCCGCTGGCAGATCGACAGACAGCACCTCGCAGTTGTGGAAGAAGACCGCAGGCCGCGCCGCGCGCGACCTGATGGATGCGCTTGCGACCGAGGCGAGCCACGGCGGCGCACTTTCTGCCCGTGATTACGCCGATCTGATCGCTGCCTTGCTATCGGAACAGGAAGTCAGGGATCAGGACGGCCCGCACCCAAATGTGATGATCTGGGGCACGTTGGAAGCACGGGTGCAGGGTGCCGATCTGGTGATCCTTGGCGGTCTGAACGACGGCAGCTGGCCCGAATCCCCACCCCCCGACCCGTGGCTGAACCGGCAGATGCGGCTTAGGGCGGGGTTGCTTTTGCCGGAACGGCGCATCGGGCTGTCGGCCCATGACTATCAACAGGCCATCGCCGCGCCTGAGGTCTGGTTAAGCCGTTCGATCAGGTCGGACGAGGCCGAAACCGTTCCATCGCGCTGGCTGAACAGGTTGGAAAACCTGCTGTGCGGGCTGCCGGATCAGAACGGCCCGCAAGCCTGGGCGCAGATGCGGGCCCGCGGGGCGGAATGGCTGGACCAGGTCAGTGCGCTTGAGGCGATCGAGCGGGTTCCGCCCGCCATACGCCCCTCGCCCCGGCCGCCCATTGCGGCACGGCCACGGGCGCTCTCCGTGACTGAAATCAAACGGCTGATCCGCGACCCCTATGCCATCTACGCCAAACACACCTTGCGCCTGCGCCCGATCAATCCGCTGGTGCAGTCGCCAGATGCACCGGTGCGCGGCATTGTTCTGCACGAGATCATGGAGAAATTCGTCAAACGCGTGCGCGAGGACGAGGCATGCCTGACGAAACAGGTGCTGATGGAAACAGCCCGCGCGGTGCTGCAAGGTGCCGCACCCTGGCCTGCCGCGCGGGCAATGTGGCTGGCGCGCATCGAACGTGTGGCTGAGTGGTTCATCGCGCAGGAAAAGATCCGTCAAAGCTATTCCAGCCCCGTCAGTTTCGAGAAGGCCGCGAAGGGCACCCATATATTCGAGGATCTCGGCTTCACCCTGACCGGCTATGCAGACCGGATCGACAAGACAGATGATGGCGACGCGCTGATCTACGATTACAAGACCGGTACGCCGCCCAGCAAGAAAGAGCAGGCGCTGTTCGACAAGCAGTTGCTGATCGAGGCGGCGATGGTCGAGGAAGGCGGCTTTGCCGAGGTTGGCGTCGCCCATGTCGCCCACGCGGCCTTTATCGGCCTTGGCGGCAAGCCGGTTGAGGTCGCAGCCCCCCTTGTCGAAGAACCTCCGGAAGCGGTGATGGCCGGGCTGAGGGCGCTTATCGGTCACTATTTCGACCCTGAACAGGGCTTTACTGCCAGACGGCTGGTCAAGACCGAAGATGCCGCCGGGGATTACGACCAACTGGCACGATTTGGCGAATGGGACGGCACATGCGACCCGACACCCGAGGATCTGACATGATTTTCGATGACGCCACCCGCGCGCAGATTGACGCGGCGCGCCCGGATGCCTCTACCTGGCTGGCGGCCAATGCCGGGTCTGGCAAGACCCGTGTTCTGACTGACAGGGTTGCCCGACTGCTGCTTGCCGGGGTGCAGCCTGATCAGATCCTCTGTCTGACCTATACAAAGGCAGCAGCATCAGAGATGCAGAACCGCCTGTTCCGACGGCTGGGCGAATGGGCGATGCTGCAGGGCGATGACCTGCGCGGTGCCATGGCAAAGCTTGGGATCGAGGCAGAATTGTCACCGGAGGATCTGCGCAAGGCCCGGACGCTTTTTGCGCTGGCCATCGAAACGCCCGGTGGGCTGAAGATTCAAACCATCCATTCGTTCTGTGCGTCTCTGTTAAGGCGTTTTCCCCTGGAAGCCGGCGTCAGCCCGCAGTTCAAGGAAGTCGAGGATCGCGCCGCCGACCTGCTGCGGGCAGAGATTGTCGATCAGATGGCATCGGACAGTGCGGCAGAGCATATCGCACAGGTCGCGCGGTTTTACACCGGCGAGGATTTCGCGGGTCTTACCCGCCGGATTGTGGGAATGCGGGAACAATTTCAGGGGGAGGTCAGCCGGGAGAGCCTGTTGTCCCTGCTGGATCAACCGCCGGACCTGACCTGGGAGCGGATCGAGGCTTCGGTCTTTCTGGGCGGAGAACAGGCGTTGTTCGCGGACATCATTCCGCATCTGTTGGCCAAGGGCGGGAACGACACAAAAGCCGGGGAAGCATTGCAGAAGATTGAGGCTTTCGATCTGGCCGCCCTGCCCGCGCTGGAGAATGTCCTGCTGACCAAGAGCGGAGAATCGCCCTTCTCGGCAAAGATCGGCAGCTTCCCGACCAAAGCCACCCAATCGGTCATCGCGGCGCAAATGCCTGCGTTAGAGTCTTTGATGCTGCGGGTCGAGGCGGCCCGGCCCGCCCGGCTGGCGCTGGAATTGGCCGAGCGTTCTGCCGTGTTGCACCGCTTTGCAGACGTCTTTCTTGCGCGCTATGAAAACGCCAAGCAATTGCGCGGCTGGCTGGATTTCGACGATCTGATCGACAAGGCACGCGCGCTGTTGAATGACCCTGCGGTCGCAGCATGGGTGCTGTACCGGATTGACGGTGGCATTGATCACATTCTGGTGGACGAGGCGCAGGACACTTCGCCCCGGCAGTGGGATGTGATCGAAAAGCTGGCCGATGAGTTCAACAGCGGCGACGGCGCGCGGCCCGATGTGGATCGCACGCTGTTTGTGGTCGGGGACAAGAAACAGTCGATCTATTCGTTCCAAGGTGCCGACCCAAGAGAATTCGACCGAAAAGGATCAAGTTTCGAGGATGCTTTCACGGCGACCGGCAAGGTGTTCCAGCATCGAAGCCTTGACTATTCGTTCCGCTCTTCCAGCGCCATTTTGCGCCTTGTAGACACTGCTTTTGATCCACGTCAGGCCTTCGGATTCGACAACCCGACGGAACACCTTGCGTTCAAACACGCCCTGCCCGGCCGCGTCGATCTGTGGCCGGTGGTAGAAAAGGCAGAGGCGGATGAAGAGCGGGAATGGACCGACCCGGTCGACCGGCGCAGCGCACGGCACCACACCGTCGTTCTGGCCGAGAAGATCGCCGCGCGGATTCTGGAATTGACGCGGGACGCACATTTCATCCCCGACGACAAGGATGGCCAATATTTCCGGCGGCGCATTCAACCGGGCGATTTCCTGATCCTTGTGCAGCGCCGTTCCGCGCTGTTCTCCGAGATCATCCGCGCCTGCAAGGCCGCCGGGTTGGCGATTGCCGGGGCGGATCGGTTGAAAGTGGGGGCCGAACTGGCAGTCAAGGACCTTGGCGCGCTTCTGTCCTTTCTTGCGACACCGGATGACAGCCTGTCGCTGGCCACCGCATTGAAGTCACCGATTTTCGGCTGGTCCGAACAAGCCCTGTTCGATCTGGCACATCGACGAAATGAACCAAGCCTCTGGCAGGCCCTGCGCAAAAGGACGCAGGACCACCCTGACACCATCAGTGTCTTGCGGGACTTGCGGGCCCAGGTCGATTTCCTCAGGCCCTATGACCTGATCGAGCGGATACTGACCCGTCATGGGGGGCGCAAACTGTTGCTGTCTCGGTTGGGGCCAGAGGCCGAAGACGGCATCAATGCCATGCTCACCCAGGCGCTTGCCTATGAGCGGAACGAGATCCCCAGCCTGACTGGTTTCATCGAGTGGATGCAAACCGATGATCTGGAAATCAAGCGGCAGATCGATTCCGCGTCAAATCAGGTCCGCGTGATGACGGTCCATGGCGCCAAAGGGCTTGAAGCGCCCATCGTCATCCTGCCGGATACGGGCCAGCGCAACATCACCATCAGGGACGAGATCATCGCTCTTGACGGTGTTCCGATCTGGAAACCAACCGCAGGCGATATGCCCCAGACCATCAGCACCGCCATCGAAGCGATGAAAAGCGCCCAGTTCGATGAGCGGCTGCGGCTGCTCTATGTGGCGATGACCCGTGCGGAGAAATGGCTGATGGTCGCGGCGGCGGGCGATTTGCCCAAGGACGGGTCAAGCTGGTATCAGATCATCGGGTCGGCACTGTCCCACATCAATGCCGTTCCTGCAGGTGCCGATGGCACCCTGCGGTTTGAAGAGGGCGATTGGGGTGGGTTAGAGACGGTTTCAATGCCGCAATCCGGGCAAAGCAAGGCAGTGGCCCATCCTGCCTTGTTGCAGGGTATCGGCATTTTTGAACATCCCACGATGGTCTGGTCGCCTTCTGACATGGGCGGCGCAAAGGTGTTGCTGGGTGAAGGCGGCGCAGACAAGGATGCGGCCCTGTCCTATGGTGTGCTGGTGCACAGCATGTTGGAACGGCTTGCCGATCTTCCGCCCGACAGTCGCACAGCCGCCGCTGCACCGCTGGCAAGCGGGTTCGATCCTTTGCTCCAGGACGCCGCACTGACCGAGGCGCTTGCCGTCCTGAATGACGATGCGCTGGCGCCGGTGTTCGCGTCTGGCACCATGGCTGAAGTTCAGCTAACTGCGCCCATTGGGGACGCGCGATTCAATGGTATTATCGACAGGCTGATCCTGACACCGGGCAAGGCGCTGATCGTGGATTACAAGACCAATCGCATCGTGCCGCAGAGCGCGGAGGACTGTCCCGAAGGCATCCTCCGACAGATGGGGGCTTATGTCCGGATGCTGGCTGCGGTTTATCCCGAGCATGAGATCGAAACCGCCATACTTTGGACCGCAACGCGAAAACTGATGTTGCTGCCCAACAATATCGTGACATCCGCGATTGACCGCTCGCCATATCTTGACGGGCTGGGTCCGCGTTCATAGGTTCATGTCTTAAACGAATTCCTGTCAGGAGAGCAGCATGGCAACCGTCGCAGTCACAGACGATACGTTCGACGCCGAAGTGAAAAATTCTTCCATCCCCGTCGTGGTGGATTTCTGGGCCGAATGGTGCGGCCCGTGCAAACAGATCGGCCCGGCACTTGAAGAACTGTCGGCAGAGATGGATGGCAAGGTCAAGATCGTGAAGGTCGATGTTGATTCAAACCCCAATTCACCGGCTCAGATGGGCGTGCGCGGTATCCCCGCCCTGTTCATTTTCAAGAACGGTGAAGTGGTATCGAACATGGCCGGAGCAAAGCCGAAGGCAGCGCTGCAAAGCTGGATTGAAGAATCCATCTGAGCCTCAGTCGGCATAAGCTTTTGAAAAGGGCGCCCCACGGGGCGCCCTTATTGCATTGGCCAGCCGAACCGTCTGAGCCGCGCTTCGATCCTGGTTGCCGCATCCGCCCGGCCCGCATTGATGGATTGGTCCTGCCAGAACCACCAGACGTATTTGTCATAGACCGGTTCATGGCCAGCGACGCGTTGGAAACAGGAGTCCAGCCTGTCCATTTCGGCCTGCACTGCAATGTGGTGGAAATCTATTTTCGCGAACAGTAGGGCGGGCTTGCGGAAAAAATATCCGAAAAACGCTGCGCTTGAATTCTGGGTCACGACATAGTCGCAATCCCGCAGATGGGTCTCCATCTGACCGTTTCCAACGGTCAAACGTGGATGCTTGCGCGCCAATGCGTCCAGCTTATCAAGCTCCGCCGCGGCATATTGCTCCTTGGGATGCAGGGTCGCCACGATCCGCCTCTGCGGATCATGGTGCAGACAATGTTCGATCATCTCCAGCGGTGAACAGGATTGAAACGATCGTTTGCTGTCCAAGCGCCCCTGAAGCGGCACATAGACGTATCCGGAACGGCTGCTGTCCTGCGGTGCCTGGCCGAACAACCGCTTTTGCCAAAAGCGATAGAACCGGGCGGCGTCCGGTGCAACGGCATCTGGGTCAAAGGACGCGCGGGCGACATCCCAGTCCCAACGCTCCGCTGTCGCCTCTATCTGCCAGAAGGGATATTGATAGACCCGCCTGAAAACCAACCCCAGATCATTCGGGGGCGGTGCCATGTGGGTCAGGGAATAGGCGTGCGACGCCTGACCGGGAATATCAGAAAATTCGACCCTGAACCGGGCTTTTTCGGCCACCTGAGCGACGAGGTTGATGAAATTATGCTCCCCCGCCTCTGCGCTGCGGCGCAGGGGTTCTTCAAGACAGATGCGCAGGATTTTCTGATCGGCCATCCCAGATTTCTAAGAGGGGTCCGCACCGGTCACAAGGGATGCCGCCCCTTGTCTGCCCGTTTCATGGGGGCCATATAGATCACAAGCAAAAAGCAGGACAAGAAAATGGCAGAAGATTCATTCCCCGGATGGCATGGAACCACGATCATCGGCGTCAAGAAGGGCGGCAAGGTCGTTGTGGCCGGTGACGGGCAGGTCAGCCTGGGCCAGACGGTGATCAAGGGTAGCGCGCGCAAGGTGCGCAGGTTGTCGCCCGGCGGATTTGACGTGGTTGCGGGTTTTGCCGGCTCGACCGCCGATGCCTTTGCCCTGCTGGAACGGCTTGAGGCCAAGCTTGAAGCAACTCCGGGTCAGCTTCAGCGGGCCAGTGTCGAATTGGCCAAGGACTGGCGCACTGACAAATACCTTCAAAAGCTCGAAGCGATGCTGATCGTGACCGATGGCAATGACCTGCTGGTGATCACCGGGGCCGGTGATGTGCTGGAACCGGAACATGGCATCGCCGCCATTGGGTCGGGTGGCAACTTTGCCCTGGCCGCGGCGCGGGGCATGATGGACAGCGACCGCGACGCGGAAACCATTGCACGCGACGCCATGGCGATTGCGGCGGATATCTGTGTCTATACCAACGGCAATCTGACCGTAGAAAGCATTTCCAAATGACCGACCTGACCCCAAGAGAGATTGTATCCGAACTCGACCGGTTCATCATCGGGCAGAAAGACGCCAAGCGCGCCGTCGCCGTGGCGCTGCGCAACCGCTGGCGGCGCAAGCAACTGGCCGATGACCTGCGCGACGAGGTTTACCCCAAGAACATCCTGATGATCGGCCCCACCGGTGTCGGCAAGACAGAAATCAGCCGCCGTCTGGCGAAACTGGCCCGCGCGCCGTTCCTCAAGGTCGAAGCAACCAAGTTCACCGAAGTAGGATATGTCGGCCGGGACGTCGAGCAGATCATCCGCGACCTGCTGGATTCCTCCATCGCCATGACCCGCGAACACATGCGCGAAGATGTCAAAACCGCCGCGCATCAGGCCGCCGAGGATCGCGTGATCGACGCCATCGCCGGGACCGATGCCCGTGACGGCACGCGCGAGATGTTTCGCAAGAAACTGAAATCCGGAGAGCTGGACGATACCATTATCGACCTTGAACTCGCAGACACATCCAATCCGTTTCAGATGATGGACATTCCCGGCCAACCGGGGGCTGGTGCCGGGATGATGAACATTGGCGATCTTTTCGGCAAGGCGATGGGCGGTCGCAAGACCAAGAAACGTCTGACCGTTTCCCAAAGCTATGACATCCTGATTGGCGAAGAGGCTGACAAGCTGCTGGATGACGAAACCGTCACCCGCAACGCGATTGAAGCGGTAGAGCAGAACGGCATCGTCTTTCTGGACGAGATCGACAAGGTCTGCGCCCGTTCGGATGCGCGTGGCGGCGATGTCAGCCGCGAAGGGGTCCAGCGCGATCTGCTGCCGTTGATCGAGGGCACTACCGTCAGCACGAAATACGGGCCGGTGAAAACCGATCACATCCTTTTCATCGCCTCGGGCGCGTTTCACATCGCCAAGCCATCCGATCTGTTGCCGGAACTGCAAGGCCGCCTGCCGATCCGGGTCGAATTGCGCGCCCTGACCGAAGAGGATTTTGTGCGCATCCTGACCGAAACAGACAATGCGCTGACGCTGCAATATACCGCGTTGATGGGCACCGAAGAGGTCAAGGTCAGCTTTACCCCCGAAGGGATCGCCGCATTGGCCAAGATCGCAGCGGATGTAAACCAATCGGTCGAAAACATCGGCGCGCGGCGGCTTTATACGGTGATGGAACGGGTGTTCGAGGAACTGTCCTTTACCGCTCCGGACCGGGGTGGCGAAGAGATCGAGGTGAACGCAGATTTCGTCGAGGAGAACCTGGGCGAGTTGACCCGATCCGCAGACCTCAGCCGCTACGTGTTGTGACCGCATAAAAGGGTTTTTGATTTTCTCACGCGCCTTCATCGACGGGACGTGAGCTATCTCAGGTTGCTGTGCCTGAACCGGGGAACTGGGAAGTACATCCGAAAGAAACAGGAATGTCTCGTTGGATGTCTCTCGACCCGGCAAAGCAACAGCAGTTTGATTGCGTCAAAACTGATTGGTCTCATCGCCAGGGAGGCTGTGACCGCCAAATACAGGGCCTCCAATTCAAACCGCCGCAGCAGGCGCGGGCATAACGTGCATCACGTTGCGGGACGCGCGACTTGGCATTTGGCGCGAGTTGGTTGATTTCCTCTGATATGCAATCACGGCTTCGCAGATCACAACTGAAGCAATCTTTTACGTCGCCACGCATTCATGGAAATTTGTCGGCTTTGCGCTCGCTCTTCCTGTCGCCCTGCAAGGGTGGTCGCGCCTGTCGGAAATCACCGCAGCTTGTATTTCGAGATCCTGTAATCCAATTGCGCACGGCTCATCCCCAGCTTGCGCGCGGCGGCAGAAATGTTCCAGTCGAATTCATCCAGCGTGGCGACATATGTGTCTATCTCAATATCCTGCATGGTGCGTTCGCCGCGCACCTCCACGATGGTCTTGGGCCGGTATACGTCGCCCTCTCGACGCATCTGTCCGGCGTATTGCGGGATTGTCTCGATCCCCGTGAAAATATTGCTAATCTCGATGTTTGCGCCCGGTTCGGCATAGATCAAGCCGCGTTCAATCATGTTGGACAGTTCGCGGACATTCCCCGGAAAATCATAGCGCAACAACATGTCCAGGGCAGGCCCGGACAGTTCCGCTTGCGGGCGCTTGTGGCGTGTCGAATGCAGACGCAGAAAATGCTCGATAAGGCTGGGTAAGTCATCGCGGCGGTCGCGCAAGGGAGGGATGACAATGGGCAATAGCGACAGATCGTAATGCAGGTCCGCCCGCAACCGCCCGGCTGCGACGGCCTCCATCGGTTGCTCTCCGGCGGCAGAAAGCAGACGGAAGGGCGGGTTCTTGACCTTGATGCTTTGCAACAACATCGACAGACGCGCTTGCATCGCGGCAGGCAGCGACAAGACGTCGTTCAGAAACAGACTGCCACCACGTGCCTGCTCGGCCAGGCCGCCCTTGCCAAAAATACTTTGGTCGGCTTGGGTCGATGCATCCTCGAAGGCCGAACAATTGACGCGGACAAAGGGGCCGTTTGGCGTACTGCCCAGTTGGTGCAGACGGCGCGCAAAATGCTCCTTTCCGGTGCCGGTTTCGCCCAACAACAGCACTGGTTCTGATAGAGGGGCCACACGTTCCATCAGCCGCCGCGCCCGCACAAGCCCTGTCGAGCGCCCCACGATGTCGTTTGCGTTCGTTGGCTTTTCCGCTTTGATCATGTCGATCGGCGGCGTCCACGGCTGGTGTTTCTTGCCCTTGGGTCTGGCAATTCCGAAAATCTCGGTTTCTTCCAGATCGTCGCCCCACGCGTCTGCATTCTTGCCGATGATGACGCATCGCTCGGCCCCCTGGCCGATACATTCAATTTCCCGAAAAATTACTGGAAACCCGACCAGTGCCGACGTGTAGCCAGAGGGCACGCCAACCTGCATCCAGCACACAGGATCCCTGCTGTGACCAAAGTTGTGGACGTGTTCTATGCCCTCTGCGGAGTCATGCCACAGAAATTCGCCGTGGTAGTATTGCTTGGCCACATCGAATTCAAACCGCTTGGTCGTGACTTTGGCAAAACCCTCTATCGTATGGACGCGCGGACCAGCCGCGAGAGCTGCGGTCAGGTTGTCATGCTTGAAACGCTTCTCAACAAGGTTCGCTGACTTCACTCCGTGCAACCAACCAGCCTTCATAAAGATCTGCCGCGCTCTCTCGGGGCCAAGCGCATTGATGATGCTTGCGCGAAGCCCGCCCAGTACCTCGGTCTGGACCATGACCATCCGGGCATCGTTCAGCCAAATCCGTCCGTCGCCAAGCGCGAATTGAAGCGCACCTGCGAGGTCGGCAAGCGTCGGGGCCGCACCATCTTCAAGCAATTGACTGTCGCCGCGCTCAAGCATTTGGGGCGCTTGACGTGAGGCTTCGGTAAGAGAGATGCGTAGGGACATTTCATAATTTCATGAATAAGATTTCGACTCATTTCATTATTTCATGAAATTTATATCGAAGCAATATTGATAAAAAATCATATGATAACAGATTGTTACCTGATAACATTCGCATCCCTTACAAATTCCCTTGCTTTAAAATTGCAGGCAAACTCATGTTCCCTGAGTTGCGGGGAGGCAACAGATGGTCGTTTCATCTGGGCAGGGAACACTGTGCGTCTTTGATCTTGTGTCTCTCCGCCAGAGATTTTTGGGAGGAAGACATGGACGGTTCTAAACCAAACTTTTTGGACGTCGCGACCTGGAGCGGCAAGCTGTTTTCAGACGGATGGGCTGCGGCCTCGGCCGGGGTTGAGGAGGTGACCAGCCCTGCTGACGGATCGACCGTCGAAACCATCGGCAAAGGCTCTGCCGCAGATGTGGCCCGTGCCGCTGCCGCCGCCCACGCGGCACAGCCCGCTTGGGAAGCAACCCCTGCCGCAGAACGTGCCGCAATACTGAACACGGCTGCCGACATTCTAGAGGCGAACACCGACGAGTTGCTGCCCTGGATCATCCGCGAAACAGGTTCAATCCCGCCCAAGGCCGGAATCGAGATCGAGCACAGCGCCGGTTTCCTGCGCGCTGCTGCCGAGGCTGCGCTTGAACCCACAACCCAAGCGCTGAAATCCATGGACGGGCGTCAAGAAGAGCTGACCCGTGTTGCTCATGGAGTGGTCGGGGTGATCTCGCCGTTCAACTTCCCGCTCGTCCTGTCGGTGCGCGCCATCGCTGCGGCGCTCGCCACCGGCAACACGGTCGTGCACAAACCCCACGAGCTCACCCCTATCACCGGCGGTGTCATCATCGCCCGTGTGTTTGAGGCCGCTGGATTGCCTGCGGGGCTGTTCCACGTCATTCCCGGCGGCGCCGATGTGGGCGCGGCCCTGTGCGAAGACCCCAAAATCGCGATGGTGTCCTTTACCGGCTCGCCGGGTGTAGGGTCCAAAGTGGGCGCGGCCTGCGGGCGCACTCTCAAGAAGGTCCAGCTCGAACTTGGCGGCAAGAACGCCATGGTGATCATGGACGACGCAGACATGGATATCGCCGCATCGAATTGCGCGTGGGGCGCATGGTTGCATCAGGGGCAGATTTGCATGGCGGCGGGGCTGTTGCTGGCCCCTGCGGACAAAGCCGATGCGCTCGCTGAAGCGCTTGCTGTCAAAGCGGGTCATCTGCCCGTGGGCAATCCCGCGACAGAGCAATGCGCGCTGGGACCGCTGATCGCCGAGGCCGAGGCCAGGCGGATTGAAGAGATCGTCAAGGACGCGGTTTCCAAAGGGGCCAAGCTGCTGGCCGGTGGCACACCCGACGGCACGATGTTCCCGGCGACTGTGCTGTCCGGCGTCACCCCCGGAATGCGCGCTTTCGAAGAAGAGATCTTTGGCCCAGTCGCGGTTGTTGCCGCCTATGACAACGACGACCACGCCGTCGAGCTGGCCAATATGACAGAGTTCGGCCTTGCCGCTGGTGTTATCGGCAAGGACATCGCCCGCGCCCGTGCGCTTGGCAATCGCCTGCGCGTTGGACATCTGCACATCAACGACCAGACCGTGACAGCCAGCCCGATTGCGCCCTTTGGCGGGCGTGGCAAGTCCGGCAATGGCAGCCGCATCTCTGGCCCCGCGATTTGGGAAGAATTCACGCAATGGGTTTGGGTCACGACCAAATCAGAAGCCACACCCTATCCGTTCTAAGCCAGCAGGAAAAAGACAATGAAAATCAAAGCCGCAGTGGCACGAGGTCCCGAGCAGGACCTCGTGATCCAAGACCTCACACTTGATGGACCGCGCGAGGATGAAATCCTTGTCAAAGTTGTCGCCACCGGCGTGTGCCACACCGATCTGGTTGTTCTGGCAGGTCACCTGCCCACGCCGATGCCCGTTGTGTTGGGCCACGAGGGTGCCGGGATCGTGCAAGAGGTCGGGGCCAAAGTCACCAAAGTGAAGCCCGGCGATCATGTTGTCATGACGTTCAACACCTGCGGCACCTGCCCCTCGTGTCGAGATGACGCGATGGCCTATTGTTACGAGTTCTTCCCGCGCAACTTCTTTGCCACGCGCGCCGATGGCTCGGTTGCACTGGCCGACAACGCGGGAAATGTGCATTCCAACTTCTTTGGACAATCGTCATTTGCCAGCCATGCGCTTTGCCACGCGCGCAATGTAATCAAGGTCGATCCGGAGGCCGATCTGGAATTGCTCGGCCCGCTCGCCTGCGGCATCCAGACCGGTGCAGGCACCGTGATGAACGCGCTGAAGGTCGCAGCGGGCAAAAGCTTTGTTGTCTTTGGCGCAGGCTCGGTGGGCCTGTCGGCCGTGATGGCAGCCGTCGTGCAGGGCGCGACCACAATCATCGCGGTCGACATGCACGACGCCCGCCTGACGCTCGCCAAAGAGCTGGGCGCGACCCATACGATCAAGGGCGATGCCAAGGACATCGTACAGCAGATCATCGACATCACCGGCGGCGGTGTGGACTATGCGATGGACACCACCGCCATCGGCTCCGTGATCCGCAACGCCTCAGACGCACTTGGACCGCGCGGCACGCTGGCAATTGTCGGCGCACCCGCTCCGGGGGCCGAGATCAACCTGGACAACACGCATATGATGTCGGCGGGTCGCAAGTTGATCGGGGTGGTCGAAGGGGAATCCGATGGCGACACCTTTATTCCCAAACTGGTAGCCCTTTGGAAAGGTGGAAAGTTTCCCTTCGACAAGCTGGTGACCTTCTACGACTTTGACCAGATCAACCAGGCGATCCACGACAGCCACACCGGCACTTCAATCAAGCCCATCCTTCGGATGGCCTAGCCAGCCATCGGGAGAAGCAGACAAAAGATACCGGAGAACAGATTATGTCTATCGAACAACTGCACCAAATACTCGAAATGGGTGCCCAGAATCCGCCGCCAGCCGGTGGCAGCCCTGACGCGATGCGCGGCTGGTTTGAGGCGATGATGGAGCAAACCCCGGTTGCCGAGAATGTCGCGATCGAGCCAGTGACGATCAACGGCCAACCTTGCGAATATCTTCGCCCGGAAGATGCTGTCGCTGGCAAGCTGATCCTTTATATTCACGGCGGCGGCTGGCTTTTTGGCTCGCCCGCATCGCACCGTGTCATTTCGACAAATCTGGCCCGTCGTTCGGGTATCACCGTGTTGTCCATCCAGTACCGTATGGCCCCGGAACATCCTGCGCCTGCTGGCCACGACGATGCGTTCGCGGCTTACAACTGGCTCCTGGCGCAAGGCTATGCGCCGCGAGATATCGCCATTGCGGGCGATTCTGCCGGTGGCAACATGGCATTGGCCGTGACGGTGCGCGCCCGCGAGGCGGGATTGGGACTTCCCCGGGCGATGATGCTGATGTCCCCCGCACTCGACCTTGCAGGCGAAGGGGCTTCGCATACCGAACATGCCACCGCACCGCTGGTCGACAAGAACCTGATGGCCGTTTTCAACATGCTGCTGCTGGGTGATCGCGACCGAAAATCGCCCGAGGCGACGCCATTCTATGCAGATATGTCCGGCCTGCCGCCCGCGCTGATCCACGTCGGCACATGGGAGATTTTGCGATCTGACAGCGAAACACTTGCCGAGCGGATGCAGGCGGCTGGGGTGCAGGCGGAGCTAAAAATCTGGGACGGTATGTTCCACAACCACCAACTTTTCGCGCCTTTCCTCGACGAGGGCATGGCGTCACTCAACGAAGCGGGCGCGTTTCTGCGCAACCAGCTCACATAGGACCCGGACGTATCGGGAGCGAAGAAACCCGATACGTCCGTTCATCTCAGGGAGGAGATTTACAATGACGTACAAGACCAACAAGGGCGGGCTGTCGCGCCGCTCATTCAATAGCCTTTTGGGCACTGCGGCTTTCGCAACCACTCTGCCGACCCTTTCGACGCAAGCCTTCGCAGCCGCCGGGGACACAATTCGCATCGGGTGGATCGGCCCCCGCTCTGGCCCGCTGGGGATTTTTGGCGAGGCTGACAATTGGCTGGCCGGACTTCTGGCCGGGACCTATGCAAACGGGGTCGAGATTAGCGGCAAGACCTATGCCGTCGAGGTCCTCATGACAGATACGCAGTCCGATCCGGTGCGGGCAAGCCAGGCCACCAAAGACCTGATCAATTCGGAAAATCCCGACCTGATCATTGCCTCTTCGACGCCCGAAACCACCAACCCGGTGTCAGACGCCTGCGAAGCCGCAGGCACGCCTTCGGTCACCACAATCGCGCCGTGGGAAGCATTTTACTTTGGGCGCGGCGGCGTTCCCGGCCAGCCCTCCCCGTTCAAATGGAGCTTTCATTTCAGCTTTGGTGCTGGCGACTTTGGTCCGCTCTACGTGGATCAATGGAACAAGATCGAGACCAACAAAAAGGTCGGCATGTTGCTGCCCAACGATGCCGACGGGAACGCGATCCGCATGGGGCTTATCCCGGCGCTGGAAGCCGCCGGGTTCGAGGTTTTCGATGCGGGTCCCTACGAGAACGGCTCGTCCGATTTCTCAAACCAGATCACCTTTTTCAAGAACGAGGGCGTCGAAATCATCAACGCCTTCCCCTTCCCGCCCGACTTTCCCGTCTTCTGGCGTCAGGCGGCGCAGCTTGGTCTGGCCCAGCAGCTCAAGATCATGCAAGTCGCCAAAGCGGGGCTTTTCGCCGCCGAAATGGAGGGGCTTGGCGAACTTGGATATGGTGTTGCGACCGGCGCGTACTGGCACAAAAAGTTCCCGTATTCATCGCCAGCCACAGGCCTGAGCAGCGCGGCCCTGGCTGATGGGTTCGAGGCGACGATTGGCAAACAGTGGAGCCAGCAGGCCGGGGCCAATGCCGCACTTCTGGACGTCGCGATGGCCGCATTGGTCGCGTCGGGCAACCCCAAGGACAAAGCCGCGGTCGCAGCGGCCTTTGGTACATTGGTGGCGGACACAGCTGTCGGCACGGTCGACTTTTCAAAGGGGCCGGTGCCAGGTGTTGCAACCACGCCTCTGGTCGGCGCGCAATGGACACGGGCCAGCGAAGGCCCCTACCCCTTCACGCTTCAGGTCACGTCCAACGCGCTCGCCCCAGACGTGCCGCTGACAGCGGATCTGGCCCCCTACAAAATCGGTGGCTAGTTTCCGTTCGCGGCAGGGTCCTCCCCCCTGCCGCGCACATACCTAACCCTTTGAGCATTGAAAATATGAACTCCCCTGACCTCCAATCCCATCTTGTCGCAAGACGCCTGCGCAAGAGTTATGGCAGTTTGAAAGCGCTTGATGACGTGTCGTTCCATGTTGGAAAGGGCGAAGCCGTGGGGATCGTGGGGCCGAACGGCGCGGGCAAGACCACGTTGTTTGGCGCGCTGGCGGGGAGTTTTCCAGTCTCCGGCGGTCAGATTACATTTGCGGGTGATGATATCACCCATGATCCTGCAGAAACGCGCTGTGCGATGGGGATCGCGCGCACCTACCAGGTGCCGCGCCCGTTTTTGGGGATGACAGTTTTTGAAAATGTGATGGTCGCCGCGCGTGCAGGAGGCGGGTTGTCCGCTGCCCCCGCAACGGATCATGCTGCGAAAATACTGGAGCAAACCGGACTTTTTGCGCTGGCAAACACACCGGCTGCGGCTCTTGGTCTGCTTGATCGCAAACGGCTGGAGGTTGCGCGCGCGCTTGCCACCTCGCCCGACATCATCCTGCTGGATGAAATCGGCGGAGGGTTGACCGAGGCTGAACTGGTACAACTGATCGCTCTTATCCAGAGCCTCAAAGACAACGGTATGACCATCGTCTGGATCGAGCACATCCTGCACGCTTTGATCAAGGTCATCGACCGTTTGGTCTGCATGGCGGAAGGGCGCGTCTTGGCGGCGGGCGATCCGAACGCGGTGATGCAAAACGCCGACGTGCGCCGCGCCTATTTGGGAAGCACACCGGAATGAGCGTGTTGAACGTCAATAACATCATCTGCCGTCATGGCCTGATGACCGCCCTGCGTGGCGTGTCGCTGGAAATTCACGCGGGCGAAGTGCTGTGTGTGATCGGCGCGAACGGCGCGGGCAAGACAACGCTCATGCGGGCGCTGGCCGGAGCCCATATTCCCGACGCGGGTCAGATTCTGTTTCAGGGCCGCGATATCACCAGACAAAACGCGCATACCCGTGTGCGGGGGGGTATCGCAATGTCGCCGGAGGGGCGGCGGCTGTTTGCCGATATGACCGTGCGCGAAAACCTGATGATCGCGGGCGAGAACGGGCAAAACGGCGATTGGACATTGGACCGCGTCCTGACCGCCTTCCCCCAACTTGTCCCGTTGATCGACAAACAGGCGGGCGGGTTGTCGGGTGGCCAGCGTCAGGCGGCCGCCATCGGTCGCGCCCTGATGGCCAACCCCGACGTACTGCTTCTGGACGAAGTGTCCTTGGGGCTTTCGCCAGCGGCGGTCGAGGGCGTCTATGCCTCGCTTGCCGAAATCCGCGATACCCGCGTTATGGCGATGGTGATCGTCGAGCAGGACCTGAGCCGCTCGCTTGCTTTTGCCGACCGTATCCTGTGCATGGCCGAGGGCGAAATAAAACTCGCAGGGTCACCCGCCGATTTCACCAAGGATCAGATCACCGATGCCTATTTCGGCATCCAGAATGAGGCACCCGCTGATGTTTGAACAGCTCTTGCAAGCCATCCTTCAGGGCGCACTTCTGGGCGGTTATTATGCGATTATCGCCGCAGGCCTGTCACTTATGTTCGGGGTCGTGCGCTTTATCAACCTGGCACACGGCGACCTGTCGATCCTTGGTGCATTGATCACACTAAGCCTGGTTCAAATCCTCGGCCTGCCGGTCCTTGCCGCGATTGCGGTGATGCTCCCGCTCATGGCGGTCATCGGCTGGCTGATGCACATGTTCCTTTTCGAACGCGCGATGAAGGGCGGCTTTCTCTTGCCGATCCTCGTGACCATCGGCCTTGGGGCTGCGCTGCAAAACGGAATGTTCGGGATTTGGGGCTCGGACACACGTTCGCTCGGCGCCTCTATCGGCAGCCTTGCATGGTCAAGCTGGTACCTGCCCGGCGGGATCATCCTTGGCAAGCTCCCTGTCTTGATATTCGGCACCGCTGTCATCGTGATCGGCGCGCTGCATCTGATGCTCAAACGCACGGGCCTTGGCCGCGCGATCCGTGCAACGGCGTCTGACCCCGAAGCGGCGGAACTTTGCGGTGTCGATGCGCGTCAGGTCCACCGCGCCGCCGCCGCGATTGCCGTTGGGCTGGCCGCAATCGCAGGTGTGTTTCTGGCGATGCGGGCACAGATCACGCCCTACTCTGGCCCGGCGCAACTGATCTTTGCGTTCGAGGCGGTGGTCATCGGCGGGATCGGTTCGCTTGGCGGCACGTTGATCGGCGGGATCATCCTTGGCCTGAGCCAAACGCTCGGAGGTCTGATTTCGGCGCAAATGTCCCTTCTGAGCGGCCACCTCGTGTTCCTCGGAGTCCTGATCTGGCGCATATGTCGCGAAGAAAAGCTGGCGCATGGCGGCTGGCGCGCAGGTCTGAAAGCAGTCCTTGGTCTATCGTCCAAACGCCGCAAGCTTGCGTCAGGAGACCTGTCATGACCGACTATTCTATCCGCCCGATTCCCCAATTCGACCGCGCGATTATCGCAGGCGCGGGTATGGCGTTTGTGGTTTTTGGCCTCTTGCCCATGTTCGGCTCGGCGCTGGTCGTGGACAAGCTGACAATGCTTTTCATCTATATCATCCTCGCGGTAACCTGGAATCTGCTGGCCGGTTACGCAGGGTTGGTCTCGGTCGGCCATCAGGCCTTTGTCGGTTTGGGCGCCTATATGATGTTGCGGATGGTCGAGGCTGGTGTGCCCCCTTTTATTGCCATTGTCGCCGGCGGCGCGGTCATTGCATTGATCGCATGGCCCATGGCCGCTTTCGTTCTGCGCCTTCGGGCCGGAGAGTTTGCCATTGCGATGTGGGTTCTGGCGGAAACCATCCGCTCGCTTGTGATGCTGGACCCTTATATTCAAGGCGAAACAGGCCGGTCACTGGTCGTACTTAATGCCTATGACCCCGATATGCGGCGCAATACGATCTACCTTATGGCGCTGGTCCTGGCGGGGGCGGTCATCGTCATCAGCTACCGGCTTTTGCACGGACGGCTCGGGGGCGAAACCCAGGCCATCCGCGATGACGAAGAGGCCGCAGGTTCCGTCGGTGTCAGCACTTTCCGCGTCAAACGCATCATTTTCGTGCTCTCCGCCGTCGGCTGTGCGCTTGCTGGAACGCTATGGCTGGCAAGCGCCATTACCTTTCAGCCCCGTACAGCCTTTGGCATCCAGTGGTCGGTATTCATGCTTTTCATGGTGCTTGTAGGCGGGCTTGGCAGCATTCTCGGCCCAATTCTTGGCGCTGTGCTCTTCATGACGCTGCAAGTCATATTTGGCGATTTCGGTGTGTGGTACTTGGCGGGGCTTGGCATTGTCGCAATGCTTTTCGCACTCCATGTCCCCCGCGGAATTGTCGGACTCTTGTCTGAGAAAATGGGGCGCGAACCCATAACGATGCAAAAGCTCCTCAATCCCAAACGCACCTAAAGTACTGTCTTGAGGAATGGACCTCTGACAGAGGTCGCGCCGCAGCCTTTCGTTGGGCAGGATTGGGCGCAGCACGTCAAACAGATAATCGATCGGGGCGTCTGTACACTGCTTGTCGCCCGGATCATCGCTACGGATGTTGATCGTGCCCGGAAACACGCGGTCATCGCCCATCGGATATATCACGGAGGCGCGGTGATAATCGGTTTCGAAGTACATCATCTTGCTGCGCAGATTTTGCGCCAGATCGGGCGGCCTTATGGTGTCCGGCCTTTAACCAGGGACAGTTCACATCGCCAAGGTCCCGAGAGCGCCCAGCGCGGCGCGGCACTGGCATATCAAGTTTAAGGCGGGGCGCTTTAGCAGCTGATGCGAGCCCCGATTACTCCCAACCAAATGTCCCGAAAACCGCGCCACCTGGACAAGGCTGCAACAAGACGCAGCGGTCGCCTGGTCCGCAATGGCGGTTTGTTCGACCACCAGTGCCCCGGAAAAAGAACTGGATGGGCCAAGTGCGCTCAGTGCCTGCGATGCAGGAAAAGGCAGCAGGGTACAGACCCCATGCGCAGCGGATTCAGGCGACGGCATTGACCGCATAGTCAGGCGTGCCATTCCAGACCAGATCCCAGGACGCACCAGGGCGGACATTCTGGATCGCGCGCGGCTCGAAACACACCAGACAATTCCCGCCCGGTGCGGGCGCGCGGACAGATGGGTAGATCAGGCCGCGCGACTCTTCCCGGCGCAGATGATGGGCAAGGTTTTGCCCCTCGGGATATCCGATTGCCGGATCGGCATGCAGCACCAGATGATCTCGTTCATCGGTCATGTCATCGAAGACCCCAATGAAATCGGCCAGCAACTCGACATAGCGGGCGCTGTCCTCAAAGCAGCCGGTATATCCAAGTTCCCGCGTGCGATGCCAGGCAACCTCGCTTACCGAGACCATGACATCCCAGGCGCAATACCAGGCACCGCGCTCTTCTGAGTTGAAGCGGTTGCCGCCCGCCCGCGTATAGGTAAAGGCCGCGTTGACATGGGTGTCACCATAAATACGCAGGTCCCGGCTTCGCCGTCGCCAGGCCAGTTCGCGCGGATCAAGATGCGGGTTACGGCCCCGTTCGGCCAAAAGACGCCCGCTGGTCAGCCCCTCGATCTCGGCCAGGATGTCAAGCTCGTCATCGGTATCGACCAGACCGCGCAGCGCGGGTGGTTTGTGGTATGTGGCAAGCAATAGCCGCACAAGGCCACGATCGGAAATTTCGGTCTGCTTCACGCGCCGCCACGCAGCGCATCAAGATAGGTCCTCACCGCAAGGATCTGCGGCAGGCCACCCTCGATCGCCGTGTCTATCGGACGGCTGCCGCGAAACAGGGGGCCTGCATTCGCCCGTTTGAACCAGCCTCTTGCAAGCGGTTCCGAGAAATAGAGCTCAAGTGACTTGTAGATGCCAATGACCGCGCTGAGCCGCAAAAGCTGATCGCGGGTCAATTCTCCTGCGAAATCGGGCTTTCTGGCGCGCTTCCATGTGCTTTCCGACATATCCGCAAGGCCCGCTGCCTCTTTCAGGCTCAGCGCCCAGGTTTCGACAACACGCGCATAGGCTTTCAATGCAACGGCATTGATCCGGGCGGGTTCGCGGGTTTTGTCGGCAACCTGCATCTCGATCTCCTTCGCATCCAATTTAGCTCATATGACCCGAAAGTAAAGACCATATGAACCTTGTCTGGCGCAATGCAGCATCAAGTCCTCCTGCACGTCGCTGGCCTTAGTCCAGTTGCGTTGCGGCGGTATCGGCAGTGTCGTCGCCCGCCCACCGCGCCGCCAGATGCAGCAGAATGATGATCATTGCGATTGGCACCGACACAGAGATCCAGACCATCGGAATGCCCAGCGTATCCGCAGTCAGGCCGGATTGGCGGGCCAGATAGCCCTTGGCAAAGCCCCCGCGCAGCCCGATGAAGCAGAAATAGATCACTGGTAAAATAAACGTCAGAACCGCTGCGCTGTGAACCGCTTCGGCAAGATAGGCCAGGGGGCTGGGCCGCGGCGGGGCAATGCTTTGCATCAGCACCGCATCCGCCCGCGATTTGAACGAAAGCGTGGCCCCCAAAAGCCCGGTCCAGACCATCGCGTAGCGGGCGACATCTTCGGTCCAGATGGGCGGCGCGGAAAACACGTAGCGCGCGAGGATTTGCAACACGACGGTAAGGAACATGAGGCAAACCGCAAATACGGCGGCAACCCGCCCGATTTGGTGAACGCGATTGCTGGCTGTGATGATGGCATTGCGCATGTGTCTGTTCCTGGCGGGAAGGCCGGGCCCCGTCAAAGGCCCGGCAATTGCGTTTAGCGGTTGGCGTCGGACAGGTCTGCCCAGATCTTGACGTCTTCGCTTGGCATCAGGTCCGATTCATAGACCGCCTTGGATGCTTCCCGGAACACGGCGCGTTCTTCTGCACTCAGGCGTTGAACGGTCACGCCCTTTTCTTCCAGCGCCGTCAGACCGGATTCCGACGCTGCGGCCAGCCATGCACGGTTCGCCTTATCTCCTGCAACCACGGCGGCGTCGACCGCCGCACGTTCGTCGTCGGACAACCCCTCATACCACATCTTCGAGAACAGAATCGCCCGCATCGGGATAATCACCCCAGCATCCGAGAAATTTTTGACAAAATCGGTCTGGCCAAAGATCACCGGCACGAAGGGGGAGTTCAGGTAGCCGTCGATCACACCAGTCTGCAAGCCCGCAGGCACTTCGCCCCAGGGCACGACAGTGCCGGTTGATCCCCATGCGCGGTACATCGCGATTTGCGCATCGTCCAGTGCCCGCATCCGCAGGTCTGCCATATCTGAGGGCGCGCGCACCGCCTTGGTGGTCGTGATGATCCCCGAGGAGGGCCCGATTGGAACAAAGGCCACAACCATCGCATCATGCGCGGCCAGCTTCTCGTTCAGACGGTCCAGGACCTTTCCCGCCGCCAGCGCCCGATCCATATGCGCCGCATCGTCAAAGATGTAAGGCAGCCGCACGCCATAAACGAAAGGGTCAATCTGGGCGATGGCGCGCACATCCGACAAGGACACTTCCAACAGGCCGGTGGAAATCTGGTCGAATTTCTCGGCCTCGTTCCCGACGGAGTCGCGCGGCATTTCACGCACGTCCATCCCGGCTTCTTTCAGCGAATTGGCAAAGGCGTAGCTCCAGTTGTAGGAACCGGATTGTTCCAGGTCGGGCTTGCCGTCCAGCGCAATCTTTACCTCTGCAACAGCGGGGGCCGCCATGGCCATCAGCGCGGCCAGTGTGAGTGATGTCAGTTTCATTGGTCTTCCTCCCATATTCGTTCAGTTCACGGACAAGCCGAACATCTGCGGCAGCGTCAGGCTGATCGCGGGCCAATAGACCAGCGCCAGCAGCAGCAGAACCTGCACGGCGATAAAGGGCAGCACGGCATAGGCCAGCCGCCAGTAGTTGAGGTTTGTCAGGGCCGAAACGACGACAAGGCATTTGCCCAGCGGCGGCGTAATCAGCCCGACACAGAGATTGAAACACAACACGATGCCAAGGTGGATCGGGCTGATCCCCTGCTCCAGCGCCTGCGGTGCAAAGAGCGGGATGAGCAACGTCAGGGCCACCGGCGTGTCCATGAACATCCCCGCAATCAGGAAAATGACCACAAGAAAGAACAGGTACTTCGTGCCGGTCAGCCCAAAGGATGCGACCCAATTGGCCAGAGCGCTGGACCATCCCAGTTGTCCGGCCAGATAGCCAAGCACCGAAATCGCCGCAAGAATGATAAAGATCGTGCCGGTCATCTTGGCGGTCGCCTCGACCGCGTCAAAGATCATCCGCAGGCTCAGCCCCTTGTAGAACTGTCCCGCCAGCAGCGCGAACATGACCGCGATGGCCGACCCCTCAGTCGGGGTCGCAAGGCCAAACACCAGCGATCCAAGGATCACCACTGGCAGGCACAGGGCCGGTGCCGCATTCAGCAGGCAGGGCAGGAAGGCCGGCAGATCGTCCGACTTGCCGCCGGGATGCCCTTTGACGTTGGCAATCACCGCGTTCAGCAGCATCAGGGCCGCAGCCAGCAGCAGCCCCGGCACCACGCCCGCAATGAACAGTGCGGCAACCGACGCCCCGGTCAGGCCGCCATAGATGATCATGATAATGGACGGCGGGATGATCGGCCCGATCATCGACGAGGCCGCCGTGATGGCCCCTGCGTAATACGGATCATAGCCGCGCGCTTTCATCTCGGGCACAAAAGTCCGCGACAAGGCGGCGCTGTCGGCGATGGCCGACCCGGAGATACCGGCAAAGAACACACTGGTCAGAATGTTGACATGACCTAACCCGCCACGGAACCGCCCGACGACTGACATGGCAAATTCGATCAGGCTGCGGGTGACCCCTGCCCGGCTCATGATCTCGGCGGTCAGGATGAACAGCGGCATCGCCATGAAGGCGAAGACATCGAGCTGTGCAAAGATGCGCTGCGGCAGGACGGACAGGAACTGGCTTTTGTCGAGGGCCACAAAAGTCAGCACCGACACCGCCCCCATGAGATATGCAAAGGCAGTGCCGCTGATCAGCAGGACAACGAAGATGATGGGTATCAGATACATGGTGCTATACTGCCGTTCCCAGGGGGTCCAACCTGGACCGGTCACTGCCGTTCAGGATCGGCGGATGTGTCACGATGGACCGCAGATCAATATCCGAAGCCGCGAGTCCAGCCATATCCGGGCAAGGTCGGGCCGTTTCAGGATCTGCCGCGAAAAACATCTCGACTGCCTTGGCCGTCGCCAACAGCGCCTCATCGCTTCGGACAGGCCCGAGCATCTGCAAGCCAAAAGGCATGCCCTGCGGATCGCGACCGCAGGGCAGCGTGATCGACGGTCCTCCCGTCAGCGATCCGCGATAGGTCAGGGCCAGCCAACGATAATAGATGCCCATGTGCGCGCCGTCGACTTCCGTGATGTTCCCTTGAGTCCACGGAAACGGAGAGATCGGCGCAGTGGGCAACAGGATCACGTCATAATCCCGCATGACTGCATTGAACCGGCGCAGAATGCGCGTCTGTTCTGCATGGGCCCATGCCCGGTCCGCCAGCGACATGGACAGGCCCAGTTCGACATTTGCTGCAATATCGGGGCCAAAGGCAGCGGCATCGGATTTGATCGGGTCAGCGAAGGCGGAAACAAAACTCTCGGCCCGCAGGATGTCAAAGCAGCGGTCCATATCCCCGAGCCTCAGATCAACCTCACGGCAGTCCCGCACATGCGGCGTGATCCTTGCAATCCTTGCGCGGAACGTCGCGCGAATGGATGGATCAACAGGCGTGCCGCCAAAATCCTCGCTGAACCCGATACGCAGGTCTTTCAGGCTGGCAGCGGGAAGTGTTGCAAACCGGTCAGATGCCGCCTCTGAGGACAACGGATCGTCGGGATCAGCGCCCTGGCATACCCGCAACATCAAGACCAGATCATCCACGGTGCGGGCCATCGGGCCAAGCACCGAAATGCCCGACCACCCCAAGGGCCGCGTCGGATGGGCAATGACGTCGACTGAGGGGCGAAACCCGACAACGCCGCACAGCGCCGCTGGTAATCTCAGCGACCCGCCGGTGTCCGACCCGGTGCAGAGCGGCAAAAGGTTGGCCGCCAGTGCCGCCGCCGATCCACCCGAAGAGCCGCCACATGTCAGGTTGGCATCAAACGGGTTGCCTGTTGCGCCCCAGACCGGGTTCCGGCTGTTACCGCCTGCCCCGCATTCAGGCACATTGGTTTTGGCAAGAATGATCGCACCCGCTTCCCGCAGGCGCGCGACCATGGGCAGGTCACCTTGCGGGATATTGGCGCGCATCCGGGGGCTGCCATGGGTTGTCAGCAACCCCTTGGTATCCTGTAAATCCTTCACGCCTATCGGCAACCCATCGAGCAGCCCCCTGGGCGTTCCAGCCTTCCATCTTGTCGTGGCCTGCGCCGCCGCGCCGACCGCACGTTCGCTGTCGATCGCTGTCAAAGCGTTCAGCCTGGGGTTCACCTGAGAAATACGCTCAAGACAAGCCGCGAGATATTCACTGGGCGTCAGGCTGAGATTCGCAAAGCGATTCAAAACCGCATTGGCCGACAGGGCCATTATTGCGGCACTCCTCATTCGCGCGCCCAAGACGCGTTCAGCGCGATTGAACCAGCCACGTTACCCCTCCCAAGAAAATGACTTTGGTTATGATACGGCACTTGATACAGGAGAAATATTGAAAATCCGGCCCATAACATTAACTAAATGGAATGGTTTAGAGATCTTCCGTCGCGATGTGCAGGCACTTGAGGAAAAACGACAATGTGGGGTTTTTCTCGACCTGGTCACTGCGCCAAAAGCACCTTGCTTCAGACAGCAGGCCGCGCGTATCGATCGGCAGTGTGACGATATCACCCCGCGCCGCGTGGGACTGGGCCAGCCGCTGGGGCATCAGCCCCAGTGCGGGGATTGCCTCCAGCAGAGCCAGGTTCAACGTCAACGACAGTGACGCGATTGTGTTGGAGGGCGGTGTCAGCCCGTTCTCGGCAAATAGCGCATCGACCGCGCGGCGTGCCACCGAATTGGCCTGCGGCATGAGCCATGGAAAATCCACCAGATCGCGCCATTCCAGATCAATCTGCTTTGCCAGCCGGTGATTGCGCCCTGCCACAACCACCACCGGTTCGGCAAAAAGGCTCAACTGGTCGATGCCCGGCAACTCCTGCGGCTGCCATATCCGGGCGATCAACAGATCCAGCGCACCGGCCTCCAGATCCGGGAAGAGCTCAACGAAATGCCCCTCCTTGATCACGATGTTCGCTTGCGGCGTGCCGCTTTTGAACAATGCGATGGCACCTGGCAGAAGGATTGGCGCGACCGAGCTGACGACCCCGACAGAAACCGCACCCGATACCCCGCTTGCCATCGCTTCGATATCCAGTGCTGCCCGGTCGAGCTGACCCAGCGCCTGTTTGGCATGGTCCGCCAGCCGTTGCCCGATCGGGGTCAGGAAAAGTCGATTGCGGTCCCGCGTGACGATGGGAACGCCCACGATCTTTTCCAGTTCTGCAATCTGTTTGGAAACTGCGGGCTGCGTAACATTCAGCGCCTCGGACACCCGCGCAACCAGTTTCAATTCGGACAAGGCCGCGATAACCCGCAAGTGGCGGATCGTTATGGCCTTCTGGAGCTTGCTGCTTGAAATGGCCGGTACTCCCGAGGTCTGATGGCCGGGACAATATCACATCAGCGCAGCTGCGGTAAGCGGCCCGATGGATGGTGTGGGTGCTTCACTTCTGGACTTACCAAAGGGACTTTTTATACGCCTGATCAAGCACGCTGTCGAACTCCTCCGCCGTCGCGGACAGCTTTGCATGATCCTTCAATATTTCGCCCAGCGTCGGCATCTCCGACCGCGCGGGCCATGTCTCCGGTGTCCAAAGTTTTGACCGGATGAACGCCTTGGCGCAATGCATATAAACCTGCCTGACCTTGACAACCATCACCGCCAGGGCGGGCCGGTTGTTGACATGCAATTCGGCGCACAGCTTCGGATCGACGGTCAGCCGCGCCTCGCCGTTGATCCGCAACGTCTCGTTCATGCCGGGGATCACAAAGATCAGCCCGACGGCTGGATTGTCGATGACGTTTTCCCATGTATCCAGCCGGTTGTTGCCGGGCCGGTCCGGCAGCGCCAGGGTCGTGTCATCCAGCACTTTGACAAACCCCGGCATGTCGCCCTTGGGGGACACATCCGCATTGCCGTTGCCATCTTGCGACCCGACAAAGACAAAAGGCGACCGCGCGATAAAACGTCGGGCATGTTCGTCGATCAGACGCAGTTCTTTTCGAACAGCGACGTCATGGACGTCCTCGAACGCCTCTCTGAGTTGGTCCTTGGAGGTGATGTAATCCATTGTCCTCTTTCCATAGCGATGACGCTGACCGTTGCGGGCAAATGAAACTTCGCACTTGCCCGCCAATCCGGTCAACCGATTGAAACGCACAGAGCCTAGATTGCCGCGGGTTCCGCCCTGCCCAACAACAATACGGCAATTGCGGCCAACACAATCAGCATGGAAACAAGGGCAACCACTGCCCAGCCAAACCCGGTGACAACCAACCCGGCCGCAAAAGCGCAAATCGTTGAAACAAGCGCGATAAGCGTGTCGTTCAATCCCTGCACGGCAGATTTCTCGGTCTCTCTAACCGCGGCTGCCAACATGCTGGTCGCCCCGATAAATCCGAAGTTCCAGCCGATGCCAAGCAAGATCAACGACCCGTAAAAATGGGCAGAAGACAGACCCGCCGCAGCACCTATCGCGGCGATCAGCAGGATCACCAGCCCGGACACCGCGATGCGCTCCTTGCCGAACCACTTGATCAGAAAGCCAGTTACAAAGCTTGGCGCGAACATCGCAACGACGTGCCAGCGGATGACATCACCCGCGACCGCTTCGGTAAATCCACAGCCCAACATGGCAAGGGGTGTCGGAATCATCATGAAAATCATCACGCCCTGAGAAATCGCTGCAATGCCGATGGCCCGCCGCACCGGCCTGCGCCGCAGGACGGCGAGCGACGCAAAGCGTCTGGCCCCCGCGACACGGCTTGCACCTGTCGCCGTGGGAATTCGAACAAGGGCAAGCGGCACCATGCCAACCACGATGACAGCGGCCAGCGCCACATAAGCACCCGCCAGGGGAATGGGCGCCAGGGAGTCCTTGGCCATGATGAATATCTGCGGCCCGCCAATCGCGGCCACCAGACCAGAGGTCAACATCAACGAAATCGCCACCGGTTGCCACTCCGGGCTGACCACTTCGGCGGCGGCAAAGCGGAAGTACTGAAACGACGACAATGCCGCGCCAAGGATGAAATGCGCCAGGCACAGCAAAACGAAACTGCCCGTGATCAGTGCAGATGCGCCAATCACCGTGCCAACCAGGGCGAGCAACCCGCCCGTGACAAAGCCGATCCTGCGGCCAAACCGCCCCATCAGCAGGGAAAACGGCGCAGCGGCAAGCATCCCTGCCAGCGTTTGAACAGAGGCGGGCAATGTGACAAGCGCCGCAGTCGGCGACAGGTGCAACCCCGTCAGCCCGCCCAGAATAAGCAGCATCGGCATCGCAAATCCAAGAACGGTATTGGCCATCAGAAGGCCGATGAAGTTTCCGTTTCGGTTAAGTCGTGCAACGGGCATCGGCAGTATTCCTGTTCGGCTGGCTTGACAGGTTCAGCTATACGGGGGATCACATATGTCTTAAATGACAATCAGGTATCGAATATGGACAATCATCACGGCGCCCGAAAAATAGATGTCCTGCTTTTCGACGATATAAACCTGCTGGACGCGGCAGGGCCGGTTCAAGCGTTCGAAGCCGCGAATACGGACGGTCGCGCCAGATACCGGACCCGCTATGTATCATTGGACGGGGGGCCGGTGCGCGCAGGGTGCGGGCTGCGGCTGGTTCCCGATGGCACGCTTTGCGCAGCAGCCAATGGCGCGGACCTGTTGATCCCCGGCGGCGCCGGAGTGGATGCACTGACCGGCAACCCAGACCTGCACGAAATCATCCGGAAACGTGCCGAGACACAGTATCGCCTGATCTCTGTTTGTTCGGGGGCATTGGTTCTGGCCGCCGCAGGGGTTCTGAACGGGCTGGCGGCGACAACCCATTGGTCGCGCGAGGAAGACACCCGCACCTATCCCGAAGTTAACTGGGATCTGGACCGCATCAACATCACCCAGGGCAGGGTTTTTACTTCCGCTGGCGTGACCACCGGCATTGATCTGGCGCTGTCGATCATTCAGGCCGATTGCGGGCCGAAGCTCGCGCTTGCGGTTGCGCGCGAACTTGTTGTCCAGCTCCGGCGCACGGGCGGGCAAAGCCAATATGCCTTTCATCTCGCCGGACAATTCGCAAAGGGCGAGGCCCTGAGCCAGCTTATCGAAAAGGTCGTTGCGACCCCACATCTGGATTGGTCGCTTGATGCGCTGGCCGATGCTGCTGGCATGAACGCACGTACGCTGACCCGCCGCTTCAAGCGCGACACAGGCGAAACACCTGCGCAATTCGTGGAAAAGGTTCGCGTCGATCACGCCCGCGGCCTGCTGTCGGGAAATATGCCGCTCAAGCAAGTGGCGGTCGACAGCGGCTTTGGCGACCTACAACGCCTGAGACGGGCCTTTCAGCGTCAGTTCGGTGTTCAGTTAAGCGACTACCGCAATATGTTCACCTGACCCTGCGCTGGTGTCACAATTGTATTTGATCTCAAGGCAGTACGCGCGCGGCGGCACTATCGAACAATGGCGGCCAGTCGACCCGGCCTGCCGATTTCAGCCGCTGCGTGCTGTGACCGCGTTTTAGGGCTTTTCATTTTCTCATGCCACATGGATGAAGAGGCATGAACTATCTCAAATTCCTGCGTCTCAACTGGCTGTTCCTGCTGGCAGGTTTCCTGCTGACTTTCACGTCGTCTTATGGCCAGACCTATTTTATCTCGCTGTTCGCCGGTGAGATAAAGACCGACTTCGGCCTCAGCGATGGGCAGTGGGGCGGGATATATACCATTGGCACGACGCTATCCGCCATTGCCATGGTCTGGGCCGGTGTGCTGACAGACCGGTTCCGGGTGCGGGTGCTTGCCTTGGGCGTCATGCTGGCACTGGCTGCGGCCTGCGTCCTGATGGCTGTGAATACATCCTGGATTCTGCTGGTCCTTGTCATTTTCGCATTGCGTCTGACCGGGCAGGGGATGATGTCGCAACTGGGCGCGGTGGCGATGGTGCGCTGGTTCGAGGCGACGCGCGGCAAGGCGCTTTCGCTTGCGTCGATGGGCTTTGCTGCCGGGCAGGCGATCTTGCCGGTCGCGTTTGTCGGGCTCTTTGCCGTGGCGCATTGGCGCAGCCTGTGGGTCTTGGCGGCAGTGCTGGTGATCCTGACAATTCCTGTCATCATGCTGTTGCTGCGCCAGGAACGCACACCGCAATCAATGGCGGACGAGGCGCAGATTGCCGGGATGAACGGAATCCACTGGACACGGGCGCAAATGCTGCGGTCTGGGCTGTTCTTTCTGATGATCCCGATGATTGTCGGACCATCTGCCTGGGGCACCGCGCTGTTTTTTCAGCAGGTTCATCTGGTTGAGGTGAAAGGCTGGCAACTGGTCGCCTTCGTCGCGCTGATGCCGATCTATACCGTGTCTTCCGTCTCGGCCACTTTTGTCTCCGGTTGGGCCATCGACCGCTTCGGTGTCAGCCGTATCGTCCCGTTCCAGATGCTGCCCTTTGCCGCGTCTTTCGCTGTGCTGGCCTATGCCGATACAATTTTCATGGCCGGGGTCGGATTGGTCATTTTCGGGTTGGGGCAGGGGATGCAGAGCACGGCGACCTCGACCTTCTGGGCAGAATACTACGGCACGCGCTACATCGGGTCGATCAAATCGGTCGCCGCCGCCCTGATGGTGTTTGGGTCGGCAATCGGGCCGGGGGTCACGGGCGTGCTGATTGATCTGGGGATCACATTTCCCGAGCAGATGCTGCCGATTTCCGTCTATTACCTGATCGCCGCCGGGCTCGCGACCTATGGGATCATCAGATATTATCCGACGCTTGGACGCTAACGCTGCCGCCGAAGGTAGACATAATAAGCACCGCTGCCGCCGTGGCTGATATGTGCCTGTGCGACCTGCAAAACGACAGAAGACAGCGGCGCGGTGGACAGCCATTGCGGAACCTGATGGCGCAGCACGCCATATCGCACCGGAATTGGCCCGCCATCGTCCCGTTGCTTGCCCTTGCCGGTGATCACCAGAACCAGTCGCTTGCCGCTGCGATGTGACGACAGGATGAAATGGCTGAGCGCGGGATGCGCACGGTCCAGTGTCATGCCGTGCAGGTCGATCCGCCCCTCCGGCCGCAACTTGCCGCGTTTCAGTTTGCCAAAGGATTTGTTGTCCATCTGCACCGGTGCCGATCGGAACTGATCGGGCAGGGAAGGCACCAGATTATGGGTGCTGCGGCGCGGCTTTGGCATTGGTTTACCCAGGACAGCCGACCGAGCTTTCTTCAGCACAGGTGGTGACGGTGCAGGCGCGTCGATTTCCGGCGTGAAGAGTGATTTCAGGTCCAGCTTTTCGGTGCGATCTGTCACGCGCCGCCACAGTTCCAGGTCGTCGTCATTCAGCCGTGGTTTCCGGGAACTGCGCTTCATATCGCGCTTTCGGGCAACAGGGCATAGGCGCGCTGGATCGGCATCAGGACCAACATACGGCCGGGGTCACGCAGCTTGCCAGCCGCCAGTCCGGCCTGATCCCCGGTGCCGAAAAAGACATCCGCCCGCTGCGCGCCCTTGATCGCCGATCCGGTGTCCTGCGCGATCATCAAACGGCGCAGTGGATTCTCGCCGTCTTTCTCGATCCAGACCGGCGTACCAAGTTTGACGTATGATGGATCAACGGCAATTGACCGCATGGCGGTCACGCTCCGGTTCATCGCGCCCAACGGCCCCTGATCCGCAGGAACCTTGCTGACCTCGCGAAAGAAGACATAGGACGGATTGTGATACAGCAATTCGCGGCCATCTTCCGGGTTTCGCCGTACCCAATTCTTGATCACCTGTGCGCTGACCTGATGCGGCTGATAGACGCCGCGACGTACCAGTTCCACCCCGATGGATTTATAAGGGTGGCCGTTCGCCCCGCGATAGCCAACCCGGATATATCGGCCATTCGGCAGCCTGATGCGGCCAGAGCCCTGGATTTGCAGAAAGAACAACTCAACCGGGTCATCAACCCATGCGATTTCCAGACCTCGACCCGCCATCACATCGCCATCCAATATCTCGCGACGGGTCAGCCAGGGGTTCTGGGCCAGGGCCTCGTTCGGCATTTTGTAGATCGGGTAGCGAAAGCGTTCGGACCTGTAGAGATCTCCGTCAAGCTCGGGCTCAAAATAGCCGGTAAAAAGGGCGTCTTGCCCATCCTCGATCAAGACGGGCCTGAAAAACAATTCGAAGAACTGGCGCGGCTCGGGGTTGGTTTGGGCAAATTTGCAAACCGCGGTCCAGTCCAGATCGTCCAGGTCCCGACATGTGTTCAGAAAGGTCTTGAGCGCTGCAGCATGGTCATCCTCCGCCCAGCCGTTCAACTGGTCGAACTCCATCACCTTATAGGAAACATCGGTCGCAGAAGCGGGGGTCACTGTTGCAACCCCCGTCCATACCAATGCAAGAACCGCATGGATCAGCCGTCTGTAGAAACCAGCATCCAATTCGGATCATCCGAGCCCATGATGCGCGCAAAAACCCATGTGTCTTTCTGGCGCTTAATTTCTTTCGTGCTGCCTTCGACGATATCACCGCCCGCATCGCGGACAGCCGAGGTAAGTTCGGCAACAAAGCGAATTGCAAGTTCCGCTTCATTGGTATCGTCGTCAAGCCTTGCATCCACCAATTCTGTCTCACGAACACCGATAAAATGCGCCTCGATGGTCAGGCCCTTATCTTCGCGGGCGGCCACGCCGTCGACAAAGCTTTCGTAGATTTCTTCGCTCAGAAAGGGCTGGATCTGCGCCAGATCGCCTTTTTCGTATCCCATCACGATCATTTCATAGGCACCGCGCGCGCCGCCCAGAAAGTCGCTGACACCAAAGGATGGCTCAATCCGCTTCATTCGCGCCAGTGCCTTGCCCGCATCGCTGTCTTCGGGAACGTGGTCCGCAATATCCAGATCCGGCCCGCCTTCGATCACCTCAAGCGCGGGGCCGCCGCGCCTCTGCGTTGTCTGGTCAACAGCTGGCGGCTTTTCAAACCCTTCACGGGTGCCCAGCACGTTCTTGAGACGCAGGATCAGAAATACCGCGATGCCGGCCAAGACCAGTAGCTGTATCATGGGTGAATTCATTGGAACCTCTTGGGGTGAAAACATGGAAACACGATGGCTGAAGACTTATGTAGGTGCTTGACCGGGGTGAGTCCACTCTGCCCCCCATATAAGGAACATTTGCACATGTGGCTATTGATCGCATTCCTCGCCGTCCCCTTGATCGAGATCACTCTGTTCATCCAGATCGGTGGTGCCATCGGGCTGGGGTGGACATTGGCTATTGTCGTGATCACCGCCATCCTGGGCGCATCGCTTGCCCGGTCACAGGGTGCCATCGCGATGGGGCAGTTGCGCAATTCCTTCTCTGACATGAGCGACCCGACAGAACCATTGGCGCATGGTGCGATGATCCTTTTTGCCGGTGCCCTGCTGCTGACACCGGGTTTTTTCACCGATGCGGTCGGTTTTTCCCTGTTGATACCGGGCGTTCGCAAGGCCGCATTCGAATTTCTGCGCGCGCGCGTCAATGTCCAAAGCTTTTCAACCCACGGGTCCCCCCGCACAGACCCCCGGCAGCCAAGGGGCGGAGACGTGATCGACGGCGATTATCACGAGATCCCGCCAACTGATCAGGGGTCGCAAAAACCATCGGGATGGACCAAGGAATAGCGAAGGCATTGAGGGCTGTCGCGCAACCTGATAAGTGCGACACCAACCAATATTTACGAGGGAATTTCCATGGCCGAAGAAGCAGCTGCACAACCGACCGCGCCAACGATGCGCGTGTTGGGCCAATTTATCCGCGACATGTCATTCGAGAACATCATGGCACAGAAGGGCGCGCCGACAGACGTCCAGCCCGATGTCCAGGTGCAAGTCAACCTGGATGCCAAAAAGCGCCCTGCCGATCACCAGTTCGAATCCGCGATCAAGCTGAATGTCACCTCCAAGAACAAGGGCGGCGATCAGACGTTGTTTGTGCTTGAACTGGATTATGTCGGCATCTTTCATATCGAAAACGTACCAGACGACCAGATTCACCCGTTCCTGCTGATTGAATGCCCGCGGATGATCTTTCCCTTCCTGCGCCGCGTCGTCAGCGACATCACGCGGGATGGCGGCTTCCCGCCGCTGAATCTGGAAAATATCGACTTTATGTCGATGTACCGCAACGAAGTCGCACGTCGTCAGGCCGAAACGCCGCCCAAGGCAGACGCCTAAAACATCCGGCCTTTAACCTTAGGCATCACAGATCACTTTTCGCACCCCGCCGCAGGCGAAGGCAGCGACCAAGTGAGTCATGTTAAAGGCCGGACGTTCTAACCCTTACCCCACATGGCGTCGTCGCCCAGCTTGCCGATAAGATCGGCATGGGCGGCGGCCTCTTTTTCCGTCAGTCTGGAGGGCAGGGGATTTGCCCTTGGCTTTGGCGTCCAGTCGACCTGAGTTGCACCCTCCGACGCTTCCGGCTTTGCCGACAATGCAAAATCCGGTTGCCGCCCGCCGATCAATTCAAGATAGACCTCCGCCAGGATTTCACTGTCCAGCAGCGCCCCGTGAAGGGTCCGAGATGAATTGTCGATGTTAAATCGTCGGCACAGGGCATCAAGAGACGCGGGCGATCCGGGGAACCGTTTCCGGGCGATGGCCAGTGTGTCGATGGCCTGTTCCCACGGGATCTGGGGCAGATTCATCCATTTCAATTCAGCATTCAGGAACTTGATGTCAAAGGCGGCATTGTGGATCACCAGCTTTGCATCACCGATGAAATCCAGGAACGCCTGACCGACCTCTGCAAACTTGGGTTTGTCGCGCAGAAAATCATCGCCCAGCCCATGCACCTGAAAGGCATCGTCGGGCATGGCGCGTTCAGGATTGATATACTGGTGATAGGTCCGGCCCGTCGCCATATGGCCCATCAGCTCAACCGCGCCGATCTCGACGATCCTGTCGCCAGTCTCGGGGTCAAAACCCGTGGTTTCGGTATCAAGAACGACTTCACGCATCTTTTACTCTCTTCCGAATGTCCTTTACCACATCCCGCACCTGTTCCCTTGCGTGTTCGATCGTGTCTGTTTCGATAACATAATCCGCGAGGGCGCGTTTTTCTGCGGCGGGCATCTGTTTTGCCTTGATGGCCTCGAACTGGGCAGGGGTCATCGTGCCACGTTCCAGCACCCGCTGCCGCTGTGTCGCGTCATCGACATATACGCAAACAGTGGCATCGACCCGCGCCTGTCCTCCGGTTTCGAATAGCAGGGGAATGTCCAGAACAACAATATCCGCCGTTGCCTGTTCCAGAAACGCGGCGCGATCCTGCGCGACCAGCGGATGAACGATGCTTTCAATCTTTTTCAGGGCGTCCGGCGTCTGGCTGATGATCTGTTTCAGTATTGTCCGCGAAACAGCGCCATCCTGAACCGCATCTGGAAAGGCTTTGCGAAACGGGGCCACAGCCGCGCCATTCACATCATAAAGCCGGTGGACGGCTGCATCTGCATCCCAGAGGGCGCAGCCCTCATCAACGAACATGGCTGCCGTCGTGGATTTGCCCATGCCGATGGACCCGGTCAGACCCAGCACGAACATCAGCGCAGCGCTGCCGCACGGGTTGCGCGGTCGACCTCGGGACGTTTTCCGAACCAACGTTCAAACCCCGGCACGGCCTGATGCAGCAACATCCCCAACCCGTCGACAGTGACACATCCCATCTGCTCGGCTGTTTCAAGCAGCCGGGTCTTCAGCGGGGCATAGACAAGATCAGTCACCACGGCACCGGGTTGTAGCCCATCCAGCGGCACCCGCATCTCACTTTTGCCGATCATGCCCAGCGATGTCGTGTTCACCACGAGATGCGCATGATCCAGCATATTGCCTGCCTGAACCCAGTCATAGACACGAATTCTGCTGCCAAAGTCGGATTTCAGCTTGTCCGCCCTGACACGGGTACGGTTTGAAAGAAGGATCTCTGGCACGCCGGCATCCAGAAGCGATGCAATCACGGCCCGCGCCGCACCCCCGGCACCCAGGATCGCTGCCGGACCAGACCTGGGGTTCCAATTGGGTGCGCCCGCTTTCAGGTTCTCGATAAACCCGTAACCGTCTGTATTATCGGCATGAATCTTGCCATCCTTGCGAAATATCAGGGTATTGGCCGCACCGATCAGGATCGCGCGGTCCGTCACCAGATCGGCAATGGTCATTACCGCTTCCTTGTGGGGGATTGTGACGTTCACGCCAACAAATCCCATCTTTGGCAGTGACCGGACGACGGTCTCAAGGTCCTGAACAGAGACATCCATGGGGATGTAATAGCCTGAAATTCCATAGGTCTTGAGCCAATGCCCCTGCAACTGCGGCGATTTGGAATGGGCAATCGGCGATCCAATCACGCCTGCAAGCGGTATTTTCGGCAATGTCATGTCGCAAGGTCTCCGCGCAGGGCCAGATAGTTCAGGAGTTCCAAAAGTGGCATACCCAGAACGTGAAAGTAATCCCCTTCGATGGAGGTGAACAACCGCGATCCTTCCTCTTCCAGTTTATAGCATCCGACGGCATGCCGGATGCTGTCCCAGTTGCGGGTGACATAATCGTTCAGATAGCTGTCCGAGAGGTCACGCATCCGAAGCCTGACCTGCCCGACATGCCGCCATATCGGTTTTCCACCCTCGCAGATGACAGCGGCGGACAGCAGCATGTGCCGATCCCCGCGCAGCCCGGAAAGCTGGCGCATGGCATCCTCTGGACTGTCGGGTTTGGACAGCAGCTTTCCCCGGTGATCCAGAACCTGATCACATCCGATGACAAGCGCATCTGGATGTTTGTCGCTGATCTTGCGCGCTTTCATTTCGGCAAGGGCGTCAGCAATATCACGCGGAGACGCGTCTTCGGCTATGAGCGCGGTCCTGATCATCTCTTCGTCGATCCGGGCAACTTCAACAGAATGGTGAACGGCCGCCTGTTGCAGCAGTTTCGCGCGGATGGACGACCCGGAAGCCAGGATGATCGGCTGAGACATGGGGATAACCCTGTGTAAGACGTTAAGGAGTAATTAAGGACTTTTAACCGAGAGCAACAGCCCACCGTTGAAAAGCGGATTATCCGGCGATCTGGCGACGTTGTGCCAGAAAAATCCACGCGTGGAGAAGGACAAGTCCGGATCCGGGAGGAATCGATTTTCGCTCAAGTTGTCCTGATGTATATCCACAGGTTAAGATACGACGATACGCGTCACATGGCGGATTCAGGAGTGATTTTTGCCTCTTGACGCAATGTTATGCACATGATGCTCCAACCGTTATCAGACTGGGGACATCTGCAGGTAAAAGACCGTAATCCACAGTTTCCTGTCTCCCTACATACTACATCATCTTTCTTCTTATCTTTATTATTATTAGAAGGGCATGGAAACCGGAGTGGGATATGTCTGACCTTCTTGCCCTCGCTTACCCTTGGATCAAAGCGCTTCATATCATCTCCGTGATTTCATGGATGGCTGCGCTGTTCTATCTGCCACGACTGTTTGTCCATCATATTGAGAAAGCCGGGTTGAGCGGCAGCACCCACGATATTTTCACGCTGATGGAGTTCAAGCTGGCAACTGTCATCATGAGACCCGCGATGATCGCAACCTGGGTCTTTGGGCTTGCCCTTGTGTTTACGCCGGGGATCGTCGACTGGACGGCGGTCTGGCCCTATACGAAAGCGGCCTGCGTCATTGCGATGTCTGGTTTCAATGATTGGTTGATGGCGCGGATGAGGGAGTTTGGCGAGGGAAAGAACAAGCTGACCGGGCGACAATACCGGTTGTTGAACGAAGTTCCGACCGTCTTGATGATCTTGATTGTCGTTTCGGTGGTCGTGAAGTTCTGAGCTGATTGACTCGGCACGCGCCGCGACATATATCCCTTTGCAACGCCCCGTCCGGGGTGATTGCCTAGCTTCAACATTGCAATGATGACCAGCCGACGCCGCGCGCGTTGCCGCTGAACGGGATTTTCCATGACAACAGATACACTGAACCTTGCGGATCTGAAGGCGCAGACGCCCAAGAACCTTCTCGCCATGGCCGAAGAGCTTGAGATCGAAAACGCCTCCACCATGCGCAAGGGCGAAATGATGTTCCAGATCCTGCGCGAACGCGCGGACGAGGGCTGGGAAATTTCGGGCGATGGCGTGCTTGAGGTGCTTCAGGACGGTTTCGGTTTCCTGCGGTCGCCAGAGGCGAACTATCTGCCGGGCCCCGATGATATTTACGTTTCACCCGAGATGATCCGTCAATGGTCGCTGCGCACCGGTGACACGATTGAGGGGCTGATTAAGGCACCCGACGATAACGAGCGTTACTTTGCGCTGACCGAAGTGACCAAGATCAACTTTGAAGAGCCGGAAAAGGCGCGCCACAAGGTGGCTTTCGAGAACCTGACGCCGCTCTATCCGGATGAACGCCTGACCATGGAAGTGGACGACCCAACGGTCAAGGACCGGTCGGCCCGGATCATTGACCTGGTGTCGCCCATCGGCAAGGGCCAGCGTTCCCTGATCGTGGCGCCGCCGCGGACGGGTAAGACGGTTCTGCTGCAAAACATCGCGAACTCGATCGAGAAAAACCACCCCGAGTGCTATCTGATCGTGTTGCTGATCGACGAAAGGCCCGAGGAAGTCACCGACATGCAGCGGTCGGTCAAGGGCGAGGTTGTCTCCTCCACCTTCGACGAACCTGCGACCCGGCACGTGGCCGTGTCCGATATGGTGATCGAAAAGGCGAAACGCCTGGTGGAACACAAGCGCGATGTGGTGATCCTGCTCGATTCCATCACACGCCTTGGCCGTGCCTTCAACACCGTGGTCCCGTCGTCCGGCAAGGTTCTGACCGGTGGCGTGGACGCAAATGCGCTGCAACGCCCCAAGCGGTTCTTTGGTGCTGCCCGGAACATCGAAGAGGGCGGGTCGCTGACCATCATCGCGACTGCGTTGATCGATACGGGCAGCCGGATGGACGAGGTGATCTTTGAGGAATTCAAAGGCACAGGTAACTCTGAAATTGTTCTGGATCGCAAGATTGCGGACAAACGTGTGTTCCCGGCCATCGACATTCTCAAATCGGGCACACGTAAGGAGGACTTGTTGGTCGAGAAAATTGACCTGCAGAAAACCTTTGTCCTGCGTCGGATTCTGAACCCGATGGGCACCACCGATGCCATCGAGTTCCTGATCGGCAAGCTGAAACAGACCAAGACGAACTCGGACTTCTTCGATTCAATGAACACCTGAGTTATTTAATAATAACAATGGTTTAAGTCAAATGGATACGATATTTGCCCAGGCAACGGTCATGGGTCGGGCAGGGGTTGCTGTTGTCCGGATTTCTGGGCCGGACGCCTTTTCCATAGGTGAATCTCTGGCCGGTTCCCTGCCGGAGCCGCGACAGTCTGCCGTGCGAAACCTGCGTGACCCTGATGGCTCTCTTCTGGATCAGGCGCTTGTCTTGCGCTTTGCCGGGCCGCACAGTTTCACTGGCGAGGATGTTGTCGAATTTCACCTGCATGGGAGCATCGCGGTGATCCGCGCTGTGCTGCGTTGTTTGGGCGCATTCCCTGACACACGGCTTGCTGAACCCGGCGAATTCTCGCGCCGCGCGCTTGAGAACGGCCGCATGGATTTGGTCCAGATCGAGGGTCTGGGCGATTTGATCGACGCGGAGACAGAGGCGCAGCGCAAACAGGCGATGTTGGGCTTTTCGGGCAAGCTTGGTGACCGGGTAGAGCAATGGCGCGTTGATTTGATCAGGGCTGCGTCCCTTTTGACTGTCACCATTGATTTTGCCGATGAAGATGTGCCCGTTGATGTGACGCCGGAACTGACCGAATTGCTGCAAGGTGTCATGCAAGGCATTGATGCCGAAATGGCGGGGATCGGTGCAGCAGAACGTATCAGGATGGGTTTCGAAGTTGCAATCATCGGTCCTGCGAATGCCGGGAAGTCGACCTTGCTGAATGCGCTGGCGGGCCGGGATGCTGCGATCACGTCCGAGGTTGCGGGGACAACCCGAGATGTGATTGAAGTGCGGATGGATATTGGCGGTCTGCCGGTGACGTTCCTTGATACCGCCGGTTTGAGAGAGACGCAGGATAGCGTTGAAAAGATCGGTGTTCAAAGGGCGGTTGAGCGGAGCGAAGCTGCGGACCTGAGGGTATTTTTGTGCGAAGTGGTTGAAGATCTGATCGTTCAGCCTGAGCCTGATGACATTCATGTCCGTCCCAAGGCGGATACCCGGTCGGACAAGGTTGGCGCGGTTTCAGGTCGGACTGGGGAGGGCGTATCGGCGTTAATGCAGAGCATTCAATCCGTTCTGGAAGGCCGCGTTCAGAACGCCGGGCTTGCCACGCAGGAGCGGCACCGCGTTGCTCTGCTGCATGCGCGGGAATCCCTCCATTCCGCGATTGTGATGGCTTCCGGTGGAACGGACCAGTATGATTTCGCAGCAGAGGAATTGCGATTGGCGATTCAGGCGTTGGAAAGCTTGATTGGTCGGGTAGATGTTGAAAACTTCCTCGATGAGATTTTTGCGAACTTCTGCATTGGGAAATGATGGAGTGTTTCACGTGAAACATTTTGATGTGATTGTCATCGGCGGGGGCCACGCCGGCGCGGAAGCTGCGCATGCTGCGGCGCGTATGGGCGCGGAGACCGCTCTTGTTACCATGCGGCGTGAGGATATTGGTGTGATGTCCTGCAATCCAGCCATCGGCGGTCTGGGAAAAGGCCACCTTGTCCGAGAGATTGACGCGATGGATGGCGTGATGGGCCGTGTTGCGGATGAAGCCGGAATCCAGTTCCGGTTGCTGAATCGGCGGAAAGGCCCGGCGGTTCAAGGCCCCAGAACCCAGGCGGACCGCAAGCTATATCGGCAGGCCATGCTGCGGGAGACTGAAAATCAACTGAATTTGTCCATTGTTGAGGGCGAAGTTGTCGATCTGATAATTGATGGGCAGAAAGTTGCGGGTGTCGAGCTGGCAACGGGTGCCAAACTGCACTCGCGAGCCGTGATCCTCACTTCCGGAACCTTCCTGCGCGGCCTTATTCATATTGGTGACGTATCACATTCTGGCGGCAGAATGGGGGATCGTCCGTCGATCCGTTTGGCAAAGCGGCTTGACCAATTCGATCTGCGCATGGGGCGTCTGAAAACCGGGACCCCGCCAAGGCTGGATGGGCGAACAATCGATTGGACGGATTTGCAAATGCAACCGGGGGATGATGACCCGGTGCTTTTCTCTTTTTTGTCCAACCAGGTCTCAGCACAACAGATATCATGTGGGATTACCCATACGAACGAACGGACCCACGAAATTATCCAAAAGAACCTTGATCGCTCCGCGATGTACGGAGGGATGATCGAAGGAACAGGGCCACGATATTGCCCGTCCATCGAAGACAAGGTTGTCCGTTTCGCTGAAAAGACATCGCATCAGATATTTCTTGAGCCTGAAGGGGTGGATAATCATACGATTTATCCAAACGGAATTTCCACCTCATTGCCTGAGGACGTTCAGGAAGCCTATGTGCGCTCGATCAAGGGGTTGGAAAATGCTGTCCTCCTTCAACCCGGCTATGCGATTGAGTATGACTTCGTTGATCCACGATCGCTTAAATCAAACCTTGAGCTGAAAGATGTGCAGGGGCTGTTCCTTGCGGGTCAGATCAACGGAACAACCGGGTACGAAGAAGCGGCAGCGCAGGGATTGGTTGCGGGATTGAATGCGGTGCGTTCAGTGCGGGAGCAGCCGGAAATAGTGTTCAGCCGCGCAGAAAGTTATATCGGTGTGATGATTGACGATCTTACAACCCGTGGCGTGACGGAGCCTTACAGAATGTTCACGTCCAGGGCCGAGTTCCGGCTGTCACTGCGGGCCGACAACGCGGATCAACGGCTGACACCTCTGGCCATCGTGATCGGCTGCGTATCTGAGCGGAGAAAAGAGGTTTTTGAACAGAAACTCTCCAAATTGACCATGGCAAAAGCAACTCTTGAAGAACGGAGCTTCACGCCAAAAGAGCTTACCGACATTGATGTTGTGATCAGCCGCGATGGGGGCCGACGGACCGGCATGCAATTGCTGTCCTTTCCAAACGTCGGTTTCTCGGATCTTGAGCCGCTGTTTCCGGAGCTTGAAGCACTGGACGGGCCAATCAAGCAGCAGGTGGAATACGATGCGCTGTATGCCAATTACCTTGCCAGGCAGCAGAAAGACATTGATGTTCTTCGCAAAGATGAAGGGTTCAAGATTCCTGATGGCTTCGATTACAATGCCCTCGAAGGGCTGTCGAACGAGTTGAAGGGAAAGTTGATCCAGGCCAAACCTGCCAATCTGGCTCAGGCGGCGCGGATTGAGGGGATGACACCGGCGGCTTTGACCTTGCTGCTGTCGCGCCTGCGGCGTCTGGATAATCGGTTGCGGGCATGACATCTCTGGACGGCTTGAATGTTTCACGTGAAACATCTGATCTTCTTTTGCAGTTTTCCGCGTTGGTGGAAAGGTGGACGGTCAAGATCAATCTGATTTCAAAGGCGAGTGTCGGTGATATTTGGAAGCGGCATGTCGCTGACTCGGCTCAATTATTTGAACTGGCACCGGAATTTGATCATTGGGTGGATCTGGGCAGCGGTGGAGGGTTTCCCGGTATCGTCATCGCCATTATTGGAAAAGAGGCACAACCTGATGCCAAGATCACCTTGGTGGAAAGCGATCTGCGCAAGGCCACCTTTCTAAGAACGGCGATCCGGGAGCTTGGCTTGAACGCTACTGTCATTGCCGATCGGAACGAAGAAATGCCGTCCTTGTGCGCCGATGTGCTTTCGGCGCGGGCGTTGGCTGATCTGCCAACCCTTCTGGAATACGCAGATTTGCACTTGGTTCGGACCGGAACAGCCATCTTTCCCAAAGGCCAGAATTGGCGAAAAGAGGATGAAGCCGCACGAGAATTGTGGTCATATACCCTCGAGCCCGTTAAGAGTAAGACCAGCGCTGAAGCCGCCATTTTGCTGATCAAGGATGTATCGCGTGTCTGACCTGTCCCGTCCGCAAGGGCCGAAAATCATTGCGGTTGCAAACCAGAAAGGGGGAGTCGGCAAGACAACAACCTCCATCAATCTGGCGGCTGCATTGGTTGAGGCCGGCAAACGCGTTCTTGTGGTCGATCTTGATCCGCAAGGGAACGCTTCCACCGGTTTGGGTGTGGAAAGTGACGCGCGTGAGTTTACGACCTACGAATTGCTGCTTGAGGATATCTCCCTGGATGAAGTCATTCAGGAGACGGATTTCGACGGTTTGTACATTGTCCCGGCGACAATTGATCTGAGCTCTGCCGATATCGAGCTGATTTCAAATGAAAAGCGCAGCTTTCTCTTGCATGATGCGCTCAGGCAGACCGCCATGGACGCCTTTGCCCTGGATTATATTCTGATTGACTGTCCGCCGTCACTTAACCTGCTGACAGTCAACGCGATGATCGCGGCGCATTCCATCCTTGTTCCCTTGCAGAGCGAATTTTTCGCCTTGGAGGGGCTTTCGCAGTTGATGCTGACAATCCGCGAAGTCCGGCAAAGCGGTAACAAGGACTTGCGCATCGAAGGTGTGGTTCTGACAATGTATGACAGGCGGAATAACCTGTCCCAACAAGTGGAGAACGACGCCCGGAGCAATCTGGGGGATCTTGTTTTCAAGACCGTCATCCCCCGGAATGTCCGCGTCAGCGAGGCACCCAGTTTTGCCATGCCCGTCCTGACCTATGACACCTCGTCAAAAGGTGCATCGGCCTATCGCGCGCTCGCAAAAGAACTGATCAGTAACAACTCAATCTGAGGAAAACGACATGGCAGACAAACAGGAACGGAAACGCGGCTTGGGTCGAGGCCTGTCTGCCCTGATGTCGGATGTCACTGAATCGGAGCGGGTCGCGGCCCAGGGGGTTGCAGCAGCGGATCAGTTTGTCCCGATAGAGAGGATTTCACCGAACCCGGATCAGCCAAGAAAGCGGTTTGAGCAATCGGACCTGAACGATCTTGCATCCTCCATCCGCGAAAAGGGTGTGATCCAGCCCCTTATTGTTCGTGCGCGCTCAGATGGCAGTTTCGAAATTGTCGCTGGCGAACGCCGCTGGCGGGCTGCGCAGCTGGCACAACTGCATGAACTGCCTGTCATCGTCCGCGACTTTTCGGACGCCGAGGTGCTGGAAGTTGCGATCATCGAGAACATTCAGCGTGCCGACCTGAACGCGATCGAAGAGGCGGCGGGTTACCGGCAATTGATGGACAAGTTTGGCCATACGCAGGAAAAGATGGCAGAGGCGCTGGGAAAAAGCCGCAGCCATATCGCAAACCTCTTGAGGCTCTTGACGCTGCCCGACGCGGTGATCGACATGGTGCGTGGCGGTGACCTCAGTGCGGGGCACGCAAGGGCCCTTATTCCGGCATCTGACCCTCTGAAACTGGCGCAGGCGATTTTCAAAGGCGGCCTTTCAGTCCGCGCCGCCGAAGCTTTGGTCAAGAACGAGTTGAAGGGAGACTCAGGCCCTGCAAAATCACCATCGAATACGGCGTCAAAAGACGAAAAGGATGCCGATACCAGGGCGCTTGAGGGCGATCTGTCGGCCTCACTTGGCATGAAGGTGACGCTGAATCACAAGTCGGGGCATAAATCCGGCCAACTGGTGATCAAATATGACTCGCTTGAGCAACTGGATGAGCTTTGCCGGATTCTGGGCGGGTCTTAACCAGGGAGCAGGGCTTCGATCACCGAGTTCATAACCATAAACCCTTGATCTGTAACGGTTATTCGTCTCTTCTCTGGCTCAACCATGCCAATTTCAACCAAGTGCTCCAGGGCCGCCGGGTCCAGGGTCTCTCCGGCCAGGGCCGCATAGCGTGCGGGGTCGATCCCTTCCTTGAGCCTCAAGCCCATCAGCAGATATTCCGCCGCCTGATCCATTCCGGACAACAGGCTGCGGGGCTTTTCACTTGTGAGTTCAGTAACCCCAGTTAGCCAGCGGTCCGGCTGCCCGTAACATTCTGTCGCCCACTTTTGCCCGCCAATGGTCAGGCGGCCATGCGCGCCGGGGCCGATGCCGACATAATCCCCATAGCGCCAATAAATCAGGTTGTGCTGGGATTGCGCGCCGTCGCGGGCATGGTTCGATACTTCGTAAGCGGGCATGCCCATGGTGCCGCAGATGTCCTGCGTCAAGCTGTAAAGATCGGCGCCAAGGTCGTCGTCAGGCAGGCCGCGCAGTTTGCCTTTGGCGTATCTGTCGCCAAACGCCGTCCCGTTTTCGATTGTCAGCTGGTAGAGGGATAAATGATCTATCGCGAGGGATAGTGCCTGTTTCAGCTCGGCCTCCCATTCCGCGAGGGATTGATCCTGCCGGGCATAGATCAGGTCAAAACTGACGCGATCAAATTCGTTGCGGGCGATGTCAAAAGCGGCCAGCGCCTCCGCTGCATTGTGCAGCCGTCCCAGCCGGCGCAGGTCTGCGTCGTTCAGGGCCTGAATGCCCATGGACACGCGGGTGATGCCTGCTTGTTTGAAACCAGCGAACCTGCCTGCCTCAACCGAACTCGGGTTCGCCTCCAACGTGATTTCCAGATCGTTGGCGGTGGGCCAATGCGCCCGGATAGCGTTGATGATCTCTGCGACCGTTTCCGGCTCCATCAGGCTGGGCGTGCCACCTCCGAAGAATACCGCATTCAGCACGCGGCCTTTTGTTTCGACGGCTGCCCGTTTCAATTCCACCAGATAGGCGTCCCGCCATGCGGAGTGGTCGATCCGGCGGCTGACGTGGCTGTTGAAGTCACAATAGGGGCATTTCGCCTCGCAAAAGGGCCAATGGATATAAAGGCCAAAGCCCCCGTTTTGCCAATCTTCAGTCAAAGCAGCCGTTGATCAGCTTGGCGAAGACATCCGCGCGGTGGCTGATGGCGTTCTTCTGATCGGCGGTCATTTCCGCAAAGGTTTGTTTATGCCCGTCAGGTTGGAACATCGGGTCGTAGCCGTGCCCAAGCTCTCCCCGGATTGGCCAGACCAGAGTGCCGCTCACGGTTCCCTCGAACACCTCGTCATGGCCATCAGGCCAGGCCAGGACCATTGTCGCGCAAAACCTTGCCCGGCGGGGGTGGGGGGCGTTCGCCTTTTCCAGCAGGTCGTGGGTCTTGGTCATCGCCATCAGGAAATCCCGGCCGTTCGGCGTTTCGGCCCAGTCGGCGGTATAGACACCGGGTGCGTTATCCAGCGCCTCGACCTCGATCCCGGAATCATCGGACAGGGCGGGGATGCCCGTGGCCTTTGTGGCCGCATGCGCCTTGATCCGTGCGTTGCCGACAAAGGTGTTCTCCGTCTCTTCCGGCTCGGGCAGGTTCATCTCGGCGGCACCGACAACCGAGACGCCGTAAGGCGCGAACAATTGCTGCACCTCCTCCAGCTTGCCCGCGTTATGGGTGGCAAAGAGGATACGGGTCTCGGTGAATTTGCGGGTCATGCGGTAACGGATTTCTGGAGTTCGACCAGTTCGGAAACGCCTTTTTCGGCCAGATCCATCAACTGGTTCATCTGATCGCGGGAATAGGTCGATCCCTCTGCGCTCATCTGGATTTCGATCAACTTGCCGGTGCCGGTCATGATGAAATTGCCGTCGACGCCGGCATCGGAATCTTCCGGGTAATCCAGGTCAAGCACCGGCTGGCCCGCATAGATGCCGCAGCTGACGGCAGCAACGGGATCGACCAGCGGGTCGGAAATGACATCGCCTGCCTTCATCAGCTTGTTCACCGCAAGGCGCAGCGCGATCCAGCCGCCGGTGATGGAGGCGCAACGGGTGCCGCCATCGGCTTGCAGCACGTCACAGTCGATTGTGATCTGACGTTCACCCAGGGCGACGCGGTCGACCCCGGCGCGCAACGCCCGGCCGATCAGGCGCTGAATCTCGACGGTCCGGCCGCCTTGTTTGCCCATGGCGGATTCGCGGCGCATCCGCGTGTTGGTCGCGCGGGGCAACATGCCGTATTCCGCCGTCACCCAGCCCAGCCCGGAGCCCTTGATGAAAGGCGGCACCCGATCCTCGATTGTGGCGGTGCACAGAACATGAGTATCGCCCACCTTGATCAGGGCGGAGCCTTCCGCGTGTTTGGTAAAGCCGACCTCAACTGAGACAGCGCGCATTTCATCGAGTTTCCGGCCTGAAGGTCGCATGGATCATCCTTTTTGAACTGCCATCGGCATAGCGCCCAGCACCGCAACGATGCAACCCCGATTGACGTTTCCCCCAATGGCACCTTTATTGGTGGCATGAGTGAAACTTCGGATCTTTTGAATGAGATGAACGAAAGGTCCCGCGAGGTGTTTCGCCGGGTTGTCGAAGGCTATCTTGCCAGCGGTGATCCAGTCGGATCCCGCACATTGACCCGCGACTTCAGTGAAAAGGTCAGCGCGGCAACGATTCGCAATGTCATGCAGGACCTGGAATACATGGGCGTGTTGGGCTCGCCCCATGTCAGCGCGGGCCGTATTCCGACGCAACTGGGGCTGCGCATGTTCGTGGATGGCATGATCGAGCTTGGCGATCCTACCGAAACGGACCGTGAAAAGATCGACGCAACCCTGGGCGACAACGTGTCTGATGTCAGCGGCTTGCTGGACCGGGTCGGTTCGGCATTGTCCGGTGTCACGCAGGGCGCATCGCTGGTCCTGACGCCAAAGCACGAGGCGCCGATCAAACATATCGAGTTTGTTTCGCTTTCTCATGACCGCGCGCTGGTTGTTCTGGTGTTTTCGGACGGTCATGTGGAAAACCGCCTGTTCTCGCCACCACCGGGCCAGACACCCAGTTCGATGCGCGAAGCGGCAAATTTCCTGAACTCCCTTGTCGAAGGCAAGACGCTGAGCGAATTGCAGCGGAGCATCGCACAGACGATCACGGAACGTCGGCAGGAAATTGACCTTCTGGCGCAGCAACTGGTTGAAAGCGGTCTGGCGCTTTGGACCGGGGATGATGAAAATTCCGAACGGTTGATCGTGCGGGGACGGTCCCATCTGTTGGGAATCGACGCGGCAGAGGAGGACCTGGCCCGCATCAGATCCTTGTTCGACGACCTTGAGAGGAAGCGTGATATTGCCGAATTCCTCGAACTTGCCGAAGGTGGCGACGGTGTTCGCATTTTTATCGGCTCAGAGAACAAACTTTTCTCACTTTCGGGTTCCTCTCTGGTGGTTTCCCCTTATATGAACGCTGATCGAAAGGTGATCGGGGCCGTCGGTGTGATTGGCCCCACGCGGCTGAACTACGGTCGCATTGTGCCGATTGTAAATTATACTGCGCAACTGGTCGGAAAACTGGTTTCCGACCGGAGCTAGAGGGGAAAAATGGCTGAGCCGAAGAACGATGATTTTCTCGACGATATTGATGCGGCGGAAGACGAAGAATTTGCTGACAGCATGGCGGAAATCGACGATGAAGCGCTGGAACTGGACCAGCTGCGGGCAGAGCGCGATCAGCTGAAGGACCGTTTCATGCGGGCCCTGGCGGATGCCGAGAACGCGCGCAAGCGGTCGGACAAGGACCGGCGCGAGGCTGAGAACTATGGCGGGTCAAAGCTCGCCCGTGACATGTTGCCGGTCTATGACAACATGAAGCGTGCACTGGAAGCCGCCACCGAAGAACAGCGTGCCGTGTCGGGGCCGTTGCTGGAGGGTGTCGAGCTGACAATGCGCGAGCTTCTGAACGTGTTCAAGAAACATGGCATCGAAGTCATTGCGCCGGAAGTGGGTGATCGTTTCGATCCCAAGCATCATCAGGCGATGTTCGAGGCGCCGGTTCCCGATACCAAGGCGGGTGACATCATCCAGGTCGCCGCAGAGGGGTTCATGCTGCACGACCGTCTGCTCCGCCCGGCACAGGTTGGCGTGTCATCGACGCCCGCAGGTTAATGCGGCAACTGTCGATTTAGTGTATTTGGAAGAACAATGAAGAGGCGGTCAGGTTTTGGCCGCCTCTTTCAGTTTGTAGAGCAGATCAAGCGCTTCCCTTGGTGTCAGTTCGTCGGGAATGATCGCGGCAAGTTGTTCGTCAACTTCGGATTTCTGTCGTTTCACCGGTGCCGGGGCGGGATTGACCGAGAACAGCGGCAGATCGTCGATCAGGGTCTTTTGCGTGGCCCCGCCCTCGCGCTCGCCTTTTTCCAGCGCCTCCAGTACCACACGCGCGCGGGCGATCACGGTTTCCGGCAACCCGGCAAGCTGCGCCACCTGAACGCCATAAGACCGGTCTGCGGCGCCCTTGCGGACCTCGTGCAGGAACACGACCGACCCTTCCCATTCCTTGACCGCGACCGTGGCATTGTCGACGCCATCCAGCTTGTTCGAAAGGGCTGTCATCTCGTGATAATGGGTGGCGAAGAGGGCGCGGCATTTGTTTGCATCATGCAGGTATTCCAATGTGGCCCAGGCGATGGACAGCCCGTCATAGGTGGCGGTGCCGCGCCCGATCTCGTCAAGGATGACAAGGGCGCGATCGTCGGCCTGATTCAGGATCGCGGCGGTTTCGACCATTTCGACCATGAAGGTGGACCGCCCCCGTGCCAGATCGTCAGACGCGCCAACGCGGCTGAACAATTGGCTGATCAACCCGATATGCGCACTGACTGCGGGCACGAAGCTGCCCATTTGCGCCATCAGCGCGATCAGCGCGTTCTGCCGCAGGAAAGTGGACTTACCGGCCATGTTCGGCCCGGTCAGCAGCCAGATATGCGCGCCATCGCCATCAATACCAAGATCGCAGTCATTCGCGACAAAGGGATCGCCGGCCTGTTGCCGCAAGGCGCGTTCGACCACCGGGTGCCTGCCGCCTGAAATGTCAAAGGCGCGTGAATTGTCCACCGTGGGCCTGACCCAGTTTTCCGCTTGCGCCAGATCGGCCAGCCCGAAGGCCAGGTCAATTTCCGCCAGTCCGGATGCCGCATGACCGATTTCGGCGGCATGGTTCAGAACCGCCTGTTTCAACTCTTCGAACAGTTGCTTTTCGATCTCCAGCGCGTGGTTGCCGGCGTTGAGGATTTTGGTTTCCATCTCCGACAGTTCGACGGTTGTGAACCGCACCTGATTGGCCGTGGTCTGGCGATGGATGAACTTTTCAGACAATGGTGCGGACAACATCTTTTGCGCATGAGTTGCCGTGGTCTCGATAAAGTAGCCCAGGACGTTGTTATGTTTGATCTTGAGCGAGGAAATCCCCGTGTCAGAGATAAATTTCTGCTGCATGGACGCAATGACACCGCGGCCCTCGTCCCGCAGTTGCCGTGCCTCATCCAGTTCGGCGTGGTAACCCGGCGCGATGAATCCGCCATCCCTCGCCAGCAAGGGCGGTTCTGCGATCAGGGCCTGATCCATCAGGTCTGTCAGCGTGGCATGGCCATCGAGCCCACCAATGGCCTCTGCCAGCAGGGGCGGCAGATCCTGTTCCCGCAGCGTTTGGGCCAGCAGGGTGGCTTCGGCCAACCCGTTTCGGATCGTTGCAAGATCCCTTGGTCCGCCGCGGTCGAGCGACAGCCGCGACAGCGCCCTGTCCAGATCTGGCACCTTACGCAGGGTGTCCCTGATTTGCCGGGTAACGCGGGTGTTTTGATAACCGTATGCTACGGCCTCCAGCCGCTGCGAAATCGTCTCCAACACACGCGACGGGCTGGAAATGCGCCGTTCCAGAAGGCGCGCGCCACCGGCTGTGCATGTCCGGTCCATGATCGCCAGCAGCGACCCCGCGCGCCCACCATTCAGCCCATGGGTCAGTTCCAGGTTCCGCCGCGTGGCCGCGTCGATCTGGACATTGCGCGCTTCGTTTTCCTTTTGCGGAGGGCGCAGCAGCGGCAGCTTGCCCTTTTGCGTGATCTCCAGATAGTCGATCAGCGCGCCCATCGCTGAGACTTCAGCGCGGGTGAAGCTGCCAAAGGCGTCCAGCGTGCCAACCTCATAGAGCGCACAAATCCGTTTTTCGGCATTAGTGCTGTCAAAGGCGGATCGCGCAATGCCGGTCAGGGCGGTGCCGAACTCTGATTCCAGATGGCGATAGTCCGCTTCCCGTGTCTCGGAGACAATCAGCTCGGCGGGGGCAAGGCGGGCCAGTTCCGGGCCAAGCCGGACCGCGGGCAGGGCCATCACCTGAAAGAAACCGGTGGAGATATCGACCCAGGCCAGCGCCGCCTCGTCCCTGACCTCGGCAAAGGCAGCAAGATAGTTGTGCCGACGCGCCTCCAGCAGCGTTTCCTCGGTCAGCGTGCCGGGGGTGACCAGCCGCACAACATCACGTTTCACAACGGATTTGTGGCCGCGTTTCTTGGCCTCTGCCGGGCTTTCCATCTGTTCACAGACGGCAACGCGGAACCCCTTGCGGATCAGCGTCAGCAGGTATCCTTCGGCTGCATGGACCGGGACGCCGCACATCGGGATGTCATCGCCCGCGTGTTTGCCGCGTTTGGTCAGGGCAATATCCAGCGCCTCCGCCGCCGCGACGGCATCGTCAAAGAACATCTCGTAGAAATCGCCCATGCGATAGAACAGCAGCGCATCGGCATAGCCCGCCTTCAGCTCCAGGTACTGCGCCATCATCGGCGTTACTTTTTCGCTGCTCACCCGGTTTTCTCCCTTTATTGTGTGTCTGTACAAAAACAGGTCGCGCAGTGAAAGGGGCGGCGTGATTGTTCGCGGTGGACGGGTTGGACAGGCGTGCTAGAAACGTTGCCAACATCCAAGCCCCAGAAAGACGCCGATCCTTTGCGCAACAAGATCGAATTGAAATTCCCGCCCGAGACCCTGTTCCTGAATCCATGGGTGGACGAGGGGATCAGCCTGCTGCGCGCGCCGGATTTTATCTGGCGGCCGATGCCACGCACGGTGATCGAGGGTTTCGCAGCCAGCGCGCATGAAGAGATCAACAAAAAAATCAGTTCTTTTCTTGCCGTGACGAAAAAGCAGAAGGTGTTTCGCAAGGCGCTTGAATTCAACGCGGTTCCGGTGGTTCTGGAGCAGGCAAGTTTTCGCAAATCCTATATCATGGCGCATGATCGGCTGTTGCTGAGCGGTGCATCCGGGACGCGCCTGATCAACCGGTATCGTTGGGAAAACGAAGACGCGGATTTTGATGTGGACATGATGCTGGATGCCTATCTGGCCGGATGTCGCAGTACCAACACATCGCGGCAGTTACCGCTGTATTCTGCTGTGTTAGAGCCTGATACTCCCTTTGCGGTCGAGTGCCGGAACACGTTCAATTTTTATCACTTCCTGACCGAAGCGCTGCCCCAGCTGACCCTGTTGGATGATCTGGAGTTTCAGGGAAACATCTATTTCCATTTCCCCAACGCCGAGGAGAAACACCGCCCCTTTACCGAAGCCTTCGTCGAGGCGCTTTTCCCCGAGTATGCCGGGCGGGTCTTTTTCGAACGCGCGCCAAAGGAATACGACAAGGTGTTGACCGCCTATGATTTTATTGGCGGACATGCGCAGATGCCAGCGGAGATGCTGCAAGGGATTGCGGCCCTTGCCCCCGCTGCCGTTGATCAGGACGAAGATCTGCTGAACACCAAAAATAACGCCAACCTTGCGATGAATTCGGTCAGCAATATGTTGCTTGCCCTGCGCCAACGGGCGCTGGCTGCAATCGAGGGTGAGGAATTCCCGCATTTGCCGACCCGGTTCTTTGTCGGGCGTGACTCGCGGCAGAGCCGTGACAGACATATGGCAGGCGAGGACCTGCTGTTGGAGCATCTTGGCCTGTTCGACTTTGAATATGTCGTGTTCGAGAACCTGCACCCTCTTGAACAGGTTGCCCTGATGGCGCGGGCCGAGGTGATGATCTCATATCACGGGGCGGGCTTTGCGAATATGCTTTTTGCCAGTCCCGATGCCCATGTCATCGAGATCGGAACCTTGCAGACAGCGCAATTCAGGTGGGGTGATTTCTGGCCACTGGCCAATGCGTCGCAGTGCAAATACATCAGCTTTTTCGCGGATTTCAATGCCGATGATCCCTTGGTAGAGCCACATTTCGGCAAAGACAGCATTGTTCCAGTTGCGGTATCGGAGGCGGCTGTCGCGCAGATCATGGCGTTTGTTGTCAGCATCCTTGGCCATATCCCCGACCTGAAGTCTGTCGATGCCGTGGCGCGGCTGGCGCGGGAGCTTTTTCAGGCGGGGTCTGCGGCCCGCGCTGTTGCGGTGCTGGAGCAACACGCAAAAATGGTCACAGAGGATGTCGAGCTTTGCATCTTGAAGGCCGATTGCCACAAGGAGCTGGACGAGCCGAAGTCAGAGCTTGTCGCGCTGGACAAATCCTTCAAGGCGGACCCGACCCGCTGGCAAACCCTGATCCGGATCATTTGGTGCGCGAACCGCTGTGAACGCCCGCAGGTGATCCGCTGGGCGCTGTCCCGGCTTCAGTCCGATTTCCCCGAACGGCACAGCGCCTTTGTGAAAAACCATGAATGGGTGCGCTACATCACCTGAACCGGTTCCTGGGCCGAGATTGTGCATAGGCCGATTCACGGCTATTAGTCCCAAAAATTCAAAGGGTCCCGTCTGTGTCAAACAACCGTATCACCTCCGAAGAAGCACTTGCGTTCCACCTTGAGCCGAGTCCGGGCAAGTTCGAGATCACCGCAACTGTCCCGATGACGACACAGCGTGATCTGAGCCTTGCCTATTCGCCCGGCGTTGCGGTGCCTTGCGAGGCGATCGCGCAGAACCCGGAAACGGCCTATGATTACACCAACAAGGGCAACCTTGTGGCGGTGATTTCAAATGGCACCGCTGTGCTGGGGCTGGGCAATCTGGGTGCGCTGGCGTCCAAACCGGTGATGGAGGGCAAGTCAGTCCTGTTCAAAAGGTTCGCGGATGTGAACTCCATCGACATCGAGCTTGATACGGAAGACACCGAAGCGTTCATCAACGCGGTGCGTCTGATGGGTCCGACCTTCGGCGGGATCAACCTTGAGGATATCAAGGCACCCGAATGTTTCATCATCGAACAGCGTCTCAAGGAAGAGATGGATATTCCCGTCTTTCACGATGACCAGCATGGAACTGCGGTGATCTGCGCCGCAGGTCTGATCAACGCGCTGCATCTGTCGGGGAAGAAGATCGAGGATGTGCGCATCGTGCTGAATGGTGCCGGGGCCGCTGGCATCGCCTGTCTAGAGCTGCTCAAGTCGATGGGGGCCAAACATGACAACTGCATCATGTGCGACACCAAGGGCGTCATTTATCAAGGCCGCACCGAGGGCATGAACCAGTGGAAATCGGCCCATGCCGCGAACACCAAGCTGCGTACGCTTGACGAGGCGATGAAGGGGGCGGATGTGTTCCTGGGCGTCAGCGTCAAGGGTGCGGTGACGCCCGCGATGGTTGAAAGCATGGCGGACAATCCGGTGATTTTTGCCATGGCGAATCCCGACCCGGAAATTACGCCGGAAGAAGCCCATGCCGTGCGCATGGATGCCATCGTGGCCACGGGGCGCAGCGATTATCCGAACCAGGTGAACAACGTGCTTGGATTTCCCTATCTCTTTCGCGGGGCGCTCGACATTCACGCCCGCGCCATCAACGACGAGATGAAGATCGCCTGTGCCCATGCGCTGGCCAATCTCGCCCGCGAGGATGTGCCGGACGAGGTGGCGGTTGCCTATGGCAAGACGCTGACTTTTGGGCGCGATTATATCATCCCGACCCCGTTCGACCCCCGATTGATCCACCGCATTCCGCCTGCTGTTGCGCGGGCTGGCATGGACACCGGGGCGGCCCGCCGTCCGATCATCGACATGGACGCCTATGAGCTGAACCTGAAGTCCCGGATGGACCCGACGGCAAACATCCTGCGCGGCATCAACGCGCGGGCGCGCAACAACCAGGCCCGGATGATCTTTGCCGAAGGCGACGATCCGCGCGTGTTGCGGGCGGCGGTGATGTACCAGCGTGCCGGTCTGGGCAAAGCCCTGGTTGTGGGGCGCGAACCGGACGTAAAGGCGAAACTGGAAGCGGCCGGCATGGAAGATGCGGTGCGAGAGCTTGAGGTTGTCAATGCGGCGAACACCCATCATCTGGGCACCTACAAGGATTTTCTTTACCAGCGGCTCCAGCGCCGTGGCTTTGACAGCAAGGACATTCACCGTCTCGCGGCCCGCGACCGGCATGTGTTCGGCGCATTGATGCTGGCGCATGGTCATGGCGACGGTCTGGTCACCGGTGTCACCCGCAAGTCGGCGCATGTGCTGGAACGGCTGAACCACGTGTTTGAGGCAAATGCCGAACACGGTGCTGCCGGTTTTACCGCGCTGCTGCACAAGGGGCGGATCGTTTTCATCGCGGATACGCTTGTGCATGAATGGCCAAATGAGAACGACCTGGCCAACATCGCCGAAAGCGGCGCTGCCGTGGCGCGGCACATGGGGCTTGAGCCACGGGTGGCCTTCGTCAGCTTCTCCACCTTCGGTTATCCGGTGTCCGAGCGGGCGGAAAAGATGCATCTCGCGCCCGAGATCCTGGATACGCGCGGTGTCGATTTCGAGTATGAAGGCGAAATGACGGTGGACGTGGCGCTGAACACCAACGCGCAAAAGCAATATCCGTTCTCGCGTCTGACTGGCCCCGCGAACATCCTGATCGTGCCTGCGCGCCATTCCGCCAGCATTTCGGTCAAGCTGATGCAAGAGATGGCGGGTGCCACGGTGATCGGCCCCATCCTGACAGGTTTGGATAAGAGCATTCAGATCTGCTCCACCACCTCCACGGCCAATGACATCCTGAACATGGCTATTCTTGCGGCCTGCAAGGTCGGCGAATGATCTGGAATCTCGGCTCGATCAATGCGGACAATTTCTATGGCCTGCCGCATCTGCCCGGACCGGGAGAAACGATTGCCGCGACCAGCTTTCGGCAGGGGCTGGGGGGCAAGGGCGCAAACATGTCCGTTGCCGCCGCGCGGGCGGCGGCGCGGGTCATGCACATCGGTGCTGTGGGTCAGGACGGCACCTGGGCCTTGGCGAGGTTGCTGGAGTACGGGGTCGAGACGGCGCATATCACCGTGATCGACACCGCGACGGGCCATGCGAACATCAACATTGACGCGGCGGGTGAGAACAACATCGTGCTGTTCCCCGGTGCCAACCATATGATCACCGATCAGATGATCGGCGCGGCGCTGGCAGAGGCGTCGCCCGGTGATTTCCTGCTGATGCAGAACGAGACCCTGGGCCAGACCTTTGCCGCAGAGACGGCCAGACTGTTGGGGATGCGGGTTGCCTACGCCGCGGCACCCTTCAAGGCCGACAGCGTGACCCGGATCATCGAACATGTCGATCTGATGATCCTGAACGCGGTCGAGGCGGCGCAGCTGGAGAAGGCAACCGGCACGGCGCTGGGCGATCTGCCTGTCGCTGACATTGTCGTCACGCTGGGCGCAGATGGTTGCCGCTGGATTTCCGGCGCTGGCGGGACACATCGCGATTTTCCGGCTTTCAAGGCCGAGGTTGTGGATACGACCGGCGCGGGGGACACCTTTACCGGTTATCTGGTTGCCGCGTTGGACCGGGGCATGGAGATGCCCGAAGCGATCGAGCTTGCGCAGAAGGCGGGTGCGTTGATGGTGGCCCGGCAAGGCACCGCTGATGTGATCCCGGATCTCAAGGATATCCAGGACCACGATTTCGGGACCTGATTCTACAGCGTCCCGCCTTTAACCTGATACACTCCGTATCGCCGATGTCCCGAGAGCGCGAAGCGCGGCAGGGTATCGGCGATTCAAGTTTAAGGCGGGGCGCTTTAGCTGACGAAGGGTGCCGCGCTGCCCCAGAGCTGTTTCACACGCGCGTCCCGACCGCAGCCATTGCGATAGCGTTTGTAGGCCACGGATTTTTTGACCCCGATGCCGACGCTGCTGAATGTAAGCCTGTCACTGCTCTTGTAATAGTCCTGGTGGTAAGCGTCAGCAGGGTAGAACGGCACAGCCCCCAGAATTGGCGTGACCACTGTCTGGCCCAATTGCATCTGTGCATCCGCCTTGGCCTTTTCCGCCGCTGCCTTTTGCGCCGGTCCGGCCGCAAAGATCGCAGTGCGGTAGCTTTCGCCGCGGTCGCAGAACTGACCACCTGCATCAGTCGGGTCGACAGACCGAAAGAACATGGCCAGCAGGCTGTCGCGGCTGACAACATCCGGATCGAATGTGATCTGGACCGCCTCGTAATGGCCGGTGCCGCCCGCGGTGACCTGTTTGTAGGTCGGGTTCGGCGTGGTGCCGCCCGCAAAGCCGGAAACGGCTTCTTTCACGCCGCGCACGGATTCAAAATCGGCTTCTACACACCAGAAACAGCCGCCCGCGACTGTCAGCGTTTCGGTGCCGGCGGCCCGCGCGCTGCCCGATTGCACCACCAGCCCGACGGCAATCAACGCGCCCAGCACCAGTGCCTTGACCTGTGTCAGCTTCTTCATTTTCACCTCCATGCATCAGCCCTGTCTTTGCAAAGCTGAACCTGCATGAGATTTAGCGCAACCTGTGATCGGTCAATGTCACGCTGTGGTGAAAGCGCGTGATGGCTGTGTTGTCAAAAGCTGTCACGACGGTTCGATGTTTCCTGCAGGGCCTGGCGAAACAGCCGGATGGCCGGTGTGGGCTCTTCCTCCGCTGGGGCCATGATACCGACGGGCCCTGACATGCTGTTGGTGTCGATGGGCAGGGCCAGCATCCGGCCTGCCGCGATGTCACGCGCGACGACACCCTGGCTGATGATCCACACCGCCTGTGCCGCGCCAAGCGTCATGGCGCGCCCGAAAGCGCCCGAAACAGTCTCTATCTGCTGTGAATATCCTGCAATGCCCCGTTCGATCATGAACCGATCAACCAAGGGCCGGATCGCCGCACCGGGGGGCGGATAGAGGATGCGTTGGTCGGCCAGTGCGGCGGCGTCTGTGGTTTCCGACCTTGGGTGCCCCCTGGCCACGGCAAAGACCACCTTTTCTGAATAGAGCTGGGTAAAGGTCAGGCCGGTCATGCGGTCCGGTGGCCCCATGCGTCCGATCAGCAGATCAAAATCACCCGCGCGCAAACCGTTTATCAGATCCGTGATCGGCCCTTCGACAACGGTGACCGGCGTTGCGGGTGACAGGGCGGCGAACCGCAGGATCACGTCCGGCAGCAGGTCGGCGGAAACCGATGGCAGTGTCCCGATGCGCAGCGGCGCAGCACGGCCCGCGCTGAGCGCATCCAGGCCGGCCAGCCCGTGATTGACGGCGGCAAGCCCCTGTTCCGCGAATTGCCGAAACACCGCGCCCTCGCGCGTGAGGCTTACCCCGCCCCGCCCTCGGATCAGCAAGGTAACGCCAAGGATGGTTTCCAGATCGCTCAGGGTCTTGGATACCGTGGGCTGGGTCAGGAACATCTGCGCCGCCGCCGCCTTGAGGCTGCCGCCGCGCACCGTTTCGACAAAGGCCGAAAGGTGCCGCATTTTTATCTGTCTGGTCCGGTTGATTTCCATATTGGAATGTATAATGCATGTTTTGTCATTTTGAATGCAAGTATTGATAGGTTAAGGTCCGGTAACGGATCAGGGAGACCGCCATGTCAGAAAACTACGAAATCGGGATGCGGGTCCGCCGCGAGGTGCTGGGTGATGCCCATGTGGACCGGGCAGAGGCGGCCAAGGTCGATTTCGACGCGCCGTTCCAGACCCTGATCACCGAAGGGGCCTGGGGGACGCTCTGGGCTGATGATACGATCTCGCGACGGGAAAGGTCCATGTTGACCCTCGCCTTGCTGGCCGCGACCGGGAATTTCGAGGAAATCCCGATGCACATCCGCGCCAGTCGCAACACCGGGGCCGAGCCGCGCGATGTTTTACAGGCCTTTATGCATGTGGCTGTTTATGCGGGCGTGCCAAAGGCGAACCATGCGATTAAGCTGGCCAAACAGACCTACGCCGAACTGGGAGTTGAAATATGAGCACAGGACCCAAGACCGGAGGCTTTGTTCCGCGCGACCGCGGGTGGCAACCCGACGCGCTGACGCCGCCCTACAAAACCAGCGTCAAGCGCAGCCCGCAGGCGGCGTTGCTGTCTTTTCCCACCACGCTCAGCGAAGAGACGTCGCCGGTGTTCGGGCATGGTATGCTTGGGGAACTCGACAACGACCTGATCCTGAATTACGCCCAGCCGGGGCAAAGTGCGATTGGCCCCCGGATCATTGTCCATGGTCGGGTGCTGGATGAAATGGGCCGCCCCGTGCCGGGTGCTTTGCTGGAATTCTGGCAGGCCAACGCCGGGGGGCGTTATCGGCACAAAAAGGAAAAATACCTGGCACCGCTTGACCCGAATTTTGGCGGGTGCGGGCGCGCGATCACGGGCGAGGATGGGTCCTATGAATTCCGCACCGTGATGCCGGGGCCTTATCCCTGGCCTAACGGGATGAACGACTGGCGCCCGGCGCATATTCACTTTTCGGTCTTTGGCCACGGCTTTGCCCAGCGCCTGATCACCCAGATGTATTTCGAGGGCGATCCGTTGATCCCCCTGTGCCCGATTGTCGGCGTGTTGAAATCGCAGGAAGCGATTGACCAGCTGACCGCCCCGATGGACATGAACCGGACCGTCCCTATGGATGCGCGGGCCTACAAGTTCGACATCGTGCTGCGCGGTCGGCGGCAAACCTATTTCGAAAACCGGGTGGAGGGACTTTGACCATGGTACAGATACTCGACTACCTCAGGGAAAGCCCCAGTCAGACGGCAGGCCCCTATGTGCATATCGGCTGCACGCCGAATTTCACCGGGATCGAGGTTTACGGCGGCGATCTGGGGACAGCGATGAAGACCGGCCCGGTCCAGGGGCAGGAGATCGTGATCAAGGGAACGGTTTTCGACGGCACCGGCACGCCGCTGCGCGATGCGATGATCGAAATCTGGCAGCCCGATGCCGCGGGGCTGTTTGCCTCTGCCAATGAAACGCGCGGCACGCCTGATCCGAACTTTACCGGCTGGGGTCGGTCACCCGGCGATATGGAAACCGGAGAGTTCACCTTTGAAACGGTCAAACCGGGCGCGGTGCCGATGCCGGACGGGCGCATGCAGGCCCCGCATATCACGGCCTGGATTGTCGCACGGGGCATCAACATCGGCCTGCACACGCGGATCTACTTTGAGGATGAGGCAGAGGCGAACGCCAAGGACCCTCTGCTGAGCGGGATTGAGCACCAGAACCGCGTGCCGACACTGCTTGCCAGGAAAGAAGGTGAGGGTCAGTATCGTTTCGACATCCATCTGCAAGGGCCGAACGAGACCATATTTCTAGATATTTGAGGCAATGACATGACCAAACCCTGCATCATCTGCGTGGCGATCACCGGATCGGTCCCGACCAAGGCTGACAATCCGGCGGTGCCCGTGACCATCACCGAACAGGTGGAAAGCACCCAGGCGGCTTTTGAGGCGGGGGCCACCATCGCGCATTGCCATGTGCGCAATGACGATGAAACACCAACCAGTGACCCCGACAAATTTGCAGCATTGAAGGAAGGGCTGGAAAAGCATTGCCCCGGCATGATCGTGCAGCTTTCGACCGGAGGGCGCTCCGGTGCCGGGCAGGCGCGGGGCGGCATGCTGCCCCTGCGCCCGGACATGGCGTCGCTCTCGGTCGGATCGAACAACTTTCCCACCCGCGTTTACGAGAACCCGCCAGACCTGGTGGATTGGCTTGCAGCGGAAATGATCACCCATGACGTCAAGCCCGAGATCGAGGCATTTGACCTCAGCCACATCCTGAAGGCCGCCGAAATGCACAAGAAGGGCCAGATCAAGGATACGCCCTATGTTCAGTTCGTGATGGGGGTGAAGAACGCGATGCCCGCCGCCCGCGAGGTGTTCGATTTCTATCTCAAGACCGTCAAGCGGCTGTTTGGCGAAGATGCGGCGTGGTGCGCTGCCGGGATCGGTGCGAACCAGGTCATTCTGAACGACTGGGCCATCTCAAACGGGGGTCATGCGCGCACCGGACTGGAAGACAACGTGCGTTTTGATCGTGACACCCTCGCGCCATCGAATGCCGCATTGGTCAAACGCACTGTGGAAGTCTGCGACAAGTATGAACGCCCCGTCGCCACCTGGCAGGAAGCGCGAGAGTTGCTGGGGTTGCGCCCCGTCCTCTGACCGCAACAGGGTAGATGGTTCTTTCAAGTTCTGCCCAGGCCGCATTAACATCCAAGAGATACCTTGCGAACCTGAATCATGTGCGGCTAGATCAGAGTTCCAAAAACAGGGCTCGGGCTGAAACGCCGGTGCAAAACGGGGGGATGTGATGGACAAGGTTGCCGTGGTGACAGGTGCAGCAGGTGGCATGGGGCGGGCCATTGTCAGCCAATTGCTGACTGACGGTTATCATGTTGTCGGGTTGGATGTGGACGCGGCAAGCCTGAAGGGCATGGCAACCGATGGCTTTGATGGGATCGTGACGGACCTGATGGATGCGGCATCCATCAACGATGCCTTTTCAGAAATCCAAGCGCGGTATCAGGGTGTCGATGCCCTTGTTAATAATGCCGGGACTTGTTTCATGTCCGAATTCCCCGATATTCCCGCGGCCGAGTTCGAAAAGCAGATGGCGTTGAATTTTTCCGGTGCGTTCCACTGTTGTCAGGCTGCAATCAAGCTGATGAAGGGGCGCGATGGGGTGCGCAAGATCGTCAATATCTCGTCCAACGGCGCGTATAACTTCGATGCTTTTGACCCGCCTCACTATCGGGCGTCCAAGGCCGCACTGGATACTTTGACAAAAGATCTCGCCCGGCGTTACGCGACCGAAAAGATTGCGGTAAACTCCATTGCGCCAGCGATGACAGAAACGCCCTTGTTCGATGTGGTCAGCAAGGAAGTTCTGGCCAAAGCGATTTCGCAAATGCCTCATGGCCGCGCCATGCAGCCTGCCGAAATTGCGGCATGGGTAGGGTTCCTGATTTCACCTGCCGGGGATGTCTCCAGCGGCAATGTGATTATACTGAATCAGGGTCGAGACGTCCGATAGGGTCTACTCGAACCATTCAGGAGCCTTGCGCAGGTCCGGCCATTGTTCGGGGCTGTGGCCATAGATCACCAGCGCGTCCCGTTCATGCGCCAGTTGCATCAGCCGGTCGCCCTGCAAGATGGCCTGATCCACGTCCCATGATCCCGCAAACTTCTCGTCTATTTCCGACGCCCGGCTGATCGCGTCGGATGTCAGCAGGACCCAGCCGGTCTTGGGAAGGTCGACAAGAAAGGCCAGCTGCCCCGGCGCATGGCCCGGACAGTGCAGCACGTCGAATCCCGGCCCCAGAAGGAAGTCATTGCTCACCAGCCGGTAATCGCGATCCGGCCATTCCATCGCCTGTTTACCCGACCAATACAGCGGCCTTGGCAGGCTGCGTTCGGCGGCAGAAATCAGGATCGGCGCCTGCGGATATCCCGCCATGTCGCCGACATGGTCGATATGCGTGTGGCTCTGGATCATCAGGGTGACGTCCGACTTCTGAAGCCCCAGCAAGCCCAGTTGCGGGCCGGGCATGTTTTGCGGTGTCACGGACAGGACACGGCCGAAACTGCCCAGTTCATCCTCGCGCGTCGCCGCCTCGGCGTCCTGCGCGTATTTCTGTGGGAATCCGGTGTCGATCAAAACCACTTCATCGGCGTCGGTCTCAATGACATAGCCGCATATTCCGATGGTCCGGGGGCCTGCGTGTACTTCGAACAGGCCGTAATCCAATACGGCCAGACGTTTCGGTTTGCCCTTGAGCGTGATCTGGTTTTCCATGTCCCCGATTAACCGGGGGGATCGCATGAAAGTCAAGATTCACACTTTATTCCAATATCTTCTTGAAACGACCGATGCCGAGCCTGAAGCCATCGTCGGTTTTTCGCTGTCAGGTTCTCCGGTGTTGGGAGATTACCTTGACGCGATTGACCCAAGCCTATCGCTGGACTGGAACAATCGCGATTTCAAAGGTCTGCCCGAACTGCGGGCGCATGTGCTGCAACAGGCCGGTTTGAAGAACCAGTGCAAGATTGAGGACGTGCTGATCACCGGTGGCGCGGCAGAGGCGAATTTCCTCGCGATCATGCAGCTTTTGCAGCCCGGCGACGAGATCGTCATCGAAACACCGGGCTGGCCGCAGGCGGAAGTGTTGGCGAAGGCGATCGGCGCAAAGATCAAGAAGATCGAGCGGCTTGAAAGCGAAGGGTGGCATCTGCCCCTGGACCGGCTGCGCGATGCGGTGACGTCACAGACCCGCATGATCTTTGTCACCAATCCGAACAATCCGACGGGGGATTTGCTGTCTGCTGATGAGGTACAGGAACTGGTTTCCATGGCAAGCAGCGCCGGGGCATGGCTGCTGATCGACGAGGTTTATGCAGGTCTTGAATGGGACGGCCCGCGCGCGCCATCTGTCGCGGGCATCTATGATCGGGGCATTACCACCGGGTCGGTCAGCAAGGCGCTGGGCCTGCAGGGGTTGCGGACGGGCTGGATGATTTGCCAGGACCCTGACGCGATCATGAATGCGGTGATCCTGCGGGAAAACAGCTCGGAAATCATGAATGTCATGGGCGAGATCATCGCAGAAATCGCGCTGAGACCAGAGCGATACCTGCCTGCGATGGAAAAGGCCCGGTCCGAAGGCATGGCCAATCTGGCGGAAATGAACGCCTGGATCGATTCGCAGCCGGGACTTACCTGGGTCGCGCCGCGCGCAGGTCTTATTGGGCTGGCGCGCCTGCCCAATGGCATGGACAGCGATGTCTTTGCACGCAAGCTTCTGGCCGACCCATATCGTACGTTTCTGCTGCCTGGCAGTGCATATGACCAACCAAACCACATTCGGCTGGGTGTCGGTGGTGGTGCCGCCGTGAATTTGCGCAAAGGGCTCGACCGGGTCAGTGTAGCCTTGCGGGAATCGGTTTCCGAATCCGGATGAATTCTGTTTTCGGGTCCGGTCATTCCTGTGCATTGGTTCAAGTATTTTTCTAGCAAACCTGGGGATAAACGCTCATCTGATTGGACAATGAGCAATGAACTGCTAAAAACTTGGTCTTTACCCGGCGGCTGACGATTTTTTGACAGCACGCCATAGACCTCACTTTTCTAGTGAATTAAAGAGTGAGCGTAACCAGTCCCTTTTGTGAACATAACTTTTTATCTACGATATTAAATACTTGCGAGGAAACCGAAATGGCTTCTGCAGACACGGACAAGGCGATCCTTGAGAAATCCGGACTATTTGATCCGGACTGGTATCGTCGTCAGTACCCTGACGTAGAAATACTGGGCATGGACCCGCTTGAGCACTTTCTCTGGCTTGGGGGCCGACTGTTGCGGAACCCAGGGCCGAGGTTCAATTCTGAATATTATGTGAATACGCACAGCGATGTTGCGCGCAAGAACTACAATCCGGTGCTTCACTATATCCGGTACGGGCGCGCTGAAGGGCGCCGCACCGCCGAGGTTGCAGCGCCGCGCCTGAATCAGGCCGAAGAAATCGTGCGTGACGGCGTGAAACGCCTTGCCGGTGGGGTTGCCGCACGTCCCGGTCGGCCCACAGTGATGTTGTGCAGCCATGTTGCGGGAAAAAACCTTTTTGGTGGTGAACGCAGCTTTATCGACATGATAGATGGGCTGAATGCGCTGGACTACAATGTCATCGTGACCGTGCCGGGGCATGGCAACCCCGATTACTTCCGGACATTGCGCAAGAAGTCCTTTGCCACTTATGTTTTCCGATATGGCTGGTGGCGCAAGGGGCAGTCTGTCGGCGACCACGCAGTCACCGACTTTGCCTGTATCATTCAGGATGAAGGCGTGGATGTTGTCCACACCAACACCATCGTCCTGCGGGAACCGCTGCTGGCCGCGCGGCGCATGGGTGTGCGCAGCATGATCCACGTGCGGGAGTTGATTCATCACGACGAGGCATTGCTGAACATGATCGGCGAAAGCGCCGAACATATCGTTGATTGGATTTGGGATCACTGCGACCATGTGATCGCCAATTCCAAGGCGACTTTGAAAGGCTTTGCCAAGGATGGAAACACGCCGTCACTGGTTTACAATACCGCGGATTTTTCCGATCTGACCAAACTGGATCTGCCCAAGGCGGACGGGCCGATGCGTGTTGGGCTGATCAGTTCGAACCTGCCGAAGAAGGGCATCAGTGACTTTGCGGAAATCGCTCGAGTGCTTGCAAGAACCCACCCGGATGTGCAGTTCAAGCTGATCGGCCCGGAAACCGAACACACCAATACCCTGATGGAGCAAGTCGCAGCCGGAAAGCTGCCAAAGTCGCTGAGCGTGGCTGGTTACCGCGACACGCCAGCCAAGGCCGTGGCCGAGGCGGATGTGATCCTGAACCTGTCGAACTTTCAGGAGAGTTTTGGCCGGACCGTGCTGGAAGGCATGGCTGCCGGGCGACCGACAGTCGTGTATCGCTATGGTGCCCCGCCCGAATTCGTGGATGAGGGGAAGACAGGTTTCATTGTACCGCTGGGTGATACAAATGCGGTGGCCGAACACCTGCGCCGGTTTGCCGATGACCGCGCCCTGATGCGGCGCATCGGAGAACAGGCAAAGGCTGACGTAACACGCCGGTTTGCGCGCAAGGTTTACGCCGAACAGATGCACGATGCCTACAAGGCGCTGAATACCAAGGAAAACACACCGCCGAAGGTCACCTTGACGCCCCGTGCCGACATTGTTCCAACGCCGCGCGCAAAGCTCAAGGTCGCCTATTTCTGCTGGCACTTCCCGGTGCCGTCGGAAACCTTCGTTCTGAACGAACTGCGCATTCTGCGTGAACAGGGTGTCGATGTGCGCGTGTTCTGCAAGCAGTCACCCTATCCGGATTTCAAGCCGGACTTCGACATCGAATGGGAACGGGTGACCGACCATCATCATCTCGCAAAGCGCCTGAAGGAAACGGATCGCACGATTGTGCATGCGCATTTCGTCTTTCCCACTGTCACCAACATGGTCTGGCCTGCCTGCGAAGAGGCAAAAATCCCGTTCACCTGTATCGCCCATGCGCAGGATATTTTCAGATACGGCAATGCGGCCGTTAACCGGATCGACGAATTTTCCCGGTCCCCGATGTGCCGCAAGGTCATAACCCTGTCGCAATTTCACATGCGCTATCTCGTGGATCAGGGCGTGCCGGAAGACAAGATCCTGATCAACTCGAACTGCGTCGATCCCGATCTGTTTGCGGCAGGCAAAGTCGAGGACCGAGCCAAACGGACCAAACGCAGTATCTGCGCCGTCACCCGCTTTGCCGAAAAGAAGGGGCTGGAACATCTGATCCGGGCTGGCAAGCTGTTGGAAGATGAAGGCATCACCATCAACATCTACGGCTATGGCGAACTGGAAGACAGCTATCGCAAGCTGCTGGCTGAGCAGGAGATCGAGAACGTCCATTTGCACGGTCCCGTAAAGGGACGCGATGCGCTGATGCAGGTGTTCCGAGAGCATGATTTGTTTGCCTGTCCCAGTGTGCGTGCCGCCGATGGCGACATGGACGGTATCCCGACCACGCTGATGGAATCGATTGCTGCCGGATTGCCGGTCCTGACCACGGAAATTGCCGGGATTCCCGACCTTGTAACCGACAAGATCACCGGGTTGGTATGTGAGGCACGTCCCGCAGAAATCGCGGCGCGGATCAGGTCCTTTTACAAGTGGCCTGACGGCATGGTCCAAAGCATGATTGAAACCGCCGAGGAACGACTGCGCCGCAACCACAATGGACCGTCTTTGGTGGAAAACCTGGTGCGGCTCTGGGCGAACGAGCGCGTTGATCTGCTGATCGTGAGCTGGAACAACCTTGCCGAGATCACCGAAGTCACGCGTCGGCTGTTCAAGAACACCTCGATGCCGTTCCACCTGATCATCTGTGACAATGGCAGCAAGCCGGATGTGCTGACCTATCTGATGCGCCTGCATGCCGAGCATGACAATGTCACCTTGGTCCTGAATCGCGACAACGCGATGGTCGGACCCGGAACCAATATTTGCCTTGAAAACGGGCAATCCGACTATGCGATCTATGTCTGCGGCAAGGAGGGTATGACAACCCGGCATGGTTGGGAAAAACCGTTCATCACCTACATGAATGCAAACCCCGACGTCGGCCTGGCTGGAACCTTGTGCCATTCGCCCACCTATCTTTATGGTCGTGACTATCCTATTGCGCAGTCGCTGTTCGACAAATTCCGCAACAAGCAGTTTGCCCATGACAACCCGGACCGGATGTTCTTCCATGTTCAGGGCGGGTTCTTTGTGATGCGGCGGACGATGATCGACAAGATTGGCGGTTTTTCGGATGACGTGCCGCACAACTCCACCGATGTCGAGTTTTCCTATTATGTCGAAAGCTGTGGGTGGAAGCTGGGTGAGGTGCCGGGGTTGATGGCGCTTTACAACAAGACGCGTCCGGGGCTTTTCCACCGCATTGACGAAAGCATGGGCGCCCTGCACCCCCCGATGCTTGAAGATTTGCGTGCGTTGGATTCGATTGCCAGCGGCGATGTGCATCATTGCAACGCATGCGGCAAGCAGAGCACGAAATTCGATGACCTGGATGGCGCTGCCCGCTGCCCGCAATGTGGTGCATCACGGCGGGGCCGGAGCCTGCACAGGGTCTTGGCCGAATCCACCTTGCTGTATCAGCGCCTGCCCGCGCTTGGCGTGAATGTGCCACAGGCGATATCTGAGTTTTGGGGCCACCAGTTCCAGGGGCGACGGATCGAGGTGGATGCATTTCTGGAGTTGCTGAAGTCAAAGGGCCGCACGGATTCCCCGGATGGCAGGCTGAGCTTTGTCATGATGAATGACGCATTGGGCAGGGACCCGAAATCGGACGACCTGCTGCTAAAGGAAGCATCGCGCCTGCTGAAGACCGGCGGCTCATTCTTCCTTGCAGGCTGTTCTGAAAGTGACGCGCTGACGAAAAAATTCGCTGCGCAGAAACTTCAAAAGACCGGCGTGCGTAGGTATGCCAGCAAGGTCAGCCATCTGGACTGGCTGCCGATCCAGCTGTTCACCAAAATCGAAGGAACCCGAGCATAGCACCGCGCAGAGGATCAGGTGCAACGCGTCGGTCTTTTCATACAGAACATATAGGCCCTGCCGTTTGTCGGTGATAACAGGCCGATCATTGACATTGGAACTTAGGCACTGATCATCCGGCTTTAGGGCACTTCTTTGGTAATTCGGGAACTGGTAGACAGAACATGGCGGCAAGAGTAACGACCAAGAACAGCAAGACGACTGCGCGCAAGAAGACAGCGCGAAAGACGGCATCCCCTGCTGCCCCACGCAAGAAACCCGCAGCCAAACGCAATGCTGTTGTGGTTCTTGGCATGCACCGATCCGGCACATCTGCTTTGGCGGGCGTGTTGAACCTGCTGGGGTGCGATGCACCTGCCAACCAGATGAAGCCGACCGTTGACAATGAAAAGGGATATTTCGAGTCTACCAGTGTACATGGGCTGCATAACGATCTGCTGAAATCTGCCGGTTCAAGCTGGGATGACTGGCTGCCGATCAACACCGGATGGTTCAAGAGCAACCGGGTGGAAGAGTTTCACGACCGCGCGCTTGAGCTTGTGAAGAGCGAGTTCGGGGATTCCCGGCTTTTCGTTCTGAAGGATCCCCGTATCTGTCGGTTGGTCCCATTCTGGGAAGATGTGCTGAAGGAAAGCGACGCTGCACCACGATATGTCCTGACGCACCGTAACCCGCTGGAGGTTGCCGCCTCTCTCGCGCGGCGCGATGGGATGAACACCGGGACGGGCATGTTGATCTGGCTGCGCCACGTTCTGGACGCCGAAGCGGCAACACGGGGCAAGGCACGCTGTTTTCTCAACTACGCCAGCCTGCTTGGAAACTGGGCGGGTGCGATGACCAAAGTGCAGGACGCCCTTGATCTGGCCTTCCCGCGGTTTTCGGTCGGAGTTGCATCAGAGGTCGAGGCTTTCCTGGATAGCAACCTGCGCCACCACGACGAAGCGCCTGCGGCAGCTCTGGAAAATCCGATGTTGTCGGAATGGGTGCGCGATACCTACGCGATCCTCGAAAAATGGGCTGCATCGGGAGAGGTCAAGGCCGATTACAAGACGTTGGATGCCACCCGTGCTGCCCTGACTAGCGCGGGTACAACATTTGCGCCAGTAATCCAGGACAGCCGCAAGACCGCTGCTGCCTTGGTTGACCGCGAATCCAGGCTGATAAGCCTGCAGGAAGAGCGGGAACGTCTGGATCAGAGCCTGAACGATGCCGTGACAGCGCGCCAAAACCTTACCCAAAACCGCGATGCGATCAGGTTGGAACGCGATGCGCTGAGAACCAATTTGTCTGAGGTGCAGGAGGAACGCGACACCATCCGGCAGACCCTGACACAGACCATGTCGGAGAAGGCTAACCTGGATGGGTCACTGATTGTGGCGCAGGCGGAACGCGACGCGCTCAAGGACAACCTTTCGAAACAGGCGCAGTCGCTGGAGGAAGACCGCACCACATTCAAGAAAAAGCAGGCGGAACTCGCGGCGGAGCGCGATGCGCTGATCCTGAAACGCGACTCCCTGCTGTCCGAGAATGCATCTCTGCGGGAGTCCCGTAACGGTGTAGCCGAAGCCCGCGATGCCCTGGGGGCGCAGCTTGCTGACATCAAATCCAAATACCAAAATGCTGAAACAGCCAAAGGCCACCTGGAACGGGAAAAGAATAGTCTGGTCAACGAACGGCTTGCTCTTCAGGCCGAGCTCGACACTCTCCGCTCGGAACATGATCTGGTCCGGCAGGAAAAGGCGAACCTCCAGAAAAAGGTCGATGGATTGCAGTCCTCGTTTGACCTATCCGTGCAGGAACAGGACCGCCTGGCAACGCAACTGGCAACCCTTTCCGACACACATGAACAGATGACACAGAAGCGAGACGATCTTTCAGCGGAACGTGACGCATTGAAAAAGTCAGTTGCGAATCTGAAAGAAAAGCTGTCAGCACTTCAGTCCCTTCAGGAAAGAACCGAAAAAGGCCTGATTGCAAGGACGACTGAACGCGATTCGCTCAAAGGCCTCAGGAAACAGGCCGAAGTGGCACGCGAGGAGCTTGCTCAAACTCTTGTTGAAACGCGAACCCGGCTGGATACCCTTGCCTCTGAACGCGACGCCGATCAATCGGCATTGGACTCCCTTCGGGGCGAGCTTTCCCAGGCCCAAAGCGCTCTTGCCCAGCGCAGTCACGAAGCGGAGCAAACTCATCGCGAGTTGCAGGCGCTGAAGGCAGAGCAGTCTGACCGGGATCGGCGCTTTGTAGATATGAAGACCAGCCTTTCCCGCAAGGAAACTGCGTTGGACCAGGAAATCAACCGGATTGGTCAGTTGAAGCGCAGCATGAGCGAAAAGAGCAACCGGATTGCCATCCTGGAAACTTCTGTCGAAACGCAACAGCGCGAAATTACGGATCTGACCAGAATCCTGATTGATAGCGAAAAGGCGGCAAAATCTGAAATCAGCGAGCTGAAAAGCCGCGGCGCATATGCGGAAGCCGCTTTTGAGTCGATGAAGGCCAGCACGTCCTGGCGGGTTACAGCCCCGTTGCGGTGGATTGTGCGGAAAATTCGGAATTAGAGCGTCCGGCCTTGAACATGATCACTTGTTCGCTGCCTTCGCCTGCGGCGGGGCGCGAAAAGTGATCTGCGATGCCTCAGGTTAAAGGCCGGTCGCTTTTAGGCAAAGCGTTATGCCGACAGGTTCTAATGCGAAGCCCGATAAATCAGCTGCTCCTGGCGATCCAGAACAACCTTCTGCTGTCGCTGCGCAAAACCCTTGAGACCCGCTGCTCAATCCCTGCGCGGAGATTGGGCGCTGTGTTGACCAGCGCGGCAGGTTCGGCGCCTGATCCCTCGGGCCAGACCATCAGGCCGCCGGGTGCAAGGCGCGCTATCAATCGTTTTGCCATGTCGTGGTTGGGACCGCTGCCCAGACATATAAGCGTATAACTGTCCGATTGGGGCAGGTCCTGCCAACTGGTTGCAGTCACATCGAACATACCTGTGCCAAGCGCGGTGACCAGGGAGGCAACGCAATCGACAAGCAGCGCCTTATTGGCCCGATGCGCGCGCCAGTCATGCGCGAGGAATTGATAGAGTTTCCGATCCATGCCGGAGCTCTGACATTGGCTGCACCGTCCGCTGTCCTGGATGCAATCCCATCCTTGGCAAAGGTTGCACCTGGTTGTTGTCGGGACTTGCATCCGATCCAACTGAAATGTGTCACTCGGCAATACAGGATGGGCGATGGCGGTGGTTTCATCCAGAACGGCATTCAGTCTTGGCAGCGTCTTGACCGTCAGGGATGACACCTGCGGAATATTGCCAAGACTATAACCACGGCTTTCCAGAAAATAGCTGAACTCAACATCGGTGCTGGCCTGGGGCAGGCTGGTCGAAAAACCGGTTTCGCGATCAACAACATCCCGCCGCAGGATAAACGCGCCGCCCTGGACGTGCTGAAAGGGGCGGCGGGGATGATCTTTGGCGAATTCAGGGTTTCTGAAGCTTGGGAAAGCAGGATGTTTGGCCATCTCCTCGCCCAGCGTGTGCGACGGCAGATGGCACAGGTTGCCGCCCATGGCGACATCGTGATGCTGGCGCATATAGTCGATCAGCGGCCGTTCCCACCCGTGCCGGGCGACAAAGCCCTCTTTCGAGCAAAGGTAGATCGTGAAGACCGCATCGGACCCGGCAAGGGCGATATTTGTCGCAGGTCCGACAAACCGGTTCCGGTCCAGAAAATGCAACCGCATGTTGGGCATCTGCCGGGCCAGTTGGGTCAAAGCCTCGCGGAAGGGTTGGTCTGAGCCGTTGTCGATCACGACCAGCCGGTAGGGCGTGGTTGTATGGGACCGGATGCGCCGGATGATGTCGAAGGTCTGTTCAAAATCGTCGTGTTCGGGCGTGTTGTAGGTGACCAGAACGATATCGAGCATCCCGCGATACCAGGTATCGCAATAGGTCTGCATGGTCTTGTCCGTCCCGACATGGTCGCGCAGCAACTCAGTGCCATTCTGCAACATGGCGCGGCGGTTCACATCGGGCTGATGCAACATGCGTCGCACCGCGTCGGAAAGCGCCTGTGGATCGCGGGGCCTGGCAATATGGGCGTGAACCCCGTCGATCAGATAGTCTTGAATGGCAGAAACAGCCGTGGTGACGACCGGCCTGCGCGCGGCCATTGCCTCCATGACGACAGTGGGAAATCCTTCGGTATCGCCGGTGTCTGCCACGATGGAAGGAACGATACAGAAATCGCTATCCCGCAGGATGTCACGTACCGCATAGCGACCGTCCAATGGGCCGTGAAACGTGATGTTGTCGACACCCAGCGCTTTTGCCTGATCATGGATGATGCCCCAGAGCGGCCCATAGCCATAAACGTCGAAGGCCACGGGTTCATCGCGCAGCAGTGCCGCAGCCTCTATCAGGGTTTCGATGCCCTTCTTCTCGGTAAAGCGACCGATAAAGACGCCGCGCGCCACCGTACCCTTGGCCGGTGCCGGTTTGTCCGGAATGCCGCGGAACAGATCCAGATTGGCGCTTTGAAATGCATAGGCGAGCTTCTCGACCGGGATGCCCTGCGCCTCAAGGTGCTTGCGGTGATAATCGCCATGGACAAACAGCTTCAGGCACAGCGGATCGTTCATGATCTCTGCAATGCGGTTCACGGCGATGTTGTTGTGCAGAAAGATATCAACTGCATGACCGAAAAACGTGAAGGGCACAGCCGCCAACTGGCAGGCCGGCCAGGCCAGCAAGGTCATTGCAGGATAGGCGAAATGGCAATGCACCAGCGTCCGGTCGCGTTGGATCAACAGCTTGGCAAGCGCTTCGGGTGTTTCTACCTGGTGCTGCTGGATGTCAAAGGGGACCTCTGCCGCACGGTCCGGTGCGATCTTGAAGAACACCTCAACGTCAAAGCCGCGCGAGACAAGCCATTCCAGCTCTGCCATGACAAAGCTTTGGCTTAGGGCGGGCCAGTCCCACAGCACATAGGCAATTCGGGGCGCTTCCTGTCCGTAACGCCAGCGATCCTGCCGATGCCGCGCCTGCGTAGTGATCCGCGCATCCTCTGCACCGGTTTCGGCAAGGTCCCGGACCACATCAGCGCCGACAAAGCCAAGGTAGCCAGGGGCATAAACTGCAGTGTGCCGCAGGATCATATCCCAGGCGGAGCAGGTTCCCAGATCTTCGTCAAATCCGCCCAACTGGTCTGACACAGACCGGCGATGCATATAGGTGCTCAGGTCTATGGTCTGTTCCTGCAACAGGGCAGCCCTGTCATAGGATGTGCCCCAAACCTGTGCCTTGCCCGGAGGGATCATCCCCCTGCGCCACCCGGCATAGCCTGTCGACAGGTCGTCATTCTGGGCGAACCAGGCGGTCATCAGCTTGAGATAATCCTGCCGCCAATGGCAGTCACCGTCGAGATAGGCGACCAGATCACCGCGTGCAGCCTCAAGCCCCGTGTTACAGGCCTGTGCATAGCCTGACCCGGTGTTCGGCAGTATCCGCAGCACCCCTGAACTGATGGCCTCGGTGTAGGTGCGTCTGACCTGCGTCAGGGTTTCATCCTGTCCGGCGCTGTAGATCAGAATAATCTCCGAGGGTTCAACGCTTTGGCCCAGTGCAGAGTCGAGCGCGCGGAAAAACCCGCGTCCGTGGATTGGCAGAACCACGGACACCGTTGGGCTTTGGTCACTGCCAGACAGAATGGCATTGGCAAGGGCAAGCGCTTCGGGTGACGGGAACTCAGCCGGGTCAACTTCTTGCAACGCGGTCTGCAAGGGAGAATTGCGAAGCGCATCACCCCAGGGCGCGGGGCCCAGGACATCATGAGCAGGCCGGTTTTGCGGGGCAGGCGGTGCCACATCTTCGGGATGTGCGTGCCTGCCTTCCGCGTGACCATGGCGCAGAAAATGCACCAGCGGATTCATCCTTGCTGCGGCGACTTCGGGGTTCTGGTCAAGATAGAACTGGCCGCAGAAGTACGGCGACGGGTCCCGCCCCATGATGGCACCGACCCAAAGGTAATGTTCCGCAGGGGACAGGCCGCAATCGACGGCATCGGGAAACTGATCAAGATACCAGAGGACATCGAAATAGGGCGAGCTTTGCAGCAATGCCGCGTCGCCCATCAAGGGACGGGTTGCGGGCAGCCGGATCATGCCGCCCGACGTCGCCTGTGGCTGGTCATCTGCCAAACAACCGCCCCAGTTTCCGGATCGGCGCCATCAGCCGCCACGATGTACTGGACCGGATCGACTGCAATTCCGCGAGGTTGTAATCCACAATCCCCTGGGCCCGGCCCAACGCCTGCCGTGCCTCGGCAAGATCGACTTCAAGTGTCTGAATACGCGCCGTTTGCGCCTCCACTTCGGCTTCCTTGTCGATCAGGGCGGCAGTGATATGCGCCAGTTCCCGGTGCCGGGCCATCAGGGACGTTTCCGCATCGGCGAGGCGAACGGCATGCGCCTTGGTTCCGGGGCGGGGGGATGTCATGGCGTGGCGTCACTCGCTGGTCACATAATGTTACCGTACCGTTACCAATCCTTTTTCGGATGGTCCAGTGATCTGGCAGCGGTCCCGCAGTATTCCATTGTGATCCAATGATTACAGCCTGGCATCACCGGCATGAACCCACTGTTCCGGCAAAGTATCAGACAAAGCTGCGCACGGTCTGAATGGCCCCTTCAAGAACCTTTCCGTCCGGGTCCTGAAGTGCCGCTTCGCGGAGCCGGCCCATCCACTCAGCCGCGTCTTTTCGCCCGTGCAGCAGGTCTGCGGCGTTCATCACGGTGGCGAACTTCGTCAGACCGCGTGCATGGGTATCGGAATACCCCTTGATCAGGCGTCTGTTCCTGAGCAGTTCAACACTCAACGCATAGTCGTCATCAAGCGGCTTGAGACTGTCCTCTAGCCATTGCTGCAAATGCGCGTTTTCCACCTGGTGTCTGCGTGTCTTCAGGCGATACCCTTTCAGGCCGCCCAGGAAATGCAGCATCAGAAAGGACCGCAAGGAATGGGTGCGCAGGCGACGGCCCTTGTTGAACAGCCGGTCCATCAGGGCCATGCGTTTGGGATTGGCCTCCCAACGCGCGCCCATGCCTGCCGGTAGCAGGCTGACGATTTCCTCGGCGCGGGGATGGAAGAACTCCGTCAGCTCGACAAGCTGACCGTTTTTCGCGCCCATCTCAGCATGGATACGGGCCATGCGCGGCGCGCGGGTTTTCAGGTCAGCCACCCGGATGATGTCGTCATATGCCATTGCATTTGCGATGTATTTTGCCGCTGTCACGCTGAGCAGCCAATCGTGTTCAGCACTGTCCCTGGCGACAATGCGGTCAAGCTGATCCAGATAGGCCTCGCCATAGCCGCAGTCCTGGAAGTCAACGACTTTCATCAACCCGTTTCCTGCCAATTCCCGCACCGGTTCCGGCAGGGAGTCTGCGCGTCCCTGCAGGGTCTTCCAGCGGGCTAATTCTCTGTCTGGCCCGGTCAGTTCGGGCGCGGGGAGAGTTTCAGGCGCAACCGGTTCCTCGGCACTGCTCTGCGCGGCGTCATACCCGGCGGCAAAGGCCCTGAGCGATGCATCGACACCCTTGCCGCTGGCGCGAATGGCATCCTCAAAGGCGTCGCGCGGGAAAGGCAGCGCGCCGGACCCAGCAAGTGCGCCGAACAAGCTGGAGGAAATCACAGAGCCCTGGGCAACGGCCAGACCGTCCATATCGGCAAGGATCAGCTTTTGCGACGCCATTTCGGCCGCGGCGCGCACCTCATCCGCGTCAGCGATCCCGTCGCCGGGTGCCATCTTTTCCGACACGGCAAGGGCGCGGTGGGTGGAGCCGATCAGCGTCGTCCGGTCCGGAGTGACAAAGCCGCGCATCACCGCGCGACCGACCTCCATCATTTCGGCGGCGATCAGGACATCAACATCGCCACCCGCCGGGGCAAGCGCGAAAACAGGCTCTAACTCGCCCTTTTTTGCCATTTCAACGTAATAGATCGTGGCCCCGGTGCGCTGTGCAACCCCCGCGACAGAAGTGGCCTGACAGACGTATCCCTGGGACCTGGCCAGCGCCTCGATCCAGCCTGTCAGAACACCGCCACCCTGACCGCCCACCGCCATCACCGCAAGCTTGATGATCTCGCCCACGCGGGCATCTGGTGTTTTCTGCGGAAGCACCAGGTTCATGTGGGCGCTCCGGTCAGGCGCAGCCGCTTGGCATCGCGCCGGGTCTGAAGCCAGGAGATGACCCTGTTGCGCAGCCCGGCGCGCCAGGTTTCAAACCTGCCGGGGTTGTGTACAACATCAGCGCGATAGAAAGACGGGCAAAGCACGGCGGCATCCGCCACCTCCCCGCAATTGCCGCAGCCGACACAGGTCTGGTCGATATGGGCAATCGGATCGTCGCGCAGCGGATCGTCGAGCCGTTTCAGCGAGAGTGAAGGACACCCCGACAGGCGGATGCAGGCGTGGTCGCCGGTGCAGACATCGCTATCGACCCCAAAGCGGGGCACATCGACGCGCCGCCCATCCTTGATCGCCTTGTTTCGAATGGGCTTTTCCCGGCGCTGTTTGTTCAGCATGCATTCGGAAGAGGCGACGATCACCTTCGGACCCTTGAAGTCCGTTGTCAGCGCCTCGCGCAGGGTATCGCGCACCTTGCCCACATCATAGGTGTGATCAATCTGCCTGATCCATTCGACCCCGACACCCTTGAGCGCGGCGGAGATCGGGTTGTTGGTGGCTTTCGTGTCGTTGTGCGCGCGGGACGACAGCACATCCTGGCCGCCGGTTGCGGCGGAATAGTAGTTGTCCACAATCACGGCGACATTGTCGGATTTGTTGAACACCATGTTCCCGATCGAGGACGACAGCCCGTTGTGCCAGAACCCCCCGTCCCCCAGCATGGAGATCGCCCTGCGTTCCCCGCCGCCGTCAAATGCGGCGTTGGAGGCCGGGCCCAGACCATAGCCCATCGTCGCGCCGCCGATCTCGAACGGGGGCAGCGACCCGAAAAGGTGGCATCCGATGTCGCCGGTGATCTGGTGCTTGCCCAACTCCTGTTCGACCAGCTTCATCCCCGCAAAGATGGGTCGTTCGGGACAGCCGGTGCAGAATCCGGGGGGCCGGATCGGCACTGTCTTGCTCAGGTCAGGGATCTTGGGCTCTTCGGCATTCGGGGCGCGGACCTTGCCCGGCAACATGTCTGGTGCTGCGGCTTTCAGGAACCCGGTGACGCCGTCCAGCAGCACCTGCCCGGTGTATTCGCCCGCCATCGGCAGGACGTCCTTGCCATAAAGCTTAAGCCGCCGACCGGCCTTGTAAAGAAACGATCCAAGGTGTTGTTCGATGTGTTCGGGCTGCCCTTCCTCGACAACCAGAATATGATCCTTGCCTTCGCAAAAGGCGTCAAATTCGTCTCTGATAAGGGGATAAGTGACGTTCAGGCAATAGATCGGCACCTCTGTTCTGCCAAACAGATCAGCCAGCCCCAGACGTTGCAATGCACGGATCAACCCGTTGTACATCCCGCCCTGAACAACGATCCCGATCTTTGCATTCTTTGGGCCGAAGTGTTCGTTCAACTGGTTTTCAACGATGAACCTCTCAGCCGCCGGCCAGCGATTCTTGATCTTGTCCTGCTCGTGCATGTAGCTCATCGGCGGCAGGACCACGCGGTTGAAGTCCGATTGCGGGTTTGCGATGGCCTGCTTTACCGTCAGCGGGGGGGCAACATTGTCCTTTGTCGCGAAGCTGCCGGTCACATGGCAGGACCGGATCCGCACCATTAGCATCACGGGTGTGTTTGACGCCTCGCTCAGCTCGAAACTGTCTTTGACCGCCTTGGTGATGCTGGGAAGGTTGGGGCGCGGGTCCAGCATCCAGAACTGCGATTTCATGGCAAAGGCATGCGACCGTTCCTGCATGATCGACGATCCCTCGCCGTAATCCTCGCCGACGATCACCAGCGCGCCGCCATTCACGCCAGATGAGCTCAAATTGGCCAGTGCATCCGACGCAACGTTGACGCCGACCGGGCCCTTGAAGGTCACCGCACCGCGGATCGGATAATGAACGGAAGCTGCCAGCATCGCGGCGGCGGCCGCTTCGGAGGCATTCGCCTCGAACCGCACACCCAGTTCGGCCATCAGTTCCTCCGCGTCGGCCAGGACGTCCATCAGGTGAGAGATCGGCGCACCCTGATAGCCGCCGACGTATCCAACACCGTTTTCCAGAAGCGCCTTGGTGATCGCAAGAATGCCCTCGCCGGTGAACACATCACCGTCACCTTTGCGCAGGTGTTCTACTTCGGCCTTGAAGGATCGTTCAGCCATCGAAGTACCCTCTTAAAAGTCGTGTTTCCGTATGTTGCGCAGCATGGTCTGAAGTGTCGCGACAAAGTCACGCTGCTCTGTCAAGCTGACACCCTTGAACATCGCTTCGTATGAGGCGGACATATGGGGCCACAGCCTGTCATAGGCTTCGCGCCCCGCGTCCGTCAGGAACACCCGTGTTGCGCGGCTGTCTTTCTCGTCCGTCTCGCGGCGGACCAGACCGGACACTGTCAGCGCGTCCAGCGCGCGGCTGAGTGTCGATTGTTGGACCACGGCATAGACCGCAAGTTCGCGGATTAGAATTCCGTCAATGACGGACAGCACCGCCAGTGACCGCATCTGAGGCGTCGTCAGCCCCAGGTCTGCCATTTCAGACGACAGCGAGGCATTGTAGCGGCCCATAATGCGGTTCATCAGGTAGGGGGCGAAATTTTCCAGACCCATCTCACCCAATCGGAGAAATTCCTTTTCCGTGTCCTGTTGCTTCATGCACCCAGACCTTTCGCAATATTGAAGCCTGAACCGCCACCCAGGCCCGGCCCAGGATGGGTCGATGCACCGATGTGGTAAAGGCCCTTGATCGGCGTGGCGTTGTTAGACTGCATGGCGTAGGGGCGCCAGACAAAGAATTGGTCCATCGTGCAGGCCCCGCCATAGGGGTCGCCGCCGACAAGATTGATGTTCATGGATTCAAGGTCCGCCGGGGAATAGGCCCTGCGTTCGAGGCGGATGTCGTCCCAATTTCGGATGTGCCGTTTCAGGATACTCTCGATACGGTCTGCATAGGCTTCGCGCATCTGTTCGGTCCAATCCGGCGTGGTCTGGATCTGACCTGCTGCGTCGCCTTTGATCACGCGGGGCGCATCGGGAATCTGAAGCCAGAGGATCGCCTTGCCCTCGGGGCAACGGGTCGGGTCCAGCCGGTGAGGCTGGCCAACGCAGATCGTTGGTGTTTCGGGCAACATGCCCCGCTCCGCCTCGTTACTGGACTTGGATACGGAATCTATCCCGTCGGCGAGGTGGATCAGCGCCACATCGTCCAGCCCTTCGGCATCCCATTCTATGGGTCCGTCAAGCGCATAGTGGAGCTGGAAGTTGCCGCGCCCATGGCGGAATTTCCTTGTCGGTTCAGGCAGTGCCTCTGCCTTGAGCAGATCGTCATAAAGCTGACCAGGTGCGGTGCTGGCGATGACGTTGCGGGCCAGCAGTTTTTCGCCCTGGGCTGTGCGCAGGCCAATGGCTTTCCCGCCCTCTGTCAGGATGCTGGTGGCTTCCACCCCGGTGCGGATTTCCCCACCATTTGCCTGTATCAGAGACGCAAATGCCGCAGCAGCCTGTCCCGCGCCGCCCTTGACCACGGGCGCGCCCGCAGCCTCCAGCGCAAATGCGATCACGCGCGTCATCTGACCGCTGTAGCTGGCTTCGGGCGTCAGACCGACGTGCAGGACCCAAGGCGCCCAAAGCGCCTGGACATCGGCGCTTTGATAGCGTGTTTCAAGCCAGCCGCGTGTCGGTTCCAATGCTTCCCCGAACCAGGTCTTTAGCGGGCCAAGCCCGCGCTTCCATGCCTGTTTTGCCAGTAACAGAGCCGTTTTTCGGGACCAAAGCGGCTGACCCAAAAGGGCAAACAGGAACGCTGCGTCTTGTTCCACGCCCCCCACATCCGCGCCATGTTGATCCCCGTCACCGGGGCTGCTGCTGTTGAAGGTGCTGACGTTGCTGTCGCGGTCCATTGAAAGGGTCAATGCGGTGCCATTCGGCCTGAGCACGGCAGTGGGGTGCGGACTGTGGCAAAACTCAAGCCCGTGCTTTGCCAGGTCGCTCCCCAAGGCTTCATGGGCAGGGCCGGTCAGGAACAACACGAATGTCGCCGCCATCACATCATGATGAAACCCCGGTAGCGTGACCTGATCGGAGGTGTACATGCAGCCCCCGATCCTGTCTTCACGCTCGATCATCAAGACACTATCGCCCTTGCGCGACAGCATGGCCGCCGCGACCAGCGCATTGATGCCTGACCCGATGATCAGATGATCGACAGTCGCCACTTCTCAACCCTTGGGTACAAGCGCCAGCGCGCGAATGGGGCTGCCGGTGCCGTTCTCGATCTTCAAAGGGGCGGCGATCAGCACTGCACCCTTGGCCGGAAGTTTCGAAAGGTTCGCAAGAGACGCGAGGCCAAAGCAATTGTCACGGTGCAGCAGGTTGTGGGCAGGGAAAGGCGGTTCCATCCCGCCGGCCTGTCCGGCGTCGGTTCCGATGCATTGCGTGCCCCATCCAACGATCTTCTTGCCAAGCAGGTATTCGATGGCTTCGGGTGTCGGTCCGGGGCTGTGTGGCCCATTGTCGTCCGCGTTCAGGAACCGGGCCTCATCATCTGCACGTGCATCCCAATCGGTGCGCATCACCACCCATTCGCCTGCCTTGATCTCTCCGTGCTCTTTCTCCCAGGCCTTGATGTGGTCAACAGTCAGCAGGAAGTCCTCGTTTTCTGCCGATTCCGCTGAACAGTCGATGACATTGACCGGCGCGATCAGGCGCTGCACGTCCAGCTTGTCCGTATAGCCGTCCTTGTGATCCTTGCCGGTGATCCAGTGGTGCGGCGCGTCGAAATGGGTGCCTGTATGCTCGCCCAGAACCATCCAGTTCCAGGCAAAGAACGGGCCGTCGCTGTCGTATTCGGAAATCTTGTGAATTTCGACTTTGGGCGTGTTCTTGGCAAAATCCGGCGGCAATTGCAGGATCGGGGTATTCGGCCCCAGAACACCTGTGCAATCAACCACCTCAACACCGCCGGAGGCCAGCATCGCCCCCAGATTGCTTACAACATCCGTCGCATTCATTTGATCGTCTCCCTGGATCTGCGTGATTGGCTTCACGCTAAAGTAGATGAATCAATGCTAGACAAAATTACATGCGTTTGCAATTATCTTATGCAAGGAGCTTGAAGCGCATGACGCAGAATCCCGACGCTATTATCATCGGCGCAGGACACAACAGTCTTGCCTGTGCGTGCCATCTTGCGTCGCGTGGCTGGAAAGTCGCCGTCTACGAACAAAACGCCGAACCCGGTGGCGCGGTGAAGACCGGTGAATACACTTTGCCGGGCTTTCGTCACGATTGGGCGGCGATGAACCTGTCGCTTTTTGCCGGGTCTTCCTTTCACCGGCAGCACGGCACGGAACTGGCGAAACACGGGCTCGCCTTTGCGCCCACGGCCAACCCGTTTGCCAGCCTGTTCCCTGATGGCAGGTGGTTGGGCGTGTCCAATGACGCGGCACTGACGACCGCTCGGATACGCGGGTTTTCCGAAGCCGATGCCCGTGAATGGACCCGACTGACAGAGAGCTTTCCCGCCGACGCAGAAGCGATTTTCGCTGTGTTGGGCAGCCCGATGAACATGCGGGCGCTGGGCACCCTTGCAGGCAAGACATTGTGGCGGCGTGGCACGGCAGGGTCACTTGATCTGGCGCGGTTCCTGACGATGTCGCCGCGCGCCTGGCTGGATCAGACGTTTGAAAGCGATCACGTCAAGGCGACTTTGGCTGCCTGGGGCATGCATCTGGATTTTGCCCCCGATATCGCGGGCGGGGCTGTCTTTCCCTATCTGGAGGCGATGGCAGGTCAGGCCTTTGGCATGGTGCTGGGGCAGGGTGGTGCCAGTACGATCACCAGCGCCATGGTCGCCATGATCGAAGCGCGCGGCGGCTCGGTACATTGCGGCACGGCTGTCAGCAGCATTGAACACATTGCCGGGCGGGCGATCGGGATCACACTGTCGGATGGCAAAGTGGTTCGGGCGGAAAAGGCGGTGATTGCCAATGTGTCGCCGCGCGGTTTGATGAAATTGACCGGTGGAACAGGGGACCCGCGCCACGCGCGCGCGATGGAGAAATTCCAGCATGCGCCGGGGACCATGATGATCCATCTGGCCATGGACAGGTTGCCGAACTGGCCCGCCGCTGAATTGAAACGCTTTGCCTATGTTCATCTGGCACCCTCAATGGACCAGATGGCGCGAACCTATGCGCAGGCCCTGGCCGGATTGCTGCCGGACGAACCGGTGATCGTCTGTGGTCAGCCCACGGTAGTTGACCCGTCGCGTGCGCCGGACGGAAAGCATATCCTCTGGCTCCAGGTGCGTATGGCACCGGGCCAGATAAAAGGGGACGCGACGGGCACCATTGATGCCAGAAACTGGCAGGATGCCGCAGAACCCTTTGCGGAACGCGCATTGGATATTCTGGAGCGATACGCACCCGGCACCCGCAAGAACATCATCGGACAACATGTGGTAACCCCGCAGATGTTCGAGGCCGACAATCCCAACCTCGTGGGGGGCGATCAGGTCTGCGGCAGCCATCATCTTCACCAGCATTTCATGAACCGTCCCGCGCGTGGCTATGCCGACGGGACGACGCCGATCAGAAATCTTTATCACACCGGTGCTGCAGTCTGGCCCGGTGGCGGCACAGGGGCGGGGCCCGGCACCCTTCTGGCCAGAAAACTTGCCGGAAACTAAAAAATTGAAAAACAGGGGAATAACAATGGCACTTTCAAGAAGAAGCTTGCTCAAGACTTCGGCGGCAGCCGCCGCTTTTGCAACGGTCGGCCTGCCCAGCTTTGCGCAGGAAATCGACGAACTGGTGATCGCTTATAACGTAAACCTGCCCAGCTGGGACCCGACCGTCGGGCCATCTGCGGTCAACCCGACCATCCAGGGTTTCTATCAATCGGTTTTCGATCTTTTCATCCATCAGAACCCCGACCTGTCCTTCGGGTCCGGTCTGATCACCGACTGGGGCTGGAACGAGGACAATACAAAACTGTGGATGGATGTGCGCGAGGGCGTGACCTGGCACAATGGCGATCCTTTCACCGCCGAGGATGTGGCATGGTCGCTGCAACGGGCCGCAAATCCGGAAACCGGCAACCCGATCCAGTTCATCTGGGGCAAGGTTGAAAACATCACCGCCGAAGGCAATCGCGTGACGGCCGACGTCAAGGAATTTGAACCGACCTTCTTCAAGTGGATGAGCTTTCTCACGGGCTATGTCCTGCCCAAGAAATATTACGAGGAAGTGGGCGCAGAAGGGTTCGAGGCAGCGCCGATAGGCACCGGCCCCTACATAGTGGAAAAATTCGAACGCAACGCTTTTGTCCGTCTGAAAGCCAATGAAAACTATTGGGGTGGTGCGCCGGAGTTCAAGACGGTGACGATCAAGTTCGTGACCGATGCAGCCAGCCGCGTCGCCGAGATTGAATCCGGGAATTCCCATGTGACGCTCGAAGTGCCTTATGAAGAGTTTGACCGGCTGAAGGCCAAGGACGGCATCAATGGTGTGGCAGAGCCGATTTCGGACATCGGCATGATCTTCCTCAATGACATTGAAGTCATGACGGACCCGAACGTCCGCAAGGCCGCAGCGCATGCCATCGACAAAACCCTGATCATCGACCGGCTGCTGTCGGGCTACGGCATTCCGATCGACACGCTGCAGACGCCGGATTACACGGCCTATGATGAAACCATCAAGGTTCCTTATGATCCGGAACTGTCAAAGAAACTGTTGGCTGACAGCGGCTATGGCCCCGACAACCCGGTCAAGTTCAAAATCCAGACCACCAAGGGGTTCAAACCCAAGGATTACGAGATGATCCAGGCCATTGTCGGGCTGTGGCGTCGTGTCGGGATCGAGGCGGAGATTGAGGTCTACGAGATCGCCAAGCATTACGAGTTGCGAGCCGCTGACACGCTGGCGCCTGCGGCCTTTTACAACTGGGGCAACTCCATTGGTGATCCGGCGACATCGACAGGCCACGCCATGTTCGGCCCCTCACCGCACTCGGTCTGGGACGGGCAGGAAACTTTCGACGCGATCCTGCCGCTCTGGGGAGAGGCTGATGAAGCCAAGCGCATCGAAGGCTGGAAAGCAGTTGATCGCATGATCGCCGAAAACGCCGAGGTGATCCCCCTGCTGCAGTATCTACAGCCGATCCTCTCTGTGTCGGGAGTCAATGTAACCCCGCACCGGTCGGGCGCACTGTTGCCGCACCTGATGACCCGGGCCTGAAGTTTCTTCCTGACGGGCGGGACCACGTTGGTGGCCCCGCCCCTTTTTCCGGGGTCGTATGACACTCTTACGGACAATTGCCTTGCGGTTGCTTACCACGGTCATCACGCTGTTCGGCGTGGCCGTGATCGTTTTTGTCGTCATTCGGGTTGTGCCCGGAAACCCGATTGCGATGATGTTGCCGCCAGGGGCGACGGATGCCGACATCGCACGTTTGCAGGCGCAATACGGTTTCGACAAATCCATCTTTGACCAGTTTCTGATCTGGCTCAGCGGCGTCTTGCAGGGCGATTTCGGCACCTCCATTTCCTTGCGCCAGCCGGTTTCGCGCCTTGTGCTCAACCGTCTTCCGGCGACGCTCGAACTTTCCATCATGGCGCTGCTGATGGCAGTACTGATGGGCGGGGCGTTGGCCCTGTTCGGCACGCGGTTCCGCGACGGCAAGACCGAAGGTGTGGTCGATGTGACGGCGGGCATGGCGCTTTCGATTCCTGATTTCCTCTGGGGGCTGGTGCTGATCCTGCTTTTCGGGGTGCTTTGGCCGGTGTTTCACATATCGGGGCGCATTTCGCCCGCTCTCAATGTCGATTTCACCACCAACTTTTACCTGTTCGAGGCCATCGCGCGGCTGCGTTTCGATGTGATGGCCGACCTTGCCGCGCATATGTTCATGCCTGCGCTGGCTTTGGCGATCCCGCTGGCGGCGATCATTTCACAACTGCTCAAGCAATCGCTGAAGGAAACCATGCATCTGGATTACGTGACCCTGGCCAGAACCAAAGGGTATGGCGAAAACCACGTCATCACCCGCGAAGCCTTGCCAAATGCAATTCTGCCAACGCTGACACTGGTTGGCGTGCAGTTCACTTTTCTAATCGGCGGCACCGTGATCATCGAGCGCCTGTTCAGCTATGAGGGGTTGGGCAATATGGCGATTGATGCGGTGATCAACCGCGATCTGCCCTTGATACAGGGCATCGTGATCCTGTTCGCATTGCTGTTCACCATCGTGAACCTTGCGGTCGACATGTTGTATGTCGTGTTGAACCCAAGGTTGCGTCATGCGTGACGCGCGGGGAGATATGCGCCGCCCTGTGGGTTTGCGGCTGTGGCTGTCCGGGGGGTGGCTGACCCTGTTGGTCGCGGGTGCGATATTCGCGCCCTGGATCGCGCCCAAGGATCCGTTGATGCAGGATCTGTTCCTGGGGCGGTTGCCGCCATTTTGGGAAAGCGGGACGGAGCCGGGCTTCTGGCTTGGCACGGATTCCCTCGGCCGGGATGTGCTGTCACGGATGCTTTACGGTGCGCGGCTGGCGCTGGTGGTCGCGCTGGTTGCCGGCACGCTGACTTGCATCATCGGCGCGGCGCTGGGCCTGATTGCGGGATATTACCGGGGCTGGCCGGACCGGATCATCAGCCGGTTCGTGGACATCTGGATGGCCTTTCCACCGGTGCTTTTTGCCATTCTGCTGATTGCGGTGCTGGGACCGGGGCTGTGGTCGATCATCATCGCCATTGTCGTGATTGACTGGACCCGTTTTGCCCGCGTGATCCGGGCCGAAGCAATGACCCAGGGTGCGATGGATTACGTCGCCTCCGCCCAGGTGGCGGGGCGCAAGAGGTTTGGCACCATGCTGACGGAAATCCTGCCGAATGTCCTGCCGACCATCGTCGTGTTGCTGACCCTGGAAATGGGGATTGCCGTGATCGTCGAGGCGATCCTGTCTTTTGTGAACCTGTCGATCTCAACCGACAGTCCGACATGGGGCGGCATGATCGCAGAAGGGCGCACATCGGTACATCAGGCCTGGTGGGTTCTGGTGTTTCCCCTGATCGCCCTGTTCCTGACGGTGCTCAGTTTCTCGCAATTGGGCGAAGGGTTGAAAGACCGCTTTGATCCGGTGCTGCGATGAACGGTTTCCTGTCGATCCGCAACCTTACGGTCCGGCTGAAGAACGGCAGCCCGATCCTGCGGTCGGTGTCGCTGGATGTCGCCGCCGGACAGGTGCATGGGTTGGTCGGTGAATCAGGAGCGGGTAAATCCATGATTGGCAAGGCCGTGTTAGGGACGCTGCCGCGCGCGTTGAGCGTGACAGGCGGTGAAATCTGGCTGGACGGCACGAACCTGATGTCCTTGTCCCCGACGGAACGGCGCAGGCGCATCGGGGCCACGGCAGCGCTGATCCCGCAGGACCCGCTGACCGCGCTGAATCCGTCGAAACGGATCGGACCGCAGATTACACGCCGATTGGTCGATATCCTGGGCTGGTCGCGGCAGGACGCGCAGGACCGCGCGCTGGAATTGCTGGGAGAGGTCCATATCCCCGACCCCGCGCGCGTGATGCGGAATTACCCGCATGAACTGTCGGGGGGCATGCGGCAGCGCATCCTGATTGCGTCGGCCTTTGCCGCAGAGCCGCGCCTGATTATTGCCGACGAGCCGACAACCGCGCTTGATGTCACTGTACAGAAACAGATCTTGCGCCTGATCGCGGATATGCAGACCCGCCACGGAACCGCGCTGCTGTTTGTGACCCATGACCTCGGCGTGGTGTCGAAAGTCTGCGATACGCTGAGTGTTCTTTATGCCGGAAAAGTGGTGGAAGACGCCCGGATGCATCGTTTCTTCATGCGCCCGATCCATCCCTATTCGGCGGCCTTGCTGGCCGCGACGCCAACCTATACCGATCCGACAGGCAGCCTGACCCCCGTGTCACAGGCTGTCATCGACGGGGTGGAGGCCGAAGTGGCCCAGCATGACGCGAGGCGTGCGCAATGATGTACCAGATCAAGGATCTGCATCTGTCCCTGCCGGACATGACCCGAAAGCCCTTGTTAGGGCCTGCACCGCGTATCGAGATCCTGAAAGGGCTGACATTCGACGTGCCCGAGGGGGCCGTGGTGGGCATTGTCGGCGGGTCCGGTTCTGGCAAGTCGACCCTGGGCCGCGCCATGCTGCGGTTGTTGGAACCGACCGGCGGCGAAATCGTCTTTGACGGACAGACCATCACACATCTGAGCGAGAATGCCCTGCGGCCCCTGCGTCGCCGCTTCCAGATGATTTTCCAGGACCCGATGTCATCGCTGAACCCGCGCCGCCGGGTGGGCGGGATCATCGCGGGGCCCTTGCGCCTGCACGGGTTCGAAGGGGTTTCAGCCCGCGTGGATGAAGCATTGGATATGGTGGGCCTGCCGCGCCACTTTTCCCGCCGTTTTCCGCATGAATTGTCAGGTGGACAGCGCCAGCGCGTGGGGATCGCGCGGGCCATTGCGCTGCGGCCCGATTTCATCCTGGCCGATGAAATCGTCTCGGGCCTTGATGTGTCGTCGCAGGCGCAGGTTCTGAACCTGCTTGGGGAACTCGTGCGTGAGCTGGGCCTGACGCTGGCCTTCATCAGTCACGACCTGTCCGTCATCCGGCGCCTGTGCAGCCGGGTGGTCGTCCTGCACCAGGGTGTTATCGTCGAACAGGCAGATACAGCGACGTTGTTCGATGCACCCAAAGCGCGTTATACGCAGGAACTATTGCAGGCCATCCCCTTGCCAGACCCTTTCCAGAAATGGTTGTGATCATGCCAGCTTTCCCCCTTTTTCCCTTTATAGAGACTGAATATGACCACTGATCCCGCTTATTTCCTGTATCATTCGATCGGACAATATCCGGGCAAGGCAGAGGAGATGGCCGCTGCGCTGAAGGGCTTTGCCCAGGACTGGGGCCGTCATGACGATGCGCAATGGCCCAAGGTGCTGACCGCACGCGCCGAATTTCTGGACCTTTGGCGCAATCTGATAGCCGCGCCGGAGGATACGCTGACCTCGGCCGAGAATGTGACAACCGCGCTGTTTTCGGTTCTGGGTGGTTTGCCCGGTGAATGCCTGCGGGGCAGGCGGGTTCTGGTTGGGGCGGATTGCTTTCCATCGCTGCATTTCCTGCTGAACGGGATGGCGGAGCGTTTGGGATATACGCTTGAAACCGTGCCGATCCGGCAAGGCGAATTTTGGGTCAGGGACGAGGATATGATCGCATCCTGGGGGCCTGACGTTGGGCTGGCGCTGCTGACATTCGTCACCTCAACGGCGTCGCACCGCTGCGATCTTGCGGCGCTCAGCGCCCATGGCGCGCGCATGGGCACCGTCGTCGGGGTCGATCTGACGCAGGGCATTGGCATACTGCCCTTTTCGCTGGCTGAAACGCCGGTTGATTTTGTGGTTTCGACCTCTCTCAAATGGCTGTGTGGCACGCCGGGTGCCGGTATCATCCAGATGCACAAGGATCTGATCGCCCGGTGCCAACCGGAGTTGCGCGGCTGGTTTTCTCAGGACAATCCGTTTTCCTGGGATCTTGACGGGTTTGAATATGCGCCCGACGCGCGGCGGTTTGAACATGGGACACCTTCGGTGATGGCCTGCGTCGGGTCGGTGCCGGCGCTGAAATGGCACGCCGGTCAAGCCGGATTGCTGGATCACAACCGCATCTTGACGCGGCAGGTGATCGCATGCGCGAAAGAGGCGGGACTGCCCCTTGCCAGCCCGGAAAACGAGAACCGCAGGGGTGGCTCGGTGATGTTGCAATTGCCCGGTGAAAGTGATCCTGTTGGGATTGTAGACGGGCTGCGTGCCAAGTCTGTCCATGTTGACGCCAGAGGACGGATATTGCGCATTTCACCCGGAACAGTGACTGACGACACCCATGTCATGCGCCTGTTCGAAGGCTTGGCAGCGTTGATCTGAGACAGGGATGTGCCGATGCGTATCGCGATGTGGTCCGGGCCGCGCAATCTGAGCACGGCAATGATGTACAGCTTTGGCGCAAGGGCCGATTTCACCGTCATGGACGAGCCGTTTTATGCGGCTTACCTGATCCGGTCCGAATTGGACCACCCGATGCGGGACGAGATCATCGCCAACCACGAAAGAGATCCTGAAAAGGTATCGGTGGCCTGTTCCCAGGACGGATCGCCGCATCGTTACATGAAACACATGCCGCATCACATGTTGCCGGGGATGCCGATGGGTTGGGCCGAGGGATGCGTGCACGTCCACCTACTGCGCCATCCGGCGCGGGTGATCGCAAGCTATGCCGCCAAACGCGAGGCCCCGACGCTGGAAGACATCGGATTTGCCCAACAGGCGCGTCTTTACGACAGGATCGGCGGATTTGTGATCGACAGCACCGATATTCGTGCCAATCCGGAGAAGGCGCTGCGCGGTCTCTGTGCTGCCATTGATCTGCCGTTTGATCCTGCAATGTTGGAATGGCCAGCAGGACCACGGGCAGAGGACGGTGTTTGGGCCAGTCATTGGTACGGCGCAGTGCATCAGAGTACAGGATTTGCCGGGGCAGAGGGGCCGCTGCCGGATCTGGACCCGGCCAGTGCCGCATTGGCCGAACAAGCCATGCCGCATTATGAAAAATTGTGGGAGCAGAGGCTCGGAAGATAAAATCCAAATTCTTTGAAACTTAATTCTCTCCCCTTGCGTGAGTGCTGCATCACCAAAAAGGGAGATACCGATGAAGTACGTAACTAGTTCAATTATCGCGCTGACGTTGAGCGCCGGCGTTGCCTTCGCTGCGGCACATGCAACTCCAATGGTCGAAGCTGCTGACCAGGATGTGTCCAACGGCGTCGTCAGCGCCGAAAAGGTTGTCGCGGGTGAAAATGGCTGGCTGGTTGTGCACCGCACCGATGCCGACATGAAACCCGGCCCCGTCGTGGGCTATGCGCCGCTGCGCAGTGGCGAAAACATGGATGTTGCGGCAATCCTGCAGGAAGAAGTGAAATCCGGCGAGATGCTGATGCTCATGGTTCACGCCGAACAGGGCGGCATGAAAACCGGCGTATTCGAATATACGCTGGGTGCCACCGAAGACGGCCCGATCAAGCCGGATGGCAATCTGGTGATGAAGGTCGTGACGGCCAAGTAATACCGCTCACCTACAGCGTCCCGCCTTTAACCTGATACACTCCGTATCGCCGATGTCCCGAGAGCGCGAAGCGCGGCAGGGTATCGGCGATACAAGTTTAAGGCGGGACGTTTTAACGAATTTTTTTGACGAGTGACCGGCCCGGATCGCAAGATCCGGGCCTTTTTCGTTTCTGGCGATGGCGTTGGGGGCGCTGCCCCCAAACCCCCGGGAATATTTACGGCCTTATGTATCAAACGCACCATATCAGTGCGAAGTAATTGGAGTTGAGAAATGACTCCACAAAAACACAAGTGTCCTGCATGCTCATTCACATGTGGAAACCTAAACTTAAGACATGGGCTGACAAGTTCTTTTGGGCCGTTGTGGGCCTTGCTAGTATATCTTGTATATCCCTCATCGCTAGAATTGCATGGGTTATTACAGGGATCAACATCGAGCGTTGGGCAGAGTCCCAGGGCATTGATGATACTCTTGCAGAAGCGTGGCCACAGCTAATGGCTTGGTTTGTAGAAAACAGCGTCTGGCTGTCTGTTAGCACATCTTTCCTCATCGGTGCCGCGCTAGCGCTTTTTATATATCGACGGCTTGTACCAATGGACCGCCTTAATCTCCGACAGCCAGAAGAGATAAGGAAAATAGGAAGTGCTAGCGCGTTGCTGGCGCAAGACATGTTGCGTTTCCTTGAGAGGAGGGCGATTGAAAACACACATAGAAGGGAAGAAGAGAGAAAATCAGCCAAAAAATCAGGGATGAGAGATACGTGGGAAGCTGACAGAGATTTTGAATCTGTGACCAGCTCGCAATTCTTCTCACAATTCGGCCCCCAAACACTGCGTATCTTAGCGGTTTTGGATCAATCAGGCATTAAACTTCCGCATCACATTCTTTCGATGGGACGCTACGCACGCCCAGAAGGGATTGTTCAAGTTTTGGCAGTATTCGGCGAGTACTTGAAAAACGGTGAACTGGAGGAGGCCATAGCCCTGTCACATGACAGAAACTTTATGTGGCAAATACAGCATTAGATATGCAGCTGACTTACCCCTATTTTTGACAGGCAATGAAAAAGAAAAGCTGCGCTGAACTTTCCTCGTGACAGCTTGTTGCGCACATTTGGCTCTTTATCTCCAATCATTTCGGCAAGTTGGGCGTAAGTCACACCTTGCCGCTTTAGTTCAGCCTTCAAGATATTGGCCGCTTTGGCTTCCCAGTCGCTTTGGCTTGGCATGTCGTCACTCCATAGATGATAAAAGCATCATATATGTGATATTTGCCATTGTAAACGGGATCTATACGTACTATATTTGTGATATAGGTAATCACAGAGAGTACAATGGCCCAGCATTTCCTTCTTTCGGCAGGATCACGCACACTTAGCCTTCGCAGCATCTACAAAGCGGGCGAAGATGCGGCGTATCAGACGTTTTGCGAAATGCGCTGGCCTGAGACAGATGGCGAAGCGGTTTGCCCGTGCTGCGGCTTTGATGAGGCGTACAAGATCACCACGCGGCGCAAGTTCAAGTGCAAGGCCTGTCACCACCAGTTCAGCGTCACCAGCGGCACTATCTTCGCCAGCCGCAAGATGGACTTCGTGGACCTGCTGGCCGCGATCTGCATCATCGTGAACGCCTCCAAGGGTGTGAGCATGGTGCAGCTTTCCCGAGATCTGGACTGTCAGTACAAGACAGCCTTCGTGCTGGCTCACAAGCTGCGCGAAGCAATGGCGATGGAAGTCCACACTGGCGAAGTGCTGGAAGGACACGTTGAGATTGATGGCGCATACTTCGGCGGTCATATCCGCCCTGAGAACGCCAAGGCAGACCGCAAGGACCGCCGCTTGAAAGAACACCAGACAGGAAAGCGCCGCGTTGTTATCGTGATGCGTGAGCGCGCTGGCCGGACCCTGCCAACAGTTGCCATGAACGAAGGCGAAGGCGTTGCGCTGGCGCAAGAGAATGTCAGCCGCACGGCCACCATGTCAGCAGACGAGGCAAGCCATTGGGATATGCTCCACGCTGGCTGGAATGTTGACCGCGTAAACCACTCCGAGATTTACAGCGACCACGGCAAGCACACCAACATGGCGGAAAGCTTCTTTAGCCGCCTGCGCCGCATGGTCGAGGGCCAGCACCACCACGTTAGCCCCCAGTACCTGCATCAGTACGCAAACCACGCTGCATGGCTGGAAGACAACCGCCGCACCGACAACGGTACGTTGGCGCAGATCGTGGTCAGCAACGCGATGGGCGCACCCGTGAGTCGGAACTGGAAGGGCTACTGGCAGCGGGCGGCTTAAAAGCTGTTTGCACAAAATAGTGCGCATCTATAAGACGAGAATCGGAACACAAACGTAGTACGCGGCGTTAGTACAACATCAAGGGACTAATGCGACGTTGGGACACAAAATAGTCAGAATCATTGCTATTTTGTGCAACGTGCGCATATCCTGATTGAACCTAATGTGGAGAATATAATGGCATATAGAGCGAAACAGCCCGCGCCGAACGGTAGCAAAGTGCAGTTTCCGCCTGAAGCCTGCGGCGATTTTGACGTGGTTGCGGTCGAAAAGATCGAAGCATGGCGGAATAAGCTGAACGAGCGCTTTGGCATCGGCCAAGGCAAATTGAGAGTTGTGCAAGAGGTGGTATGTAACGATTGATCGTGTCTGCGAATTGGGAAAAGCACCCACCAGCAATCTACTCTTTAGTAACAGGATTTTTTCCGGAGACGTCGCCCAAAGACACTTGGGCAACAAACCCTAGGCCGTTGCTGGTATGCGGTACCGCATCAAACGACGAGGGTATGCACTTTTGTCGGATTGCGTACGGCACGACAAAGCATCTTGATAAAGCCCACGACGATGACTTTGTCGTGGGCAACTTATCTATGCTCAACCGCCTCGGCCTGAAGAATCCAACCCGGTTCGTTATCAATTCAGGCGCACAGATGGTCATTATGCCTTGGATATCGGAGTTTTTTCAGCCTTGGGAAGGTTACGATAGTCCTGTTCTGTGTGTGTTGCCTGACGACATACAGAGGTTTGCTGGCTTCGTCATGAGCAGACTAGATGATCTGCCTCAGTTCTAAGAAGAGCCCCCAATAATCCGCCAAAATTTTACTTCCCTAACTACCTGCCCGCGATGCTTCATATTCGCCAACGCCTGCCCTGTGCGCTTGTACGCCACGTCATAGGGCAACTCAGGACGCCTAGCCGCCACAACAGCCACAATATCCGGCAACGGCTTAGGGCCATCCCTGAGCGCGCCCATTATCATTAGCGACATGTGACCACGCTTTGCCACGTCACCACGTTTGGCGGGCAGCACAGCGGGCATGTGGACGCCACGCAGGGCCAGCAGGGCTTCAACCTGTGCTAAGCCCTCGCGCCGTTCTCGAATTGTCAGCTTACGTAGCGCTAGTAGCGCGTTATCTATGGATCGTTCCTGCATGGCCCTATTGTGATTCACATGGGCGCAGGATTCAGCTAGATTGTTGGTGCGTTTGATACATAAGGCCGAATATTTACGGCCAAAAAGAACGGGGGCCGCTCAGCCCTTCATGCGCTTGTCGCGGGCGGCCAGCAGCTTCAGGCGCAGCGCATTGAGCTGGATGAATCCTGCGGCATCTTTCTGGTCATAGGCGCCTGCGTCATCCTCGAAAGTCACATGTGCCTCTGAATAGAGCGAGTGATCGGACCAGCGGCCCACGGTGCGTGCGTGACCCTTGTAGAGTTTCAGGCGCACGGTGCCGGTGACATGGGTCTGGCTGGCGTCGATGGCGGCCTGCAACATGCTGCGTTCGGGGCTGAACCAGAAACCATTGTAGATCAGTTCGGCATAGCGGGGCATCAACTCGTCCTTGAGGTGCATGGCCCCCCGGTCGAGCGTGATGGATTCAATGCCGCGATGCGCCTCAAGCAGCAGGGTGCCACCGGGGGTTTCATAGATACCACGGGATTTCATGCCGACAAAACGGCCCTCAACCAGGTCAAGGCGACCGCAGCCGTGTTTCCCGCCCAACTCGTTGAGCTTGGTCAGGATCGTGGCGGGCGACATCGCCTCGCCGTTGATGCTGACTGCATCGCCGCGTTCAAAGCCGATTTCGACGTATTCCGGCGTATCGGGGGCCTTTTCAGGATCAACCGTGCGCTGGTAGACATACTCGGGCGCGTCGATGGCCGGGTCTTCCAGCACCTTGCCCTCGGAGGAGGTGTGCAGCAGGTTGGCATCCACGCTGAAGGGGGCCTCCCCGCGCTTGTCCTTGGCGACGGGGATCTGGTTCTTTTCGGCAAACTCCAGCAGCTTGGTGCGGCTCGACAGATCCCATTCGCGCCAGGGGGCGATGACCTTGATATCCGGGTTCAGGGCATAGGCTGCCAGTTCAAACCGTACCTGGTCGTTGCCCTTGCCGGTCGCACCGTGGGCCACGGCATCGGCCCCGGTTTCGGCGGCAATTTCCACCAGACGTTTGGAGATCAGCGGGCGGGCGATGGAGGTGCCCAGCAGGTACAGCCCTTCGTAGACCGCATTGGCGCGGAACATCGGAAAGACGAAGTCGCGCACGAATTCCTCGCGCACGTCCTCGACGTAAATCTCGGAAGCGCCCATCATCTCGGCCTTCTTGCGGGCGGGTTCCAGTTCTTCCCCCTGACCGAGGTCGGCGGTGAAGGTCACGACCTCGCAGCCGTATTCGGTTTGCAGCCACTTGAGGATGATCGAGGTATCAAGGCCGCCGGAGTAGGCGAGCACGACTTTCTTGGGCGCGGACATGGATGGTTCCTTTCTGACTTGGATCGCGGGGTATCCGGTTTTGCGATCACGGGCAAGATCAGCTTGCCGCGTTGACCTGTGCGGCCCGCGCGCCTATCGAGTTTGAACGCAAGCTGGGGACAGGTGGTATGACAGAGAATTTTCAGGCAATGGCCACACTGGCGACAGCCAAGATGCGGCAGGTGTTTCCTGCCACGCCGCTTTTGCGCAATGAACTGCTGTCGGAGCGGTTCGGGGCGGACATCTGGCTCAAACGCGAAGACCTGAGCCCGGTCCGGTCCTACAAGCTGCGTGGGGCTTTCAACGCGATGCGGAAGGTGATTCCCGACCAGCAGCTTTTTGTCTGCGCCTCTGCGGGCAATCATGCGCAGGGCGTCGCTTTCATGTGCCGTTATTTCAATGTGCGCGGCGTCATCTTCATGCCGGTGACGACACCTGAGCAAAAGATACTGAAGACGCGGATGTTTGGTGGTGATGCGGTCGAGGTGAAACTCGTTGGGGATTATTTCGACAAGACGCTGACCGCGGCACAGCAGTTCTGCGCGCAGGAGGGGGCGCATTTTCTGTCTCCCTTTGACGATGAGGACGTGATCGAGGGACAAGCCTCTGTCGCCGTCGAGATCGAACAGGAATTGGGTCGCGCGCCGGATCACATCATCCTGCCGGTCGGCGGGGGCGGTCTGTCTGCGGGAACGCGCAGCTATTTCGGCAATGATTGCACCTATACCTTCGTCGAACCATCTGGCGCGAAAAGCCTTGCCGCCGCCCTGGCCGAGGGCAAGCCGGTGGATGTGTCGCCGATCAATTCCTTTGTCGACGGCGCTGCGGTTGCCAAGATCGGCGCACGCACCTTTGCCCGTCTGGCAGGTGTGTCGCCGGATGACGTGATCGACCTGCCAGAGGACCGCATTTGTCAGACCATTGTTGAAATGCTGAACGTCGAGGGGATCGTGCTGGAACCCGCAGGTGCCATGGCGATCGAGGCGCTGGACGATGTGGCAGAACAGATCAGGGGAAAGACCGTCGTTTGTATCACATCCGGCGGCAATTTCGATTTCGAGCGGTTGCCGGAGGTCAAGGAACGCGCGCAGCGCTACGCGGGGCTGAAGAAGTATTTCATCCTGCGTCTGCCGCAGCGTCCCGGTGCCCTGCGGGATTTTCTGGACCGGCTTGGTCCGGCAGACAACATCACCCGGTTTGAGTACATGAAGAAATCGGCGCGCAACTTCGGCTCTGTTCTGATCGGGATAGAGACTGACGCGCCCCAGAATTTTCCCGCCATGTTTCGGCGGATCGAAGAGGCCGGGTTCACATATACCGACATCACCAATGACGATACACTGGCGCAATTCGTGATCTGAGGGGAGAGAAGATGAAGTTCGAGGGGAGTTCGGTTGTCATCACCGGTGCAGGCAGTGGCATTGGTGCTGCGATTGCGCGTGCGGCAGCGGCCAAGGGCGCGCGGGTCTGTGTTTCTGACATTGATGGCGACAAGGCCCGGCAGGTCGCAAAGGAGATCGGCGGCATTGCCGTTGCCTGCGATGTCACGGATGAGGCGGCGATACAAAACCTGATCGAAACAGCCAAGGCGGCGCATGGCGCGGTGGACATCTATGTCTCTAACGCGGGGCTTGGGCGGGGCGACCCTTTGCATGCGGCATCCCAGACGAATGCAGATTGGACGCTGAACTGGAACGTGCATGTGATGGCCCATGTCTATGCCGCCCGCGCGTTACTGCCCGAGATGATTGCGCGCGGCAGTGGTCATCTTGTCAACGTGGCCTCGGCGGCGGGGCTGTTGAACCAGATTGGCGATGCCGCCTATTCAGCGACAAAACACGCTGCTGTCAGCTTTGCGGAGTCGCTTGCGATCACCCATGGGGCCGATGGCATCGGGGCTTCCGTGGTCTGCCCGCAGTATGTCGCGACGCCCCTGTTGGGAATGAGCGATGCAGACGCGGATCAGGGTGCGTCGCTTTTGACCGCCGATGACGTTGCACAGGCCGTGATCACCGGGGTCGAGGAGGGCCGCTTTCTGATCCTGTCGCACCCTGCCGTTCAGGGATTTGCGGTGCATCGGGCAAAGGATCACGACCGCTGGATTGCCGGTATGCAGGCGCTGCGGGCAAAGGCGCTGGAAACATTTGGCGAAATCAGGGTTCAGGAGTTTTACAAGCTGGTCTGATCGTCGAAAGCAGTGGGCAAGGCGGCAAGGAAAGCCGCCTTGGACATCGCATAGGCTGACAGGATTGGCTGGAGGTCGACCTGGCTGGCCTCGCCCTGCGCGGCGCGGGTTTCACCACTTTGACAGAGATCGGAGAACCTGGTGAATCCCAGGTTCAGCGCGCTGCCCTTAAGCAGATGAAGGTCTTCTTCCACGGATACGGGCGACTGACCGCTGGCCAGCCGCGCTGTCACCTCTTCGACTTCCTCGATGAAAAGCGCGACGATGTCGTCAAAATCTTCTGCCCCGACTTCATCGCGCAGTCTTGTTACCTGATCCCAGTCAATCATTATCCCAGTCAATCATTCACCTGTTCCTCCGGCCCTGGCAGGATGAAGCTCAAAGATGAATAATTTCTTTGCAATCCTGGACCGTTTGACACGGTTTTTACCATTTAGAGCCTCTTAATCTGTCTGGTTCAATGGTGGTGCATTCCGAACCAGATAATGCAGCCGAACCAGAGATCGTAGCAGAAAATGAGGAAATTCACGGCGGCCAGGCCTCCCGAAACGCCGGCCGACAGCCCTGTTTCAAAGACCCGGATCCTGGTCGTCGATGACAGCCGGCTTCAGCGGCGTATTCTGGCGGGTTCATTGGTAAGATGGGGTTACGAGGTCGTCGAGGCGGCCTCGGGCGAGAAAGCGTTGCAGCTTTGCGTCGAAAATCTTCCCGACCTGATCCTGAGCGACTGGATGATGCCCGGCATGACCGGGCTGGAGTTCTGCCGCGCCCTGCGCGATCTACCTGGCGAACAATTCGCCTATTTCATCCTCCTGACCTCCAAGAAAGAAAAGGAAGAGGTGGCGGTGGGCCTGCATTCCGGTGCAGATGACTTCTTGTCGAAGCCCGTGGACAATGCCGAGTTGCGGGCCCGCATCACGGCGGGTGAACGCATTATCAACACGCAGCGGCAGTTGAGCCGCAGCAACCAGATGATCCGCGACACCCTTGCAGAGCTTCAGGGACTTTATGATTCGCTCGACAAGGATCTGCTGGAAGCCAAGAAGCTGCAGCAATCCCTTTTGCCCGAACGGCACAGGGTCTTTCGGGGCGGTACGTTGTCTTTGTTGCTGCGGTCCAGCGGGCATGTCGGTGGCGATCTGGTTGGCTTTTTCGAAGCCGGGCCGCGAAAGCTGGGACTGTTCGGGATAGACGTTTCCGGCCATGGCATCAGCTCTGCGTTAATGACCGCGCGCCTGGCGGGCTACCTTTCTGCGTCGTCTCCCGGTCAGAACGTGGCGCTGACCCCGGACGGTGAGGGCGGCTTTGTTGCCAGGCCCCCGGCACAGGCCATTCAGTCCATCAACGAGCTGGTGCTGAACGAGATGGAGACGGAGCATTACTTTACCCTGATGCTGGCCATAGTCGATCTGGACAGCGGTCTGGTTCAGATTGCGCAGGCGGGGCACCCGCACCCCGTGGTCCGCCGCAAGAACGGTGATATCGAACAGTTTGGCACGGGTGGTTTTCCGGTCGGGCTGATCAGCGGCGTGTCTTATCAGCAATTCGACATTCAGATGCGCGCGGGCGACAGGTTGTTGATCCTGTCGGATGGGTTCACCGAATGCCCCGACCAGACCGGCCAGATGCTGGGCGAAGACGGGCTGGAGGATATCATCGCCAGCCTAGGCGACATGCATGATGAGGCGTTTCTGTCGGGCCTAATGTGGAAATTGTCCGAATACGCAGGCGCGACCGATTTTTCCGACGACCTGTCTGGCATCATGTTCCAGTTGAATGATCCTGCGCTTAGCTGAGCCCAAGGTAACGCTGAAACATCATCCGGTCGCCGTCATTTCCCAGATTTTCGATACATTCGGAGGCAGAGAGCACCAGGGTGACGTGATCCGGCTCTGTCGGCGGGGCCAATTCGCGCACTGGATGGGCGATATAGACCGTACACAGCTTTTCGGCCCAGATGTCATATTCCGGCATGAAGACGAAGCGCCGGAACGCGCCCAGCCGACGGGGTGCCGCGATACGCCATCCGGTTTCCTCCATCACTTCGCGGTGCAGGGCGTGCAGTGGCGATTCGCCCGGATCAATCCCGCCGCCGGGCAGTTGCACGTCGATTTCCGGGGTCACCTGCGCGGTCATCAGGAAACGGGTCTTGAGTGGCAGAATCGCATAGGCCCCCGGCCGCAGACGGTAGAACCGGTTCTTTTGCGGTGGCATGCCCATACGCCTGATCATGACCGTCCCCTTTATCCTCGGGTTGTCGCTCCTATATAGACGCGGTATGCCAAGCGACCCGCGATAAGGAAACCCCCATGACCTCTCCCTCCCTGCCAGGAAACAAGATCGCCTGGGATGACAGCGTATTGCCGTTTCAACTGGACCATTCGAACATCCGTGGCCGCGTGGCCCGTCTGGATGGCGTGCTGGAAGGGGTGCTGCGCCAGCACAATTACCCGCCGCAGGTCGAGGCGCTGGTGGCAGAGATGGCATTGCTGACCGCCCTGATCGGCCAAACGATCAAGCTGCGCTGGAAACTGTCCCTGCAGGTGCAGTCGAAAGGTGCGGTGCGGATGATCGCCACCGATTATTACGCGCCAGAGGCTGACGGCAAATCGGCCCGTATCAGAGCCTATGCCAGTTATGATGCGGATCGGCTGACAGATGCTGCCCCCTTCGAACAGGTGGGTGAAGGGTACTTTGCGATCATGATCGACCAGGGCAAGGGGATGACCCCTTACCAGGGCATTACACCCTTGAGCGGGGGTTCCATTGCGGCCTGCGCCGAGGCATATTTTGCCCAGTCAGAGCAGTTGCCGACCCGGTTCTCGCTCAGCTTTGGCCGCTCTTCCGGCCCGGATGTGGCCGAACACTGGCGCGCGGGTGGTGTGATGCTGCAACATATGCCCAAGGCATCGCCATTTGCGGCCAAGGGCGAAGGCACCGGCGAGGTGTTGCAGGCCCACGACCTTGTCCACGGAGAGGATGAGGAAAACTGGAACCGGGTGAATGTCCTGCTCGATACGGTTGAGGACCTGGAACTGATCGGGCCAAGTGTCCCGCCCACGGATCTTTTGCTGCGGCTGTTTCACGAGGAACAGCCAAGGGTGTTTGATGCGCAGGCCGTTCGTTTTGGCTGTAGCTGTTCCGAGGACAAGGTGCGCCAAAGCCTTTCGATCTATTCGGCCAGGGACATCGAAAAAATGACCACGGATGAGGGGCGAGTCACGGCGGATTGTCAATTTTGCGGTGCCCATTACGATCTCGACCCGGCCACAGTCGGTTTCGAGGCGGAAGGGCAGAATGACAATTGATCAGATTGACCGCATCCGGGCGGCCTTGCTGCATCCGGGCGCGGCGACATCAGATTTCGACCTGAATCCCGATGTGGTCTTGCCCGAGGGGCGTGTGTCGCGCCCCGCCGGGGTTCTGGCACCGATCCAGGTGGTCGATGGTCGGCTGGAACTGTTGTTGACAAAGCGATCCTCGGCTTTGAAGCATCATCCGGGCCAAATATCCTTTCCAGGTGGCAAACAGGACCCAGGTGATGTCGACAGCATTGCGGCCGCACTGCGCGAGGCGCACGAGGAAATCGGCTTGCCACCCGAGAATGTCGAGGTGTTGGGCACGTTGCCGCTTCATGATACGGTCACCAGCTTTGCTGTAACGCCGGTGATCGGCCTGATCAGGGACAGATTTGATATCAGACCAGAGCCCGGCGAAGTGGCAGAGGTGTTTTCCGTTCCGCTGTCGCATGTGCTGGACCCGGCGAATTACCTGGTTCAGTCCCGGCGATGGCGCGGCAGCCTGCGCCATTATTTCACCGTGCCTTACGGGCCCTATTACATTTGGGGCGCAACCGCGCGTATGTTGCGGGAATGGACAGAGCGGATGAAAACCTGATTCCAGCCGATACCGAATGGCTGAAGGACCCCGCCGCGCAAGCGGTCTGCGCCGCTGTTACGGAAGTAGGCTTCAAAATCTATTTCGTGGGGGGGTGCGTGCGAAACGCCTTGCTGGGCGCAGCGGCAAGCGATGTGGATCTGGCGACAGATGCGCGACCCGAAGAAGTTATCGCATTGGTCGAAAAGGCCGGGATGCGGGCCGTTCCGACAGGGATCGACCACGGGACCGTGACTGTTGTGCGGGATGGCGCGGCATTCGAGGTTACGACCTTCCGGCGAGATGTGGAAACGGACGGGCGTCGCGCGGTTGTCGCCTTTTCGAAGGATATCGCAGACGACGCGCGGCGGCGTGATTTCACCATGAACGCGCTTTATGCCTCGCCGCGAGGGTTGGTGGTGGACCCGTTGGGCGGTCTGCCCGACCTTTGGGCGCGGCGTGTACGGTTCATCGAAGATGCCGCCGCCCGCATTCGCGAAGATTACCTTCGCATCCTGCGGTATTTTCGGTTTTCGGCCTATTTTGCGGACCTGTCCGGTGGTTTCGATCATGACACACTGGCGAGCATTTCAGAGAATTTGCCCGGTTTAGAGACACTTTCAGCCGAGAGGGTCGGGCAGGAGATCATCAAGCTGATGGCTGCCCCCGACCCGTCACAGGCTGTCGCCGTCATGAGGGCAATTGGCGTTTTGCACATCGTGCTGCCGGGCTGTGACGACAGGTTTCTGGGGCCTTATGTCCATCTGGAATCGACCTGCGAAATCAGCCCAGATTGGCGTGGCCGGTTTGCCGTTCTGGGTGGCGATGATATGGCGGACCGACTGCGCCTCAGCAAGTCGGATGCGCGACATCTCGCCTTGCTGCATCAGATCGGATGGATGGGTCCGCCCTTGGCCGAAGTCGCCTATCGCCAGGGTCAGGGCATTGCGGAACAGGTGATGTTGATGCGCTGTGCCATGATGGGCGAACCGCCGGAAAGCGGTTGGTTAGAGACGATTGAGATGGCTGCCCAGGCAGAATTTCCAGTCTCTGCCCGTGATCTTATGCCGACATATCAGGGGCCTGCGCTGGGCGCGCGTCTGGAAGAGTTGGAAAGCAAATGGATCGCCTCGGGATTTGCCCTGAGCCGAGAGGCATTGATTGGTACATTTTGAGGTCTCGACAGGCGAGAGATCATCCAATAGATGTAAATGCATAAACTTGGAGGGTTGCAAAATGTACCGCGGGATCTGGTTCAGATAAATCTGACATACCCCACGTCCTGACCGGTTCGCACGGCGCGCCGGTGCATTTTGCTGTTTCTACCTAAGGCCCCTGCCATGTTTCGTTTTTTCGAGAACCTCGTCGACCCTTATGTTTCCTATTCAGAGTCTGACACGCCGCCACGCAGGCTTTGGCCGTTTCTGCGTGAGTATTCCGTCCCTTTCAAAAAGGTTTTCCTGCTCACCGGGATAATGTCCATTATCGTTGCCGCGATCGAGATCGGGCTGATCTATTACATGGGCCGCCTTGTCGATCTGCTGGGCGGCGATCCCGCGCAGATGTGGGCCGATCATGGTGCCGAATTCATCGGCGTTGCGCTGTTCGTGCTGATCCTGCGGCCCCTTTTGCAGGGGTTCGACGTGGCGTTGCTGAACAATGCGATCCTGCCGAATTTTGGCACGCTGATCCGTTGGCGCGCACATCGGCATGTGCTGCGGCAATCCGTCGGCTGGTTTGAAAACGACTTTGCAGGCCGGATCGCCAATCGCATCATGCAGACCCCGCCCGCAGCGGGTGAAGTGGTGTTCCAGGTGTTCGACGCGATGTCCTATGCGCTGGCCTATATGATCGGCGCGGCAATTCTGCTGTCTGCCTCCGATTGGCGCTTGTTAGTGCCGCTTTTGATCTGGTTTGCCCTTTATGGGGCGCTTGTGAAATGGACTGTCACGCGCGTCGGCCCCGCGTCAAAGGCCGCGTCCGATGCGCGGTCCATGGTGACCGGGCGGGTGGTGGATGCCTATACCAACATCCATTCGGTCAAGATGTTCGCGCATCACGACATGGAAGTCAGTTTCGCCAAGGAAGCCATCGAAAAGTCCCGTGTTACTTTCCAGAAGGAGATGCGGATTTTCACGATCATGGATGTCGTTTTGGTGGCCCTGAATGGTGTGTTGATCGTGGGCGTTGTCGGTTGGGCACTCGCGCTCTGGATCGCGGGTGAGGCCAGTGTCGGCGTTGTTGCGGCGGCCTCTGCGCTGACGTTGCGGCTCAATTCCATGACCGGCTGGATCATGTGGGCGCTGTCGTCCTTCTTCCGCGAGCTTGGTGTGGTTGCAGAGGGGATGGAGACGATCGCGCAACCCGTCACCCTGACAGACCAGAAAGATGCCGCGCCCCTGACGCTTGAGCATGGTCGCATCGAAATCAAAGGGTTGTCGCACCATTATGGCCGCCTTTCGGGTGGGTTGAACGACATCTCGCTGACGATCAAACCGGGGGAGCGGATTGGCCTTGTCGGTCGGTCCGGTGCGGGAAAGTCGACATTGGTAAAGCTGTTGCTGCGGTTCTATGACCCGGAGTCGGGCCAGATCCTGATTGACGGGCAGGACATCACAACCGTCCGCCAGGACAGCCTGCGGCGGCAGATCGGGATGGTGCAGCAGGACAGTTCTCTGCTGCATCGGTCGGTGCGCGACAATATCGTCTACGGCAACCCCGACGCATCCGAAGCGCAGATGATTGCGGCGTCGCAACAGGCGCAGGCGCATGAGTTCATCCAGGATCTCAGCGACCCCGAAGGGCGGCGCGGTTATGATTCGCGTGTGGGAGAGCGTGGCGTGAAGCTGTCCGGCGGGCAGCGTCAGCGGATCACGCTGGCCCGCGTGATCCTGAAAGATGCGCCGATTCTGTTGCTGGACGAGGCGACAAGCGCGCTTGACAGCGAGGTGGAGGCGGCGATCCAGGAAACGCTCTATGGCATGATGGCGGGCAAGACGGTAATCGCGATTGCACACCGGCTGTCCACGATTGCGGAAATGGATCGGATTATCGTTCTGGACCAGGGGGTTATCGTCGAAGATGGAACTCATGACGCGCTTTTGGCGCAAGGAGGACTATATGCAGATTTCTGGAACCGCCAGTCCGGCGGCTTTCTGGCGATGGATATGGAAGAGACCCCCGCGTGAGACTTGCCAACTGGATCGACCCGTTTTCAAAAAGCGATAGCCCGCCGCCGCGGCACCTGATGGGATTCTTCCGCTGGACGCTCAAGGGGTCCGGCCCGGCGCTGACCACTGCCGGCATCCTGTCGATCCTCGCCGGGGTGGTCGAGGTGATGGCGGCGTTGATCCTTGGCATGGTGGTGGATGCGGCGTTGTCATCTGACGCGGGATCGGTGTTTCAGGATCAGTCGGGCATCCTGCTGATGTCGCTGGGGTTCTTCGTGGTCCTGCGCCCGGCGATCTTTGGCGTCAGTTCCTTCATGCAGTCCATCGTCATCGGGCCGAATGTGTTCAACCTCGTCCTGTCGCGGCTGCATCGCTACACGCTGGGGCAGGCCGTTACCTTCTTTGACAACGATTTTGCCGGGCGCATTTCGCAAAAGGAAATGCAGACCGGACGCGCCCTGACCGATGTGGTGATCGAGATGATCCATACAGTGCTCTTTGCGCTGGCGTCCTTTGTCGGGGCGGTGATGCTGCTGGGCACTGTGGATTGGCGCATCGCACTGGGGTTGGTGGCGTGGATGGGCGGTTATGTTCTGTTGATCCGCCGCTACATGCCGCTTGTCCGGACCCGGTCAAAGGCGCGCGCCGCTGCCCGTGCGATGGTGACAGGGCAGGTGGTCGACACGATCACCAATATCAAGACGGTCAAGCTGTTTGCCCATGCCGAGCATGAGGACCGCGCCGCGCTGGGCGCGATGAGCAGGTTTCGCGATACCTCGCTGGCCTTTGGCAAGGTCAGCGTGTCGTTCCGGTTCTGGCTGATGACGATTGCAGGCTTGCTGCCCGTGCTGCTGGTGGGTGGGGCGCTGTGGTACTGGTCGCTGGGGCTGGTCACCGCAGGCGATATCGCCGCCACCGGTGCCGTGTCGCTGCGGCTGGCGCAGATGACGGGCTGGGTCAGTTTCACACTGATGGCGCTTTACGCCAACCTGGGCGAGGTTGAGGACGGCATGCGCACCCTGACGCCGGCACAGACCCTTCTGGATGCCAGGGACGCGACCGAGCTTGAGGTGTCGCAGGGCGATATCGTCTTTGACGATGTGCGCTATACCTACGGGCGTGGTGGCGGTGGTGTCGAGCATATGTCACTGAGCCTTGCGCCGGGCGAAAAACTGGGCGTGGTTGGCGCATCGGGTGCGGGAAAATCCAGTTTGGTTTCGCTTCTTTTGCGGCTCTATCCCTTGGAAAAGGGCCGTATTCTGATCGACGGTCAGGACATTGCACATGTGACGCAGGAAAGCCTGCGGCGGCAGATCGGGATGGTTACGCAGGAAACCGCGATGTTCAACCGCTCTGCCTTTGACAACATCAGGTATGGCAAGCCTGACGCCACCCGCGAAGAGGTGATCGCCGCCGCGCGCAAGGCCGAGGCGCATGAGTTCATCGAGATCATGCAGGACCACAAGGGCCGCAAGGGATACGACGCGCATCTGGGCGAACGGGGTGTCAAGCTTTCGGGTGGTCAGCGCCAGCGGATCGCCCTGGCCCGTGCCATTCTCAAGGATGCACCGATCCTGGTGCTGGATGAAGCGACCAGCGCGCTCGACAGTGAGGTCGAAGCGTCGATCCAGTCTGCGCTGACCCGTGTGATGGAGGGCAAGACGGTATTGGCCGTGGCGCACCGCCTGTCCACGCTGACAGATATGGATCGCATCGTCGTGATGGACGCGGGCAGGATCGTCGAAGAGGGGACGCATGAGAGCCTTTTGGCCGAAGATGGGCTTTATGCCCGCTATTGGCATCGGCAGTCTGGCGGGTTCCTTGGTCTGAAGGCGGCGGAATAGGCCCTTTTTCTATGCCCGTGCACAGGATATGGCGCAGGTATGACAGAGCATCAGATCATTCGTTTGGGTCACCACGGTGACGGTATCGCCACCGGCCCGATTTATGCGCCCATGACCCTGCCGGGTGAGGTCGTATCCGGCGAGGTCGTGGGAGAGACGCTTGCCAATGTCAGGATCGTGACGCCGTCAGATCGGCGCGTGTCGCCGCCCTGCCGCCATTACAAGTCCTGTGGCGGGTGTCAGTTGCAGCATGCCTCGGATGATTTTGTCGCGGAGTGGAAGCAGGAGTTCGTCCGGATTTCATTGAATGCTCACGGGTTGGAGACTGAATTTCGCCCTATCGTGACCTCTCCGCCGCAGTCGCGCCGCAGGGCTGTATTTGCCGCGCGCCGCACCAAGAAGGGCGCCATGGCCGGTTTCCATGGCCGGGCGTCCGACGTGATCATCGAGATTCCCGACTGCAAGCTGCTACATCCCGATCTTATGGCCGGATTGGCCATCGCGGAACGGCTGGCCATGATCGGCACCAGCCGCAAGGCGGCCCTGGCCGTTACAGTCACCCAAAGCGATGTGGGGCTGGATGTTGCCGTGGCGCAGGGCAAACCGCTTGATGGGCCGTTGCGTCAGACGCTGGCGCAAGTGACCGAGGAGCTTGGGCTGGCGCGGTTGAGCTGGGAAAATGAGACGGTCGCGATGCGCGTGCCCCCGATCCAGCATTTCGGCAGGGCCGACGTGACGCCGCCGCCGGGCGCGTTCCTGCAGGCCACCAAAGAGGGTGAAGCGGCGCTTTGCGATGCGGTCAGGGACGCGGTTGGCCCGGCGGCCCGGATTGCCGACCTTTTCGCCGGATGCGGGACCTTTACACTTCCCCTGGCGGAAAAAGCCAGTGTCATGGCGGTGGAAAGCGAAGCAGAGATGCTGGAAGCGCTTGATCACGGCTGGCGCATGGCCGGGGGGCTGAAACCGGTCACAACGCAGGCGCGCGATCTTTACCGGCGTCCGATGCTGCCGGATGAACTGGCCAGGATGGATGCCATCGTGCTGGACCCACCGCGCGCGGGGGCGGAGCGGCAGGTGGCCGAAATCATCCTGACAAAAGTGCCTCGAATTGCTTATGTTTCGTGCAATCCGGTGACTTTTGCGCGCGATGCCGCAATGTTGGTGGGCGGTGGATATTCGCTGGACTGGGTACAGGTCGTGGACCAGTTTCGCTGGTCGTCGCATGTCGAACTTGCCGCGTGTTTTTCAAGATAGCGCCTGCCGCTGGCGCTGGTGCCGCAGTGCGAAATTTCTTGTGACTCACCACTTTTTGAACAAAGCATTTTTTGGTATGTGATAGCGGGGACCAAAGATACATTTGACCCGTCAGGCAGGATCGAAAACAGATGAAACGCAGAACACTTATTCTGGGCGGCACCGCGCTAGTGGCGCTGGGTGCCTGTAGCAACAGCAAGTTCAAACGGTATAATGGCCCCGAAGTCACCTACGTCGTGGTGAACAAGAGTGATCGCAAGATGTGGCTGCTGCATCATGACCGGGTGCTGGAAGAGTATCCGATTTTGCTCGGGTTTGCTCCGGTTGGCCACAAGACGGTCGAAGGCGACGGCAAGACACCTGAAGGCACCTACATCATCGACCGCCGCAATCCGAACAGCCGTTTCCACCTGTCGATTGGTATTTCCTATCCGAATGACGAGGACCGCAGGCGCGCGGCAGAGCTGGGTCAGAAGCCCGGCGGCGATATCTTTATCCATGGCCAGAAAGTGCCCACGCGCAAGGACAAAAGCGATTGGACATGGGGCTGCATCTCTGTGCGGAACAAGGAGATGGAAGATATCTATGCGATGGTTCGGGACGGCACGCCGATCCTTCTGAACCCGTGAGGCCGCGTGGGTGGTGGGGGATGAGTGACCAAAGGCCCTAGTTGCCCATCACCATCGTCCACCAAATCTTGCCACCCGGTTCCTGAAACCAGGAAAATCCCATGTTGCGCGCGTCCGGCGACATGATGACGCGGCGGGTGTCCGGTTGCTCCATCCAGGCTGCAAGAGTCTCCAGTTCCGATTCGTAAGTCTCTGAAATTGTTTCGCCAATCAGGTGCCCGGTATAGCCGACGCGGGCGATCCGGTCGATTGGGGAGGAGCCGTCAGAACCGAAATGCCAGGGACGGTTTTGCACCGACATGTCACGGGAATGCGTAGCGGCAGCGGCGTTCAGTTGCGGGTTCAGTTCTACGGGCGCTTGCCCGGCAGCGCTGCGCAGGGCATTGACGGAATCAAGCATTCTGAACTGGATCTTGCCAGTTTCGCCAGCGCGAATACGATAGGCCTTGGGCAGCGGTTTGCCGTCGGTGCCAATTTGGGGGGCGACAGGCGCACAGGCAGACAGGGCGAGGCAGAACGCCATCAGAATGGACAGAATACGGATCACGGCATAGCTCCACGTGTTTGTTTCGCCCCTCCTACAGCGGACAGCGTTGCAGTTCAAACGCACATCGGCGTTACCTTGCCTGATGACGGGTCTTTGATTTGATACTGAGGCTTTAGGGTCATATATCGGGAAGAATCTCAAAATACCTTTTTGATGGAGACATGATAATGTCCGACAAGCACCATAAGTTCAGCAGCCGTCGGGCTTTCCTTGCAGGATCCGCCGCTCTGATCGCATCGCCCGCTTTGGCACAGACTTCGTCAAGCGTGAATTCCGAGGCGACGACCCAGACCGAACGTGACCTTACAGAGACAGTCCGCCGCAACATCTCCAGCTTCCGCACGCTGGATTGGCGCCCCTATTTCGACAACACCCGCAATGGTGCGGTCCTGGTCGATATCGACAGTCGTGCGGTGCACTACTGGTCAGAAGACCAGAGCATCTACAAGCTTTACCCCTCGTCCGTTCCCCTGACGGAGGACCTGACGCGCCGTGGCCGGACAAGTGTTGTGCAAAAGGTCGAAGGGCCAAGCTGGCGGCCAACGCCCTCCATGCTTCAGCGTAATCCGGAGTGGCCTGAATACATCGGACCGGGCCCGGATAACCCCCTTGGTACGCACGCGCTGTACCTGAGCTGGACCTACTACCGGATCCACGGCACCCACGACACGCGCAAGATCGGGCGCCGTTCGTCGAATGGCTGTATTGGTCTTTATAATGAACATATTGCGGAATTGTTCGGCATGACCAAGGTCGGCACGCAGGTGTTGCTTATTTGACGACATTTCAGGACTTGTAAGACGCAAAAACGGAATCCGGGTTTGCAATCCCCCGGTTATGCTGTTTAGAAAGTTTTACGAGGTAAGTCTTGGGTGCGTGCGTGCACAATTGTGCAACACGCCTTTTCTGGAGGTTATACTATGAAAAAACTCGTTCTCGCCGCTGCTCTGACAGCCGCTGCATCGACTGCTTATGCTGGTTCGCTGGCTGAGCCGATCGTGGAAGCACCCGTCATCGTTGAAGAAGCATCTTCTTCTTCTTCCGGTGTTCTGGTTCCTCTGCTGCTGCTGGCTGTTGTTGCCGCTGCTGTTGCTGCTGACTAATCCAGCGCGACGTCTAAATCGAAAAAGGCGGTGTTCTGCACCGCCTTTTTTGCGTTTTGAGGGATGTTTGTGACAAGGGCAATTCGCCCCGCCTGCGACGCCACTTCAGGCGTTTAGTCCAGCCAGCCCTGGAGATTTTCCTGAACCGCGTTTGACAGCGCCGCGATATGCGCCTCGTCATCGTTCAGGCATGGGATATAGGTAAAGCCTTCACCCCCCGCCTCTACAAAGCTTTCCTTGATCTCTTCGTTGATCTCTTCCAGCGTTTCGATGCAATCCGCTGAAAAGGCGGGTGCGCAGACGGCAATGTTCATGTTGCCTGCCTTGGCCTGCCGGGCGACCTCTTCCACTGTGTAGGGTTGCAACCATTCCTCGGGGCCGAATTTTGACTGGAATGTCGTCATGATCCGGGTGTCACCCCAACCCAGCCGCTCTTTCAACAGACGTGTCGTTTTCTGGCATTGGCAATGGTAGGGGTCGCCTTCCATCAGATAGCGGATGGGGACACCGTGGTAGGAGCAGATCAGAATATCGGGGCGTTTTTCCGCGGCGGCATAGGCCCGTTCAATGGACTGCGCGAGCGCCTCAATATAGTCCGGGCGGTCGAAGTAGGGTTCGACGACCCGCGCGACCGGCTGCCATTTTTCCTTGCCCAACGCGGCAAAGAACGCATCGCAGGCCGTGGCCGAAGTTGCACCCGCGTATTGCGGATATAGCGGGAAGAACAGGATCTTGGTACACCCTGCCGCAGTCATTGCCGCAACCTTCGATTGCGTTGACGGGTTTCCGTAACGCATGCAGAAATCCACCATCACATCGTCGCCGTAGCGTTCTTTCAGGGCCGTCGCCAACTTTGCGGTCTGCGCCTTGGTGATGGTCATCAACGGGCTTTCACCGGCCTCCTCGTTCCAGATGCTTTTGTAGGCGGCACCGCTGGTGAAGGGGCGTTTGCTGAGGATGATGAGTTGCAGCAGCGGCTGCCAGAGCCATGGGGAATAGTCGATGACCCGGCGATCGGACAGGAATTCGCCCAGGTAGCGGCGCATCGACCAGTAGTCATAATTGTCAGGCGTGCCTAGGTTCGCCAACAGGATTCCGACACGTTCCTTGCGGACAGCGGGATGGTCATCGTTGGCATGTTGCGGGCGCGCGGCTTGCATAGATCTGTCCTTGGTCAACCGTATCGTGCTGAAATAACCGGTTTCACCACAGGGTCAATTGCGCAACTTTGTCTCAGCCGTGTTCAGGGCATCCGCCAGACGCTGTTGCGCGGAACCGGGCCGCAGTGGTTTCTGCTGGCTTTCGTCGGGTGCCCATCCGGTCAGGAATATCAATTCAAAGGTGGCAGTCACGCGGCCCTCGCCATCGTTGAAATGGTTTTGATAGAGGTCTGCGGCGGTCTCGAACACGGCACGGGCGGTCGGCTGTCGCAGGCGCGCAAACAGGGCGTTGGTCTCTCCCATGGCGCGCAGGTCGCGCATCAGCGCCCAGGCGTCCCGGTAGGACACCGTCAGCGGCAGTGCATCTGCCACCGGCAGAGCAAATCCGGCCCGTTGCAGCAGCCCGCCCATGTCACGCAGTTCGGCCATGGGTGCCACGCGCGGCGACATCCCACCTGTAACCGAGGCTTCGGCCTGGCCCAGACAGGCGCGCAATTCCTGCAAGGTCTGCCCACCAAACGCGGCAGAGACAAACAGACCGTCCGCGCTCAGCGCCCGGCGGCACTGGATCAGCTGTCCGACGGGGTCGTTGGACCAATGCAGTGACATCCCGTGGATCACGAGGTCATGCGCGCCAACCTCCAGCGACAGGACCTCCGAGGCGGGAACAACTGTCGCTTCCGGCAGCAGGTCACCCCAGATGGCGGGGAAATCCGTGACCACGGCCGGTGCGGTAAAGGACTTGTTAACCATCCCGAGCCGATCCTGAATCTCGTCGATCGCCTGTTGATGCAGGAACAGCGCCTCGGGCGTTGCGCGCGCGCGGCGAAAAGCCAGTGCAGTCAGATCAGTCAGGGGCGTTGGCGTGGTCATGGGAGGTCAATATGCCGTTGTTGGAAAGACTGCAAACCGGGTTGAACGCCATCTATCCGGCGCGCTGTCTGGCTTGCGGTGGCATCGTGGACAGTGATTTTGGTCTTTGTGGCCCATGTTGGCGGGACACGTCGTTCATAGGCGGCACGATTTGCGACCAATGTGGCGTGCCATTGCCCGGTGTGTCAGGGGGCGACGTCTTGTCCTGCGATTCCTGCCTGCAAAGCCCGCGCCCCTGGGTCCAGGGGCGCGCGGCGCTGTTGTACGTCAACACGGGGCGCAAACTGGTCCTGGCGCTGAAACACGGGGACCGCCAGGAAATCGCGCGGCCCGCCGGGCGTTGGATGACCACGGCGGCAAAACCTGTGCTGCATCCCGATACGCTGTTTGCCCCGATCCCGCTGCACTGGCAACGCAGGCTCAGGCGCAGGTACAATCAGTCGGCTTTGCTGGCCCGCGCGATGGCACGGGAATCGGGGCATTCCTGCTGCGTCGATCTGCTTTTACGGTATCGCGCGACACCTTCGCTGGACGGTCTGGGAAGGGAGGAAAGGCGCAGAGCCCTGGAAAACGCCATCCGCCTCAATCCGGCGCATCTGGACATGGTCCGCGACCGACCGGTGCTGCTGGTGGACGATGTGATGACCTCTGGCGCGACATTGGCCGCCGCAACGGAGGCCTGTCTTTCAGCAGGATCGGGACCTGTTTGTGTGGTAACACTGGCGCGCGTGGCCAAAGACACCTAAATCCCTTTCAAGCAATACTTGTTGAAAGGGATACGATATGAAACCCGTCGAAATCTACACATCGCCGCTCTGCGGTTTCTGTCATGCCGCCAAACGGTTGCTGAACCAGAAAGGTATCAGCTTTTCCGAGGTGGATGTTTTGGCCAACCCCGACCGCAAACCCGAAATGATCCAGCGGGCAAACGGAGGGCGCACCGTTCCGCAGATATTCATCGGGGAAACCCATGTGGGCGGATGTGACGACCTTTTTGCGCTGGAGCGTGAGGGCAAGCTGGATGGCTTGCTGGCCGCGTGATGCAAGGCGCGATCCTGCAATTAAACGTGTCCGACGACCCAAAGGACAACCTTGGCAAGACGCTTGCGCTGCTTGATGACGCGGTGAGTGCCGGGGCGGAGTTTGTCCTGACACCAGAAGTGACCAATTGCGTGTCGACCAGCCGCAGCCACCAGCAAGACGTACTGATGCACGAGGATGAGGACATCACATTGGCCGCTTTGCGCAAGGCGGCGGCGGATGCGGGCATCTGGTTGCTGATCGGCTCGCTTGGGCTCAAGACCGGGGATCCGGACGGGCGTTTTGCCAATCGGTCCTTTCTGATCGACCCGCAGGGTGGGATCGCGGCGCGATACGACAAGATCCACATGTTCGACGTGCAGATCAACGAGGCTGAGACCTATCGCGAATCGGCGGGCTACCGTCCGGGCACACAGGCGGTGGTGGCCGACACAGCCTTTGGAAAGATCGGGATGAGCGTCTGTTACGATGTCCGGTTTCCGCTGCTCTACAATGAGCTGGCCAGCGCCGGGGCGCAGATCATCACCGTGCCAGCGGCGTTTTCACCGGTGACCGGTGCGGCCCATTGGCACGCGCTGCTCAGGGCGCGGGCGATTGAAACGGGCTGTTTCGTGATTGCCCCAGCGCAGACCGGCAGCCACGCCAGCGCTGCACACAAGACGCGCGATTGCTATGGCCATTCGCTGGTGGTGTCGCCCTGGGGCGAGGTGCTGCTGGATGCAGGCGACACACCCGGCGTTTACACCTTTGCCCTGGATATGGATGATGTTGCAAAGGCGCGGGGCAAGGTCCCCAGCCTGGCAAACGCGCGCATCTTTGATGCGCCAAAGGTGGGTTCTTGACCGGGGCAGTGGATGAGTGATGACAGTCAGACAGTTGCGATCATGCTGTTCAGCGAGTTGCTGGCGGCCGATCATGCCGTGCGCAGCCGTCTGACAAGGGTGTTGCCGAAAGGGATGGAGATTTCGCATTTTTCGGTGCTCAATCACCTGTCCTGGCAGGGCGATGAAAGCAGCCCGGCGCGCTTGGCCGAACGGTTCGGCGTCACACGCGGCGCAATGACCAACACCCTGACCAAGCTGGAATGGTCGGGTTATGTTCATATCCGCCCGGACTGGGACGATGCGCGGCGCAAGATGGTCGCGATCAGCCCGGCAGGGCGGCAGGCACGCGACGATGCGGTTGCCGCCATCGCGCCGATGATCAACGAGGTGGTGGAAAGCCTGGGCGAAGAACAGACCCGCGCCGCGCTGCCGATCCTGCGCGAAATCCGGATCAAGCTTTCCTGAGGCTTGCCGTCACGTAGTTCACGCTCAAATCCTTGTCCGACAGCCGCCAGCTCCAGGCGATGGGGTTGAACACGAATCCCTTGCGGTCTACCGGCTCCAGCCCCGCCTGCCGCAGCAGATCGAACAATTCGTCGGGGGTGATGAACTTGGACCATTCATGCGTGCCTTTCGGCAGCCATCGCATGATGTGCTCCGCGCCGACAATCGCCACCGCAAAGGATTTCGGATTGCGGTTGATCGTCGAACAGATATGCAGCCCGCCCGGTTTAAGCAGGTCATGGCAGGCAGTCAGATAATCGATGGGGGAAGCGACATGTTCGACCACCTCCATGTTCAGGACCACGTCGAATTTCTCGCCCGCTTCTGCCATCGCCTCGGCGGTGGTGTGGCGATAGTCGATGGTCAGGCCGGATTGTTCCGCGTGGACCTGTGCCACGGGAATATTCCCTTCCGCCGCATCGGCACCGACCACATCCGCCCCCAAGCGCGCCATCGGTTCGGCCAGCAGACCGCCGCCACAGCCGATGTCGAGCATGCGCAGGCGCTTGAAAGGGTCGGGCGCTTTCAGGTCGCGGTCGAATTCCCCGGCAATCTGGCTTGTGATGTAATCCAACCGACAGGGATTGAGCATGTGCAGCGGCTTGAACTTGCCGTTCAGATCCCACCATTCCGCCGCCATGGCTTCGAATTTGGAAATTTCTGACGGATCAACCGTTGTTCGAGACGTTTGCATTTTCCGCTTCCTATGTTCTTGTACGCTTGGCCACTATATAGGTCCCACATGGACAAGTATCCCGACCAAATGCGCGCGGCGCAGTATCTTTATCCCCCGATAGACCCCTTCGATCAGGGGATGATGTCGGTTGGGCAGGGGCATAGGGTCTATTATGAGCAATGCGGAAACCCCGATGGCATACCGGTTGTGGTCTTGCATGGTGGCCCCGGCGGGGGGTGCAGCCCGTCGATGCGCCGATATTTCGATCCAGCCGCCTATCGGGTGATTCTGTTCGATCAGCGCGGCTGTGGCCGGTCGCGGCCCCACGCAAGTGTGACCGACAACACCACCTGGCACCTGGTCGCGGACATCGAGATGATTCGCAAAGAGCTGAAAATCGACCGCTGGATCGTCTTTGGCGGGTCCTGGGGGGCGACGCTGGCGCTGGTCTATGCCCAGACGCATCCGGACGCCGTGCGCCACATGGTGTTGCGCGGCGTTTTCCTGATGACGCAGTCGGAACTGGACTGGTTCTATGGCGGTGGTGCCGGGAAATTCTGGCCCGAGGTCTGGGACCGCTTCGTGTCGCTGATCCCCAAGGAAGAACAGGATGACCTGATCAAGGCCTACCACAGGCGCCTGTTCTCGGGCGATCTGCCGATCGAGCAACAATTCGGCAGGGCATGGGCCGCATGGGAAAACGCGCTGGCGTCGATCCATTCATCCGGAGCATCGCATGAGGGGCCATCAGATTATGCCCGTGCCTTTTCCCGGTTGGAGAACCACTATTTCACCAACGCTGGCTTTCTGGAGTTTGATGGCCAGATCGTCGAGCACATGCCACGTATTGCGCATATCCCCGGCACTATCGTGCAGGGGCGGTATGATATGATCTGCCCGCCGGTCAGCGCCCACAGGATCGCCGAACGCTGGCCCGGTGTTGAACTGCTGATGGTGCGGAACGCGGGCCATGCCCTGTCGGAACCGGGAATCAGCGCAGAACTGGTGCGCACCATGGACAGGATCGCAAAGTCATGAGTCGTGGGTCTGCCTTCCTTGACCGCCGCGCGGTGTTTTCCAGCGCAGCGGCTGCGGCCTTGCTGGCAGCCACGGGCGTTGGCGCGGCGGGTGTGCCGACGCGGGGCGGGCGCTTGCGGATGGCGCTGTCGGGCGGGTCCCGCAGCGATTCGTGGTCGCAGGGTGATGGGTTGTTCATGCAGGTGGCGCGGCAGGGGCTGATCTATGACACCCTGACCGAAGTTGCCGCCGATGGCACCCTGCGCGCCGAGCTGGCACTTGGCTGGCAAGCCTCTGCCGATGCGCGGATCTGGGATTTCGACCTGCGCCGCGGTGTGCATTTCCATGACAATGCCGCCTTTACTGCCATGGATGCGGTGGCCAGCCTGCGCGATCTGGTTGCAGGTGAGGTGAGCGCCCCGCGCCCGGACAAGCTGAGAATCACCCTGGAGATGCCGAACGTCGGCCTGCCGTTAATGCTGTCGGGGCCTGAATATGTGATCCGGCCCGCCCATGCGCCCGGTGCGGGCATCGGGACCGGGCTTTATCAGTTGCGCCGGTTCCGGCCGGGCCAGCAGCTTTTGGCGACACGCGCTGCCTGCCACTACCGCGACGGCACGGCAGGCTGGTTTGACGAGGTCGAGCTGACCTCGATCCCTTCCGAACCCGTGCGCGGTCAGGCGCTGGGCGAATACCTGGTGGACGCGGTGGACATCCGTGATGCGGGGGCGCTGGCCGGTCTGCCGGATATTGACCTGATGCCCGACGCGCGCCAGCCGGTTCAGGCGGTCAGCAATGCGGTGGCGCAACCTGCACAGGTCAGCCCCCTGCGCCCGCTGGACAACCTGCGGGCGGCGGAACGTTGGTGGTTTGCCTGAGCCTTGCGCGGGGGGCCTTGCGATTGGCGGCAACCCGGCGTATATGGTCCTCAACAGCGGCGCGTTCGGGTCCACACCAAACGCTCCACCGATCTTGAACACGGGCCGCGCGCCCGTTTTTTTGTGCCTGAAAGAACCATGTCCAACGACCTGATAGCAAAAGCCGCCATTGACCGCCGCCTGGCCGAGATCATCACCCCGGTGATCGAGGACATGGGGTTTGAACTCGTGCGTGTGCGCCTGATGTCGGGCAAGAACACGACCCTGCAGATCATGGCCGACAGGCCCGAGGGCGGGATCGAGGTTGATGACCTCGCGCTGATCAATCAGGCCATCGGCACCGTGCTGGATGTCGAGGACCCGATCCTTGACGAATATACGCTGGAGGTTTCAAGCCCCGGCATCGACCGTCCGCTGACCCGGCTCAAGGATTTCGACATGTTCGAAGGCTATGAGGCGAAAATCGAGACGGACGAACTGATTGACGGCCGCCGCCGCTTCAAGGGAGAGCTGGCCGGGATCGACGGGAATGAAGTGCTGATCAACGTCGAAGAGGGGACCATCGGGCTCAACTTTGACTGGCTGTCGGACGCCAAGCTGGTGCTGACGGACGAGCTGATCAAGGAAATGCTGCGCCAACGCAAGGCGGCTGGCGCGCTGAACGAAGAAGATTTCGATGAAGTTCAGACCGATGATGAGTCTGCTGAGGGAGAAGACTAATGGCCATTACATCTGCCAACCAGCTTGAGCTGCTGCAAACCGCCGAAGCGGTGGCACGAGAAAAGATGATCGACCCCGGTCTGGTTGTCGAAGCGATGGAAGAATCGCTCGCCCGTGCGGCCAAGTCCCGCTACGGGGCCGAAATGGATATCCGTGTCAGCATTGACCGCAAGACGGGTCGCGCGACATTCACCCGCGTGCGCACCGTGGTCGAAGAGGAAGAGCTGGAGAATTACCAGTCCGAATTTACCGTGGCGCAGGCCAGGGAATACATGGACGATCCCAAGGTTGGTGACACCTTTGTCGAGGAAGTGCCGCCGGTCGAAATGGGCCGTATCGCCGCGCAATCGGCCAAGCAGGTGATCCTGCAAAAGGTCCGCGAAGCCGAGCGGGATCGCCAGTACGAAGAATTCAAGGACCGCGCAGGCACCATCATCAACGGTCTGGTCAAGCGCGAGGAATATGGCAACGTCATCGTCGATGTGGGCGCTGGCGAGGCGATCCTGCGCCGGAATGAGAAGATCGGCCGCGAAAGCTATCGCCCGAATGACCGTATCCGCGTCTATATCAAGGACGTGCGCCGCGAACAGCGCGGACCGCAGATTTTCCTCAGCCGTACCGCGCCCGAATTCATGGCCGAACTGTTCAAGATGGAAGTGCCCGAAATCTATGACGGCATCATCGAGATCAAGGCGGTGGCCCGTGACCCCGGTTCGCGTGCCAAGATTGCCGTGATCAGCTATGACAACTCGATCGACCCGGTCGGTGCCTGCGTCGGTATGCGCGGCAGCCGGGTTCAGGCCGTGGTGAACGAGCTTCAGGGCGAGAAGATCGACATCATTCCCTGGAACGAAGATCAGCCGACGTTCCTGGTGAACGCGCTGCAACCTGCGGAAGTATCCAAGGTTGTTCTGGATGAAGAAGCCGGCAAGATCGAAGTCGTCGTCCCCGAAGAGCAGCTGTCGCTTGCCATTGGCCGTCGCGGTCAGAACGTGCGTCTGGCCAGCCAGCTGACCGGTCTCGATATCGACATCATGACCGAAGAGCAGGAAAGCCAGCGCCGCCAGGCCGAATTCGAACTGCGCACCAAGCTGTTCATGGACAATTTGGACCTGGACGAGTTCTTTGCCCAGCTTCTGGTCTCCGAAGGGTTCACCAACCTTGAAGAAGTCGCCTATGTCGAAGTTGACGAGCTTCTTGTGATCGACGGGGTGGACGAAGATACCGCCGCCGAGCTTCAGGCCCGCGCCCGTGACGTGCTGGAAGCGCAGAACAAGGCGGCCCTGGAAGCGGCCCGCGCATTGGGTGTCGAAGACAGCCTGGTTGAATTCGAGGGTCTGACACCCCAGATGATTGAAGCGCTGGCAAAGGATGACGTGAAGACACTGGAAGACTTTGCAACCTGCGCCGACTGGGAACTGGCTGGCGGCTGGACAACGGTGAATGGCGAGCGTGTTAAGGACGATGGCACGCTGGAACCTTTCGACATCTCGCTTGAGGAAGCGCAGGACATGATCATGACCGCCCGCGTCATGCTGGGCTGGGTCGATCCTGCGGACCTTGAAGCGGCTGAAGAAACCGACGAAGACGGCGAAGCAGCCGAGGAGGCCGGGGCCTGATCTCAGGCCTCGGAAGCACCTGATGGGTCGCGGTGGCGCAACCAAGGATCGGTCTGACGGTCCCGAACGTAAATGTATCTCGACGGGCGAGGTGCAACCCAAGTTCGGGCTTGTGCGTTTTGTTGTTGGTCCCGACCAGCAGGTTGTGCCCGATATTCTGGGCAAACTGCCGGGGCGCGGCATTTATGTCTCGGCGGATCGTGATGCGATTGATCTGGCCGTGAAGAAAAAGCTGTTTACCCGTGCGGCCAAGCAGCAGGTGAACGTGCCCGATGGGCTGGCCGACGAAGTGGAAAAGCAGCTTGCCCGGCGTGTGGTCGATCTTATTTCGTTGCAGCGCAAGGGCGGGCGTGCCGTTGCGGGCTATGAAAAGGTAAAGAGTTGGCTGCAGTCCGAGGAAGCAGAAGTGCTGATCCAGGCATCAGACGGATCGGGTCGCGGTAAAAGCAAATTAAGCACGCCGCACTACGGCCATTACATTGGATGGCTGACGGCAGATGAATTGGGTTTGGCATTCGGTCGTCAAACTGTGATACATGGGGCGCTCGCCTCTGGTGGACTCACGCTACGTGTTGTAGAGGAAGCCCAACGACTTAAAGGCGTGCGCAAAAACGAGACTGGCAAGGGCCAGTCGAAAGGATAGACGAGCTAGATGAGCGATAGTGACGGCAAGAAAACATTGGGTCTGCGCGGCGGCGCGCGTCCGGGGAATGTAAAGCAAAGCTTTAGCCACGGGCGGACCAAGAACGTTGTAGTCGAAACCAAGCGCAAGCGCGTTGTGGTGCCCAAGCCGGGTGCCGGTAAAGCAGGTGCTGGCGGATCACCGGTTGGGGATCCTTCGAAGCGTCCTGCCGGGATCACCGATGCGGAAATGGACCGCCGCCTGAAGGCTGTTCAGGCCGCCAAGGCCCGCGAGTCCGAAGAGGCCGCAGCCCGCGAAGCCGAAGAAAAGGCCCGCGCAGAAGACCGCGAACGCCGCAGGGCTGAGCAGGAAGAGAAAGAGCGCGAGGAAAAAGAGCGCGAAGAAGCGCTCAAGGCGAAGGCCGAGGAAGAAGCGGCAAAGGTCCGCGAGGCCGCTGCGGCTGCCGAAGCTGCGGCAGCAGCGCCCGCCGAGCCAGCAGTTGCCCGCACGCCGAACAACAAGGCGGCACCGGCGCAGGCCCCCCGCAAGACCGAGCGTGACCGCGAGGAAACCAACAAGAAGAACCGTGGCAATGACAACCGCCGTTCCGGCAAGCTGACCGTCAACCAGGCGTTGACCGGCGGCGAGGGTGGACGGCAGCGGTCGATGGCTGCGATGAAGCGCAAGCAGGAACGCGCGCGGCAGAAGGCCATGGGTGGCCAGGTCGAGCGTGAAAAGGTCGTGCGCGACGTGCAGTTGCCCGAGGCGATCGTCGTCTCCGAACTGGCAAACCGTATGGCTGAACGTGTTGGTGAAGTCGTCAAGGCGCTGATGAACAACGGCATGATGGTGACACAAAACGAAACCATTGATGCCGATACCGCCGAACTGATCATCGAGGAATTCGGCCACAAGGTTGTCCGCGTTTCCGATTCCGATGTTGAGGATGTCATCAAGGAAGTCGTTGACGACGCCAAGGATCTGGTTGGCCGTCCGCCGGTCATCACGATCATGGGTCACGTTGACCACGGCAAGACATCGCTGCTGGATGCGATCCGCAACGCCAAGGTCGTCGCGGGCGAGGCCGGCGGGATCACGCAGCACATCGGCGCTTATCAGGTCACCACAGAAAACGGTGCCGTGCTGTCGTTCCTCGATACACCGGGCCACGCGGCCTTTACGTCGATGCGGTCGCGCGGTGCTCAGGTGACGGACATTGTTGTGCTGGTTGTGGCGGCTGATGATGCGGTGATGCCGCAGACCATCGAAGCGATCAATCACGCCAAGGCCGCGAAAGTTCCGATGATCGTGGCGATCAACAAAGTCGACAAACCCGCCGCGAACCCGGACAAGGTCCGCACCGATCTGCTGCAACACGAGGTCATCGTGGAGAAGCTGTCGGGCGACGTGCAGGATGTGGAGGTTTCCGCGACCACTGGTCAGGGCCTGGATCAACTGCTGGAAGCGATTGCGCTTCAGGCTGAAATCCTTGAGCTCAAGGCGAACCCGAACCGTGCCGCCATCGGTGCCGTGATCGAAGCGCAGCTTGACGTGGGCCGTGGTCCCGTGGCGACGGTTCTGATCCAGAACGGGACGCTGCGCCAGGGCGACATCTTTGTTGTGGGCGAACAATACGGCAAGGTGCGCGCGCTGATCAACGATCAGGGCGAGCGTGTGAAAGAAGCCGGGCCATCTGTCCCTGTCGAGGTTCTGGGCCTGAACGGCACACCCGAAGCAGGCGACGTGCTGAACGTGACCAGCACCGAAGCACAGGCGCGCGAAATCGCCAACTACCGCGAGAAAGCGGCGAAGGACAAGCGCGCGGCGGCCGGTGCGGCAACCACTCTCGAACAGCTGATGGCCAACGCCAAGGCGGACGAGGATGTTTCCGAACTGCCGATCCTGGTCAAGGCCGACGTGCAGGGTTCTGCCGAAGCCATCGTTCAGGCGATGGAAAAGATCGGCAACGACGAGGTGCGTGTGCGGGTTCTGCACTCCGGTGTCGGTGCGATCACCGAAACGGACGTGGGCCTTGCCGAAGCATCCGGTGCGCCGATCATGGGCTTCAACGTCCGTGCCAACGCATCCGCGCGCAACACAGCCAACCAGAAGGGCGTGGAGATCCGGTATTATTCCGTCATCTATGACCTTGTGGATGATGTGAAAGCCGCAGCCTCCGGCCTGCTCAGCAATGAGATCAAGGAAAACTTCATTGGTTATGCGACTATCAAGGAAGTCTTCAAGGTTACGGGCGTGGGCAAGGTTGCCGGTTGTCTGGTCACGGAAGGTGTCGCACGGCGCTCTGCCGGTGTGCGCCTGCTGCGCGACAACGTGGTGATCCATGAAGGCACCCTGAAAACGCTCAAGCGGTTCAAGGATGAAGTGCCCGAAGTGCAGTCCGGTCAGGAATGCGGCATGGCGTTCGAGAATTACGATGACATCCGTCCCGATGATGTGATCGAAATCTTCGAGCGTGAAGAGGTCACACGGACGCTGAGCTGATCAAAGTCAGTTTTGAGATTTGTCAGGGACCCGGTTGAATTGCCGGGTCTCTTTCGTTTGGAAGCTGCCCGTTCCTTCGTCAAAGCTTTGTCGCGCGAGGTGGATCGCATCCGGCGAAATGTCGATTACATTGAAATCGTTGGGCTCGCCACGCAGGCGTGACGACAGGCTCGTGCCTGCGTGCAGTTGGATCGCGTTGCGGCGGGGCCTTTCCCCGGCCCGGTGGGCGAATTCTTCGGCGTGCCACAGGTGCAGGTGCCCAGACAGGATCAGGTCGGCACCGCAACCGATCAGCCGTTCCAGCGCAGCGGCCGCACCAGGGATCGGTTTCTTGCTGACGCCATTTGGGTGCTCCAACGGGTGATGCGCCACCAGCACCCGCAGCTTGTGGGCAGGTGCATCCCGCATCGCATTGCAGGCCCTGCGCAATCGAGACGCGGACAGTCGGCCCGCCTGCCATTGAAAACGATCAACCGTGTTCAGGCCGACCATCACCATCTGCGCGGTTTCGACACACGGGGTCAGATCGCCGGAGATATAGGCGCGGTAATGCCCGAAAGGTCGGAAGAAGCGGGTCAGGGGCCGATGAATGGGGATGTCATGATTGCCGGGGATACACAGCACGGGCGCGTCGATCCGGTCGATAAACGCGCGGGCGCTGACATATTCGCGCCGCCGCGCGCGCTGGGTCAAATCCCCCGAGATCGCAACCTGATCCGGCCCGAGTTCCGCCAGGGCCTTCAGCAGTGGCTCGATCAGATCGGCGCGGTCCTTGCCGAAATGCAGATCGGACAGGTGAATCAACCGGGTCATCGCACCGAGACGGGTGCGTCTCGTGGCACCATGACCCGCAAGGGATTTGCCGCGTGGCGCAGGGTAAAGGGGCCGCCCATGCGGGTGATCTCGCCGTCGCGCGCGACGGGGCGGCGCTTGCGCTTCATTACGATTTCGATGTTTTTGCCGCTGATCATCTCATAGTCAGTCTCGGGTTTTGCAACGCCAAGGGCAAGGGCCGCAGCATGGCGCAGCAGACCGATCCGCCCGGTATTGGGCGCAATCAGCACCACAAGTTTGCCAGCCGCCACGGCCTCCGCGCCGTCCAGCCCCATCTGCTCCAGTTGGTAGGCGTTGTTGATGACAAAGATGATCGGGGTGCGGCGGGTCAGGTCTTGACCATCGACAGTGACGTTCAGACGCAGCGGCGCACGGAAGGTCGCAAGTGTTTTCACCACGGACCAATAGGCCGCCAGCCTGCTGCGGCCCCAGCGGCGATATGTGCCCTCGCGGGTCTGGAGGATTGCCGCATAAGCCCCGATGCTGGCGTTGTTGAGGAACATCCGGTCATTGACGGTCGCGACATTGACCTCGCGGGGGTGCCCCGTGATCAGGGCTTCTACCGCCGCGTCCATTTCCTGTGGCAAGCCCAGAGAACGGGCGAAGTAGTTGAATGTTCCAGAAGGAATAATCCCGATGTCACGGCCACTGCCCGCAAGAACGGAAGCCGCCCCGCAGATCGTGCCATCACCGCCTGCAATCGCCAGTGCAGCGTCTCGATCCGCCAGTGCCGCATTGGCTGCGGCTTCCACACTGTCATGATCCTGAACATTAATGAAATCGACGTCGCGTCCACGCTTGGTGAACGCGGCGCGAATTGCCGATCTCTTGTCATCGCCATCACGGCTGCCGGAGGCAGCATTAAGGATCACGATTGTTCGTTGGTCTGACATCTTTTGCCCCTATCAAGAAAGGGCGGACGCCCCAGAGGCAAACGCCCAAGGTCGGGCGAAGTTCGTCAGACGCTTAAATATTCTGTCAGTTGTTCCGATTCACCGGCTTTCCGCAATAAATCTTGTCGTCCACCTGCACTGTCATCTGCCCGTTTGGCGTGTTACCCACAAAAATGCCCTGCACAGAGATACAGGAACCGATTGTTATCGTACGCAACATACTGCTTCCTCCCCAGAAAGTTGAAATCAGTTTACCAAACGATATGAGCATTACCACACAATTGTTTCACAAAAGCTTAATATTCGTGCGCAAATTTAGGGCACTAGTGCAATTTTGTTTCACAACCAGTCTCGGAGCACCGGGATAAGCGGGATATCTGCCGCTGGCATCGGATAGTTCCGCAACTCGTTCGGGCGCACCCATTTCAGCGCCTGACCTTCGTTCGACATGGGGGTGCCTTCCCATTTGCGGCAGGCAAACAGCGGCATCAGCAGGTGAAACGTATCATAGCTGTGACTGGCAAATGTCAGTGGCGCCAGGCAGGATGACCAGGTGTTGATCCCCAATTCCTCCTGCAATTCCCGGATCAGCGCCTTTTCGGGTGTCTCGCCCGGTTCGACCTTGCCGCCGGGAAATTCCCACAGGCCGGCCATTGCCTTGCCCTCGGGCCGTTGCGCCAACAGGACGCGCCCGTCAACGTCGATCAGCGCAACGGCAGAGACAAGGACAACCTTCACTTCAGGTCCCTCGGATACATCATGACCGGTAGTCGGCGTTGATGGCGATATATCCGTGGGTCAGATCACAGGTCCAGACCGTGGCGGTGCCGGTCCCCAGGCCCAGATCCACGGCGATCAGGATGTTCTGGCCCTTCATATGCGCGGCGGCTGCCTCTTCTGAATAATCGGGGCTGCGCCAACCGTCTCTGGCAACTTCCACGTCCCCAAAACGGATCGACAGGCGGTCGCGATCTGCATCGGCACCGGATTTGCCGATGGCCATGACAACCCGGCCCCAGTTCGGGTCCTCGCCCGCAATGGCGGTCTTGATCAAAGGCGAATTGGCGATCGCCATGGCATGTGTCTTGGCGTCTGCATCCGATGCGGCACCGGTTACCGCAACCTCGACGAACTTTGTCGCCCCCTCGCCATCGCGCACAACCTGATGCGCGAGGTCCAGCATCACACCATGCATGGCTGTGGCGAATGCCGTAATCCCCGTGACGTCCTGGCCCGATGTGCCGGTGGCGGCCACAATCAGGCTGTCCGATGTCGATGTATCGCTGTCCACGGTGATGCAGTTGAACGTCTTGTCCGCGCTGGTGCTGATCATCGCCTGCAGGGCGGCCTGATCAATCGCGGCATCGGTAAAGATATAGACCAGCATCGTGGCCATATCTGGGGCGATCATGCCGGACCCCTTGGCGATCCCGGCAATCTTTACCGTTGCGCCGCCAACCTCGATCTCCGCAAACGCGCCCTTGGGAAAGGTGTCGGTTGTCATGATCGCCTTGGCCGCTGCGGCAATGCCCCCTGCATCCAGCCCGGCCTTCAGACCGGCAAGGCTGGCGGTGACCCGGCCATGCGGCAATGGTTCGCCGATGACTCCGGTGGAGGACGTGAAAACGCGCGATTGAGGTACATCGCAGGCAGCCGCCACAGCCGATGTGATGGCCTGCACCGAGGCGACACCGTTCCTGCCTGTAAAGGCATTGGCGTTGCCCGAGTTCACCAGTATGGCGGCCCCCGCATCGGAGGCTCCGCCGATCTTGTCCTGGCAATCCAGCACCGGCGCGGCGCGGGTCCTGGACCGGGTAAAGACCCCGGCCACCGCCGTACCCGGTGCCAGTTCGGCCAGCATCACATCGGTGCGGTCCTGATACTTGACCCCGGCAGAGGCGGTGGCGAAACGCACACCGCCAATGACCGGCAATTCAGGGAAGGCCGCAGGGGCCAGCGGTGAGACTTGTGTGATCTTGCCCAATTCTTATTCCAGCCACTCGACGTTCTTGAGAACCGCGGGATCAATCTCTTCGGCGGCGGACTGGTCCACATCGGCCTTTGCGGTGATGTCCTCGATGGCGGTCTGAACGCGGGTCTGACGCAATTGCAACTCGATCTCTTCGCGTACTGCATCCAGCGCCGGTGCCTCAGTATCGCGCACTTCATTCAGCTTGATCACATGCCAGCCGAACTGTGTCTCCACCGGCTCGGACACCGCGCCCGGCTCCATCTCCATCACGGTGTTCTCAAAGGCGGGGACCATCATGCCCTTGCCAAACCAACCCAGCGCCCCGCCGCCCGGACCGGAGGGGCCGGTCGATTTCTCGCGCGCGAGTTCGGCAAAATCGGCACCTTCATCCAGCTGTGCCTTGATCGCCTTTGCCTCTTCCTCAGTCTCGACCAGGATATGGGCGGCGTCGAATTCCTTTTCCGGTTCGGCGCTGGCGTATTGTTCGTCATAGGCGGCCTGAACCTCCGCTTCTTCCAACGGTGCAGCCATGATCTTTTCGATCACTTCACCGGCCTTGAGCGAGCGGCTCTCGTTTTCAAGCGAAAGTTCGACGCGCGCGGGCAGGTCGCCCTCAAAGCTGTCGCTGAGGGCGGTCTGCTGAACAAGTTGTTCGAGGATGCCCTTGAACAGCACGTCGTCGGGAAGTTGCTGATATTGTTCGGGCAGGCGTGCGCGGGCGATGATCATGTGGCCCAGGGTGATGTCGGTGCCGTTGACGGTCGCCACCACGGTATCAAGCTGCGGTGTGTCCTGCGCGGTCGCAGGCAGGCCGAGGCAGGCGGAAACGGCCAGAGCGGCCACAAAAGTGAGTCGTTTATGCATGGATTGTCCTATCGTTACGCCCCGCGAGGGGCTGCTACATTGACAGTGTTATGTGCGGCCCTTACATCGCCTATCAGGCGCGGCTCAGGCGTTTCCCCATACATCTATGGTCTGACTGGGCGCTGGGCAAGCAGATCGCTGCCACACATAAAAAATCGGCTGGAGAGCACATGCTGGGTATCGGAACTATCGCCAAAAAGGTCTTTGGCACGCCAAACGATCGCAAAATCAAGGCGACCCGCCCGCTGGTGGATGAGATCAATGCGCTGGAGCCTGATTTTGAAAAGCTGACCGATGCCGGCATCAAGGACAAGACAGAGGAACTGGCCAAACGCGCCCTGTCAGGTGAAAACCTTGATGTCCTTTTGCCGGAAGCCTTTGCCAATTGCCGCGAGGCCGCACGGCGGACTCTGGGCCTGCGCGCCTTTGACACGCAGTTGATGGCGGCGATTTTCCTGCACCAGGGCAATATCTCCGAGCAGAAGACGGGCGAGGGCAAGACACTGACCGCAGCCCTTGCCGCCTATCTGAACGCCTTATCCGGCAAAGGTGTTCATGTGGTTACCGTCAACGAATATCTGGTGAAGCGTGATGCCGACTGGATGGGCAAGGTGTTCAATGCGCTGGGCCTGACCTGTGGTGCTGCCGTGTCGCAGATGCCCGAAGACGCCAAGCGCGCGGCATATGAATGCGACATCACCTATGCCACCAACAACGAGCTTGGATTCGACTATCTGCGCGACAACATGAAGTCGAACCTGAGCGAAATTCTGCAAAAGAAACACAATTACGCCATCGTGGACGAAGTCGACAGCATCCTGATCGACGAGGCGCGGACGCCGCTGATCATCTCCGGCCCTGCGCAGGACCGTTCAGAGATGTATGTCACCATCGACAAGGTGATCCCGTTGCTGCAACCGGACCACTACGAGCTGGACGAAAAAAGCCGCAACGTCACCTTTACCGATGAGGGCAACGAGTTTCTCGAAGAACAGTTGCGGGCCCGGTCGCTGCTTGAGGAAGGTCAGACCCTCTATGACCCCGAAAGCACCACCATTGTGCACCACGTCAACCAGGGCCTGCGCGCGCACAAGCTGTTCCTGAAGGACAAGGACTATATCGTGCGCGACGGCGAGGTCATGCTGATCGACGAATTCACCGGCCGCATGATGCATGGCCGCCGCCTGTCCGACGGGCTGCACCAGGCAATCGAGGCCAAGGAAGGCACCTCCATCCAGCCCGAAAACGTGACGCTCGCCTCCGTCACCTTCCAGAACTATTTCCGCCTCTATGACAAGCTGGCCGGGATGACCGGCACCGCGCTGACAGAGGCCGAAGAATTTCAGGAAATCTATGGTCTGGGCGTGGTCGAAGTTCCGACCAACCTGCCCATCGCCCGTGTTGACGAGGATGATGCGGTCTATCGCAGCGTTCAGGAAAAATACGAGGCGATGATCGAAAAGGTGAAAGAGGCAAACGCCAAGGGGCAGCCTTGCCTTGTCGGCACCACCTCCATCGAAAAATCCGAACAGTTGAGCCAGTTGTTGACGGCTGCGGGCATTGAACACAACGTCCTGAACGCGCGCCAGCACGAACAGGAAGCGCAGATCATTGCCGATGCGGGCAAATTCGGTGCCGTGACCATCGCCACCAACATGGCGGGGCGCGGGACAGACATTCAGCTTGGCGGCAACGTCGAACTGAAGGTGCTCGAAGCACTGGACGCGGACCCCGAGGCGGACCCGGAAAAGATACGGGCGGATATCGAAGCCCAGCACGCCGACGAAAAGCAAAAGGTGCTTGAGGCGGGGGGCCTTTATGTTCTGGCCTCGGAACGGCACGAAAGCCGTCGGATCGACAACCAGTTGCGCGGTCGCTCGGGCCGTCAGGGGGATCCGGGGCGCACCTCGTTCTTCCTGTCACTGGAAGACGATCTGATGCGCATCTTTGGCTCTGAACGGCTCGAAAAGGTTCTGACCACACTTGGCCTGAAAGAGGGCGAAGCGATCATTCACCCCTGGGTCAACAAGTCGCTGGAACGTGCGCAGGCCAAGGTCGAGGGCCGCAATTTTGACATCCGCAAGCAGTTGCTCAAATTCGATGATGTGATGAACGAACAGCGCAAGGTCATCTTTGGACAGCGCCGCGACATCATGGAGGCGGACGACCTGAACGAGATCGTCACCGACATGCGCCATCAGGTGATCGACGACCTGATCGACACCTATATGCCGCCCCGCACCTATGCGGATCAATGGGACACCCAGGGGTTCTATGCGGCAGTGATCGAACACCTGAACATGGATCTGCCGATCATCGCTTGGTGCGAGGAAGACGGCGCAGACGACGAGGTGATCCGCGAACGCCTGATCGAGGCAACCGACAAGATGATGGCGCAAAAGACCGAAGCCTTTGGCCCGGAAAACATGCGCACCATCGAAAAACAGCTTTTGTTGCAATCCATTGACGGCAAGTGGCGTGACCACCTGATGACCCTTGAACACCTGCGGTCCGTTGTCGGGTTCCGGGGCTATGCCCAGCGTGATCCGTTGAACGAATACAAGAACGAAAGCTTCCAGCTGTTCGAAAGCATGCTCGACAGCCTGCGTCAGGACGTGACCCAGAAGCTGGGCCAGGCGCAACCAATGTCCCAGGAAGAGCGTAACGCTTTCATGCAGGAGATCGCCCAGCGACAAGCCGCGATGGAAAAGGCCGCCGATGCGGGCGCGCAGGAACCGAATGTGCCAGCGCCCTCTCCGGTTGCCACCGCAGAAGGCTTTGTCGAGGATGACCCGACCACTTGGGGCAACCCGTCCCGCAACGATGCCTGCCCTTGTGGATCAGGCAAGAAGTTCAAGCATTGCCACGGGCGCCTTTCCTGAGGTGACACCGGGCCACGCCCCGGTTTCGCCCAATTCCCAGCACTTCACCGTCATACCCTAGCCCTGATTTCAAGGCACTCATTCCCTGAACGATTCCTTTTCTGGAGGACAGGGTAATGGCGCGTATGAAGGAAATTCTGACGGTTGCAGGGACGCTTGCCTGCGCCATCGGCATCGGCTTTGTCATGCAGAACTCCGATGCGGCCAAGGCAAGATACGGCAAGCACGAAACACCCGCGCCCAAAGAGCTGGAAGAGACCGCAACCAGTGCCCTGCTCGATGTCCAGCAGATCAAGCTGACCTCGGGCGAGTTCAAGGTTGCCGATGACCTGCCTGCAACACCAGCCATTTCGGCGTCGGAACCCGATGCGACTGTCATCAAGGTACGCGCCCCGCAAAGCGTTCTTGAAGGTCCGCCGGCACCAGGGTCCGCGGCCCCTGCTTCCGCCTGTGCCATCACCGCCGAAGCCCGCGCCATGGCTGCGGCCATGGTCGATTTGCGGCTGGACGCGGTCTGCTTGCCAAATGAACGCGTCACCGTGCATCACAACGGCATGATCTTTACCGAAACCACGGATGCAAACGGTAAACTGAACACCACCGTTCCCGCCCTGGCGCGCGACGCCATGTTCATTCTGGCTTTCGGTAACGGGGATGGTGCGGTGGCGCAGACCCAGGTTGATGAACTGGTCGACTATGACCGTGCCCTGGTGCAGTGGAAAGGCAATGCCGGTTTCGAAATCCATGCCCGTGAATTCGGGGCAAACTACGGCGATGCCGGTCACCACTGGAAAGATGCACCCGGCGCAGTGGCCGATGCCGTGATTGGGCGCAGCGGCGTTCTGACCCGGCATGGGGATGCCGCAGCGGCAGATCCGTTGCTGGCCGAGGTCTATACCTTTCCCAGGGCCGAGTCTGAGCAGGTCGGCACTATTGCGCTCAGTGTTGAAGCAGAGGTCACCAAAGCCAATTGCGGCGTCGAGGCAGAGGCGCAATCGCTTCAACTGATGAACGACGGGCAGATCAAATCACAGGACCTGATACTGTCTGTTCCGGAATGCGATGCGGTTGGCAGCTTTCTGGTGTTGAATAATCTGCTTCAAGACCTGAAAGTCGCGGGAAAGTAAAACCGCACTCAGAGGTCCCATGATCTTGCTTAGATGTGCGGCGTTTATCGCCGCACTTTTTCTTTTCTGGCACCATCCGGCCGCCGCGCAGGATGTGGCCCTGACCTCGCGCGATGGCAAGGTTGAACTGAGCGGCACGCTGCTGGGGTTCGACGGGGAATTTTACCGCGTCCAGACTGAATACGGCGAGTTGACGATAGACGGCTCGGGCGTGCTCTGCGCCGGGCCCGGCTGCCCCAACCTGGAAGACTTCGTGGCCGAGGTACAATTGTCAGGCTCCGCCACGATGGGCGCGGTTCTGATGCCGGCGCTGATTGACGCCTATGGCCAGCGAGCGGACTACCTCGTTACCCGCGAAGATGGCGAGGACCCGACCCGGTTCACCTACCTGTTGTCGCGCCGGGATACGGGCAAGCTTGCCGCTCAGTTCCATTTCCGCGCAACCAACACCGACGAGGGGTTTGCCGATCTTTTGGCGGATGAGGCCGATATCGTCATGGCCCTGCGCGAGATCGGGCGCGAGGAACGCATCAATGCGCGCGAGGCCGGGATGGGCGATCTGACCGGCGCGAACCGCAGCCGGGTTCTGGCCCTGGACGCGGTGGTGCCGGTTGTAGCTCCGACCAATCCCTTGCGGGCGATTTCCCCGCTGATGCTTGCCCGCGCCTTCTCGGGGGAAGTGACCAATTGGCAAGAGCTTGGCGGGCCCGATGCGCCAATCGAATTGCATCTGCCCAGCCCCTCCAGCGGGTTGAGTCAGGCGATTGTCGATCAGGTCATGAAACCGGCAGGTATGACCCTGACCGATACGATTGTGTGGCATGCCCTGCCTGAAAACCTGGCAAAGGCTGTGGCCGACGACAGCCTGTCGCTGGGCATCACCAGCTATGCCGAACAGCGCGACACGATGGTGCTGACCCTGGGCGGCACCTGCGGCTTTGCGCTGAACGCGGCACGGCGGACGATCAAGACGGAGGATTATCCGCTGACGGCCCCCATGTTCCTGTATTTTCCGGCGCGTCGCCTGCCCCTGATCGCGCGAGAGTTTCTGGCCTTTACGCGGGGCCCGGCGGCGCAGAACGTGATCCGGCGCGCGGGGTTCGTGGACCAGGCACCGGAGGAAATCCCGGTCGAACAGCAGGGTAACCGGTTCACCAATGCCATCTCCGTGGCGGGCGAGGAAATTTCGCTTCAGGAATTGCAGCGGATGACTGCGACACTGCAACCGATGGCCCGGTTGACCACCTCTTTCCGGTTCGAGGCAGGGTCGATCCGTCTGGATGCGCAAAGCCGGTCAAACGTGCAGCAATTGGCGCGGGCGCTGGAGCAGGGGCAATACGACGCGCGGCGGATGCTGTTTGTCGGCTTTAGCGACGGGCAGGGGGCCGCAACGCCGAACCGCGATATTGCGCTGCGTCGGGCAGAGGCGGTGCTGCGCGCAGTGTCTGCCGCCGCTGTCACGGCCAACCTGGAACGTGTTGACCTGGGGGTGGATGCCTTTGGCGAGGCGATGCCGATGGCCTGTGACGATACCGCATGGGGTCGGCAGGCAAACCGGCGGGTAGAGGTCTGGGTGCGGTGATGTTCCCGGCATCCAAGATGCTGTTTTTCTTTATATATACCCTTCCGCGCGAAAACTGAGTTCGCTGGATTTTCCGATGATCAGGTGATCGTGCAGGGTGAGCCCAAGCGCATCGCACGCTGTCGAGATCTGGTTGGTCATGTCGATGTCCGAGCGCGACGGCGTCGGGTCGCCCGATGGATGGTTGTGCACGAGGATCAAGGCGGAAGCATTGAGTTCCAGCGCCCGCTTGGCAACCTCGCGGGGATAGACGGGCACGTGATCCACGGTCCCTTTCGCCTGTTCCTCATCCGCGATCAGAACATTCTTGCGATCCATATAGAGCACGCGAAACTGCTCGGTCTCGCGGTGGGCCATGGTGGTGTGGCAATAGTCCAGCAGCGCATCCCAACTGGAAACAACCTGTTGTTTCAAAACCTTGGCGCGGGCAAGGCGCTGGGCTGCCGCCTCGACGATCTTCAGTTCGGTGATCACGGCGTCACCAATACCCGACAGGTCGCGCAGCCGCGCCTCAGAGGCGGAGACAACGCGGTTGAAGTCGCCGAAACGGTCCATCAGGGCATGTGCCAGCGGTTTGACATCGCGGCGCGGGATGGCGCGGAACAGGACCAGTTCCAGAAGCTCATAGTCCGGCATGGCAGCGGGGCCACCGGCCATGAACCGCGCGCGCAGGCGCTGGCGGTGATCCTTGATATAAGAAGGCTGCCTGCCCGTCACCGGGGCGGTTTCTGGTGCCTCGTCCAGCAAGTAGGGCAGGGGCTGTTCGTTGAATTGGTCCATGCCCGAGGGTCACCTGAGTCTGGTTACCAAGGGGTTAATCAGCCCGGAAATGCCCGGCACACAACCTGTGCACAACCTGTACACAGGCCGTGCACCGATTGGCATACGATGCAGGCCTCTGCCGTGGATCAGCCCCACTCAGCGCGCGCGCCGGACCAGGCCCGGCGTGCAAGTCACCCCTTCATCGAATCCCAGAAGCTTTTCACGCTGGAAAAGAAGCTGCTGCTTTCAGGGTTGTTCTCTGACGACAGGTCTTCGAATTCCCGCAGCAATTCCTTTTGCCGCGATGTCAGGTTCACCGGCGTCTCGACCGCCAGTTCGATGATCATGTCGCCGGTGCCACCACCGCGCAGGGGGGGCATGCCCTTGCCGCGCAGGCGCATCTGGCGGCCAGACTGGCTGCCGCCGGGGATCTGCACCCGGCCACGGCCGCCGTCGATGGTGGGCACCTCGATATTGCCGCCCAGGGCAGCGGTGCTCATCGAGACCGGCACACGGCAGAACAGGTTGGGGCCATCGCGGTCAAACAGCTCGTGTTCCTTCACCTCGATGAAGATATAGAGGTCACCGGACGGGCCGCCGCGCATGCCTGCCTCGCCCTCGCCTGCCAGACGGATGCGGGTGCCGGTTTCGACACCTGCGGGGATGTTGACGCTGAGCGACCGGTCTTTTTCCACGCGCCCCGCGCCGCGGCAGGTCTTGCAGGGATTCTTGATGATCTGGCCCATGCCGGAACAGGTGGGGCAGGTGCGTTCGACGGTAAAGAAACCCTGTTGCGCGCGGACCTTGCCCATGCCCGAACAGGTCGGACAGGTTGTCGGTTCACCGCCGCCTTCCGCGCCGGATCCATCGCAGGATCCGCATTGCACGGAGGTTGGCACATTGATGGACTTTTGCAGGCCTGAATAGGCGTCCTCCAGCGAGATGCCGAGGTTGTAGCGCAGGTCGGCCCCGCGCGCGGCGCGGCGGCCACCGCCACCCGCGCCACCGCGACCCCCCATGAAGTCGCCAAAGAGGTCGTCGAACACATCCGAGAATGCGGAGGAGAAATCACCCTGACCGCCGCCGGGGCGTCTGCCGCCACCGCCGCCGCCCATGCCACCTTCGAATGCGGCATGACCGAAACGGTCATAGGCTGCTTTCTTGTCGGCATCCTTCAGCACTTCGTAGGCTTCGTTGGCTTCCTTGAACTTCGCTTCGGAATCGGCGCTGTCCTTGTTCCGGTCCGGGTGAAACTCCTTGGCCTTCTGGCGGTAGCCCTTCTTGATCTCGTCGGCGGATGCGCCTTTGGCGACACCAAGCACATCGTAGTAATCACGTTTTGCCATGGATCATGTCCTTTTGCTGGAACGTGAAGGGCCGGCCCGTCTGGATCGGACCGGCCCTGTCAGTGGTTCCCCTGAGCGGGATTACGCGCGCTTGTCGTCGTCGAGGTCTTCGAACTCGGCATCGACGATGTCATCGTCACCGCCGCTGCGGGACGCTTGTTCATCTGCGGCTTCCGCCATGTCGTCGCCATCATCCTGCGCGGCTTTGTAGATCGCCTCGCCCAGTTTCATGGCGGCCTCGGTCACGTTCTGGATGCCGGACTTGATCTTGTCGGCGCTGTCTGTTTCCAGATCGTCCTTGAGCGCGGCAATGGCCAGTTCGATCGCTTCCACGGTGGTCGGGTCGACCTTGTCGGAGTGCTCTTCCACGGACTTTTCGGTCGAGTGGATGAGGCTTTCCGCCTGGTTTCTCGCCTCGATCAATGCGCGGCGTTCCTTGTCGGATTCCGCGTTCTCCTCGGCGTCCTTGACCATCTTTTCGATGTCCGCATCGGACAGACCGCCGGAGGCCTGGATCGTGATCTTCTGCTCCTTACCGGTGCCCTTGTCGAGCGCGCCAACCGAAACGATACCGTTGGCGTCGATGTCGAAGGTCACTTCGATCTGGGGCATGCCGCGCGGGGCGGGCGGGATGTTTTCCAGATTGAAGGCACCGAGGATCTTGTTGTCGGAGGCCATCTCACGTTCACCCTGGAAGACCCGGATGGTGACCGCGTTCTGATTGTCCTCGGCGGTCGAGAAGACCTGAGACTTTTTCGTCGGGATCGTGGTGTTGCGGTCGATCAGACGGGTGAACACGCCACCCAGCGTTTCAATGCCCAGCGACAGCGGGGTCACGTCCAGCAGAACGACGTCTTTTACGTCACCTTGCAGAACACCGGCCTGAATGGCGGCACCCAGGGCGACGACCTCATCGGGGTTCACACCCTTGTGCGGCTCTTTGCCGAAGAATTTCGTCACTTCCTCGACGACTTTCGGCATACGGGTCATACCACCCACAAGCACGACTTCGTCGATGTCGGAGGCCGACAGACCCGCGTCCTTGAGCGCGTCCTTGCAAGGCTTCAGCGACGCCTTGATCAGGTCGCCCACCAGGCTTTCCAGCTTGGCACGGGTCAGCTTCATGACCATGTGCAGCGGCTGTCCGTTGGCACCCATGGAGATGAACGGCTGGTTGATCTCTGTCTGGCTGGAGCTGGACAGCTCGATCTTGGCCTTCTCGGCTGCTTCTTTCAGACGTTGCAGCGCCATCTTGTCCTGGGTCAGGTCGACGTTGTGCTCTTTCTTGAACTCACCGGCGAGGTAGTTGACGATCCGCATGTCAAAGTCTTCACCACCCAGGAACGTGTCGCCGTTGGTGGATTTGACTTCGAACAACCCGTCGTCGATTTCCAGGATGGTCACGTCGAATGTACCGCCGCCAAGGTCATAGACCGCGATGGTTTGGGTGTTTTCCTTGTCCAGACCATAGGCCAGCGCGGCGGCTGTCGGTTCGTTGATGATCCGCAGCACTTCCAGACCGGCAATCTTGCCCGCGTCCTTGGTGGCTTGACGCTGGGCGTCGTTGAAATAGGCAGGAACGGTGATGACCGCCTGGGTCACTTCTTCGCCAAGGTAGGACTCGGCGGTTTCTTTCATCTTGCCCAGGATGAAAGCGGAAATCTGGGAGGGGGAGTATTTCTCGCCCTTGGCCTGAACCCATGCGTCGCCATTGCCACCGTCGATGACGGTAAAGGGCAGGTTCTTTTTGTCCTTGGCGAGATCCGTGTCGTCGTTGCGACGGCCGATCAGGCGCTTGACGCCAAAAATGGTGTTGTCGGGGTTGGTGACAGCCTGGCGTTTTGCAGGCTGACCGACGAGACGTTCGTCGTCGGTGAAGGCCACGATGGAAGGTGTTGTGCGCGCGCCTTCCGCGTTTTCGATCACGCGGGGCTGGCTGCCGTCCATGATGGCGATACAGGAGTTGGTAGTTCCAAGGTCAATGCCGATTACTTTGGCCATGTTTTTCGATCCCTCATGCTATTCAAGGCGATGACACGAGGCGCAGGCCCGTTACGGCACCCTTGCCCCGATCTGGTAACACTGAATGCGGCTGCATCCAGCGGTTCGGTGGGTATATAGGGGCTGGAAATGCCGCTCGCAACCGTCAGAGAATGGGTCAATCGCGGATTCTTGGGTGAATTTTCCCGAAAGCGTCGTCAAGCGATGGCGCGACCTGAACGGCGGGCTGCAGATGCCGCATATCATGTCCGGCAATCCTGTCAGATATCCGCCAGACGATTTGGCACATCGTTGTTCTTCAGGAAATCCTTGAACTCTTTAAAATAGGTGCGCTGGCGGCTATTGAAGGCCGTGAAATCGCTCTGTTTCACGATTTGATCCGGATCAATTTTTTCACCTCTGATGATTTCTTCGGCGGGTATCGTGGGAATGCCAGCTTGGCGGCCCATTTCCACGGTTCGAGTGTCATGAGTGACCAAAACCGATGGCGTGCCTGACAGCAGCCCAGCAACAACGCCGTGCAGACGGGTGCCGAGCACGAGATCGTGGTTGGCGGAAAAGGTCATCCACTCCGGTACGTTCGCAAACAGATGAAAATTCTTGCGCAGGTATTTTGCGGCTTCATCGGCAGGGCGTTCGAATAGGAATTCGAGAATAGCAGCGATTTCGGGGTTATCCGCTCCGACTTCGGAACGGGCCACCTGCATCAAGGGCAGTTCAGTTTGCCCTATCGAAGATGCGCCGTGGTCAAAAGCGAACTGCAGCAACTTCCGGGTCAGGTGAGTGCGCAGATTCGGTTGTTTCTGGATGTAATCGCCTGCCGGGGTAATCAGTACAGCGACTCGTAGCGGCGCACGGCGTGAGATAATGCGCGCCACCTCGGCTGGGCGATCAACATGCCAAAGAAAAGATGGGCAGCCCGTTACTGTAACGTTTTTGACCCCGTGTGATGCCACGACCTCTGCAGTGAAGTCACCCCGGACCGATAGCGATGAACAACGTTCCGATATGACTTTGAGGAAGCGTTGTGAGCCTTCTGGCAGTTTAATTTTACGCTCTTCGATCGCCTGTGCGCCAAGCCCCATGATGCAGATCGGCAAATCTATCTTTTCCAACCGTTTGGCCAAGCCGCCTAGATCGCGGCTATCCTGAAGCCAGTTGGCGGCGGGAATTACAATGCCATCTGCCCCTTCAAGCGCTTCGTCGGATAATTTGCCGCCCAGCTTTGCCTGATCATGTTTCACAAGGCGCCGGACAGACGAAAGGAACAGCATATTTCCGGTGTTCCCGGCTGCGTCGAATATCTCTTGACTGGTCATGTATTGACCATCGAGCGTGCCGAAAGAACGAGAATAGATAAAGGGGTTGCGCAAATCAGTATCTCCAAAAATCGAGTCAGAATTTTGCTAACATACTGATGGCTGGCGCACCATATGATGCACGGATTTAATGCGTTACCAAACCATCTCAGCGATGCTTGGTTCTAAAACTTGTGTTTAGCGTCGCGCACGTGCCTTACCGCCGCGCGTTCCAGCTGAGGGATGCGTGTCTGCGGGTGTAGAATTCGCCCATCAGCCCGATCACCAGAAAGGCCAGGCCGACCCACATGGCGTATTCCCAGTTGGTATAGCGCGGGTTGTAGTTGATGAAGGCAAAGCCGCGCGCCTGGTCGATGACGTGGAACAGCGGGTTCCAGTCGAACATCGCCAGCATGAAGCTGGGCAGCGTGTTGGCCACGAACATCTTGCCCGACGCGATCATGTTGGCGCGCTGATAGACCATGCTGAACATGCTGACGACCGTGGGGAACCATGGCTTCATCGCCAACAGGACCAGGCCCAGCGCGCAGCCGGTGAACCAGGCGACCAGCAGCATGCCAAAAGCCGCAATCGGCTGGTCGATTTCCAGAGGGGTCCAGGCCACATGATAGGCAAACAGGATCACAAAAAGTGACAGAACCTGGATGTACAATGCACCCACAGCGGCGGAGGCGATCGCGATGATGGTGTTCATCGGCGCGTGCTGCATCATCGGGCTGGCAGGCCCTTCGGAACCTGCGACGGCACCCAGCGCCTTGGTATGGGTCAGGTAAAGAAAGATGCCGGACATGATGTAGACCAGGAAATCGCCCCGCAGCGCGGCGCTGCGCATCCCGAGGATGGAAAACATCACATAAAAGGCGGCAACGAACATGATCGCCTGAAGCATGTTGGTAAAGATGGCGACAAAGGCGTTGTTGTGCTGCTTGCGCACGGACCGGACAACAGAGTGGTAGACCAGTTCGGCCATCGCCAAGGCGGAACTGAAGCCGCCCTTCGGTTTGCGTGTGGACTGGAACATCTAGTCTGCCTTCTGATCTGCGCGATGCTGACACGGAATTCTTGCCGTTCCGTTAGTGCCGCAGCATAAGGGGGCCCAACCGACTAATCAACGAAAGCGATAGAGGCAGCCTATTATGGACTACAATAAATTGGTGACTGTGATGCGGAAACTCTCCCTGGAGGCGGGCGACAAGATCATGGAAATTTACGGCCAGGACGATTTCGACGTGAAGGCCAAATCCGATGACAGCCCGGTCACAGCCGCAGATGAGGCCGCTGATGCGATTATCTCGGACGGGTTGCGCGCGGCATTTCCGGATGTTGCGCTGGTCACCGAGGAGCAGGCGGCAACCCATGCCGCGCAGGGCGATACCTTTCTGATTGTCGATCCGCTGGACGGGACCAAGGAATTCATCCACCGGCGGGGCGATTTCACTGTGAACATCGCGTTGGTCGAGGGCGGCGTGCCGACGCGCGGCGTGGTTTATGCCCCGGCAAAATCGCGCATGTTCTTTACCCAGGCAGATGGGCAATCGGTCGAGGAGACAGGTGATTTCAGCAAGGACACGGTGGGTCAGGTTACGCCCATATCCGTCTCTAACTCGGACAATTCGGCCCTGATGGTGGTGGCGTCCAAGTCGCACCGAGATCAGGCGACCGATGACTATATCGCGAAATATGCGGTCAAGGACATGAAGAGCGCGGGGTCGTCGCTGAAGTTCTGTCTGGTGGCAACCGGCGAGGCGGACCTGTACCCCCGTGTCGGGCGCACGATGGAATGGGACACGGCGGCGGGTCACGCAGTATTGCTGGGCGCGGGCGGTGCGGTGGTGCGTTTCGATGATCTGACGCCTTTGACCTATGGCAAGGACGGTTTTGCCAATCCGTTTTTCATCGCCCATGCGCCGGGCGTCGATCTGAAGTCGGCCTGATGTCTGTTCTGGTTGTCATTCCGGCGCGCTATGCCTCGACGCGCTATCCGGGCAAGCCGCTTGCGGCGCTCAGGGGCGCAAGTGGCGTGTCGCGAAGCCTGATCGAGCGGTCGTGGCATGCTGCCAGCGCGGTTCAGGGAGTGGACCGCGTGGTGGTGGCCACGGATGACGACCGGATCAGGCAAGCCGCCGAAGGATTCGGGGCGGAGGTTGTCATGACCTCGACCAATTGCGCCAATGGCACAGAGCGTTGTGCCGAGGCACATCAGGCGCTGGGCGGCGGTTTTGATATTGTCGTGAACCTTCAGGGCGATGCGCCGTTGACACCGCATTGGTTTGTCGAGGGTCTGGTTGCGGGTCTGCGCAACGCGCCAGAGGCAGGCATCGCCACGCCGGTGCTGCGCTGTGACGGGGCCGCGCTGAACAGTCTGCTGGCCGACCGCAAAGCGGGCCGTGTCGGCGGTACAACAGCAGTTTTTGCCGTGGATCACCGGGCGCTCTACTTTTCCAAGGAAGTCGTGCCCTTCACGTCAAAGCCCTATGCAGAGACTGATCAGACCCCGGTTTTCCACCATGTCGGTGTCTATGCCTACCGGCCCGACGCGCTGGCGGCCTATCCGACCTGGCCTGCGGGACCGTTGGAGCAGTTGGAAGGGCTGGAGCAATTGCGATTCATGGAGCACGGCGAATCCGTGCTATGTGTAGAAGTGGAGGCGCGGGGGCGCGCGTTCTGGGAGTTGAACAACCCCGAGGACGTGCCGAAGATCGAGGGTATGATGGCGCAGATGGGCCTTGAATGAACGATCTGACGGTCAGCGTGGTGATCGTCAGCCGGGGCCGTCCCGATGCCCTGCGGCGCTGCCTGACCGGCGTTTCGCAGCTTCAGTATCCCGCGTTTGAGGTCGTGGTTGTCGCCGACCCCGCCGGGGTCGATGCGGTGCAGGCCGCCGGATTTGCCGATGATTTGAAGGTCGTGCCGTTTGATCAGCCGAATATTTCGGCCGCGCGCAACCTTGGGATCGGCCAAGCGGCAGGCGAGATCATCGCGTTCATTGATGACGATGCCGTGCCGGAGCCGCAATGGCTGCGCCATCTGGTCCAACCCGCCAGCAGATCCGAGGTTGCCGCCATGGGCGGCTATGTAAGGGGGCGCAACGGCATATCCTTTCAATGGCGCGCCCGCAGCCTTGATCCGCTGGGCGAGGCGCAGGAGCTGGACCTGCATCCGCACCAACCAACCGTGCTGCACCCGCCCAAGGGCCTTGCGATCAAGACCGAAGGCACCAACATGGCGTTCCGGCGCGATGTGCTGGTGGCCTTGGGCGGTTTCGACCCTGCATTTCACTATTTTCTGGATGAGACCGACCTGAACATGCGTCTGGCTCGGGCCGGTCATGCCACGGCCATTGTACCGCTGGCCGAGGTGCATCATGGGTTCGCGGCCAATGCGCTGCGCGGACCGGACCGGGTGCCAAGGGACCTTTTCGATATCGGGGCAAGCTGGGCGGTGTTCCAGCGCAAGCATATCGACCCGTCCAGACATGCCGAACAATGGGCGCGGCTGCGCCGGTCAGAGCGGCATCGCCTGTTGCGCTATCTGGTGTCCGGCCCGCTGGAACCGGCGCAACTGCGGCGGCTGATGAAGCGGCTTGATCAGGGATATGCCGAAGGGAAGGTGCGTGATTTGACAGCCGCCCGGATCGCCATGCATCCGCAGGTGCCCTTTGCCCGCTTTCCCGCCGTGCCCCGCCGGTCCGCGGTTATCGCGACTCGCCCCTACCGGCTGCGCCGGGACCGGCAGATCGCCGCAGATCGGGTGCGCAACGGCGAGATCATTTCCCTGATTTGCCTGTCCCTGACAGCGCGTTTTCACTGGGTCAGTTTCGAGCCGGAAGGATTATGGCTGCAAAGAGGCGGGATTTTTGGTAAATCCGACCGTGATATGCTGGTTTTCAGCGCTTTTTCGCGCATGTCCAGGTTGAAAAGGGAACAAAACCGCGTTGCCAGTCAGCGCGGATTGCGCGAAGAGTAACACGGGATCCGGAATGTAAGGTTTGAAAAATTTTTGCTCAGGCTGATCTGGATCAGATATTAATGAGACGAAGAATGTAAACGAGAATGGCGAGAGCCGTTTCGAAGGGACTTAGGATCAAAATGCGTAAAAAGGTCACAAAAGCAATTTTCCCCGTCGCGGGCCTCGGAACCCGATTTTTGCCGGCAACCAAATCGGTACCAAAGGAAATCATGACTCTCGTGGACAGGCCGTTGGTGCAATACGCCATCGACGAGGCACGGGCCGCCGGGATCAAGGAATTCATCTTTGTCACATCTCGCGGCAAGGGCGCGCTGGAGGATTATTTCGACCACGCGCCGCAGCTGGAACAAGAGCTGCGCAAGAAGGGCAAGGACGACCTGTTGCAGGCTCTTCAGGACACCAACATGGAAAGCGGCGCGATTGCATACATCCGTCAGCACAAGGCGCTGGGCCTGGGTCATGCGGTGTGGTGCGCGCGGCGGTTGATCGGGAACGAACCCTTTGCGGTGATGCTGCCCGACGATGTGATCGCGGCGGAAAAGCCCTGCCTGCAGCAGATGGTCGAAGCCTATGCAGAGACCGGCGGCAACATGGTCGCCGCTATGGAAGTGGAGCCGGAGCGCGCGTCGTCATACGGGATGCTCGATATATCCGAGGACATGGGCCACATGGTCAAGGCAAAGGGCATGGTGGAAAAACCCAAGGCGGAGGATTCGCCCTCCAACCTGGCGGTGATCGGGCGCTATATCCTTGAGCCATCGGTGTTGCGCCATCTGAACCAGTTGAAATCCGGGTCCGGTGGTGAAATTCAACTGACAGACGCCATCGCCCGCGACATCGAACAGGGCAACCCGGTTTACGGCTATCGGTTCCGTGGCCAGCGGTTCGATTGCGGCTCTAAATCAGGGTTTTTGCAGGCGACCGTCGCCTTTGGCCTTGCCCGTGAAGAGCTGCGCGACGATCTGTATTCCTATCTCAGCAGCATCATGCAGATGGACAAGGCCGCGCAGTAGCTGCACCGGAAAGGAAAGACATGAGCAATGTTCTGGTGACAGGCGGTGCGGGCTATATCGGGTCGCATGCCTGCAAGGCGTTGAGGGATGCGGGATACACGCCCGTCACCTATGACAACCTCGAAACCGGCTGGCAGGATGCGGTCAAGTTCGGCCCGTTCGAGCGGGGCGATCTGTTGGACCGGGCGCGTCTGGACGAGGTGTTTGCGGCTTATGCGCCGGTTGCGGTCATGCATTTTGCCGCGCTGAGCCAGGTGGGCGAGGCAATGGCCCAGCCCGGCAAATACTGGCGCAACAACGTCGCGGGGTCCCTGACGCTGATCGAGGCGGCCGTGGCTGCGGGCTGCAAGGATTTTGTTTTCTCCTCGACCTGCGCCACCTACGGCGATCAGGACAACGTGGTGCTGGACGAGAATTCAGCCCAGTATCCGCTGAATGCCTATGGCGCGTCGAAACGCGCGATCGAGGACATTCTGCGCGATTTTGAAGCCTCCGATGGGTTGCGCCATGTGATCTTTCGCTATTTCAACGTGGCCGGGGCAGACCCGGAGGGTGAAGTGGGCGAATTCCACCAGCCGGAAACACATCTGGTGCCGCTGATGCTGGATGCGATAGCGGGAAAGCGTGATGCCTTGACGATTTACGGCACCGATTACGATACGCCCGATGGCACCTGCATCCGCGATTACGTCCATGTCTGCGATCTGGTCGATGCGCATGTTCTGGGTCTGAAATGGCTGGAAGACGGCAAAGGCAGCCGGGTGTTCAACCTTGGCACCGGGTCGGGCTTTTCCGTGCGCGAGGTGCTGACCCACAGCCGAGAGGTGACCAATCGCGAGGTGCCCCATGTCGAAGGATCGCGCCGTGCGGGAGATTGTACCAAGCTGGTGTCAGGTTCCCAGCGGGCGGAAACGGAACTGGGCTGGAAACCGCATCGGTCCACGCTCAGACAAATGATCACCGACGCGTGGAGATGGCACCAAACTGGACATTACGACACATAAGGCACCGCCCGCGCGGCTGCTGGACCTGACCCGCTCCTTGCGGCGGGCGGGTCGGGTGGCGACGGGTGTGGACCGTGTCGAACTGGCGTATCTGCGCCGGTTCCTGCAGGACGACGTCCCGTGTTTTGGTCTGTTGCGTACCGCGCTGGGCTATGTGCTGCTGGAACGGCAAGGGCTGGAGGGTTTCCTTGCCCGGCTCGAAGGGCGCACGCCCTGGGGTCGCGTTAATGTCTTATCCCGGTTGGCGCGGTCGCGGCCGGATGCGGTGCAGCGGGCGGAAAGCGATGTGCGACGTCTTGCCTTGACGCGGTCCTGGCGGTCGGCCTTGCCGGGAATGCTGCGGCGGGAATTTCCAAACGGTTTTGACTATTTCAACGTCGGGCACAGCAATCTGACCGACCGCGTGCTGGGCGCCATCAAATCCGCGGGCGGCAATATCCACGTGCTGATCCATGACGTGATTCCGCTGGAATATCCGGAGTTCCAGCGCGCGGGCAGTGTAAAGACCTTTGAGGCCAAGCTGCGCCGGGTCAGCGCGCGTGCAGACAGGATCATCTATAACTCAAAAGACACGCGGGACCGGACGGAACGGTATCTGGACGCGATGGGGCGGGTGCCGCCCGGGGTCGTGGCCTACCTCGGGACGGAGCTGCCGCGCCCGGACATTTCGGCGCTGCCGCAGGGGCTGCCGCCCAAGGGCCCCTATTTTGTCACTGTCGGCACATTGGAGCCGCGCAAGAACCACGCTTTCCTGTTGGACCTGTGGGAGGAGATCGGGCCCGCCGCGCCGCCGCTGTTCCTGTGTGGCAGCAGAGGCTGGAACAATGACGCGCTGTTTGCACGCCTTGACGCACTGGATGTGGGCCACCCGGTTCAGGAGCTGTCCGGGTTGGACGACAAGGCGCTTGCGGCCCTTGTTCAGGGGTCAGCGGGTACGCTGTTTCCGAGCCTTGCGGAGGGTTTTGGGCTGCCACCACTGGAGGCGATACAGCTTGGATCGCGGGTTTTATGCAACGATCTGGAGGTATTACGCGAATTTTTGGGAGAGAATGCCGTTTACGCATCAGTTTCAGATCGGTATTTGTGGATAGATATGCTTAACCAGTGGACAGAGAAGCCGGTGGGCGCGGGAACGAAGACCTTGTTTGTTGGACCTGATTGGGACGAACACTTCAAGACCGTGTTAAGGTAGAGATGGTAGCGCCTGGATGCGCAGCCGTATCGGCAAGGTAGAGGGCGGTTTTTGGGTGTTTTACAGTCATATTGGCTGAGGGTGCAGCGGAAGCGATGGCGAGTCCGCGCCCTGCGCAAGCGTCGCGAACTGAAGCGGGTCGCGAACCGGACCGGACAAATCCGGCCCGACGATCTGCTGTTGTTCTGCACCCAGCGCAATGAAGGTATCCGGCTGCCGTATTTCCTGGATTATTACCGGGACATGGGCATCGGTCATTTCTTCTTTGTCGACAATGACAGCACCGATGGATCGCTGGATTATCTTGCGGATCAGCCGGATGTGTCGGTGTGGAGCACGACGGCAAGCTACAAGCGCGCCCGTTTCGGGGTGGACTGGCTGAACTGGCTGGCACGCAAATACGCCCATGGGCATTGGGCGCTGACCGTCGATCCCGATGAATTTCTGGTCTATCCGTTCTGCGATACGCGCCCGCTGCGGGCCCTGACGGACTGGCTGGATGCCTCTTCGATCAAGTCGTTCTCTGCGATGTTGCTGGACATGTATCCCAAGGGGCGGCTGGATGAGCAGCCCTATCAGCCCGGTCAAAACCCGATCGAGATTGCCACATGGTTCGACAGCGGAAATTACACCATTTCGCGCAACCACCTGTTCACCAACCTGTGGATTCAGGGCGGGCCACGGGCGCGCGTTTTCTTCCCCGACCTCCCGGAAAAGGCACCGGCCCTGAACAAGGTGCCGCTGGTGAAATGGGACAAGCGCTATACCTACGTCAGCTCCACCCATATGCTGCTGCCGCGCGGCCTGAATCAGGTCTATGATGAATGGGGTGGTGAAAAGGCATCGGGCGTGTTGCTGCATGCCAAGTTCATCGACACTTTCGGGACCAAGGCCGCCGAGGAACTGGAACGGTCGCAGCATTATGCCGGGTCCGTCGAATACAAGGCCTATGCTGATCGGCTGAAGGACGACCCGCAACTTTGGTGCAAATGGTCAGAGCGGTATATCAACTGGCGGCAGCTTGAGATTCTGGGTCTGATGTCGAAAGGAAACTGGGCATGACGGTCGGGATCGTCATGTTGGTGCATACCGCGCTGGGCCGGGCCGAACAGGTGGCGCGCCACTGGTCGGCGGCGGGGTGTCCCGTGGTGATCCATGTCGACAAGGGGGTCCCGCGCCGGACCTATGACGCTTTTGTCAATGCGATGGCGGATCGGAAGGATGTCTCGTTCTGCGCCCGCTACCGGTGCGAATGGGGCACCTGGGGCATCGTCGCCGCATCGCAAAGCGCGTCGGAACTGCTGCTGGCCAGCTATCCGGAGATCAAACATGTCTATCTGGCATCAGGGTCCTGTCTGCCGCTGCGTCCGGTGCAGGAGCTGATTGATTACCTCGACGAACGCCCCAACACCGATTTCATCGAAAGCGCGACAACCGCCGATGTGCCCTGGACCGTGGGCGGGCTGGACGAAGAGCGGTTTACAATGCACTTCCCGTTCTCCTGGAAAAAACGGCGCTACTTCTTTGACAAGGCGGTGGCGGTGCAGCGCTCTCTCGGACTCAAGCGGAAGATGCCGCACGGGATCGTGCCGCATATGGGGTCGCAATGGTGGTGCCTGTCGCGACGCACTTTGTCGGCGATCCTGCAAGACCCGGAAAGACCCACATATGACCGGTTCTTCAGGCATGTCTGGATACCGGATGAATCCTATTTCCAGACTCTTTCGCGGCTGTATTCCGAAAAGATCGAAAGCCGCTCACTGACGCTGTCCAAGTTCGACTTTCAGGGTAAGCCGCATATTTTCTATGACGACCACCTGCAATTGCTGCGGCGGTCGGACTGCTTTGTCGCACGCAAGATCTGGCCCTATGCTGACCGCCTGTACGAGGCGTTTCTGACCGATGTTGCCGGCGCCATGAAAAAGACGGAGCCGAACCCCGGCAAGATCGACCGCATCTTCTCAAAGGCGGTGGAGCGGCGGACGCGCGGGCGGTCGGGCCTTTATATGCAAAGCCGTTTTCCAAACGAGGATTGGGAGAACGGAGTCACGGCGGCTCCCTATTCGATGTTCCAGGGATTTACCGAATTGTTCGAGAACTTCGAACCCTGGTTGGCCAAGGCAACTGGCGCGCGGGTGCATGGGCATCTGTTTGCAACGGATGGCGTGCATTACGCTGACGGTCAGACCGCCATCAACGGCGCGCTGTCGCAGTCTGCGAAGCTGCGTGACTATAACGGCAAGGCGTTCCTGACCAATCTGATCTGGAACACCCGTGGCGAGCGGCAGTGTTTCCAGTTCGGCCCGGCAGACAACCAGACTATCAACTGGCGCGTGGCAAAAGACCCCAACGCGCAGGTTTCCGTCATCACCGGGGCCTGGGCGGTGCCGCTGTTCCGCTCAAACCTCGATTTCGCCAAGATCCGCACAATTGCCGCGCAGCTGCAAAAGGTCGAAAGCGAACACATGGATATCCTGCGGTCGCCCTTTTCCAAGGCGCGCGTGCGCATCTGGACCATGGCCGAATTCATCGAGGCACCGATGGAACCCCTTCAGGGAATACTGGACGAAATCGGGCGCACCAAGCTGCGCCGCCTGTCGGAAGCCCCCAAGATGGTTGATCTGAGTGGTTTTGGCCAATTCCTGCAAAACCTCAAAAACCAGGGGATGCACCCCTATCTGATGGGCGATTTCCCGGCGGAACGTGGTGTTGCGTCAAATCAGAAAACCCAGCGCAAACCCTATCTGGTACAGTAATCATGGCCGACAAATTCCACAGCTTTGTCGTGTTTGCAGAGATGCGCACGGGGTCGAACTTTCTGGAAACGAACCTGAATGCCTTTGGCGGTATCAAGTGTCATGGAGAGGCGTTCAACCCGCATTTTCTGGGCTATCCGCATAATGAGCCGATCCTTGGGATTGATCAGAAAACCCGCGACCGGGACCCGCATATTTTGTTGAAAGCCATTCGCGGGAACACCGCGCGGCTTAGTGGTTTCCGGTATTTTCATGACCATGATCCACGCATTTTCGATGCGGTCATGGAGGATGCGAAATGCGCCAAGATCATCCTGACCCGGAACCCGGTGGACAGCTACGTAAGCTGGAAGATCGCGCAGGAGACGGGGCAGTGGAAGCTGACGGACGTGAAGGCGCAGAAGACGGCGCAAGCGGTATTTGATGCGCGCGAATTCGAGGCGCATCTTGAGGCATTGCAGGCGTTTCAGGTGACCTTGCTGAACCGGTTGCAGGTCAGCGGGCAGACGGCGTTTTATGTGGCCTACGACGATCTGCAAAGCGTCGAGGTGATGAACGGGCTGGCGCGCTATCTGGGCGTGGACGAGACGCTGGATGCGCTGGACAGCAATCTGAAAAAGCAGAACCCAAGCCCGATATCGGCAAAAGTCAGCAACTACGACGAGATGACGGCGGCGCTGTCCCGGCTGGACCGTTTCGATCTGACCCGGACCCCGAATTTTGAACCGCGCCGGGGGCCCAATGTGCCGTCTTATGTTGCAGCGGCACAAGCTCCCTTGCTGTATCTGCCGCTGCGGTCTGCCCCGCGCGTCGAGATCATGCAATGGCTGGCGGCGCTGGATGGAGCCGGGCGTGGCGCGCTGTCTTCGAAGATGACGCAGAAGGACCTGCGCCTGTGGAAGCGCGACCATCCCGGTCACCGCAGCTTTACCGTGATACGGCACCCGCTGGCACGGGCGCATGATGCCTTTTGTCGTCATATTCTGACGACGGGCAAGGGCAGTTTCGTGCAACTGCGCAAGACCATGATGCGCCGCTATAACATGCCGCTGCCTGCCGACGGACCGGATGCGGGTTATGGGCTTGCGGAACACCGCGCAGCCTTTGCCGCCTTTCTGGTCTGGCTCAAGGGGAACCTCGCGGGTCAGACGGCTATTCGGGTGGATGCGGCATGGTGTTCGCAGGCACAGGCAATTCAGGGTTTTGGGGAGCTATGCCTGCCTGACCGGATCATCCGCGAGGACGACATGGCAGAAGAACTGGCTGCGCTGGCGGCTTCGGTCGGTATTGCGGATGCACCGCCGCCCCCGTTGCCGGAGGCCGATCAGCCATTCACGCTGAATGCGATCTATGATGATGAAATTGAAAAGCTGGCAACGCAGGCCTATCAGCGCGACTATGTGACCTTCGGCTTTTCCAGCTGGAAATAGCGCGCGGTCAGGCGGCCTGAACCGACTGCTCTTCGATCAGAATGGTGTAAAGCGTTGCGGGATCCGGGTTCGCGCGCAGTTTGCTGCAAATCGCTGTGTTGCGAAGGGTGCGCGACACCAGTGCAAGCGCCTTGAGGTGCTCGACGCCAGCCTCTTCGGGGGCAAAGAGCGCAAAGGCGATGTCCACCGGCTGCCGGTCCACCGATGAGAAATCGACAGGCCGATCCAGAAGGATGAATGCGCCGACCACCGATTCCAACCCGTCAAGCCGCGCATGGGGCAGGGCCACACCGTGGCCCACACCCGTTGGTCCCAGGGCTTCTCTTGCCATCAGGGCGTCGACGACAACGCCTGATTTGAAGCCATAGACAGATTCGACCAGGTCGCCGAGGTCCTGCATCAGCCGCTTCTTGCTGGAGGCCGCGTTAACGACCTTGACCGCTTCCGGCTTGAGTAGTTTTGCAAGTTCCATTCGGTTAGTCCTGCTCTTTTGAACGGGTTTCCCCGAGCACTTTTCTCAGGGGTCGATCCAGCCGATGTTGCCATCTTCGCGGCGATACACGACATTCAGCCCCTCTTTGCCCTCCTTGCGAAACACCAACACTGGCGCCCCTGCGAGTTCCATCTGCATGACAGCTTCGCCGACAGACAAGGTTGCGATCCTGGTCTGCATTTCCGCGATGATCATGGGTTGGAGGGTTTCGGGTTCCTGCGCGTCAGAATCGCTTGTAGAGGCAAGGATATACGAGGAGGCACCGAAGAGTTCAACCGGTACGGCGCGGACTTGATGGTGATCTTTCAGGCGACGCTTGTAGCGGCGCAGCTGCTTTTCCATCTTTTCGCTGCAGGCATCGAAGGCGCCATAGATTTCGGTGCTGTGCGCCTTGGCCGATGCGGTGAGACCGGTGGAAAGATGGACGGTCGCCTCACAGACAAACTCGTGACCCGACTTGGAAAAGATGACCTGTGCGTCCGTCGGACGTTCTGCATATTTCCCGACGGCCGCGCCCAATTCGTCCTTGACGTGGGTTTGCAGTGCTTCGCCGATGTCGATCTGTTTGCCGCTGATCTGGTACCGCATAGGTTCTCCTTGTTATCTCTTGTTCGAACATCGCTTAGCTGACCACCAGAGTGGGGCATGATGATGTTCAAATGCGGAAAAATGGCCGTGCGTCCGGGTTGTTCTTGACCGTGCCTTGGCGTGAAGGCCGGTGCAGTTTCAAACAGGAACGCAGTGTTGCCATGTCTTCATGAGGCCAAGAATGCGTTGCAAAGTCAATGGTGATCCCATGCGCCCCAGCCAAATTTTGCTGCAAGAAGTTTACGAAATTTTAGGAAATCCGAAAGTTTTCACCAAGATAAACCCGGCGCACGTTTTCGTTCTGCACCACTTCTTCGGGGCTCCCGGACATCAGCACCTTGCCCTCGTGCAGGATATAGGCGCGGTCGACGATTTCGAGCGTTTCCCGGACGTTGTGGTCGGTGATCAGAACACCGATTCCCCGTGTTTTCAGATCCGCGACCAACATCCGGATGTCGCCGACCGAAATCGGATCAACCCCGGCAAAGGGTTCATCAAGCAGGAGGTACTTGGGATTCGCGGCAAGGCAGCGGGCGATCTCGACCCGGCGGCGTTCCCCGCCTGACAGGGCAAGGGCCGGCGCGCGGCGCAGGTGCTCGATAGAGAACTCCGACAGCAGTTCCTCAAGCCGTTCGCGCCGCTTGTGACGATGTGGCACCGCAATATCGAGGATCGCAGCGATGTTGTCCTGCACGCTGAGACCGCGAAAGATGCTCATCTCCTGCGGTAGATAGCCAATGCCAAGCTGCGCGCGACGGTACATGGGCAGCAGGGTCACATCCTTGCCATCAACGGTCACAGTGCCGCCTTCGGGCGTGACCAGACCGGCAACGGCGTAAAATGTCGTGGTTTTGCCCGACCCGTTTGGCCCCAGCAGGGCGACAACTTCACCCCGGTTCAGCTGCATCGAGAAATCCCGGATCACCGTCTTTTTCCGGTAGGATTTGCGCAGGTGATCTATCTTCAGGCCTGGACTGCCCTCTGCGACCTTCAAGTCAGGGGATGCCATCAGTTGTCGCCACCTGTCTGCAAGATGGTGCGCACGCGGCCAGACATCTGCGCGGTCCCGTCCGAAAGACGGACGCTCATCTTGTCGGCGGATAGGGCGCTGGGCCCCTGTGCCAGCAGGACGTTCCCGGTCATCACGATGGTGCCGGTGTCGATGTTGTAATCCGCCCGCTCCGATTCAGCCGCATCCGGACCAGAGACCAGCGTGACCCCGCCTGTTGCTTCCAGCCGCGCAATGCCCTTGTTCTGATCTCGGTAAACCACCAGGACGCGGGCCGCAGACAGGCGCAGATCGCCCTGGCCGATCATGACGTTTCCGGCAAAGATTGCGGTTCCGGTCTCCTGATCCACCGAAAGATTGTCGGCGGTCACTTCCACGGGTTGATTGGTGTCCTGTCGGATCGTGCCAAAGGCGACACTGGCACCCTGTGCCAAAAGCGGCCCGGCAAACACGATCAGAAAGACAGGCAGCAACAGGGATCTTAGATGGTTCACTTGGGTCACTCTTCTACCAGTTTGGGATCGTATATCAGTTTCACACCGTTTTTGAAAATCAATTGGGTGCCTTCTCCCTCTTTCGGGGTACTGATGATCATGCTTCCCGCATTGAGGGTGCCCATCGGGCTTTGGGCCTGGACCGGGCCGGGAGACCTGACATCCAGACTTGTCATTTGGGTGGTCAGCCGGTCACTTTCAATCATGTAGTTGCTGGACGTCTCAATCAACACATTGCCTTCAAGGTCGGCACGGTCTTTCGGCATTTCGAAATGGGCGACATTGGCGTGAAGGGTCAGGGTTGTGCCGCCGACAAGGTCAATGACCACCCGCACAACCTCGGCTCGGTTCGCGCCGACCTCGTTCTGCGGGGTGGTCAGCTTTTCTGCGGAAAAGGAAATAAGGTCGCCGTTGGCGGTGGCACCGGAAAAGAACGGGCCGGTCACCTGCTGGTCGCGCAGGCGGTCCTGTATTTCCTTGTCCGCAAACGGGATCGCATTCTCAGGGTCGATGACGCGGGACAACAGGAAGAGGGTCGACAAGAGCGCCAGCGCCAGAAGCGGAAACAGGACCTTGAGCAAGGACACCATGCGCGAATGGCGATCGGCCTGCATGGAGTTCAACCCAGCCCGACGCGCAGGCAGTCGTGGATGTGCAGCAGGCCGGCGGGCACGTCCGGTGCGGCCGGGTCTACCACCAGCAAGCAGGTGATCTTGCGCGCGTTCATGATGCCGACGGCGCGTTCGGCCAGGTCATCCGGTCCGATGGTGACAGGGGCACGGGTCATGACATCGCGCGCCTTGAGCGCCATCAGCCCCTCCATATGGCGGCCCAGATCCCCCAGGGTGATGATGCCTGTGAGCACCCCCTTGTCGTTGATGACGCCGGTCACGCCAAAGGCCTTGCTGCTGATTTCTGCCAGGGCGCGGGGCATATCCGCATCCTCGGTGACCAGCGGCAGGGCGTCACCGCTGTGCATGAGGTCCCGCACCCGGCTGAACTGTGCGCCCAGCTTTCCGCCGGGATGAAAATTTCGGAAGTGTTCGGCGGTAAAGGCACGGTTCTCCATCAGGGCGACCGCCAGCGCATCGCCCATGGCAAGCGTCATGGTTGTGGAAATTGTCGGCACCGCCCCGGTGCCGCAGGCTTCGCCCAGTTGCGGCAGTGCCAGTATGACGTCCGACTGGCTGCCCAATGCGCTCTCGGGACGGCTGGTCATGCCGATCAGCGGAATATCGAAGCGTCGCGAATAGGCGATAAGGTTGCCCAGTTCCGGCGCTTCGCCCGAGTTCGAGATGGCAAGCACGACGTCAGCCGCAGTGATCATGCCCAGGTCGCCATGGCTGGCCTCTGCCGGGTGGACAAATTGCGCAGGTGTGCCGGTGCTGGCCAGGGTGGCCGCGATCTTTTTGGCGATATGGCCGGATTTGCCGATGCCGGTGACAATGACGCGGCCTTTGCAGCCGCGCATCATGTCGATGGCGATGCGAAAGCGGTCATCGAGGCTGTCGGCGAGGGTTTCAAGCGCGGCGGATTCGGCGCGGATCACCCGACGTGCGGTATCCAGAAAGGGTGTATTCATATGTGTGCAAAGATATCCGTGTCTGGCCAGCCCAGAAGATCGAGACGTGCGCGCGAGGGCAGGAAATCAAAACAGGCCTGTGCAATCTCCATCCGGCCTTCACGCTCCAGCATCGCATTCAGCTTGTCGCGCAGTTGATGCAGGTACAGAACGTCAGAGGCAGCATAGTCAAGCTGGGCGTTGGTCAGCTTGGCGGCACCCCAGTCGCTGGATTGCTGCTGCTTTGAAATGTCGATTGCCAGCAGTTCCTGAAGCAATTTTGCCAGCCCATGCCGGTCGGTATAGGTGCGCACAAGGCGGCTGGCGATCTTGGTGCAATAGACCGGCGCGGTCAGGGCACCAAAGGCATTCATCATCGCGGCAATGTCGAAACGGCCAAAATGAAAAAGTTTCAGCACCTCCGGGTCTTGCAGGAGCCTGCACAGGTTCGGTGCCTTGGTCTGGCCTTTGGCGACCTGGATCAGATGCGCGTTGCCGTCCCCTGCCGAAAGCTGCACCACGCAAAGCCTGTCGCGGTGCGGGTTCAGGCCCATTGTCTCGCAGTCGATGGCGACAACCGGTCCAAGGTCCAGGTCATCTGGCAGATCGTTCTGATGGAGTGTGTTTGTCATGCAAGATGCTATATCCTGCCTGCGCTTCTGGGGAAAGCGCGTTGCGCTCCGGCCTGCACAGGCGGCGGATCAGGTGATCAGATCGCGCAGGGCCGGGCGGGGGAAGCGGGCCAGCAAATCAGCGACCATCAGGTGAGACTGCCGTGCCGGTCCGGCAGGGTCTGTCAGAACCAGGGGCAGTGGCGGGTTTTTCAGCACCAGCCGCCGCCAGTTATGCACAATCAACCCCCTGAGCACTGCAACTTGCAGTGGGGTCATCGTGTCACTGCCGGGTAGGGCAGCGGCAAGCCTTTTCAGGGTTTGGGCCAGATCGGTATAGGCGATGGCCAGCGATTCAGTGTGAAGCTGCGCCCGCAGCCAGTCTGGCACCGTGGTGCCCGGAAGGCTCAGCGTATCGGGTGGCGGCGCGGCATCGGCAGGCCCCACGAAAAGGCGCGGCGCAAGCGGGGCAAAGCCCAGGCTGCCCATCCGGGCAAGGCTCTGATCCTCGACCGTCTCCAGCAGGACCAATTGCCAGCCGCCAGATCCGTCGTCGGGCGTGGCATAGATGCGCGGGGTGGCCGCCGCGCTTTCGGCACGACCTTTTTCGGTCAGGCTGTGACGGCTGATGCGCCCGACCTTGTCGGACTTTATCCAACCATCATTGCGCAAGCGGTGCAGGGCCACGCGGGTGGCTTCGGGCTTGATCTCAAGCAGGGTCATCATTGCCGAAAGGACCGGACCGTCGATGGCGGTGCCTTCCGCCTGCGCCAGATCACCGAAGAGACTGATCATCAGGGACCACACCCGCCCGCCACCAACCGCACGCAGGGGGGCGGTCAGTGTGATGAAACTCTCAGTACGCATTCATGGTCAACAGTTCGTATGCCGCGACGGGTTTGTCGTCTTGATTGGTCAGGGTCACATGCCAGCGTACCTCGCCATATTCTTCGTTGCGCGGTGTCTTGTGCTTGACGCTCAGCCGGACCTTGATGCTGTCACCCGCCGCGACCGGTTCCATGAAGCGCAGGTTGTCCAGGCCGGTGTTGGCCAGAACCGGCCCCGGATCAGGCTGCACGAACAACCCTGCGGCAAAGCTGAGCAGAAGATATCCATGCGCGACGCGGCCCGGAAAGAACGGGTTCGCCCTGGCGGCTTCGTCGTCCATATGGGCATAGAAGGTATCGCCGGTGAAATGGGCGAAGGTTTCAATGTCGTCCAGTGTCACGGTGCGGGAGGGCGAGTTGAACGTCTCTCCCAGATCAAGCTGATCGAAAGTCCGGGTGAACGGATGCGCCCTGTCCGAAATCTCTGTGGCACCTGGCACCCATTGCTGACCGATGGCGGTCAGGATGTCGGGGCTGCCCTGCACCGCGGTGCGCTGCATGTAATGCATGACGCCGCGGATGCCGCCAAGCTCTTCGCCGCCGCCTGCGCGGCCGGGACCACCGTGAACCATGTGCGGCAGGGGCGCGCCGTGACCGGTCGCCTCCTTCATTGAGATACGGTTGTTGAAATAGAGACGCCCGTGAAAGGCAGCGGCCCCCAGCGTGATTTCGCGCGCCACATCGCCGTCATTGGTGATGACGGATGCAACCAGCGAGCCCTTGCCCTTGTTCAGCAGTTGGATCGCATGGGGCAGATCACGATAGGGCATGATTGTCGAAACCGGGCCGAAGGCTTCGGTATCATGTACCCTTTCGGCACTGTCGGGGTCGGCACAATGAAACAACATGGGCGGCACAAATGCACCCTTGTCCCGATCCGCACCCGCGACGGTAAAGTCGTCGGGGTCGCCAAACACGCGCTCGGCCTCTGCGCCGATGGCGGCGGCTTTTTCCAGCACATCGCGTTTCTGGCCGGCAGAGACCAGCGCGCCCATGCGGGTGGTTTCAAGGCGGGGATCACCGATGCTGATCTTGCCCAGTCGTTCGCTGATGGATTCGATAACAGGCTCTATCAAGGCATCTGGAACCATGATGCGCCGGATTGCCGTGCATTTCTGGCCCGCCTTCGCGGTCATCTCGCGTTGGACTTCCTTGACGAACAGGTCGAATTCCGGCGTGCCAGGGGTGGCATCGGGACCCAGAACGCTGGCGTTCAGGCTGTCCTGCTCCGACGCGAAGCGCACGGAATTCTGCATCAGCCGGCGATTGCCGCGCAGTTTCAGCGCCGTGTCGGCAGAACCGGTAAAGGCTATCGCATCCTGACAATCCAGATGGTCCAGCATGTCGCCCAGGCCGCCACTGACCAGTTGCAGGGCCCCTTCTGGCAGCAGGCCACTGTCCAGCATCATGCGCAGGCAGGCTTCGGTCACATAGCAGGTGGCGGTTGCGGGTTTGACGATGGCGGGCACCCCGGCCAGCAGGGTTGGTGCCAGCTTTTCCAGCATCCCCCAGACCGGGAAGTTGAAGGCGTTGATATGGACCGCGACGCCCTGCAACGGCGTGCAGATGTGGCGGCCAAGGAACTGCCCGTCGCGCCCCAGTTGTTCGGGGGGACCGTCCAGGTAGACATGCGCATCGGGCATCTCTCGCCGCCCCTTGGCGGCAAAGACCATCATCGTGCCAATCCCGCCGTCCACGTCGATTTTGTGATCCGACAGGGTGGCACCGGTGTCATAGCTGAGATCGTAGAGCGCCTGTTTGCGGTCGTTCAGATAGCCCGCCAGCGCCTTGAGCATCCGGGCGCGGTCATGGAACGTCAACTTGCGCAGGGCAGGTCCGCCGGTATCGCGGGCGTAGGCCAGCATCGCCTGCACATCAAGCGCGTCGTTGCCGGCCTGCGCGATTACATCGCCGGTGATGGCGCTGGCAATGTTGCGGGCACCGGCCCCCGGTGCGATCCATTGTCCGGCGGCGTAACTGGAAACGTCGAGCATGTCGGCTCCTTAATGTGTGTCGTAGTCTATGACGAGCTTGTCGCTCAGCGGATAGGACTGGCAGGTCAGCACATAGCCGCGTTCAACCTCGTAATCCTCAAGCGCGTGGTTCGAGATCATTTCGACCTCGCCCTCCAGCACCTTGCCCATGCAAGTGGAACAGACACCGGCCTTGCAGGAAAACGGTGCGTCCTGCCCGTTTTCAAGGGCGGCTTCCAACACGGACTGACCCTTTTTCATGGTAAAGCTGCGTTCGGCCCCTTCGATGATCACGGTGATCTCAGTGCCCTTCTGACCCTCACTGCGCTTGGCCATTTCCTTTTTGGCAAGCTGGCCCTGCTGGCTTTCGCTGAACAGTTCGAACTTGATCTGATCATGCTCTAACCCGTGGCCTTTCAGGCTGTCGGCAATGGCTAGCATCATTGGCTCGGGGCCACAGATGAAGGCGGTGTCGATGCTGTCAACGTCGATCCACTGCCTGAAAAGACGTGTGCATTTGTCCTGATCCACGCGGCCGGTGAAAAGGTCGATGTCCTGCCCGGATTCCAGCATGTGGATGATGGTCAGCCGCCCCATGTAGCGGTTCTTGAGATCCTCCAGCTCCTCGCGGAACATGATCGTGTTCACCGCGCGGTTGGCATAGACCAGCGTGAAGGTCGATTTAGGCTCGCGCTTCAGCACCGTCTTGAGGATCGACAGGACCGGCGTGATGCCTGACCCGCCCGCAAAGCCGAGGTAGTTTCGGGCGCGATCAGGCTCTAACGCAGTGAAAAACTTGCCCTGAGGCGGCATGACGTGCAGCGTATCGCCGACCTTGAGGGCCTCGTTGGCGAAGGTGGAAAAGGCGCCGCCATCCACCTTCTTGATCCCGACCTGAAGTTTCCCATCGTCGAGACCCGTGCAGATCGAATAGTTCCGGCGCAATTCGGTGCCGTCGAAATCCTGCTTGAAAGTCAGGTACTGGCCTTGGGTGAAGACAAAAGCATCGGGGTTTTCCGGCTCAAGCGTCAGCACCACGGCATCGCGGATGGTGTGATGAATATCAGTCACTGTTACGGGGTGAAACTGGCTCATTTCAGTGCCTCAGATACATTTGAAATAGTCGAAGGGTTCAAGGCAGGACTGGCAACGCCATTGTGCCTTGCAGGGGGTCGAACCGAACTGGCTGATCTTTTCCACCTGCGTTGATTTGCAGCGTGGGCAGTGTTGCGGTCCCCCTGCGGGTTGGGGCGGGGCGATGCCGTATTCCTCCAGCCTGGCCTTGCCGGTGTCGGTCAGCCAGTCGGTGGTCCAGGCGGGGGACAATTGCCTTTTTAGAGACAGTTTTTCGATCCCCTTGGCGCGCAGCGCGGTCTCGATATCGAGGTTGATGATGCGCGTGGCGGGGCACCCCGAATAGGTCGGTGTAACCGTCACCTCAAGCGTGTCGCCGCGCCATTGCACATCCCGGATGATCCCCAGATCGGTCAGGGAAATTACCGGGATTTCCGGGTCAGGCACGGCGGAAAGCCAGGACCAAACAGTCTCTAACGAGGGTTTTTCGGTTACCATGTGGCATCCGGGTAGGCGCGTTGCAGCCATTGCATCTGGGTCAGCATATGGCCCAGATGCTCTGTGTGCCGCGCGCCCGATTTCCCGCCCTTATGGGCAAAGTCGTCTGTCGGTTTCTGCAACGTCGCCTCGGCGAGGACGGCATCAAGCATCGCGTCGTAGTCCGGGCGGAGGGTTGACGGGTCGGGCGCAATACCGTCACTGACCATGGCCTGATCGACCGCGTCCGCAATGAACATTTCACCAACGAAAGGATAGAGACGATCCAGCGCGTCCTGCATCCGTTTGTGGCTTTCCTCTGTCCCGTCGCCAAGGCCGATCACCGTGTCGGTGGCCCGCTCAAGGTGATAGGTGACCTCCTTGACCGACTTTTCCGCGATCGCGGCAATCTGGTCGTTGCTGGATGTCATCAGCCCCTTGAGTTGCGCCAGATGCCAGCCGTCAAACAGGAACTGGCGCATCATGGTGCGCCCGAAGTCGCCGTTGGGCTGTTCGACCAGCAGCAGATTGCGGAAATCCCAGACGTCGCGGTGAAAAGCGAGCTGGTCTGCATCGCGGCCCTTGCCCTCGACCTCTCCGGCGAGGCCAAGCCAAAGCTGCGTTTGCCCGATCAGGTCGAGCGCGGTATTGGCCAATGCGATGTCTTCTTCCAGCACAGGTGCAACGCCGCACCATTCAGAGATGCGATGCCCCAGGACCAGCGTGTTGTCGCCCATCCGGCAGAGATATTCAAAGAGCGCGTCGCTCACATCGCCCCCACTTCGTCTGGAATGTCAAAGAATGTCGGGTGGCGATAGACCTTGTCATTCGCCGGTTCATAAAGCGCGCCTTTCTCTTCCGGGGAAGAGGCGGCAATGGCGCTGGCCGGGACTGCCCAGATGCTGACGCCCTCGTTGCGGCGCGTGTAGACGTCGCGCGCATTCTTGATCGCGCCCTCGGCATCGGCGGCATGCAGGCTGCCCACATGGCGATGGCTTAACCCGTGCTGGCCGCGGATGAAGATCTCCCAAAGCGGCCATTCGGTCGCCCGCGCCTTGCCGTGCGGCGCAGCGTCTGTGTCGGAATAGGGACTGGATTCAGGGCTGCTCATCTGGGCATCCTCCTGTCAGGGGCGGGGGCAAAAGTTTTGAAAACTTTTGGTCAATTCCTTTGAAGGAATTGATCACTCCGCCGCGATTGCGGTTTTGCGTTTCTTTTCGGCATGGGCCAGCAGTCCTTCGCGGACCCAGCGGCCTTCGTCCCAGGCGCGGTTGCGGGCTTCCAGCCGTTCGGTGTTGCAGGGGCCATTGCCCTTGAGCACGTCAAAGAATTCGTCCCAGTCGGGTTCGGAGAATTCGTAATGCCCGGTTTCTTCGTTGAACTTCAGGTTCTCATCGGGAACCGTAAGGCCAAGGTATTCGGCCTGCGGTGCAGTCTGATCGACGAATTTCTGGCGCAGTTCGTCGTTGGAGTTCATCTTGATCTTCCAGGCCATGGATTGCGCGGAATGCACCGATTCCGCATCCGAGGGGCCGAACATCATCAGCGACGGATACCAGAACCGGTTCAGCGCATCCTGTGCCATCTTGCGCTGCGCTTCGGTGCCCTTGGCCATCTTCATCATGATGTCGAAACCCTGGCGCTGGTGAAAGGATTCCTCCTTGCAGATCCGCACCATCGCGCGGGCGTAAGGCCCGTAGGACGTGCGCTGCAGCGGCACCTGGTTCATAATCGCGGCACCGTCAACCAGCCAGCCGACAGCCCCCATGTCGGCCCATGTCAGCGTTGGATAGTTGAAGATGGAAGAGTATTTCATCTTTCCCGACAACAGGTCACGGGTCATCTGGTCACGGGTCACGCCCAGCGTTTCCGCCGCGCAATAGAGGTACAGACCATGGCCTGCCTCGTCCTGCACCTTGGCCAGCAGGATCGCCTTGCGCTCTAGCGTCGGCGCACGGGTGATCCAGTTGCCCTCGGGCAACTGGCCAACGATTTCGGAATGGGCGTGCTGACCGATTTGGCGGATCAGGTTCTTGCGGTAGCCTTCCGGCATCCAATCCTTCGGCTCGATCTTGCCGCCCGCGTTGATGCGTTCCTGAAAGGCGCGTTCTTCCGGTTCCATATCGTCAAGTGATTTGACGCCTTCACCGGTAGACTTGATCATCTGTGCATACATTGAATCCGTCCTTTCAGGTTAACATTCAGCTTGTGCGTTCAAGGATAAGGGCGACGCCCTGTCCAACGCCCACACACATGGTACACAAGGCATAACGTCCGCCTGTGCGTTTCAGTTGCAAGGCAGCAGTCATCACAAGGCGTGCACCGGACATACCCAGGGGGTGCCCGATGGCAATGGCCCCTCCATTGGCGTTCACATGAGGTGCGTCATCCGCCACGCCAAGGGCGCGCAGGGTGGCGAGCCCCTGGGAGGCAAATGCCTCGTTCAACTCGATCACATCCATCTGGTCAATGGTCAGACCAGCGCGGGCCAGCACCTTGTTACAGGCGGGGATCGGGCCGATGCCCATGACGCGCGGTTCCACACCGGCGGCTGACATGGCGACCACGCGGGCGATGGGCGTCAGGTTATGATCGCGGGCGGCCTGTTCGGAAGCGATCAGCAGCGCCGCCGCACCGTCATTCACGCCAGAGGCGTTCCCGGCGGTCACGGTCAGGTCCGGCCCGTTGATGGCGCGCAGTTTGCCCAGCGCTTCAGCAGTGGTCTGGGGGCGCGGATGTTCGTCGCGGTCCACGATGATCGGGTCACCCTTGCGCCGGGGGATCGTGACCGGCGTGATTTCATCGGCAAAGACGCCCGCGGCATCCGCAGCAGCCCAGCGTTCCTGGCTGCGCAGGGCAAAGGCATCCTGGTCGGCGCGGCTGACATCGTGGTCAGTGGCGACATTGTCGCCGGTTTCGGGCATCGAATCGACGCCGTACTGCGACTTCATCTTCGGGTTTATGAAGCGCCAGCCGATGGTCGTGTCATAGACAGCGTTGCTGCGCGAAAAGGCGGTTTCGGCCTTGGGCATCACGAAGGGTGCGCGCGTCATGCTTTCGACGCCACCGGCGATGGCAAGGTCGATGTCGCCTGCGCGGATTGCACGTGCGGCAGAACCCACTGCATCCATGCCAGAGGCGCAGAGCCGGTTGATGGTTGCGCCCGGCACGTCAACGGGCAGGCCTGCCAGCAGCGCGGCCATCCGCGCGACATTTCGGTTGTCTTCGCCGGCCTGGTTGGCGCAGCCCATGATCACGTCATCGACACGCGACCAATCCACATCCGGATTGCGCGCCATAAGTGCCGCGATGGGGGCCGCTGCCAGATCGTCAGCGCGGACGGATGCCAGCGCACCACCGAAGCGGCCAATTGCCGTGCGTTGCGCGTCGCAGATGAAAGCCTGCATGTAGTTCTCCTCTTTGGTTGATTTTAACTCTGGTTGCGATTCGGGACAAGGTAAATGTTACTTGATGATCTTGATGTGCAAAATTCAGTAACATATTTGGTTTCGACTCGTTAACTCAGGCCATGCGCTTCCAGCGCAATTTGAGTGGCGGGACGTCGCAACATGGCTTGGGCGTGGGTTTCCAGCGCCGGGAAGGGATCGAGGCTCAGGTCATGTGCCGCCATCCAGCGGCCCACCAGAAACAGGTAGGGGTCGCAATAGCTGTAGTGGTCGCCCAGCGCCCATTCCCCTTGCATCAGATTCTGTTCCAGCATTTCCGCGCAATCAAGAAGGTTCGGGCGCACCCTGGCCTGCATGGCCTTTTGTGCGGCGGGGTCGTCAGCCCAGCGGGCCGCGCGTTTACCATGGGCAAAGGCCACATGAACGGTGGAGCACAGATAGGCGCAGAGCGATCGGGCCTGCGCCTGTTGGAATGTCGTTTCAGGCAGTAGCCCGGCCTTTGGGTGTTGTGCGGCAATGAATTCGAGGATCGCGGGGTTTTCAGTGATGATGCCCGCGCCAGTCCGCAGGGCGGGCAGGCGGCCCTTGGGGTTGATCGCAATGTATTCCGGGGCTTTCTGCGCACCCGAGGCGATGGGCACTTCGCATGATTCAAAAGACGCGCCGACCTCGTGCAGCAGGATATGCGCGGCAAGCGCCGAAGAGCCTTTCGAGAAGTAAAGTGTCAGCATGTCTGCCCCCTGCACCGGCAACCGGTCTATTGTTTTGCCAATTCCTGTATCAGGATGCCGATGCCGACAAGCAAGGTAAGACCGATCAGCAGGCGGCGGAACATGTTGTCGCTGATACGCCGGAAAACAAAGATACCGATCTGCGCACCGATCAGGCCGACAGGGACAATGACCGCAAGTGCGCGCAAGGCGTCGGTGTCATAGGTGCCGCGCAGGGCCAACAGAGTGACGGTCGTGCCCAGCACCGCGACGTTGAAGGGTTGCAATACGGCACGGGTCTCTGCCCTCGGCCAGGGTCTGAGCGACAACCACATGACCGGGATTGCCCCGGAGACGGAGGCCGCACCACCCATGACGCCGCCGATCAACCCGACGAGGCTGTCCAGAATCGGAGTGCGCCGTTCCAAGCGGGGCAGGGCGCGACGAAAGCTGAAGTAGCTGCCATAAAGGACAAGGAAGAAGCCGATGCCGATCCGCAGGGTGCGCGCGTCGATCGCATGCAGGGTCAGCAGGCCGACCGGGACGCCGATCAGGCCCGGAACAAGGAAGCGGAGCAGGCGGGCCGGATTGGCCAGAATTTCGCGACGGACGATCCACAGGCCTTGAAGGCCTGCGAGGATCGACATCAGCGCGACGATGGCCACCGCTGTCACCGGGTCCAGAACGATCAGGAAAAAGCCAAGCGCAAAGAGCGCGGTTCCGGTGCCGGACAGGCCATTGATGAAGCCGCCGCAAGCGGCCCCGGCCACAAGGTAAAGAACGGTTGTCAGGGTCACGGCAGGTGTCGTTCCCCTGACATCGCCTCAGAAGTCGAGGTTTTCGACGCTCAGCGCGTTTTGCTGGATGAACTCCCGGCGGGGTTCGACAACGTCGCCCATCAGCTTGGTAAAGAGATCGTCGGCCTCTGCCATATCCTGGACCTTGACGCGCAGAAGGGTGCGGGCTTCCGGGTCCAGCGTGGTTTCCCAAAGCTGATCGGGGTTCATTTCGCCCAGACCCTTGTAGCGTTGCAGGGACAGGCCCTTTTCCCCCTCGGCCAGAATGGCTTCCAGCAGGTCCATGGGGCCATGGATCAGTTGCGAGCGGTCCTTGCGCACCAGTGTCGCGGGCAGGTCATAGACATCTTGCAGGTGTTCGGTGAAGGTCCCGGACTTCCTGGCCTCGCCGGAGCGGAGCATCTTGCCGTCCAGGGTACGCACCTCTTCGACGCCACGCAGGATACGGGCCAGTTTGATGCCGTGATCCTGCGTGATGCGGCCTTGCCAGCCACGCTCGTATTCCAGCGCGATCAGGTCGAGGCGTTTGGCAACCTTGTCCGCCACCCCTTGCAGGTCGCGGTCCACCGCGCCGGGGACAAAGGCACCGGCGATGGCGGCCTGTTCCACGATGTGGCGGGGATAGTGGGTTGGAAATGCTTCGAGCACGCGGCGCATCTGGCGCGCGAGATCGACAACCCGCGCAAGGTCCTGGCCGGTGATTTCCTCGCCGTTGCCCTGGCGCAGCATGGCCCCGTCGATACCCTGTTCAATCAGATATTCTTCCATTGCGGCCTGATCCTTGAGGTAAACCTCGGACTTGCCGCGCGACACTTTGTAAAGCGGCGGCTGCGCGATGTAGAGATGGCCATGCTCGATCAATTCGGGCATTTGCCGGTAGAAGAACGTCAGCAGCAGGGTGCGGATGTGCGCGCCGTCCACGTCGGCGTCGGTCATGATGACGATCTTGTGGTAGCGCAGCTTGCTGAGGTTGAATTCATCCCGTCCGATCCCGGTGCCCAGCGCCATGACCAGGTTGCCGATCTCCTGACTGCCCAGCATCCGGTCGAAACGCGCACGCTCCACGTTGAGGATCTTGCCCTTGAGCGGCAGAATCGCCTGTGTCTGGCGGTCGCGGCCGGTCTGGGCCGATCCGCCAGCGCTGTCACCTTCCACCAGGAAGACTTCGGTTTTTGACGGATCTTTTTCAGAGCAGTCCTTGAGCTTTCCGGCAAGAAAGTTCACGTCCATCGCGGTCTTGCGACGGGTGAGGTCACGGGCCTTGCGCGCTGCCTCGCGGGCATGGGCAGCCTCGATGATCTTGCCCACGACGATCTTGGCCTCATTCGGGTTCTCTTCGAACCACTCAGCCAGCTTTTCGTTCACCAGCCCTTCGACGGCGGGGCGCACTTCGGAAGAGACCAGCTTGTCCTTGGTCTGGCTGCTGAACTTGGGGTCCGGCACCTTGACGGACAGCACGCAGGTCAGCCCCTCGCGGGCGTCGTCACCCGTGAAGTTGATCTTCTCCTTTTTCGCGATGCCACTGGACTGGGCATAGTTGTTGATGGTCCGGGTCAGCGCGCCGCGAAAGCCGGCCATATGGGTGCCCCCATCGCGCTGCGGAATATTGTTGGTAAAGGGCAGGACGTTCTCGTGATAGCTGTCGTTCCACCACATCGCGACTTCGACGCCGATGTCGTCCTTTTCGCCGGTGATGAAGATCGGTTCGGGCATGACAGACGACTTGTGCCGGTCAAGATATTTCACGAACTCCTTCACGCCGCCTTCGTAGAACAATTCCGTTTGCAGGGTTTCCACAGGCCGTTCATCACGCAGGATGATCCGCACGCCGGAGTTCAGAAACGCCAGTTCGCGCAGGCGTTTTTCCAGCGTTTCAAAACTGTATTCGAGGTTCGAGAACGTGTTGGTAGAAGCCATGAACCGGACTTCGGTGCCGGTGCGGTCGGTCGGGCCGACCACGCTGAGATGTTCGGTGGTAAAGCCGCCCTCGAACCGGGCGACGTGTTCCTTGCCTTCGCGCCAGATACGCAGTTCCAGCCAGTCGGAAAGCGCGTTGACCACCGACACACCCACGCCGTGCAGGCCGCCAGAAACCTTGTAGCTGTTGCTGTCGAACTTCCCGCCTGCGTGCAGCTGGGTCATGATGACCTCGGCGGCGGAAACGCCTTCTTCCTCGTGGATGCCGACGGGAATGCCACGGCCATTGTCGCTGACGGAAACCGAGGAATCGTCGTGGATCGTGACGGTCACGGCGTCCGCGTGACCGGCCAGCGCCTCGTCAATGCCGTTGTCCACGACCTCATAGACCATATGGTGCAGGCCAGAGCCGTCATCGGTGTCACCGATGTACATGCCGGGACGCTTTCGAACCGCCTCCAAGCCTTTGAGAACCTTGATGGAATTCGCGCCGTATTCTTCCGGCATCTGCTCAGTCTCGGACATTCAGGAAAACCTTTTTCTTTTGCCCGATTTATAGTGTTTTCAAGGAAGAATGTCACGCGCCTGACACAAGATTTTGTGTCAGATCAACGGGATCAAAAGCCCTACGCAGATCAGCAGCGCACCGGATACCATGTTGATCCGGCGCAGGATGCGGGGATTGGTCAGAAGGCTTCGGATATGACTGACGAAAGCGGCCAGGATCAGGTTGCCGACCAGGGGCACGACGACCGAAATCGCGACGATTGCGGTCAGGTCCTGCCAGGTGACATTGCGCAGGTCGAAGAAGCCGGGCAGGACACCGACGTAGAAGAGCACCGCCTTCGGATTGCCCAGGATCGCGATGACCCCGGCGATGAATCCGGCCCACATGCCGGGTCGGGTCAGGCGGTTGTCGCGGTCCGGTGCCGCATCCCGATGGCGGATCAGCAGGACGCCCATCGCCAGAAAGACAAGACACGCCACAGCGCGCAGGACAACCATGAAGACATCGAACACCGACAGAAACCAGGTGATCCCCAGTGCAGCCACCAGCGGCCAAAGCAGATCGCCGATCGACACACCCAGGGCCAGCGGCCAGGCCGCGCGAAAGCCACCAGACATCGCCCGTGCCATCATTGCCACCATGACCGGGCCGGGCGTGACAAACAGCGCCACCATCGCACCGGCATAAAGCAGAAGATCGTAATAAGGGATGGTCATCCCGGCCTCCTGACCGCCGACACACCGTCGTTCTCTGTCACCTCCAGGATCTGTGCGCGGTCGCCAAGCTCCGTGAATAACTCCACACCGGTTCCGGTCATCCAGGCCTGCGCCCCCAGCGCGGTGATCTCGTCGTAAAGGGCCGCTTGGCGAGATGTATCCAGGTGGGCTGCGACCTCGTCCAGCAGAAGCAGGGGCGGCGCGCCGAAGTCGGCGGTGAGGGCGCGGGCATTGGCGAGTATGAGTGAGACAAGCAGTGCTTTCTGTTCCCCGGTGGAGCAATCCCTGGCCGGGACATCCTTGGCTGCATAGACGCCGTGCAGATCGGCGCGGTGGGGACCGATCAGGGTGCGCCCAGCGGTAAGATCGCGCATCCGGTTCTCAGCCAATGCCTCGCGCAGGCCCTCTGCGGTGTCGGGCATGTCGCATTGTAATTCCAGCGTGGCGGTGGGAAATGCGGTTTCGGCCTGTTCCTGCGCCTGCGCGATGGCCTGCAGCGCATTCAGCCTGTTGGCGTGGATCGCGGCACCGGCTTCGGCCATGGCGTTTTCCAGGGCGAGATACCACGAAGGTTCCCGCACCATGTCCTTGAGCAGCCGGTTGCGTTCGCGCATTGCCTTTTCATAGCGCAGAGTCTGGTCTGCGTGGTCCGGCAGGAAGCTGAGCGTCATACGATCCAGGAACCGCCTGCGGCCGTCGGCACCTTCGATCCAGAGCCTGTCCATCGCCGGGACCAGCCAAAGCACCCGCGCGATCCGGCCCAGCGTGTTCTGGGCGGTGGCCTTGGCATCTATCCGGGTCTGGCGCGCGGCACCGTCTTCGGACCAGATTTCGACCTCATGCGCCTGCTGCCCAGCGTGCAGGATGCCGGTGACCTTCCAACCCAGCGCCTCGGGTCGGCGGGTCATGTCCTGCGCGCTGGAGCGGCGCAACCCGCGCCCCGGTGAGAACAGCGACACCGCTTCGAGGATGTTCGTCTTGCCCGCGCCATTCGGGCCATGCAGGGCGACGGGGCGCGCATCGCAGTCGATGACGGTACGCCTGTGCGACCTGAAATGGGACAGGGTGAGCCTGGAAAGGGACAGTCCGGTCATGGCTCAGCGCCGATTTTTTCGAAAAAATCGGTCCGGAGTTTTCGAAAACTCCGCCGCGTCACACACGCATCGGCATGACGACATAAACGGCAGACATATCATTGCCTTCACGCATCAGGGTCGGATCGCCGGAAGAGTTGAACAGGAACACGGCATTCTCGCGGTCCACCTGACTTGCGATTTCCAGCAGGTATTTCGCGTTGAACCCGATTTCCAGCCGCTCATCGCCGTAAGCCACGGCAAGCTCCTCTTCAGCGGCCCCGCTGTCGGGTGCATTCACCGAAAGGATCAGCCGATCCTCGTCCAGTTGCAATTTGACCGCGCGGGAACGTTCCGAGCTGACAGTGGCGACACGGTCCACGGCCTGGGCGAATTCGGCGGCGTCCACTTCCATCTTGCGGGTGTTCCCCTGCGGGATCACACGGGTATAGTCGGGGAAAGTGCCGTCGATGACCTTGGACGTCAGGGTAATCTCCGGCGTGGCAAAGCGGATCTTGGTCTCGGAGACGGAGACGGCGATTTTCATGTCGTCGTCTTCCAGCAGCTTGCGCAACTCGCCCACTGTCTTGCGCGGCACGATGACGCCTGGCATTTCCGCTGCGCCATCGGGCAGATCGGCGTCGATGCGGGCCAGCCGGTGACCATCAGTCGCCACGCAGCGCAGCATCTTGCCGCCATCGCCCTCGGCGATATGCATGTAGACGCCGTTCAGATAGTACCGGGTTTCTTCGGTGGAGATGGCGAATTTCGACTTGTCGAAAAGGCGGCGCAGCACGGGGGCGGGCGCGCTGAAGTTTGAAGCGTACTCAGATGACGCCATCACCGGAAAATCCTCGCGGGGCAGGGTTGCGAGGCTGAAGTTCGAGCGGCCCGCCTCGACCGTCAGACGCCCGGCTGCGGTGTCTGCGGTCAGGTTGATCAGGGCACCATCGGGCAGTTTGCGGACGATTTCATGCAGCAGGGTTGCCGAAACCGTTGTGGCTCCGGCGCGTTCCACCTGTGCGCCCACCTTGTCCACGACTTCGATGTCCAGATCAGTGGCGCGAAAGGATACATCGCTGCCTTCGGCCTCGATCAACACGTTGGCGAGGATCGGAATGGTGTTGCGCCGTTCGACGACAGACTGGGCCTGGCTGACCGCCTTGAGCAATGCGGCACGTTCGATGCTGAATTTCATGATGGCTTCTCCGTCAGACCCGTCGGGAGGGGCAAACTACCCGGTTCCCTCGTTTTAACAAGACTTTTCATGCTTTGGCGGACCAAATGCAAGAGGGGCCGCAAGGGCCCCTCAATCACCTGACAGCCGTGACATTGATACCGCGATCAGGACTCCAGCGCGCGGCGCAGCAATTGCAGATCTTCGGCGATCTGGTCATCCGTCGTTTTCAGTTCTTCGATCCTGCGGACACCGTGCATGACGGTGGTATGGTCGCGCCCGCCAAACCGACGCCCGATCTCTGGCAAGGAGCGGCTGGTCATCAGTTTGCACAGGTACATCGCCACCTGGCGTGGGCGGGCATAGCTGCGCAGCCGCTTCGGGCCGATCATGTCGCTCAGCCGGATGTTGTAGTGCTCCGACACCTTGCGCTGAATCTCCTCGACCGAAATCTTGCGTTCGGAATCGCGCAGCACATCGACCAGACAATCCTGGGTCAGTTCCATGTTGATCTCGCGGCCCACAAGGGAGCCGAAGGCGAACAGACGTGTCAGGGCACCCTCAAGGACCCGCACGTTGGAGGTGATCCGGTGCGCGAGGAATTCAAGCACGCCATCCTCGACCTCAAGGTCGGGATAGTTCTCGCGCTGCCCTTCGACCTTGCTTTGCAGGATGCCCAGCCGCAGTTCGTAGTCTGTGGGATGCAGGTCGACCACCAGACCGCATTGCAGCCGGGATTTCACGCGGTCTTCCAGGTCCTTGATCTCTCCAGGCGCACGGTCGGCGGAGATGATGATCTGTTTGCGCTGATCCACAAGCGCATTGAAGGTGTGAAAGAACTCTTCCTGGGTGCTGTCCTTGCCCGCGATGAACTGGACGTCATCAACCATCAGCACATCGACGGAGCGAAAGATTTCCTTGAAATCCATCATCTTGCGGTCGCGCAGCGCCTGCACAAAGCGATACATGAACTGTTCGGCAGACAGATAAAGGACATTCATCTGCGGCTTCCGCTCGGCCAGTTCACGGGCGATGGCATGCATCAGGTGGGTCTTGCCCAGGCCGACGCCACCATAGAGGAACAGAGGGTTGAAAGTGACGGGGCCGCCTTCGGCCACCCGCTTGGCTGCCGCATGGGCCAGTTCGTTGGGTTTGCCGACGACAAAATTGTCAAAGCTGAACCGAGGGTCGAGCGGGGCGGTGGCCATGACGCTGGTCGCGCCGTTCGTGGGGGCAACAACGGGCTTGCGGGGCGTGTCGGACGGTTTGGCGGTTTCATTGGCAACGCGGGGCTGCAACGCGAAATTCAGGCGGGAAACCTCGATGCCCTCTGCGTTGATCTCATGCAGGATCAGGTCCGAGAAGTTCTGACTGACGTAGTTGCCGAAGAAGTTTGTCGGGACATGTAATGTCGCGATTCCGCTGGCCACCTTGCCCGCAACCATTGGTTCAATCCATGTCGTGAAGTTGTTCTGTCCAACTGTTTTCAGCAGCCGTTGTCTGATCTCGCCCCATTGATCCTGCGTCATTTTATCTAACTCGTCCCCAGTCAGGTTTCTAACAAGCGCCAGAGCAGTCCGGCACCACACAATCCAGAACACAGATCGACTGTCCGGTCCCAAGCGGAAACCGACCCAAGCCTCTGGACCTTTCAAACAAGGATTTTGCCAATCGATGCACCCAGGTGCATCGGTCTTGGCAAAAGCCGTCCGTATCAAAACGGACAGGGTAAACGCGCTAGCAGCAGCATTCACAATACGGGTGTGACGTGACCAAACCACATCCACCCGCGTCCCAAAATAGATACTATCCGAAACCGAAAGTGCCTATTTACAGGGCCTGTCCCCCCACGCGAAATGAATCGCTCTATGTAGGTAGCAAGGACAGAGGCCGCGCTTCAACATATCTTCCGACTTGACTCACTTTTTTGTCAGGAAAGAATCTATGTCGGTTTTTTGAGACCTCAAATGCGAAAAAAGGCGCCGCTAAGCGACGCCTTTTGATTCAAGCAGATAGTCGATTCGGGTTGCGTGAACCCTGAAAATCAAGCCAGCGATTTGACCCGTGCTGCCAGGCGCGACATTTTTCGCGATGCGGTGTTTTTATGAAACACACCCTTTGTCACACCGCGCATCAGCTCGGGCTGCGCTGTTTTCAGGGCTTCGGCTGCTGCGGTCTTGTCGCCGGAAGCGATCGCTTCTTCGACCTTGCGCAGGTAGGTGCGGATGCGCGAACGACGCGCCTTGTTGATCTGGAAACGCTTTTCGTTCTGACGTGCGCGCTTTTTGGATTGTTCTGTGTTTGCCATGAGGATCAGCCTTCGGGTTTTTCAATTTCGGTTCAAGGCGCGTGACGCCAAACCCGTGCCGGATGTACCGGGAAGGTGATTCTAGCCAGAGCGGGCTGCACGCGCATGTATGGAGCGGCCTATAGCGGGAAATGCAGCAGGTTGTAAAGCCGCGTGGATCGTCAGGCCGCAATGGCGGCGCGGCGTTTCATCGACGGCAGTGGCGTGCACCGGTTGGTGCGCCTCCGGTGCACAACGGCCTTACTTGTCCCGGAACTGTGCTTCGCGCTTTTCAAGGAAGGCGGACATGCCCTCTTTCTGGTCCTCGGTCGCAAACAGCGAATGGAACACCCGGCGTTCAAACAACAGACCTTCTCGCAGTGGTACTTCATAGGCGCGGTTGACCGCCTCCTTGACCACCATGACGGAGACCATGGATTTCTCGGCGATCTTTGCCGCGGCGCCCATGGCTTCTTCCATCAGCTTCTTTACGGGGACGACCCGCGAGACGAGGCCCGACCGCTCCGCCTCTTCGGCATCCATGAAGCGGCCGGTCAGGTTCATGTCCATCGCCTTGGATTTGCCGACAAGGCGGGTCAGCCGCTGAGTGCCGCCAATACCCGCAACGACGCCAAGGTTGATCTCGGGCTGGCCGAATTTCGCGGTCTCGGAGCAGATGATGAAATCGCACATCATCGCCAGTTCGCAGCCGCCACCCAGCGCATAGCCGGAGACGGCAGCGATGATGGGCTTGCGCACGCGCATGATCTGGTCGGTTTCGGGGGTGAAAAGATCGCCGGTAAAGGCCTCCACGAAAGTCTTGTCGCGCATCATCGCGATATCGGCACCGGCGGCGAATGCCTTTTCCGAGCCGGTGATGATGATGCAGCGGACCTTTTCATTTTCTTGCGCACCCTTCAGCGCGCTGGCAAGCTCGGACATCAGGACATCGTTCAACGCGTTCAGGGCATCAGGCCTGTTCAGCGTGACAAGCGCCACATGGTTTTCCACATCCACGATGATCGTTTCGTATGCCATCAGAGAGTCTCTCTATCGTTGCGCTCAGATCGCCACGCATAACACGGGCAAAATACGTTTCAAGCTATCTTTGACATTCACCGCAATAGAACGAAGAGCGTCCTGACTGCACGATGCGTCTTATGACATGGCCGCACCCTGCGGTGCGACAGGGGGCGTTTTCGCGACCGTAAACATCGAAATTATGTTGGAAGTACCCCAGTTCGCCATCTGCCTGTCGGAAGTCACGCAGGGACGATCCGCCGGCCTCTATCGCCTCTGACAGCACGTTGCGGATGATCGGCACAAGGGTGGCAACCCGTGCGGCAGAGATGCGGCCAGCCTTGCGCGCGGGATGGATGCGGGCGCGGTAAAGCGCTTCGCAGACATAGATATTTCCCAGCCCCGCAACAATGCGTTGATCCAGCAGCGCCGATTTGATTGGCGTGTTGCGCCCCTTGAGCGCGGCAATCAGATGCGCCTCGTTGAAGGCATTGCCCAGAGGCTCCGGCCCCAGCTGGGCCAGCAACTTGTGCTGATCGGCATGGGCGGTCTGCATCAGGTCCATCGCGCCAAATCGGCGCGGGTCGTTGAAGGTGATCCGCGCACCATTGGCCATGTGCAGCACCACATGGTCATGTTTTTCGGGCGCGGGATGATTGTGGACGAATTGGCCCAAAGGGTCACCGGAAACCAGCATGCGGCCCGACATCCCGAGGTGAATCAGCAGCGATTCCCCTGATTCAAGATCGGCAAGGATGTATTTAGACCGGCGGCGCAGGCGTTCGACCTTTTGCCCTGTCAGTCTTTCGGCCATTCCGGCGGGGAACGGCCAGCGCAGATCGGGGCGGTTGACCTCGGCCCGCTCGATCACTGCGCCTTCCATCGCCGGGGTCAGGCCACGGCGGACGGTTTCGACTTCGGGCAGTTCTGGCATCTGGCCTCCTTTTCGCGGGCTGTCGGGGCCTGCGGCAATTGGCGGTTTGTATCCGGCGTGTCTAGGCTATATCTCCGCCTAGACAATATCGGGACGTTGATGATGACAGACAAGACCACGCATTTCGGCGCACAGACAGTGCGCGAAGATGATAAGGCCGGTATGGTCCGCAGCCTGTTTTCCGATGTGGCGAACAAATATGACATCATGAACGATGTGATGAGCATGGGCATCCACCGCGTCTGGAAAGAGGCGATGATGGATTGGCTTGCCCCGCGTGCGGGCCAGCGGCTGCTGGACGTGGCAGGTGGCACGGGCGATGTGTCGTTCAAATTCCTCAAGCGCGCAGGGCAGGGACATGCCACCGTCTGCGACCTGACCGAAGGGATGCTGGTCGAGGGTCGCAAGCGCGCCGAGGCGGAGCAGATGGCCGATAGTCTGGACTGGGTTGTCGGCGATGCGATGAACCTGCCGTTCGATGACAACAGCTTTGACGTCTATACCATCAGCTTTGGCATTCGGAACGTGACGCGCCCGCAAGAGGCGCTGAACGAGGCGTACCGCGTGCTGCGCCCCGGCGGGCGGTTGATGGTGCTGGAATTCAGCCAACTGCCCAACCCGATGATGCAAAAGGCCTATGACCTTTACAGTTTCAACGTGATTCCGCGCATGGGGCAGGTGATCGCCAATGATCGCGACAGCTATCAGTACCTGGTGGAATCGATCCGCAATTTCCCGGACCAGGAGACGTTTCTGGACATGCTCCGCGCGGCGGGATTCGAGCAGGCCAAGTATCGGAACCTGACCATGGGCATTGCTGCCCTACATTCCGGCTGGAAGCTGTAGGTGCGGGGACCCCATAACATATGGCGGTTGATCCGGACCGGTGCCACGCTTGAGCGGACAGGTGCGATGAACCTTGTGCTGGATGCCTTCGAGGCGACCCCGACCCTGCGGTTTGTGGCCCGTGCGCTGGGCCTGCCGTTCAAATGGCTGGGCTACAAGGGCGATCCGTCGATGCCGCCCGCGACCCGCGCACTGACGGCACTGGGACCAGCCTACATCAAGTTCGGGCAGGTCCTGTCCACCCGTCCCGATGTGGTGGGCGATGAACTGGCGGTGCAGTTGCGCGTGTTGCAAGACAAGCTGCCGCCCTTTTCCATCGAAGAGGCCAAGGCCGAAGTAGAGCGTGAACTGGGCGAGCCGGTGACCGATCTGTTTTCAGAGTTCAGCGAGCCGGTGGCCGCGGCCTCCATTGCGCAGGTGCACAAGGCGACATTGGCGGGCACCGGCGAGCAGGTTGCGGTGAAGGTGCTGCGCCCGAATATCGAACGCGCTTTCCGCAAGGATGTGGATGCCTTCTATCTGGCGGCCCGCATGGTTGAAATGTTCTCTCCCGGTTCGCGGCGTCTGCGTCCGATGGATGTGATCGAACATTTCGATGGCGTGGTGCGGGGTGAGCTGGACCTGAGGCTGGAAAGCGCCGCCGCGTCGGAGTTCGCCGCCAACACCAAGAATGATGAAGGTTTCCAGCTGCCCGCAATCAAGTGGAACCTTTCAGCGCGCCGGGTCATGACCCTGGGATGGGCCGATGGTGTGTCGATGGGCGACAATGATGCCATTGATGCCGCTGGCCATGACAGGGTGGCGCTGAGCAACCGGGTACTGCAATTGTTCCTGAACCATGCGCTGCGCGACGGCTTTTTCCACGCCGATATGCATCAGGGAAACCTCAAGGTGGCCCCGAACGGTGACATCATTGCCTATGATTTCGGGATCATGGGGCATATCGACGCCTATACCCGCCGCGTCTATGCCGAGATCCTTTATGGGTTCATCCGGCGCGATTACTTACGGGTGGCCAAGGTCCATTTCGAAGCGGGATATGTGCCTGCCGACAAGGATGTTGACGAATTCGCCCGCGCCCTGCGCGCAGTGGGCGAGCCGATCTTTGGCATGGACGCCACGCGGATTTCCATGGCGCGTTTGCTGACCTATCTTTTCGAAGTGACGGAGCGGTTCGGAATGGAAACACGGACCGAACTGATCCTGCTGCAACGGACAATGGTGGTGGTCGAAGGCGTTGCGCGGTCGTTGAACCCGCATATCAACATCTGGGAAGTGGCAAGCCCGATTGTGACCAATTACATTTCCAAATCCATCGGCCCGAGGGCGCTGCTCAGCGATCTTGCCAGCACGGCGCAGGTGCTGGCGCGGTTCGGGCCACGGTTGCCGGGGCTGGTGGAAGCGGCGCTCTTGCGGCAGAGCAACGAGACGACGATTGTGCGCCCGCCGCGCAAACGCTGGATGGTCCTGTCCGCGCTGGGCGGGGCGGCCGCAATGGCGGGCCTGTTCGTTATGGTTGAAGCCCTGACCTGATCCGTCGCACCCTGCGACATGTAGACACAAGAGACCGCGCGATGAGCCCTACGATGAAACTGGCCACAGGCAGTATTGCAATCGGCATTGTCGTCTTGCTGCTCAAGGTGGTTGCCTATTGGGTCACCGGGTCTGTCGCGCTGTTTTCCGATGCTCTGGAAAGCACCGTGAACGTGGCCACGGCCATTGCGGCATTGATCGCGATACGGATCGCAGCGCGGCCTCCGGATTCGAACCACCCCTTTGGCCATCACAAGGCCGAATTCTTCAGCGCGGTGCTGGAGGGGGTGATGATTATTGTCGCCGCCCTGATCATCCTGAACCAGGCCGTTGGTGCCTTTGCATCCCCCCGCGCGCTGAATGCGCCGATTGAAGGGCTGGTGATCAATCTTGCCGCCACCGCGCTTAACGGTGTCTGGGCATGGCTGCTGGTGACGCGGGGGCGTCGGTACAAATCGCCGGCGCTGGTCGCGGATGGCAGACATCTGTTCACCGATGTCTTTACCTCATTCGGCGTCGCATTCGGAATACTGCTGGCCTTTGCCACCGGCCTTTGGGTGCTTGACCCTTTGATGGCCGTGGTCGTGGCGCTGAACATCCTCTGGTCCGGCTCGAAGGTGGTCAAGGAATCGCTAAGCGGTCTGATGGACGAGGCGGTGCCGGAGACGGAGCTGGACCAGATCAGGGAAATCATCGCCACCGAAGCGGGCGGTGCGACCCAGGCGCACGACTTGCGCACAAGGCACGCAGGCGCGATCACCTTTATTGATTTTCATCTCGTGGTGCCGGGAGAGACCTCTGTTTTTGAGGCGCATGAGATTTGCGACCGGGTGGAGAACAGGCTGCGGGCCGAACTGGGCGAAGCGCAGATCACCATTCACGTCGAACCCGAGCACAAGTCGAAGAGCACGGGCATTTTCATCGTCGATTGAGGATGATTTGTGCGCATCATGGTGCGGGGTACGAAAAAGGCCCCCGCAGATGCAGGGGCCTTCAGCTTTACCGTCAGATCATTCGGTCCAGTGAACAGCCGTCAGATCGGTCGCTTGTGTGGGCGCATTTTCCCACAGGCCTTCGATGCCGGCCTTGGCCACTGTCGGCAGGGCAAGCTGGAACAGGTAGCCATTGACGTAATCCTCCGAGATCATGCGCTGTGCATCACCCAGCATCTGCGCCCGTTTGTCGGGGTCCGTGGTACGGTTCAGCTCTGTCATCAGCGCTTGCAGATCGGCGTTGTCGTACTGGAAATAGTAGTCCGGGTTGGCATAGATCCCGATGTCCATCGGCTCAGTATGGCTGACGATGGTCAGGCCAAAGTCCTTGCCCTTGAAGACTGTTTCAAGCCACTGCGCCCATTCAACATTGGTGATCTCGGCCTTGATGCCCACTTCGGCCAGCTGCGCCGCGATGATCTCTCCTCCGCGCCGGGCATAGGACGGGGGCGGCAGATGCAGCGTGGTTTCGAACCCGTCGGGAAAGCCCGCCTCTGCCAGAAGCGCCTTGGCTTTCTCCGGGTCATAATCGCTCATTGAGGTCAGATCGACATAGGCCGGGTTATGCGGGGCGAAATGGGTGCCGATGGGCGTGCCGAGGCCGAACATCGCGCCGTCGATGATCGCTTGCCGGTCAATCGCATGGGCCATCGCCTCGCGCACCTTCACGTTGTCGAAGGGCGCGCGGGTGTTGTTGGTGGAGAGAATAGTCTCACCCTCGGTGGAGCCGACGATCACCTGGAAACGCGGATCGGCCTCGAACTGCGGCAGGTTCTCCGGTGCCGGGAAGCCAGCAAAGACATCCGCATCCTCGGCCATCATCGCGGCAAAGGCGGCGGTGGGGTCCGAGATGAACTTGAACGTCGCGGATTCAAGTAGCGCGGGCGTGCCCCAGTAATCGGGGCTCTTCGACAGCTCGATCTTGTCACCCTGCGTCCAGCTGTCGAACTTGAAGGCACCGGTCCCGATCGGCTGCTGTTTGATGTTGTCGATGCTTTCTGGTGCCACGATCACCGCATCACCCCAGGCAAGGTTGAACAACATGCTGCCGTTCTGCTCGCTCAGCTTGACCTCGACGGTCATGGGGTCAATCACATTGACCTCTGAAATGGCTGAATAAAGCGCCTTTTGCGCATTGGCACTGTCTTCGGCATTGATGCGGTCGAGGCTGAATTTCACATCCTCCGCGTCCATCGTGGTGCCATCGTGAAAGGTGACGCCCTGGCGCAGCGTGAAGGTATAGGTCAGCCCGTCGTCAGAAATTTCCCAGCTTTCCGCCAGTCCCGGCACGACGGAGCCGTCGGACATGAAGCGTGTCAGCCCCTCGAACACGTTGGAATAAAGCACGGAATCGATTGCCCCGGCAGCGGCCGATGTGGGGTCAAGGTGAGGCGGCTCAAGTTGCAGCGCGACGGTGATGTCGTCCTTGGCAACAGCCGCGCCTGCCATCAGGGCGGCGGTGCTGACGCCCAGCAGCAAGTGGCGAAGGTGGAACATGGGTGGTCTCCCTATTGGTTATGACGAAAGGTAGCCAAATCGCGGACTTCTTGCCAGCGTTCTTATATCGGTCAATTGCCATTCATGCACGAAACGCCTAGTCAGCGACCTTTGATTCAGGGGCGGGCGACGGCATGTCAGCGACATTGGGTATAGATTTCGGCACATCGAATTCTGCCGCCGGGATTCTTGTAGACGGCAGACCGCATTTGATTCCACTTGAGGCCGATGCGCAGACCTTGCCGACGGCGGTGTTTTTCGATTTCGAAGCGGGCCGGATGGTGGTTGGCGAACAGGCGAGCGCGGCCCTGCTTGCGGGGGATGAAGGGCGCTATATGCGCGGGCTGAAAAGCCTGCTGGGCACAAGGCTGATGCGCGAAAGCAGGATGCTGTTGGGAGAGAGGCTGGATTTCGTCGACATCGTCGCGCGGTTTCTGGCGGAGGTGAAATCAAGGGCCGAAGTGGCAACCGGCACCATGTTTGACCGCGCGCTTTCCGGGCGGCCGGTCCGGTTTCATTCGGCTGATGCCAGACGCGATGCGCGGGCGCTGGTGGACCTGACAGAAGCCTACCGCCGCGCGGGCTTTGCTGACGTGAAATTCATGAACGAGCCGGAGGCGGCGGCACTGGCAAACCGCGACGTTCTGGCCCCCGGCGACCTGGCGTTGATCGTGGACATCGGCGGCGGCACGTCGGATTTCACGCTGTTCCGGCAGGAAGGCACGGCAGAGATCGACATTCTTGCCAGCCACGGCGTGCGCGTCGGCGGCACCGATTTCGACCGCACGCTCAGCATCGGGCGCGTCATGCCGCAACTGGGCATGGGCAGTCCGATCCGCCATGCTTTTGGCGATGACACGCATATTGCGCCGAACGCCATCTTCAATGACCTGGCCACCTGGGCCAAGATCCCGTTTCTTTATGGCCCCGATACCCGCAAGGCGGCGGCGGAGCTGGAGAGGTTCGCGGTACATCCCAAGCGGCTGGGCCGTCTGGTCAAGGTGCTGGAGGATGAACTGGGCCATGATCTTGCCTTTGCCGTAGAGGCGGGAAAGATCATGGCGAACACACCGGGGGTCACCGACCCTGTGGTCAAGGTCGGGATGCTGAAGCCCGGTGCCACATTGCCCCTGCCTGCGGACTGGATGACAACGCGGCTGTTCCCGCTTGCGGATGAAATCGGCGCGGCGGCGTCGGAGGTGCTGGTCACGGCAGGGGTTACGCCGGACCAGGTCGACAAGGTGATCTTTGTCGGCGGGTCCAGCCTGATGCAGGTGGTCGAAGACGCCCTGCGCGCGCGCCTGCCGAATGCCGACATCCATCGGGGTGCGGCGCTGACCGCGATTGTCGATGGGCTGGCCATCGGTGCCGCGACCGCCTTTTACGGCTAGCCCTTCAGCAGCAGGCTTTCCATCGCGGCGCCCATGACCATCGCGCTGTCGATCATGTCGTCGATGCCGATCCATTCGTCCGGTTTGTGGGCCAGTTCCAGCACCCCCGGCCCGTAGGCGATGCAGTTCTTCAGGGTGCCGATCCGGTCGATGTGCTTCTGGTCATAGCTGCCGGGCGATGCGACATATTCGGGTGGTTTGCCCATAACCTGTTCGATGGCCTCTGCCACGGTGCGGACCACCGGCGCATCACGGTCCGTCATGGAGGGCAGGACCGAGTTTCGTTCGGTGAGTTCAAACTCGAAATTGGCGCGTGTGGCGCGCAGGCCTTCCAGCAGGCCCATGACCTCACCCCGGACCTGGTCAAGCGGCTCTTCGATCAGGAATCGCCTGTCGATCACGATGCGGCAGCTGTCAGGGACGCAATGGGCCTGCAGGCCGGTGAAGCCTTCTTCCGGCTCGGCCTCTCCGCCGTGGATGGAGTTGATGTTCATCGTCGATTGCCGCGCACCTTCGGGCACGACCGGCATGTCGGTGTATCGGGCAGCCATGGCCGGGAACAGCTTGTCCTCGAACTCTTGCAGGACAGCGCCCATGTGCCGCACGGCGCAGTCGCCCAGAAACGGCATCGCGCCATGGGCGATCTCGCCCTTTGTTTCGATCTCGGCCCACCAGCCACCGCGATGGCCCAGGCAGATGCGGTCCTTGTTCAGCGGTTCGGGGATGATGACGTGCTGAACGCGCGATGGATTGAAATAGCCCTGCTCTGCCAGGTAGGCGACACCGCCATAGCCGCCGGTCTCTTCGTCTGCGGTGCCCGAAATCTCAATCGCACCGGCAAAGTCCAGGTGCGTTTCGATAAACGCCTCAGCCGCGATGATGGAGGCGGCCAGCCCGCCCTTCATGTCACATGCACCGCGCCCGTAGATCTTGCCATCGGCGATCTCCCCGCCAAAGGGATCGAACGTCCAACCGGCACCGACCTCCACCACGTCCGTGTGGCTGTTGAAGTGGATGCAGTCGCCGGGGCGCTTGCCCTCGCGCCGGGCGACGATGTTCCAGCGCGGATATTTGTCGCTGTCGCCGGGGGTGCCGGTGGCGCGGATCAGCTCGGTCTCGAAACCATGTTTGCGCAGACGTTTGTCCATGTATTCGCAGATCAGACGATAGTCCCGCCCCGGCGGGTTCAGGGTGGGGATGCGGATCAGGTCCTGGGTCAGCGCGATGAGGTCATCACGCTTGGCAGAGATGGCAGTGCGGAGCGTTGTGTTCATGCCTGCATCGTTCACTGGTCAGAGACGATTGGCAAGGTCATCTCTTGCATGGCCAACAGCAGCGCGCGGACTTCTGCGAGGGTATTATAGTGGCAAAGCGAGACACGCACCGCAGCGTCGAGGCCAAGCGGGGTCAGGACATTCCCCGAATAGTGATCTGCGCGGCGAATGTGAGTGCGGATTCCGTCGTCGTTAAGGTTTGCCACGATCTGACCCGCGGGAAGCCGATCAAGCGCAAAACAGACAAGTCCCTCGCGATCCCCATTGTCGGACCCGCCCAGGATCGTGACTCCCGGCAGCGAGGTAAGGCCGGGCAGGTTGCCCAGCCCATACAGCAGGGCATCGGTCAGCGCCTTTTCATGGGCATGGATGCTGGCACCGGCAGCGACGATCCGGCTGCGGGTATCAGTCTTGTCCGACACCTCGCCGCCCAGCCAGTCCAGATAGCGCACAACATCTGAAAACGTGGCATATGCCCCGGTGTCGCGGGTGCCCATTTCCCAATTTCCCTCAGGTCCGCCCGCAAGTGTTTCGATGTCGAGCGCGGTCAGCTTGTCAGAGGCCCAGGCCACGCCGTAACCGTGCCGGGAGAACATCTTGTAGGGAGAGACGACATAGCCGTCGATGTCATAGGCGGCGATGTCGATCTGTCCGTGGCTGGCGTGCTGGATGCCGTCCACGATGATGAAAGCATCCGGTGCCCTGGCGCGGATCGCCTTGGCAATCGCGACCACATCGTTGGCAATGCCGGTCACGGGCGAGGTATGCAGGATCGTCGCGACGCTGACATCATCCCGTAGGATATCGGCATAGGCGGATGCCGTGACCTGGCCGGTTGCGTCGTCATGCGGCACGCTGAGGTATTCAACCCCGGCCTGCTGCGCCCAATGTTGTGCCGCGCTACGCGACGCTGGATGCTCAACCGTTGATCCGATCACCGCGCCGCGGGTCGGGTGACCCATGATCGCGGTCCGTATCAGCCTGAACAGCAGTTCGGTCCCTGATTCCCCGACAAAAAAGCGGCCCGACGTCGCGTTGAAGAAGACGGCCATGTCGGTTCTGGCGTCGGCAATAACCTTGACCAGTGCGGCAGAGGCCGGGTTGTCCCGGCCCTGATTGTCCGGGATCGCGGCGTACTTCGCGGAAGTCTCCACCACGGATTTCAGGGTCAGCGCGCCGCCCGCATTCTCGAAGAAGATGCGCGGCCCCGAGAAGGGGCATGTGTCAACATGTGCAAATCTTTCACGGATTTCATCGCTAAGACGGTCTGAGTGAGGTTTCATGGATTCTTCCTTTGCTGAGCATTGTTTTGAAAGCTCCGCACGGAGGGTGCAAGCGCGCTATTTGCACGAAAGCGCTGTCAGCCCCGAAGAACCGCACTATTTCCCATTGAAATCGGTTTTAAAGGATAATCGCGATGGCGCCACTGATCCGGCATCACCCCAGTGAGAAAGAGTTTGAAGACGCGGCGGAAGAGAAATCGGTCCATGAGGCGGCGGCCTTGTCGCCCCGGATGATCTATGAGGTCATCCGGCGGGATGGTGAAGAGGAGCTGGCCCGCACCAAGAGATCTCTGATCTGGTCGGGCATCGCTGCGGGCATGCTCATCAGCCTGTCGGTACTGGGCGAGGCGATATTCAGGGCGCATCTGCCTGATGTGTCATGGCGGCCACTGCTGGAGAATCTGGGCTATTCGCTTGGCTTTCTGGCCGTGATCATGGGCCGGATGCAATTGTTCACCGAAAATACCATCACGACCGTTCTGCCGATCATGCAGCAAAGGACCGCGCATTCGCTGTTCTGCATGACGCGGCTTTGGACGATTGTGCTGACAGCGAACGTCATCGGGGCCTTTGCGGCGGCGTCTCTGTTCGTCTTTACCTCGGCCATTCCGGACGAGACGATGGCGGCCATCGTGGTTCTTTCGGAACATGCCACGGGGATGGCCGCTTCTGAAAGTTTCTGGCGCGCCATTCCGGCAGGGGTGATTGTTGCACTCATCGTCTGGATGCTGCCGCAGGCGGATGAGGCCGCTTTTTTCCTGATCCTTACGTTCACATGGCTGATTGCTGCGGGTGATTTCACGCATATCGTCGCCGGGTCCGTCGAAATGGCCGTTCTGCTGTTGCGTGGTGAATTGGCTGGCATGCAGGCAATCTTCGGGTTTTTCCTGCCGGTTCTTGCTGGTAACATCATCGGCGGAACGATCATCTTCACCCTTGTCGCATGGGGGCAGGTTCGCGACGATGTTGAGGAAGGATAGATTATGGCAACGCTCAAACTGCCGAGAAGCCCCCGGTTGTATTGGGAGGCATTCAAGGCGAGCCTGAGCCATGTCGCCGAGAACGACCTGTCCCTTGTCTCTGCCGGTGTCGCCTTCTTTGCGATGCTGTCGTTGTTCCCCGCCCTTGCCGCTGTCATCGCCATTCTCGGGCTCATCTCTGACCCGGCGGTTGTCCTGCCGCAGCTTGAGGATATGCGTGGTTTTCTACCCAATGATGTCTATGAAATCATAAATGTTCAGGTCACGTCACTGATCACTGCCAGCAGCGAAACGCTGGGTTGGGCGGGTCTTTTGTCATTGTTCTTTGCCCTCTGGTCAGCGCGGGCGGGCGTCGGCGCAATGATGGTCGGGCTGAACAACGTCTATAAACAACGGAACCGGAACACGGCGTGGCATTATTTGCGGGCGCTTATGCTCACGGTCATGCTGGTTCTGGTCGGGATCGTGGCGTTGCTCGCCCTTGTTGTGACTCCGGTTGTGCTGGCGTTCTTTCCTTTGGGTCCATTCGGGACATGGGTGGTCGAGCTGATCCGGTGGGTCATCGCAATCGCCGTTCTTTTCGCGGGGGTCGGTGTTCTTTATCGGTTCGGTCCAAACCGGAAAGCGGCGCGGTTGCCGTGGCTGTCTGCGGGTGCTGTTCTTGCAGTTGTCGCCTGGGCAATACTGTCTTTTGGCTTTTCCTACTACGTGGCAAATTTCGGCAATTACAATCAGGTATACGGGTCCATCGGTGCGGTCATCGCAATGCTGATCTGGCTGTGGATCTCAAGCTTCCTGGTGTTGTTCGGCGCGTCGCTTAATGCCCAGATCGAGCTGAGGACCAGAGTGGATTCAACCGTCGGTCCATCCCGGCCCAGGGGGCAGCGCGGCGCGGTTGTGGCTGATGAAATCGTGGAAGTTCCCGAATAGATTTAACCTTTGGGATGTCAGATCACATGAGCGGTCTGGGTCGGAGGTTGTTATAGGATGTCATTCCAATTTCAGCCAGTTCATCAGGTTGCATGATGTGCAATGTCCCGTTGCCCCAAGAGACCAGCTGCGCCTCTCGCAGCTTGGCGAGCGTCTTGTTGGTGTGAACAAGCGATAGACCCAAAGCATCGGCAAGATCGCGTTGGGTATAGGGCAAATCCATCTGATTGTTTTCGACCATGCCCAAGGCCAGACCGCGCTGGTACACCTTGATCAGCGCCCAGGCCAGAGATTGCGTGGCGGTGCGCTGGCCCAGGGTCGCGACGGTTTCACCCAGAAAATGCTCCTCGATTGCGGCAAGCCAGGTGATGTCGAAGGCGCGACTCGGATGGGAACGGAAGAAATTCCAGAATTCAGAGCGGTCGAAGACGCACAGCCGCATGCGCGTGCGGGCTTCCACCGAATGTCCCATCTTTCCTAACAGACCCGCCTGAAGACCAATGAATTCTCCGGGGAAAACGAAACTAATCACCTGACGTTCGCCGTTTTCCAGCGTTTTGTCGCGGATGCCCAGGCCCGACAATACCGTGAACAGTTGGGGCGCATTCGACCCTTCCATCAGGATCGGGGTGCCGGGGTCGATGGTCAGTTCTCCGGCTTTGAATTTCTGCATGAAATCAACTTCGTCCGAGGAAAGAGCGATAAAAAGGTCTTTTTGTCTGAGTGGACAATTTTTGCACTTGGTTACCATTTATCACTACCTCTATATGTCATAGCTTAATGCAGCCGTGGTCACTCTGCTGTATGTCGTGGCTTTTAGACCGGAAGTAAGACTGCCATGTATTACCTTGTTTACGAGCGAGACCCCTTTGTTCGCGCGGACATCTGCGAGGCTCTTGCCGCTGAATTTCCAGGCAAGCCAGTTGTGGAATGCGATACCCTCGAAAGCCTGGAACAGGGGTTTGCGGCCTATTCAGATCGGTTGCAGCAGGTCTGCGTCGCCTTTGCGATTTCGGCCGAGGATTCCGAACAGGAACTGGACTGGCTTTCCAGGATGGCACCAACCGGTCGTCTTGTGATCCTCGCGGATGAAAAACCCGCGGATTTTCCGGGAAGTTGCGATACCGTGTACTTGTTCAAACCTTTCAGTACGCATGGACTGATCGCAGCTATCCGCGACGGCCTTTCTGACCAGCCTGCATCCCCGACATGAATGCCAGAATGATCTGATGCAGAGTGCCCTGCAAATCACCGTTCTTGTGTTGCCTTGCCAGTTCCAACCTTTCCAGCTCTCGCCTGGCGGACCGGTTCCTGGCTGAAATCATGCTGATCGTGATCAGACCCGCTCCGAAATAGATCCCGCCGATCACCGTCGCAGCGGTCAGGGCTGTCGATACGGTTGCCAGATAAATCCAGAATGCGGCTGTCAGAAAGCCAAGGCCAACGATAAGCAGCAATGAAGCGCCCAGACCGAGCACGGCAGTTTGCGCGGCCTGGGTAGCTTTCACCTGTGCTTTTTGCGCGAGGTGATCAAACATTCAGCGGCGCGCCGTCAGCAGGCCGATCAGAAACCCGGCACCGGCGGCGATACCTATTGCAGTCGCAGGCTGCGTGCGAATGAAATCCTCTGCCTGCTTTTGCGTTTCCTTGGCCCTTGCCTGCGCTGCGCCGCTCAATTCCGATGCTTTCAACTGTGCGGTGTCACGGACTTCGGTCGCCTTGTTCTGACCGTATGTTCCGATTGTGGAGGTCAGTGATGCGATGTCGTCTTTCAACACCTGCAACTGTTTGGAAAGGTCCTCGACCGTCACATCGCCAGTCTTGTTGTGGATCGCTTTGGTAACGTTCGACATGTCATTACTCCTGTTTGATTTCTTGATCATCTGTCGGGGGATCAACGTCGCGCGCGGCCAATTGTTCCGTGCATATGAGAAAGCCCCGCAATGCTCTGCGGGGCCCTTCAAATTCTCGGCTGTCGAGACGGTCAGGCGTTAAGTGTCTCTGTCGAGGAAAAGAACATGGCCTGCGAAACAGAGGAAACAACCTGCTCTACCGTGTAGGGTTTGGAAATCAGGAAAGCCGGTTCAGGCTTGTCACCGGTTAGCAACCGTTCAGGGAAGGCGGTGATAAAGATCACCGGGCGGGTGCCCATTTCAGTCAGGATGTCATTCACCGCGTCGATGCCCGATGAATTGTCGGCCAGCTGGATGTCCGCCAGAATCAGGTCAGGAGGATCTTTGCGGCCCAATGCAACGGCCTCATTCCGGGTGCGGGCAACGCCGGTGATCCGGTGGCCCATCTCGGCCACGATGCTTTCGATGTCCATTGCGATGATCGCCTCGTCCTCGATGATCATCACCGATCCTGTCGCACTGTCCGCCATTTCACGGCGCGCAATCTCGACAAGTTCTTCCGCTTCTGTCTGCTCAACGCCGATGATCTGCGCGATAGCGGAGAACGAGAAACCCTCGATGGTGTGAAGCAACAGTGCCTCGCGTGAATTATTGGTCAGCGTAGCAAGCCGGACCTGCGCCTTGGCCCGTGCGCCGCTTTCACCTTCTTCGATCGGCGCGCCTGCGCTGGCCCATATGCCGTACAATACCTTGAACAGACCCGTTCTCACATCGGTGCCGTCAAGAACGGACCGGTCTGCCAGAATCGCTTCCAGGGCTGCGGCGGCGAACATATCACCGCTTTGCTGGCTGCCGGTCATCGCGCGGGAAAATCTGCGCAGGTACGGAATGTTTTCTCCCAATTCATCACTGATGTTGCGTGGCTCATTGGCATCACTCATTTCGGCAGTCCTTTATTTAATAATTCTTGGAACCAAACGCGGCGTGCGCTGGTTAAGTTCCAGTGTGGGTATAAAATATCTAAGATGAAGGTTGAAGAACCAGAGGTATGTTTGTGAAAGCTGCGAAAAATGAGGATCGCGAAAGCGTTATCGACGAAAATTTGAAAAAGGTTTTCAACGAGACGCTGGAAGAAGGAATCCCGGATCGATTCAAGGACTTGCTGAGTAAACTGAAGCAGCAAGAGTCCGAGCGCGGTTCCGAAAATGACTGACATGAGCCCTCGCGATGAGTTGGTGGAGCATCTGCCGGCAATGCGTGCTTTTGCAATCAGCCTGACGCGGAACGGGTCGCTGGCTGACGATATGGTGCAGGACACCCTTGTGAAAGCCTGGACAAATATCGAGAAGTTCGAACCGGGAACGAACATGCGTGCGTGGCTCTTTACCATCCTCAGAAACACCTATTATTCTTCTCGCAGAAAATCCAAACGCGAAGTCGCAGATGTCGACGGTGTGTTCACCGAAAGCCTTGCAGAGAAGCCCGCACACGATGGTCACATGCAGATGAATGACTTTCGTAAGGCGCTGGGCAAGCTGAAAGTCGAACAGCGCGAGGCCTTGTTGTTGATCGGTGCGTCCGGTTTCTCTTATGAGGAAGCAGCCCAGATGTGCGGTGTTGCTGTCGGGACAATCAAGAGCCGGGTGAACCGCGCGAGGGCGCAGCTGGCCGAGCTGATGGAACATGGCGAAAACGAGTCGCTTGAAATGACGGACGATGCCACGATGTCCGTTATCTCTGCCTCCAAGGTCGCCAGTTTCTAGCTATGACTTCCGGGTTCTTTTCCGGAAGCCTCCTGAAAGGGCTGGCGGTCAGGGTCCTTTTCTTCCTGTCGCTCGCCCTGATGCCCATCGGACTGATCGCAATTGTCCAGACCTGGGAAATTTCCAAACAAAACCAGACAAGCGCGGAACTGTCCCTGCTGGCGGTGACGGAACAGGCTTCATCGGCCGAGCGGCGCATCCTTCAGGAAGCGTTTGGCGCTGTGGATGCCCTGAGCGCCCTGGTCAGACTGTACCGCGATAATCCTTTGGAATGCAGCGAGTTGTTCCGTGAGTACCGGAACGCCACCCGCAATTACGAAGTTATCGGTTTTGTTCGGGTGGATGGAATGATGGAGTGTTCGTCATCCGGTGGCGTCTATGATCTTTCGGAACGGTCCTGGTTCAAATCTGCCATCGCAAACCCAATCAGGGCCGCAACAACCGTGCGATTCGGTGCGGTGTCACGCAAACCGATCACAGTGGTTCAAGTGCCAGTGTTCGAAAATGACGAACTGATCGGCTTCATGGCAATTTCGATCCCTGCAGATGTCATCGCGTCTGAAGAGGAACCGGAACTGTCCCTCACGCCGCTTGCGATGGTGACCTTCAACGCGAAAGGCGACATTCTGACTTCGGAACGGGGCATGGATGTTTCCGGCGTTGAAATGCCGGAAAATATTTCGTTGTCGGTATTTGCCGGGGCCGACACCAAGGTGTTCTTTGCCGAAAACGCCAAGGCCGTTAACCGCGCCTATGCTGTGCTGCCGATTGTGCCGGATGCCGTCTACGCGATGAGTGTCTGGCCCGAAGACACGCCGTTTCTGCAAATGGACCTGTCAACGCGGCTAAGTACCCTGCTGCCCGTCGCGATGTGGGCCGCGAGCCTGATCGTCGCATTCTGGGCGCTGAACCGGCTGGCGATCCGGCACATCCGCAAACTTGGTCGTCAAATGCGACGTTTCGCGTTAAGCAGGACGTTGCCGCGTGACACGCTTGCCCCTTCCATTCCCACGGAACTGGCAGAGATGGAAACGGCGTTTGTGACGATGGCGGAATCCATCCTGCGCGACGAAGCGACGCTGGAAGACAGCCTGCGGGAAAAGAACATTCTCCTGAAAGAAGTCCACCATAGGGTCAAGAACAACCTTCAGCTTATCTCTTCGATCATGAACATGCAGATCCGGCAGGCCAAGAGCGAGGATGCGCGTTTCGTGTTGAGGCGGCTTCAGGAACGTATCCTGAGTCTCGCGACGGTACACAAGAACCTGTACCAGGATGACAACCTGGTGCGGGTCGATGCCAAGGTGTTGCTGGACGAGGTGATGGGGCAATTGCTGAAAGTCGGTCTGGGGCCGGGCGGGCATGTTAAGGTCACCCAGGATTTCGAGCGGATCAGCATTGATGCCGATGATGCCGCACCGCTGACACTGCTCACGTCAGAGGCCATTACAAATGCATTGAAATACCTTCCGCAGTCTTCGCTCGACGCCCGCCTTGACGCTTCATTGCGGCTGGTCAGCCCCGAAGAGGCAAAGCTGACAGTCACAAATTCGTTGGGTAAGGCACCAATAGCAACAGGCACCGGGCTGGGGTCACGATTGATCGACGCCTTTGCCCGCCAGTTGAATGGTCAGGTAGAGGTTGAACAAACCGAGAGCACATACACGTTGAATGTCACCTTTCACGTCCCGAAAACCGCCAAGCAGGTTTATGATTATTGAATGCGTACGCCGGGCCGGGGTTTTGCGGCAGCCGTGTCCGAGAGGCGTGGAACCAAATGTGCCGTTGTTCAGTTGATCTGGTGACAGAAGCTACTGAAAGGACACAGGATGAATGCTGATCTGTTCCTTGGTGGCTTGGCCGTACTAACCCTGGCGGCGATCGTTATCGTTGCAATGACCTCGGGTGGCTCCACCATCCGCTCTTTCGGGTCAAAGCAGGATCCCGACAACAATTCGCAAAGATAGGGCCGGTCGAGAGACCACCAATCAAAGGAAGAAGGGCGGCGCAGCAAGACGCTGTGTCGCCCTTCCCGAGGTTTCTCAGAAGCTGGGAGGGGTGCAGGCGCTGACCACTTCGCACACCACTGTGCCAATATTCCGGAACCTGTGAGGCAGATGGCTTTCGAAAAGATAGCCATCGCCGACGTTCAAGACTGAGACGTTTCCATCCACCGTCACCTCGATAGATCCCCGGATCACAATTCCTGCTTCTTCACCTTGATGAGAAAGCGATTCCGGTCCGGTGTCCGCGCCGGGTGGATAGGTTTCATGCAGCACTTGCAAGCTGTGGTTCTCGATGTTCCCCAACTGGCGCAGTGAGACCTGGCCAGGCGATGCCGGAGAGACTTCGGTGAACTCTTCGGCTGCGTAGAAGAACTTGGGCTGATTGCTGTTCTCCAGGGTCGAGAAGAATTCGGCCATGCTGATCGGGATGGCGTCCAGCAGGCTTTTCAACGAGGCCACTGACGGGCTGGTTCTGTTCATTTCGATCAGGGAGATCGTACCGTTGGTCAGCCCGGCCCGCGCGGCCAGTTCACGTTGTGACAAGCCGCGCTGTTTGCGGATGGTTTTCAGTTTATGCCCGATGTCCAAGGCAGCACCCCTTAGGCTGTTCAATGCGTTCTGCAAGCACCGGAAATCGGTGTCTGCGACAAGCAAAATCCGGCTCAGATGCCGTTGGCAATCCCTTAATCCGCAAATCTGTGATTGACAATTATATTAAACGGAAGGATAGCAATTTTTAAACGCGGCTGTGCGCGTTTTCAATCGAAAGGATGCTTTTTCAATGTCCGATACCGCTAAGAAACCGCGCCGCAAGGCTGCCCAGAAAAAAACCACGAAGTCCGCTGCATCCGCGCAGGCTGTCGTGAAGAATATCGTTTCCGCCGCTGTTGCGGGCGCGGATGTCACCAACGCCCAGTTGATCGAACGGCGCAATGCTGCCGTGGCACGGGGCGTCGCCTCTGCCGCACCGATCTATGCGCAATACGCCGAAAATGCCGAACTCTGGGATGTGGAGGGCAACCGCTACATTGATTTTGTAGGCGGCATTGGCGTGTTGAACACCGGCCACCGTCACCCCAAGGTGGTTGCGGCTGCCAAGGCCCAGGAAGACCATTATACCCACACGTCCTTTCAGGTCGTGCCCTATGGTCCCTACATCGAACTGGCGGAGAAGCTGAACGCACTTGCCCCCGGCGATGCGCCCAAGAAGACCCTGCTGGTCACCACAGGTGCGGAAGCCGTGGAAAACGCGGTCAAGATCGCGCGCGCGGCCACCGGGCGTCCGGGTGTGATCGCCTTTACCGGTGGTTACCATGGCCGCACGCTGCTGACGCTGGGCATGACCGGCAAGGTCAGCCCCTACAAGAAGGGCGTCGGCCCCTTCCCGGCGGATGTCTTCCGTGCGCCTTTCCCCTCTCTCCGTGACGGGATCACCGTCGAGGATGCGATCACCGGCCTGAAGAACCTGTTCCTGACCGATGCGGAGCCGTCCCGCGTGGCGGCGATCATCATCGAGCCTGTCTTGGGCGAGGGTGGCTATACGCCTGTACCTTTCGAGATGATGCAGCAATTGCGCGATATCTGTGACGAGCATGGTATTCTGCTGATCGCGGACGAGGTGCAGTCGGGCTTTGGCCGGACCGGGACATGGTTTGCAATCGAGCATTCCGGCGTCGTACCGGACCTGATCACTGTGGCGAAGTCCATGGCAGGCGGCTATCCGCTGGCGGGTGTGATCGGCCGTGCCGATGTGATGGACGCCATGGAACCCGGCGGCCTGGGTGGCACCTATGGCGGCAACCCCGTTGCCTGTGCCGCCGCGCTGGCTGCAATCGAAGCGATCGAGGAAGAGGGCTTGCTGGCACGTTCCACGGCGATGGGTGAAACCCTGAAGGCGCGGTTCTCCGAAATCGGTGCGCGCTCTGCACCCTATCGTTTCTGGGACATCCGTGGCCTGGGCGCGATGGTTGCCGTCGAGTTCGTTACAGATTTCGACAGCGCCAAGCCGGATGCGGACTTTACCAAGCGGGTCATCGCACATGCGCTCAAGCGCGGTCTGCTGCTGCTGGGCTGTGGCATGCATGGCAACGCGGTGCGTGTGATGGTGCCTTTGACGGCTTCCGATGCGATTGTCGAGGAAGGTCTGTCGATCTTTGAAGCGGCTGTTCAGGCGGCGGTTTCCGAAGAAGCCTGACCTAAACAGTCTTAGACAGAAACGCGCGCGGATTACCGCGCGCGTTTTGCGTTTGGTGTCGATTTTTTCGAAAAAATCGGTCCGGAATTTTCAAAAATTCCGACCCTTCTAATCAAATGGCGCGAAACTGTCGGCCCGTGCACGGGCCCAGCGCGTCTTGTCCCCGTGATAATCCATCGCGTCGTCATCCAGCAGATAGCCTTCGGGCAGGTAGGCATAGACCTGGCTGCCTTCGACCATGCTTTTGTCGCCCTGCCGCAACATCAAGTGACGGGGCAGGAACGCGCTGGGATGGTTCAGGCCAGCGGCACCGGTCATTTCCGCCAGCGCCTCCATGGTGTTGCGGTGAAACCGGGCAACGCGTTCGCTCTTGTGACCCACGTTAAGCGCGCGCATCCGAGTCTTGTCCTGTGTCGCGACACCGACGGGGCAGTGATTGGTGTGGCAGGCCTGCGCCTGGATGCAGCCGATTGCGAACATGAAACCGCGCCCGGCATTGCACCAGTCCGCCCCCAGGGCCAGTGCGCGCGCGATGTCAAAGGCTGATACGACCTTGCCCGCCGCGCCGACCCTGACCTGATCACGCAAGCCTGCCCCGCGCAGGGTGTTATGGACGAATGTCAGCCCTTCGATCATCGGCATGCCGACGTGGTTGGAAAATTCGACGGGCGCGGCACCGGTGCCACCTTCGGCCCCGTCGACAACGATGAAATCAGGTACGATCCCGGTTTCCAGCATCGCCTTGACCATGCACATGAATTCCCGGCGATGCCCGATGCACAGCTTGAAGCCCACCGGTTTGCCGCCAGACAGGTCCCGCAGCTGTTGCAGGAACTGCATCATCTCGATCGGGGTGTGAAACGCGGAATGGGCGGCGGGAGAGACACAGTCCTTGCCCATCGGCACGCCCCGCGCCTCGGCTATCTCTGGCGTGATCTTGGTGGCAGGCAACATGCCGCCATGACCCGGTTTGGCCCCTTGGCTGAGCTTGAGTTCGATCATCTTGACCTGGTCGAGCGATGCGGTGTCCCGGAACTTTTCCGGGTCAAATGACCCATCCGGGGCGCGGCTGCCGAAATAGCCCGACGCAAGCTGATAGATGAGATCACCGCCGCCTGCCTTGTGGTATTGGCTGACAGAGCCTTCGCCCGTGTCATGAGCGAAATTCCCCAGTTTCGCGCCTGTGTTGAGGGCCTGGATTGCGTTGGCAGAGAGCGATCCGAAGCTCATGGCGGAAATGTTGTAGATCGACGCGGAGTAGTGCTGTTTGCAGGCGCTTCCACCGATGGTGATCCGGAAATCAAAATCCTCTATGTGAACCGGCTGGATGGAGTGGGTGACCCAGGAATAGCCAGCATCGTAAACCCGCTGGCGTGTGCCGAACGGCCGGGCATCTTCCTGCCCTTTGGCGCGCTGATAGACCAGTGATCTGTCATCCCGGCTGAACGGCTCTTCATCCTGATCGGATTCGATCAGGTATTGGCGAATTTCGGGCCGAATCCCTTCGAAGATAAAACGCATGTGTCCCAGGACCGGGTAATTGCGCAAGATCGAATGTCTGGTCTGAATGACATCGTATACGCCCAGGAGGCTCAGCCCGGTGAAAACAAGAAATGGCAAGAGGAACCAACCCGACCAGATCGCGCTCAATACAAGGCTGATGATGGAAAGGATTGCGACCGAGGCCAAAGTGGCAAAGCGGGTGTAGTCCGAAAAATCTGGCATAAATGGGCGCGTCCTGCATGTGCTGATCCGGGGTGACGTCAGTTTCACCGGATTGGAGTTTGGTGCAAGGTCTAGTCTGTGGAAGCATAGGCGTGTGTTTAATATACTAGACAAACCGGCCATTTTTTGACCTTCACTTTAGGCAAGTCACTGGAAATTAGTGAACCTAATCAAGTGGTTTGATAGAATAAGTGCGACTGCGTAATGCCTGCTTGAACCTAATTTCAAACGTGCCTAACGTGGAATGAGATTCCGCTAATCCGTGCTTTCGTCTTTCCTGGGCGCGGATCGGAGCATGGCAATACGCACGCGCCCGGCAATTGCTCAGGGCCGCAACAGATTGCCGAAACGGTACGGTGTCCGCCGAAAACAGGCGGGCGTCGAAACAATAATTAGGGAGTTACTTACATGAATATGTTCAAGATGCTTGCACTTGCCGGGGCCATGGCAGCCGGTACTGCGGCCACAGCACAAGAGAAGTTCATTACCATCGGTACAGGCGGTCAGACCGGTGTTTATTTTGTCGTCGGTCAGTCGATCTGTCGCCTGGTAAACCGCGGCACTGCCGATCACAACCTGAAATGCACCGCGCCTTCCACCGGCGGTTCCATCGCCAACATCAATGCCATCAAGGCGGGTGACATGGACATGGGTGTGGCCCAGTCTGACTGGCAGTTCCACGCCTACAACGGTTCTTCGCAGTTCGAAGGGGACAAGTTCGACAAACTGCGCGCGGTGTTCTCCGTGCATGGTGAGCCGTTCAACGTGATCGCCCGCAACGACAGCGGTATCGCATCCTTTGACGATCTCAAGGGCAAGCGGGTCAACATCGGCAACCCCGGCTCTGGCCAGCGCGCCACGATGGAAGTCGTGATGGATGCGAAAGGCTGGACGCTGGATGACTTTGCACTGGCCTCCGAACTGAAACCGGCAGAACAGGCTGCTGCGCTGGGCGACAACAAGGTCGATGCGATCATCTATACCGTCGGCCATCCCAACGGTTCCATCCAGGAAGCGGTTTCAACCATTGATGCCAGCCTTGTGCCCGTCGAAGGCCCCGAGATCGACAAACTGATCGCGGACAATCCTTACTATGCGGCCGCGACCGTACCGGGTGGCATGTACAAGGGCACCGACAGTGACGTGAGCACCTTTGGTGTGAAGGCGACATTCGTGACTTCCGCCGATGTGGACGACGATGTGGTCTACCAGGTGGTCAAGGCGGTCTTTGACAACTTTGACCGGTTCAAGCGTCTACACCCCGCGTTCGAAAACCTGACCGAAGAAGAGATGATCTCGGGCGGTCTCTCCGCGCCGCTGCATGACGGCGCCGCGAAATACTACAAAGAGCGTGGCTGGATCGAATAAGCCAACCTGTTCCATGCTTTGTCCGGTGGCGGTCCTGATCGCCGCCGGATCGCCCGAAGGGGCATATAACAAGCACCTGCGCAAATGCGGGGCTCAGACAGGGACGATCTAAAATGACCAATAGTGATCAGCAGCAGGCCGCAGCGGTAGAAGCCGCCGCCGATGGCCGTGGTGGATTGAGCCAATCCGAACTGGACGAACTTGTCGCATCCTCTGACACCGGTGGCAGGTCCGTTCGCGGACCGATTGGCACCTTGCTGATGCTGGTCGCTCTGGCATGGTCATTGTTCCAACTCTACATCGCATCGCCATTCGGCCTGTTCAACGACACGCTTGCCCGATCCATCCACCTCGGCTTTGCCGTTTTCCTGGGGATCATGGCGTTTCCGGCAGCGCGGACCAAGTTCCAGATGGCGCTGGGCATCGTCGTGCCGCTGGCACTGGCGGCGCTGTTCATGGTTGCCGCCAAAGATGGTATCGCGACTTGGTGGATTCCGCTTCCGGCGATTGCGGTCGCGGCAACGGTCATTCTTGGCTCTCCCAAGGACCGGGTTCCGATCTGGGAATGGGCGCTTGCGATCATCGGCGCGCTGGCTGCATTGTATCTGTTCCTGTTCTACCGTGACATCGCCAACCGCGTCGGCGCACCGATCATGCAGGACTATGTGGTGGCTGTCATTGGCATCCTGATCCTGCTGGAGGCGACCCGTCGCGCATTGGGCCCGGCCCTGATGATCGTTGCTTCGGTCTTCCTGCTTTATACGGTTCTGGGGCCAAACATGCCCTCGATCATCGCGCACAAGGGCAACAGCCTGTCCGAGATCGTGAACCACCAATGGATCACCACCGAAGGTGTGTTTGGCATCGCGCTGGGTGTTTCGACATCATTCGTGTTCCTGTTCGTGCTGTTCGGCTCCTTGCTGGACCGTGCCGGGGCGGGCAACTACTTTATCCAGGTGGCGTTCAGCCTGATGGGCCATATGAAGGGCGGACCGGCCAAGGCCGCTGTTGTTGCCTCTGCCATGACGGGTCTGATCTCTGGTTCGTCCATCGCCAATGTGGTGACGACCGGCACATTCACCATCCCCCTGATGAAGAAGGTCGGGTTCAGTTCTGAAAAGGCGGGCGCGGTCGAAGTTGCCTCCTCGGTCAATGGTCAGATCATGCCGCCGGTCATGGGGGCTGCGGCCTTCCTAATGGTCGAATATGTCGGCATCCCCTATTTCGATGTGGTCAAACATGCCTTTCTGCCGGCGGTGATTTCCTACATCGCGCTGGTCTATATCGTGCATCTTGAGGCGCTCAAGGCCGGCATGCAGGGCCTGCCGCGTGCCTATACGCCCAAGCCCATCGTGCAGCGCCTGATCGGCATGGCCTTTGCCATCGCAGCGATCTGTGTTCTGTCTTTTGTGGTTTACTACGGCATGGGCTGGATCCGCCCCGCCTTCCCGGAAACGGCTTCCTACATCATCTTTGCCTTCCTCACGATTGTCTATGTCGCGCTGCTGTATGTGGCGAGCAAGGAAGAACCGCTGAAACTGGACGACCCGAACGACGAGGTTACGTCACTGCCCTTGCCGGGCCCGACCGCGCGGTCCGGCCTGCATTTCATCCTGCCGGTTGTCGTGCTGGTCTGGGCGCTGATGGTGGACCGTCTGTCGCCGGGCCTGTCGGCCTTCTGGGCTTCGGCCTACATGATCTTCATCCTGCTGACCCAGCGTCCGCTGATGGCGATTTTCCGCGGCGAGAGCAAACTGGCAACCGACATCAAGGATGGCTTCCTGGACCTGATCGACGGTCTGGTCACAGGCGCGCGCAACATGATCGGGATCGGCATCGCCACGGCGACGGCAGGTATCATCGTGGGCGCGGTCAGCCAGACCGGCGTGGGGTCCGCCCTTGCCGATGTGGTCGAAGTGCTGTCGGGCGGTAACATCCTCGCCATTCTGGCGCTGACGGCTGTGCTGTCGCTGATCCTGGGGATGGGCCTGCCGACCACGGCGAACTATATCGTGGTGTCGGCACTGCTGGCGCCGGTGATCGTGACGCTGGGCCAGCAGAACGGGCTGATCGTGCCGCTGATCGCCGTGCACCTGTTCGTCTTCTACTTCGGGATCATGGCGGATGTGACGCCGCCTGTCGGCCTTGCGTCCTTTGCCGCTGCGGCGGTGTCGGGCGGAGATCCGATCAAGACCGGCGTGGTGGCGTTCTTCTATTCGCTGCGCACGGCGGCGCTGCCCTTCCTGTTTATTTTCAACACCGAACTGCTGTTGATCAATGTCGGTTGGGGGCAGGGTATATTCGTCTTTGTTGTGGCCACTGTCGCGATGCTGCTGTTCGCGGCGGCGACGCAGGGCTGGTTCCTGGCGAAGAACCGCTTTTACGAGACCATCGCGCTGCTGCTGGTCGCCTTTACGCTGTTCCGTCCGGGTTTCTGGATGGACATGGTATCGCCGCCCTATGATGAGGTCGCGCCGTCCGAGATCACGCAGGCTGCCGCCGACACGATGCCGGGGAACGATCTGCGCCTGCGGGTTGCGGGGGTCAACGACCTGGGCGATCCCATCGAATTCGTGGCAATCCTGCCAATTGGGGAAGGCGCGACAGGTGAGGAAAAGCTGGAAACCTCGGGTCTGGTGTTCCGCGAGGACGGCGACAAGATGATCATTGACGACGTAGCTTTCGACAGCCCTGCACAAAATGCCGGTCTGGATTGGGACCAGGAGGTGCTGCGCGTGCTCAAGCCGGTTTCGCAACCAACGAAGTACCTGATGTTCATCCCCGCCCTGTTGCTGCTGGCGCTGGTGGTCTTTCTGCAGCGGGGCCGCAACGGTCGCCCCGCGCGCGAGCCTCAGGCGGCCTGACCGTCATTCCGGCACAGCGGTCATATCGGCCTGATCAGGGCGAATCAAGCAGGCGCAACTTCGCCTGTTTCCCTTCCCCTTTTATGGGCGTAAGGGACGTGCAATCCGGTGTTATCAAGGGCGCCTCCAAGCCCTCGCACCGCCTTTCACGGAGTGACAAGTTATGACCCCATTCGCAATTGCCGGCGTACAAATGTACGTCAATGCGCTGCAATCGAACGTCGATGGCATGATCCAGCGGCTCGACATCCTGATGGCGCGGTTCCCTTGGACCCAGATGGTGCTGTTTTCTGAACTTGCCCCCTTTGGTCCGCTGGACCGCTTTGCACTGCCGCCTGAAAACGAGACCATCGGCAAGTTCCAGGAAGCCGCGAAAAAGCACCGGGTCTGGCTGATACCGGGTTCCATGTTCCTCAAGAATCCGGAAGACGGTCGCGTCTACAATACATCTGTGGTCATCAACCCTGAAGGCGAGGTGATCCGCCGCTATGCCAAGATGTTCCCGTTCAGGCCCTATGAGACAGGTATCGCCGCTGGCACTGAGTTCTGTGTGTTCGATGTGCCGGACGTGGGCCGTTTCGGCCTGTCGATCTGCTATGACATGTGGTTCCCGGAAACCACGCGCCAGCTGACCAGCCAGGGCGTCGAGGTGCTGTTGCACCCGGTACTTACCGGCACGACCGACCGCGATGCTGAACTGGCGATCGCGCGGGCGACGGCGGCGCAGTTTCAATGCTATATCTTTGACGTGAACGGTCTGGGCGCGGGCGGTGTGGGCAAATCCTGCGTGGTCGATCCGACCTCCATGGTGCTGCACCAGTCGGCGGGGCAAGAAGACATGTTCCCGATCGAAGTGGACCTGTCCATGGTACGTCGTCAACGCGAGACGGGCATGAAAGGGCTGGGCCAGGTGTTGAAGTCCTTCCGCGACCGGTCCACCGATTTCTCTGTCTATGACCGCACCAGTGGCACGGATGCTTATCTGCAAACGCTCGGCCCGCTTGAAATCCCGCATCAGGGCACAAGGGCGGGGTTGCATGTCGATGTACCGGCCCAGCGTGTGCCAGAGGCTCCGACCTTCAAGGGGCAGGATTCAATGTCTGCCTTTTCTCACACACCGGGCGGTTTCGCACCCGAGCCGATGCCGAACCCAACTGCCGGAACCGCTATTCCTGCCACTGAATCACAAATCCCCGCGGCAACTGCCGGGGGGGTGCCGAACCCGCCTGTCAAACCTGGCATTCTGACCGGGACTGAAGAAACATCCAGCGGGTAAACCGCCACACGTTTGCCCTGGCGCTTCGGTGCCGGGGCGGAATGTCGTTGGTGACCCCGCTACAACGGAGAACACAATGCATTCCTTGAACGATTATTCCTCGGCGATCCAAATGCGCTCTGATCGGTGGAGCGCATTGAGAGAGGCGACATCCGCCCTCACGCGCGACCCCAAGCCCGCCGAAAAGAACAAGCTGACCAAGACCGCCAAAGAACTGTTTGAGTCATTGGCGATGATCGAAGCCTACTGGGCCTTTCCGGGCATGGCGGCATTCGAGCACATGCGCAGGCAGTTCGAGCATGAAAAATTCGAAGATGTCGCATTTGCGATCAATCGGGTGACCCGCGCGCTGACCACCGGGGCCTACAGGCGGCGGCACATCCCGTTGGAACGTGACAGCATCGACCAGGATGAACATGATGACGAGGCCATGTTGCCGCCAGAAGCGCGTGCGATGGCCAAGCCATATTTCGAGGTCCTGATCGTCGACAACGTGAACGAGCATCAGGAACGCTGGCTCAAGGCGAACATGACCCGCATGCGGCGCAGCGAAGACCCGTTTATCTATGAGGCGGTTGTCGTGCCAAGCATCGAGGATGCGCTGATTGCGGTGATGTTCAACCACAACATTCAAGCCATCGTCGTGCGTCCCGGTCTGACCCTGAAATCGTCGATGGACCTGCAAATCCTGACGCGCTACCTGGCCCGCGCGGGCGGACGCAAGGAAATCAGCGCGCTGTCACCCGAGGTCTATGGCCCCGAGTTGTGCCGGATGATTGCCAAGGTGCGCCCGGAGCTGGATGCCTATCTGGTCACCGAGCGTTCGGTCGAGGACATCGCCGGACTGGATCTGGGGATTTGTCGCCGGGTCTTCTACAACCAGGAAGACTTCATGGAGTTGCACCTGAACATCCTGCGGGGTGTTCAGTCGCGTAACAAATCGCCATTCTTCACAGCCCTTGTCGAATACTCCAAGCAACCCACCGGCGTGTTCCACGCCATGCCGATCAGCCGGGGTAAATCCATTTCCCGGTCGCACTGGATTCAGGACATGGGGGCCTTTTACGGGCCGAACATTTTCCTGGCGGAAACCTCTGCCACGTCGGGCGGGCTGGACAGCCTGCTGGAACCCCACGGCCCGATCAAGGAAGCGCAAGAGCTTGCCGCGCGGGCATTCGGGTCGAAACAGACCTTTTTTGCCACCAACGGCACATCGACCTGTAACAAGATCGTGGTGCAGGCGCTGATCAAGCCGGGTGACATCGTTCTGGTCGACCGCGACTGCCACAAGTCGCACCATTACGGCATGGTGCTTGCGGGCGCGCAGGTCTGCTATCTGGACAGCTATCCGCTGAACCAATATTCGATGTACGGTGCTGTGCCGCTGCATGACATCAAGAAACAACTGCTTGACCTGAAGGCAGCGGGCAAGCTGGACAAGGTGCGGATGCTGCTGTTGACCAACTGCACCTTCGACGGGCTGGTCTATAATGTCGAACGGGTGATGGAGGAATGTCTGGCAATCAAGCCCGACCTGATCTTCCTCTGGGACGAGGCATGGTTCGCCTTTGCCCGCTTCAGCCCGACCTACCGGCAGCGGACCGCCATGAATGCGGCGAACTCCCTGCGTGAAAAGCTGCGTTCGGACGAGCACGCGCAATTGTACGAAGCCCAGCAGGCAAAGCTGGAAAAAGCCGATGCCGAGAAACTGCTGAACACCCGCCTGCTCCCGCCACCCAATGCGCGGGTAAGGGCCTATGCCACGCAGTCAACGCACAAGACGCTGACCTCTCTGCGGCAAGGGTCGATGATTCACGTCAACGATCAGGACTTCAAGGGTGAGGTGGAGCAGTCATTCCACGAGGCCTATATGACCCATACGTCGACCTCGCCCAACTACCAGATCATCGCCTCACTGGACGTAGGCAGGCGACAGGTGGAACTGGAAGGCTTCGAATTCGTGCAGCGACAGGTTGAAGCGGCAATGTCGATGCGCCGGGCGATTTCTGAACATCCCCTATTGTCGAAATATTTCAAGATTCTGACGGCCGGTGACATGATCCCGGAAGCGCATCGCGAAAGTGGCGTGACCAGCTATTTCGACACCCAGCAAGGCTGGACCGATATGTGGGATTGCTGGGAGAACGACGAGTTCGCCCTCGACCCAACGCGCGTGACCCTGGCCGTTGGCGGCACGGGCTGGGACGGTGACACGTTCAAGACCGAGATCCTGATGGATAAATACGGCATCCAGATCAACAAGACCTCGCGCAATACCGTGTTGTTCATGACCAACATCGGCACCACACGGTCTTCTGTCGCCTATCTGATCGAGGTTCTGGTCGAGATCGCCAAAAGCCTGGATGAGCGTCTGGATGATGCCAGCCGGATGGAGCGCCTGTCCTTTGACAAGCGGGTCACCAACCTGATGGAGCATTACCCGCCGCTGCCGGATTTCAGCCGTTTCCACGACGCTTTCCGCGCCGCTCAGGACACGCCGGAAGGGGATATCCGCACGGCGTACTATCTTAGCTACGACGATGAGAACTGCGACTACCTTGAGCTTGACGGCTCTCTCAAGGACGCGATGAAAGAGGGCAAGACGCTGGTCTCTGCCAGCTTTATCATCCCCTATCCACCGGGTTTCCCGATCCTTGTCCCCGGACAGGTGATCTCGGAGGAAATCCTTGATTTCATGCGCGCTTTGGATGTCAGCGAAATCCATGGCTACCGGCCCGATCTGGGCCTGCGCGTGTTTACCCAAAAGGCATTGGATGGCGTCAGCGCCAACCGGCTTGCTGCAACTTCGGACTAAGGAAAAGGACCAATACCATGGCTACTATTCTCAAGAATATCTCAGAAATCCGCCGGTTCTTTCACCGGAACGAAGACCCCATCTATTTCATCTCGGCGACGAATTTCAACCTTCTGGGGCTGGATGAATGGGTGAAGAATTTCAAATATATCTGCTACATCGACTGCTACGGCGGCAAGCACCCCAACGTGTTCTGCCCGTCAGAGCAGCCGCATGCGGAATTCCAGTCCATCGAGGATATCAACAACTACCTGTTGCAGCACAAGGAAGTCATCGACTTCATCAAGCGGCGCGGCGGCAAGCCCAAGTTCGTGTTTCTGATGTTCGATGAAGAGACAGAGCGCCTTTCAAAGGAGTTGGGCGCAACCGTGTGGTTCCCCAAAGCCAAACTGCGCCAGAGCATGGACAACAAGATCGAAACCGTCCGCATCGGCAACAAGGCGGGTGTGCCGTCGGTGCCCAATGCCCTGTCGGAGGTCAAGGATTACGACCATCTCAAGAAGATCTGCGAGAAGGAAAACCTCGGCCACGACCTTGTCTTGCAATCGGCCTTTGGCGACAGCGGGCATACGACGTTCTTCATCAAGTCCGAAGCCGATTTCCGCCGCCACGAATCCGAGATCGTGGGCGAGGGCGAGATCAAGATCATGAAGCGGATCGACTGCCGGGGGGCGGCGATCGAGGCTTGCGCGACAAAGGAAGGCACAATTGTCGGGCCGCTGATGACCGAACTGGTGGGGTTCAAGGAACTGACGCCCTATCGCGGTGGCTGGTGCGGCAACGAGATTTTGGCAACGGCGTTCCCGCCGAAAGTGCGCGAAAAGGCGCGTGAGCTAACCTTCAAGTTCGGTGAACAGCTGCGCAAGGAAGGCTATCGCGGATATTTCGAGCTTGATTTTCTAATCGACAAAAAGACCGGCGACCTTTGGTTGGGCGAGTTGAACCCGCGCATCACCGGCGCGTCCTCCATGACCAACCACGCGGCGTTTGCCCATGCGGATGCGCCTTTGTTCCTGTTCCACCTGCTTGAGTTCTCCAAGAAGAAATTCGACCTCGATGTGGACGAGTTGAACAGCCGCTGGGCCGACCCGGAGATGATCGACGGCTGGTCCCAGATGGTGATCAAGCACACCGACGACAGTGTGGACATCTGCACTACGTCCCCGGAAACCGGCATCTACAAGATGCTGGAAGACGGGCGCGTGGTCTTTGACCGCTTCGACTATCACCGGCGCGCCGTTGAATCGGAGAACGAAGCCTTCTTCCTACGCATCCTGCAACCCGGCGATTATCGCTATGAAGGGGCCGACATCGGCATCCTGGTGACACGTGGCCGGTCGATGACCAAAAGTTTCCAGTTGAACGAGCGTGCGAAAAAGTGGATTCACGGGATCAAGAGCGGCGTGGACGGCAAACCCCTGCCAACCGCCCAGGCCGGTCCGGAACTGTCGGACCCGGCGTTCAAGATCCTCTGATGTAACTTTCACCGCCGAAAGGTTGCGATGTACTGGCGTGCACTTGATATTGAAACGCCCGGATCGAAGTGGTCCGGGCTTTTCGCCGAATATTGGCCCGACTATCGCAAGTGGTGGCTCAAGGAAGGTGCGTCCGCCCGGCCGACCTATTCGGAGTGTCGGCGTGCCCTGGGCGAGCATATGCCCGAGATGCTGCCGCTTTACGACGATCTTTGCGCGCTTGCGGGCGGCGGCGACAATGCCGCGCGGTTCTTGAGCTTCTACAACCCGCCACCCTACCTTTCGGGCTGTTCGCAGGCGATCTGGGCGGGCAGGGAACCGGTCATGGTGCGCAACTATGACTACAACCCAAATGCCTTTGACCAATTGGTGCTGCGGACCAACTGGCAGGGGCGCAGGGTCATGGGCACCTCGGACGGGCTTTGGGGGCTGGTGGATGGTGTGAACGATGCCGGGCTGGCAATTTCGCTTACCTTCGGTGGGCGGCGGATTGTTGGGAAGGGGTTCGGCGTGCCGCTGATCCTGCGCTATGTGCTGCAGACCTGTTCAACCACCGAAGAGGCGACGGCGGTTCTGGCGCGGGTGCCCACGCACATGAGCTATAATGTGACGGTGCTGGACAAGAAGCGGAAGTATGCGACCGCGATGATGGGCCCGGACCGTGAGGCGCTGATCACCCACGCAGCTGTGGCAACGAACCATCAGGAGAACGTGGAGTGGGTCAGCCATGCCAGGTTCACCGCAACGGTCGAACGCGAGCGGTTCCTGCTGCAAAGGCTCCGGCTGCACAAGGACCCGGAAGAAAAATTCATCAATGCCTTCCTGAAACCGCCGCTTTACTCGACGGCATTCAATGCCGGGTTTGGCACGCTTTACACGGCGGTCTACCGCCCCCGAAAGCGCGAAATGGAACTGCGCTGGCCCGGCACGACCTGGGCGTTGTCGCTGAGTGACTTCACCGAAGGCGCGCGCGAGGTGCTGGTGCCGGGTGCCGCGTGAAGCGCCGAACAGAGCGCGGTTCATCCCTGTGACATAAGGCGCAGATCGCGCGTCCAGGCCAAAAATGGCCCCGCTCAGCGTTGAGCGGGGCCATCTTCTTTGGGGCCATACTGGGCGATCCGATGGGCTACGCAGCTTTGCGCTCGTGTTTGCCTTCCTCGATCTCTTCGACGATTTTGGCGACGAAGGCGTCCAGATCACCGGGCTGACGGCTGGTCACGATACCTTGGTCGGCAACAACCTCGCTGTCTTCCCAAAGCGCACCCGCGTTCTTCATATCGGTGGAGATCGACGCATAGGATGTTGCCTTGCGGCCTTCGATGATACCGGCCTCGATCAGCAGCCAGGGCGCGTGGCAGACGGCGGCAACAACCTTGCCGGCGTCGGCGAAGTCACGGATCATTTTCACGGCGTCCTTATTAACGCGCAGCAGATCGGGGTTGATCTGACCGCCGGGCAGGACAATCGCATCGTAGGTGTGGATGTCCACGTCCGCCAGGGCAAGATCGGCGGGGACGGTATTACCCCAATCATCGGTGTCCCAACCTTTGATGTCATTGCCGTCCGGTGTCGATACATGGACCGTGGCACCCTTGGCCCGCAGGTCAGTCAGCGGTTTCTCCAGTTCGGATTGCTCAAAGCCGTTGGTGGCGAGGATCAGGATGGTTGCGTTATTTATCTGTGTCATCTGGTGTCTCCTTGGTTGCATGGAGTTTCACCGTGAAAACGCCTGCGACTGCCGGTTGTTCCACCATGCCGCAGGGTCAGCAGGAAACCGCGGTACGCATGTGATCCGAAAATAGGCGTGTAATGCAGCCAAACCTTCCTATATCAATCGCTTATGAAGGACACAGTTGAACCCATGACAAGCACGCCGCTGGATGAACTGATTGTTTGTCCGCAATGCGACGCTGTTTATCATCTGAAACGGCCCCGCGTGGGGGAGCGTGCGCAATGCCAGCGATGCCATAAGGTGCTGATCGCGCCACGGCAGAACGCCGGGCTGCGCATCATTGCCGTCGCGCTCGCGGTGATGATCCTGGTCATCGGGGCCGCTGTCTTTCCCTTTTTGTCGATTGATGCGGCGGGCACGGAAAATGCCGTTTCGGTGCTGGATGCGGCGCTCGCCTTTTCAGGGGGGCCGATGATTTTCCTGTCGCTGGCCACGGCGGGGCTGATCATCATCATCCCGCTGGTTCGCGCATTCCTCACCCTTTATGTGCTTGTGCCCGTGGTGCTGGACCGTGACCCGGCCCCGCATGCCATGCAGGCTTTCCGCCTGTCAGAGGCGCTGCGGCCCTGGTCCATGGCAGAGATCTTCGCGATCGGCTGTGCAGTTGCGCTGGTCAAGGTGTCGGATCTTGCCCAGGTCGGATTTGGCCCCGCTTTCTGGATGTTCGGTATTCTCGTTGTCCTTGTCATCGCGCAAGACAGCTTTATGTGTAAATGGTCTGTATGGAACTCACTGGAAAACCCCAGAACACCGTCAGCGCCAAGGACCTGAACCTTGTTGCCTGCACGCGTTGCGCAAAGGTCTGGCCGGTTTCGGCCAGCATATGCGGGCGTTGTGGTCACAAACTGGTGTCACGTGATACCCACAGCCTGAGCCGTGTCTGGGCGCTTTGGGTGATCGGGTTCATGTGCTATATCCCCGCGAACATCTTTCCGATGCTGAAGACCCGCACCCTGTTTCAGGAGGATGACAGCACCATCATCGGCGGTGCGGTCGAACTGGCGCATTACGGCAACTTTGGAATCGCGGCGATCATCATCTTTGCTTCCGTCTTTATCCCGTTGGGAAAATTCTGGGCTGTGGCCTATCTTGCGATTAGCATCAACGCCGGTTCCCGGATCAGCATGCGCCGTCGACAGATGATGTATGAGGTGGTCGAATACATCGGCCGCTGGTCGATGATCGACATATTTGTCGTTGCGATTATGTCCGCATTGGTGCAACTCAAGGCACTGGCGTCCATAAATCCCGGCCCGGCGAGCATATTTTTTGCGTTGTCGGTGATTTTCACGATGCTGTCGGCGCAAGCTTTTGATTCCCGTTTGATCTGGGATGCGCAAGTCAAGGATGGGGGTCCAGGACGCGATGAATGATGAGTTGCCGGATGTATCGGTATCACCTGTGCGCAAGGTCTTTTTCAGTGGCGCATCCTTTATCTGGATCCTGCCGATCCTGGCATTGGTGGTTGCGCTGGGTGTTGCCTGGCAGTCCTACAATGCCCGTGGTCCGCTGGTCATCGTCGAGTTCGAGAACGGCGCGGGTATCAAGGCCGGCGAAACCGAGCTGAGGTATCGCGACATCACGGTGGGTAAAGTCGAAAGCGTCGGTTTTACCGAAGGCTTGGGCAAAGTGGTTGCTTCCATCCGGGTGGACAAGGACGTGGCACCCTATATCGACAGTTCCTCGGTGTTCTGGATCGTGCAGCCGGAGGTAACGGCCCAGGGCATCACCGGGCTGTCCACGGTGCTGAGCGGCGTGCATATCGAAGGATCATGGGACGACCAGATTGGCACGCCGACGGAACGGTTTGTCGGCGCGGCAGAGCCGCCGCTGATCCGGTCGGGCCAGGCAGGGCTGGAAATTGCGTTTCGTACCGTGGCAAATGGCCAGCTGACCGATAACGCGCCGATCCTGTTCAAGGGCATCGAAGTTGGTCGCGTTGGACGTGCCAAGATCGCGCCGCGCGGCAATTACGCCATCGTGGAGGCGTTGATATTCGAAGAACACCGGTCACTGGTGAATGAAAATACGCGGTTCTGGGATGCCTCGGGGTTCAGTGTGAACATCGGACCGTCCGGCGCCGAGATCGACTTTTCCTCCCTGGCTACCCTGGTTGGTGGCGGGGTCACTTTCGACACTTTCGTCTCTGGCGGAGGCCGGGTGCAGGATGGGTCCGTGTTCGAGATCTACCCAGACAAGGAATCCGCGCGCAATTCGCTTTTCAATGCCTCCGAAGTTGATCCGCTGAAACTGAGCGTGGTGTTCGAGGACAATATATCCGGTCTTGCCGTTGGGGCGCCCGTCGAAATGGCGGGCCTGAAAATCGGCGAGGTGGAGGCCCTGTCAGGTGTCGTCGATTATGATGTCTATGGCGACAGCCGGGTTCGCTTGCACGTGAATATCTCGGTGCAGCCCGCGCGGCTGGGCCTGCCCGGTGAGGTGACTGCGCAAAGCGCGCTGGCTTTCCTCAAGGAACGTGTGGCCACCGGCCTGCGCGCACGGCTTGCATCGGCAAGCCTGCTGACCGGCGGCCTCAAGATCGAATTCGTAGATGTGGCAGACGCAATGGAGGCGCAGCTTGTCAGCAAAGACGGGCTATCGCCGCAGATGCCGACCACGGAAAGTGAAGTGTCGGACGCTGCAGCGACGGTCGAAGGGGTGTTCAACCGCATCAACAGCCTGCCAATTGAAGAGTTGCTGAATTCCGCCATTACCTTCCTCGACTCCGCCGAGGCGTTGGTTTCCGATCAGGCGCTGCGTGAAACACCGCAGGATCTGCGCAACCTGCTGGCCGAAATACAGGGGCTGGTCGCCTCGGAAGACGTGCGCAATATCCCGGTTGCCTTGAATGCGACTCTCAAGCGGGTCGAAGGGCTGGTTGCCGATCTGGAGGAGCAGCAGCTTTCGGCCAAGCTGGTCGCTGCCATCGACACGGTTGCCGATACGGCGGATTCGGTCTCCACGTCGATTGAAGGGGTTCCCGATCTGATCGAGGACATTCGTGCCGTGGCTCAGAAAGCCGAAGCGCTGAAAGTCGAGGAACTGGTGGCCGAGGTGACCGCCCTGGTCGATACTGCAGAGGCCGTTATCGGGTCGGAAGAGGCCGCAGCACTGCCTGCCGCCCTGAAGGACGCGGTCGATCAGGTAAACGCGACGCTGAAAGAACTGCGTGACGGCGGTGCGGTTCGTGATCTGAACCAGACGCTTGCCTCTGCCCGCCAGGCAGCCGCCAATGTCGCGACGGCAACGGACAACTTGCCGGAGCTTTCTGCCAAGATCAGCCAGGTTCTGGATGACGCGGCCAAGGCAACTGACGCGGTCAATTCTTCCGTCGCCGGGGTGCCGCAGTTGATTGCCCGGTTCGAAGCCGTTGCGAACAAGGCCGAGTCGCTGGAAGTCGAAGAACTTCTGTCCGAACTCACGGCCCTGACACAGACGGCGGATGATCTGATCGGCACCGAAGACGCCAAGGCGCTGCCGGGATCGTTGAAACGGGCGCTGGACGAAGTGAACTATACCTTGCAGGAATTGCGCGAGGGCGGGGCGATCAACAATGTGAACCAGACCTTGGCCTCTGCACGGGCTGCCGCGGACAATATCGCAGTAACTGCACAGGACTTGCCGCAGATCCTGGAACGGCTGACAGGATTGTTTGCCCAGGCCAGCCGGACGATCCAGGGGTATGACAAGGGCGATCAGCTGAGCCGTACCGCACAGGACACGCTGCGCGATATTCAAAAGGCCGCCGACGCGCTGACTTCGCTCGCGCGGACGATTGAACGTAACCCCAATTCTCTTTTGCTGGGAAGATAACAGATGGTTTTTGTAAAACGCGCACTGGGCTTCGGCCTGATCCTGATGCTGGCAGCCTGTGGTGGCAATGCGACCCGCTTCGCAGTCAACACCCCGGCCGTGACCCAGAGCGAGCGCATCGCCTTTGCCGCTGTCGAAGTGCGGGATGTTTCATTGCCCAGCTACGCCGCATCTGATGAAATCGCTGTTCAGGCCGAAGACGGGACGCTCACCAGCTCATCCGATGTGCTTTGGGCCGATGCGCCGGAACGCGCCATCGCGCTGGAGCTGAGCCAGAACCTTGCCCGGATGACGGGGCGCCGCGTCGCGTCGGAACCCTGGCCCTTCCAGGCCTTTCCCGATGCACGGCTTGAGGTGCGTTTTGCCGATCTGGTTGCGATGTCGACCGGGTCATTTCGTGCGTCCGGGCAGTATTTCGTTGCTGTGACGGATGGCCGACGGGAACGGTCGGGCCTGTTTGACCTGAGCGTGGCTTTTGATCCAGCGGGCGGGCCGGGGGCCATCGCTGCCGCGCGGGGGCAGTTGATCCTGGATCTTGCCCGTTTCATCGCGCGAGACGGGATGAAATAGGGTTCTGGCCCAAAGGCGACGCGGCCATCGCAGGTCTTTGCTGAGCGATCAGTAAATTGCCATGTAGCGGATGATGATCGGCGTCAGGGTGATCAGGAACAGCGCTGGCAGCATCAGCACCGACATCACGCCGGACATCTGGACAGGGAGTTTGTTGGCCTTCTCCTGTGCCGCCAGTTCGCGCATCTGGCGCATCTCAAGGGCATAAGTCTTGAGTGCGACAGTCAGGCTGGTGCCGAATTGCAGGGATTGCGCAATTACCAGGGCAAAGGAGCGCGCCTCGTCTATGCCCATCCGCTCGGCCATGTCGAACAGGGCACTTTCCCGGTCTCGACCGGCCTGAATCTCAAGTTGCAGCAGCAGGAATTCATAGGCGATTTCCGGGGCTACGCCGCCCAGTTCGTTGCCCACACGGTTGATCGCAGCGTCAAAGCCCAGCCCCGCCTCGACCGAGATCTGGACCAGGTCCAGAGCGTTTGGGAAAGCCTTGGAAATCTTGTCCTTGCGGGCCTTGATCCGGGAATAGAGCCACATGCCCGGCCCGTAAAATCCGACACCCGCCCCGATGGCCGCAATCTGCAAAAGGCGAAGCTTCGAGGTCGCTTCGATCTTGTCGGCGATGAACGGGGGCAACAGGCCGGCCTGCGCCAGAAAAATCGCGGTAAAGACGGCAATTGGCGCGGCCAGCGCAAGGCACAATCGGACCAGGAAGAAGACCTCGACTGAATCCGCGCGCTCGAACCCGACCTTGGCAAGCTGAAACCGGATCTGCGCCCGCTCGGATGGATCTTCGGGGATCAACGCTTTTTTCAGGCCACGCGGAGCAGATTCCTTGCCTTTGCTCAGAGTTGATTTCCCATCGTTCATTGCTGCCGACATAGACCGCATGCGAGCTGCGGAGTGATCGCGGGTCTGGAAGAAGCCATAAGCTGCAAACAACAGCATCGCAAACGCCCCAAGAGCGGCGAACAGGATCAACGTCTGCGGTGACGCAAATTGCGTGGCGTCGGTGAGGGTGGATGCGGCCAGCATGGAATGCCTTAAATCTTGAAGGTTACGAGTTTGCGCAGCGCCAGGAAGTTGGCCACCACAAGGGCGACGATGGTTATCGCGATGGGTTGGTACATCGGGTCGTCACTGATTGCGCCGTAGTAATCCGGTGCCGTGTAGGAGGTGATGCAATAGATCAGCACTGGCAGCGCCGAGAGCACATAGGCTGACATGCGCCCCTCGGAGGAAATCGCCTTGACCCGCCGTCGCATCACGATGCGGTCGCGGACAACCTTGGCGAGCGTGCCCAGCATATCAGCCAGATTGCCACCCGTGCCGTGCTGGATACGGATCGAAACGGCCAGATATTCGACATCCTCCTGGCCCACGCGATCTGCGAGATCGGTGAAAGCATCGGTCAGGTAGTCGCCGTGGCTGACCTGCTCGGCCAACTGGCGGAACTCGGCACCGATCGGGTCGGGCATGGTCCGACCGACGTTTGCGATGGTGGCACTGACCGGATGGCCAATCCGCAACCCACGCATCATCAGGTCAAGCGCATCGGGCAATTGGTGGGTCAGGGCGTCGACCCGTTTCGCATGGCGCTTTTGCAGAAAGGACCGCACCATGAATACGGATGCGATGACCCCTGCGGGGTATGCCACAACTGCGCTCAACCGTAATGACAGCGCAATGCCAAAGCCCAGGGCCAGCACCGCGATTGCGACCAGGATAAGGGGTTCCTTGCCTTCGAGCCCCGCGCGGCGCACCAGAAGGGCCGGATCACCGATCAGCGGAATGGACCGGCCGGTGGGCCGCTGGTTCTGTTTGCGAACCATCGCTTCGGCGATGCCATGGCCCGTTTTGGGGCGCATTTTCTTCAGCCGCTTTGCCGCTGTCCGCTCCTGTGCGTTTTCCGGGGCAAAGATCATCCGGAACGCAAGGATCGCGAGCAGCAGAATGCCTGCAGCCGCCAGATACCAGATCAGCGTCAGTGAGCTTTCAATTGGCATCACGCCACCTCGTCCATCATCGAAAAGGCATCTGTCGCCAGTTTGACACCGGAAGACATCAACGCCTCAAAGCAACGGGGCCGCACACCGGTCGCCATCATCCGTCCTTTCACGTTGCCGTCGTCACCGACACCCATCTTCTTGAAAACGAAGATGTCCTGCATCATCACGGTGTCCCCTTCGAGGCCCACAATCTCGGAGATGCTGGTAACCTTGCGGCGCCCGTCCGACAGTCGATTGAGTTGCAGGACCAGTTGCAGGCCGGCTGCGACCTGCGAGCGGACCGCCTGCATCGGAAAGTCGCCGCCGACCATGGTGACCATCTGTTCCAACCGGCTGATCGCGTCGCGGGCCGTGTTGGCGTGGATCGTGGTCATCGACCCGTCGTGGCCGGTGTTCATCGCCTGCAACATGTCAAAGGCTTCGTTGCCGCGCACTTCGCCCACCATGATCCGGTCCGGGCGCATCCGCAGCGCGTTGATCAGCAGATCGCGCTGGGTGATGCGGCCCGTGCCTTCGGCGTTTGCGGGGCGGGTTTCAAGGCGGACGACATGTTCTTGTTGCAACTGCAGTTCGGCGGCGTCTTCGATGGTGACCATCCGGTGGCGCGGGTCGATGAACGCGGACAATGCGTTCAGCATTGTCGTCTTGCCCGATCCGGTGCCGCCCGAGATCAGGATGTTCATGCGGCCCTTCACGGCGGCCTCAAGAAAAAGGGCAGCGGGTTTGGACAGCGCGCCATGTTCCAGCAGCTTTTCCATGTGCAGCGGCGTGCGGGAGAACTTGCGGATCGACAGGCTCGGCCCGTCAATGGCGCAGGGTCGGATGATCGCGTTCACGCGGCTGCCGTCCTCAAGCCGGGCATCGACCCAGGGTTGGCTTTCGTCGATGCGGCGGCCCACGCTTGATACGATCTTGTCGATGATCCGCAGCAGATGGCGCTCGTCACGGAAATGCACATCCGTCCGTTCCAGCAGGCCGCGCCGTTCGACAAAAACCTTGTCGGTGCCGTTGACCAGAATATCGCTGATCGTGGGGTCCGCCAGCAGCGGCTCCAGGGGGCCAAGGCCCAGCACTTCGTCCAGCAGCTCATCCATCAGTGCCTGGAAGGCGGCGGATGGCATCTGATGGCCTCTGTCCTGCAGGTACTGCGCGGAAAGCCCGGCGATTTCGTGGCGCAGATCGGTCTTGCTGACCTTGTCCAGCACGGTCAGGTTCAATTGTTCGAGCAAAAGCGTGTGAAGCTCAGTTTTCAAACCATTGTTCGGACCTGCATTTGGTCTTGCGGTGGGTCGTTTCTCTGGCTCGGGACGCGGCTGGGCCGGTGCAGAGGCCGCTGGTGCGACGGAGGATGGTGTTGCCTTGGCGGGCCTGGATGTGGCGTTGAAAGATTTGAACATCTGCTTATCCTTTCCGTGTGGCCGCAAAGAGCGTTTTGTGCAGGCTTGCCATCGCTTTGGCCGGTGCGGAACGTTTGGCGCTGGTGATCAGGGGCGTGCCCAGATCAATGGCGCGCTTCGCCGCGCGGGCATCGGTGGGTATCCAATGAAGCAGGGGGCGACCGATCAACTGCGCCGCTTCCTTGTGAGCTTCGGAGGCGACCAGCGGTTTCTTTTCGAGGTTCATGATAACCTTGATTGGCAGGGTCATGTGTTCTTCCGCGATCAGGTTGATCAGCCGACGGGTCCGCTTGACCGAGGGCAGAGACATGTCCCCCACCACCAGGATGCGGGAGGCGTTGGCCAGAACCGGGTCCATCCAGTCGACAATGGTTTGCGGCATGTCGATGATAACGTGATCGTAACGGGTCTTGAGCGCGCTCATCAGGGTGATCATGTCTTCAGGCGAAATTGCCGAAAGCGGGGCAAAGACATCGGGCGCGGTCAGTACATCCATCCCGCTTGCGTGTCGCACCATCGCCTTGTCCAGAAACGCGGTGTCGGGCGCGGTATTGCCCCTGATAAATCGGGTCGCTTCTTCGGAATCGGGCAGGTCCAGCATCAGGGCAATGGCACCATTTTGAATGTCCAGATCAACCAGTGCGGTCTTGCCCGCTTCGCTGCCCCTGGCGAGGGCAGCGGCGAGGTTGACCGCGATGGTCGATGCACCCGCACCCCCGCGCGCCCGCAACATGACGGTCACGTCACCGTGACCCTTCGCGATCATCTGGGGGGCTGCTTCGGGTGCATCCGGGGCGGCAACATCCGGCGCGATCGCCGGCGTCTCGGGCGCGGGGGCCGCAACTTGTGGCTCTGGGTCGGCTGATTGTTCGGGCTGCTTCAGTTTCATGACCAGCAGATCCTGCACACCGCTGTTTTTCAGCGCCCGCCGGGTATCCTCAGCCAATGTGCGGGTGGACACGGCGATGAACTGCGGAACCGTCAGGATGTCCTCTATTTCTGTCAGCGCGGCAATATCGGCCTCTGGGTCGTCGCTGACCTCAAATGCGATGATGTCGATCTTGCCCAGATCCATTTCACCAGACGAAAGCACGGCAGCCAGCGCGCCATGCACAATTGTTCCGTCCACGCTTGGGTCCTGTCCCATTTCATCGCTCAGGTTCTGGCCCAGCTCAGGTGTCTGAACCGCGATGATGACCTTCGTACGATGCGCACGTCCCAGTTCGTTCTGGTCCGCGACGGCGGCAGCAACCTGTCGTTCGATGTCATGATGGGCGATTGTCATGGGTGACTTCCTAGTTGATGGATTCTGCGGGCAGCGATGCGCTCATAGCGGGAAAGGTGAACCCTTCGCCCAGCGTGCTGCCGCTTGAATTGCTGGCGAAATCCGCCAGCGCACCGAGGGGTGAAATGAAATCGAACCGAAGCGAGGCGAGTTCGACGGTGACGACCGGCATATAGGCGGCTGCGACGCGGTTCAGGCTGCGATCAAAGGTATAGCTGAAGCGCAGGTTCTCGGGCCTGGCGGTATTGGGCAGCAGCGGTCTGACCCGGTTCCAGATCAGCGAGGCGGTCGGATTGTCCAGCGAGCCATTGCAGGAAATGGTGCTGACGTTCCGGCACAGTCCGGCGCGGGCGTTGCAGGACGTCCCGTTGGGCAGGTCCAGCGATACGACGCCGATCAGCCCGCGCTGATTGACCCGTGGCACATTCGGGCAGGCTGGCGCGTGCACAACGGCCATTCGCACCGCTTTCTCTGTCGCCTTTTCCGCCATCACATTGGAAAACCCCAGACGGGCAAAGTCGATCAATGCAAAAATCATGAAGAGGAAGATGCTCAGCACCACGGCGAATTCGACCAGTGTCGCGCCGTCCTCTTCGCGGGCGAACCGGGGCAGGCATATCTGGGGGAATAGTCTCACAGGCCCAGAATCCTTGTGCTGTCGGTGACCTGTGCATCGACGGATTTCGCGGTGATACCTGCCAGTTTGAACAGCGACGCGAAGGGCACGCCGATCTGCAGGCTGGCGCTGACTGTGGCCACGCCGGTGACCCCGCCGCGAAAGCCGGAATCCTGACAGTCCAGCGTGGCGGTGACGCCGCTGATCGAAACAGCGCGTGGAAACATGCCTTCGCCCGATTGGCTGGTGCGCACGATTTCTGTCAGCTTGTCGTCCCAGACGCTGATCGAGCCGCCATTCAGGCACACGTCATGGTCCACAACCCTGCTGAGGTAGCGGGTTGCGTCGCGCACGCCGGTGATCGTGGTCTGATAGGACCAGTAAGTGCGCGTGCCCTCGACACAGAGGCCGACGAACAGGAACAAAGTGGGCAGGAGCATTGCAAATTCGACCAGCGCGGCCCCGTTTTCATCACGCAAGAAGTTGAGGGGCATGCGGATCATTCCACCAACCTCACCACGTCAACCACTTCGGTATCCAGGTTTCCGCCGCCGCAATTCCCGCCAAGGCAGGCGGTAATCTCGACGTTGAGCAATCCGTTCTCGGCAGGACCGAGGGTGAAGACCTCAAAGAATTGCTGCACCGGCGGCACGGTGACGGCGGCGTCCAGTTCCGCCGACAGGCAGTCAATGCCTGCCACAACCATCAAGCGGCGCTTTACGTCTTTGTTTGCCTGCGGGGCGCACATGCCGGGTTCGGACACCACGCCGCCCAACAGGCCACCAACGGCACCAAGCAGGGGCGTGCCTTCCAGTTCGATGGCGGCTTCGATTTCGGCCTGATAGAATTCAAAGCGCGTTTGCGCCTCCGGATGGGGATCTTCGCCGTCGTAATGCGCTTCGATATAGGCGGAGCGCCCGGCATCCCACACGCCATTTCCCTGGATTGAACACCCGCCTGTGGCAAGGCAATCGTCGGTTGGCAGGCCAATGTCCGCATTGCCAAGACCAAGCAGGTTGCCCACCGGCAGGCAGAGCCCGGTTGCGTTCAGCAGGCCGGTCAGCACATTGGGCGCGGCGCTGAAGTCGGGGTTGTTCTGGAAACCCGAAGCGATCCCGCTGAACTTGTCGAACCTTGTGTTGATTGCGTTGGCCAGGTCGTTGGCAGACACATCTGCGGTGATATGCAGCCCGCCGCCACCGGCACAGGCGGTTTCAGGCTGGCGTGAAGCCAGTAGGCAAGCGGCAAGGGACCTACCCAGCAGACCGGCGCAGATCTCCAACCCGTCGAGGGAGTCGGTCAATGTATGCACCGCTCTGAGTTGGCCAGGGATCAGTCGACTGACGTTTACGTCCAGTTTGACCTCCAGTGTCTTGCCAATGTTGGAGGCTGCGTCGAAGTCGACGGCGGGCAGGCACATGGCGACAGGGGCCACGTTGCAGGCCTCAAGCGAAAATCCCGCGACGCTGCTGGCGTTCACGTTGCTGTCGGGCGTGGTCTCTCCGGTGAGGGAACTGAAGGCGGCTGCGACAGCGGCCCTGACATCTCGGTCGCGGATGCGGGCCTCGACAAAGCGGGCGGCATAGCTGTTGGTTGTTTCAAGCGCGGCAGAGCGCTGGAATTTGCCGTCTGTGCCGGGCTTGTAGAACACAAGTGTCACATCATTTGCGAAATCCAGTGTGCGCGCGCCGTCGCCAAAGGTCTGCGAATCCGTGATCAGGCCGGAAGCGGCTGAAGTGGCGCGGGCTATCGAATCCGATTTTCCATCAAGTTCGGCGGCCGCGGCAAGGCTAACGCTGTCTGCATAAGACTGCAGTTCAGACTGGGTGGCCGCCATGCGGCCCGTGTCAAAGATCAGGCCAAAGAAGCCGAGAATCATGACGACGCAAACGGCCCAAAGCAAAAGGACGCCCCCGTGCTCGTTCTTGCGAAAGCGTTCGAGTGTCGCAGCCAGAGTCATTGGGAGGCACCTTCGTTAAATCGTTAAACATTCCTTGCGGAAGGGGGAGTCGCGCCAATCCTGGGCCGAAACCGGCAGTGATTGGCGCGCCTCAACAGTGAGGTCAGATGGGAAACGTATTATGGGGATTCAGGCGCCGTCTGGTTCACGGCATCCTTGGCGTCGCTGAACTTGGTGTTCACGTCGCCACCCAGGGTCAGCAGGGCACCAGCACCGACGCTGACGGCAATGCCCAGTGCGATACCGTACTCAACAAGGGTCGCACCCTCGTCACAGCTTTGTAGCCGGGCGATCAGTTTCTTCAGGGTATTCGTCATCTACTTGGTTCCTTTAAAAGTGGCCGAAAGTGGCCGAAATCATTATGGCCCGCGGTCCGGTTGGGCCGTCGATGAAAGGAAATTTACCCAAGCTTATTGGTTAACACATCGTTCAGGGCGATGAGTGTTCAAGGCCATTTCGGGGCTGTTCGGCCCAGAATGCGGTGATTTCGCGTTCCAATAGGGGCCTGCGATGCAAGGAAGTCACGATACTATATAGGCAGCAGAATTGTCGGCTTTTACGGGGTTGTGTTCCCAATTTTCGCCACATTTGGATGGTCGGTGGGGCCAACACCCCGACAACCGTCAGGACGGGGGTACACATGCCGGAGACCGCAATGCACAGGTACAACGTCAAAGACCGAACCGATCTCGTTCCCTTTCACGGTGCGACGGATACGCAAATTCGGATTGCCTGCAGTTTCGGACTGCTCAACGATTGGCACGCAGCGATTTCAGGGAACGCGCCACTTGGGGATGTGATCGACGTTCTCACGCGCCTGCTTTCGGCCCGCAACATTTCTTTTTATCGTTTCAAGGACGACCGCGCCGTGCACATCGCGGCATCCGCGCGGCAGGGCGAGAGCTTTGGCCCGGAAAAGAGCGTGGGGACCCTGGCAAAATACCTGCGCGCCACCCGGAACGAAGCAATCGTGCCAGGTACGATCATGAAACTGAGCGAGCTCAGACAGGAGGCAAGCTTTGCCCAAAGCGATGCCGCCGACGAGTGGGATGCGTGCACGAAAATCATTGATGTTGCTCTTGTGGTTCTCGCAGACCGACCCGATCAACTCGACGTTTTCGAAATCATGTACGACAGGGCACCTGTCACCAGCCCCGAAGTACCGTCAACGCTTGTTATGATGGCACTGGCCGAAGCATGGTCCCTGCGGGCCCCTGGGCTGATTACCAGAATTATTCTGTCAAACCTCAGGAGCCGCGCACCGGCGGTACAGGCCGCGGCATCCAGTATCTTGAGCAGCAACAACCCTTGTGGTTTGAGCCGGGCGGAGCAGCGGGTCTGCCAGTTGCTGGTGACCGGACAAAAGGCAAAGGACATTGGTGAAACACTGCGCCTGTCGGTGCCCACGGTGCGGACACATCTGCGCAACATATACTCCAAAACCCAGACCGGCGGTCAGGTGGAACTGATCGCGCTGGTGAACGATCCGCAGGGTCTGCTTGAATGACGGCGCTGGGGAATATGGACGTGCCCGTTGCCTGGCTGGTGGCCCCGTTGCTGATTGCGGTGATCCTCTATGATCTGCGACTGATGCGGATTCCCAACGTTCTGGTAGGATTGTTCCTGATTGTTGCGGTCGTCAGCCTGCCGTTGACTGAACCCCTGTCTGAAATCCTGTGGCGCTTGCTGGCGGCGCTGGCTGTCTTCGGGGCGGGGTTGGCGCTGTTTGCCGCGCGGCTGATGGGCGGCGGCGACGTGAAACTGATGGCAGCTCTGACACTGCTGATCCCGACCGCGGCGCTGCCGGTCTTTGGACTGCTGTTTTCGGTTGGGATTGTACTGGGCGTGCTGGGGCTGATGGTCATGCGGCGGTTGGCGGACCCGAAGCGAACCCGCTGGCACAGCCTGCGTGACCACGGACGGTTCCCCCTGGGGCTGAGCATCGGCATGGCCGGTCTGGCTTTTGCAACCTTCGGGGAAAAACTGACGCTGGCCTTCGGCGCCTGAACGCCCCCAGAACCCCGGACGCTGATGTAAGCTGCGATCGCTGATCTCCATCGCGAGGAGAATCAAAGAGAATGAAAGCGGCATCACGCGGAATTTTCGGCAAGTGTCGCCCTGGAAACGGGAATCATTGAGGTGTCCGTCGTCGCCTCAGTTTCCCTCAAAGTGCTTGATATCGCCCCCATCAAGGACCGGAGAGGCATCAAGGTCTTTGGCGTCCAGCATGGTCGCAACCCTCTCGAGGCTTGCCACAATCATGGCTTGCTCCCAATCTTCGAGTGCGGAAAACTTGCGCACGAAACGTTGTTGCAGGGGGTCGGGAGCGTCAATCAAGGTCTGCTTCCCCTTTGGTGTTAGGTGGATATTGGTCTGTCGACGGTCGTAGGTCGATTTCTCACGAAGCACCATGCCATCGCGCACCAACTTGTCCACGAGAGAAGTCACCGTTGCCTGACTAACCCGCGTGCGCTCCGAGATCGCCTTGGCGGTCGCCTGTCCTGTTTCTCCAATGATCTGCAGTACACGAAATTGGACGGGTGTGACCCCAGCGGATTGTTTGATTTCGCGACCGAAGATCTCTGTTGCGCGCAGAATGCGGCGCAGCGCAATAAGGCTCGTGTCGATACGGTCCATCAAACCTCCAATACTTCAGTCAGCTAAGAATAGATGAAATTGCGCTTTTTGTGAAGCGCCACATGATGAGGTTATCAAAGAATATCTGATAAGAAATAGTTAGTTATACAAATGGTTAGGTCGTGCCATGTCCCTTTAAAAGTAGCCATTATAGCCTTATATTTGAGGTTATATTTAGCTTGTTGAACTATTTTCTGCAGGGTGTTATTTAGCTTAGCTAAGCATCATAGGAGCAGAAAAAATGCAGCATCCCCGAGACCTTGCCAGAGCCAGTATTCCCAACCTGCGGATGCCGCAGGCCAAAGACGGCGCTGCGATCTGGGAATTGGTGCAGAGCTGCCAGCCGCTGGACGAAAACTCGATGTATTGCAACATGATACAATGTGATCATTTTGCAGAAACCTGTGTCCTGGCAGAGCTCAAGGGCGAAGTGGTTGGTTGGGTTTCGGCCTATGTGATGCCAAACGACCCAGAGACGCTTTTTGTCTGGCAGGTTGCTGTATCCGAAAAGGCGCGCGGTACCGGGCTTGGGACGCTAATGCTGCAAGCCATTGCGAACCGCGACGCCTGTGACGAGGTCACTCGGCTCCAAACCACCATTACAGCCGATAATGAGGCGTCGTGGGCGCTGTTCCGAAAGTTCGGCAAGATCCAAGGCAGCAAGCTGGACGCGCAGGCGTACTACACCCAAGCGCTGCATTTCCAGAACCAGCACAAGACAGAGCACCTTGTGACAATTCCTTTGACCAAAGCGATGGCCCAGGCGGCCTGACGCAAGCTCAACCCCTTTCCGCTAACAAACTGAAGGAGGTCGTATGTCTACGAAAACCTCAACAATGCCTATTTTCAAACGTCGCGAATCCGAAGCTCGAAGCTACTGCCGCAGCTTTGACACCGTCTTTTCCACCGCGCAGGGCGCAGAGATGACCGATACATCCGGTCGCACGTATATCGATTTTCTGGCGGGCTGTTCATCGCTCAACTACGGGCACAACGACCCGGACATGAAAGCCGCGCTGATTGAACATATCTCGTCCGATGGAATCGCCCACGGGCTCGATATGTACACCGACACCAAGCGTGCATTTATCGAAGCCTTCGAGACGCATATCCTCGCGCCGCGCCAGATGGACCATAAGCTGATGTTTGTCGGCCCGACTGGTGCTAATGCGGTCGAGGCGGCGATGAAGCTGGCACGCAAAGCGACAGGCCGCACTAATGTCATCGCCTTCACCAACGGCTTTCATGGCGTGACACAGGGCGCATTGGCCGCGACAGGAAACGGCTACCACAGAGGCGGTGCAGGCACCTCGCTGAACAATGTCACGCGCATGCCCTACGACGGTTATATTGGCAAAGGGTTTGACACGGCTGACTTGCTCGAAGCCATGCTGAACGATGCGTCTTCTGGTATGGATGCACCCGCCGCAATCCTGCTGGAGACCGTGCAGGGCGAAGGCGGGCTGAATGCCGCCAGCCCCGAGTGGATTGCCCGCGTGGCATCGCTTGCAGCGGAGCACGGTGCACTCTTGATCGTCGATGATATTCAAGCGGGCTGTGGTCGGACAGGCACCTTCTTCTCCTTTGATGACATGGGCATCAGCCCGGACATTGTCACCCTGGCGAAATCCGTTTCCGGTTTCGGCCTGCCCATGGGGCTGGTGCTGGTCAAACCCGAACATGACGTGATGGGCCCCGCAGAGCACAACGGTACATTCCGTGGCAACACCCATGCTTTCGTCACAGCCCGCGTGGCGATTGAGAAGTTCTGGTCTGATGATGCGTTGCAAGGCGAGATCAAAAACCGGGCAGCTCTGATCGAAGAGGGGCTCGAAACCATCGCTGCTATGGTGCCCGGCGCTTACTTGAAGGGGCGCGGGATGATGCGCGGTGTCGATGTGGGCTCTGGTGAATTGGCCGGTGAGATATGCGCGCGCGCCTTTCAGAACGGCCTGATCGTTGAAACCTCTGGTCCGAACGACGAGGTGGTCAAGATCCTCGCCGCCCTGACCATCCCCGAGCAGACACTGAAAAAGGGTCTGAACATCCTCATCGATGCTGCGCAAAGCGTCGATGTCAACACAAAGATCGCCGCGGAGTAACATCATGATTGTCAGGGATTTCAACGAGATAATAAAATCCGAACGCGAGCGCGTGGTGTCCGATGCGCAGTGGTCGAGTGTCCGTATGCTGTTGGCCAGCGATGGGATGGGTTTCTCCTTTCACATCACTTTTCTGGAACCAGGGTCAGAGCACACTTTCGAATACAAGAACCACTTTGAAAGCGTCTACTGCATGCAGGGCACCGGCTCGATCACCGATCTAGCAACGGGCGAAACACATCACATCAAGCCGGGTGTGATGTATGCGCTCGACAAGCATGACCGCCACAGGCTGCGCGCCGATGAAGAGCTGGTCATGGCATGCTGTTTCAACCCGCCTGTGACGGGCACTGAAGTGCATCGCGAGGATGGATCTTATGCCGCACCAGAGACTGCTGAGGCCTGATATGACCCACACTGTGGAGAAGATCGGCGGGACTTCCATGTCCCGTCTCGATGAATTGTGTGATACACTTTTTCTAGAAGCGGGCAGTCCTCGTTATGGGCGCATGTTTGTGGTCTCTGCCTTTGGCGGCATCACCAACCTGCTTCTGGAACACAAGAAAACAGGTGACGCCGGCGTCTATTCAGCCTTTTCCAACGCAGATGATGGCCACGGTTGGCATGATGCACTGAGCCGTGCACTTGATGCGATGATCGCTGTTCATGAGAAGGTGCTGGATCATCCCGGTGATATCGCACAGGCCACAGCGTTTGTTCAGGACCGCATTGAGGGCGCGCGCAGCTGCTTGATCGACTTGCAGCGGCTGTGTTCCTACGGACATTTCCGCCTTGATACCCATCTGATGCAGATCCGTGAACTGTTGTCCGGCTTGGGTGAGGCGCATTCCGCCTTTGTCGCAACGCTGATACTACGCCGTATCGGAATCAATGCCCGGTTTGTCGATTTGTCCGGGTGGCGTGACGAAGGCGAGGTGAATTTGGACACCCGTATCCTGGGGGCCATGGCGAATGTTGATCCAAGCACCGAACTGCCGATCATTACGGGCTATGCGCAATGCGCCGAAGGCCTGATGCGCGAATTCGACCGAGGCTATTCCGAGGTTACCTTTTCGCGTCTGGCGGCTTTGACCGGCGCGCGAGAAGCCATCATCCACAAGGAATTTCATCTGTCCTCAGCAGACCCGCGGCTCGTCGGGGCGGACGAGGCGAAAAAGATCGGCCACACCAACTATGACGTGGCTGACCAGCTCTCGAATATGGGGATGGAGGCGATCCACCCCAAAGCCGCCAAGACGCTGCGACAAGCCGATGTGCCCCTGCGCGTCGTCAATGCCTTTGACCCCGGTGATCCGGGCACTTTGATTGACGACCAGCCGGCCAAAACGTCGGCGGCCGAAATCGTGACGGGGCTCGATGTCATTGCGCTGGAACTGTTCGAACAGGACATGGTCGGCGTGAAGGGATATGACGCCGCGATCCTCGAGTCATTGACACGCCACGACGTGCGGATCGTGTCGAAGACATCCAATGCCAACACGATCACACATTATGTCGATTCCTCACTCAAGGTCTTGCGCCGCGTGGAAAAGGAGCTTGAGCGGCTTTATCCGGCGGCGAGCATCACATCGCGAAAGTTGGCGATCGCATCGGTGATTGGCCGTGATTTGAGCGGGCTGTCGATCCTCAGCCGTGGACTGCTGGCCATCGCTGAAGCGGGATTCGAAGCAGTCGGCGCATCGCAGGGGCCAAGGAGTGTCGATGTGCAGTTTGTCGTGGAAAACGGCGCTTTGGATAAGACAATCGCCGTCCTGCACAACGCTCTGATCCCGCCTGCTCAGAACAGGACTTTATCAGCGGCCGCCTAGAGGGTGAACATCCTCGCGGGCCCGGATATCGACCCCAGCCATATAGAAAACAGGAGAATAAGATGCACACTTCGACACAGCCATCAAACAAGGTTGACCAGTCTGCCAAAACTGGCGCTTCATTCGCGCTAGGAAACATCGACAGCGCAGACTCGGGGTCCCTCCACACGCCGGATGGCGATCTCAAACTCCAAGACATAGATTTTGTCGAAAAAGTGGGCGAGCCGCGCACATTCGATCCTGAACATCGGCATCAAATGATTCAGGAAAAAATGGCGACCTGGCGTCAGATCTTTCTGGGCGGCCTGACACACCAAATCGCATTGGCGCACGACCCTGACTATCGCTATCCAAGCCAGAAATTCGTCAAATGCGATGACGTCATGGGACGAGAGCTTGACTACGTCGCCCCCGAAGCTTGGTGGTACGAACAGGATGGTGAGCTGCGCTTGAGGTTGAATTTCGGTGAGCGCACTTGGTGTGTGAAGGGCAAGAACCCTGTAATTCGTATCGGTGCCGAGGTAAACTTGCTGCCGACACTCGAAAAACTGTATCTCTTGACTGAGGCCGGGGAATTCGACGAGATCATCGAGAAAATGGTGATCGTTTCCCAAAGATGACGCTGTTTTCTTGGTCGCCTTGGCAGGAGAATCTCATTAAAGCGCTTCGCGTTTACCTTGAATCACCACCTGCCGCCTAACGCGTCTGACGAAATACATAAGACACCAAGTATCACGTAATGCGTTGGAATCTATGATTTCAGGCAGCGTTGGGTGATTCTGGTTCGACGCGAAGCGCTATGGGTCCGTTGGTGGCGTCGGGGGTATCAACCTCGCGCTTGGGGCGGAGCACACCCAACGATACCTCCATTCGATGGTTTTCTGGGGGTATCGGGTGATTCACGATGTTCAGATTGCTGCTGCAAAGAGCTGAAAATCATCAACGATTTTGAGCTCTTATGGTCATCTATGTTCCGGAAAAGTGGTGCCCAGGAGAGGCATCCAAACCCTATATCTTGGGGTGTCATGGCATACCGCAGTTTGGCATAAATCCATAATAATAAGGTTATTCCTGTCCCACCCTGTTCCATCCTGCACCACCATACCCTATATATTGGGGGTGGTTGAAAAGGTGGATAGAAATGGCGCGCCCTCATAACAAGCTGACCAATGCCGAACTCAGGGCCAAGCCGCCGGGCAAGTATGCCGATGGCGCTGGGCTTTGGTTTCACAAGCGGCAGGACGGCGGTGCGCAATGGTTCTATCGCTACACCCTCTTTTCCAGACGGCATGAAATGGGCCTTGGGGCGTATCCCGCCGTATCGCTCAAGACCGCGAGGCTGGAGGCAGACAAATGGCGGGCGGTGGTTCGGAGCGGTAAGGATGCCATCAAGGAACGGGAACGGCTGGAGCGGGCAGCGGAGCGCAACATGCACATTCTTCGCGATGTGGCTTTGGATGCCTTCGAAAGCCGCAAGGCGGAGTTGAAAGGCGATGGCAAGGCGGGGCGGTGGTTCAGCCCTCTTGAAATTCACGTTCTGCCCAAGCTGGGCAAGATGCCTGTTTCGCAGATCGACCAGCGGGACATTCGCGACACGCTGGCCCCCATCTGGCACTCAAAAGCCGATACCGCGCGCAAGGCCATGAACCGGCTTTCCATCTGCATGCGTCACGCGGCGGCGCTGGGTCTAGACGTGGATCTGCAAGCAACCGAAAAGGCCAAGGCACTCTTGGGAAAGCAGCGGCACAAGGCGCAGAATATCCCCGCGATGCCATGGCAAGACGTGCCCGCTTTCTATCAATCGCTAGACGGCGGCAGCATCACCGAACTGGCGTTGCGCCTGCTTATCCTGACTGCCGTTCGTAGCGCGCCTTTGCGGCACCTGCACCTTGACCAGATTGACGGGGATATCTGGACAATCCCGGCAGAGGCCATGAAAGGCCGCAAGGACGCCACCAGCAACTATCGGGTGCCCTTGTCCAGTGAGGCGCAGGAAGTCATTGCACAGGCCAAGCCTTTCGCCCGCGATGGCTTTCTTTTTCCGGGGGTGCGGAAAGGTGTTATTAGCGACATGACCATGGCGAAGCTTATGGAACGCCGGGGGCTTGTTGAGCGCCCGCATGGTTTCCGCTCCAGTTTCCGCGATTGGGTGGCAGAAACCACCAACACGCCGCATGACGTGGCCGAAACGGCGCTGGGCCATGTGACGGGCGGATCGGTTGAGCGCAGCTATCGCCGCACGGATTTTCTGGAACGGCGGAGGGCACTGATGGAGCATTGGGGTCAAGCTTTGACACGGACTGATACGGGGGTTTTCAAGTTTGGATGACAACGCGCCCCTATTCGATCCGCATTCTGGTGAGACCGCCTATCAGCAAGCGTGGACCTATATGACCGAGCTCGCCTTGGAGCTCGAAAAGCGCGCTGGCATACCCTTGGAGGAATGGAGCAAGCTATCCATGGTTGATGTGGGCCTTAGGCTCACAAGCGGCATCGAAATCGTCAATCCGAATCCACAGCAGATATACTATCGTGTAACTGATCGGGCCGCGCTCCTACTAGTCCAGCAAGCAACATACAGTGTTGATGCGTTTGAAGCTGCTCGAAAGGTGGTTGCAGCAAACGTTTGGAACTCCGCGCCTCTACCAATAAAGCTTCGGGCGTTTGCGGTCGGCATGCTGAATGGAACGGTCCCCAGACCAAAACAGCAAGGTGGCGGAAACACGAACCTCTTTGTTCGCTGGCAAATATACTCCGGTTGCAAAACGGCTCATGAGATGTTCGGGCTACCTCTTGTCAGAAAGGACCATGAGCCAGAAGAAAGCGCTGCCGACTTGATGGCAAACCTTGCCAGTGAGTTTGATCACCCATTCAAATTCAACACCGTGCGAGATTGGCTAAAGCACAAGAATTATACGGTGTTCCGAAAGCGGTGTGATGCTGCAACCGACTACATGCGGGACAAGTACTTGTTTGACCTCGGCGTAAAGAGGCAGCGTCCCTAGAGGGCTTTTATCGAACCCCTCTTTCGTTGCCGATGGTACTTATCGGTTATGTCTGGTGCACCGAAAAAGGAGCACCACGATGCCTGAGAAAAGTGAAGCGCTTGTTTATCTTTCGTCTGGCCAACTGCAGGCCAAGCTCGGCGGCAGAGGAAGGACCAGTCTCTACAGGGATATTGAACAGGGCCGATTGCCCAAACCCATCAAATTCGGGGGACGCCTGTATTGGGTGGAAGCCGATATCGACGCCGCAATCGCGGCAAATGCGGAGTAAGACCCGCTCAACCCTTCTGCAAAGGTGCAGGCGGATCGAGCGAGAATATATCTTCCACGATACTCCCCCGACATACGCCCAGCGCCTTTGTGGATCAAGCCATGGAGAACTGTATGGCTGACTGCAAACAATGGGGCCGTGCCCTGTTTACTGTTAAAAGCGAAGGCTCCCCGCCGTCTAGTGTCGCCGTTTCAGGCCGCGACCGTTGGGCGCTTGAGTGCCTGATTGCTGCCGGTGAGAGAGGTTGCACACCTATCGACACGCCCGGACCTCGCTGGAGCGGCTATGTTCATAACCTGCGCAATCTGGGAGTGCCCATCAGAACGGTCACAGAGGCGCACGAGGGGCCGTTTGCAGGTACGCATGCCCGCTACGTCCTGTGCGCGCCTGTTGAGCGCGTAGAGGGGGCAACGGCATGATGGATCGCCTCAGAAACCCGCCACGCCCCAACGCAATGTTGGAGCGGCGTATACGCCACCAATTCGGAGTGCCCGACAGCCTTGCGCGCTTCATTGCGGAACAGTTGGTCGCGAGGGGGCGCGAATGAGCAGCAAACCCTACAGGAAGGGTAAAAGGGGCGCTGGGCGGCATGTCCAGCTCCCCGAGTACCTTCAAGCATCGGAAGCCTGGGCCACCCTCAAACCGGGGCCGCGCGCGCTCTACATCGAGTTGAAACGGCGCTACATGGGAAGCAACAACGGGCGGATCATTCTCAGCCATCGGCAGGCCGCAGAGGCGCTGAACGTCCATCGCAACACGGTTGGCGCATGGTTTGCCGAGCTGGAGGAGCGCGGTTTCATCTTTGCGACCCAACGGGCTTACCTCGGACCATCCGGAATAGGGCAGGCGGCGCTTTGGGCCTTGCAGGAAATGCCTGCCATCGGAGAGGCATCGCCGCGCATGGGTTTCAGAACGTGGCGACCGAAAATGCAGAAGCCCCGCACAAAAAGCCTGCATCGGCGTCACAGTGAGTGTGACACCCCCGGCGAAACGACAGAAAGCGCCGCAGGGAACGTCACAAAACTTGTGCCGCGCGGCTGATTTTCCCTTTGTTTCCGATGCACAGAAAGCAGGACACATATATATCTAGCCATGCGGTAACGCCTAGGCGGTCACGTTTAGATGCTCCGCCCAAACGCAGGCTATTCACACATCAGCGTGGGCTGTCTGAAGCCAGTAATCGTGTAGCTTCCTTGCGGATTGGGTTTGCCAAATAACGTGTAAAGGCATTCCGAGTATGATGTTCCACCGCCGTAGGTCGTCGCGGTTACGTAGTTTCCAAAGCCGGTAAAATTCGTGGTGGTCGGAGCCGTGTAAGAACTCGTGCGGCTCCATTGGAAAGCCGTCCGTCCGTCGGGTAACTTTACCACGTTAGCCGGTGGGCCATAGTCCAAAACTGCGTCGGTAACATCCTTTCCGACATACCCACTCATGATTTCAGAAGCGCAACCTGACAGCATCAAAGCTGCGGTAAGATAAAGAGCATGCTTCATCGATTTCCTTTCTTGGCGCAAATTACGTCGCCGCTCGTTCCATCCGGCACCACCAGAAACCACCTGCACTTTTGTTTCAAGGCAATTTGGGCAAGTTGACGCTGTTTGTGGCCCATTTTGTCCGTTAAACTACCAATTAATTTCGATAAAATCCGGAGGCTGAAATGGGTGGATCAGGTAGCGGGCGGCGCTGGCATTGGGACGCGGTGGCCACGACAGACAGCATGTACTCACTCGACGTTCGGCGGTTGTCACGGAAGGGCTTGCTAGCTCCGGGCAATCGTTTTGGCTGGCATTGGTCGCGGGGCGGTGAGCGTATCGGAGAAATTCAGATCGAGGCGCAGGCCGGTTCAATCATCCTTAAGTATCGGTCGCGCAGTGGGGGCGGAGATTGGGAAAGCATGAACTACCCTGTTCGCCTTATTTCTCAGCCCTGCAACCTTGGAGGGGAGCGCCAATGGTTCGCCTGCCCAGCGCGCGGGTGCGGTAGGCGGGTGGCGCTACTCTACGGCGGGCGCATCTTTGCATGCAGGCATTGCTACAGGCTGGCCTACCCTTCTCAGCGAGAACAGAGTTTTCAGAGGTATCAGCGTCGGGCAAATGCCATCAAGACCCGGTTAGGCTGGGATTCTCTGCCGTGGGGGGATTGGGGGCCAAAGCCGAAGGGGATGCACCAAAGCACCTTTGACCGCCTAACAGCCGAGATTGAGCATTTTGAAGCTGCATCCGATGTGGCGTTCGTCGGATATTTCCAGACTCGCTTTGACTTACTAGGTGACTAGCGCCATCGAAGCCACAAAGGTGGTTGTCGGGGTGGATTGGGAAGGGGGTAAATTGGAAAACCCCTTTAAGATTAGTATCTTACTTGGGGTAAATGGTGCCCAGGAGAGGACTCGAACCTCCACACCGTTGCCAGTACTAGCACCTGAAGCTAGCGCGTCTACCATTCCGCCACCTGGGCAGGTCACGTGAGCGCTGCATCTAAGGGGGCATCGGGCGGGTGTCAATTGCAATCTGGCGTGAAATTGAACTTTGCAAGTTTCCGCCGTGGGTCGCTGGCGATTGCGCCTTGTCCGGGGATGGGGGTATCGTTAAACCGGCTACGTGAATTTGATCGCGCGAGGTGCTTTATCATGTCCAAGCTGGTTACGATCTACGGCGGTTCCGGTTTTGTCGGCCGATATATCGCGCGCCGCATGGCAAAGGCAGGCTGGCGGGTCCGGGTTGCCGTGCGCAATCCCAACGAGGCGATTTTCGTGCGTCCCTACGGTGTCGTCGGACAGGTGGAGCCGATCCTGTGCAACATTCGTGATGACGCATCCGTGCGTGCAGCCATGCAGGGTGCCGAGGCAGTTGTGAACTGCGTCGGGATCCTTGTCGAAACCGGCCGCAACAGGTTCGATCCGGTGCAGGCGGAAGGTGCCGCGCGGGTGGCCCGGCTGGCCGCCGAGGAAGGCGTGGCGCGGATGGTGCAGATTTCCGCCATTGGGGCGGATGCCGATGCGCTCAGCGATTATGCCGCCAGCAAGGGCGAGGGTGAAATGGCTGTGCAAAAGTACATGCCTGACGCGGTTATCCTGCGACCTTCGATTGTCTTCGGGCCTGAGGACGATTTCTTTAACCGTTTTGCCGGCATGGCCCGGAACAGCCCCGTATTGCCCGTGGTCGGACAGGGGACGCTGTTTCAGCCGGTCTATGTCGACGACGTCGCTCAGGCCGCCGTTCTGGGCGTGATTGGCAAGGCTGAGGGTGGTATCTATGAACTGGGCGGACCCGAGGTCGATACCTTCAGGGGGTTGATGGTGCGAATGCTGGACGTGATCCACCGCCGTCGGCTGATCCTGAACATGCCGAACTGGATTGCGCGGATCATGGCCTGGGGTTTCGATCTGCTGCAATCCATCACGCTGGGATTGTTCACCAACCGGATGATCACCCGCGATCAGGTCAAGAACCTTGCCAATGACAATGTCGTATCAGAGGGTGCAAAAACCTTTGCCGATCTGGGGATCAAGCCGGTCTCCATGGCGTCTGTCTTGCCTGACTACTTGTGGCGCTTCCGGCCCTCGGGCCAGTATGATGCGATCAAGGATTCCGCCCGCAATCTGCGCAACAGCTGATGGATACCACAATCGTCGCGGCCTTTCTGGGTCTGCTGGAAGGGCTGACGGAGTTCATTCCCGTTTCTTCCACAGGCCACCTGTTGCTAGCAGGGCATTTTCTGGGGTTTGAAAGCGCCGGCAAGACCTTTGAGGTGGTGATACAGCTTGGGGCGGTTCTGGCGATTCTGACGCTTTATGCGGGGCGGCTGTGGGCGGTGTTTTCTGCCGCACCCAATGATCCGGCGGCCCGGCGCTTCATCCTGTCGGTGCTGGTGGCCTTCCTGCCTGCGGTCGTGATTGGTGTGATTGCCCATGATTTCATCAAGACGGTGCTTTTCGAGACACCTATGCTGATCGCGGTCATGCTGGTTCTGGGGGGCATCGTCTTGCTGTTTGTGGACCGGATTGCGCCAGCGCCCCGGCACGAGGATGCCATGTCATTTCCCCTGCCGATGGCGTTGAAAATCGGATTTATTCAGTGTCTTGCCATGATCCCCGGCACATCGCGGTCAGGTGCCACGATCGTGGGCGCGCTGATGTTGGGGGCCAGCAAGCGGGCAGCGGCGGAATTTTCGTTCTTCTTGTCGATGCCGACAATGGCGGGGGCCTTTGCCTATGACCTTTACAAGAACCGGGACGTGTTGGATGCTTCGGTCGTGGGCGAGATCGCTGTTGGTTTTGTGATGGCCTTTATCGCGGCTGTGCTCGTGGTGCGGTGGCTGTTGGATTACGTCAGCAAGCATGGCTATGCGCTGTTCGGCTGGTGGCGAATCGTTGTCGGGCTGGCTGCGATTGCTGCATTATCGGCGGGTTATTGACGGTTAGGGCCGGATCGGATCTATTTTGCGGAAATATCTGCCGAAAAATGGCGTACAGAGCTCATAAACTGATATATAGGTCAGCATATCTGACTTTATTTCCAATTTGTGCTAGGATAGAGGGAAGGTCTCGCAGTAATTCTGAAAGGGCATGATCATGGCTGAGCAGCCGATGCTGAAATTCGTGAATATCGAACGGGACATGCCCGAGAAACGTCCGCCCAATCTGCGCCGGACGGATTTCAACGAGATTTACGCAGAGTACGCAGATGCCAAGGCCAAGGAGCAATCAAGCCGCTGCAGCCAATGCGGTGTGCCCTACTGCCAGTCCCATTGTCCGCTGTACAACAATATTCCGGACTGGTTGCGCCTGACCGCCGAGGGGCGTTTGCAGGAGGCCTATGAGGTCAGCCAGGCGACCAACACCTTTCCCGAGATTTGCGGCCGCATCTGCCCGCAGGATCGCCTGTGCGAGGGGAATTGCGTGATCGAACAATCCGGCCACGGCACCGTTACCATCGGGTCGGTCGAGAAATACATCACTGACACCGCCTGGGAAAAAGGCTGGGTTCAGCCCATCAAACCGGGCAGCGAGCGCCCCGAGAGCGTTGGCATCATCGGGGCTGGCCCCGGCGGGCTGGCGGCGGCGGATGTGCTGCGCCGGGCCGGTGTGCAGGTGACGATCTATGACCGCTATGACCGCGCGGGCGGGCTGCTGACCTATGGCATCCCCGGCTTCAAGCTGGAGAAGGACGTGGTGATGCGCCGCAACGATCAACTTGCGCAGGGCGGCGTGACCTTTGAACTGAATTGCGATGTCGGCGTGGACATTTCCTTTGCCGATATCCGGGCCAGGCATGATGCTGTCATCATCGCCACCGGTGTCTACAAGACACGGGAGATTCAGGCACCCGGCGTCGGCGTGCCGGGGCTGGAGAGGGCGATTGATTTCCTGACCGCCAGCAACCGCAAGAGCTTTGGCGACGCGGTCGAGGAATTCGACAGCGGGCGGCTGAATGCCTCAGGCAAGAAGGTCGTCGTGATCGGCGGCGGCGACACCGCGATGGATTGCGTGCGCACCTCGATCCGGCAGGGGGCGACTTCGGTCAAATGTCTGTATCGCCGGGACCGGGCCAACATGCCGGGCAGTCAACGCGAAGTGGCCAATGCCGAGGAGGAGGGGGTCGTGTTTGAATGGCTCTCGGCACCCAAGGGGTTTGTGGGCGATCCGGTGACCGGCGTGATGGTGCAAAAGATGCGCCTGGGCCAGCCTGATGCAACGGGCCGCCAGGCCCCCGAACTGATCGAGGGTTCCGACTACGTCGAAGAGGCCGATCTGGTGATCATGGCGCTGGGGTTCGAGCCCGAAGACCTGCCGACCCTTTGGGGCGAGGCCGATCTGCCGGTGAACCGCTGGGGTACGATCAAAGCCGATTATGTGTCCGGGCAAACCGCGCTCGACGGGGTCTATGCGGTGGGTGACATCGTGCGGGGCGCGAGCCTTGTTGTCTGGGCGATCAAGGACGGGCGCGACTGTGCCGAGGCGATCCTGAAACGGCTGGGTCAGGGCGCGGCTGCCGTCGCTGCGGAGTAGGAAAGCGGCAGGCACAACCTGTGCACAGAGTGTGCACAGGCGGTACACCGCTACGGTGACATCGGAAAAACGACAGGTCAATAAATCTGACCTGAAAGGGATCAGGGAGAAGGACAATGCCAAGCGACATGGTCAGCGGTCAGTGCTTGTGTGGTGCGGTTCGCATCACCGTGGCCGATCCTGTCGGTTGGGTCGGTGTGTGCCATTGTACGATGTGCCAGCGCTGGAGCGGCGCGATGTTCGCCTGTTTCCCGGCCTCGGCCGAGACGGTCACGGTCAGCGGTCCGGTCAAGCTGCACGAATCGTCGGCGCTGGCGGACCGGGCGTTCTGTGCGACTTGCGGGTCGCATCTGTGGATGCGCGACCGGGTCGAAGGATCAGACTATGACCTGATGCCGGGGCTGTTCGAGGCCGCAGCGGACTGGCCGTTGAAAAGCGAAATCTATTGCGATCAGGCACCGGCAGCATTTGCATTGAGCGGCGACCACAAGAAAGCCACGGCAGCGCAATACCGTGAAGAATACCCTCAAGCTCAGGAGGTATCTGACTATGCCCAGGATTGAAGGCCAATGTCTTTGCGGTGCAATCTCGGTGACGGCAGAGACAGACAACGCGATTCTGCGGGCCTGTCATTGCGACATGTGCCGAAGGCATACATCCGGCGCGTTCTTTTCCATCGAAACGGTTCCCGGCAGCATTGAGGTGTCGGGCGATGCGACGATCTATCGGTCGTCGGAATGGGCGCAGCGCGGGTTCTGCGGCACCTGCGGTTCGACCCTGTGGTACGAGACCCTCCAAGACGGGCGTCGCAATCTGGCGGCGGGTCTGTTTGCCGATGGCGGCAACGCGCCGCTGAAGATGGAGTTCTTTGCCGATATGTGTCCGCAGGGCTACCGGCTGGAGGGCGATCACAAGCGTCTGAGCACCAAGGAAACCATCGCGATGTTTGGCGGAGGAGATACATGATGCGTGCCCTTGCCCTGATCCTGCTGGCTGGCCCGGCTGCTGCGGGTACATTCACCCCGCCGCAGGGGTGCAGCGCGCATCTGACTGTGCAGACCCGCAGTTGCGTGGTGGAGCATCTGTGGACCTGTACCGCCGACGCGCCCGGTTTGCAGTGGCGTGGCGAGATCGACCAGCGCGGTCTGGTTTATGTCGGCCAGATCGACGCAGAGGCACAGTGGGTGCAGTCGTTCTTTCTTACCAGCGGAGAGCGCGAAAGCCTGATCACCCCGGCGGCGGACCCGGCCAGCCTCAGCGCCCTGTTGGGAAATGGTCTGGATACCTATGACTTCAGCCTCGACACGGCGGAGGGCACGCACCGTGTGGTCGGGTTCGACCGCATTGCGGAGCGCGACGTCGTGATTGACGGCGAGCGGCTGCACCGCACGGAATATTCCATCCGCAAGACAGACGCGGATGGCGCGATGATCTACGAGGCGGAAGGGTCCGAATTTGTGTCGGAAACACATGGCCGGTTCTTCTCCGGGACCGGTGACGTGACCCGCCCTGATACGACGTTTTCCTATGACAGCCGGCCTGTCGATTTTATCTATCCCGGTCAGAGCGGTTTTCTGTCCGATACCCCCCTATATGGCTGTGACGCGCTGGCGGCCGGCTTTGTGAGCGAATGAAAGGATCCGATACCATGATCTATGATGAAAAATGGGCCGAGGACATGGCCGCCAAGCGGGCGTATCTGGCCGAGAACGGTCTTTACAGTGAATCCGAGGAACATTCGTCCTGTGGTGTGGGTCTGGTTGTCAACATCGACGGGTCCAAGTCGCGTGCGGTGGTGGAAAACGGGATCAAGGCGCTCAAGGCGATCTGGCACCGGGGTGCTGTGGATGCGGATGGGATGACGGGCGATGGCGCGGGCATTCATGTGCAGATCCCGGTGCCGTTCTTTTATGATCAGGTGCAACGCACCGGCCATACTCCGCGCGAGAACGAGTTGATCGCGGTGGGGCAGGTGTTCCTGCCGCGCACGAATTTTGGCGCGCAAGAAACCTGCCGGACCATCGTAGAGGCCGAAGTGCTGCGGATGGGCCACTATATCTATGGCTGGCGGCATGTGCCGGTGGATATTTCCGTTCTGGGTGAAAAAGCCAATGCAACCCGCCCGGAGATCGAACAGATCCTGATTTCCAACGCCAAGGGCGTGGACGAGGAAACCTTTGAACGGGAGCTTTATGTGATCCGCCGCCGGGTGGAGAAGGCCGTGATTGCGGCGCAGGTGCCGAACTTCTACATCGCGTCCATGTCCTGCCGCAGCATCATCTACAAGGGGATGATGCTGGCCGAGCAGGTGGCGGAATTCTATCCCGACCTGAAGGACGAAAGGTTCATTTCCGCCTTTGCGATCTATCATCAGCGCTATTCGACCAACACTTTCCCGCAGTGGTGGCTGGCTCAGCCCTTCCGCATGCTGGCCCATAACGGCGAGATCAACACGCTGAAGGGCAACATGAACTGGATGAAGAGCCACGAGATCAGGATGGCCTCTGCCGCCTTTGGCGAAATGGCGGATGAGATCAAGCCGATCGTTGCGGCAGGGTCCAGTGACAGTGCGGCGCTGGACTCGGTGTTCGAGGTGCTGGTGCGGGCCGGGCGCTCTGCGCCGATGGCCAAGACCATGCTGGTGCCGGAAAGCTGGTCGAAACAGGCGGTGGAACTGCCACAGGCCTGGCGCGACATGTATTCCTATTGCAACTCGGTGATGGAGCCCTGGGATGGCCCCGCGGCGCTGGCGATGACCGATGGCCGCTGGGTCTGTGCGGGGCTGGACCGGAACGGTCTGCGCCCGATGCGATATGTGGTGACAGGCGACGGCATGCTGATTGCGGGGTCCGAGGCCGGGATGATCCCGCTGGACGAGGCCAATGTGGTGCGCAAGGGCGCGCTGGGGCCGGGGCAGCTGATTTCCGTCGATATGAAAAAGGGCAAGCTTTATGGCGATGCCCAGATCAAGAACAAGCTGGCGGCGGCACTGCCCTTTGGCGATTGGGTCGGCAAGATCGTGGAACTGGACGAGCCGCTTGCGCAGGTGACAGAGCAGCCGGTGTTTTCGGGGAATGAACTGCGCCGTCGGCAGGTCGCTGCGGGCTATTCCATCGAGGATCTTGAGCAAATCCTGGCACCCATGGCCGAAGACGGCAAAGAGGCCCTGGCCTCGATGGGCGACGACACGCCTGCTGCCGTGCTGTCGAACCAGTACCGGCCCCTGAGCCATTTCTTCCGTCAGAACTTCAGTCAGGTAACCAACCCGCCGATTGACAGCTTGCGCGAATACCGGGTGATGAGCCTGAAAACGCGGTTCGGGAACCTCAAGAACGTGCTGGACGAGGACAGCAGCCAGACAGAGATTCTAGTGCTGGACAGCCCCTTTGTGGGCAACGCGCAGTTCGATGAACTGTTCAGCCATTTCAATGCCGATGTGGTGAGCATCGACTGTTCGTTCGCACCGGGCGAGGGCAACCTGAGTGCCGGGTTGAAACGTATCCGGGCAGAGGCGGAAGACGCGGTGCGTTCCGGCGCGGGGCATCTGGTCTTGACCGATCACCTGAGCGGCAAGGACAGGGTTGCGATGCCCATGATCCTGGCCACCTCGGCGGTACACAGCCATCTGACCCGGCAAGGGTTGCGGACCTTTACATCGCTGAACGTGCGGTCGGCGGAATGTGTTGACCCGCATTACTTTGCCGTTCTGATCGGTTGCGGCGCAACAGTCGTCAACGCCTATCTGGCTGAGGATTCACTGGCCGACCGGATCGAGCGCGGCTTGCTGGACATCTCGCTGACCACCGCAATCGCGCGCTATCGCAATGCGATTGATCAGGGGCTGCTCAAGATCATGGCGAAGATGGGGATCAGCGTGGTGTCGTCCTATCGCGGCGGTCTGAACTTTGAGGCGGTGGGGCTGTCCCGCGCCATGTGTGCGGAATATTTCCCCGGCATGACCAGCCGGATCAGCGGGATCGGGGTGACCGGTATCCAGCGCAAGTCCGAAGAGGTCCACGCGCGGGGCTGGCAGGGCGATGGCAGCGTGTTGCCGATTGGCGGCTTTTACAAGGCGCGCAAGTCTGGCGAGACTCACGCGTGGGAAGCCTCCTCCATGCATATGCTGCAAATGGCCTGCAACAAGGCATCCTATCAGATGTGGCAGCAGTATTCGGCCAAGATGAAGTCGAACCCGCCGATCCATTTGCGCGATCTGCTCGACATCAAGCCTCTGGGTGCGCCGATTGGGCTGGAAGAGGTGGAAAGCATCACTTCGATTCGCAAGCGGTTCGTGACGCCGGGCATGTCGCTGGGCGCGCTCAGCCCGGAGGCGCACAAGACGCTGAACGTGGCGATGAACCGGATCGGGGCGAAGTCGGATTCGGGCGAGGGTGGCGAAGACCCGGCGCATTTTGTGCCGGAAGCCAATGGCGACAACCCCAGTGCCAAGATCAAACAGGTGGCGTCTGGGCGTTTTGGGGTCACGGCGGAATACCTGAACCAGTGCGAAGAACTTGAGATCAAAGTGGCACAGGGCGCCAAGCCCGGCGAGGGCGGCCAGCTTCCGGGTATGAAGGTCACCGACCTGATCGCGCGGCTGCGGCATTCAACCAAGGGGGTGACGCTGATTTCGCCACCGCCGCACCACGACATCTATTCGATCGAGGATCTGGCGCAGCTGATCTACGACCTCAAGCAGATCAACCCGCGCTGCAAGGTGACGGTGAAACTGGTTGCGTCTTCGGGCGTGGGCACGATTGCCGCAGGGGTGGCCAAGGCCAAGGCCGACATCATCCTGATCTCGGGCCACAATGGCGGCACCGGGGCATCGCCCGCGACCAGTATCAAATATGCGGGCCTGCCATGGGAAATGGGCCTGACCGAGGCGCATCAGGTGCTGTCGATGAACAACCTGCGCGACCGCGTGACCTTGCGGACCGATGGCGGGCTGCGCACCGGGCGTGATATCGTCATGGCGGCGATGATGGGGGCCGAGGAATATGGCATCGGCACCGCCGCGCTGATTGCGATGGGATGCATCATGGTCCGCCAGTGCCAGTCCAACACTTGCCCCGTGGGCGTGTGTACGCAGGACGAGGCGTTGCGCGGCAGGTTCACCGGAAACGCGGACAAGGTCGTAAACCTGATCACCTTCTACGCGCAGGAAGTGCGCGAGATCCTCGCGGGTCTCGGGGCGCGCAGCCTGGACGAGGTGATCGGGCGTGCCGATCTGCTGGCGCAGGTCAGCCGTGGCTCTGCGCATCTGGACGATCTGGACCTTAACCCGCTGCTGATCGCGGTCGATGGTGCACAACACAATGTCTATGACCGGGACAAGCCCCGGCAGACGGTGCTGGATACATTGGACGCCCAGATCGTGCGCGATGCGGCGCGGTTCCTTGAGGATGGCGAGAAGATGCAATTGTCCTACGCGGTGCAGAACACGCACAGGACCGTCGGCACCCGCGTTTCCAGCCACATCATCAAGAAGTTCGGCATGCGCAACAAGCTGCAGGCCGATCACCTGACGGTGAAACTGACCGGATCGGCGGGGCAGTCGCTGGGCGCGTTCGCGGCAAAGGGTCTGAAGCTGGAAGTATCGGGCGATGCCAACGATTATGTCGGCAAGGGCCTGTCGGGCGGCACGATTGTGGTCCGGCCCAATATGGCCAGCCCGATCGTGGCCGCCGAGAATACGATCATCGGCAATACCGTGCTTTACGGGGCCACGTCGGGCTACCTGTTCGCAGCGGGTCGCGCCGGTGAACGCTTTGCCGTGCGTAACTCTGGCGCGAAAGTGGTGATCGAGGGCTGCGGCAGCAACGGTTGCGAGTACATGACCGGCGGTGTCGCCGTGATCCTGGGTGAGATCGGCGCGAATTTCGGGGCCGGGATGACCGGGGGCATGGCCTATCTTTATGACCCTGAAAATACCGCCAAGGCGCTGATGAACAATGAGACAATTGTGACCTGCCCGGTCACGGTGGACCACTGGCTGGGCGAGCTGGAAGAGATGCTGGAGCGTCACCTGGAGGAAACCCAAAGCCGCAAGGCAGAGGACATCCTGCAGCATTGGGACACGGAAAAGCACAACTTTGTCCAGGTCTGCCCCAAAGAGATGCTGGCGCATCTGCCCGCGCCGCTGAACCTGGACAAGGCGGCAGTTCCCGCCGAATGAGTCTGTGAAATGTCGCGCGCCCCGCTTTGAATTGGGGCGCGCGGCCCCTTGATTAGGTCATAATTGACTAAAATCCGGTCATAATGAGACCTGATTTTCCGGCGATACACAAAGCCCGCAAGAGCCGAAGGTGTATCCATGCCCGTTTCCTACCAGGACCAGTTCTTTACCGTCGATCCCGGTGGTGCCCCACCCTTCGGGACGCCGCTGACGTTTCAGCTCGTGACGTTTACCGACCAGGATGATGATGGTCTGATCGGAACCAACACGGGCGACACCTTCAACGGTACGGCAATCACGAATGTCTGGGTCGGCGACACGTTGACCATCCGTTTGCCCGACAACTCCGTCGTGACCTATACCGGGGTGACCTTCTACCTTGCGTCCGGCAACCCGGTCTTTACGCCGACTGACGGTCAGGTCTTGCAGAACGGGACGTTCGTTTCCTCCACCTTTGTCAACACCAGCACGCAGACGCCGGTCGGCAACTTTGGCCCCACCTGCTTCACGCCCGGCACGATGATCCGGGCGCCAGGCGGATTGCGGGCCATCGAGACGCTGGAGATCGGAGAGATGGTCGAGACGCTGGATCACGGGGCGCAACCGATCCGGCAAATTCTGGCGGACAGGTTTCGGGCTTCGGGCGATGTCGCGCCGATCCGCTTTGCCACCGGGGCCATCGGAAACACGGCACCGCTGCTGGTGTCGCCACAGCACCGGATACTTGTGTCCGGGTGGCGGGCGGAATTGTACTTTGGCCAGGATGAGGTGCTGGTTGCGGCCAAACATCTGGTCAACGGTGATACCGTGCGTCAGGTGCAGGGCGGCATGGTGACCTATGTCCATCTTGTCTTTGACCGCCATGAGATCATTTTCGGCCAGGGCATCCCATCGGAAAGCTGTCTGCCCGCCCATGCGCTGGACGCGGCGGGCACGGCGGCACAGGCGGAACTGCTGGCGCTTTTCCCTGACCCGCATGCCGGTTCGGCAGATGGGGGGCGTGCCGTGCGCAGGGTCTTGCGGCGGGCAGAGGCGCAGATGCTGGCAGCTTGAGCGCCGGTCCCGGCCCTTTACCTTCGGCGGCGACGGGCCAGGGCCTGCGGACATTCATCTTCCGCCACCCGCGCGAGTCGGATTTTGCCGCTGGCGCTCTGATTTGAGTGCAGCAATGTGATCATTGGAAGCGAAAATCCGAGATGGCGGAGGCGAAATCCGCCGCGCCCTGAAAGGGTTTCGCCAAAATTGCCCATTTCTGCGTTACAGCGTCCCGCCTTAAATTAAAAGCAAATCACTTCGCCAATGCCCCGAGAGCGCGCAGCGCGGCAGGGTATTGGCGAAGTGATTTCAAGGCGGGGCGCGCAAGCGTTTCTGGATATACTTGGATCACTTGTTCGCTGCCTCTCCCTTCGGTCGAACGCGAAAAGTGATGCGCGATGTTTCAAGTTTATCCCGTAACGCTGTAAGAGAGCTTGAAATATCTGGCTATTCCTGCGCTCTCTTGCCTGGAACTGAGAAATTTTGGACTGAAACGGGCGGTGGATGATGAATGTCCACAGGACCTAGGCTCCGCAGCATGATGTTAAGACTGCTTTCCCTTTTTCTGCTGATCGGCACTTTGCTGACGGCCTGCACCGACACCGCGCCGCGCGGCGGTGGGGACATTCTGGTTCTGGGCGATTCCGTCATGGCGTGGAACGGCGGCGGCGATGCCGCGATTCCCGATGCAATGCAGGCGGCTTTGGACCGCACGGTGGTCAGCAAGGCGGTGCCGGGGGCCCAGTTCGACAATGACTCGGGTCTTGCCGGATCGGTGGGCTTTGACATCAGGCGGCAGTTTCCCGGCGGGCGGTGGAACTGGATCGTGATGAACGGCGGCGCGAATGATCTGGGGTCAGACTGCGGTTGCGGGGCCTGTTCTGCGGTGGTCGATGCCCTGATCGGGGCGGATGGGATGTCCGGTGCGATCCCGGCATTTGTCAGCAGACTTCAGGCAGAAAGCGGCGCGCGGATCATGTGGATGGGGTATTACGCAGGCAACGGCAAAGGGTCATTCATCGGGTGTCGCGACGATCTGGTGCGGATGGAGACGCGCCTTGCGCGGTTCGCCAAAGCCAGCCCCGGTGTCCTGTTTGTGGATTCAGAGGATGTGATCGACCCGACCGAACCGGGGAACTATGCCGCCGACAACACCCATCCGTCGGTCCGGGCATCAGCGCTGATCGGGGCCTACCTGGCGCAGCAGATTGCACAAGCGGGGCGTTCACAAAACCGCTGAGCCACCCTATAGCTGGAGGATGGCCCGCGCATCGAAAACCACACTGAAAAAGACCACGTCGAAGCCGCCTGCACGGCGCTCGTTCAAAAGGCTGGTGACGCGGCTGGTGCTGCGCGCGGTATCGGCAGCGTTCCTGCTGGTGGTGTTTCTGGTGGTATTGGGCGCGTTGATCAATCCGCCGACGACAGCCTATATGTTTTCTGAAAGCCGTCGCTTGGGCGGGGTCAAGCAGACCTGGGTTTCTCTTGACCGCATGGCACCCGTGATGGCGCGGTCTGCGGTGGCGGCGGAGGATGCGAATTTCTGTCAGCATTGGGGGTTCGACATGATCGCGATCCGCAAGGCAATTGCGGCAGGATCGAACCGGGGCGCATCGACGATCAGCCAGCAGACGGTCAAGAATGTGTACCTGTGGCATGGCCGGACCTGGGTGCGCAAAGCCATGGAGGCGCTGATCACCCCGGTGATGGAGGCGATCTGGTCCAAGCGGCGGATTGTGGAAGTCTATCTGAACATTGCCGAATTCGACGAGGGTGTGTTCGGGGTGGAGGCCGCGGCGCAGCATTATTTCGGCGTCGCCGCCGCCGATCTGTCTGCGACACAGGCCGCACGGCTGGCAGCGATCCTGCCCTCGCCCAAGAAGCGGTCGGCGTCACGGCCCAGTGATTATGTTCTCAAACGCGCCCGACAGGTGCGCGACGGGGCGGCAACGATCCGCAATGACGGGCGTGCGGCCTGTTTCGAGAGTTGAAAACCACCGGGAATAGGGGCATGGATGGCCCCACTCCTTTATTTTCCGAAAGCTGAGTATGGCCCGTCTGTTTCACGTCCCGCTATCGCCTTTTTGCCGCAAGGTCCGCCTGAGCCTCGCCGAAAAGAAGATCGAGGTGGAACTGGTCGAGGAACGCTATTGGGAGCAGGACCCCGATTTCATGCGGCGCAATCCGGCGGGCAAGGTGCCTGTGCTGCGGCTCGACGGGATCATGATGGCCGAGAGCGCCGCGATCTGCGAATATATCGAGGAAACCCGCCCCGAGCCGCCACTGATGCCCAACGACCCGGTGCAGCGGCTGGAGGTGCGGCGGCTGGTGAGCTGGTTCGATGATAAATTCCACCGCGATGTGACCTCCAAACTGCTTTATGAACGGGTCAACAAGAAGGTAATGAAACAGGGCTACCCGGACAGCACCAACGTCAAGGCGGGCGCCAAGGCGATCAAGTATCACCTGGACTACATGGCCTGGCTGCTGGACCATCGCCGCTGGCTGGCGGGCGACGTGATGACGCTGGCCGATTTCGCCGCTGCGGCGCATCTGTCGTCTTTGGATTATATCTCTGATGTGGACTGGAACCGCAGCGACGTGGTCAAGGACTGGTATGCCAAGATCAAGTCGCGGCCTGCGTTCCGTGCCTTGCTGGCTGATCAGGTGCCCGGCTTCCCGCCCCCGAAACATTACAACGACCTGGATTTTTGAACCGTGCGCCGGGGGGCTTTTTGCCCCCCGGACCCCCCGCGGATATTTGAGGCCAAAAAGAAAATGGACCTGAAGGCGAAGCTGGTGGCAGAGGCGCTGCGCGAGGGGTTCGTGTCCGCGCGCATCTGCAGGCCCGATGCCGTGCCCGAGGTGCCGGGGCGGTTGCAGGCCTTTGTCGAGGCGGGGTATCACGGGCAGATGGGCTGGATGGCTGAGCGGATGCACTGGCGCGGCAACCCGTCAGCGCTTTGGCCCGAGGCGCGGTCGGTGATCATGCTGGCGGAAAGCTATAGTCCCGAACAGGACCCGCTGGCGGAGCTGGCGCACCCCGAGAAGGGGGCGGTTTCAGTTTATGCACAGGGGCGCGATTATCATGATATCGTCAAGAAACGGCTGAAGCGGCTGGCGCGCTGGCTGATCGTGCAGGAACCCTGCGAGGTGAAGGTTTTTGTCGATACGGCCCCGGTCCCGGAAAAGGCGCTGGCGCAGGCGGCCGGGTTGGGATGGCAGGGCAAGCATACCAACCTGCTGAGCCGCGACTGGGGCAACTGGGCGTTTCTGGGGGCGGTGTTCACCACGCTGGACCTGCCGGTCGATGCGCCGGAGGCAGACCATTGCGGGTCTTGCCGGGCCTGTCTGGATATCTGCCCGACAGATGCCTTTCCCGCGCCTTACCGATTGGATGCGCGGCGCTGCATTTCCTATCTGACGATCGAGCACAAGGGGCCGGTGGACGAGGAATTGCGCCATCTGATGGGCAACCGGATCTATGGCTGTGACGATTGCCTTGCGATCTGCCCGTGGAACAAGTTCGCCGTTGCCGCCAGCGATCTGCGCTATCACGTGCCAGAGGTGCGCGCGGCGGACCTTGCAGAGCTGGCGGCGCTTGACGACGCGGGTTTTCGTGCGCGGTTCTCAGGCTCGGCGATCAAGCGGATCGGGCGGGACCGCTTCGTGCGCAACGTGCTTTATGCCATCGGAAACTCTGGCCTGCCCGAATTGCGGCAGGCCGCGCAGGCATTGTGCGAGGACGCGGACGCCACGGTGGCCGATGCTGCGCGCTGGGCAGTGATCCGCCTGGATTCCGCGTAGCTTAGGGGATGGACCACGGCGCGGGGTCAGGTACACCGATAGCGGAACAGAGTGGAGACTGGCATGGCGTTACTCTTGGGTGTGGATACGGGCGGAACCTACACGGATGCTGTGCTGATCCGTGACGATGAGGTGGTGGTCGCCTCGGCCAAGTCACTGACCACCCGGCATGACCTGGCGGAAGGGATCGGCGGCGCGGTCCGTGCGGTGCTTGCCTCTGCCGGAGTTGCGCCATCGGATATTTCGCTGGCCTCGCTGTCGACCACGCTTGCCACCAATGCGCTGGTGGAGGGGCAGGGCGGGCGCGTTGCGCTGATCTATATCGGGTTTCGGGAAAGGGATCTTGAGGCACATGGGTTGTCCGACGCTTTGAAGGGTGATCCGGCGATTGTGCTAGCAGGCGGCCATGATCACGCGGGCGCGGAAGTACAGGCGCTGGACGAGGCCGGATTGATCGCCTTTCTGGAGCGGCATCGAAGCGATGTCAGCGGGTTTGCCGTGGCCGGTCAGTTTGCCACCCGGAACCCGGCGCATGAACTGCGGGCGGCGGAACTGGTGGGGCAGGTGACGGGGCGGCCGGTGTCGGCCTCGCATCAGTTGTCCGCCAAGCTGAACGGGCCCAAGCGCGCCATGACGGCGGTGTTGAACGCAAGGTTGATCGGCATGATCGACCGGCTGATCGGACGCGCCGAGGATGAGCTGACGTCGCTGGGGATCACGGCACCCATGATGGTCGTGCGGGGCGATGGGGCGCTGATTTCCAGCGCGCAGGCCCGCGAGCGCCCGATCGAGACTATCTTGAGCGGGCCCGCCGCCTCCATCGTGGGGGCGCGCTGGTTGACCGGGGCGGACCTGGCGCTGGTGAGCGATATCGGGGGCACAACGACGGATGTGGCGCTGCTGCGCGGTGGCAAGCCGGCAATTGACCCGGCAGGGGCGCGGGTCGGCCCTTATCGCACGATGGTAGAGGCGGTGGCGATGCGCACCACCGGTCTGGGTGGCGACAGCGAGGTGCATTTCATCAGCGAAGGGTTGCGCGGTGGCGTCACGTTGGGGCCGCGCCGGTTACTGCCGGTTTCGCTGGTGGCGGTCGATGCGCCAGAGGTGGTTCATGATGCGCTGGACGCACAGTTGCGTGCGGTGACGCCGGGCGAACATGACGCGCGGTTTGTCCGGGCTGTGCCGGGGCAGACGGTTGAGGGGCTGGGCTCGCGCGAGGCGGCCCTGCTGGAGCGGATCGGGAAAGCTGTGCACCCTCTGGGCGATGTGCTGCGCGCGCGGATCGAACAGGGCGCGCTGAAGCGGCTGGTGGAGCGGGGGCTGGTGCAGATTGCGGGGGTCACGCCCTCTGATGCCAGCCACGTGCTGGGCCGGGTGCTGGAGTGGGACACCACTGCCGCGCGCAAGGCGTTGCAGTTGTTCGGGCGCAGGCGGACCGGCGCGGGCGATGTGCTGTCGAACAGCGCCGAGGACGTGGCGCAGATGATCGTGGATCAGTTGACCCACCAGACCTGTCTGGCGCTACTCGAAACGGCATTTGCCGAGGAAGAGGCGGTCTTCGGGGTCGCGCCGGACGTGCTGGCCCAACATGTGCTGATGCAACGGGGTATGGCGGGGCATCGCGGGCTGGTGCGCTTGCAGACCGGGCTGGACGTGCCGGTGATTGGGTTGGGGGCCTCTGCCGCCAGCTATTATCCCGCCGTGGGTGCGCGGCTGGGCTGCGAGATGATCCTGCCGGAACATGCCGGTGTCGCCAATGCCATCGGGGCGGTGGTGGGGCGCGTGACGATGCGCCAGAGCGGCACCGTGACGGCACCCAGCGAGGGGAGATTCCGGGTGCATCTGGTAGAGGGGCCGCAGGACTTTGCCAATCAGCATGCGGCATTGGATCGGTTGGAAGAGGTCCTGCGCGGCCATGCGATGGCGGATGCCCAGGCGGCGGGTGCCGCCGACATTCTGATCACGGTGAACCGCGACATTCGGACGGCAGGTGTCGAGGCGCGCGAGGTTTTCATCGAAGCGGTGGTGACGGTGGAGGCGTCGGGACGGCCAAGGGTGGCCGAGGGCTAAGAAGGGTTTTGCAGGCACCTGCCAAAGGGGTGTTGCATGCCGGACGGTGCGGCAATCCGGCGCTCTGCTTTCAAATGACAATGGATCGTAAGCGCCCTAACGTCTGCCCATGAAGCCCAAGATTCTCACAACCATGCAAAGCTACACAGGGTCGCTTCTGATTCAGGACGCGATTGCGGGTGTGACCGTTGCCATGGTGGCCCTGCCGCTGAGCCTTGCGATTGCGATTGCCTCCGGGGCTGATCCGTCAAAGGGTCTTGTGACCGCCATTGTGGCGGGTTTCCTGATCTCGTTGCTTGGCGGGAGCCGGGTTCAGATCGGCGGCCCGACCGGCGCTTTCATCGTTGTGGTTTTCGGTGTGATTGCGGAACATGGCTATGACGGGTTGGTCATGGCCACTTTCATGGCTGGTTTGATCTTGTTGATCGCCGGATATTTCCGGGCCGGGGTCCTGATCCGACATATTCCGGAGCCGGTGATCAATGGGTTTACCATCGGTATCGCGATCATCATTGCCACAAGCCAGCTCAAGGATCTTTTCGGGCTGAGTGTTGCCGGGGTTCCGGCGGAGTTTCTGGCAAAGGTGGAGGTGCTCTGGGGGGCTCGGCAAGGTTTTTCTGCCGCCTCGGCGCTGATCGGTTTCGGCACAATGGTGCTGATTGTGCTTTTTCGCCGCGCGGCACCAAAATTGCCGGGTTTGATCGTCGCAGTGGCCTGCACATCCGCAATTGTTGCGTATTGGGATCTTCCGGTCGAAACCATTCGGTCACAGTTCGGGGATCTTCCGAATTCCCCGGCATGGCCGACAATGCCTGTCGTGAGTTTCGACCGGATTATCGAGCTGCTCCCTTCGGCGGTCATCATTGCGTTTCTGGCTGGCGTGGAGTCTCTGCTGTCCGCCATGGTCGCTGACAGGATGATTTCCGGTCATCACCGGCCCAATGCAGAACTATTGGCGCAGGGGGCCGCAAATATCGGATCGTCGCTTTTTGGTGGCATGCCTGCGACTGGCGCTATTGCCCGGACGGCCACAAACATAAGGGCCGGTGGCAAGACACCGGTGGCGGGTCTTATCCATGCGGTCACGATTCTGATCGTGATGCTGGTGGCATCCCAGCTTGTCGGGTACATGGCGATGCCCGCCCTGGCCGGTCTGTTGATCCTGACCGCCTGGAACATGAGCGAGCCCCAGAAGTGGCGGGTCTACCTGTCGACGCGGAAATCCGATGTTTTCCTGCTGGGCCTGACGCTGGTGCTGACGGTTCTCGCTGACCTGACGGTTGCCATCGGGGTTGGCGTTGCGATGGGATTGGCATTCAGATTGCAACGCAGCAACACTGCCGCGTCAGACTGGTCTGAGCCGGATCGCTAGGGCGATTTCGCGGGCCGCTTCGGCCCAAGCCTGCTGGACCTGAACTGTGGTCGCGGATTATTCCGCCGCTGCACGCCTGGGCAAGACCCAGTCGGCGCGGGGGAAGTGGCAGGTGTAGCCGTTCGGGATGCGTTCCAGATAATCCTGATGCTCCGGCTCGGCCTCCCAGAAATCGCTGACCGGTTCGACTTCGGTCACGACCTTGCCGGGCCAGATGCCCGACGCTTCGACATCGGCAATGGTGTCCAGCGCGGTTTGTTTCTGCGCCTCATCAACGAAGTAGATCGCAGAGCGATAGCTCATCCCGCGGTCGTTGCCCTGCCGGTTCAACGTTGTGGGGTCATGAATCTGGAAGAAGAATTCCAGCAGGTCGCGATAGGACGTCTTTTCAGGGTCGAAGATGATCTCGATCGCTTCGGCATGCGTGCCGTGATTGCGGTAGGTTGCATTCGGCACGTCGCCGCCGGTGTATCCCACGCGGGTCGAGACAACGCCGGGGCGCTTGCGGATCAGATCCTGCATGCCCCAGAAACATCCACCTGCCAGTACTGCCCGTGCCGTGCTCATGACAGTTCCTCCACCTGGTCAAGGTAATCGCCGTATCCTTCCGCCTCCATGTTGTCACGATGGACAAAGCGCAGAGAGGCGGAATTGATGCAATAGCGCAGACCGCCACGGTCGCGGGGGCCGTCGGGGAACACATGGCCCAGGTGGCTGTCGCCGTGTCTGGAGCGGACTTCGGTACGGACCATGCCTAGCGTGGCGTCGCGGTGTTCGGTCACATTGTCGATGGGTTTGGTAAAGCTGGGCCAGCCGCAGCCGCTTTCGTATTTGTCGGCGCTGGCGAACAGGGGTTCGCCCGACACGATGTCAACGTAGATGCCCGGCTCCTTGTTGCCCAGCAGCTTGCCCGTGCCGGGGCGTTCCGTGCCGCTTTCCTGCGTGACATAGAATTCTTCCGCACTAAGTGCTGCGATGGCGTCGGGGTCTTTGGTATAGGTTGGCATGCAATCCCTCCGTGAAACTCTCAGACCATAGATGGTGTTTTCGGATCAGAATGAAAGGGTTTCCATTGTCGTGCAACTCAATGTGATGCCGCGCCGTGTCTGGCAGTGTAGATAGGTAAACGGAGGATGATCATGCGTTGGTTTCTGGCTTTGATCCTGAGCGTGACAATGGCGCAGGCCGCGCCGCGCGATCTGGTGTTCTCGAATATCGACGGGGGTGAACACCGGTTCAGCCAATGGGCGGGGCAGCCGGTTCTGGTGGTGAACACGGCGTCGCAATGCGGCTACACCGGGCAATATGCCGGTTTGCAGGCGCTTTACGACCGCTACAGGGCGCGCGGGCTGGTTGTGCTGGCGGTGCCCTCTGATGATTTTAATCAGGAGTTGGCGAGCGCGGCGGAGGTGAAGGAATTCTGCGAGGTTTCCTTTGGCCTTGACCTGCCGATGACCGACATCACCCCGGTACGGGGTGGCAAGGCGCATCCGTTCTACCGCGCGGTGAAGGAAGAGACGGGGTTTGAGCCGCGCTGGAATTTCAACAAGGTTCTGATCGCGCCGGATGGCCGGGTAGTTGGCACATGGGGTGCGCCGATAAAACCGGAATCCTCGGCGATTGTCGGTGCGATTGAGGCTGTGCTGAAGTCGCGGTAGGGTTGTCGGAAAGAGGAGCCTTCATGACCGATCCAGACCTTGATAAGGCCTATGCGCTGCAAACGCCTGACGACAATCGCAAGCTCTATGCCGACTGGGCCGACAGCTATGACACCGGTTTTGCCAAGGATATGGATTACCAGTTGCCGCGTCTGGTGGCGCTGGTGCTGGCCGAAGTTTATCAGGGGCCGGGCCCGGTGCTGGACCTTGGCGCAGGCACCGGGCTGATCGCGGATCACATGCTGATGCGCGGAACAATGGCGATTGATGCGCTCGATATCTCGCCGCAGATGCTGGCCACGGCGGCGTCCAAGGGGCATTACCGCCAGATGATTGAAGCAGACCTGACCAAACGGCTGGACATTTCTGACGCGACCTATGACGCGGTGGTCAGTTCAGGGACCTTTACCCATGGGCATGTGGGGCCGGATGCGCTGGACGAGGTGATCAGGATCGCCCGGCCCGGTGCGACTTTCGTGCTGACCATCAATGCCGAACATTTCGAAGCACGCGGTTTTGCCGCGAAATTCGAGCAATTGGCGCCGCGCATCGCTGATGTGGAGCATCGGCAGGTCAATATCTATGGCGGCAAGGCGTCGGACGAGCATCGGGACGACAAGGCGCATATCGCGATTTTCCGCAAACGCTACAGTGTCCCGCCTTTAACCTGAAGCATATCACATCGCCAATGTCCCGAGAGCGCGCAGCTCGGCAGGGTATTGGCGATTCAAGCTCAAGGCGGGGCGCGTTAAGCTCAGGACTCCGGCATCTTGATCTGTCTGTCCGAAGGCACCAGCGCGTTTATCTGTTCGATATGTTCCGGTAGGCATTTTGTCAGGAAATCATATTCCTTCACCACGTGGTCCCGCGCTGCCTTGCCGATATGGGCATAATCCTGCGGGTTCGCCAGCACCTTGACCACCTGTGCCGCCACTGCGTCGGGATCGAAGAAATCGACCAGCAGGCCGGTCTCGTTGTGGGTAATTGCCTCGCGGACCGGGGCCACATCCGAGGCCACGATGGTCGCCCCCATCGACATGGATTCCAGCAACGACCATGACAGGACAAAAGGCATCGTCAGGTAAATGTGGCACCGGCTGAGCTGGATCATCTTCTGGTATAGCGGGTAAGGGATATTGCCTAGGAAATGCACGCGATCCCAATCGACGTTCTTGCCCACCTCTGCCTCCATCTCGGCGCGCAGCCCGCCGGGGTGCTGGCTTTTGCCGCCGTAGGATACGTCATTGCCACCGACGATCAGGATGCGGGCGTTGGGCCGTTCGCGCAGGATACGCGGCAGGGACCGCATGAAGATGTGAAAGCCCCTCGTGCGTTCAAGGTTGCGGGACACATAGGTCACAACCTCGTCCTCGCGGGTGAGTTCGCGGTTCAGCCGTCCCAGGCCGAGGCTGACATCGGGGTCGGGCAACAGCTTGTCAGTACGGATGCCGTCGTGGCAGACATACATCCGGTCATGAAAGCTGCGCGGGAAGCGGTCGCGCTGCCAGTAGGTGGGGCAATGGCCCAGGTCCACGGTTTCGATATTGGCCAATGGCACCGCATTGCGCGCCTGCATCATGAAGGGGGCGTGATCGGATATGGGTTCTTCGGGGTCAAAGCCCACGGAACCGCCGGTAATGTTATAGTAATATTCGAAGAAGCCGATGATCGGCACATCCGCCCAGATCTGTTTGAAGAAGGTCAGTTCTCCCCAGCCGACGTGACCGACCACGATGTCGGGCCTGAAGCCTTCCTGCAACTCGATCCGGCGGGCGGCAACTGCCGCGCCAAAGCCCGCGCCAGTGGCTTCTTCCCAGACGCGGGACAGGCCATAGGCGTCTTTTGCGGGGGTGCGGTGGGTCTGATACTTGCGGGTCTCGACACCCGGCAGGTCAGGTGCATTCTTGCGCTGCGTCAGAAAATAGATGCGGTGCTGACCAGTCGCCGCCAGCCATTGCACAAGTTCGCGGTACTGGCCGGGCATGTTCTGGTGGACAAAGAGAATATTCATGTGCAGGCCCTGTCAGCGCGTGATTTCCGGCAGATAACCAAAGCCGGGGGGCAATGGCAACGCGCGTGGCATCCATGCGGTTGGCAGGGGCAGGCGTTACCGCGCGTATTCGGAGCCTTCCGAGTCAAGGATCGCCTTGAGTTCGGCCAGGTGCCGCGCGTCCTGTTCAGGGTAGTTTTCAAGCTCCTGCGCGGTCTTTTCCGCGATGTCGTCCGGGATGCGGCGCAGGGGCAGGCCGGTTTGCAGGGCCTTGATATAGGTCTCTGCTGCCCGTTCGAAGTAATAGAGTCTGTTGAACGTCTCCGCCACGGTGTCGCCGATCACCATGACCCCATGCGATCCCATGACCATGACCTTGTGTTTCGGGTCCGACAGAAGGGCCGCGCAACGGTCGCCTTCGTCCTCGAACGCAAGGCCGCCGTAATCTTCGTCAATCACGATGCGGTTGTAGAAGGTGCAACAGTTCTGGTCGATGGGGGGCAGGCGGCTGTCTTGCAGGCAGGCCAGAACCGTGGCGTGGATGGAATGGACATGCATCACGCAACGCGCGTGGGCGCAGGCGCGATGAACGCCGCCGTGCAGACCCCAGGCGGTGGGGTCGGGCGCATTCGGCCCTGACAGGGTTTCAGGATCATTGGCGTCAATCAGCAGGAGGTCGCTGGCCTTGATCCGCGAAAAATGCACCTGATTGGGGTTCATCAGGAACTGAGTGCCCGCATCATCCACGGCGAGTGAGAAATGGTTCGCAACCCCTTCGTGCATGTTCAGCCTGGCGGTCCAGCGAAAAGCGGCGGCGAGGTCAACGCGTTCGGGCCAGTGGTCCATGTTGGGTTTCATTTGAGTGATGGTCATGGCTTAACTCCCTAGACTATCTCTAAGTTTCTGATCTTCACGCAATCAAAAAGGAACAACATCTTTAGGCTATTAGCAATAGTTTGGCCGACGGAACAAAAGATAAACGAATCCTTTCCAAAGCGAACTAAGAGATTCAACTCTCTTGATTTTTCTATGAAAGGGAGTCAGCATATCTAGAGAGGCCCATTGGCTCACTTACTACATGTACGCATCAGCGTCTGAAAGGAGGTGATTTCTATGGCAAAAGCATGCAAGACGGTCACTCGAACCGTTCGAACAGGCAAGAAGCCGGGGCCTAAGACGGTCGCGGTAAAGCCGCATCAACGTTCCAAGCCCAAAAAGGGCTGCTGATCTTTCAAAAAAGCAAATGAAACGCTGATGGGCCTCTCCATCAAAGCAGATGTCGTCTCTACTCGCAAATTATTTGTTTTCTGGCAGTAAACTATTTGACCCGGCTTGGCACCCATGCATAGCCGTTTTCGCACAGAATATAGGCTTCGCGCAGGCCATGGGGTTTGTCGGTGGGGGGCTGCAAGACGCTGCCGCCCGCAGCCTCTGCCCGGTTGCAGGCGGCGTCTGGGTCAGTGTCATAGAGCCTGATCTCGATGCCGCCGCCGCGTGGGGGGCTTTCCGGCAACAGGCCCAGCAGTGGGTTGCTGTGATAGGTGCCGTCACTGTGCACCTGGAACACCTGAGTGCCGTAGGTCATGATGGCAAAGTCGGCTGTGGGCTGAAAGGCCTTCATGCCGAACACCTCCTCCAGAAAGGTGACCTGCCGCGCCACGTCGCGCACCAGAAGGTTCAGCCCGAGCCCGCGCAGGGATGCGCCAAAATCCTCTGGGGTGATGTCATCGTAGTTCATGGTGCCCCGCCGGTCATTCCCCGGAACAGCCTAGGCCCGGTTACCTTGCGCGTCTATCAGCAAACTCCCGTCTTCCTTGTGGTAGGGCCCTTTGGGCCAGTTCGGCAGCAGGTCGAGGACGGCTTCGGACGGGCGGCACAGCCGGACGCCCTGCGGACAGGCAACGATGGGGCGGTTGACCAGCACAGGATGGGTCAACATCGCGTCCAGCAGCGCGGCGTCGCTGACTTCGGGATCAAGCAGCCCAAGCTCCGCCGCCGGGCTTTTGTTGGTGCGCAGTGCTGTGCGCGGTGTCAGCCCCGCCGCGGCAAAGAGCGCCAGCAGCTGGCCGCGGGTCCAGCCGGTGTCGAGGTAGGGGATGACGTCGGGCTGATAGCCCGCGTCGCGAATGATCTGCAACACATTGCGTGATGTGCCGCAGTCGGGGTTATGAAAGATAACGATGTCCATTCGCGCTGAATAAGCGGGTAATATGACAGTTTCAAGAAACCCGGCGTCGCCCCTTGCACGTTGTCGCGATTCTTGATCCATTACGCCATGACGCAAGACATTTTTCCGACATGGCCCGATAGCGCCGCGCAACTGGTCGATGTAGCCGCCGGTCGCGCCCCCGCCGATACGATCATCCGGGGGGGCATCTGGGTTAACGTCCATACCCGCGAAACACTGACCGATCATGATATCGCCATCGTGGCGGGGCGCATCGCCTTTGTCGGGCCGGATGCCGGGCATTGCCGGGGCGCGCACACGAAGATCATCGAGGCGCATGGCCGCTACATGATCCCCGGCCTTTGCGACGGGCATATGCATATCGAATCCGGGATGCTGACCCCGGCGGAGTTTGCCCGTGCCGTGATCCCCCATGGCACCACCTCCATGTTCACCGACCCGCATGAGATCGCCAATGTGCTGGGACTGGCAGGTGTGCGCATGATGCACGACGAGGCGTTGATGCAGCCGGTGAACATCTTTACCCAGATGCCTTCCTGCGCGCCCTCGGCGCCGGGGATGGAGACCACGGGTTTCGAGATCAGCGCCGAGGATGTGGCCGAAGCGATGGCCTGGCCCGGCATCGTCGGGCTGGGCGAGATGATGAACTTTCCCGGCGTGTCCAATGCCGACCCCCAGATGCTGGCCGAGATCGCCGCAACCCAGCGCGCGGGCAAGACGGTGGGCGGGCATTATGCCTCGCCTGATCTTGGCCCGGCCTTTGCAGCCTATGTGGCGGGCGGGCCTGCGGATGATCACGAAGGCACCTGCGAGGCGGACGCGGTGGCGCGGATGCGGCAGGGCATGCGGTCGATGATCCGGCTGGGCAGTGCGTGGTATGATGTGGAAAGCCAGATCACCGCGATCACTGAAAAGGGACTGGATTCGCGTAATATGATCCTGTGCACGGACGATTGCCACTCTGGCACGCTGGTCAACGATGGACACATGAACCGCGTGGTGCGCCACGCCATTGACTGCGGTTGTGATCCGCTGGTTGCGCTGCAGATGGCAACGATCAACACGGCGACGCATTTCGGGCTGGAGCGTGAGATCGGGTCGATCACGCCGGGGCGGCGGGCCGATGTGATCCTGACCTCTGATCTGACGTCACTGCCCATCGAACTGGTGATCGCGCGCGGGCAGATCGTGGCGCAGGATGGCGTCTGTCTGACGGAATGTCCGCATTACGACTGGCCGCAAGAGGCCCGGCAGACGGTGAAAATGGCGCGCGACCTGACGGGCGATGATTTTGCCGTTCCCGCGCCCGAGGGGGCCAATGGCGTGACCGCAAATGTGATCGGCGTGGTCGAAAACCAGGCCCCCACCAAGGCGCTACAATTCGAGCTGCCGGTGACGGAGGGCCGCGTTCAGGCCACCGGCGAAGTCTGCCAGATCGCGCTCGTCGAAAGGCACCGGGCAACGGGCGGCGTGGTCAATGCCTTTGTCTCGGGCTTTGGTTATGAGGGGCAGATGGCGATGGCATCGACTGTGGCCCACGACAGCCATCACATGATCGTGGTGGGCACCGATGCCGACCAGATGGCGCTGGCGGCAAACCGGCTGCGCAGCGTCGGCGGCGGCATCGTGATCTTTCGCGACGGGCAAGAGTTGGCATTGGTGGAACTGCCCATCGCGGGCCTGATGTCGGACAGCCCGGCGGCAGAGGTCGCGGCAAAGACGCAGATGATGATGCAGGCCATGCGTGACTGCGGCTGCAAGCTGAACAATGCCTATATGCAGCATTCCCTGCTGGCGCTGGTGGTGATCCCCGAGTTGAGGATTTCTGATCTGGGGCTGGTGGATGTGCGCACATTTGAATTTACCGATGTGATCGTGTCGTAACATCGCGCGCGTATCACGCCAAAAACGAGGGCAGGACCGCCCCAAAAACAAAAGAAGGAACCGATATGAAACTGAAAACACCAGATGCCCCGAAGGCCGAATCTTTTACCGATGCCACCGCAGCGGTGGACAGGCTGACGGGGCTTTACAACCAGGCCACGACCTTTCTGTGCGACAGCTTTGAAACCGTGACACGCGCGGCGGAGGACGGGACCCGCATTCGCGCCTATTACCCCGAGGTGCGTTTCACCACCTCAAGCTATGCCCATGTGGACAGCCGGTTGTCTTTTGGCCATGTATCCTCGCCCGGAACATTTTCGGCGACGATCACGCGGCCGGACCTGTTCCGGCACTACCTGATCCAGCAGATTGGCCTGCTGATCGAGAACCATGGCCAGCCGGTTGTCATTGGCACATCGGACACGCCGATCCCGATCCATTTCGCCGTCAACTCGGAAACCGCCATCAACTTGCCGCAGGAAGGTGCGGGCAGTTTCATTCTGCGCGATGTCTTTGACGTGCCGGACCTGAGCACGACAAACGATGATATCGTGAACGGCACCTTCGTCGAAACCGACGGGGTGCGGCCGTTGGCACCTTTTACCGCGCAGCGCGTGGATTATTCGCTGGCACGGCTGGCACATTACACGGCGACGGACCCCGAGCATTTCCAGTGCCATGTCATGTTCACCAACTACCAGTTCTACGTGACGGAATTCGAGGCATTCGCCCGCGCACAGCTGAATGACCCCGACAGTGGCTATACGTCCTTTGTCAGTACCGGGAATGTCGAGATCACGGAGGGCGACACGCCCATCCCGGACACGATCAAGACGCCGCAGATGCCCACCTATCACCTCAAGCGGGCCAACGGGTCGGGCATCACGCTGGTGAACATTGGCATTGGTCCGTCCAATGCAAAGACGGCAACCGATCACATCGCGGTGCTGCGTCCTCATGCCTGGCTGATGGTCGGTCACTGCGCGGGGCTGCGAAACACGCAGGCGCTGGGCGATTTCGTGCTGGCGCATGCCTATCTGCGGGAAGATCACGTGCTGGATGATGACCTGCCGATCTGGGTGCCGATCCCGGCGCTGGCGGAAATCCAGATTGCGCTGGAAAAGGCCGTGGCCGAGGTGACCCAGCTTGAGGGCTATGAACTGAAGCGGATCATGCGGACCGGGACGGTTGCCACCATCGACAATCGCAACTGGGAGTTGCGCGACCAGTCCGGTCCGGTGCAGCGGCTCAGCCAGTCGCGATCCATCGCGCTGGACATGGAAAGTGCAACAATTGCCGCCAACGGTTATCGGTTCAGGGTGCCTTACGGCACACTTTTGTGCGTTTCCGACAAGCCGCTGCATGGCGAGCTGAAGCTGCCTGGCATGGCTTCTGACTTCTATAAGACACAGGTTTCGCGCCATTTGATGATCGGAATCCGGGCAATGGAAACTCTGCGAAGCACCCCCCTGGAGCGGATTCACAGCCGGAAATTGCGGTCATTTGACGAAACGGCCTTCCTTTGACGGCGAAAAACCGCAAAAAAGCGAAGAAAATAAGGATTTTTCATCTACAACGCGTTGTGTTGCCCCACAACATAACGCTACATTCTGCACACGAGGCCCCAAATTCGGGCAGTCTAAGGAGATAAGAACATGGCAACCAAACCAATGACAAAGACTCAGCTCGTCGCCGCGCTGGCGGAACAGATGGGTTCTGACAAGAAATCGGCAGGCGCCGCACTGGAAGCAGTCTGCGACCTGATCACCAAAGAAGTGTCCGCTGGCGGCGCAGTGACCCTGCCCGGCGTCGGCAAGATCTATTGCCGCGAACGCCCCGAGCGTATGGTGCGCAACCCCGCCACCGGCGAACAGTTCAAGAAAGACGCCGACAAGGTGGTCAAGATGACCATCGCGAAAGCGCTCAAGGACAGCGTGAACGGCTAAGCCGTCACCTTACGCTGACCGATACCATTGACTGGGCCGCCTTCGGGCGGCTCTTTCAGTTTTCGGGGTCTTGCCGGAGCGTGCGGTAGAGCATCGGGTGAAACTTCAGCCCCTGGATTTCGGGCATCTTCGCTTCTTCCAGCGCTTGGAGTGCTGCCTGGAAATGCGCGGGGCTTTCCCATTCCGCGATGTTGACCAGTCGGAATGTCGCGCCTTCATCAAGGGCGGTATGCAGACTGGTGGCAACATAGCCCGGCTGCGCCTGCATCACGTCGCGGGCAACTTCCCACATGGCGACGGTTTCGTCATATCGCCCCTCGGGGACTTCAAAGACATTGATGAGTGTGACTGTCTGTTGCGCCATGGCGGCACCTCCTGCTGTCAGAATTGCTGTGGTGAGGGCGGGTTTGATAAAGTTAAGCATGCGTTTCCTCCAATACATAGTAAGCTATGTAAATAGATCCGACGGCTGAATCAAGCATTTTGTATAGCATGCTGTTCAAGCTGCGGTTAAGTTGCGGCCATGGTGCATTTCAAAGACAAATCGGCCGGGTATCTGGTCAACCACCTTGCCCGCCTTCTGGAGCAGGCGCTGGCCGTGGCGATCCGCCCTCTGGGCTTGACGCCGGGCCAGTTTCCCACCCTGCTCGCCCTTTGGGCGCGGGACGGGCAGACACAGGCCGAGCTGGTCCGGGAGGTGGACGTGGAACAGGCGACGATGGCGCTGACACTCAAGCGGATGGAGCGGGACGGGTTGATCCGGCGAGAGCGGAACCCTGAAGACTCCCGCTCGCGACTGATTTATCTGACACCTCATGCCAAGGCGTTGGAAGACCGCGCACTCGCCCAAGCTGCCGAGGTAAACGCGCGCGCGCTGGCAGACCTGGATGAACACGAGGCGCAGCAATTTCTTTCCCTCGCCATCCGCCTGGTCGAGACTCTGCGCAAAGCGCCCGATTGACTTCTGGAGATTGCCTTGCGCGATTGCTACAGGGTGGGGGCATACAAGCGGGGTCGGCGTTCCCTGACACGACCCAAAGCAATTACACAGAGGCAGAACATGGATATTCGGGCAATCCTGGCGGGGCTGATCTTTGTCCTGATGTGGTCATCGGCCTTCACCTCGGCACGGATCATCGTGGTGGACGCGTCGCCGCTGTGGGCCCTGTCGGTGCGTTATCTGATCTCGGGACTGCTTGGTGTCGCGATCGCGTTGGCGCTGGGGCAAAGCTGGCGGCTGACTCCGGCGCAATGGCGCGCGACGATCATCTTTGGCGTCCTGCAGAACGCGGTCTACCTTGGGCTTAACTTCGTCGCCATGCAGACCGTCGAAGCGTCACTGGCCGCGATCATCGCCTCGACCATGCCCCTGCTGGTCGGCTTTGCAGCCTGGGCCTTTCTGGGCGAACGGCTGCGGCCGCTGGGGGTGGCGGGGCTGTTGGCCGGGGTGGTCGGCGTGTTCATCATCATGAGCGCCCGGCTGAGCGGCGGTGTGGACTTGACCGGCGTCCTGCTATGCGGCCTGGGCGTGATGGCTCTGACGGCCGCGACATTGCTGGTGCGCGGCGCGACCTCGGGCGGGAACTTCTTGATGATCGTAGGCCTGCAGATGCTGGCGGGCTGTGTTGCGCTGGCGCTGGCAGCCCTGCTGTTCGAGACGCCCCGCCTGAACCCGACCTGGCCGCTGTTCTTTGCCTTTACCTATACCTGCCTTGTGCCCGGCTTGGCCGCGACGATGATCTGGTTCTGGCTGGTCAATCGTCTGGGGGCGACGCGGGCGGCGACGTTTCATTTTCTCAACCCGTTCTTTGGGGTCGCCATTGCGGCGCTGCTGCTGTCCGAGCCGCTGGGCGCCAGTGACATTCTTGGCGTGGTGATCGTGGCGTTGGGCATTCTGGCGGTCCAGATTTCACGCCAAAAGAAAGAATAAGTGTCGTAAGCGGCATTTGCTGTCGCGGATTTTGTCGCGCGCGCGTCTGGTCCCGGCCCAAGATGCGCCTATGTCGGTCGCGCCTGATCTATCCCCGCGTTCTTATGCGTTTCTGCTGATACCCGGCTTTTCGACGCTTGGCTTTGCCTGTGCGCTGGATTGCCTGTCACTGGCCAACCATCACCCCTCCGGCAGGCAGTTCTACGCATGGCGTCTGCTGTCCGAAAAGGGTCATCCCGTCGCAGCCTACAACGGAGTGTCGGTGAATGTGGATGCTGGGCTGGTCGATCTGGACCGGCGTGAAACGCTGATCGTCTGCGCGGGCGAAAATGCAGGCGCGGGCAGTTCGCGGGCGGTGCTGGACTGGCTGCGGCGTCAGACCCGCAAAGGCATGGATTTCGGGGCTCTGTCCTCCGGCACCTATACCCTGGCATTGGCGGGGCTGATCGGCGGCAAGCGAGTGACGACCCATTGGGAGTACAAGACCGCCCTGACGGAAATGCTGCCCGATGTCATCATGCAGGACACGCTGTATTCAGTGGATGGTCGGATCTTTACCTCGGCAGGAGGGGCGGCTTCGATGGACATGATGCTGCATCGGGTGCAGGCGGATTACGGGGAGGACCTGGCCACATGGGTGGCGGACCAGATGGTGTATTCCCTGCCGCGCCCGGAAAACCATGCGCAGCGCAGGTCATTGCAACCCCGTGCCGATGTGCGGAACCCAAAGTTGCAGTTGGCAATGCAGTTGATGCAGGCAAACCTTGAAGAACCATTGCGCCCGGATGAAATCGCCGATCTGGTCAAGCTGTCGAGCCGCCAGCTGGAGCGGCTGTTTGCGCGGTATCTGAACACTTCGCCCAAACGCTATTACATGCAGTTGCGGCTGGAGAAGGCGCGCAATCTCTTGCGGCAAACGGGGCTGAGCGTGACGGAAGTCTGCGTTGCCTGTGGTTTCCGGTCGCTGTCACATTTCTCGAAAAGCTACCGGGCCACCTTCGGCATCCCGCCCGGCGCGCAATCGGTGGATGGCAAGGCGTTCTGGTTGCCGCCTGGTCAGACCTGAGCGGGCTCGATCAGTTAGAAACGTTGCTGGCCGCGTTCACCACACCAAAGACAGATCCGACCAGCCCCAGTATGGTGCGTGTATCGGTCAGGTTGGATTCGGTCGCGAGGACCAGATCGCCGGACTGGATCATGAAATTCCGAGCCGAGAAAAGACCGTCAGAAGTGGTCAGGTCGATGCTGAACACCACCCGCTGCTTGCGGGGCCCCCGCACGCCCGCACTGACCGCCGACGCGGGATATTCGCGCAGGACAAGAATGCCTTGCGGGTCGGCGCGCGCGTCATTGACACCGCCAATGATGGCCAGAGCATCCAGCGCCGACACCTGGTCGCGGTTGAAGTCATGCTGTGCCTCGCGTCCTGCGGCACCCAGCGACAGGAAGTAGCGCCTGTCGGCCTCGACAATCACCTTGTCTCCGCCTTGCAGGCGGGTGTCGAGCCGGGGGTTTTCATAAAGCGTGCTGACAGACGTCGCATAGATATTGCTGCCACGTACCAGTTTTACCTGAGGGTTATCCAGCGCCGCACTCACACCGCCCCCGGCGGAGATTGCCGCAAGAACGGTGAAATTCTGGTCCGGCATCAGGATGTTGCCCGGCTTGTTCACGCCGCCGACAAGGTCGATGGAGTTGCTGCGCCCTTCGGCCATGGAAAGCTGCACCTGCGCCGAAGGCACAATCGCCTCAAGCTGTCGCTGGATCAATTGCCGTGCACTGTCAGGGGTCCGTCCCGACACCTGCACCTTTCCCACATAGGGCACAAAGATGGAGCCGCTTTCCGACACGCGGATGTTCGGCAGGGTTGCAACCCGCTGTTCGTTCGAAGTCAGCAGGGAATTGTCGCCGCTGTCCCAGACCAGGATGGCAAGTTCATCGCCGGGGCGGATGATCTGTGCGTTCGAGCCGCGGCTGTTTCCGATCCAGGCATGTCTTTTTTCGCCGACGCTGGGCCAGTGTTGCACGCTGGGCAGAAAGGCGCGGGTCACAGGATAGACCGCGATGTCAGAAGTTGGCGCATCTGCGTTGCGGGTGATTTCGTTTTGCACGGCAGCGCCGCGCGGAAGTTGGGAACAGGCCGAAAGTGCCACTGCGAGGAAGATGCCTAAACACCGTTTTACAGTCATGCGCATTATTCTACTCTGCTCACTTGTTGTGATCCCGCAGACCGGGGCTCATTGTTCCCATACGCAATGCTGCGGGTGTTGAAAAGCACGGCGGCAAAAAAAGGGTCGCGATTGGATACCTGTTTCGGGCAAGATACTGCCTGTAAGGTACAGGTCAACGATTTCGGGCGGGGCGATGCGAAATAGCGGGGTATTGCTGCTTGGGGCATCCGGGCGTCTTGGCAGAATGGTGCAGGCCTTCTGGCCGTCAGAGACCGAATTGATCTGTCACGGCAGGTCTGCGCGACCGGGATACATCAGTTTCGACCCGCTTTCGGATGCCGAGGCGCTCTGCGCGGCCATGGCAGGGCGGCGTGCGGTTCTGTGCCTTTCCGGGGTTACGCCGGCGCATGCGGCTGCCAGCGGTGATCCGCTGTCGCTCAATGTGGCGCTGGCGCTTGCAGCTGTCCGCGCGGCGGGCCGGGCAGGGGTGCCTCGGCTGCTGCTTGCCTCTTCCGCTGCGGTTTACGGTGCCGCCGAGGGGCCGCTGAACGAAGACATGAACTGTGATCCGGTTTCAGAATACGGACATGCAAAGCTGCAGATGGAAAAGCAGGCCCTGGCCGCTGCCGAGGTCTGCGACCAGGCAGTGACCATGCTGCGTATCGGCAATGTCGCCGGGGCCGATGCGATCCTTGGCGGCTGGAAAGAGGGCATGCAACTGGATGTATTGCCTGATGGAACGACGCCCGCGCGCAGCTATATCGGGCCACGCAGCTTTTCCCATGCGATACATCGCCTTTGCACTGCCGAAGACCTGCCCGGAGTTCTGAACCTCGCAGCACCCGGTGTGGTCCATATGGGCGCGTTGCTGGATGCAGCCGATCGGCCATGGATGACCCGCGATGCCGGGCCTGCGGCAATCGCGCGGGTCGAACTGGAATCGAAGCGACTTGAAAAGCTTGTCGAATTCGCGCCTAACGCGGGAACAGCGCAGGGCCTCGTCGCGGAATGGCGGGCCTATCTGGCGCAACCCGAAAGTGATCAGTGAAGGCCTTTGAATGACCTGGCGCAAACGTATCTTCGATCTGTTCTTTGCCTCTTTGCTGGTGGTGATCCTTGCGCCGATCCTGATCTGGCTCCTGATCTATCTGCTGATCAAGGAAGGCCGCCCGCTTTTCTTTGTGGCAGAGCGGATGAAGGGGCTGGATCAACCCTTCAATCTTTGGAAGCTGAGGACGATGACGGTGGTCGACAGCGACCAAGGTGTGTCCGGCGGCAATAAATCATCCCGTATCACGGCAACCGGGGCCTGGCTGCGGGCAAAAAGGCTGGATGAGTTTCCGCAGCTTTGGAACATCCTCAGGGGTGACCTGAGCTTTGTCGGGCCGCGCCCGCCCTTGCGGGAGTATGTCGAGCGCTTTCCCGAGATTTACAGCGACGTGCTGAAGTCGCGGCCCGGTGTGACGGGCCTGGCAACGATACGGTTTCACAAGCACGAGGAGCGCCTGCTTGCCCGCTGTGAGACCGCTGCGGAAACCGATGATGTCTACTGCCGAATCTGTGTGCCGAGAAAGGCGCGACTCGACCTCATTTACCGGGAGAATCAGTCGACATGTTATGACTTCGACCTGGTGTTCCAGACCATCGGTAACCTTTTCAGGCGCAAACGTAGGCCAAAAACCGCCAAAAAATAGGGCACTTCGCCTTTCTGGATGCATTTCGCTGCAACCTGTCGGAAACCGGACTGTGATTCTGGACGGAGATCGTGTAATAAAGTTCCTGTTTTAGAAAGAAAAATTTGTCGGGGGATAGCGAAGCTGCCATTGACGGTAGTGCGCCGTAACCCATGTGAACCTGAAATTATTCCACCTGGGTGAGGGCGACTTTATTCCATGCTGAACCTGATTAAATCGTTCTCCAAGCGCCAGAAACGCGGCATTTTGCTGACCCTTGATTCGCTGCTGGTGGTCTTTTCCATCATGTTTGCCATTGTGGCCCAGGCGTTGCCCGGCGGGCTTGTCACGAACATGATCGCCTATGTTCCGGTCCTGCCATATGTGCTGCTGGTCGGCATCGGCGTTTCCATGTGGCTGGGTGTCTGTGCGATCCAGTTGAATTCCTATGAAACCGCCGCCATCGGCATGACCGGTGTATTCGCGATGTTCCTCACCATCACGTCGATTGTCGTGTCCAATATTCTGGGCCTTGGCATGCCGCTGGGTGTCCATCTGGTGTTCGGGGCGGCCTTCTTTTCTTCGGTGGTGATCAGCCGCGCGGTGCTGCTGCAACTGGTTCTGGCGATCTATCGTCGCTCTACCTCGCGGTGCCGGGTCCTGATCTATGGCGCGGGCACGACCGGTACGCAGCTGGTGTCGGCCCTGCGCGGGCATGAGAACATCGAACCGGTTGCATTTGTCGATGACAACGCGGCCATTCAGGGCCTCAGCGTGGCGCAACTGCCGGTATACAACCCGCTGCGGATTGCCGAGGTCGCGCGGGAAAAGAAAATTGACCGTGTGCTTCTGGCGGTTCCATCGCTGAGCCTGCCAAAGCAGGCCCAGATTGCCCGCAGGCTGGAAAAGATGGGGCTGGAGGTGCAGACCCTGCCATCCTTTGCCCAGCTTATCGGAGAAGAGGCGCTGGTGGACAAGCTGACCCCGCTGTCGGCGCACCGCTTCCTGAACCGCGTTGAGGTGGATGACACGATCCGCGAAACCACCGCATGTTATACGCAGAAGGTGATTCTCGTGTCGGGGGCAGGCGGGTCCATCGGCGCTGAACTGTGCCGTCAGGCTCTGGACCGTCGCCCGACAAAGCTGGTTCTGTTCGAGTTGAGCGAATTCGCGCTTTACAATGCGGACATGGAACTGCGCCAATTGTCAGAAGGCCGCGCCATCGAGATTGTGCCGGTTCTTGGGTCCATCACGGATGCGCGGCAGGTCCGCAAGGTCATGACCGAACACAATGTTCAGGTGGTCCTTCATGCGGCAGCCTACAAACATGTTCCGCTGGTCGAGGCCAATCCGCTATCCGGTCTGGTCAACAATGTCTTCGGGACCCAGACGCTGGCCGAACAGGCCGCGAAGGCCGGGGTGGAACGGTTCATCCTGATTTCCAGTGACAAGGCGGTGCGGCCCACCAACATCATGGGCGCGTCCAAGCGGTTGGCGGAACTGGTGATACAGGATATGGCACGCCGGTCTGCGGCGAAGACAGGCGGAACGATCTTTTCGATGGTCCGCTTTGGCAATGTGCTTGGTTCTTCCGGGTCAGTTGTGCCGTTGTTTCAGGACCAGTTGAGCCGGGGCGGTCCGCTGACCGTGACCGACAAGCTGGTCGAGCGGTATTTCATGACCGTTCAGGAGGCGGTGAAGCTGGTTCTGCAGGCAGGTGCCATGGCTCAGGGCGGTGAGGTATTTGTGCTGGACATGGGCAAGCCCGTTTCCATCTTCCAGCTTGCTCGCCAGGTCATCGAAAGCGCGGGTTACACCCTGCGTGACGAAGAGAACCCCGATGGTGACATCGAGATCGAGTTCACGGGCCTGCGTGCCGGTGAGAAGATGGTCGAGGAATTGACCCTGTCGGGAGAGCGGTTCCCGACCCAGCACCCCAAGATTTTCGCGACGCGCGAAGAGGGGCTTTCGGAGATCGAGATCGCATCGGCAACCCGGCGTCTGCGCGAAGCGTTTGTCGCGTCGAACGAGGACATGGCCCGAGGTGTCGTGATGCGGTGGGTCGAAGGCTACGCCAAACATGCGCGCGAGCGGAAAACCTCCTGAATATGTCGCAGTAATGTCTCTATCTGTCCGGGGCTGTCTCAGCCTGCGGGCGAATGGTTGATTTCCGCGAGGCCGGTTGGCAGAACCTACTAAGGTGTCTCAGAAAGAGGACAACAGCGTGTCGCAGGTAAACGGGAAAGCCACTACAAGGGCCTGGCGGTCAGCGCGGGTCAGGGAAACCTGTCTTGCGGTCTCCGTGTCAGCCGGGTTGTTGGCACAGCCTGCCCTTGCAGATGATACCTATGATATCTTCGCTGTCCCGGATCGACCGACGCTGAACTTTTACGGCTCTCCCGGCCTGATCGACATGCCAAGCGGTCAGGTCCTGCCTGACGGTCAAATGGCGGTTGGCGTTTCCAGCTTTGGCGGGATCACCCGTACCACGCTGACCTTTCAGGCCACACCACGCCTGTCGGCCAGTTTCCGGTATGTCGGCATCCAGGACTGGAACACAGACGGGTTTGGCACCTATCGCGACCGCAGTTTCGACGTCCGTTACCAATTGAAGAAAGAAGGCCGGATCTGGCCATCCATCACGGTCGGCCTTCAGGATTTCGCGGGCACCGGTATCTATGCCGGTGAATATATCGTGGCGACCAAGACGTTTGACAAGATCGGCAGCATTCCGGGTGTTTTCACGGTGACGGCGGGTCTGGGCTGGGGCCGCTTGGGCAGCTCTGGCTCCATCGGCGCACCCTTTGGGGGGCCGCGCCCCCCCTTTGACGCCCAAAGCCGCGGCGGCAGCCCGTCTTTCGACCAATGGTTCCGTGGCCAGGCCGCCCCCTTTGCCGGGGTCGAGTGGCAGGTCAATGACCGCTGGGGGCTGAAGGCGGAATACAGTTCCGATGCCTATGAGGCCGAAACGATCACCCGTAGTGTCTTTACCCGCAAATCCCGTTTCAACTTTGGGGCGGAGTACCAGTATTCGGACCGGATGCGATTCGGGGCTTATTATCTGTACGGTTCGGAATTCGGCATCACTGCGCAGTTGCAGCTGAATCCGAAACAACCACCAGCCCCGACGCGGGTATTGCCGACCGCACCGATCGAGCCACGCCCCAGCCGGGCGTCGCAGCCGCAGGCCTATGATACGGCCTGGTCGCAAAGCGAGAATGCGGCGCAGACCATGCGTGACAGGCTGAAGCCGGTGCTGGAAGGCTATGGCCTGACGCTGGTTTCGCTCAAGGTATCGGCGTCGAGCGCGGAACTGCGGATGCGCAACGGCACCTATGGTGCCATGTCCGTCGCAATCGGGCGCGCCGCGCGGGCGATGGCGCAGGTCCTGCCTGCCTCGGTCGAGACTTTCCGCATCGTGCCGATGCAAAAAGGCCTGGCGCAATCGGCCGTGATCATGCGGCGATCCGATCTGGAAGCGCTTGAATTTGACCCACAGGCGGCTGAGGCCTTGCTGGCGGTTACCGGTTTCGGTGCCGCGACGCCCAATCTGCCGGGTGCGGCGGTCAACGGTGATCTTTACCCCGACTTCTCCTGGTCGTTCGGCCCCTATGCCGATCCAAGTTATTTCGACCCCGACAATCCGGTGCGCGTCGATGCCGGCGTAAAGGCGGATTTCAAATACCGTCCGGCACCGGGCTGGGAAATCGGCGGTCTGGTCAAGCATCGCCTTGCGGGCAACGTCAGCGACAGCGCAAGGCTCAGCAACTCGCAACTGGCGCGGGTGCGGACCGACGGCATTCTTTACGCGCGGGCCAGCGATACCAGCCTTGAGAACCTCTATGTCCTGCGCCAATGGAAACCGGGCAACGATGTCTATGCCCGCGTGACCGCAGGGTATCTGGAACGGATGTTCGGTGGCATCTCTGCCGAAGTCCTGTGGAAGCCGGTGGCGAGCCGTCTGGCCTTGGGCATCGAGGCGAATTACGTCAAGCAGCGCGATTATTCCGGCCTGGGGTTCCAAAGCTACGGTGTCGCGACCGGTCATGCCTCTGCCTATTATGATTTTGGCGGCGGCTACCTGGGGCAGGTCGATGTGGGCCGCTATCTGGCGGGCGATGTCGGCGGCACGGTGACCGTGACACGCGAATTCGCAAACGGCTGGCGTGTCGGCGGCTTCTTTACCCTCACAAACGTATCTTCGGCAGAATTTGGCGAAGGGTCGTTTGACAAGGGTATCAACCTGACGATCCCGGTCAGCTGGTTCCTGGGCACGCCCGGAAAACGGACAATCAATACCACCATCCGTCCGATCCAGCGGGACGGCGGTGCGCGTCTGAGCGTTCCGGGGCGGTTGTATGAACAGGTCCGGTCGGGCCATCGCGATGCAATCGAAAGCGAATGGTCGAGGGTTTGGGAATGATGCGTGCGCTCTCTTTGACGGCGGTGATTTCTGCACTGGTGCTTGCGGGGTGCAGCAGCAACCCCAACAGTGGCGACCCAGCCCTTGCCGCGTCCCGTGCCTTGTTCGATTCGATCAAGGCCAGGACCTCCGGCGCCGGTGCCGATGCAGGTCCGCCCCTGCGCATCGACGTGACCCGCAAGCAGTTGAACCAGACCCCCGGTCCGGTGATGCAGGTGATCCCCGACAATTCGAAGGTCCAGGATTTCTTGCGGTTGGTTGCCCGCCGCGACGACAGCAATCCCGGCACGGTCGAGGTTTGGCAATCGTCGGATGATGCGCAGGTGATCCTGCGCAACGGCGTTCTGGTGGGGACCAAGGGGCTGGGCGGTGACCTGCGTTCTGCCGAGGCGGCGACCGCCTTTGCGGGGTTCGACGGGCAGGGCGGCGGCGGTCAGCGTCTGATCACCATCGACCGCACCAATGGCACGGCACAGACCGTCGCTTTTTCCTGCGATATGACCCAACTGGGGCGCGAAACAATCCAGATCGTGGATCAGCGCATCCCGACCTACCGGATGCGCGAAGATTGTTCCTATGGCCAAGCCAGCTTTACCAATGAATACTGGGTGGAAACAGGCAGCGGTCGCATGCGCAAATCCCGGCAGTGGGCCGGGCCGACCTTTGGCTACATTGAATTCCTGCGCCTTCAGGGCTGAGCCCTTGTTCTAAGGCAGGCTTGGGTACAGGTTGGGCGCATGGACAAGACGCTTCTCTCATTTGGTCACGGCTATTCCGCGCGGGCGCTGGCAGCGCGCCTGATCCCGCAGGGCTGGCGTGTCATCGGCACGACCCGCAGCGCGGACAAACGGGATGACATCGCGCGCACCGGAGTGGAGCCGTTGCTGTGGCCGGGCACCGATCTGCGCCCACTGTTGCAGGAGGTTCGGCATATTCTGGTCTCGGCCGGGCCGGGGTCCGAAGGCGATCCGGTGTTGGCGGCACTTGGCCCTGACATCACGGAAATGGCGCCGCGCCTGCGTTGGCTGGGGTATCTGTCGACCACCGGCGTCTACGGTGATCATCAGGGCGCTTGGGTGGATGAGCAGACCCCCCTGACCCCGGCCACAAAGCGTGGGCAGGCAAGGGTAGAGGCCGAGGCCGCCTGGCGGGCGATCCCGGACCTGCCGCTGCACATCTTCCGGCTGGCGGGCATCTATGGCCCCGGCAGAGGTCCCTTTGCCAAGGTCCGCCGTGGCACCGCCCGGCGCATCATCAAGGAGGGGCAGGTGTTTTCGCGCATTCATGTGGAGGACATCGCCCAGGCGCTGGTCCTGTCGATTGCCCGGCCCGATCCCGGCGCGGTCTATAACCTGTGCGACGACGACCCGGCCCCGCCGCAGGATGTGATCGGCCACGCCGCTGAGCTTCTGGGGTTGCCCCTGCCCCCGGCAGAGGATTTCGAGACAGCGGAAATGACGCCCATGGCGCGGAGTTTCTACGCCGAGAGCAAGAAGGTGCGGAACGATCACGCAAAGCAGGCGTTAGGTTGGGACCCCCAATTTCCGACCTATCGCGCTGGACTTGCTGCAATGCTCAAGAATGATACCTGATCCTGAACCCGCCGACAAAGACGACGAGAACCATACGCTAAGTCGCCTTCTGGACGGCATGGATCATGCTGCGCGCCGCGATACCGTGTCGGTGCAGGATGTGCTGACCGAATTCGGTGACCGTACCATCACGCCCTTCATTCTGCTGATTGCGGTCCTGCTGGTGTCGCCGATATCCGGCATTCCCGGCATGCCCACCATCGCCGCGTCGATCATCGTGATCATGTCGGTACAGGCCCTGTCGGGGCGACGTCGCCTGTGGTTGCCCGGTTTCCTGCTGCGCCGCACCATCGCAAGCGACAGGCTGCGCAAGGCCGTTTCCTGGATGCGCAAGCCCTGTGCCTTTCTCGACAGGCACTCCCAGCAACGTCTGGTATTCCTGACACGCGGGCCGATGCGCTGGATCACTCTCGCAGCCTGCGCCGTGATCCCGTTGGGCTGGCCGCCGCTTGAGGTGCTGCCCATGGTGTCCTCCATCGGTGGGGGAACTGTCGCCCTGCTGGCCTATGGGCTGTACACCAAAGACGGCGTTTACGTGCTTTTGGGCTACATCATGATCGCACTATCGGCGGGTGCTATCCTGTCATTCTGGCCATGACGCTTCGTCCCTTGTTCGCATCGTGACCTGCCTCCATATAGGGTCGAAAGAGCAAGGCGGGCAGTAGAAAATGAACTTGAAATCCTTTGTCGAAGCACCGCGCTTCAGCAGTTTCATCATGGGAGTCATCATTTTCAACGCGATTCTGCTGGGGCTGGAAACCTCACGGGTCGCCATGGCCCATGCGGGCGGGCTGATCGTGCTGCTGGACAAACTGTGCCTGGCGATCTTTGTTGTCGAACTGCTGCTGAAACTTTTTGTGCACCGCCTCCGGTTTTTCCGTGACGGCTGGAACATCTTTGATTTCGTGATTGTCGGTGTTTCGCTGGTGCCAGCGGCGCAAGGGTTCAGCGCGTTGCGGGCTTTGCGCATTTTGCGGGTGCTGCGGCTGGTTTCCGCCGCACCCCGCCTGCGCCGGGTGGTCGAGGGATTCATCACGGCACTGCCCGGCATGGCCTCCGTGTTCTCCCTGATGGCTCTGATTTTCTACATCGGCGCGGTCATCGCGACCAAACTCTTTGCCTACAGTTTTCCCGACTGGTTCGGCACATTGGGGCGGTCGGGCTATTCGCTGTTCCAGATCATGACGCTGGAAAGCTGGTCCATGGGCATCGTCCGCCCGGTGATGGAGGTCTATCCGCTGGCATGGATGTTCTTCATCCCCTTCATCATGGTGACGACATTTGCGGTTGTGAACCTGCTGGTCGGTCTGATCGTGAACTCTATGCAGGACGCCCACCACGAAGAAGAGAATGCCGAAACCGGTGCCTATCGGGACAGTGTCAACGAGCGCCTGATCGCGATTGAAGAGCGCCTTGACCGGCTGCTGGAGCAACAGAAAGGGAAGTAAACGCCGCGCGGCTTCAGGCCCGCTGCGCCCCGATCCGGGCCACGCCCAGAACATCCAGCACCTTTGCCTCGATCTGTTCGGCATTCATGCCTGCCACCGCATACATGTCCGCCGGGGAGGCCTGGTCAATGAAGATGTCCGGCAACACCATGGAGCGGTATTTCAACCCTTTGTCGAAGACGCCTTCCTCCGCCAGAAGCTGCGCTACATGGCTGCCGAAACCACCCACGGCACCTTCTTCAATGGTGATCAGCGCCTCATGATCCGCCGCCAGTGACAGGATCAGATCCCGGTCCAGCGGTTTGGCAAATCGCGCATCGGCGATGGTGGGGGTGATCCCCTTGGCCGCAAGCGCCTCGGCGGCTTTTTCAACCTCGGCCAGCCGGGTTCCGAAGGACAGCAGCGCCACGCGGCTGCCCTGGCGGATCATCCGACCCTTGCCGATTTCCAGCGGCTTGCCGCGCTCCGGCATGTCCACGCCGTTGCCCTCGCCACGGGGAAAGCGAAAGGCGATGGGCCCGTCGTCGTGGGCTGCTGCTGTGGCGACCATGTGCTTCAGTTCCGCCTCATCTGCGGCAGCCATGACCACGAAGCCCGGCAGGTTGGCAAGATAGGCCACGTCAAAGGCCCCGGCGTGGGTCGCCCCGTCAGCACCCACCAGCCCTGCGCGGTCGATGGCAAACCGGACCGGCAGGCGCTGGACCGCCACGTCATGCACCACCTGATCGTACCCGCGTTGCAGGAAGGTCGAATACATCGTGCAGAAGGGCCGCATCCCGCCAGCGGCCAGGGCGGCAGAAAAGGTCACCCCGTGCTGTTCCGCGATGCCCACGTCAAAGCAGCGCGAAGGATAGCGTTCAGCGAACAGGTTCAGCCCGGTGCCATCCGGCATTGCAGCGGTCACGGCGCAGATCTTGTCGTCCTCTGCCGCTTCCTCCAGCAGGGTCTTGGCAAAAACCGAGGTATAGGAGGGGGCGTTGGAAGGTGCCTTTTTCTGCTCGCCGGTGATGACGTTGAACTTGGATACCCCGTGCCCCTTGTCCCGTGCGTTTTCGGCAGGGGCATATCCCTTGCCCTTCTTGGTCAGCACATGAATCAGGATTGGCCCCGTCGCCCGCGCCTTGACCGTGCGCAGCACCGGCAGCAACTGGTTCATGTCATGCCCGTCGATCGGGCCGAGATAGGAAAAGCCGAGCTGTTCAAACAGGGTGCCACCCACGGCCATGCCCTTGAGCATGTCCTTGGCGCGTTTCGCCCCCTCGCGGAACGGGTAGGGCAGCAGGCTGACCGCGCCCTTGGCCGCCGCCTTGAAATCCTGAAACGGTTCCTCTGCATACAGCCGGCTGAGGTAGCTCGACATCGCGCCCACCGGCGGCGCGATGGACATCTCGTTGTCGTTGAGAATCACGATCAGGCGCTTTTTCAGGTGACCGGCGTTGTTCATCGCCTCATAGGCCATCCCGGCAGACATCGCCCCATCGCCGATCACCGCAATCGCATCTCCCAGACCTTCTGGCACCACACCGCCCAGATCACGCGCCACGGCAAAACCAAGCGCCGCGCTGATCGAGGTGGAGCTATGGGCCGCACCAAAAGGGTCATAGGGGGATTCGCTGCGCTTGGTGAAACCGCTTAACCCGTCCTTCTGCCGTAGGGTGCGGATGCGGTCGCGCCTTTCGGTCAGGATCTTGTGCGGATAGCACTGGTGGCCCACGTCCCAGATGATCTTGTCACGGGGGGTGTCAAAGACCGCGTGCAACGCGACTGTCAGCTCAACCACGCCCAGCCCGGCCCCCAGGTGCCCGCCCGTTTCGGAAACGGCAGAGACGGTCTCGGCCCGAACCTCGCGGGAAAGCTGAATAAGCTGGCTGTCGGTCAGCCCGTGCATGTCAGCGGGGCGCTTGATCTTGTCCAGCAGCGGTGTGGCGGGTTGGTCAGGCATGTCTGCCCCCTTTGTCAATTCCTGCGCGTGACGACAAAACGCGCGGCGTCGCGCAGCGTTTCGCCGTCCTTGCCATATATGTCCAGCGCATCACAGGCCGATTGCACCAATTCTTCGGCGCGATGTCTGGCTTCATCAAGGCCCAGCAGGGACACGAATGTGGCCTTGCCTGCCTTGGCATCCTTGCCCGTGGCCTTGCCGACGGTGGCCGCATCGCCTTCGACGTCCAGAATGTCATCTGCGATCTGAAACGCAAGGCCAAGCGCGCCGGAATAGGTCGCTAGCGGTGCGGCATCCGCGCCCGCCATGCGGGGCCCGGCCATGGCGGACCAGGCGAACAGCGCCCCGGTCTTGCCCTGTTGCAATGTGGTGATCTGCTCAAGTGTCAGCGGAGACCCGGCCGTTTCGGCGGCGATATCCAGCGCCTGGCCCAGCACCATGCCCCGCGCGCCAGCGGCCTGTGCCAGGCTGCGCGCCAGTGCCGCACGGGTGATGTCGCTGCCTGCATCGGGATGGGTGACCAGTTCAAAGGCCAGCGATTGCAGCGCATCGCCCGCCAGAACGGCTGTCGCCTCGTCCCATGTCACATGCACTGTCGGTTCGCCGCGCCGCAGGTCGTCGTCATCCATGCAGGGCAGATCGTCATGCACCAGGCTGTAGGCATGCAGCGCCTCGATCGCGGTGGCAGGCCAGATCGCCTGAGTGGCGGGGATGCCGTGCAATCTGGCCGATTCCAGCACCAGGAAACCGCGCAAACACTTACCGCCACGGGTGGCATGGGCCATCGCGCGGACAAAGGGCAGATCGTCAAATTCCCCCAATGCCCGGTCAAAGTGCCGCGCCACGGCATCCGCCGTCTTGGAGAGCCTGCGTTGGAACACTGCTGCTACAGGCCTTCGACCGCCTTGACGCCGGTGGGGTTGCCATCGCCATCCAGCGTGATCGCGGCAACCTTTTCCTCGGCCTCTTTCAGCTTGGCTTCGCAGCGGGCCTTCAGGGCGGCACCGCGCTCATAAAGCGCGATGCTCTCGTCCAGCGCGACGTCGCCGCGTTCCAGCTGGCCCAGCACCTTCTCCAACTCCGCCATGGCGGTTTCAAAGTTCATTTCTTCAACTGGTGTATCGGACATCGGTGCCTCACTGATCATAGGTTGCGGCACAATAGCGATGATCGCCCAAGGCTGCCAGCCATGCCCCTGCTTCTTTTTGCCAAAAATATTCTCGGGGGTCCGGGGGCCGACAGCGCCCGGCTGCTGCAACACCCGCCTTAGTCAGGGGCCAGCATGTAGCCTGCACCGCGCACCGTCTGCAGGTATTGCGGCTGTTTGGGGTTCACCTCGATCTTGCGCCGCAGGCGGGTGATCTGCACATCCACTGCGCGTTCCTGTGCCTGGCCCCGATCCCGGCCCAATTCCTCCACCAGGCGTGCGCGGCTCATCGGTTCTCCGGGCTGGGCGGCAAAAATCCGCATCAGCAGGACCTCCGTCGCCGTCAGCCGAACCAGCTCGTCGCCCTGCCACAGTTCGCCACGTTCCATGTCATAGCGGTTGTGGCCCAGCGACAATACCTTGGGCGCGGTGTCCTCGGGCTTGGCCTCGGGCATCCGGCGCAGGATTGCGTTGATCCGCAGCAGCAGCTCCTTTGGCTCGAACGGCTTGGCAAGGTAATCGTCCGCCCCGGCCTCCAGCCCTTCGATCCGGTTGCCGGTCTCGCCCTTGGCTGTCAGCAGCAGGATCGGGGTCTGCCGGGTTTCGCGCAAGGAGGCCGTCAGGGTCAGGCCGTCCTCGCCGGGCATCATCACGTCCAGCACGATCAGGTCGAAATCCAGCCCCGACAGGATGCGCCGGGCATGGGCCGCGTCCCGTGCAGCGGTCACCAGGAACCCGTGCCGCATAAGGAATTTCTTCAGCAACGAGCGGATGCGTTCATCGTCGTCGACGATCAGCAGATGGGCGTCCATGGTGGTCACCCCCCGGTCTCGCGCAGCCGCGCATAGCTTGCGCGCATTTCCGGGTCCATCATCGCCTCCAACACCTTTCGGAATCCCGCAACCGCTTCCGGCCCTGCCTCCCTGTAGGCGGCCCGCAGGCGGGCGCGTTGTGCATCGGACAACTGTCGTTCCAGGGCCTTGCCCGCATCTGTCAGGTGCAGATGGCGTTCGCGTTTGTCGTTCCGTCCTACCTTGCTTTCTACCAGACCATCCGCGATCAGGGTCCGCAACACACGGTTCAGTGACTGTTTCGTAACGCCAAGGATGTTCAGCAGGTTGTTCACCGTGGTGCCCGGTGCCCGGTTGATAAAGTGGATCGCGCGATGGTGCGCCCGGCCATATGCCAGGTCCATCAGAATTCGGTCAGGATCGGCGGTAAAGCCGCGATAGGCAAAAAACATCGCCTCGCTGCCCTGGCGCAGTTGTTCGTCCGTCAGAAACAGCAGGTTTTCGCCACCGATCCCCGTTGGGGCGCGTCCGTCCGCCATGTTGTACCTCTTTGCCTTTGAGGGAGCATATTACGTCAGCCTTGTTGACACTCCAAGAGCGAAACGATAGTGATTTGCAACTTTCGCGACATAAAGTGTCCTGTGACGGCTTGGTTGCGCAACATTATTCAATCATGAGGTGAAAATATGGTAGGTGCCTATGATGACCGGGATGGTCACATCTGGATGGACGGCAAAATGGTCGATTGGCGCGATGCGAATGTCCATATCCTGACCCATGCGATGCACTATGCCTCTTCTGTTTTCGAGGGGGAGCGGGCCTATGGCGGCAGGATTTTCAAGAGCCGCGAACATTCGGAGCGTTTGAAACGCTCTGCCCAGATGATTGATTTCGAGATTCCCTATTCCGTGGACGAGATCGAGGCCGCCAAGGCCGAGGTCCTGAGGTCATCCGGTCTGACGGATGCCTATGTCCGTGCCGTGGCCTGGCGCGGGGCGGGTGAAGACATGGGCGTCGCCTCGGCCCGCAATCCTGTCCGGTTGGCGATTGCCGCATGGGAATGGGGCGCCTATTACGGCGATGCCAAGATGAAAGGCGCAAAGCTGGACATCTCCAAGTGGAAACGTCCCAGCCCGGAGACCATCCCTGTCCATGCCAAGGCGGCAGGCCTTTACATGATCTGCACCATGTCGAAACACGCGGCAGAGGCCAAGGGCTGCTCTGATGCATTGTTCATGGACTATCGCGGCTATGTGGCAGAGGCGACCGGCGCGAACATCTTTTTCGTCAAGGACGGCGAGGTGCATACGCCCGATGCCGATTGCTTCCTCAACGGGATCACGCGCCAGACGGTGATCGAGATGCTGAAGGGCAAGGGCATTGCGGTACATGAGCGCCATATCATGCCGGAAGAGATGGAAGGGTTCGAACAATGCTGGCTGACCGGGACGGCAGCCGAGGTGACCCCGGTGGGGCAGATCGGCGATTATACGTTTGAGGTTGGCGCAATGACCCGCGACATCGCTGAAAGCTACGAAAAGCTTGTACGGGCCTGACAGGCACAAGGCACTTCAGGGGCGGCTACAGCCGCCCCGCGCGCCTCGGACTGCCTGCAACATGGCAAAAGTTTTCTTGCGTTATTGACCGATAATGACGACCCTTGCTTAGCGTGAATGCGGCCTCTTTCTTGACAAGATCGTATTCCAAGTCACAGCTTTCAAAGATGCTCTGCGTCCGATTTCCTTCGGCAGACCGGCGCGGGTTGGAGAGGCCGCATGGACCGTATCGGACAGTTCTTTCTATCGCGCCCTTACTGGCTGATCGTGATGGTGGTTGCGGCGCTGCTGGGGCTGGCAGGGGCGGTCTGGCTGGACCTGAAAAACCTGTCGGATGAAAACCTGCGGCGGCAGGCGACCAGCCTCAATGGCGTCATCAGCAATGTGCGGTCCTATTATGCCACAAATGTGGTGGGCCGTGTTGTCAGCACCGATGCGCGGACGCAGGCGCTGCACAATTACCTCGACGTGCCGGGCGCGATCCCCATTCCCGCAACCCTGTCGCTTGAACTGGGCGCGGCCATCGGCGCGTCCGAGGGGGATGTTGTCTACAGGTTCGTATCGGATTACCCCTTCAGGAACCGCCCCCCGCATAACCTGAGCGCATTCGAGCAGATGGCGCTGTCCCGGTTCCGCGAGGGCGGCACGCTGCCCGAAGCGCTGATCGATTCAACCGGCAACGTATGGGACAGGCAAATGACGCTGGCGACGCCCGTGATCATGTCCGGTGCCTGCGTGGACTGCCATAATTCGCACCCGGAAAGCCCCAAGACGGATTGGAAGGTCGGCGACGTGCGCGCGATCCAGTCGGTGAAGGTGCGCCAGCCCCTGACGCTGAACATCCTGTCATTCAAGTGGCTGTTGATCTACTTCTTCGTGGCAGGCGGCGTGGGAATGCTCTTTGCCGCGGTGCAATATCGGTTGGCGGGCGGGTTCAGCCGGATGAACGCTGAACTGGCCGCGAACAACGAATTTCTGGCCGGTATTTCCATGAAGATTTCCAAATACCTGTCGCCACAGGTCTATAAATCCATCTTCTCCGGCGAGCGGGACAGTACCATCTCGACCGAGCGAAAGAAGCTGACCGTGTTCTTTTCCGACATCAAGGATTTCACCGCCACCACGGAACGGATGCAGCCCGAGGAACTGACGGAGCTGCTGAACGAATATTTCACCGAGATGAGCAAGATCGCAGAGGCCCACGGCGCGACCATTGACAAGTTTATCGGCGATGCGATCGTGGCCTTCTTTGGCGACCCGGAGACAAAGGGCAGCGCAGAGGATGCCCGCGCCTGTGTCCGCATGGCGCTGGACATGCAGCAGCGGTTGTCAGACCTGGGCGAACGCTGGCGGCGCGAAGGAATCGAACATCCGTTCAAGGCGCGGATGGGCATCAACACCGGCTTTTGCAACGTGGGCAACTTCGGCTCTGACGCGCGGATGGACTACACCATCATCGGCGCCGAGGCGAATCTGGCCGCGCGGTTGGAGAGTATCGCGGAGCCGGGAGGTATCGTGCTGAGCTACGAGACCTATGCCCATGTGCGCGACATCGTGGATGCGACGGCGATGGAGCCGGTCTATTTCAAGGGGATCGCGCGCGAGGTTGTGCCCTACAGCATCAGCAGTCTGAAACCTGAGCCGGATCAGGTTGTGACAGGCACCGATGCCGCCGGTCGGCTGACACTGGACCTGACCACGCTGAGCGATGAGGCGCGCATCCGGGTCGAAAACGCCGTGCGTGAGGCATTGAAGGCGGCGCAGTCGTAATCCTGATCGGAAAAACCGCGCCCCAACCGGCAGGGCGCGGCGGGTCTTGCATTCAGTACAGAGCGACCGGGTTGACCATTGCCTGCACCGTTCCCTTGATCCTGGGTTGACCCAATACGAACATGAACTCGTTCACCCCATCGCGCAGCAGGGGGCCGACGTTCATTGTCTCAAGAATGTAGATGCCATTGTCCTTGAGCAGTGTGACATGGCCATAGAACACCTTGTCCCCTTCAGCGGGCGGGATCGCGTCCAACCCCCAGGTGTCCGCGCCCACTGCCATCGGGTTCAGCGAAGCGAGATAGACCGCGCCTTCGTTGGTCAGGCCGGGTTCGGCGCTGCCCCAGGCCATCGGGTCGCTTTCCAGCATCCCTTCGGTCCAGCCGGTGTGGAACAGGATGATGTCCCCCTCACCCATGGTGACGCCCTGTGCCTCGGCTGCGGCCTTGATCTCTTCCGAACCGAAGTGTTCACCGGCTGCCATGACGTCCTTGCCGGCATGTTTCGCCATATCGAGAATAACCGCGCGCCCGACCAGTGGCGGCACGTCATGGGTGCCCAGCTTTGTCAGGCCGGTGATGACCGAGATTTCTTTTTCGTCCAGGCAGTTGTAGTAATGACCGCCTTCGCCCAGATGCCCCAGCCCGTCGAGTTGCGAGCCGATGCCGATCCAGGTTTGCAGGATATCGTCGTTGTAATTGCCCTCGTAGCCGAAGCTGGACAGCTTCTGCCCACCCTGCTGGTTGGGTTGCACCACCTGCAGGTTCAGCGACCGGGGCGGAAAGGCCGGTGTGTCCGGGCCAATAGTAATGCCCAGGGGCATGGATTTGCCCTGTTTGATCAGTTTTGCGGCCTCCAGCGTGCGTTCCGGCGTAACGAGGTTGGCAGAACCGATTGTGTCATCCGCCCCCCATTTCGACGGCGCGCAGTCTTGTGCAAAAGCAGCGGTGGCACCCAGTGCCAGCGCGGCAACAGTTCCGGTCATCAGTTTTCTCATGATTTTCCTCCCTTGATTTAGGGGCCACACCTCAGATTCGGTGCAGCCCAAGGTAAAGGTAACACGAAAATTCACGGATAGCGGGAAGGTTGTCGGGAGCCCATGGGTAACCTCGGTCTGCTGAAAGCTGTCATGAAACCTTGAGCAACTTGTCACGAAACTGTCGGCAGACCGTTACGCAACTGCGGTTTGAGTGGCGCACCGTTCATCCAGACAGGGAAACCCATCCATGACCAGAATTCTGCGCCCGACCCGCCGCTCCGTGCTGGCGGGGTCCGCCGCCTTTGCCGCAACGCTTGCGATGCCCGCGATCAGCCGCGCGGCCTCCCGGCCCATTTTTACCCATGGTGTTCAGTCGGGGGACGTGGACACAAGCTCAGGCATGATCTGGACCCGCACGGATCGCCCCGCACGGGTCATGGTCGAGGTGTCGACCACCGAGAGCTTTGCCAATGCGCGTCAACTGCCCAGCATGGATGCCGTGCCGGGGCATGACATGGCGGTCAAGCGGCTGTTGCAGGACTTGCCCAGCGATCAGGACATCTTTTACCGGTTCACCGCCGCCGATCTGACCGACCTCAACGTGACCTCCGAACCCTTGGTTGGCCGGTTCCGCACCGCACCCACGGCGCGCCGCGATGTGCGCTTTGCCTGGTCCGGCGACACGGCCGGTCAGGGCTGGGGCATCGACGAAGATGGCATGCGGACCTATGCCACGATGGTCCGCCATACGCCCGACTTTTTCCTGCATTCCGGCGACACGATCTATGCCGATGGCCCGATGCAGGACGAGGTCGACCTGCCCGATGGCGGTCTGTGGAAGAACGTGGTTCTGCCCGATGAAAAGCGCAAGGTTGCCGAAACGCTGGACGAATATCGCGGTCAGTGGAAATACAACATGCTGGACGAACATGTGCGCGCGTTGAATGCGCAGGTGCCTACGTTCATGCAGTGGGACGACCACGAGGTTGTCAACAACTGGTCGGCGTCCAAGGATCTGACCGGCGATGACCGCTATTCCGAGAAATCCGTGCATGTCCTCGCGGCCCGTGCCGCCCAGGCGTTCCACGAGATGACACCGCTGCGGATCACCCCGGCAGAGCCGAACCGCGTCTATCGCAAGATCAACTATGGTCCGATGCTGGACGTGTTCTTTCTGGACCTGCGCAGCTACCGTGGCCCGAACGGTGCCTCACAGGAAAGCGAGATCAACGCGGACAGCACGATCCTGGGGTCCGAACAGATGGCATGGCTCAAGCGGGAGCTGACCAATTCTACCGCGACCTGGAAGGTGATTGCCTGCGACATGCCGATTGGTCTGGTGGTGCCGGATGGCGAAAAGATCGAAGGCGTGGCCAACAAGAACGACGGCGCACCGGGCGGTCGTGAGCTGGAAATCGCGGAACTGCTGCGGTTCATCAAGAACGCGCGGGTGCAGAACACCGTCTGGTTCACCGCCGATGTGCATTACACGGCGGCGCATTACTACAACCCGGACAAAGCGCAGTTTCAGGACTTTGAACCGTTCTGGGAGTTCGTCTCGGGCCCGCTGCACGCCGGGACATTCGGCCCGAATGCGCTGGACGCGACATTTGGCCCGGAGCTGAAGTTTGTGAAGGCCCCGGCAGAGGGTCAGGTGAACCTGCCGCCCAGTGCCGGATTGCAGTTCTTTGGTCTGGTGGACATTGACGCGCAGACCCAGCAGATGACCGTGCGCTTGATGGACCGGGCAGATACAGAGCTTTATTCCGTCACGCTCGACGCCAAGGGCGCGTCGATCTGAATTATTCCATCTGAAACAACAGGTGGGGCGGGCCGGGTTGGTCCGCCCTAGCTGCGCAGTGCGGGCAGGCCGACGCCTGTGCTTTCGAACCCGCCGTCCGAGGCAATGACCTGCCCGGTGACAAAGCTGGCCCTCTCCGAGCAGAGGAACACAATAACCTCGGCGATCTCGCGTTCCGTGCCATAACGATTGAGCGGGATTGCGTCGTGGTAGGCGTCGATGATGTCCTGGGTATGCACTGCCATCGCCAGTTTGGTGCGCACCGGGCCGGGGCAGACGCAATTGGCACGGATGCCATATTCACCCAATTCCGCCGCCTGTTGCTTGGTCAGGTGAATGACCGCAGCCTTCGAGGTGCCATAGGCGACCCGAAGGGTAGAGGCGCGCAGCCCCGAGATCGACGCGATGTTGACCAGGGCGCCACGGGTCTCCTTCAGCGCGGGTATGACCGCCTGCGACATCAGGAATACGCCGTCGAGGTTGGTTTCCATCACCTGCCGCCACCGGGCGAAATCGGTCTGTTCGATCGGGCCGAAATCGGCCACGCCCGCGTTGTTCACCAGCGCGTCGATCCGGCCAAAGCGCGACAGCACATCCGCGATGATCCGGTCCACGGCAGCCGGGTCCGATACGTCGCAGACAAAGGGGCTGACCGCCTGTCCGAGGTCGGCGGCAGCCTTTTGCAATTCATCCGCATCGCGGTCCAGTACTGCGACCAGCCAGCCCTCTTCGATGAAGAGCCTTGCGGTGGCCAGCCCGATTCCCCGCGCAGCGCCTGTGACCAACGCAACTTTCTGGATCTTGCTTTCCTGTGCGGTCATTAGAAATCAATGCCCTTCTGCGCCTTGATCCCGGCCTTGAAGGGGTGCTTTACCTCGGTCATTTCAGTGACCAGATCGGCATATGCGCAGAGCTCCGGTTTCGCGTCGCGCCCGGTCAGGATCACGCCGGTCTGCTTGTCACGGGCCTCCAGCCCTTCGATTACCTGCTCGACCGACAGGTATTCATACCGCATCGCGATGTTGATCTCGTCCAGCACGACCAGATCGTAGGCACCGCTTTCCATCATCTCGCGCGCCTTGGCAAAGGCGGCCTGTGCGGCAGCGATGTCGCGTTCCTTGTCCTGCGTGTCCCAGGTGAAACCCTCGCCCATGGTGTGCCAGTCCACGCCGCCCAGGCGGTCAAAGAACAGCCGCTCGCCGGTCTTCCACTTGCCCTTGATGAACTGGACGACACCAACCCGCTGTTTCCAACCCAGCGCCCGCACGACCACGCCGATGGCGGACGATGATTTTCCTTTGCCCGCGCCGGTATGGACCAGCACCAGACCCATTTCAGGGTCCTGCAGTTCGGCCACCTTCTTGCGCTGCTCGGTCTGACGCTCCTGCATCTTTTCCTTGTGGGACTGGTCGGTCATGGCACTCTCCTCTTACGGGGTCAGGACTTGGGGTCGGACACGGCGCGCACCTTGCTGCGATCCATGCCCAGTTGATGTTCGCGCCAGATGACAAAGACGCCGGCGCAGATTACCAGCGCGGCACCCATCAGCATCATGATCGTGGGCAATTCGCCAAAGATAACATAGCCCAGGATGATTGCGAACAGCATCGAGGTGTAATCGTAAGGGGCCAGCATCGACACCGACCCGAAGCGATAGGACGACGTCACGAGGATCTGTGCAACACCGCCGACCAGCCCGGCGGATACCAGCAGGAATGCCGTCTGGCCCGTGGGCACCACCCAGCCGAAAGGCAGCGTCAGCAATGACAACACGGTCGCGGTGGCGGAAAAGTAGAACACGATGGCAGCGGTATGTTCGTTCTGCACCAGTTGGCGCAGGTGAACCTGCACAAGGCTGCGCATCATTGTGGCCCCCAGGATCAGCATCGCGCCGATGGTCGCCATGTGGTCCAGCTGGGTGCTGCCAAAACGGGGCCACAGGATGATCAAAACACCGATCAATCCCACCGCCACGGCGCTGATGCGCAGCAGGCGGATGCGCTCGCCCAGCATCACGGCGGCCAGCAACACGGTGAAGATCGGCGTGGCGAAACCGATGGCAGTGACTTCGGGCAGGGGCAACAGGCCCAGCCCGGCAAAGGTCAGGCCCATCGCGGTGGTCCCGAAAAGCCCGCGCCAGACGTGGCCCATGGGGTTCTTGGCCTTGAGCCCGATCTTCAACTGCCCGCGCCGGGCCAGCCAGATCAGGATGATCGGAATCGCAAAGAGAGAGCGGAAAAACACCTGTTCGCCCGGCGGAATTTCGCCAGACGTCGACTTGATGATGGCGGACATGCAGGTGAACAGAAAGATCGCGGCGATCTTGAGAGCGACGCCGAGCGCGGGCCTTTCGGAAAAATCCTCTACTTTCATGAATCGCTCATGCGTCCGGCCCGATCAGCCCCTGGTTCTCACCGATCTGACCACGGTGCAGCAGCATGTGGTCAAGGATCACGCAGGCCATCATCGCTTCGCCCACCGGCACGGCGCGGATGCCGACGCAGGGGTCGTGGCGACCCTTGGTGATGATCTCGGTTTCCTCGCCGGTTTTGGTGATCGTCTTGCGGGTGGTCAGGATGCTGGAGGTCGGCTTGACCGCAAAGCGCACCACGATGTCCTGGCCGGTGCTGATCCCGCCCAGGATGCCGCCCGCGTGGTTGGAGGAATACGCGGGCTTGCCATCGTTGCCCATGAAAATCTCGTCTGCGTTCAATTCACCGGTCAGCATCGCGGCGGACATGCCTTCGCCGATCTCTACGCCTTTGACGGCATTTATGCTCATCATCGCGGCAGCCAGATCGGTGTCCAGCTTGCCATAGACCGGCGCGCCGAGGCCCGCAGGCACGCCGCGCGCGACCACCTCGATCACCGCGCCGACGCTGCTGCCGGATTTGCGCAACCCGTCGAGGTAATAGGCCCAGTCGCTCGCGGCCCTTGCGTCCGGCACCCAGAAGGGGTTCTCGTTGATCTGGTCCCAGTCGAAGGTATCGCGGTCGATCTTGTGCGGGCCCATCTGCACCATGTAGCCGGTGATCTGCACCTCGGGCGCTAACGCCCTGATCGCCTCGCGGGCGAGACCGCCTGCCGCCACGCGGCTCGCGGTTTCACGGGCGCTGGACCTGCCGCCGCCGCGATAGTCGCGCACGCCGTATTTCTGGAAATAGGTAATGTCGGCGTGACCGGGGCGGAACTTGTCCTTGATGTCGCCGTAGTCTTTTGAGCGCTGATCGGTGTTCTCGATCATCAGCTGCACGGGGGTGCCGGTGGTGACCCCTTCGAACACGCCCGACAGGATTCGCACCTCGTCTGCTTCGCGGCGCTGGGTGGTGTATTTGTTCTGGCCCGGTTTGCGTTTGTCCAGCCAATGCTGGATCATCGCCGCATCCACCGGCACGCCGGGGGGGCAGCCGTCAACCGTGGCACCGAGGGCGGGGCCGTGGCTTTCGCCCCATGTGGTGACACGGAAAAGATGGCCAAAGCTGTTTATCGACATCGAAGCGCTCCTTTGAAGGGATCACTACGGTCTGTGCGGCGGATGCGCAAGAAAGGGAAGAGGGGGCAGGCAGGGGCTCGGCACGCCGGTGCCGTTTTCTTCGAAGAAAACGGACCGGACTTTTTGAAAAGTCCGCGGCTCCCGGACTGCCCTTGGCAAGGTCCGGTGCTTGTTGTAGGCAATCCCTACCTCGGGGGGCCCAATAGGGCTGAGATTGTGCAAGCTGACCCGTTGAACCTGAACCGGTTAACACCGGCGGAGGGAAGGTCTGGACATCCATCCAACGCTTTCTGACGCCGCATGATGGAGGATGCCATGAGACATCTAACTTTTGCTGCTGCAATGACACTCGCCGCCACCGCCGCGCAGGCCGAAACGCCTGTGCTGACGGTCTATGCGGGCGACTATTTTACATCCGAATGGGGCCCCGGCCCGGTGATCGAGACGGAATTCGAAAAGGTCTGCGATTGCGATCTGCAATTCTCGACCGGCGATCTGCTGCCGCGCCTGCTGCTGGAGGGCAAGCGGACCAAGGCGGATGTGGTCATCGGGCTGACCTCCGATGTGACGGCCAAGGCGCGTGCGACCGATCTGTTCGCGCCACACGGGCAGGACAACAGCGCGTTGACGCTGCCGATCAAATGGACGGACGATGTGTTCCTGCCCTTCAACTATGGGCATACCGCCTTTGTCTTTGACGACACGCGGATGGAAAACCCGCCCGCGACTTTCGACGATCTGCTGAACATGCCTGATGACGTCAAGATCGTGATCCAGGACCCGCGCACATCCATTTCCGGCCTCGCGCTGGTGCTGTGGGTCGAGGCGGTCTATGGCGACAAGGCGCAGGAGGCCTGGGGCAAGCTCGCCCCGAAAATCCTGACCGTGACCAAGGATTGGTCGACCTCCTATGGCATGTTCACCGACGGTGAGGCCGACATGGTGCTGAGCTATACCACCTCGCCCGCCTATCACATGTTTGCCGAGGAAGATTTCACCAAACACGCGGCGCTGTTCCCCGAGGGGCATTATTTCATGGTCGAAACCGTGGCCAAGGTGGCGGACACGGATGTGCCGGAACTGGCGGATCAGTTCTTGTCTTTCGTGATGTCCGAAACCTTCCAGAAACAGATCCCGGCCGCCAACTGGTCGCTGCCGTCGGCGTTGCCGCAGGACCAGTGGCCTGAGGGCTGGGCCAAGCTGGATCTGCCCGAAAAAGTGCTGTTTTACGATGAGGCCGAAGCTGCCGCCGTACAGGAGAAAGCGATCGAGGCATGGCGCAGCGCGCTGACCCAGTAACGCGCATTGCGGGCATTGCCGCCGCCGGGTTGACGGTGGCGGTGGTGCTGGCGGCCTGTGTCGGGATTGTCTCGCGTGCCGAACCGGGGGGATTTGGCCCCGGCGACGGCGCCGCGATCCGGTTCACGGCCATGCAGGCGCTGCTGTCGGCTGGGTTTTCCGTTGTGCTGGCGGTGCCGCTTGCGCGGGCACTGGCGCGGCGGCAGTTCTTTGGGCATGGTCTGTTGGTGATGCTGCTGGGGGTGCCCTTTATCCTCCCAGTGATTGTCGCCGTGATCGGACTGCTGGCCGTGTTTGGCCGGAATGGATTGCTGAATTCCGTTCTTGGTGCCATCGGCCTGCCGGAATTGTCGATCTATGGCTTGCACGGTGTTGTGCTGGCGCATGTTTTTTTCAATCTGCCCCTTGCCACGCGGCTGTTGCTGCAAGGGTGGCAAACCATCCCGGCAGAGCGATTCCGGCTGGTGGCGCAGCTTGATCTCAGCCCGCGCGCCGTGGCGCGAACGCTGGAATGGCCGCTGCTGCGCCAGATCGTGCCAGGGGCCTTTGCGCTGATCTTTGTGATCTGCCTGACCAGTTTTGCCGTGGCGCTGACACTGGGGGGCGGGCCAAGGGCGACGACCATCGAGCTCGCCATCTATCAGACCTTTCGATACGATTTCGACCTGACGCGCGCGGCATTGCTGTCGCTGGTGCAATTGGTTGTGGCGGGCAGCGCCGCATTGGTGGCGCTGTGGTTCATCCCTTCGGTCGGCATCGGCGGTGGGCTGGACCGGGTGCCGCAGCGCTGGGACACGCGCGGCGGGGTCCAACGCTGGTGTGACGTGGTGCTGATCCTGCTGGGCGCGGCCTTTCTGCTGGTGCCGCTGGGGGCGGTTGTGCTGAGGGGCGTTGCCGGGCTGCCGTTGATGCCGGTATCGGTCTGGCAGGCGGCAGGTGCGTCGCTGGGGGTGGCCGTGCTCAGCATCGTTGTACTGTTGCTGCTGGCGCTACCCATGGCGGGATGGATCGCCGGGCGGGCGTCCGGGGGGGTGGAGGCGATTGGTCTGTTTGGTCTGTCCGCGTCCCCGCTGATGATCGGGACCGGGTGGTTCATCCTGCTCAATCCGGTTGTGGACCCGGTGGCATTGGCGCTGCCGGTGACCGCACTGGTGAATGCGCTGATGGCCTTGCCCTTTGCGCTGCGGATCCTGGTGCCACGTTTGCGCGATACCCTGTGCGAATACGGCAGGCTGAGCGCGGCGCTGCAGATACGCGGCTGGTCGCTGTGGCGCTGGGTCATCCTGCCGCGCCTGCGGCCCCAGGTCGGGTTCGCGGCGGGGCTGACAGGGGCGCTGTCGATCGGGGATCTGGGCGTGATCGCGCTTTTTGCCGATCCGGACCGCGCCACGTTGCCGCTGCAGATGTATCGCCTGATGGGGTCCTACCAGATGCAGGCTGCGGCAGGCGCGGCCGTTTTGCTGCTGATGATGGCGCTGGGTGTGTTCTGGATTTGCGACAGGGGAGGGCGCTGGCATGCTGCGGATTGAAAAGGTGGAAATCACGCTGGGCCGTTTTCGGCTGGCCGCTGACATGACGCTTGAGCAGGGTCGGAAGTACGCGGTGATCGGCCCCTCGGGCGCAGGCAAGTCGACGCTGCTGGGGGCGCTGGGCGGGTTTGTACCCCGCACTGCGGGTCGGCTGACCTGGCAGGGGCAGGACATCACGCGCGCGGCCCCCGGCGCACGGCCCATGACGATGCTGTTTCAGGACAACAACCTGTTTCCGCACCTGAGCGTGACGCAGAATGTCGGGCTGGGGATCAACCCTGACATGCGGTTGAGTACGGCTGATCGCAGCCGTGTGGCGCAGGCACTGGAGCGGGTGGGGCTGAGCGCCCATGCGGACAAACGGCCCGGCGCGCTGTCCGGGGGGCAGCAAAGCCGTGCGGCCCTGGCGCGCGTGCTGGTGCAGGCGCGGCCGCTTGTGTTGCTGGACGAACCCTTTGCCGCACTGGGACCGGCCCTGCGCAACGAGATGCTGGACCTGGTGCAGGACCTGGTGGCCGAAACAGGTGCGGCATTGATCATGGTGACCCATGCGCCGGACGATGTGCGCCGGATCGCGGATGAGGTGATCTTTGTCGCGGGCGGCGTGGCGGCGGCACCACAACCGGCGGCGGCCCTGATGGACAGCCCGCCACCGGAACTGAGGGACTACTTGGGCTGAAGGTGCCGGAATTTTCGAAAATTCCGGACCGATCTTTTCAAAAAGATCGGGTTACGCCAGGGCCGGTTCCAAGGCACCAAGAATGTCCATTGCCGCTTTCGCGGCTTCTTTCCCCTTGAGCACGAAGTGGTCCCGATAGATGGCAGTGTGATGCGCGGTTTCCTGGTACTGGTGCGGGGTCAAGGAGACTGACAGCACGGGCACCCCGGTATCCAACCCCACGCGCATCAGCCCGTCCACCACCGCAGCGGCGACAAAATCATGCCGGTAGATGCCGCCATCAACGACAAAGGCGGCGCAGATAATCGCAGAGTACCGGCCGTTTTTTGCCAGTTTCTGCGCCATCAGCGGCATTTCGAAGGCGCCGGGCACGTCAAAGACATCGACCTGGTCGGCGGGAATGATTTCGGTAAAGCCGTCAAGCGCGCGGTCCACGATATCGGCATGCCACGCTGCTTTGACAAAAGCGAAGCGGGCGGGGCCATGATAGCCATGTGTCATCTGTGATCTCCTTTTGGTCCAGACACGTCCACCCAAGGCGATCACGACAACAACAGAGGCTGGCTGCCCCCCTTGTCTTCGCATTCTCTTTCATCCGGACTGTGACCGTCGGCTCTGGACTTTGACCAGATCTGCTGACCCGGTGCCGCCCGAAGGAGGCACCGGCGCTCGCGGGCTTGGGAATTCTCCCCTACCGCCGGTGGGGAATTCCGCCCCGCCCTGAGAATGGGCTTATGTTGCCAAGCCTCAGAATTGTCTGCAATAGGAATCGTACTGTTACCGAGGGGAACACGATGCATCCGAATCCAGTATTTCACGATGCCGATACCAAACGGAATATCGCCTTTGCGCGGGAAAGGGGATTCGGCGTTCTGGCCGCGCAGGGGGCAGGTGCCCCGATGCTCAGCCATGTGCCCTTTCTGGTCAGTGAGGATGGCGCGTTGGTTGAATTGCATCTGGTGCGCTCGAACCCGATCGCCCGCGCATTGACGACTCCGCTTGCGGTGACAATCGCCGTTTCAGGGGGCGATTCATACGTCTCGCCTGACTGGTACGGCGTGTCCGACCAGGTGCCGACCTGGAATTACGTCGCCGTGCATCTGACCGGGACGCTGGAACTGCGGCCCGCCGAGGAATTGCGCGATCTCCTGGACCGTCAATCGGCAGCCTATGAAGTGCGTCTGTTGCCCAAGGCTCCCTGGAAAACGGACAAGATGACGCCGAAGGTGATCGACAAACTGATGCGGATGATCGTGCCGTGCCGGATGCAGATCACCGGCGTGGATGGCACCTGGAAACTAAGCCAGAACAAGCCCGACGCAGTGCGTGAGGCGGCGGCAGACCACATGGCGGGTTATGGGTTCGGCAGCGATGTGGATATGCTGGCAGCACAGATGCGGGCAGCCCGCAGCAAATAGCGCACTGCAAGTCATTGCCTGTTCTGACAGCGCCTGTGATACTGCCGCAAAGCGACAGGAGATCCCCCATGAAACTCGCCTATTCACCCACTTCGCCCTATGTTCGCAAGGTCATGGTTCTGCTGCATGAAACCGGTCAGCTTGACGATGTCACACTGGAAACCATGCACACCACGCCGGTCGAGCCGGATAGCGCGCTGTTGCCCCAGAACCCGTTGGGCAAGGTGCCTGCGCTGGAGCGTCCGGAGGGGCCGACGCTTTATGACAGCCGGGTGATCTGCGCCTACCTGGATGACCGCGCGGGCGGCAAGCTGTATGGAACGGGGTCGCGGCACTGGGATACCTTGACCCTTGAGGCGACAGCGGATGGTATTCTGGATGCGGCGCTGTTGATGGTCTATGAAGGGCGGCTTCGGCCCGAAAGCGCGCAGATGCCCGAGTGGGTCGAGGCGCAGTGGAGCAAGGTAGACCGGGCGCTGACCGCGCTGAATGCCCGCTGGATGAGCCATTTGAGCGGCCCGCTGGACATGGGCCAGATCGCGGTCGCCTGCGCGCTGGGCTATGTGGAGTTCCGCCATGGTGCGCGCGGCTGGCGGCGCGGCAAGGATGCGCTTTCTGACTGGTTCGATGCGTTCGATTCGCGTCCTGCAATGCAGGCAACCAAGCCGCCGGAGGCTTGAATCCGCGGCTTTGGCAGGAATAATTCCCTGCCTGCGACGGTTTGCGCGCCTTTGCCATCTGGACGGACGCGCGCCAGCCCGCTAGACAGCGCGATGAAGTCAGGGGGCTGAACCGCCCCCGGTATGTCCAATGGCCTCTGTGCCAAGAAGTGGAGTAGAGCCGTGTCCAACGCAGAAGATCACGCAGGCACCCGGAGGGATTTCCTGTATTACGCAACCGCTGGCACTGGTGCCGTCGCCGTAGGCGCGGCTGTCTGGCCGCTGGCGAACCAGATGAACCCATCTGCCGATGTTCTGGCGCTGTCCTCCATCCGCGTTGATGTGAGCGGGCTCGAAGAGGGAACGCAGCTGACAGTCAAATGGCTGGGCAAGCCCGTGTTCATCCGCCGCCGCACCGACAAAGAGATCGAAGAGGCACGCGCCGTCAATGTCAGCGACCTGCCGGATCAGAATGCGGAGAACGCCAACCTGGCCGGCGATGCGCCTGCCACCGACGAGAACCGCGCGTTGGACGAAACTGGCGAATGGCTGGTCATGATGGGTGTCTGCACGCACCTTGGCTGCGTGCCCCTGGGCAACTCCGGTGATTTCGACGGCTGGTTCTGCCCGTGCCATGGATCGCACTACGACACTGCCGGGCGTATCCGCAAAGGGCCCGCACCACGCAACCTTCCGGTGCCTGTCGCCGAATTCGTGGACGATTCCACGATCAAACTGGGTTAAGGGAGAACTCGATGTCTGGAATTCCTCACGACCATTATGAGCCGAAGTCCGGCGGAGAAAAGTGGCTTGCAAGCCGCTTGCCCGTTGTTGGTCTGCTCTATGACACCTTGATGATCCCCACGCCCAAGAACCTGAACTGGATGTGGATCTGGGGCATCGTCCTGACCTTCTGCCTGGCGTTGCAGATCATCACCGGCATTGTGCTGGTCATGCATTATACGCCGCACGTGGACCTGGCGTTCAGCTCGGTCGAGCATATCATGCGCAACGTGAACGGCGGTTACATGCTGCGCTATCTGCACGCGAACGGCGCATCGTTGTTCTTTGTGGCGGTTTATGCCCACATTTTCCGGGGTCTCTACTATGGCTCCTACAAGGCCCCGCGCGAGATCACCTGGATCATCGGGATGCTGATCTACCTGCTGATGATGGCCACCGGCTTTATGGGCTATGTGTTGCCATGGGGGCAGATGTCCTTCTGGGGTGCGACCGTGATCACCGGCTTGTTCGGCGCAATCCCCTTTGTCGGCGAGTCGCTGCAGACCTTCCTGCTGGGCGGACCTGCCGTGGACAACGCCACGCTGAACCGCTTCTTCTCGCTGCACTACCTGCTGCCCTTCGTCATCGCGGGTCTGGTGATCGTGCATATCTGGGCTTTCCACACCACGGGCAACAACAACCCCACGGGTGTTGAAGTGCGCCGTGGTTCCAAGGAAGAAGCGCAGAAAGACACGCTGCCGTTCTGGCCGTATTTCGTGATCAAGGACCTGTTCGCGCTGGCGGTGATCCTGGCGGTGTTCTTTGCCATCGTCGGCTTCATGCCCAACTATCTGGGCCACCCCGACAACTACATCGAGGCGAACCCGCTGGCGACGCCTGCGCACATCGTTCCTGAATGGTACTTCCTGCCGTTCTACGCGATCCTGCGGGCCTTTACTTCGGAAGTCTGGGTTGTGCAGATTGCGTCCTTCGTGACCGGCGGCATCATCGACGCCAAGTTCTTTGGCGTGCTGGCGATGTTCGGTGCGATTGCAGTGATGGCACTGGTGCCTTGGCTGGACACCTCCAGTGTCCGGTCCGGGCGGTATCGTCCGATGTTCAAGTGGTGGTTTGCGCTGCTGGTGATCGACTTCTTTGCCCTGATGTGGCTGGGTGCGATGCCTGCGGAAGAACCCTATGCGTCTTTCTCGCTGATCGCATCGGCCTATTGGTTCGCCTACTTTCTGGTGATCCTGCCGCTGCTGGGCGTGATTGAAAAACCGCTGCCACAACCGGCGACCATCGAAGAAGACTTCGACGCCCATTATGCGCCCAAGGCCGGTGGTTCGAAAACCGCTGCGAAACCGGCGCAATGACGGAGATGACAATGATCAAGAAACTGACCCTCTCCGCCCTTGTGGCTTTTGGCCTTGGCACCACCGGTGCCTTGGCTGCCGGTGGCGAAGCCCATGTCGAGGATTTCGACTTTTCCTTCGAAGGGCCTTTTGGTGCCTATGATGTGAACCAGTTGCAGCGCGGCCTGCAGATCTACACCGAGGTCTGTTCGGCATGCCACGGGCTGAAATTCGTCCCGATCCGTACACTTGCGGACGACGGCGGACCCAGCATGCCCGAAGACCAGGTGCGCGAATACGCCAAGCAGTTTGAAGTGTTCGACCCAGAGCTGGACGATTTCCGCGAATCGACACCGGTGGATCATTTCCCGTCGTCGTCTTTGGAAAATGCGCCGGACCTGTCGCTGATGGCCAAAAAACGCGCAGGATTTCACGGGCCCTACGGTCTTGGCATTAACCAGTTCTTCAAGGGGATTGGCGGGCCGGAGTACATCGCATCCCTTCTCAGCGGATACGAGGAAGCGCCGGACTGTGCCCCCGAGGATTTCCCCGGTTCCTACAACAAGGTGTTTACCGCAGGCGGTATCCCCGATTCCTGTCGCGATGAAGATGGCCATTCGACTGTCACAGGCAGCTGGATCGCCATGGCACCGCCCCTTTTGGGCGATGACGTGGAGTATGCCGATGGTCACGAAGCGGATGTCCACCACGAAGCTGCGGATGTGGCGGCCTTCCTGATGTGGACAGCAGAGCCCAAGATGATGGCCCGCAAACAGGCCGGTTTTGCCGGGGTGGTTTTCCTGACCTTGCTGGCGGTTCTTCTGTACCTGACGAACAAACGTCTCTGGGCGTCGGTCAAGTACAAGCGCGAAGACTGACACAGCGCGCTTTGACATGCTGAAAAGCCCTCCCAACTGTTGCGGTTGGGAGGGCTTTTGCTTTCCGGGGGCCCTCATAATGAGTGAGGTGTCCGAAAAACGGGGACAGGTATAATACCGGAGCCGGGTCAGTGGCACAGACCACCCTTGGGCAGATACGCACGGCCAAGCCGTACTCCCCGCAACCTGATCCAGGTCTTTTCAAACTTTGCCCTGCAATGCGCCGATGAATAAGGCGATCGAGGAACCAGAGCAGCGTCGTTACTATGGTTTCAATCTATCGGTTGACGCTGCGGCAGTCTGTGAACTGGGTCACACAGGCCGGAAAAGATGGAATTTAGACTTCGTTGATTTCCGCGAGATCCCTCAGGGCGTTGCGATTAAGCAGGCGCAGCCCACCACGGGATGCGCTGACGATGCCACTGCGTCCCCATCTCGAAATGATTTTTGAAACCGCTTCGCGGCTCGCGCCCGCAAATTCTGCCAGCTCTGTCTGCGACAGTATCAGCAGCGGTTCGGGATCAGTCATATGGGAGGTCAGGTGCAGGACCTTCTTGGCCAGGCGGGCGGGCAGGGGAAGGAAAACTTGCTCTGACAGTTGATAGCCCATCCAGCGCATGCGCTTTCCCGCGAGGCGCAACATGTCGATCCCGAAATCGGGTGAGCGTTGCAGCGCCGCCATCGCGTCGGCATTGCGGATGCCCAGAACACGGGAATGCTCCAACGCCGTGACAGTAGCCGTGCGTGGGCCGGGGTCGAAGAGGGCGATCTCTCCAAAGACCGCGCCCCGGTGCATCACATCCAGCGCCAACTTGCGTCCGTCCGCCGAGATGACGCTGAATTCAAGCGCACCGTCCAGGATTGCATAAAGGGTATCGCCGGGGTCTCCGTGCTCAAACAGGATCTCACCGGCCCGCAGGGTGGTCTCTGTCGCGAGCGCGGCCATTGTCTCCTTGAGGGCCGGAGAGGCCCCAGCCAGAAAACCGCAATCAAATAGGTGTTGATCTTTCATGGCCCCCCACCGCGTTTGGAGGCAAGTTACAGCAATTCAATCAGAAATTGTACTGAAAGCCGCAGGGTGGTTGCTAGGGCCTGCGGACATTCATCTTCCACCGCCCGCGCGAGTCGGATTTTGCCGCTGGCGCCCTGATGTGAGCGCAGCAATGTGATCATTGGAAGCGAACATCCGGGATGGCAGAGGCAAAATCCGCCGCGCCCCGCAGGGGTTTCGCCAAAATTGCCCATTTCTGCGTTACAGCGTCCCGCCTTTATTTTAAGGAAAATCACTTCGCCAATGTCCCGAGAGCGCGTAGCGCGGCATTGGCGCTTCAATTTCAAGGCGGGGCGCACAAAGAGAGCTTGAAATAGCTGGCTATTCCTGCGCTCTCTCGCCTGGAACTGATCATTTTGGACTGAAACGGATGGTGGAAGATGAGTGTCCACAGGCCTTAGTTCAGGCGGTCAGCGCGTTTTCCGATTTGCCGGTCACCCTGGCCGTAACAATTGTGCCTTCGACCTTTTGCGCGTCGAAATGGACTTCGGCAAATTGTTCGGTGCGGCCCATGGTCGGGCTTTCCATCAGGATGTGATGGGTCTGGCCAACTTGCTGTTGCAAATGGCGCTGCACCTGCGCGTCACCGGCGGCGCGCAAACGGGCGGCGCGGTCCTTGATGGTGCGGCCGTTGACCGCAGGCATCCGCGCAGCCGGGGTGCCGGGCCGGGCGGAGTAGGGAAAGACATGCAGCCATGTCAGATCGCATTCATCAACCATGCGCAGGGCGTTTTCGAACATCGCATCCGTTTCGGTCGGAAAACCCGCGATAATATCCGCGCCAAAGGTCATGTCAGGGCGCAGCCTGCGCGCCTCGTTGCAGAACGCGATGGCGTCATCGCGCAGGTGCCGTCGCTTCATCCGTTTGAGGATCATGTCATCGCCATGCTGCAGGCTGAGGTGCAGGTGGGGCATCAGCCGGGGCTCGGTCGCGATAGCGGCCATCAGGTTGTCGTCCACCTCGATGGAATCGATGGAGCTGATCCTGAGACGCGGCAGATCCGGGACCAGCCGCAGGATGCGCATGACAAGGTCGCCCAGACGCGGTGCCGCCGGCAGGTCTGCGCCCCATGAGGTCAGGTCGACGCCGGTCAGAACGACCTCGTTGAACCCCTTGTCCACAAGCCGCTTGATCTGGTCCACGACAACACCTGCGGGAACGGAGCGTGAATTGCCCCGGCCAAAGGGGATGATGCAAAAGGTGCAGCGGTGGTCGCAGCCGTTCTGGACCTGCACATAGGCGCGGCTGCGGGTGCCGAAGCCGTCGATCAGGTGGCCGGCGGTCTCAGTCACGGACATGATATCGTCAACCTGAACGGTTTCCGTCTCTCCGATGAAGTCAGCGGCGAGGCCGTGCCAGGTGCCCGGCTGCATCTTTTCGGTGTTGCCGATCACCGCGTCGACCTCTTCCATGCTGGCAAAGGTATCGGGTTCGGTCTGTGCTGCGCATCCGGTGACGATCAGGCGCGCGCCGGGGTGTGCCTTGCGCAGCTTGCGGATGTCCTGGCGCGCCTTGCGCACTGCCTCTGCCGTGACGGCGCAGGTGTTGACCACAACAGCATTGCCCAGCCCGGCCTGCCCGGCGAGGTCCTTCATCGCCTCGACCTCGTATGCGTTCAGGCGGCAGCCGTGGTTGGAAAAGACGGGGGCGTTCATCCGATGCCCTCCAGGAAGGCGGGTGTGAGGGTGCCGGAAAACACATGCACGGTCGGGCCGGTCATCCAGACGCCATCCTCACGCCAGTCCACTTGCAAGGTGCCGCCGTCCAGGTCGATCTGCACCTTGCGCCCCGTCAGGCCGCGCCGCGCGGCGGCGACAGCACAGGCGCAGGAGGAAGAGCCAGAGGCCCATGTGACACCCACACCACGCTCCCAGACCCGCATGCGGATGTGGTCGGGGCCGATGATCTGCGCCACCTGCACATTGGTGCGTTGCGGGTATAGGGGGTGATGTTCGATGGCGGGGCCGAAAGTCTCAAGCTCGACCGCATCAACATCCTCGACGAAGAAGGTGCAATGCGGGTTGCCCATGCCGGTCGCGGTCGGCGTGCCGTCGATGGGCAAGGTCAGCGTGTCCATCTCCTGCACCAGCGGCACCTCGTGCCACAGCAATTGCGGCTGGCCCATGTTCACCGACGTAATCCCGCCGCCCTGATCCTCGGCGTATAGATCGCCGCGTTCGGTGGTCAGGTGCAGATGGGTCACACCCGTTTCATCCATCAGGAACCGGGCGATGCAGCGTGTCGCGTTGCCACAGGCCGCCGACAGCGATCCATCGGCATTGTAAAAGGTCAGATGCGCGTCGCCCGGTCCATTGGAAATAACGGCAAGCTGGTCAAAGCCGACGCCGAAATGGCGATCGCCAATGGCTTTTGCCATGCCGGGGGTAATCTGTGCTGCCCGTGCGCGCGCATCTACAACAACGAAATCGTTGCCCAGCCCGTGCATTTTCATGAAGGGCAAACCGGAAGACGTATCACTGCTCATTTCGCGCATATAACGCCGCCTGCCGGACTAATCCAGCGGGCACCTCAAGAATCGTGGTTTAAGGGCTTGACCCCCCTCGCTCACCTTTCTAGATACGCGTCCTAGTGGGCCGTTAGCTCAGTTGGTAGAGCAACTGACTTTTAATCAGTAGGTCGTTGGTTCGAACCCAACACGGCTCACCACTTCTTCCAACCTGATGCACACCTACCTGGCCTTTGGGGGCCGGGTATTTGGCGCTTGGCGCCGGGTCCACAGGGCGCCAGGAAACCGGGCAAGCCGGGCGTTTCATGAATTTTCCGAATCAGATGGTGTTGGACGGCATTCCAACAATTTGTCAGTCAGGGCGCGAGTGCGGTTCTCTGCGTCTGACAGCGCGGCCTCCAGTGCAGCGATGCGGGACTTTGTTGCGGGCTCGTCTGCCTTGCGGCACTCTAGGTCGCCCCACATTCCGTCTACTTCATGTGCCATGGTGGTCAGATAGAGACCGAATTCAGTGCCGCTTCCCTCTGCCGGTTCGGCTGTTCGAGCGCGCCGATAAAGGCTTTCGAACGCGTTGATCGCGAGGCTTATGGGAAATCGGCTGCGGACCAATTGCGTGACCTCGCGCACCTTTTCCTGGTCAAAGTGGGTAAGTTGCTGACCCAGCCAATCACTGTCCATGACGCTGGCCGAGGTGAAATAGCGCGGGCTGAAATTGGAAGCCGCCCAATCGTCGAGCGTGTCGGGAACGACAAGCGACCCGGCAAGTTGCGGCACGACCGGGATCACGGCGCAGCCGCTGGCCGCTGCTTCGATTGCCGAGCGTCCGATGGCAAAAGCGATGTCATAGTCAGGCAGGAAATACTCGGGTCGGGGGCGGGGGTTGCCATAGGCATATCCAACCTTGTCCAGCGCGATGGCATGATCCGCGCAGGCCTTTTCAAGCAACTCCAGCTCAGCCGGGTAAAACCCGGACTGGCCGTACAGGACAGCGCGCGTCGGTCTGGCGATGGTCTTGCGCACCCGAGAGAAACGCTCCAAATCGACGAAATTGGGGATCGTGATGATACGGTCTTCGGGGATGGCGGTTTCGGTGGCCAGCCGGGGTGCCATCCGTTGCGAGGTGACAACGTGAAAGCGGATGCGGGGATGGACGGGGGGGCGTTCGACCCAGGGCCTTGCGCCGTGCCAGCAGTAGATCGCCGGTGTATCCGGGAAATGCGCGAGCGCGGCCATGGTCGGCAAATGATGCTGACCGTGGATCACATCAGGCGTGAAAGGCACCTCAGCAGGTGTTTCGCAGACCGGGATACCGCTGGGCGTGACGATATTGGCCAGCTTTCCGGGGGCAGGGCAATAGATGGCAACTTCGCGTCCCCGGTTCTTGAGGGCGCGCGCAACTTCGATGGCAAAGAACTCCGAGCCGCCAAAGTTTTTCAACTCCCGTTGGGTAATCAGAATGCGTTGGGGGGCTGGGACGGTATTGCTGGGAACATCCGCAGCGCTGGCGGATCGTCGCAACAGGCGGCGCAGCAAACGGGGGCTGCCAGTCACGCCTTGCCGCCTTCGAGAGAGGGCCGGACCGGCCGCATGGGCGCGGTGTATTGCCCGGTTGCAGTTGGGCTGTGGGTGGCCCAATCTGGCCGGCCCGGACGCGGCTGGCGGTTTGCCAGCCAACGGCGGTAATACGGATTATCGGGGCCGCCAAGTGGTGCCTGGTCGACATCGAATATCGCATGGTAGGCCCGCGCGTTCGCTGTGCCAAAGCGGCTGTCGTCCACTGGATAGATCCGCCGACGCACCCGGCCCGCGCCGGGGTAGATTTCCCAAAGCTTCAGGCCGATGACCGATCCGTAGGCGTCCAGCAGGTAGCCTGCCAGCACGCCGGAGTGGGTGGTGTGATTGCCGGTAATCCCCAAACCCTCGCCGCCATCCCAGCGATCGCTTGGTCGTCCGCGCCGGTCCATGAAGCTGGCAACCGGGGTGCCCATGGGCATGATCACATCGACGGCGCGGCAGCCCCGACGCCAGTTGGCCACGGTCCGCAGGGCATTTCCCGCAAATTTGGGCAGGACAACGCATTCCTCGCTGCCCCAATAGGCCACATGCGCATCGAGGAAGTCCTGATAAGCAGGGTCAAATTGTGTCTCTGGCCAGCGGCTCGAAGGGGGCGGTGGCAGGGGCAGCCAATCGGGTGCCTTTGACGGATTGGCAGCCGGGAAATCGTAAATTGATGCAGATGTGCCAGTTTCTTGGCGCATTCAGAAAAGCTCCGACGTGGAAATTATGTGGATCAAACCAGAAGACTATACTGACGAATCGGAAAATGGGTGGAATTTCTTTTGCTACCACAAATGTGAACCGGCGCGCCCGAAACCCTATAGCGTTTCGCGTTAAACCTGAATCACGTAACGCTGCATGAAATCATAGATTTCAACGCATTACGTGATTTTGCATGTATTTCGTCGGACGCTGTAGTCCTAATCGCCAACGAATAAACGCGCGGCCACGGCGTGATAACCTTTCAGCTTGATCAGTTCATCGGTTCCGCTTGATGTCGCGGCAAACGGTTGGCGCATCCCGGCCAAGCGATCAGCATTCTCGGCAATCGAGATTCTGGCTTTGCGCCACTTCGCTGTATCGCTCAGACCGGACTGCGGCGGGTTTGCAGTTCCTTACCCCAACACCGCCTTGACCGCTTTCACTGTCTTGCCGACAACTTCATCAGCCTCTTCGCGGGTCAGGCAGAATGGCGGCGCAAAACCCAGAATATCGCCTTGTGGCATGGCGCGGGCGATGACACCCTCGGCCAGAAGCGCACGTGCGATGGCGGGGCCGACCTTGTCTGAAGCATCAAAGTAAACCCGGCCTTCGCGCTGTTTCACAAACTCAACTGCGCAGAGCATGCCCTCGCCGCGCACATCGCCCACATTGGCATGATTTCCGAAGGCATCTGCCATGGCACTGTTGAGGTAGGCCCCGATTTCACCGGCATTATTGATCAGGCCCAGTTCGTCGATGAGCCTGAGATTCGCCACACCAGCCGCTGCGCCGATCGGGTGGGCGGAATAGGTCCAGCCGTGGCCTATGGGGCCGTTTTCATCTGTCCCCTGCTCAAGCACCTTCCACATCTTGTCACTGATAATCGACCCGGACAGCGGCGCATAGGCCGAGGTTAGCCCCTTGGCGATGGTGATGAGGTCAGGTTTCATGCCGTAGTGTTCGGAACCAAACATCGTGCCCAAACGGCCAAAGCCTGTCACAACTTCGTCGGCCACAAGAAGGATATCGTGCTTGTCCAGAACCTGTTGGATCGCCGTCCAATAGCCTTCGGGCGGCGGCACGATACCGCCTGTGCCAAGCACAGGCTCACCGATGAAAGCGGCGATTGTATCGGCACCTTCCCGGTCGATCAGGGCCTCCAGTTCCGCCACGCAATAAGCGACAAATTCGGCCTCGGATTGTTCAAGGTTAGCGCGGCGGTAGTAATAGGGTGCTTCGGTGTGCACCACCTGTGCCAGCGGCAGATCGAATTTCTTGTGAAACAGCTCAAGCCCGGTGAGCGAGCCGGTCACAAGACCCGAGCCGTGATAGCCGCGCCAGCGCGAGATGATCTTTTTCTTCTCGGGGCGACCCAGAATGTTGTTGTAATACCAGATCAGCTTGACGTTGGTCTCATTGGCGTCAGAGCCGCCGAGGCCGAAATAGACCTTCGACATGTTTTCCGGCGCACGGTCGAGGATCATCTTGGCCAGCGTGATGCTCGCCTCGGTGCCGTGACCGACATAAGAATGGTAATAGGCCAGTTCCTTGGCCTGCGCGGCGATGGCGTCAGCTATGTCGCTGCGGCCATAGCCGACATTGACACAATAGAGCCCTGCGAATGCGTCCAGCAGGCGATTGCCGTCGCGGTCTTCGATATGACAGCCCTGGCCGCCTGTTATGATCCGCTGGGGGACGTTGCCGCGTGCAAAATCAGCCAGATGGGTCGAGGGGTGAAAGAAATTTTCGCGGTCCCATTGTTCCAGGTGGTCGTTTTTCAGCATGTCTTTCTCCTTACGCCCAATCGCGGCATATGTATTTGATTTCAGTATACTCTTCCATGCCACGGCGCGCGCCTTCGCGGCCAAGGCCAGACTGTTTGGTGCCCCCAAAGGGGATCGGTGCCCCGGTGACCTTGGTGCGGTTCACCGCCACCATGCCAAATTGCAGCGCCCGTGAGACTCGGTAGATGCGGCGTGGGTCGTTGCTGTGCAAATAGGCGACCAGCCCGTATTCGGTGTCATTTGCCAGCGCGACCACCTCGTCCTCACTGTCGAAGGGTGCCAGGGCCGCAACCGGCCCAAAAGTTTCATCTGACATGATCGCAGCGTCGCGCGAAACGTCGGTCAGGACGGTGGGCTGATAGAACAGCGGACCAAGCGGGTCGCGCGCGCCGCCGCAGGCAAGCCTGGCCCCTTTTGCCATCGCGTCAGCGACATGTTCTTCCTGCTTCTGAACGGCCTTTTCGTTCATCAGGGGGCCGATGTCGGGATCGTCCATACCGACCCCGAGCGAGAGCGCGCGTGTCGCCGCTGTGAAGCGGGTGCAGAATTCATCATAGATTGCGCGCTCGACAAAGATCCGGTTGGCACCCAGACAGTCCTGTCCCGAGGTCGCGAACTTGGCCTTGATCGTTTCGGCGACGGCAACATCAAGATCGGCACCTTTGAACACGATCACCGGCGCGTGGCCGCCCAGTTCCATGACAAGTTTTTTCACGGTGTCCGCGGATTGCCGATAGAGAAGCCGTCCGATTTCGGTTGAGCCGGTGAAGGACAGAGCGCGCACGCGGGCGTCTTTTGTCCAGGGTTCGACCACAGTTGCCGCCCGACCCGTGACGACATTGAACACGCCTGCCGGAACACCGGCCTTTTCGGCCAACTCGGCCAGCGCCAGCGCTGAAAACGGGGTTTCCCCCGAAGGATGGGCCACGACCGTACACCCAACAGCCAGGGCGGCGGCGGCCTTGCGGGTCAGCATGGCGGCGGGGAAGTTCCAGGGTGTGATCAGGGCAACAACACCGACCGGTTCCAGCCACACCTCGACCTCTGCATCGGGCAGGTGGCTGGTGACCCCTTCGATATTCGGGCGCTTGGCTTCTTCGGCGTAGAATTCAACAAAGGACGCGGCATAGTCGATTTCACCACGGGCCTCTGAGAGGGGCTTGCCCTGTTCCAGCACCATGATCCGCGCGAGGTCTTCCTTGTGGTCCAGGATCAGATCGAACCAACGGCGCAGGATGGCGGACCTGTCCTGCGGAAGAAGTCCAGACCATGCGGGAAACGCCAATTGTGCCGCATCTACGGCGGCAAGGCTTTCCTGTGCGGTCAGACTGGCAACTTCGCCAACCACCTCTCCGGTGGCGGGGTCGGTGACGCGAATGGTCTCGCCCGAGGCTGCCGCGCACCATTTGCCGCCGATGTAGGAAAAGCTGCGCACCAGTGACTTGTCGGAAATCTCGTTGCGGGCGGAAAGTGCCGTATTGCTCATGAACTGTTCTCCTTTCTTGCGCTGGATTGTCGGCCAGTTTCGAAAGAGAGTGAGACCATATTTCGGGCCTCAGGCAGAGGAATCTCCTGCCCATTGCCTGTCTAATGGTGGTTTAGGCCCTAGTCCAATTTGCCCGCAATGAGGGATAGCGGCGGAACGCCATGGCCCTTTACTGGTTTGGTCACGACATAGGTAAAATACTTGGACAGCCCGATTCGGGCGTTGAGCATTTCATCAATCAGCCGTTGGTACGTGTCGATGTCGCGGGTCAGGATTTGCAGAAGGTAATCGAAGCCGCCACCAAGCGCCCAGCAGGCCAGAACCTCGTCATAGCGCTGCATCGCAGCCTCAAAGGCCTGGAAACTGGCAGCGGTGTGGTCAGACAGTTCAGCCGCGACAAAGACCGTCAGGTGCGGCCCCAGCTTGCGCAGATTGATCTCGGCACGGTAGCCTTCAATCAATCCGGCCTTTTCCAGTTTCTTTAGCCGTTCCCAACAGGGCGTCGGCGAAAGGTTGACCCGCTCCGCCAGCGCGGCCTTGGTGATGCGGCCTTCGCTTGACAGCACCCGCAGAATTTCCAGATCGCGGGCATCAAGCCGCATAGTGCCACCTCTTGCGAATGGGTCAGTCGTAGGTCAATCCAATCACCGCCGCGCAGTCGCCAGCCTTGACCAGGCCGGGAAAGTGACGGCTGATCAGGATGCCTGACCGCTTGGCCCTGAGTTCGGTCGGCGCGACACCCGTGCGGTCAGTACGCCAAACCCGCGCCACAAGGTCCCCTTTGGTGACTTCGCCGCCCAGATCGACGATCGGTTCACACAAACCGTCCTCCTCGGAGACGGTGAAACAGTCGTCATCGGGCATATCTAGCTGAACCGTTGGATCAATCTGCATTTCGCCTCGTAAAATTCCTGCGTGAATCAACACGTTGCGCAGCCCTTTCTTGGCGATGGCAATTGATTTGGCCGTCGCGGTGCCGCCCCCGCCCAACTCGGTCGTCACTAGCACCTTTCCCATGTCCTCGACAGCGGTATCATACATGCCGACATTGTCGATCTCGTAAAGCTGCACTGAATAGGGGGCGTTGAAGGCCTGCATCGCGGCAAGGCATGCGGCCTGCTGTGCCTTGTCTTCGAGAATATGCGCCGCGGCAAAGGGCACAAAGTCGAGGGTCTTGCCGCCGGAATGGAAATCCACCACGAGATCGGCCATCGGCAGCAAACTGCGCTGAAAATAATCAGCAATCTTTTGCGTCGGCGTCCCGTTGGGGCGACCCGGAAAGGCGCGGTTCATGTTGCCCTGGTCGATGGGTGAGGTGCGTCGGCCTGCGCGAAAGGCCGGATAGTTGAACGCCGGAACAATGATCACCCGACCTGTGATGTCGTCGGGTTTCAGCGTGACGGTCATTTCTTGCAGGGCGACCGGGCCTTCGTATTCGTCGCCGTGATTGCCCCCGGTCAACAGCGCAGTCGGGCCATCCCCATTCTTGATCACGGTCAGCGGGATCATGATGGATCCCCAGGCGCTGTCATCACTGCTGTAGGGCAGCCGCAGAAAGCCGTGATGAATACCGTCGCGGTCAAACGGTATTGTCGGCGCAATCGGATTTTTCTTCATTGCCTAATCCTTTACAAACATCTTGCGCGGTACATCAGACAGGCATTCATGGCCTGTCTTTGTTATGCGAATGCTCTCGGTGATCTCGAAGCCCCAGTCCTCCATCCAGAGGCCGGTCATGAAATGCATTGTCATGTTTTCCCGAAGCACCGTCTTGTCGCCCGGACGCAGTGAATAGGTCCGTTCGCCCCAATCGGGAGGGTAGCTGACGCCGATCGGATATCCGGTGCGGTTGTCCTTCTCGATCCCGTATTTCCGCAGCACCTTGAAGAAGGACCGGGCGATATCTTCGCACAGGTTGCCTTCTTTTGCCGCCTCCAGCCCCGCCTCCATGCCTTCCAGCACCGCTTTCTCTGCATCCAGGAATGTCTGCGTCGGTTTGCCCAGAAAGACCGTGCGCGACAGCGGGCAATGGTAGCGGCGATAGGTGCCTGCAATCTCGAAGAACGTGCCTTCGCCGGATTTCATCGGCCCGTCATCCCATGTCAGATGCGGCGCGGCCGCGTCCGAGCCCGAGGGCAAGAGCGGCACAATCGCCGGATAGTCGCCACCGCCCCCGATCTCGGGGTCATAGCGAAGGGCCGCATCATAGATATCAGCGACCAGATCGCATTTGCGAATGCCCGGCTCGACCTTGTCGAAGATGCGTTCGTGCATCCGGCCCACGATGCGGCCCGCAATACGCATGTAGTCAAGCTCGGTATCGGATTTCACGGAACGCTGCCAGTTGACCAATGCTGTGGCATCGGCAAAGCGTGCGTCCGGCAAGTGGTCCTGCAGCGAAGCAAAGGCCGCCGCCGAGAACCAGTAATTGTCCATCTCGACACCGATTGTGCCCTTGGCCAACCTGCGGTCCACCAATTGCGCCGAGAGGTAATCCATCGGGTGCCGCTCGGTCGATTGGACGTAATTGTCGGGGTAGCCGATGATGTTGGCGGGGTCCATGAAACAGGTTCTGACCGCGCCATTGGCATCCTGCCCACGCCCATACCAGATCGGCTCGCCCTCCAGCCCCAGCACAACGCATTGATGTACGTAAAAGGACCAGCCGTCATAACCTGTCAGCCAGTTCATGTTGCTGGGGTCCGAGATGATCAACAGATCAAGCCCGCGCTGCTGCATGGCCTCGCGTGTCTTGGCGATGCGCGCATTGAATTCATCGCGGGAAAAATGGAGTGTCGGCGTTGGCATGATTGAAACTCGACTAGCTGTTGAAGGTGGCACCCTTGCCAGCGGCCAGAGCGCGATGGCGGGCAAGAGTGGCAATGGCGGTATCCTGAACGCCAGTGCCGGTCAGATCGGCGATGATGATATCGGCGCTGGACTGGCGACCTGGGGCCTTGCCCGCAGTGATATCCCCCAGCTCCGAAAAACTGCGATTGGCGGGTATAAGCCCCGCCTCGATGGCGCTGCGCAACTCGCCCTTGACCGCGCATTGTGCCTGAGCGTCCGGGACGTAGAGCGTGGCCTTGGCCAGACACGCCGGTGCCAGTTCGGCCTTGTGTTCCTGATCCGAGCCCATCGCGATGATCAACTGCCCCGGTTGCAGCCAGTCCGCCATGACCAGAGGCGTGGAGGACGGTGTGGTCGTCACGACAATATCGGCGGACTGCACAGCCTTGGCGATGTCCTCGCTTGCGGTGACGTCAATGCCCAGTTCATCTGACAATCGCGCGGCTGTCGCCCTGGCCTTGGCATGGTCGCGTGCCCAGATCACCGCGCTTTCGATCTTGCGCACGAGCGTCAGCGCCTTGAGTTGCAAAGCTGCCTGCACCCCTGCACCCAGGATGCAGGCGCGCGTCGCATCGTTGCGGGCAAGATGGCGGGCGGCGACGGCCCCTGCGGCCGCTGTGCGCACATCAGTAAGATAGCCATTGTCCAGAAGCAGCGCCTCAAGCATCCCCGTCCGGCTGGAAAACAACACCATCAGCCCGGAGGTGCTTGGCAGGCCCAGCTTGGGATTGTCGAAAAATCCTGGGCTCATCTTCATGGCAAAGCTGTCGACACCGGGGACATAGGCGGATTTGACGCAGACTTCGCCGTTATGGTCGGGGACCATCAGCGTCATGATCGGCGGCATCACAACCTTGCCCCCGGCCAATGTTGTAAACCCCTCTTCGACACAGGTTACCGCATCGCCATCCAGGGGCACCAGTTCCCGCAGTTCGGCTTCCGTAAGGATTTTGATTTCAGGCATCTTTCCCCTCCGCAGCAACATCCACATCTTCGCCGGAGATGATCCGGTGGTGCAGGTTCATGTCGATATTCTGGCCGGAGATCAGAGAGACACAGCGCCCAGGCTTGTCGATCTTGCCCGCCAGCAATGCGGCGATGCCGACGCTGCCGGACCCTTCGATGATCTGACGTTCATGCCAATAGGCGTGGCGAATGGCGGCAGCGATTTCCGCTTCCGACACCAGAACGATCCCATCCACCAGATCGCGGGTCATGGCAAAGGTATAGGCGTTGTCCATCCCGATGCCGCCGCCCAGAGAATCCGCCAATGTTGCGACTTCCTCGACCATCACCGGTTTTCCGGCGTTCTGGGATGCGTGCATCGCCGCGCCACGCTCCATCGAGATACCGATCACCCGGATTGCGGGGTTGGCCGCCTTCAACACCATGGCCACGCCCGAGATCAATCCGCCGCCGGACAAGGGCACCAGAACGGTTTGCAGGTCTGGTGTCTGTTCCAGTATTTCCAGCGCAACCGTGCTTTGCCCGGCGATGATATCGGGGTGATCAAAGGGCGGCAGCATCACCATGCCTTCACCCACCAACTTGTCGACCTCGACTTGCGCGTCATCCTGACTGCGTCCGACGATCCGCACTTCGGCACCTTGCGCCTTGATCCCGTCCACCTTGTTTTGCGGCACCAGTCCGGACATGCAGATGATGCACCGCACACCGGCCTGCGCCGCGGCATAGGCTAGCCCGCGCCCGTGATTGCCGGTCGACACGCCGACAACACCCTTGGCGCGCTGCGCGTCGCTGAGAGACAGGACCGCATTGGTGGCCCCACGCAGTTTGAAGCTGCCGGTGATCTGTGTGTTTTCAAGTTTCAGGCGAATGCCGCCGCCTGTGGCTTCGCTCAGTGTTTCCGAGGTCACCGTTGGCGTCAGCCGTACCGCTCCTGCAATCTGTGCGCGCGCAGCGTAACTTGCCTGAAGTGTAATTCCAGAGCCCATCTTTCCGTCCTGTCTATGATCTACTTGGTAAAAAGCGTACCGCCTGAAGGAACGTCATCCGTAATCGCAAGATGTCGCATGCATCGCCAGATCATCGCCTGATTGGAGGTGATCACCGGCTTGCCCAGGCGGTTTTCGATTTGTGAGACACATCCCAGCGCCCGCACCGCGGTACAGGAGATAAAGAGTGCATCGGATTGCGGATCGCAGGCCGCGACCCCGGCTTCAATGATGCTTTCTCTGGACAGGCGCGCCATTTCGCGATCATCGGATAGATCAAAACAGGTCGCATTGACCACGTTCGGCCCGTGTTCGGAAAAATAGCGAACAAGCGAATCCGTCACATCCCGAGTGTAGGGCGTCAGCACGCTGACTTTCTTTATCCCCAAAGCGCCAAAGGCATCAACGGCCGCAGAACTGGGCGTCACACAGGGCGTGCCCGGTTTTGCGCTGTTCATGTGTTCGGCAACCTTGTCGTTCCCCAGAACCACAGAGGCCGCCGTACACCCATAGACCAGGACGTCCAGTGGTTCATCCGGCAGGATGTTCGCCGCCGCCGCCGCCAGACGCGGTCCGGTGCGCAGCAGGCTTTCGTGGGTCGTCGGATTTTCAAACCCGATGCGGTTGACGTAAACGCCGACCTGCTGGCGATGCAATACGCGCGCAAAATCCGCTTCCGTCGTGTGGTCCGTGGCCAACACCACCAGCCCGATCCGCTTTGCGATTGCTCTTGCATCAAGCCTGGCTGTCACGGAGGAAATGGAGGATTGGACATCCAGCGTCACGGCGCCGCTCACACAACAAGTACCGGACATTTCGAGAGGCTTGTCACTTTGTGAGAGACACTCCCCAGCAAGAACCCCTCGATCGACCCCATGCCACGGCTGCCCATAACAATCAGGTCATTCTTATGCTCTTGCGAAAAGCTGACGATTGTCCGGGCCGTGGGACCCCCTTTGACAAAGGCTCTGATCTTTTCGCAGCCGCTTTCGCGCGCAATGGAAGCGCCGCGCTCGGCGACCTCCTTGGCATGCGTCTTCATGATCTCGTCAACATCGTCGGGTTTTTCCGCGTCATTCACATACATGGATCCTTCCAGCACGGAATGGTGTCGATAAAGTGTCAGAACTGTCAGTTCGGCACCACTTAGCTTTGCCAGTTCCGCCCCTTTGCGCAACGCGGATTGCGATCCTTCGGAACCATCAAAGGCGATCAGTATTGATTTGAACATATCCGTGCTCCGTTTACTTGGCGAAGGCGACGTCGCGCAGGAACAGCGCGATCTGCGGGAAGAAGATCATCAAGACCGAGACACTCAGAAGCATAACCACGAAGGGCGGGGTGCCGCGGATCACGTCCAGATAAGGGCGTTTAAAGACAGCGACTGCCGTGAAGATATCGCATCCAAACGGCGGCGTGGCCGAACCGATGGCGGCCTGTAATGTGATCAGCGTGCCCACAAGGATCGGATCAAGACCCGTCTTTTCAACCACCGGCGCAAAGATCGGGACAAAGATCAGGATGACCACGATCGGATCAACAAACATGCAGCCAATGAAAAAGGCGATGGCAATGGTGAAGAGCACACCGATCTGCCCCATCTCATCAACACCGATCGCGCTTAGAATCTGCTGCGGAATTTGCGCAAAGGACAGCACCCAGGCAAAGGCCGCCCCTGCGCCGACAAGGATAAAGACCACAGCCGTGACCATGCCCGTCGACAGGGCGACATGGTACAAATCTGTTATCTTCATCGTGCGGAAAATAAATGTCTCAAGGATAACCGCATAGGCCACGCTGATCGCAGCGGCTTCGGTCGGGCTGAAGATGCCGAAAAAGATGCCGCCAATGATCAGAACCGGGAACCCGAGCGGCCACAGGGCGCGTCTCACCGAAGTGAGCCGTTCGCTCCAGCTGGCCTTTGGTTCGGTCGGGACGTTGTTAATCTTTGCATAGACCATGCTGTAAATCGAAAACATGAACAGGATCAGCAATCCGGGGCCGAGGCCCGCGATGAACAGCTCGGGGATCGAGGCTTTGGCTACGACACCATAGATGATCATGCCGATACTGGGCGGGATCAGAAAGGCGATGTCACTTGAGTTGACGATCAGGGCCAGCACGAACGAGTCCTTGTAGCCGCCTTTCAGCATCCGTGGTCTCAGCGGCGTGCCGACGGCCACAACCGTGGCCTGGGTAGAGCCCGAGACGGCCCCGAACAATGCGCATGCCGAAGCTGTACTGACAGCCAGACCACCCCGGATGTGCCGGATAAAGGCCATCACCATGTCGATCAGCCGCCCGGCAGATTCCCCGCGCGTCATGACGTCGGCGGCGAGGATGAACATCGGCACAGCGATCAGCGAGGAGGGCCGGATACCCCCCAGCATCTGCTGGATCATGAATTCGGTTTTGTCGATCGTGCCAAATAGTTCGATAACGCCGATAAACGCCCCGGCGATCAGCGGAACCATCATCGGAAAGCCCATAAGCAGAAGCACGATCATTACGGAAAACATCACGAGTGCCATCGTTAAAGCTCCAATTCCAATTCCTGCGCATCCGCCTCGCGCAGGTCGGTTGCCAGGTAGATTTCAGGTTCCTGAAGATTGCGCAGAAAGGTCAGCGCGTATTGAATGCCCGTCACAAAAAGGCCAATCGGCACCCATAGATAGCTGATATAGATCGGTATCCCGAGCGCCGGATAAACCCGCCCCTTGGCCTGCAGGCTGATGATGTACTGCACCGCATACCAGGCGAGAACCAGCAGCAGAACGGCGGTCACTGCAGTGATGATGATGATCAGGATTTTTCTGGCCCGCTCCGGCAGCGCATCGGAGATTGCGGACATCCGGATATGCCGCCCATGGCGTGCCGCGTAACCAATTCCGGCAAAGGTCACCAACAGGATGAAGATGCTGTTCAGCTCTTCGGCAAAGATGATGGAATGGTTGAATACGAACCTGCTGACCACATTGGCGATGGTGTTGATTGCCATCAGGATCACGCCGGTCGCCATGATGATCCGTTCGAGCGCGGCGATGCCGCTGTCGATGGTATCAATAATACCGGCCAATCCCGCCCGTTTTTGCGTCGTATTGCTCATGGTTACTCCCCGCGGACATGTGCCGACTTGGTGGCACGCCCCGTTCTTGCATTTCGAGCCTGTCAGTAAAGTCGTTGCGGGCCCGGACATCCGGTCTGGGCCCGCAATTGGCCGATTTCCGGCGCGCGATGCGCCCGATTTGGCAAATTACTGCTGGGCTGCAGCCAGGTCTTTCTTCATCTGCTCCAGGATCGCTGCGCCACGCTCGCCTGCACGTTCCACGAACGCCTCCTCAACCGCTTTCGCGCGCTCCTTGAAGGCTTCGCGTTCTTCCTCGGTCAGCCGAACGATGGTGTAGTCGGGGTTGGTTTCCTTGATCTTGGCCAGACCGGTTGCATCCAGCTCGACCGCGACATCAAGGATATAGTCATGTGCTGCCTGGGATGCGTTCTGAACCAGTTCTTTGTCCTCGTCGCTCAGCCCGTCATAAAAGTCGGCATTGGCCATGACCGCAGTGGTGTACTGGCCGTGGCCTGTATAGGTCATCACCTTGGTCAGGTTGTCGAGCCCATAGGCTTCGATCCAGATGGCCGGGTTTTCCTGCCCGTCAACCATGTTGGTTTTCAACGCGCCGATCAGTTCGCCCCATGCCATGGCAATCGGCGATGCGCCGAAGGCGGTATAGGTTTCCAGCAGCAGCGGCGATGTCATGGTGCGGATTTTCATCCCTTCCAGATCCTCGGGCGTGCGGAACTCTTCCATCGTTGTGACAACCTGTTCGCCTTCAGGGAATACCGCTAGAAGCTCAAGGCCCTGCTCACGATAGATGCCATGGAACATTTCGTTGATGGCGACGCTTTCCTTGAAGAATTTGCGTACCACCTCAGGGTCCGTCGGCTGGATATAGGGAACCAGGAACGCCTCGGCTTCGGGGATCAAAGCGCCGGTGAAGCCCGGTGATTGGTCGATGAACTGCAGCAGACCGGCTTGGGCCTGTTCCATTGCGTCAGCGGATTCGCCGAGCGAGCCAACTGGATAGATCTGCACTGTATGGTCAGAATTGGCTTCGATTTCTTCTTTGAATTTGGTTGCATACAATCCTTGCGGATCTGTCAGACCTTCTTCCATGGCATAGCGCCAGTTGTCGGCATGTGCCATGCCTCCCATCAGCAACGCCGCCATCAGCGGGGCGCACATGCGCAACGTCGTGCGTGCGATTACAGTCATACTGTTCTCCCAGTTATCATTTGTTCAGTTTGCGATATCACATCAGTTTCCGAACATTGAACTGTGAGTCAATTTATTTATTGTTGTGGGACAATCCTAAGAAGCGAACTGCGGAAGCGGCTCGCGCGGGCGCGACAGCAAGGCGGCCAGCAGTCTGAGCGCCTGTCGAAAACGGTCTGCGTCACGAATGCTGCCCAAAGAAACACGCACGGCGTTTCTGGGTGCGGATTTGGGCGCAAGGAACGGGGATTCCGGTGACACAGCCACATTCAATTGCCGGGCATGGGAGCTGAAGGAGGTCGAATCCCAGTCCGGCGGGAGTTGCAACCAAAGATGCAGCCCGGACGGATGACCCTTCCAATTGAATCTGGAAAGCTCCTGTGACGCAATGCTGTGTCGCTTCTCAAGCTCCACCCGCTGCCATTCTGCCAGCGCCAGCGCTGTGCCGTCTTCCACCCAGCGCGACGCCAGTTCGCAGATCAGCGGGGTTGCCATCCAGCCAAAGACCATCAGCCGGGCCGTTATCGCCGGTAACAGGTGGTCCGGCGCGACAGCATAGCCCGCACGCAACCCGCTGACCGTGCATTTTGTGAAACTCGTCAGGTAGATCGAAAGTTCGGGCGCGAATTGCGAAACCGGCGTCTGGCGATCCAGCGCGACCGGGCCGAACACGTCGTTCTCAATTATGTACAACCCGTGTCGGCGCGCAATTTCCGCAATCTGCCGACGTCGTTCGTCGGGCATCATATGCACATTGGGATTGGCCAAAGATGGCAGCAGATACAATGCCTTGGGCGAAAACTCTGCGCAGGCTTTCGCCAATTCATCAGGCAGAATACCATGCTCATCAGTTTCCAGGCCAATATGGCGATATCCAAAATATGCCGCGCTCGAAACCAAAAGATGGTGGGTTACCATGTCCGACAGGATGACATCACCGGGGCGCAGGACTGCTGACAGTGCGGCAGACAAGCCGTGCGTTACCCCATTCGTCATCAAAACCGTTTCAGGGCGCGTTTCGAGGCCACATGCCGATAGCCATTTGATGCCGACCTTCCGGTGTCTTTCGTGACCGATATTGGGCCGCGTCGAAAGGTAAAGCGCTGGGTCAAGATCGGTTTGCATCGCTTTCAGAGTCGACTGCATCGCGTCGACATGCATGCGATTGAACAATGGCCGTGAAATGGACATATCAAACAGGGTTTCCGGTTCGGATTCCAGCTTGAAGGGCTGTTCCTCGGACTTGACTGAGTCCACGACATAGCTGCCGCGTCCAATCTGACCGTCTATCAGGTTCTGGCGGCGCAGGATGTCATAGGCCTTGCTGACGGTATTCACGCTCAGCTTCAGATCATCGGCCAGCCGTCGATGCGTTGGTAATTTCCCTCCATGTGACAGCCGACCGTCATAGATTGCATCAGCAATGGTCTGAGCAAGGCTGGTGTGCAGCGGGGACTTGAGCGAATCTCGGGAGGGCAACCAATTTGTCATGCGACAATATTGTTCAATCAACCGGACCATACAAGGGGATCATTGGACAGCGAGGGGAGCCCACCTTGCATGCGGGTGTCGGGTGCGTTCGCGTGACCTCACCGGGGTAGGATTGACATTGCCCTTGACCGGTGTGGGGTCTGCCGGGTGCTGGCTTTGTCCGGTCGGGTCGCCACTGGCAATCGCTGCCGATCAAGACGTTCAGCACTGGTTAACTGACCTATGCGATGGTCCGGGCGAAAAAACAGCAGTGGTGCCATGCCAGATTTTGACCTCAGTTTCTTTGAACTGTCCCAGATGAACACCTCGAATTGGGGGGCTGTTCACTCTCCCAATGGCGGCAGCTGGAATTTGGGAACGGACGCGATCCTCATCTATCCATGGGCGACGATCGACACCGTCTCGGTTACTGATGACGATGGCAGTTTCGATGATGATGATTCCAGCCAGTCGTTAACCGACGACTTTCTTTGGTTTGGGGCCGGGACGAATATTCAAAACGAATATATGCTGACGCTGGAAGACTCGCTCGGCAATCAATATGAACTGGCGGCGGTCACCGTCAATAACGATAATGTCACGGTCTACGGGTTTTCCTTTGTTGGTGATACGCCGCCGACGGGCGAAAACCTGACCATTGTTGCGGTCCAGGACAGTGCCAGTATGTCCTACAGCCCGGCTTGTTTTACGCCGGGCGCACAAGTTCGGACAGAGCGAGGCGAAGTTCCGGTCGAGCAGTTGCGCGAAGGTGAGATGGTCTGGACACTCGATCATGGTGCCCAGCCGCTCCGCATGGTGGCATGTCGTTACCTGGAGTTTCCCGCCGGACCGCATCCCCACAAGCCGATCCTGATCCCGGCGGGGACCATCGGCAGGGGCGGGCGGTTGGTTGTGTCCCCGCAGCACCGGCTGTTGCTGCGATGCGACCGACGCGGAGAGGTTCTGGTGCCCGCCAAGTCCATGCTTGCACTGCGCGGGGTGCGTGTGATGCGTGGGAAACAGGCAATCCAATACCTGCATCTGGTTTTCGACCGCCATGAGATCATCATGGTCGATGGCGTCTTGACGGAAAGCCTGCATTCGGGGCCGATGGCGCTGCGCGGTCTCGCACCCTCCGAGCAACAGAGTCTCCACCGGATTTTTGGCCCCCCAGGCGCAAATACGGCGGCGCGACCGATCCTGACTGTTCGCGACGGTTGCGCGCTCGCCGCACGCTATGCCTGCAAGACGTTGCCGACTCCGATCCCGTCCCTGGATCATATCGCTCAAAAGTGGGAACCGGTTTTGAGCTCCATGGATGTGCGAAGTCAACAGGTCAGAGCGCATCGCGCGAACTCGAATGTCCACGGGCCTTAGATTGAGGGGAATGCCGTGCTAAGAACGCGCCCCTGCCTTTCTTGATTTTCGCCGACCTATGGTGCCAACAAGACGTCTGAAGGTCGGGCATTCCATGTGCGAGGTTGCCGGACAATCTGCAACGTGCCGGATGGTATCGCGGAGGGCTGTCAGCTCGCGGATTTGTCGATCCAGATCGTCCGCGCGGTTGTGCAATTCCTGACGGGGCAGGTCCGGCTTTCCGTCGCGGCCGAACATTCCCGAGATGTACTCAAGAGAAAAGCCCGCTGACTTGCCCATCGAGATCAGTGCGAGCCGCAACAGCACATCAGGTGCAAACTGCCGTCGAAGCCCGTGCCGACCGACCGACGAGATAAGGCCGATTTCATCATAGTAGCGCAGCGTCGAAGCCGGGATACCCGCTTTTTGCGACACCTCGCCGATATCGAGCATTTTCATACTTGACCTCAAGTTGACTTGAATTCGTAGGATGCCTGCTCACACCACATCTGGCAAGCGGAGATGCAAATTGAAGGTCATGAAATCAACCGAACAGACGGCTGCAAGGTTTGGCGCATTGGCGTGCCTGTCGCTGTCAATGCTGCTGGCGTCGCTGGGAACCAGCATCGCCAATATCGCTCTGCCAACCCTCGCGGTGGCTTTTGAGGCACCGTTTCATCAGGTGCAGTGGATCGTGATTGCCTATCTTGTGGCGCTCACACTTTTCGTGGTGCTCGCCGGGCGGCTTGGGGATTTATTTGGCCGTCGGCGGATGCTGCTGCTGGGGCTGGTCGTCTTCTCGCTGGCATCGGCTCTGTGTGGATTGGCACCCAGCCTTTGGATTTTGGTCGCTGCACGGGCGGTTCAGGGCATTGGCTCGGCTTTTCTGATGACATTGACCATCGCCATGGTCAGGGAGACGGTCAATGGCGGACGTGCCGGGCGCATCATGGGGTTGCTCGCGACCATGTCGGCGGTTGGCACGGCGCTGGGGCCGTCGCTGGGCGGTCTGTTGATCGGCCTGGCCGGTTGGCCATTTGTCTTCTTTATCCTTGTCCCGATCGGTTTGGGAGCGGCTGGTCTGGCGTGGTGGTTTCTGCCGTCGATAGCGCCGGGCGTCACGTCGCCGCGCAGAGGGTTTGCCGCGCTACGTGAAACGGGTGTCATCCCCGGTATGGCCGCAAATCTTCTGGTGGCCAACTTGATGATGGCCACTCTGCTCGTGGGGCCGTTTTTTCTTGGCTTTGTGCTTGGGCTCAGCCCAGTTTCTGTCGGTCTCGTGATGTCAGTTGGACCCGTTATTTCAATCTGCATCGGCGTGCCCTCTGGCTATCTCGTTGATTTTTGGGGTGCACAGCGCGTGCTTCTGATCGGGCTCGTCGGGCTGGCCATCGGAGCATTTGCATTGTCGATCCTCCCGATGAAGTCCGGCATTGTCGGCTATATCGCCGCCATCGCAATCCTGACGCCGGGATACCAAATGTTCCAATCGGCCAATAACACAATGGCAATGGCAAACGTACCTGACGCCGAGCGCGGAGCAGTGTCGGGCCTGCTTGGCCTGTCACGCAATCTTGGGCTTGTCGGTGGTGCTTCGGTCATGGGCGCTGTATTTTCTTTTGGTGCAGGAGCGGGCAGCATCGAAGCCGCAGCACCGGGTGCGATTGGCAATGGCATGCAACTGACATTCATGATTGCAGGCGCGTCAATGGTTGCCGCGTTATGGATCACGCGGGGCTTATCGAGGGATGTCGTCGAGGCGTGATGGAAGGTACGGGCCACGGTCGTCAGATGCCTCGTGCCAACCGCCAGCGCCGCCACAGCTTCGCCGCGCAATCCTGTTCGCGAACATTGCGGTCAGGCGCGCAGCCCCCTCAGCACGCTTGTCATCAGAAATATGACGGCTGCAACGCAGACGATGGACGGCCCGGCTGGGGTATCCAGGACATAGGCGGCACGCAATCCGACTATGGCCGACCCGCCCCCGATCACGGCGGCGATCAGCGCCATCTCTTCGGGGGTGCGGGACAGCGGGCGGGCGGCGGCGGCGGGGATGATCAGCATCGCCGCAATCAGCAGGACACCGACAACCTTGATCGCGACGGCGACAGTAACGGCCAGCGCCAGGGTCAGAACCAATTGTTCGCGCTTGGGGTCTATGCCGTCGGCATAGGCAAGCTCTTCGCTGAGCGTCGATGTCAGCAGCGCGGACCAGCGCCAGCCGATCAGCCCGACAACCATCGCCGCACCGCCCCAGATCACCGCCAGATCGCCGCGCGACACCGCCAGAATGTCCCCGAACAGATAGGCCATCAGGTCGATGCGGATGCCCGAGAGGAACGACACCGCAACCAGCCCGAAGGCAAGCGCGGAATGGGCCAGAACGCCCAGCAGGGTGTCCATCGCGTAGCCGCGCCCCGTCAGCAGCGTCACGGTCAGGGCCATCACCAAAGCGACTGCCACCGCTCCGGCAAAGATCGACATGTTCAGCGCCAGCGACAGGGCCACGCCAAGGATCGCGGCATGGGCTGTTGCGTCACCGAAATAGGCCATGCGCCGCCAGACGACAAAACTGCCCAGGGGGGCTGCGGCACAGGCCACACCGACACCAGCCAGTGTTGCACGGATCATGAAATCGTCCAGCATCATTCAGCGGCCTCGGATTTGGTGCGTTGTGGATGGTCGTGGTCGTGATCACAGGTTTCATCATGCGCATGGTCATGATCATGCCGGTACAGGGCCAGCGCCCCGCCGGTGCCAGAGCCGAAGAGCGCGCGATATTCCGGCGCGGCCGAGACGATGTCGGGCGTGCCCTCGCAGCAGACATGTCCGTTCAGGCAGATCACGCGGTCTGATGCGCTCATCACCACATGCAATTCGTGACTGATCATCAGCACGGCACATCCGGTATCTTTGCGCACCTCTTCGATCTGGCGATAGAAGGCGGCAGAGCCGGGTTGATCAAGGCCCTGGGTCGCCTCGTCCAGAAGCAGGAGCTCGGGGTCACTGATCAACGCGCGCGCCAACAGAACCCGCTGCATCTGGCCGCCGGACAGGCCGGACATCTGGCGCCCTGACAAATCCGGTACACCGGCCCGTGACAACGCCCGCGTACTCGCGCCGCGACGTATCCCGCCGGGCAGGCGCAGGAACCTCTCAACCGTGATTGGCAAGGTTGGGTCGATGTGCAGTTTTTGTGGAACGTATCCGATGCGCAGATTGGGTTTGCGGATGATCCGGCCGGATGCGGGGCGCACCGCGCCGATCAAAGAGCGCAACAGCGTCGTCTTGCCGGACCCGTTGGGACCAACAATGGTCACGATCTCGCCCGGCTCGATGGCAAGTGAAACATGCGCCAGTACCGTGTCGGCCCCGTAGCCGACGCTGATGTCTTCAACGGTGACAAGGCTCATTGTGCGGCCTTCTCCGCGCAGGTCGGACAGAGGCCAACGGCTTCGACCATGGTGCGTTCGATCTGGAATCCCGTCGCGCGTGCAGCGTCTCCAAGAGTGCCGCGTGCCGGTGCCGATTGCGCTTCGGCAACCGAATCGCAGGCTCTGCAGATCATGAAGGCAGGAGAATGGGTGGCGCCGGGATGGGCACAGGCAATAAAGGCGTTCAGCCGCTCGATCTTATGTGCGAAACCGTTGGCTACAAGGAATTCAAGCGCCCGATAGGCGACAGGCGGCTGCGATCCGAAACCGGCGTCACGCAGCCGGTCAAGCATTTCGTAAGCGCCAAGTGCGCGATGCTCTTGCAGCAGGATTTCCAACGCCTTACGCCGCACCGGCGTGAAGCGAAGCTGGTTGGTTGCGCAATGCGCCTCGGCTGCAGCCACTCCGGTATTGATACAATCGGCATGGTCGTGCTTGTCAAAACCGACCGGATCTGACGGCGATCCAAGATCTGTTTGCGATCTACTTGTCATGTTATTACATTTCCTGTATCCGACCTGTAACGTTATAAAATCACATGGAGTTGAAAATGTCCAGAAACCTCGCGCCCTTGACCAGTGCGGCGTCGCTTGCAGCCGCGCTGCTGGCCGGAACGGCCCTCGCGGATGTACCGGATGTGGCCGCCGATATCGCGCCGGTGCATTCGCTTGTGGCGCGTGTCATGGAAGGGGTAGGGGAGCCGTCGCTGATCGTGGCACCGGGTGCCAGCCCGCATGAGTACAGCCTGCGCCCCTCTGAGGCGACCGCCCTCCAGAACGCGGATCTGGTGTTCTGGATCGGACATGATCTGACGCCGTGGCTGGAGGATGCCATCGAAGCCCTGGCCGAAGATGCGACAGTCGTGGAACTGACGGAGGCCGATGGCACCACAGAACTGCCGATACGAGAAGGTGCGCTGTTCGAGGAGCATCGGCACGGCGATGAAGACCATGCCGCGGAACATGAAGAACATGATCATGGCGATCACGCCGAGCATGCTGCGGACCACGAGGGGCACGACCATGGCGATCACGCGGATCATGCCGACGAACATGAGGATGCGCATGAAGGCCATGATCACGCAGACCACGGTCATGGCGACCATGATCCGCACCTTTGGCTGTCTCCGGACAACGGTTCAGCCTGGCTGAACGCGATCGCCGCCGCGCTTTCTGCGGCTGATCCGGATAACGCCGGCGCGTATTTTTCAAATGCCGCGGCGGGACGCGAAGAACTGTCGAGTCTGCGCGCCGAAATCAACAGCATCCTGGAACCCGTGCGCGGAGGCAATTTCATCGTTTTCCACGACGCCTACCAGTATTTTGAGGCGGCCTTCGATTTCCCGGCGTCTGGCGCAATTTCGGTCTCTGATGCGACCGACCCGAGCCCGGCGCGCATTTCCGAGATCCAGGCGCGCGTCGCAGATCAGAATGTCACCTGCATCATGTCAGAGCCGCAATTCAATCCGGGGATCGTGGCTTCGGTCATGGATGGCTCGGATGCGAAGACAGGGGTGATGGACCCGTTGGGCTCTAGCCTGGATCCGGGGGCTGACCTCTATCCGCAGCTTTTGCGTAATCTGGCCACGTCGCTGGCGGGTTGCCTCTGACTGTCTGACATTCCCCGCTGAGGTTGTTCAAGGGTAGCAGCAGCACTTGCTGCCGTGACACCGGGAACAATCTCGATGGGGATATTTGCGGCAGATGCGGCTTCTATTTCCTGAATGGCGCGACTGGAAATGCCCGGATCGCCGGTTTCCAGACGAACAACGCGGCGGCCTTTGGTGGCTTCGGCGACAATCAAGTTGCAGATATGCTTTTGTGGCCAGGTATGAGCGCCCGCAACATTTCCGACAAAGACGCGCTCTGCATCTCTGCGGGCGAGTTCAAGCACCGCAGGATCGACAAGCTGATCGTAAAAGATCACGTCGGCCTCCTGCAATCGCTGAACGGCCCTGAGGGTCAGCAGATCGCGCGCACCGGGGCCTGCGCCCACAAATGCAATCTGACCTTGTCGCACCGGCAGGTCTCGTGTCGCGATTGTCTGTTTCAACAGGTCGGCGGCGGCGCGCTCTTGTCCGGTCTTGTGCAACTGCCACGGGGCATCGGCAAAGGCCCATCGCCAGAACGCCCGACGGTCCGGCTTTGGGATATTTGCCGCAACCGTCCTGCGCAGCCGCCCGGCCAGGGCCGCAAAGGTCCCAAGCCGGGGGTCCAGCATCTGCTCGACCTCTGTCTTGATCTGGCGGGCCAGCACCGGGGCCGTCCCTTCGGTTCCGATCGCCACAACAACCGGATCGCGGTCCACGAGCGAGGGGGTTGTCATGTCGCAGAGAGAGGGCTGGTCAACAACATTGACCTGTGCCCCTGCCGCCTTGGCGAGCGCATGCAGGGCCGCATTCATACCGGGACAGCCGGTGGCGATAAAGACCAAGGCGGCATCGGCAAAATGGTCAGGCGTGATTGGCCCCGCATCCTGGGTTGCGCGACCTGTTGCAACCAGATCAGCCAGTTCGGCGTCCAGGGTTGGTGCCAGCAGCACCAGTCGCGCATCAGTCTTGAGCATCAGACGCGCCTTTTGCGCCGCCTGCTCCCCGCCGCCCGCAATCACGACACGGCGGTTGGTGGTGCGGATGAACATGGGAAAGCTGTGCATGATGGTCCCCTCAGGCGGCTTTGGCGTGGTTGCGACGCAACCATAGATCCTGTGCCAGATGGGCCGCGTCGGAAACGCCGCAGGCCTCCAGCGCAAGGGCTGCGGTGCTGGTGATGATGGCGGTGGCAAAATCGTCCTGAACGCGACCCTGCCAGACATCTGCCAGCGTGCTGTCCGTTTCGGAGAGGCGCTGGTGGCCGGTCAGGGTGGTGCCGGTCTGCCCTTCCCAGATGGCACCGCTGTTCAAGCCGTGCAGGGTGATGTCCTTGGTCGGGTGATGTTCAAACTCGCCGCCGCCGCCCTTGAGAACGCGCAAGCTGGTCTGGTTCAGCAGCAGCGCGGCATCGCGTTGCAATTCGCGGTAAGACGGGTGAAAGACACCCTGCAAGGCAACAGGTGCTGCGGCGGGGTTCAACATGCGCAGCACGGTGTTGATGCAGGACCGCAGGCCTAGAACGTCGCGCAGGCGCAGCAGCTCCAGCAGGGCGGGGGACAGCCCTTCCAGCGGGACATAGGCGATGCGGTTTTGCGTCAGGGCGGCGGGGGCGTCGGTCCATGCCACTTGCGGAATCTCAACATCGTCAAGTGCGGCGCGCACGCTTGCCCCCGTGGCTTGATGCGAATTCCAGCCGTGCATCAGCACGGGGTAACCCGCCTGCGCCACCAGTTTCGCTGCCGCCAGAAACCACGGCTGCCCACGGGTGCGCCCGGCGGCATAGGACGGCCAGTCAATTGCGGGCGCTGGCCCCGTCCAGGCCGGCAGCGCAGCCCGCGCACCGGCAGTCAGTCCTGCGATTTCTTCGGCAATCTCGCCCTTCATCCGCATCAGCATCAGCATTGCGCCGATGGCTTCGGGCGCGGCATCACCGGACAGGATCACGCTCATTGCCGCCTGGGCCTCGGCCTTCGTCAGCGACCGTGCGCGGCCTTGTCCCCGGCCAAGGATGGCAACATAGGGGGCCAGTCTGGCGGTGTCTGTCATTCTGCGGCCTCGACCTGTCGGGAGACGGCCAGCAGCGCCGCGATTTCGGGGCGGCACGAGCCACAGTTTGTGCCCGCGCCGGTACATTCACCCACCTGGGCGACTGTCGTGGCCTGACCGCTGGTGATGGCGGCACCGATGGTATTTAGCCCGACACCCAGACAGGCGCAGACGACGGGGCCGGGGTCGGGCATATCGGCGCTGGGGCGACCCGATAGCGGGGTTCCGGCAGCCTGCCCCAGTTGCGCAGCAGTGAAATCGCGCGACAGTGTCACCGGCGTGCGCGACACGAATAGTGCGGCCAGCAGGGTGTTGTCACTGTCTATGAACGCCATGCGCGCTGTGCCGGTTGCGGGGTCGGCGACGGATTGACTGCGGGCATCGGGCAGGGCGAACAGGCGGCGGGCCTCGGCCTCCCAGTCTTGCGGCGCGCTTTCGCCCGCCAGCTCGGCCCGCCACCCGCCCGTCACGCGGCTGCGTGCCCAATAGGTGCAATCGGGGGCCAGTATGTTTGTGCTGACGGCAAAGCCGAACCATCCGGCGTGATAGGGGGCGAGCGCCACCACGGCGGCCTTACTTTCGGGCTGGCCCGACAGCGGGTCCACGATACCGGGAACCAATGCGTCGATGCGCCCGGTCGGGGCGGTTTCGCCGGTCCAGTGCATCGGGGCAAAGACCTGGCCGCGCTGCACCCGGTCCGTGACCAGCGCCCTCAATATGCAGCGACCGGTGGGGCTGGTGGCAGTGACCAGCGAGGCAGGCGCGATGCCAAGGGCTGCGGCGTCCTGCGGGTGAATTTCCAGAAACGGTTCGCCCAGATGCTGGTTCAGGCGCGGGGCCTTGGCGGTGCGTGTCATCGTGTGCCACTGGTCTCGGATGCGGCCCGTGTTCAGCACAAAAGGATAGCGCGGGCCGGTGCGGGCCACAGGCGCGCGGGCGGTCACGGGGATCATCCGGGCGCGGCCCTGCGAGGTAAAGAACCGGCCATCGGCAAAGAACCGTTCTGTGCCGCCCTGTTTGGTCACGGGCCAGCGGGTCGGTGGCAGATCGGCATAACCCTCTGCGCCCAGCCCGGTCAGCCCGGAAATGTCAAAGTCGCGCCCGGCCGCTGCCGCCTGCCCCGACAGGGTGGCATATTCGTCAAAGATCTGGGCCGGGGTGGCAAAGGCAAACGCGTCTTGCCAGCCCATGCGACGGCCAACGTCACAGATGATTTCCCAATCGGGCCGGGCCGCGCCGGGGGCGGGCAATACCGCGCGCTGGCGGCTGATCGTGCGGTCGGAATTGGTGACAGTGCCGTCTTTTTCTCCCCAGCCGGTCGCGGGCAAAAGTACATGCGCCAGACGGGCGGTGTCCGTCTTGGCGGTCACGTCGCTGACCACCACGAAATCGCAACCGGCGATGGCATCGCGCACCGCATCCGCGTCGGGCATCGACACGGCGGGGTTGGTGCACATGATCCACAGCGCCTTGATCTTGCCCGCCTGCACCTGCTTGAACAGGTCAACCGCCTTCAGACCTGCGTCCTGCGCCATGGTGGGGGCGTTCCAGAACTCACCCACCAGCGCGCGGTGGCCTGCGTCTTCCAGATCAAGGTGGCAGGCCAGCGCGTTGGCCAGACCGCCCACTTCGCGCCCGCCCATGGCGTTGGGCTGGCCGGTGACGGAGAACGGCCCCATGCCGGGCTTGCCGATGCGGCCCGTGGCAAGGTGGCAGTTGATGATCGCATTGACCTTGTCGGTGCCGGAGGACGACTGGTTCACGCCCTGACTGAACACGGTCACCACCTTTTCTATGCCCACCCACATCGCACAGAAGGCGGCCAATTGCTCGGCAGGCAGACCGGTCACATCGGCGCGCTGTGCCTGTGCGGCCTGCAAGGTCTCCTCAAAGCCGTCGACATGGTTCAGATAGGTCGGGTCCAGCGCCCCGCCCTCATGGATCGCGGCCAGCAGACGGTTGAACAGGGCCACGTCACTGCCCGGCGCAAGGGCCAGATGCATGTCGGCCAGATCGCAGGTGGCGGTGCGGCGCGGGTCGATCACCACGACCTTCATCGCGGGGCGCGCAGCCTTGGCCGCCGCAAGGCGCTGGTACAGGACCGGGTGGCACCAGGCCAGATTGCTGCCCACAAGCACGACCAGATCGGCCAGCTCAAGGTCCTCGTAGGTGCCGGGCACGGTATCGGTGCCAAAAGCGCGTTTCTGCCCCGCCACGGTGGACGCCATGCACAGGCGCGAATTGGTGTCGATATTGGCCGACCCGATGAAGCCTTTCATCAGCTTGTTGGCGACATAGTAATCCTCGGTCAGCAACTGCCCCGAGACATAGAAAGCCACCGAATCCGGCCCATGTTCTGTAATGCTGCGCGAAAACCGGTCCGCGACCAGTGACAGGGCGCTGTCCCAATCCGTATCGGTGCCAAAGGCGCGCGGTGACAGCAGGCGGTCGTCCAGTGACAGTGTTTCTCCCAGCGCAGTACCCTTGGAACACAGCCGTCCGAGGTTGGCCGGATGGTCCGGATCGCCACGCACCGACAGGCCGCCCGCGCCGTCTGGCCGCACCAGCACGCCGCAACCGACGCCGCAATAGGCGCAGGTGGTGCGCAGCTCGTCGCTGTGCGCCGACCCGTCCATTATGCCACCCGCTCGCGGCGCAGCTTTGCGGTGTCCAGCAGGATGCGCCCGCCTTCGATCCGGGTGGCGTAGGTGTTGACCGCGCCGCTATCTGCCCCCTGCGCCAGCCCGGTGTCCAGCCGCAGCACCATATTGTGCAGCGGGCAGGTGACGGACCTGCCGTGCACGATGCCCTCGCTCAACGGGCCACCCTTGTGCGGGCAGGCGTCGTCGATGGCGAAGACCTCGTTCTCTGCGGTGCGAAAGATGGCAACGCACCCCATATGTGTCTTGATGATACGCGCGCCCCGTTCGGGGATGTCTTCCAGCGCGCCGATATCGGTCCAGTCGGTCATTCCGCAGCCTCCAGCGTGAGATCGGCCAGCGGCGCATAAAGCGCGCGATAGGCTGGTTTGGTGCGCTCGGCCCAGGGGTCTTGCTGCATGAACTGCTGCGCGTAATAGAAGCGGTCGGCCAGTGCGCGGCGGCTGTCGGCATCATCTACGACCCGCGCGATGATGTGGTCCAGTCCGACGTTGTCCATCCACTTGTACATCCGCTCCAGATAGGCGGCCTCTTCGCGGTAGAGCTGCACCACGGCGGCGGTGTATTCCAGAACCTCGTCTTCGGTCTTGACGGTGCACATCACCTCGGTGCCCTGGATGTGCAGGCCCGCAGCGCCGCCGATGTGCAGCACATAGCCGCTGTCGACACAGATCACGCCCACATCCTTGCAGGTGCTTTCGGCGCAGTTGCGCGGGCAGCCCGACACCGCCATCTTGACCTTGGCGGGCGTCCACGACCCCCAGAGCGCCTTTTCCATGCGGATGCCCAGACCGGTGCTGTCCTGGGTGCCAAAGCGGCAATGGTCGGAGCCGACGCAGGTTTTCACCGTGCGCAGCCCCTTGGCATAGGCCTGACCGCTGACCATGCCGGCGGCGTTCAGATCGGCCCAGATGTCGGGCAGATCCTGTTTCTTGACACCCAGCAGGTCGATGCGCTGGCCGCCTGTCACCTTGACGGTCTGCACCGCGTATTTGTCCGCCGCATCGGCAATCGCGCGCAGTTCGTCGGAGGTGGTGATCCCGCCCCACATGCGCGGCACGACCGAATAGGTGCCGTCCTTTTGAATGTTCGAATGCATCCGCTCATTCACAAAACGGCTTTGATCGTCGTCCTGATACTCGCCGGGCCAGTCGCACAGCAGGTAATAGTTCAGCGCCGGACGGCAGGAAGCGCAGCCGCAGGAGGTGGTCCAGCCGCATTCCTGCATCACGGCGGCCATGGATTTCAGCTCGCGCGATTTGATCAGGCGGCGCACGTCCATGTGGGTCAGCGGGGTGCAGGGGCACATCGGCTTGACGGTCTGAACCTCGAACCCGTCGCCAAGGGTCAGAGCCATGACCTGTTCGACCAGTCCCGTACATGTCCCGCAGGATGCGCTCGCCTTGGTCTGTGCGCGCACATCCGCAAGGCTGCTGGCCCCGCCGTTGATCGCGTCGACAATCGTGGATTTGCAAATGCCGTTGCAGCCGCAGATTTCTGCGTCACCCGGTAAGGCTGCAACGGCTGCCAACGGGTCCGAGGGGGTGCCCCCCTGGAACGCCGGGCCGAAAATCAACGTGTCGCGCATGTCGGACACGTCGGTGCGGTCCTTGATCAGCCCGTGAAACCACGCACCATCCGCGGTGTCACCGTACATGACCGCACCGATCAGCCGGGAGCCTTCCATCACCAGCCGCTTGTACACACCGCGCGCGGGGTCGCGGAAAACGATGTCCTCGCGCCCGTCACCCTCGGCAAAATCGCCCGCGCTGAACAGGTCGCAGCCTGTCACCTTCAGCTTGGTTGCGACCTCCTTCGGGATAAAGGCCGCAGGGTTCTCGCCCAGGGTTTCGGCGGCGACCTTGGCCTGATCGTAAAGCGGGGCAACAAGGCCAAAGACCGCACCCTGATGTTCCACACATTCGCCCAGGGCCAGGATATTGGCGTCGGAGGTTATCATCGCATCGTCCACATGGATGCCGCGCCCGACCGCAAGCCCGGCGTCTTTCGCCAGCGCCACATTTGGGCGGATGCCGACGGCCATGACCAGCAGGTCACAGGGCAGTTCGGTGCCATCGTCCAGCCGCAACCCGCTGACGCGCCCGTCGGTGCCAAGGATTTCCTGCGAGTTGGCAGAGGTCAGGACGGTGATCCCTTTCTCCTCCAGCGATTTCTTGAGCAGATAGCCCGCAGCCTCGTCCAACTGGCGTTCCATTAGGTGGCCCATGACGTGAATGACCGTCACATCGACGCCTTGCGCTTTCATGCCTGCCGCCGCTTCCAGCCCCAACAGGCCGCCGCCAATGACGATGGCTCGCGCGCCGGGTCTGGCACCAAGGGCCATCATGGTTTCGGTATCATCCAGATCGCGGTAGGGAATGACGCCATTCAGATCATGGCCGGGCAGGGGGATCATGAAGGGGTTCGACCCGGTGGCAATGACCAGACGGTCATAATGCACCGCGCCGTTTTCACCCACCACGACCTTTGCCTCGCGGTCGATCCGCAGCACCTTTTCGCCAAAGCGGCAGGTGACGCCATGGCTTTCGTACCAATCGGCATCGTGTGTCACGATCTCCGCATAGGTCTTGTCGCCTGCCAGCACGGGCGACAGCATCAGCCGGTTGTAGTTGCCGCGTGGCTCGGCGTTGAACAGCGTGACGTTCCACACGCCGGGCTGGGTTTCAAACAGATGCTCCAGCATCCGGCCCGAGGCCATTCCGGCCCCGATGACGATCAGGTTCTTGGTCATGTCCTACTCCGCCGCGATGGTTTTGGGTTTCGGCACAGGTTTTGCGCCGTGTTCGTATTCGGTCAGAAAGTCGAGGACCTCCTGCCGGTACGCATAGTAATCGGGGTGTGCCAGCAGCGCCTTGCGGGTGCGCGGACGCGGCAGCTTTACATCGGTGATCTTGCCGATGGTGGCCTGTGGGCCGTTGGTCATCATGACCACGCGGTCGGCCAGCAGGATCGCCTCGTCCACGTCATGGGTGACGCAGATCGCCGTGACCTTGGTGCGGGACCAGACCTCCATCAGCACCTCTTGCAGTTCCCAGCGCGTGAGCGAGTCCAGCATCCCGAAAGGCTCATCCAGCAACAGCAGTTTTGGGCTGAGGGCAAAGGCCCGCGCGATACCGACGCGCTGCTTCATCCCGTTCGACATCGAATGTGCGCCGCGGTCCATCGCATCGGCAAGACCCACACGTTCAAGGTAGTATTCCACCACCTCCTGCCGCTCGGACTGGCTTGCGCGGGGATAGACCTTGTCCACGCCGATCGCGACGTTCTCCTTGGCAGTGAGCCAGGGGAACAGATTGGGCGACTGGAAGACCACCGCACGTTCAGGGTCAGCCCCTTCGACGTGGCGGCCGTCCAGCTTGATCGCGCCTTGCGAAATGGCGTTCAAACCGGCGGCCATGGTCAGCACGGTGGATTTGCCGCAGCCCGAATGGCCGATCAGGCTGATGAATTCGCCCTGGTTCACCTTCAGGTCAAAATCCTCGACCACGGTCAGCGGGCCATTGGGCGTCGGATAGACCTTGTGTAGCTGCGAGAAGTCGAGAAACCGCTGCTCGATCATGCCTTCGCGGGCGTCCCTGACAGCAGCCGGGATCATCTGGTGGACCGGTTTCACGTCCGGCAGGTGGCGTGTTTCGGCAACCTTGGCGGCAATGCCCACATCCATCAGGTATTGCGTCACCTGCGCGCGCAGCTTCTTGAAGCCCGCGTCATGGTTCATCACGTCGCGGTTGCGGGGGCGCGGGATGGTCACGGCGACCGGATCGGCCAGCGTGCCGTCGGGGTTCAGCACGATGATGCGGTCGGCCAGCAGGATCGCCTCGTCCACGTCGTTGGTGATCAGGATGCAGGTCTTCTTGTCTGCCTCCCAGATCTCAAGGATCTCATCGGCCAGATTGGCGCGGGTCAGCGCATCCAGCGCCGACAGCGGCTCGTCCAGCAGCAGCAGGTCAGGCTCCATTGCGAGCGCGCGTGCCACGGCGACCCGCTGGCGCATGCCCCCCGACAGTTCGGCAGGGCGGCGGTGGGCGGCATGGGCCAGTCCCACCATTGCGATGTAGTGATCTGCCTTGGCCGTCTTTTCCTCTTTGGGTAGCTTGCCGTGCACCGCCTCGATGGCCAGCATGATGTTGCCGCGCACCGTCAGCCAGGGCATCAGGCTGTAGCTTTGGAACACCAGCCCCCGGTCGGGCCCCGGCCCCGCGATCGCTGCGCCACGAAAGGTCAGCGTGCCGCTGTCGGGCATCTCAAGCCCGGCAATCAGGTTCATCAGCGTGGATTTTCCGGTGCCGGAAAACCCGAGGATGGCCAGGAATTCGCCTTCCTGCACGTTCAGGGTGATATCATTCAGGACTTCGGCGCGGTGGGTGCCTTCGCCAAATCCCTTGTTTACCTTCTTGAATTCAAGAATGCCCATGCCGCTCACCGCTGTGCCGAGAAGGTAAAGAACGACTGCATCGCGTACATCACCCGGTCCAGCAGGAAGCCGATGATGCCGATGGTCAGAACCGCAACAATGATGCGGGCCAGCGATTGCGACGATCCGTTCTGGAATTCGTCCCAGACGAATTTGCCAAGGCCAGGGTTCTGCGCCAGCATCTCTGCCGCGATCAGCACCATCCAGCCGACGCCCAGCGACAGCCGCAATCCGGTAAAGATCAGCGGCAGCGCCGAGGGCAGGACCAGTTTGGTGATCTTGGCGTAGGGGCCCATCTTCAGCACCCGGCTGACGCTGATCAGATCGCGATCGATGGAGGCGACGCCAAGCGCGGTGTTGATCAGCGTGGGCCACAGCGAACACAGCGTCACGGTGATTGCCGACACAAGGAACGACTTCGAAAACATCCCGTCATTGGTGGCATAGACCGCCGAAACGACCATGGTGACAATCGGCAGCCACGCCAGCGGCGACACCGGCTTGAAAATCTGGATCAGCGGGTTCAGCGCCGCATTGGCCGTGGGCGACAGGCCCGCCGCAATGCCCAGTGGTATCGCAACCACCGAGGCCACCAGAAAGCCGAAGAACACGGTCTTGATCGAGGTCCAGATCTGGTCGTAATAGCTGGGTGCGCCGGTATAGGCGATCTGCTTGACCTCATCCGCGCGCCCGGCTTCGATCAGCCGCGCGTTGCGCTGGTCCAAACGATCATGGAACATGGCCGCTTTGGCGCGTTTGTCGATGGCATCCGCGTTCAGTTCCACGGCCTGCTCCCAGACGGCAACGGGGCCGGGAATTGCGCCCAGTGACGTGACAACGCGCGGGGCAAGGGCGGCCCAGAGCATCAGGAAGATGATGATGGACAACAGCGGCACACCCAGCAGCCGCCAGACATCGCGCATCTGTCCGCGCGGGTTGTCGCCCGCTGCCGCCTTGAGCAAGGGGGTAAGCCAGGCAAGGCCAAGAACGGTAAACCAGGCATCCGCCTTGTTGATACGGGTGAACCAGGCGGCGCGGCGCGCCTCTTTGTGCTTGGTATCCAGGTGATCGGGATCGACGACTGTCATTGCGGTCTCCGGTACTGAGATGGGAAGATGCGCCGCCCGACGGACCGGGCGGCACGAAAGGGTCAGCCGCCAGCAACTTCACCGGACTTCAGTCCGATGGGCAGGCTGTCGATATAGGCGTTGGGCGCTTTGCCATCGAAGGGGATGCCGTCAATGATATCTGCGGCAGGTGTCGGGGCCTTGTAGCCATCACTGTCCCAGGGGAAATCCGCCTCTGCTGCATTGCCCTCGTCCACCAGCAGGCGGGCGGCATCCAGATAGATGTCAGGGCGGTAAACCGAACGCGCCGTTTCATCAAACCAGGCATCGTCCTTGGTTTCGGCAATCTGGCCCCAACGGCGCATTTGCGTCAGATACCACACCGCATCCGAATAGAACGGGTAGGTGGCGTTGTAGCGGAAAAAGACGTTGAAATCTGGCACGTCGCGCACATCGCCGGGCTCATATTCGAAGGTGCCGGTCATCGAGGCGGCGATCACCTCGGCGTCGGCCCCGACGTATTCCGGGCGGCTCAGGATCTCGACCGCTTCTTCGCGGTTTGCGTTCTCGTTCTCGTCCAGCCAGATGGCGGCACGGATCAGCGCCTTGGTCAGGGCCAGCGTGGTGTTGGGGTTTTGCTCGGCAAATTCGGCGGTGATGCCGAATACCTTTTCGGGGTTGTTCTTCCACAGCTCATAGTCGGTGATGACCGGCACGCCGATGCCCTTGACCACCGCTTGCTGGTTCCAAGGCTCACCCACGCAATAGCCGTCGATCGTGCCGGCTTCTAGCGTGGCGGGCATTTGCGGCGGAGGGGTGACGGACAGGAAAACATCGGCGCCGATCTGGCCGGAGGTGTCATCGGGGCTGTAAAGGCCGGGGTTCAGACCACCGGCGGCCAGCCAATAGCGCAACTCGTAGTTATGGGTCGACACCGGAAAGACCATGCCCATGTTGAAGGGCTTGCCCTTGGCCTTGTAGCTTTCCACCACCGGGGCCAGCGCCTGTGCCGAGATCGGATGCTGCGGCAGCCCGTCGGCATTGGTCGGGATGTTTGGCTTCATCTCCTCCCAGACCGCGTTGGATACGGTGATGCCGTTGCCGTTCAGGTCCATCGAAAAGGGGGTGATGATATGTGCCTGTGTGCCGTAACCGATGGTCGCGGCCAGCGGTTGACCGGCCAGCATATGCGCGCCGTCCAGTTGCCCGCCGATCACGCCGTCCAAAAGCACTTTCCAGTTGGCCTGTGCCTCCAGCGTGACGAAAAGCCCTTCATCCAGGAAATAGCCATTCTCATAAGCCACCGCGAGTGGGGCCATATCGGTCAGCTTGATAAAGCCAAATGTCAGTTCGTCTTTTTCAAGCTCCAGCATCTCGGCCATGGCGGGGCCGGTCATCAGAGTGGTCGCGAGTAGGCAGGTTGCAAGTTTGTTCATTGAAAGTCGTCCCTTTTGAGATCCGGAAGGCAGATGCTCCGGACAAACGAAAATAGCCGCTGACCAGCCTCATGCGCTTGCACGAGGGGTCGAGCGGCTGTGCTCGGATTACCCGGACTTTGGGAATTGGGTTCGGGAAGACGCCATTGTCTTCCTGTCGTCCATGTTGGGAAAAACACTGCGTTCAATCAACAGCGAAGGGGAATTTGCTGCCGCAGAAAGTCAATTTTCTGCATTGCAGCGTGAATCTGCTGAATTTTCGATCACTCTTGCAGGGCAGGGCTGAATTCTTGACCGTCAAACGAATGGTCCATCGCAATCGGACGGGGGCTGTAGCCGGGAATCGCCTGCAGCGCTGTGCCGTGCAGATCGGTGCGCCAGGTGGCAATCGCGGCCTTGCGCGCTGTTGCCCGGTCCAGCCCCAGCCGCGCGGCCAGACGCCCGGCAATCCAGGCGGCATGCTCCGGTTTCGGCGTGCCTTGTGCAAAACCGACAAAGTCAGGCACGATCCGGCTGTCACCACGTGACGTGAGGGTCAGATGACCAGACAGGGCGCGGTCGATCATCTCGGCGGGGACATCAACATAGTCGTGCCGGGACAGGAACGCGCAGGCGGTGGTGCGGCTTTGCGGATCGCTCAGCCATTCGCCGGCACGCCACAGGGCACGGATCATCGCGTGCAGCGGTTCGGGGTTGGCATCGGCCAGGTCGGCCCGCACGCCCAGCACCTTTTCCGGCACGCCCGGCCAGATCGCGCTGCCGGGCAACAACAAGGCTCCCGCGCCGGTTTCGACCGCCATCGAACCCCAGGGTTCGCCCACGCAAAAGGCATCTAGCTCTCCCGCCGCAAGGGCACCGGCCATCAGCGGCGGCGGCACAGTGCGGATGTTGACCGCAGCGGGGGCAGGCAGGCCAAGGGCGGTCAGCCAGTGGTACAAAAGTTCCGCGTGCATCGAAAAGGGAAACGGCACGCCGATCCGCAAGGGGCCGTCCGCTGCCGCAATCAGCGCCTGTCCGGCGGCTCGTGCATCACCAAAGCCCGCGCCAAAGCTGTATCCGGCATCGCGGATCCGCTGGGCCATGGCATTGCTGACGCCGATGACCTCACCATTCGTGGACAGCACGGCGATGCTGGCAAGCGCCGCGCCGGTGCCACCCAGCCCCAGCGCCGTTGCCACCGGCATTGGTGACAGCATCTGCGCCGCCGTAACCTGGCCAAAGGACACCATGTCGCGCAGGCTGGACCACGAATGCGCCCGCCGCAGGTCCAGTGCGATCCCTTCGTCCCTGTCAAAGCCCAGTTCGACCGCTACGATCAGCGGTGCGGCGTCGATCAGCGGCAGAAAGGCGACGGGCAGCTTCGTGGTCATGACAGTAACCCGGCGGTGGTCACCAGCGCCTCGGCGACGTCAAAGACCTTGCGGCCCTGGTCCATCGCCGCGCGCCGCAGCAGGTCATAGGCGGCCTGTTCATCAATGCCCTTGGCCTTCATCAAAAGGCCCTTGGCGCGGTCAATCACCTTGCGCTCTTCCAGGGCGCGCTTGGTGGTGGCCAGCTCATTGCGCATCTGGCGGAACATGGTGAAGCGGGCCACGGCCGCATCAATGATCGGTTTCAACCGCTCCGCGCGCAAACCATCGACCACATAGGCTGACACACCGGCCTCAATCGCCAGCTTGGTCAGGTTTGCATCGCTATGATCAACGAACAAGGCAACCGGGCGCTCCAACGGGGCCGACGCAAGCCTCAATTCCTCAAGCGAGTCGCGAGAGGGGTTATCAAGGTCGATCAGGATGATATCCGGATTATGATCAGAAATTGCGGTCGTCAGCCGGGACATATCCGAGATCGTAAGCAATTCGTACTGCCCAGCGAGAGCCAGGCTTTCCTCGATCAACGCAGCGCGCGATTGATCCGTTTCAACGATGATGATCTTGAGAATCCGCTGCATGGGCCGGACGTGACCATGCACAGGTGTGTTACGCAATTTGAATTCAACTGATCCTGGCTGCATTTCTGCGCTGTGCCTATGAATTGAGCGATACGCATATCAGATGTGCAGTTCCACTGTTTCCGCACCTCATCCAAATCCGGAACGGTGCGGCGCTGAGTGCGTCGCCTCATGCCGGGTGCGCAGACCCGGACAGCCCAGCCTCGGCAGGCAACATGCCATTTTCTCGATACCAGGCAACCTCATCGGCAATGGTCTTTTCCATCGGGCGGAACGACAGACCCAGTTCCGCCTGCGATTTCGTCGGATCAAAACGGCTGTGGTCAAATTCGTTGCGCATGTTCCGCACCGCAGCGAGGCTCAGCAGCGCCGGGCGGCCGGTCAGCCGCGCGACGGCCTCCTGCATCCCCGCGATCAGCCACAGGGCAGCCGCGGGAATGCGGCGACGGGGCGCGGCAACGCCGGTGGTCTTTTCGTAAAGCTGCATCAACTCTGCCATCGCCACATGTCGCCCGGCGGCCAGGTAATGCTCGCCCCGGCGACCCTGCTTTAGCGCGAGGATCTCGGCCTGCGCCACGTCGCGCGCATCGACAAAGGCGAAGGTCGCGGGCGGGATGCCCGGCAGCTTGCGCCGCATGAAATCGAGGGTGAACTGCCCTGCCGCAGTTGGCCCCCGGTCACCCGGCCCATGCATCCAGCCCGGCATGACGAAAACGCCGAAAGTGTCGGGATGTCTGTCCAGGTGCGCCATGACCGTCTGATCCGACAGGATCTTGGATCGGTAGTAGTCATCTGCTCCCCTGGCGGGACGTTTCATGGTTTCGTCCACCACCTGCCCCTTCTTGCCGTCCACCACGGCGATGGAGCTGGTGTGCACGATCTGGCGGATACCGGCCTCATGCGCTGCCGTCAGAAGCCGCGCGGTCGCATCGACGTTGATCGCCTTCAGCTTGGCCCAGTGGCTGCCGCCGTAATAGCTGTCCCGGAAATTGGCCGCCGTGTGAAACAGCGTGTCGCATCCCGCCAAGGCCCTGGCAAAACCCGTCACATCCTCCATGTCTCCTTCGACTATGTCGAGCCCGTCCAGGTCTCCGAACTGCTGCCGTGCCTTTTCAGCGGAGCGGGCCAGGCCCCGCACCTGAACCCCCTCCGCCAACAGCGCGCGGACCAGATTGTTGCCCAGAAGCCCGGTCGCCCCGGTGACAAAGGCAATTCTTGTATCGCGTGCCATCATCTCACCCCAGATCCTGACCGAGGGACTGCATCAACGCGACGCGGTCGTAAAAGACTTCTTCATGCGTCGCATGTTCATCGTTGAAGGTGAAGAACCCGGCAAAGCGGAACTGAAAGGGTTTTCCGCTGGGCTGGATCAGGTGACCACCCATGGCGAAAGGCCCCGTGAACGTGCCGTTGAACACGGCTGTCATCGCCAGGTGCCGGTCGTTCCAGACAACGGGTGACATCTGGACGGTCACATCTGGAAAGGCATCGAACAACGCCTGTTCGCGTGTGCGGGTTTCCTCGCGGCCACGGGTTTCGGTCAGCGGATCGACGAAGTGGAAATCTTCGGACATGAGGGCGAGCAGCGAGTCAAGATCGCGTGTGTTGAAAGCGGCGGTGGCGCGGTCGATAAAGTTGAATGGGATTTGCATGTGAATCTCCTTTGCCGCGCCAATCTACGGCGTCGCATGCCTTCCAAGAACACACAGCAATGGACAATCGTTTTGCGTAGATGCAAAGCGAACCATGACCGATTGGGACGATCTTCGCGTGCTCCTGGCCATTTCGCGGCGCGGCAGTTTCCTGCAGGCCGGGCAGGCTTTGGGCATGGCGGCCTCTACCCTGTCGCGGCGCATCACCCGGTTTGAGGACGAGATCGGCGAACCCGTGGTCGAACGCAGTGTCGAGGGCCTGCGCCTGACCGCAAGAGGGGCTGCATTGGCCGCAACCGCTGAACGCCTTGAACGCGATCTTCAGCAACAGACTGTCAGCAGAACAGGGGAATTGTCCGGCGGGGTGACGGTCACGGCGGGCGACGGGTTTGTGCCCGTGCTGACCCAGGCAATAAACCGTTTCATCGAAATGCATCCGCTCTGCACCGTTGATCTTCTGGTCGATGCGACCCTGACAAAGGTCGCGCGCGGCGGTGTCGACATCGCGGTCCGCACCCTTCACCTGGGCGAACCGTCGCTGATTTACAGCAAGGTCGCTTCGCTGTCCTTTGGCATCTATTGTGCGACGGATTATGCCAGCCGCCTGCCTGCCAACGCCGTGCCGGGCGATGCCGCGATGATCGACCTGTCGCCGCCCTTTGACCAGAATGCCCATCTGCGCAGCGCCCGCTCCGCTGGGTTCATCTCGACGCGGTTTCGGGTGTCTTCCTTCGCGGCACAATTGCAGGCCTGCGCCAGCGGCTACGGCGTGGCGGTCCTGCCCGACCTGCTGTCGGCGGGTCTGGTGAAGCCTTTCGGCCATGTCGATTTGCCACCGATGGACGTGTTCCTGGTCGCCCGCCCCCAAGCCTTGCGCCAGCCCCATCTGCGCGCGTTTTTCGATGTGCTGCGGGATACCTTGCATCGGGCCGGTGCGCATGCGGATGTGCCAAAGGAGGAAAGCATCTGAACCGGAATCGCGGTTTGAGAAGGTAGGAATTCGGGTGTTGAAGTTGGCGGCGTCCTGTCCTACCCATGTCGCAGAATATCATTGCTTTGCTCGTGGGATACGAACAAGCGATTACGAAATCATCCGTCGGGGGGCCCATCCGGGCTGAGAGGTGCATGCACCGACCCGTCGAACCTGATCCGGGTTATACCGGCGTAGGGAACGGGTAGATTGTGCGAAACAGATTGCACGAGGCTCATTCTTACGTCGGCACGCCCATAAGATGGAGACGTGCGCGTGACGAAACACACCCCGATTGTCCTGACGATTGCCGGCTCTGACAGTGGCGGCGGCGCAGGGGTGCAGGCTGACATCAAGGCGTTCTCTGCGACCGGGGCCTATGGTGCGAGTGTCATCACCGCGGTGACCGCGCAGAATACAACAGGCGTGACCGCCGTGCATGAGGTCCCTGCAGATGTTGTTGCCGCGCAGATCGACGCGGTCCTGTCGGACCTGGACGTCGATGTGATCAAACTGGGGATGTTGTTCTCTGCCCCCATCATCGAAGCCACCGCGAAGCGCCTGGCTGCATTCGATGGCCCGTCTGTCGTTGATCCGGTGATGGTCGCAAAGTCCGGTGATGCGCTGTTGCAGGATGCCGCTGTGGCCGCGTTGATCGCGCAGATCCTGCCGCATGCCAGCCTTCTCACCCCGAATTTGCCCGAAGCCGCGCGGCTGTTGAACACAACCGTCGCGACAACGCTCGAAGAGATGGTGCAACAAGGGCTACGGCTGGTCGGGATGGGGCCAAAGAGCGTTCTGGTGAAAGGCGGCCATGCTGTTGGCGGCAACTGCACCGACGTGCTGGTCAATGAAAGCGGCCTTGTGGCCACTTTCGCAGCGCCACGGATTGACACGCGCAACACCCATGGCACCGGGTGCACCTATTCGGCTGCCATTGCGGCAAATCTTGCCAAGGGTCTCAATCTTGAGGATGCCGTGACAGCGGCGCATGGATATCTTCAGGCGGCGATCAAGGCCGCCGACACCTTGCAGATCGGAGAGGGTCACGGCCCGGTGCACCATTTCCATGGCCAATGGGAATGACCGGGGCGACAATCATAGGGGCTGGCGTTGCCGGTCTATGCGTCGCGCGGGCGCTGCTGGATCGCGGCGTCGATGTCATGTTGGTGGATCGGCACGCGGACATTGGCCCGCATGCCTGTTCCTGGTGGGCGGGTGGCATGCTTGCCCCGTTCTGCGAAGGTGAAAGCGCCGAGGAACCCGTTGTCAGGCTGGGGCGTGAAGCCGCGGATTGGTGGGCGGCCAAGACCAGTGCAGTACACCGTTGCGGCTCGCTCGTTGTTTCGTCGATGCGCGACACAGCCGATCTTGCGCGGTTCGCCCGGCGGACAACCGGTTACCGCCAGGTGACCGGATCGGAAATCTCAGACCTGGAGCCCGATCTGGGGCAGCGGTTCACCAAGGGCCTGTTCTTTGAGAGCGAAGCCCACCTTGCCCCCCGCGACGCACTTGCCGAATTGCGCGCAAGTGTCCTTGCGGATGGGGCGGCATTTGTTCAGGACGACGCCGACCCTGACAGATACGCACAACGCGGCCTGACCATTGATTGCCGGGGATTTCATGCTAGGGACAAGCTGCGCGACCTGCGCGGTGTCAAAGGTGAAATGCTGGTTCTGTCCTGCCCGGATGTCACCCTGACGCGGCCCATAAGACTGCTGCACCCCCGTATTCCGCTGTATCTGGTGCCCCGTGGTGACGGTATCTTCATGCTGGGGGCCACGATGATTGAAGGGCATGCGGGCAAACATGCCACCGCGCGTGCCTTGCTGGAATTGCTCAGCGCCGCCTATGCGCTGAACCCCGCCTTCGGGGAGGCCGAGGTGCTGGAAATCGGCGTTGATAGCCGTCCTGCCTTTCTCGACAACCTGCCGCGCATCCGGCGCAGCGGAAACCTGATCCGGGCCAACGGCCTGTTCCGGCACGGCTTTCTTCTGGCCCCGGCGCTGGCGCGGATGGTGGCCGATCTGATCATTGACAACAAAACGCCTGAGGTGATGGATGAAACTGCTGCTTAACGGAGCCCCGATCGACGCGCAGGTTGCGACCCTGGCCGATCTGCTTTTGGCCGAAGGCTTTGGCGATGCCAAAGTTGCCACTGCCGTAAACGGCGAATTTGTGCCCGCACCGGCCCGCCCGGATCATGCGCTTTCGCCGGGGGATGCGGTTGAGGTCCTTGCCCCGATGCAGGGGGGCTAGGCCATGTCGGAATTTTACGGCACGACATTGCCCAATGGCCTGATGCTGGGGACCGCACAATATCCGTCCCCTGCAATCCTGGCGGATGCCTTCAAACGCAGCGGTGCCGGCGTGGCAACCGTGTCCTTGCGCCGTGAAAGCGGTCAGGACCGCGCCGGTCAGGACTTCTGGCAGCTCATTCGCCAGCTCGGCGTGCACGTCCTGCCCAATACCGCCGGGTGCCACAGTGTCAAAGAGGCGGTGACAACCGCACATATGGCGCGTGAAGTGTTTGATACCAGGTGGATCAAGCTGGAAGTCATCGGCGAAGAAGACACCTTGCAGCCCGATGTCTTTGGCCTTGTCGAGGCCGCGCGCATTCTGTCCGAGGACGGGTTTCAGGTCTTTCCCTATACCACGGAGGATCTGGTCGTGGCCGACAGGCTGCTGCACGCGGGTTGCGAGGTACTGATGCCGTGGGGTGCGCCGATCGGGTCGGGGCTCGGGCTGAACAATGTCTTTGGCCTGCGCGCCATGCGCGCCCATTTCCCGGATGTGCCATTGGTCATTGATGCGGGCCTTGGCCTGCCGTCCCATGCCGCCGCCGCGATGGAGATGGGCTTTGACGCTGTCCTGCTGAACACAGCCGTGGCCAAGGCAGGTGACCCCGCCGCCATGGCAGAGGCTTTTGCAAGTGCGATCCGGGCCGGACAGCTGGCCCATGCCGCCGACCCGATGGGTCCGCGCGACATGGCGGCCCCGTCGACCCCGGTGATCGGAAAGGCATTCCTGCAATGACACTGGATCGCTTTTATCCGATTTTCGACAGCGCGGATTGGATCGAACGGCTTGTTCCGCTTGGGATCAAGCTGGTGCAACTGCGGATCAAGGACGCAGCGCCTGATGTGCTGCGCGACAATATCCAACGTGCAAAACGGGTCTGTGCGCAGCACGGATGCACATTGATCATCAATGATTACTGGCAGGCCGCGATTGAGGCGGGCTGCGACTATATCCATCTTGGGCAGGAAGATCTTGATGACGCTGATATCCCAGCCATCCGCGCCGCAAAGCTGCGGCTTGGGATCAGCACCCATGACAAGGCGGAATTGAAGCGCGCGATGGCGCTCGCGCCTGATTACATCGCATTGGGGCCGATTTACCCGACCATCCTGAAGAAGATGAAATGGCATGAGCAGGGTCTGGCAAAGCTGTCCACCTGGCGCGAGCTGATCGGTGAAACGCCGCTGGTCGCAATCGGGGGCATGTCGGTCGACCGCGCGCAGGGTGCGTTTGATGCTGGCGCGGATGTGGTCGCCGCTGTCACGGACATCACCTTGAACCCAAGCCCGGAGGACCGTGTCCGCGCATGGCTGAGGGTGACCCGATGAGCCGATATGCGCGCCAGATTTCCATGCCCGAGGTGGGCGCTGCGGGGCAGGCGGCAATTCAGGCTGCACATGTTGTGGTGATTGGGGTCGGCGGTCTGGGAGCACCCGCATTGCAGTATCTGGTGGGCGCAGGCGTTGGCCGACTGACCCTGGTGGATGGCGATGTGATTTCCCTTTCCAACCTGCACCGGCAGACCCTGTTTCGAGAGGCGGATATTGGTCAATCCAAAGCCATTGTTGCGGCCCAAACCTTGCGGGCATTGAATGGTGCCTGCGCGATCGACACTGTTGAGACTCCGCTGGACCCTGCCAATGCGAAAACACTTGTATCTCGGGCCACGCTTGTTCTGGATTGCGCCGACAGCTTTGCCACCAGTTATATCCTGTCCGATACCTGCAAGGCACTGGGCGTCCCCCTGGTCAGCGCATCCGTCTTGAGGTTCGGCGGCTATGTGGGTGGCTTTTGCCAGATGGCACCATCGCTGCGCGCGCTGTTCCCCGACCTGCCGGATCGCGCGGAAAACTGTGCAACAGCCGGGGTCATGGGGCCGGTTGTCGGCATGATCGGGGCCGCTCAGGCGCAGATGGCCCTGGCCTACCTGATCGGCCAGAAACCATCCCCCCTGGGCCAGTTGATCCGCTTTGACATGCAGACTTTCCGCTCCAGCGGATTCCGGTTCGACACAGCACCGGAGCCCGAACCTGATTTCAGGTTTATCGCGCCCTCGCAGGTCAATGGCCGCGATTTTGTCGTCGAGCTGCGCGATGCGGAAGAAGCCGAGACGCCGGTGACCGCAGAGGCGCGGCGGCTCACCGTCGCACAATTCGCCGATCAACGACCCACCCCAGACGTCAATCAACGCGCGGTCTTTGCATGCCGTTCCGGTTTGCGCGCCTGGCAAGCCGCCCGTCACCTCCGCTCCTATTGGGGCGGGGACATCACCCTGATTGCAATGGGCAACCCCCCTCCAACCGAAAGACAGCCGATATGAAACTGACCCAATTGACCGTCGCATTTTCCTTTGCGGCCTCGCCGCTGATGGCCGCCGATCAGATGACCGTTCTGCTTGATTGGTTCATCAACCCCGATCATGGGCCGATCATAGTGGCGCAGGAACTGGGCTATTTCGCGGATCAGGGTCTTGAAGTTGACATTATCGCCCCCGCCGATCCTTCCGATCCGCCAAAACTGGTGGCTGCCGGACAGGCCGATCTGGCGGTATCCTATCAACCACAGCTTCACTTGCAGATCCATGAGGGCCTGCCCTTGCAACGTGTCGGCACCTTGATCGCCACACCGTTGAATTGTCTTCTGGCCCTCGCTGACGGCCCGGTCCAATCCCCTGCCGATTTGGCAGGCAAAAAGGTTGGCTTTTCTGTCGGCGGAGTTGAAGAGGCGGTTTTGGGCACGATCCTGCGCCACCACGGCTTGTCGTTGGATGATGTGGAACTGGTCAACGTAAACTGGTCACTATCCCCGTCCTTGATGTCTGGTCAGGTCGATGCGGTCATCGGCGCATATCGCAATTTTGAACTCAATCAGATGGAAATCGAAGGCGTCGAGGGCAATTGCTTTTTTGTAGAAGAAGAGGGCCTGCCGTCTTATGATGAACTGATCTATGTCGCCAACTCCGGGACGATGGACAAGGAAATGATTGCGCGCTTTCTGGCCGCGACCGAAAAGGCGACGCAGTACATCGTGAACAACCCCGAAAAGAGCTGGGAAGTCTTTTCGGCTACCTCTGCCGAGTTGCAGGACGCTCTGAATGCCAAGGCATGGGTTGATACGCTGCCACGCTTTGCTCTGCGTCCGACAGCCATGGACGAAGGTCGCTATGCCACGTTTGAGGCGTTCCTGCATGAGGTTGGTCTGATCCCGTCGCAAAACCCCGTGTCGAAGATCGCCATCGACGTGACGGCGAACTGATGGTGCCCGATTATGGAAAAACCTTCGCGCTGTGGCGTGCGGGGGCCGGTGACGCATGGCGCGACTACACGCATCACGCCTTTGTCGAGGGGCTGGGTGACGGCACCCTGCCGCGCGCTGCATTCCTGCACTACCTGATCCAGGACTATGTTTTTCTGATCCATTTTGCCCGCGCGTGGTCGCTGGCCGTGGTCAAATCCGAAACCCTTGAGGAAATGAGAATTTGCGCCGGAACGGTCGATGCATTGGTCAATCACGAGATGTCGCTGCATGTAACGACATGCGCGACCGAGGGGATTGACGAGGCCACATTGTTTGCCGCCTCGGAAGCTGTCGAAAACCTTGCCTACACGCGTTACGTGATGGACGCGGGGGTTCAAGGCGACTTTCTGGATCTCATGGCGGCATTGGCGCCTTGCGTCATGGGGTACGGCGAAATCGGCTTGCGGTTGGCAGGCAGCAAAGCCCGCGACACGCCCTATGCCGCCTGGATTGCGACCTATGCGGACCCCGGTTATCAGGCGGTTTGTGCCAATGTTGGTGCCATGATCGACAATGCCGTTGCGCGCCGGATCGGTGATTTGTCGCAGTCGCCGCGTGCCGAAACCCTGCGGGGCAGGTTTGGCAAAGCGACGAAACTGGAAGTCGGATTCTGGCAAATGGGACTGAACGGCGCATGAATACATCGCCGGGGATCACATTAAGGGGCCAGCACCGGATCGGTGATCGGGTTCTGTTCAACGCCGACCTGCACATCCCCGGCGCGCAATGGACGTGCCTTTTGGGACCGTCAGGTGTCGGCAAATCAACGATCCTGCGGCTGATCCTCGACCTTGAGACGGGCGGCGACTTCAACGGCTCAATTGCGGCCACGGATGGCATGCCTCTGGCGGGTCGTATCAGTTACATGGCGCAGTCTGACCTGTTGCTGCCGTGGCTGTCCGTGCTGGACAACGTCTGTATCGGCGCGCGGCTGCGGGGGGTGGCCCCCGATGCTGACCGCGCCTGCGACCTTCTGCGTCGGGTCGGGCTGTCAGACCATTCAGGCCAGAAACCCGCCTCCCTGTCTGGTGGCATGCGGCAACGCGCTGCGCTTGCGCGCACCTTGTTCGAGGATCGCCCAATTGTGTTTCTGGACGAGCCGTTTTCCGCGCTTGATGCAGGTACACGTGCCGACATGCAGGAACTGGCGGCCGAGGTTCTTGGGGGCCGCACCGTTTTGTTGATCACCCATGATCCTGCAGAAGCCGCACGTCTGGCGGATCAGATTACTGTCATGTCAGCGCAAGGCACGCAAAACTGGCCAACCCCTGAAACCGCAGCCCTGAGAGAGATCAACGCCGCCGAAACGCTCGCCTGTCAGGCCCGGTTGCTGTCGTATTTGCGCGGGATCGCCGCATGAAATTTCGCGATACCTTGCTGGCGTTGTTGATCGGGCTGGGCCTGTGGCAAATGCTGGTCATTGTCACCCAAGCGCCCCACTTCATCCTACCATCCCCCTGGCGGGTTGCACTGGCCGCATACAAAAGCCGCGTGGTTATTGTCGAAAACGCGTGGATCACCGCAACCGAAGTGGTGCTTGGCTTGCTGATTGGCACGATCCTTGGCGTTGCAACGGCGATCCAGCTGGCGATTTCCAAGACCGCCGAACGGCTGATGTTGCCAATTCTTGTCTTTACCCAGGCTGTGCCCGTTTTTGCGCTGGCCCCCTTGCTAACGCTCTGGTTCGGCTATGGCATGGGGTCAAAGATCGTCATGGCGGTGCTGATCATCTACTTTCCTGTCACTTCCGCGTTCCATGACGGGCTGACCCGCATTGACAGCGGATACCGCGATTTGTCGATTTCGATGCGCGCAGGCACGTGGCATTTCATGCGGCACATTCAGATTCCGCAAGCGCTGCCCAGTCTTGGCACAGGTCTGCGACTTGCGGCAGTTTACGCCCCGATCGGGGCGGTGATCGGTGAATGGGTCGGCGCCTCCAGGGGTCTTGGCTATCTGATGCTGCTTGCCAATGGCCGCGCGAAAATTGACCTGATGTTTGCCAGCTTGATCGTTCTTGCCTGTCTGACCGTGATCTTACATGTTGCGGTCGGCATGTTGGCCAGCAGATTGACCTGGTACGCCCAAGGCACATCCAGGCCTTAGAAAGCATGAAGACGGATAGGCGACAGGCAGTTGAGCGAAATTCCTTTGCCGCGGCGTTCCAGGGCGTGGACTTCGGGCAGGCTGGCAGGCTTTCCCGCAACTTCGGACCGGTGCGCCGGGAACCGGAATTCAGCCTGCCACAACCGCCTGAAGGTCGAAGATGGGCAGCAGAACGGCAAGGACGATCACCAGCACCATCGCACCCACCAGCATCATCAACGCAGGCTCAAGCAGGGCGGCAATGCGTTTGCGTTCGGTGGAAAGGCCGTTCTCGACAAGCACCGCACTGCGCTCTGTCATGCTGGCCAGCCTGACGGAGGCTTCCCCGGCCTGAATGAGCTGTCTTGCGACCGGCGGGATGATCGTCAGTGCGCGCAGCGCCTGCGACATCGTCTCTCCCCGTGAGACGGCCAGGGACACCTGTGCGGCCTCCTGTTGGAACCGTGCCACATCCAAGACTTCGGAGGCATTCTGGATGGCGACCGGCACGGTGTTCTTGCTGCTGAGGACCAGCGCCAGCGTGCGCAGGTATTGCACGGCGGCGGACAGGCGCATGAAACGGCCCACCAGCGGCAGCCGCAGGAACAGCTTGTCGCGCTGGGCGCGAATGGCAGGCACGCGCCCCGAGGCAAAGCCGAAAGCGACAAGGCAGGCCAGGGCGATCATCAGAAGGGTGAAATTTGCCTGTATCCAGTTGCTGATACCCAGCACCACCTGGGTGATGGAGGGCAGCGGCTGATCGGACAGTTCGTACATTGCCACGATTTCAGGCGCGACATTGACCATGAGGATCGCGCAGACCAGCAGGGCGACGGCCGCCACAAACGCGGGATAGATCAGTGCGGTCGAGATTTGTGCCTTGTCCACCCCCTGGTTTTCAAGGTGATCGGCAAGTTCGTTGAACACCCCGGCGAGGTTTCCCGCAGTTTCACCGGCCCGGACGGATGCGACATAATAGGGAGCAAAGCCCGCTTGCGTGCGTCGCAATGCATCAGAGAGGGTCGCGCCATCCATCAGGTCCGCGCGCGCCCTTGCGGCTACCGCATCAAGGCTGGGGTGCCCGCCCTGCCGGACAGCTTCCAGGGCTTCGTCCACGGGCAGTTCGGCACCCAGCAGCACGGCCATCTGCCGGGTGAACACCGCCTGTAGGTCAGGGTTCAGGCTGGCGCGCTTCTGACCGGAGAACAGGCCCGAGGTCGCCCTGTTGCGCCGTTCATTCAGCTCAGAAACAAACAGGCCTTTCTCGGCAAGTTGGGCGGCGGCATGGGCTTCGGTATCGGCGATCACCGTGCCCGATTTGCGTTTCCCCGCTTCGGTGAACGCAACATAGGCGTAGGCTCTCACGCGACATCCCCGACCACGCGGAGGGTCTCGGCGATGCTGGTCCGGCCTGCCGCCACTTCGATCAGGCCCTGTCCGATGAGGGTTTCCCGACCGGTCAGGGCCAGCCTGCGCATCTCGGCTTCACTGGCACCGGCATCAATGGCCGCGCGCAGGGCTTCACCCACTTCGATCATCTCGAAGATACCGACCCGCCCGGCATAGCCGGAATTGCCGCAGGCGGGACACCCCTCTGCCGCATGAATGGTATCAGGCACCCGCAGGTCATGCCGGGTAAAATGGTCGGCCTCGGCTTCGCTTGGCGCATGGGGGCGACGGCATGCGCTGCACAGACGGCGCAGCAACCGTTGGGCAATCACGCCGCGCAGGGTGGCGGCGATCAGGAAATCGTCCAGCCCCAGATCGCGCAGGCGCACCACCGCGCCCACCGACCCGTTGGCGTGCAGCGAAGAAAACACCAGGTGTCCGGTAAGTGCAGCCTGTGCGGCAACGCTGGAGGTTTCGCCATCCCGAATTTCCCCCACCAGGATCACGTCCGGGTCCTGCCGCAGGGTCGCGCGCAGCCCATTGGCAAAGGTCATCCCGATCTCGGCATTGATCTGCGACTGCGAGATGCCGGGAAGATCGTATTCGATGGGGTCCTCGACGGTGACGATATTGCGCTCGTCACGGTTGGCCAGCTTCAGCAGCGAATAAAGCGTCGTTGTCTTGCCTGCCCCTGTCGGCCCGGTGGCCAGAATCACACCGTTTGGCAGGGCCGCCAGCCGGTGCAACAGCGTGACCTGATCCTTGCTGAGACCCAGATCGGACAATTCCATCAGCCCCGCCGAGCGATCGAGAATCCGCAGCACGATCCGTTCGCCGTAGTTACCGGGAAGCGAGCTGACACGCGTGTCGATCTGCCGTCCGCCCAGCGACAGGGGAATGCGCCCGTCTTGCGGCAGGCGCGTTTCCGCGATGTCGAGCCCGGCCATGACCTTGAGCCGCGAAACCACCCGTTTCACCGGAACGTCAGAGCGGTCCATCACTGTCTTGAGAAAGCCATCGACACGCATCCGCGCCCGCAGGCCGCCTTCATAGGGTTCTATGTGCAGGTCAGATGCGCCCGCCGTAACGGCACGGCGCAGCAGTTGGTTCACCAGTTGAACCACCGGGGCGTCGCCGGAATCTTCCAGAAGGTCGCGCTGACGTGCCGGCCCCTGGCCGCCGCCGCCGGTGTCTTCCAGGTCAAAGGACAGGGTGTCCTGGGTGTCGGTGCTGTCATCCTTGGATTGGTAGACCCGTGCCAGCGCCCCTTCGAAACCCGCTGCATCCCGGGTGACAAGGGTCAGTGGCCCTTGGCGCGCCGCGCGCCGCTGTGCCTCGCGCAGGCCTGTCTGGGTGGCGGCCGGTCCCAGGATGATATCGGAACCGTCCAGGATTACCTGCTGATCGCGGGCAAAGACAAATGGCAGCCGCGGTCTGGCCGGGATCGGATCAGTCACGCCCGCCTTTGAACCTAAGTCGGGTCGGGAGGGGGGGATAGTTTCGGTCTTGCGCAAAGTCATCGACAAATCCGGCGTCAAAGGGTTGGTTCAAATCCACGCCATCGAAGGGCAGGGTGCCATTGGGCGTCTTTGGGTACTGTCCATCATCGAGGGGCTGCAACGCAAGGGTCGCGTTTTTAGCTTCACGGGCAAGCGCGGTGGTGATCTTGCGAGCCTCATGGTCATCCTTGACCACGCGCGGGCGCAACATGACCAGCAGCACGCGCTGGTTCTTGTTGGCGTTCTTGCCCCGGAACAGGCCACCGACCAGTGGCAGTTTGCTGAGCCCCGGAACCCGCTGCGACACGGAACCGGACCCGTTTTCCAACAGCCCGCCCAGCATGATGACGTTGCCGTCGCGGACCAGAACCGTCGTGGACAAGGCGCGGCGTGCCGTGATCTCGCCACCGGCGGAGGAGGTGCTGTTGGTCAGGTTCGAAACTTCCTGTTCGATCTCCATCCGCACGGTGCGGTCCGCATTGATCTGCGGTGTCACCTTGAGGGTCAGGCCGACATCCTGGCGTTCGATGGTCTGGAACGGGTTATCGGGCTGGGCGGTTTCGCCAACCTGGGCGAAGGAGCCTGTCACGAAGGGAACGTTCTGCGCCACGACGATCTCTGCTTCCTGGTTGTTCAGGGTCATGATCGACGGGGTGGACAACAGGCGGGTGGAATTCGTGGATGCAATGGCGCTGAGCAGCCCGACGATCCCCTCCCCGCTGGAGTTGCGCGCACCGACCCCGAAAAAGCCGCCGTTGCCGGGTGTCGGCACGGTGTTGGTCGTATTGTTCAGGACAGAGGACACAAGGCTGGTCAGGCTGGGTCGCCCGTCCAGGGAGAACTCCACGCCGCCGATGATCGCGTCATTGAGGATTGCGCCGAACTGCGCGGACAGGTCGGCAAAACCCATGACCGACATTTCAAAGATGACCGCTTCGACCAGCACTTGCGTGGGGCGGCGATCGAGGAAATGCACCATCTCGATGATGTCGCTCATCTGGTCGGGTGGGGCGGTGATGAGCAGGGTATTTGTCTGTGTCTCCGGGATGATCCGCACAGCCGCGTCGGTTTCCGCACGTTGTTCGTTGGTAATGGCGCGGGTCACCACATCCGCAAGGCGGGTGGCATCGGCATAATTCAGTTCCACCGCGCGGGATGCGACATTGGCGTTCTGCGTGTCCAGCCGAGAGGCAAGCGTGCGGATCTGCTGTACCAGACTGTCGGACCCGGAGACGATCAGCGCATTGGAGCGCCGGTCGATGGATACCGCCGCATCTGCCGGAACGATCTGCATGGACTGGATCACCTGCAGCACCTCGGCGGCATCCGCGTTGCGCAGGCGTACCATTTCGATGGGGCGTTCTCGCGGGGTATCCAGACGCCGGATCAACTCTTCGATCCGGGCATGGTTCTGGCCCCTGTCAGACAGGATCAGCAGGTTGGAGCCTGGCACGGGGGACAGGACGGCTTCTGCCGGAAGCAGGGGGCGGATCACTTCGATGATCTCTGCCAGCGGGACGTTATTGACCTCGATCACGCGGGTCTCGAACCCTTTGGGTGCTGTCCGTGCCGGGCCGGAGGCCAGTTCGCGCGCGACGTTCATTGGCACGATCCGGTCCACGCTGGAGCCTTGCACGATGGTCAGCCGGTTCAGTTCGAGCACATTCAGGAAAACGTCGTATAGTTCTGCAGGTGTCAGCGTATCGGGGGCAAGCACCGTGACGGTGCCGCGCACGTTGGGGTCGAGCACAAAGCTGCGGTTGGTAGCCTCTGATACGATCTCGACAAAGCTGCGCAGATCCGCATCGCGCAGGTCCAGTTCAATTTGCGCAGCTGCCGGGGGGGCCGTGACCACAACCGAAACAAGGGCATGAAAACATGCCATGGAAAGGGCCAGCATTGCCGCCCTCAGGGATAAAATACGTTTCATGACCGCTCTCTGCCTCAAGCCCGGTGCAGGTTCTTGATGACCGCATTCGGGGATTTGCCATGTATTGGGTTGAATCCTAGCGCATAATCCGCTGCGATGCACGTCTTTCGTACGCAATCCGGAAGGCTGTGGCCAATCGGTCGCGCGGCGGCGTCAGCCGGGCGGACGGTTTTCCTCGACAAAACCGAGAAGGGCCAGATCATCACCCCCGTTGTCGATCCACACGCCTTGCTCGTCTATGCGTTCGACGGTCGCGCCATTGCTGAGAACGTCGCCCACCCGCATCAGTTGATCGCCGCTGGGATGCGACACCATCGCCCAGATCTTCTGATCCACGCGCACCACCCCTTTCAAGGCATAGCCCAGACTGTCCAGCGGGGGGCGCGGGGGCTGCGGCTCTGGCGTGGGGG